>CAZRVS010000001.1:0-708245 GCA_964603675.1 uncultured Candidatus Bathyarchaeia archaeon
ACATCGAAAAGGTAGTTGGCGAGGCAAAGAAGTTCTTAGCCGCTAACATGATCTCGGAAGTGAGAGCTCAGCTAGAAAAGGCACGTAGTCTGCTGAGGGTTTTGGAGAGAAAAACATCAGGCTCAATTGATGAAATTGCCTCTCTTCTTAAGGCTGGAGTCAGCGAAAAAATTCTCAAAGAAATCTATGGAGTAACCGAAGAAGAGGTTCAGAAAGCCAAAAAACTTCTCGAAACGATGAAAAAGGGGGCGTTCATCAAGTGGATTTTGGTGCACGATAACACTGTTGTTTTCGAAACAGCCAACTATGAAGAGACTGTAAAAAGGTTCTATGAGCTGCAGAAGGAGAAGGGTTGGTATCCACCTGCCCTAGCCATTTTCAAACAAGAACTACCCTCGAGTCACTCAAACCCAAACAGTGATGGTTCCCCTCAAACTCAAGAAGAACCTATTACCATGCAGAGGATTCGTTGTTTCAACCTCTACGAAGCCTTGAAGGCTTTGAAATTGGTTCTCGTCAGGGCTCGAGAGAAAAAGGAGTTGGAGCTTGAATCAGCCGTCAGCAAGGCTATGGAGCTTATCGAAAAGAAGCTTGAAGAATGCCCAGCAGAATGGTATGAGGAATCATCAAGCAAGCACAGTTCTTCAGGCTCAAACCCAGACGCTGAAGAGGGAGAGTACGAGAGGCTAAGGGAAAAGGCTAGAGTGGCAAAGGCGGAGACTCTGATTTGAGCCTTCTAGTCGAAGATTACTTGGACGAGTTTGAGAAGTTCTTCGATTTGCTTTTCACAAACACGGACGAGGCTGTCGTAAAATTCACTGCGGGAGGCATCGTTGCAAGAAATATGGATTCGGAGAGAATCACAGCTTATGAGTTGTCGGCTTCTCCGCAGTCCTTCTATTTTTACCGCATTGACAAAGAAACATTCGGCATACTCAGCAACCGAAGCAAGGTAAAAGGCGTCATCAGAGCCTTAAGAGCCACAGGCGCAAACAGAGCAGTCATCAAAAGAAAGGACAACAAAATAATGCTCGCTGAGACTGAAATAGGCGAATTTGAAGAAGAAAAGACCGACTTCGATGCTCCAGAGTTTAAAATAGACCTCCCCAACAGAATAGCTTTCGATGGGCGTCCACTTAAGCGCTTTCTAGCCCAAGCAAGAAAAGCCGGAGCTGACGCTGTGGGCTTCGCTTGGACACTTGCTAAGCGCGAAGCAGTGGCTGCGGCTTTCAACGAAGAGGTTTGGCTGGCTTTTAAAGACCTCTTTGGATTAGAGATTGTTCAAGACTCAGGCGCAGGCTACAAAATCCATCTGATTGAGCAGTTTCTTCCACCTACAATATTCCTCAGAAAAGGCTGGCCAGTAGTTAGGATACTGGGCGCTAGAGCTTACCGCATGCCACTCGGCATAGAATACCAATTTGGAACAGTAAGCTTCAAGGCGTATGCAGCTCCAAACTATGACGATTCAGCCCGCTTCCTAGAAAAGCTAGAACTGCTTAAGGCATTAACGAAAGATGATATCCTCAGACAAGTTGAGAAGAAAGCTCCCACGGCGCTTTCAACAGGAGAGATTGAAGAAGCCCAAGCAAAAGAAGGCTACGAAATAAGCAAGGTTGAAGAGATGCTTAGACAACTCGTCAAAGAAAAAAAACTGAACATCAGAGAGGCTGGATGGAAGAAGCTCTACTTTTTACCGGAAAGACCCCCAGTTTTGAAACCTTTAACAGAAGATGTAGCGCTCACCGCGATAAGAGACTTCTTAGAGGCTTCGGATACAGACGCCGTCGGCTACTCCGAGCTCGAGAGCTTCTTAGCTAGGGAATACCTCACTGAGCCCCTCCATAACATGCTACTTGGGTTAAAGGAGAAAGGATTGGTTGAGTCTAAGCCCTGGCCGACAAGGAGACCGGGCGGCTACGCAGTGGACATGCGCGGCTATTGGACCATAAAGCCGACTGAACCAAAAGAAGTCGTCGAGAAAGCCGAGGAAATCAAGCGTTTGAAACCTCTTACAAAAGAGAACGTCTTGTCTGTGCTGACTGAGCTTAACAAAGAGTTCAGAAAGGAAGTTCTCATACAGACGATTGAGAGGAAGCTTGAAGAAGAAGGCTACAGCATCGAGGAGCTCAACGACATTCTAGTAGGGCTGCAAAAGGAGGGAATCGCCGAGTTTGGTCCAGGCGGAAGATGGTGGGTTAAAGAAGTTGTTGAAGAGCTTGAACGTGCTAAGCCGCCAGCTGTGCCGACAGGCTACGCTAGAGTCCGCTTCTTAAGGGACATGGTGCGCTTCATAGGCACAGACCGAAAAGTGTACGGACCCTTCAGAACTCATGAAGAAGCAGTCATCCCCACGCAGCACGCCGAGATTTTCGAAAAACATCGATACATAGAGGTCTTTAAACAAAGTGGCGCCGGCACGCACAACTTGTCAAACCCTCAAACTCCCTTCATGGACCTAGAAAAACAGCCCATCACAATAGAATACAAGCTTCTCGAGTATGGTGTGCTTGAATGATAGTTCCAACCGAAGACGAAATTCGCAACAAGGCTCACTACCTCTACGACAGAACCCTTGACATCTGGTGGATCCATGACCCTGAGGAAGAAGCCTTTCTGAAGAGAGGGAACTTCTGGCAGAAAGCCAAAGAACAGCTTGAAACGGAAACCCCAGAAGAGTGGATTACCCGCCTAGAAAGAAACAGCAAGGCTATAAACGAACTGATCAAAAAACACGGCTCAATCGAAAGAGTATATCGTTATGGCACAAGAAGATTCTACGGAGACGAAGAATGGGACAAACTTGTCCAATCTCATCTCTGGGCTGGAAGAGTCGAGCCCAAAGCCGACAAAGTGGAAACTATAGACTGGCTGGAGCAACGCGAAAAACTTCAGAAAAGACTTGAAGAAATCCAAAAATCGGCGAAGGCTCCTCCTAAGGCTCCAGAATCTGCTGGACCTGCGTACATGCCTACTCGCCGAGAAATCCTAGACAAGGCGTTGGAGCTGTTCTTCAAGGAGAATCCTGAAGCGCCCACTCCAGAGGAAGAAGAGCTTAAAGAAGTAAACTATTGGCTGCGAGCCAGAGACGAATTGTTGATGACTCGGGCTATTCCGCTTTCTGAGTGGGAACGGTACAGAGCAGAGGTGAAGAGTCTAGCCGAAGAACTCGGAGTTGTGGAAGAGGCTGCAGAGGAAAGGGTAAGCAGAGAACGAGAAAAGTGGGAAGCTGAAATCCAAAAACTTCGAGAAGAGATACAGAAACTGAAGCTTCCGCCTGGGCTTCCGCTTGAGGAACTGCCTGAAGAAATACGAGGCTACGTGAGACTCTTACACGTCAACGTGACTGTCAAGCCCGAGAAGAAGCTGCTGCCAGGGTTTAAGGAGCCTACATGGGTTATTCCAGTCCATGATGAAGAAACATGCGACACAGTCGCAATCGTCCACGAGCATCCTTACACCGAACTGGAGAAGTACCAACTTATGAAAATCACGAACAAAAGAGGAACAGTTCTAACTGTTCTCGTCTTGAAGGAGGAGTATGAAAAACTTGCCGTTCCAACCCCAACTGAACCTGAAATTGAGAAAGCCGTAAAGGAGGCTGAGGAGGCCATACCAGAAGTGAAGGTGACAGCACCATTAGACTGGAAATGGATATTCTCAATCTCTCAGAGAGTTCAAGAATGGCTGAAAGCAGCCGAGAGACAAGCTGAAAAACGCAACTCCGTAGCTGTCTACACTCACGTAACATCAATAATCGAATGGCTTGAAGACGTTAAAGAAAGGTTGCTGGCAAAGACTGAAACATTGAGAATGCACGAGGCTAGACGCCTAGAACCTGTCATAAAGATCCTCCGCGACCACGAGTATGAGGAGCTGTGGAAAGAGTTCAACAAGGAACTAAGCGAAGAGGGCATCGACCCGACGCCGTACCGAGCCCGATTCGACGATCTTATCGCTTGGAACATGCCGCTGCAAGACAACCGCGCCATCGTCGTGGACGAGGCTAAAGGCATAATCCTCGAGAAAAGCATGCAAAAATACCTTAAGAAGCTGCCACTGAAACCAACCAGGTTCAACTGGAAATGGGTGGGCTGGGGTCTCACAAGCCTAAAGGTTGATGTCGCTGCGTTGAAGGAAGCCGCCAAGCGTGAGAACGTCGTGCAAGCCTACAGTACCACGACAAAGATGATCGAAACAGCTGAAAAACTGCAAAAACTCGTGGAAATGAGCCCCGATGTCATCGACTTCAAAGAACTAAGGAAGAAATCAAGCGACTAAAGCCTGTTCAAAGCTTCGGCGCGAGACAGCTCGGGCGTCAGAACGCTACGTTCTGATTTACTACTTGTGCACTTCGGAGCTATTTAAGCGCATGTTAAGAGCATGTTCGAATCAGCCATACCGACGTACCAGTACGGCGACACGGCATTATGCAGGGGTAGAAGGAGCAACAGGCAGCTAGACAGTGGAGCGCTGAGCGAGAAAGCTTAAATTAGGATACTCTTATGGTTACATATATGGTGATATAGATGTCTCAGAACGACGTCGGAACGGAAGACCAGAACGGTGTCGGAACGACAGAAAGAGAGAGTGACGAAGAGAAAATTGAGCTTTTCAGAAGCCTTGTCAAAGAGGGAAAAAGCGTCAACAAAGCCATTCAGGACTCGGGACTGACCAGGTACAGGTACCAAAAACACTACGAGGAAATATGGAACGACCCCGAGATGGCGGCTTTCAAGCCTCAACCTCTCTTCCCAAGGTTGGAAACAAGCCCGAAAAGTGAAGCGGAGAACACTCAAACCAAATCGGCCCGAGAAACAGTGCAGCCTAAGCCGCCCGAAACAAGGGCTCTCGACGAGGCCCTCAAGGGGATAGAAGCAGAGAAGACTCCAACAATTACTCCCTCGGAAGCCTTAGACGCCCTGAAATGGTATCAGCGCGAATTCAACAGAGTTTTCGGACGAGGCATGCCCGTCGCGATAGGCATCAAACCACCAGCCCAAGAGGGCGCTCCACCCGAAGCTGCCATCGCAGGTTATGGCATTGAGGGCTCTCTGAAGCAGGTGAAGGCTGCAGAAGACGAAGCAAAGAAACTCTTGGAAACACTGGGCTACAAGGTTGTGACGACAGAAACTCCCGTGACTGTAGAAGAAGCCAAGAAACTCGTCGAAGGCATGGGCTACCAGCTTGTGGACACTAGACTGGCTAGAGGAGAAGTGGACAAGATGCTTCAAGAAGCTGAAAGACAATGGCAACAGCAACACGATTTAGACCTAGAAACCAGACTAGAAGAAGCAAAGATAGGAGCGGCTGAAAGAGTTGTTTCCAAAGCCATCGACAAAGTCATGGAACCCTTCACATACTTCCTAAAGCAATGGTTCGAAGGAACAGTAGAAGCCCGCATGTCCTCTGCAACCCCGCAAACCACAGAAAGTACAGAAGCCCTACCAAACAATCCGACCGCCCAAACCACAGAACCAATCATGCACAACTTGACTTTGACCCGGTATACGCGAGAACGACCCTCTAGCTCCGAAGAAGAGAAGGTAAAGGAGGCGCCTTAACTGTCCCTTGAAAGAACCGTAAGCCTCGTCGGCAAGGCAAGCGCAAAAATATTGGCAAAGACGCTTGAAAGAATGGTCGTGGGGCTCATAGCACCCTTCGACGCTGCGCATCTCCAAATCATGGTTGACCACGACTGGTACATTGTCGAAACGGTACGATGGACAGCCCAACACCAAGCGGATCAAGCTCCTGACTATCCTCCAGAACTCAGCCCAGAAGAAAAAGACCGCATAGAAGCCTTACGCAAACAAACAGTACGCATGGCACTCGCAGCCTTAGGGTTCAGCCGCGTAATAGTTTCAAAATTCCCCAAACCCCTTGCGGAGCAATACCTCAACGTTGGATACGCTTCTAAGTGGCTCAAAAAGCATCGCCCAGACGTTCTTCCTATCCTAGAAACAGCAAAGGGAGCACGATGGCTGCAAAACGAAGTTGAAAAGGACATAAAACCGTACCTCTGGCCCTCACAAAACACGGAGGAAAGCGATAATGCCGCTCCTTAACGTACGCCTTGTTGACTCTGAAACTGGGGCTCCAATCCGTTACACACCAGTCTGGCTCGACAGCTCTCAGACTTCGACAGATCAGAACGGACAGGCCCGATTCGACGTACCAGCCGGAACGTACACGCTTAAAGTGCGCTCACCCCTATACGAGCCCTACACAGCACCCGCAACAGTTCCAGGAACACTTGAAGTCAAGTTAAGGCGGATTCTACTGTGACTCGGGTGCTGGTCCTCTATCCCATCGACGACATCGCCACTTCAGCCTCAGCCTACGTTGCAGACCGCATAGCCAACATGCTCGAAGAAAAAGGCTTAGAAGTCTTCAGATTTGACCTCTGGAAGGCAAACCGCCTCTTGTTCACGCTTCAACAGTTGCTGAATCCAGCTGATT
This sequence comes from uncultured Candidatus Bathyarchaeia archaeon, assembly GCA_964603675.1. Lineage (GTDB taxonomy): Archaea > Thermoproteota > Bathyarchaeia > Bathyarchaeales > Bathycorpusculaceae > CAZRVS01. The sequence continues at coordinate 6,463 of CAZRVS010000001.1, forward strand.
TCATAGTCTACGCTGGACACGGCACGCTAGACAAATGGTTCGGCTCGCTTACTGCGGGCGGGATCATATGGCCCCTAGTAGATCTCCTCAACTCGGGAATGCTTCAAAACAAGCTGTGCTACGCTGTTGCCTGCAGAACCAGCCAAAAACTCGGAAAGGGAGCCCCTGCCCGCGCATACATGGGATGGAAAGTCGACGTGTACGTCGCCTTGCCCGCAGTTGAAAGAAACTACCTTGAAGACCTGACCGACACTTTCCTCACAATCCCTGTGGCTCTCGCTGAGGGCAAAACCGCCATCGAGGCATCCGAAGCCTATCTGACTAAGTGCGCCAAGCTGAAAGCCCTCTACGAAGCCAACTTGGAACAGTGGTCTAACGCGGACTTCTACGCCATGGCTGTGAAAAACAACCTGGAAGGCTTCGAGCTTCTAGGAGACCCTTATGCCAAAATCGCATAGAAAACAAGAAGACAACATCGACGAACTCGTCAAAACTGTACGGAAAGAGCTACAAGGACCAATCAATAGAACAATCGACCATCTACTACATCCGCACTTCCATAAATACCCTTTTCTGATCCTCGTCGACGGTCTCCTCCACGGATTAAACGAGATGGATCCTGTTCAATCAATCCAGAAATTCCTCAGGTATAATGCGCCTAAACTAATTCAAGAACTTGAGAGGGCTCAAAGAAGCCAACGGAGCCGATGAGATGCAGTCAAGAGATAAATCGAGCCGAGAAAAGCTGTTTGAAGCCTTGTCTAAGCAATGGCCATTGCTAATAGGAGGCGCAGCTGGCCTAGTTTCTGGCGTTGTTCTCCTCTTTGATGACGTGAGGGATTTCGGAGACCTTTCTCGTCTACACCATTACATGTGGGGAATCCTTCTAATTGTCGGCGGAGCAGTTGCGTTAGCTGTAGGATTTGCCAATGTTGTTTTACAAGCTTGTTCATAACCGTGACGTTTTGAAGCGCTTTGTGAAAAGATTATAAATAAGGTAACCTCAATGGTTACATAGATGGTAGATAGTTAGGCGATTAAAATGGACGCATTCTCATACCTAGGCAAGACGGCTGCAAAAGTCTTGAGAGGCGAGAAGCTCTCAGTTGAAGAAAGAATCACTTCAAGCTTGCTTAGTCTCGCGCTGGCTGCTGCGGCTGTACCACTTGCAATCGAAGCGGGCATGGTCACCTACTCGTACGGGAAATCTAAGGGCTGGTGGAAGTAGATGGCAGTTCCAAAAGCACTCGAAGCTTCTCTGACGGAAGAGATCGAGAGAATAATCAGGCAGATTCTTCCACAAGCGCCAGGCATGCCAGAATTCCCCTTTGAATACGGACGAGTCTACCTAGAAGAACAGAAGTGGTATCATGTCACTTTCAAGCGAACCTTCGCTGAGGCACCAGCAGTATTAATCAGCGCCGAAGTGCGCACTGGATGGTTCAGCCCAAAACGCTACGCCGTCCCAGCAGTCAAGATAAGCATCCCGAAGATTGAAGTGCCAGGGGTCTCAGTCCCCACAGTGACAGTACCCACCGTTGCCGTCCCGGCTTCCCCAACAATAAGCATACCAACAATTGATATCCCAACCGCCCCAACCATAAACATCCCAGGCATCGAAATCCCAAAAGCACCAACAATCAGCATCCCAACCGTAAGCGTGCCCAGCATAGAAATCTCCCGCATAGGCAGAGGCGACCTACGCCCAGTCGTCAGAGACCAGTTCAGAGCCGCCTTAGGAGACTGGGGTCTATTCAACTGGGCTCGAAACGCCATAGCTGATGGACCCGGGTGGGTTGTCGGCAGCTTTCTAAATTGGCTCTGGGACGTGATGATTCAGTCCCAAATCGACAAGGTCCGAGACGGCATCAACGACGGCTTGAGAAAGATGACGGGCAACACCCAAGCCGCCCTAAACGCCTACCGAGACCAAATACAAGCAGGCGTCAACGCCGGCTTAGCTGACGCAAGAGCTAAGGTTCAAGCAGCCCTCAACGCTTACAGAGGCTATATCCAAGATTCCGTCAACACTGGATTAGGCGACGCCAGAGGAAAGACTCAAGCTGCCCTCAACTCTTATCGAGGCTACATCCAAGACAGCTTAAACAAGGGGCTACTTGACGCCAGACAGAAGGTGCAGACCTCCTTCACCGACTTCAGAGAACGCCTGCAAGCCAACTTCAACGAAACCATAAGCTCAGCAAACCGATCCCTCGCAAGCTTCAGAGACTCCACGAACACCTCGCTGGAAACGCTGAGAGGCTCTACCGAAGCGAACATAAACACTTCAGCTGACAAACTGAGAGCAAGCGTCGAAGATGCCTTCAACTCGCTTATACCTACGCTTTGGTCTATGGAAGGAATGCCTGAAGGCGTGTTAATGACGCCCACGGTCTACAGAAACATTACTCCAACAGGGTTTGACATTCTCTCGCTTGGAAAGATGACGGCCAGCTACATCGCTATAGGAGTAAAAGCATAGGAGAGACTCGCCACGGACGAACAAGAGATTAGAATTCCAAAAGAGATGGAGAAAGAAGTCGAGAAGCTAGTAAAGGATAGGCCTGAACTGGGCTACAAGTCTGTGAGAGAGTTCGTCATCACCGCTTGCTTTCTTCAGATACTCCGTACTCAAGCAAAAGCCGCCGAATAGCATCCTTAGCAAACTCCGTCTTGCTGCGGTAGCCGTGCTTCCCCACAATCTTAGTTACTTCCGTATCTAGCTCCCTAGGAATCTTGTAAACCGCGTAATCTGACTCTTTCTCTTTCTTACCCATACAACTCACCATACATGGTTACTCATAAGATTTTCTTAAGAAAATATAAAGCTTATGTCGCGAACCCCTTTGGGATTCGAAAAATCTCGAAAATTCTAGGTTAGATGAGAAGTTTCGAGCAGTTCTTTCTCCTTAGCCTTCTTAAGTGGGCTTGTCTCTTCCATCATCTTCTCGAATCCGTAAATGTCCTCGTTTTTTCCGAGTGCTTTCCCTAGGATCTCTTCTCCTTTTTCGGGATTTTTCCACATGGCATCCAGGATTTCACGAACCTCATTTTCGTCTTTGGCTATTTTGCAGACTTTTTGGACAGTAACTTTTTTGGAGCACCCCTTCTCGTGGAGTTTCTGGTTGAAGTCCGCCGCTTTCAGAAGCTGAATGTTCGTTCTCGCTGCATAAGAAGCCAGACTAATTGTGGTCTCGTCTTTCAGTCTAACATTCTCCTTTGGATCGAAGGCGCTACCAGCAAAGACACCTACTATTCCCTGCTTAACTTGTCTTCCGTCTGGCGTGTCGACGCCGAACTCTTTGCTCCACCTCAAAACATCGAGAAAATCATCTACGTGCTTCTTGCCAACCAATCCCCACTTGCATGACAGAACGTAGGTGATTGCTGGGGCGAAAATTCCAGGTGTAACCTCCCACACGCGGTCAACTTCAGCGCTTATTCTACGGCCTCCAACACCCTTCAGTAGATGCAGCGTTATTCGTCGGGGATCCATTCCTCCAACCCTGTGATTTTGAGCCCAGAATTTGGCTCCTGTAGTGAACCTGTCAACAAACCATTCTGCCACAGCTTCCCAGTTGTGGCCTACCCTATTAGCCCTGCCTTTTGCCAAGCGAACATAGTTTTTCTTCATCTCAACCGCAGCGTTGAGGTCTTCTTCAGCCAAAGAGTTATGGTAGTAATAGCGATAAGCGCCGAACAGCTTTACCTCCCTGAGGTCGGGATAGAGCTGAAGGGCTCTGCCAACTGCGCCTTCTACTTCATGAAGAGAACAACTCAGCTTGTTGTGAATGTAAGAGAAGCCAACAAGTTTTCTGAGCGTCGAATGCTCTATGATTATGTCTCTTATTCGCTGAACCCTCTCCATGAAGGGACTTGATGACGCTCTATCAGCCAGAACCTTGTCTGACTTGCGAATGGCTTCCTCAATGGCTTCTTGTCTGGGCTTTTCTGGGTTAAGCCAAGTAAGGAGATATCCTTCCTTAAACGGAGTCTGTCTATCATCCATCTTGTACCCCCTTACATACACCATGCCCTTTCGCTCGAAGCGACGCACATTTGACATTACATCTCTAGTTTTCACACCCTTATTCTTCAGAAGCTCAGCTAGTTCGCTGGAGTAGAATGCTCGATCCTTGTTTTTCTTGATAAAGTCAAGGATTGTTTGGGCTTTGCTTCGCTTGCCGCCGCCACGGACATCCAAATACTCCTCTGCATACTTAACAAACTCGTGGCCATCAATGAACAGGAAATCTTTTCCTTCGGGGCGAAGAAGGTACAAGTGGTAGGGCCTAGTGTTCTGGCTGATTCCACCGCGTCCTTTAAAAATCCTCTCATGCTCATACAAGGTCTCCTTAGTGCGCAGTATAAGCCCTCTCTTCCAAGAGAGAAGAAGAGAATTGTTCACCGCGCTTCCACTTAGCCTAGTAGCTTTTACGATATCTCTGCAGCTTCTAGGCTTACAATCGTTCAAAACTGACAGAATCAGCTTCCTAGACGGACTATATCGACCCATAATAGATCATGGGAAAACCGATAATTTAAACCTTCCTCCAAAATAGAAACCCCCTACAGAAAACAATAACCATTTAGAACCGTTCTACTCCCAAAATATCCCCAAAAAGACCTTAGATTAAAGTTTTGAAGTGGTAGCCCGGGAGAGATTCGAACTCTCGTCAGCGGGTCCAAAGCCCGCTATGCTTGGCCGCTACACCACCGGGCTTCACGCATCAAGTGCGTTGAGCTAATTCTTACATAAGTTGTTTTTGATTACAGACCTCATCTAAAGGTGAGGTTTCAGCAAGGCTATTAAAGATTGTTTTGTTCATGCTTACACCTTCTCTATTGTTATGCTGCCGTCTTGGTTTTTATGGATTTTGAGTCGCATACCCTTCGCCCAACCGAGAGCCGCGAGCCATTGTTTTCGCATGAAGATAAATCCGTAATTGTTTATGCGGCTTTCCACGGGGAACTCTGCCGTCGCCGTGATTTTCTCAGGCTTCTCCTTTTTCTGTCGTTTCGGCTTTTCTGCTTTTTGAATTTCACGGTTTAATTTTTCCGTTTCTTTGTGGCGGTCTTCTCCCTCAGCTCCGATTATGCTTTTCTCTTTGAGTTTTTCCTTCACCTGTTCTGGCGTTATTTTCGGTTTAAGTTGAATTACTGGTTTTTCTTCCATTATTTTTCACCTCCCATATACTTTCTGCGCATAACTTCAAAGTTATGCCTTGAGAATAGTACGTTCACTCTCTCAATCCTCCTTCTGATTTTTAGAAACTATTCGCCCGCTGCTTAAGCGCCGAAGCCCGAGCATCGCAAGGGTTACAGGTTTTATGGGAACGGTTTCAGTTGACCCATCCAGATATTCTCGAAAACACGCTTCACGGCCGTCGCTTAAAGTTACACGTTGCAGATAATAACCTCCGTTACTCATGCAAAAACTCCGTTTTTTCGGGCTTTTCAACACTAAAGCGAGCATAATGTTCCTTTTTCGCGGATAGGGCATCTTTTCAGCCTCGAAAAAGCTTTAGCTGCCTGATATTTAAAGTTCAGGTCTGAATAGCGCTGCCGGACAGTCTCGCCGAAAAATTGAACTGAAAATCTTATCTGTGCTACACCCTCATAATTAGAAGATAGGGATGAACTATGGTTGATTACAAACAATTGGTGGAAGGGTCTCGCATTTTTGTGGAGAACGAGAAACGTGACGCTATGTATAAAGTAGCTACCTATCTTGTTTCGCAGTTTTGGGGGAGAACCCGAGATATTACGGATGGACTTGGCGTTCTGCTGCTTACATGGAACCAGGCATTTTACAGGTACGGAAGTTTTGATTTTGGCTCTCTTGAAAATTGTCTAAACGAAAATATGACTGCGCTCAGTCAATTTAGAGAAAGGGACATTTTCAGTTTGGATGACAAAGACGAAAAGGCAATTAGAACTCTTTTTGATAGCCTGTTGAAAGCTCTCCAAGATCCAAATGGCCATAATAGCCCGGTGGCCGTTTCAAAAACATTGCATCTTTTGGCTCCTAAGTTCTTCCCGTTATGGGATAACAGGATCGCCAAAGCTTACGGTTGTCTATGGCACTATTCTAATGAAGCCTGGGTCAAATATCTCGATTTTATGAGAAAAACTCAGCAGCTGGCAGAAGATGTAACGCAGAGCTTTGTAATTATGGAAGGCGGAGATGAGTACACAGCTGTAGAAAAAATGCCAAAGATGCTCTACCAATTTGCCTTTTACCAAATCACTGCTAAAAATCATCGACGAATACAACTATGCAAAATATACCAAGAACTGGATCAGGTGAACGAAGTGCAAAGCAAAACGATTGTGATTGCTTCTGGTGTCTTTGCGTTTGTGCATCGTCATGGGAAAACTCTTATTCGTAAGTTACTATTATTCTGTTGAAGGCTACGTGCCATGATGAGTGAGCACGGGACACGCAGGAGGTTAGTCGAGAAGGCATTATCTGACGCTGGCTGGTCGCCTATTGTTAACTATTCAAAGGATTCCGTTTATGAATACGGGGCTGTTCAAGAGCATGAAACTGCAAATGGTCCCGCTGACTATATTTTGTTCAGCGATGGAATTGCCCTTGCTATCGTTGAATCAAAAAGACTTGGGTTAGGCCCTCAGAATGTTCTGGTTCAGGCGCAGCGATATTCGAGAGGTTTCAGGGGAGGTCCCTTTAACTTTAGTGGTTACCGTATTCCTTTTATTTACTCAACTAACGGTGAGATTTTTTGGTTTCAAGATTTGCGTGATATTCAGAGTCGCTCTCGCCAAGTTGCAGGCTTTCACACACCCTCCGCTTTGAGAGAGTTTTTGAAAAATGATTTGGCTGTTGCTGAAGATTGGTTGAGCAACAATCCAAATGATAATCCTTACTTGCGTCCCTATCAAACAGAGGCTATTAGAAGCATAGAGGAAGCGCTTCTCGCTCGTCGCCGCAGAATGTTGGTTGCGATGGCAACGGGGACTGGCAAGACATTTGTTGCTGTTTCACTGGTTTATAGACTTTTGAAGTCGGGTTTTGCTAAACGTATCCTTTTTCTTGTTGACCGCAGAGCCTTGGCCGCTCAAGCTGTTAAGGCCTTTTCAACTTTTGAACCTGAGCCTGGACTGAAGTTTGATAGAATTTATGAGGTCTACAGTCAAAGGTTTCGTCGCGAGGACTTGGGTGAGGAAGTAAAGTTCGACCCAAATGTACTGCCTACCGAGTATTTGACGAACCCGCAACCTCATAATGTCTTCGTTTATGTCTGTACCATCCAGCGTATGCGTATCAATTTGTTCGGTCGGGAAGGTATGTTCAGTGCAGATCGCGGTGATGTGGATGAAGAGGAAGAGGCTGAAAGAGTGGATATTCCGATTCATGCTTTTGATTGTGTAATTGCTGATGAGTGTCACCGCGGTTACACTTCTGCTGAAGAGAGTAAGTGGCGTGAGGTTTTGGACCATTTTGACGCTGTTAAGATTGGTTTGACGGCTACGCCTGCAGCGCACACGAAAGCCTACTTCACAGACATTGTTTATCGTTATGACTACGAGCGAGCGGTTCGCGAAGGGTATTTAGTTGATTATGACATCGTGAAGGTTCACTCAGACATCACTATGAATGGTTTGTTTTTGAGGTCTGGTGAAGAGGTTGGGTTGAAAGATACAGTTACTGGGCGCATGACTTTTGAAGTCTTAGAAGATGAGAGAGAGTTTGACACGGTCGATCTTGAGGCAAAAGTCACCGCTCCTGATCGTAATCGTAAGCTTGTCGGAGAGTTTGCAAGGTTTGCTCTTGAACAAGAGAACGAACTTGGGCGCTTTCCAAAGACTTTGGTTTTTGCTGTTAATGACCTGCCTCATATCTCTCATTCGGATCAACTCATTGACATGCTTAGGGATGAGTTTGGTCGTGGTGACGCTTTTGTGCAGAAGATCACGGGAAGCGCCACGGTTGACAGACCTTTGCAACGTATTCGTGAGTTTCGCAATAGACCTGAACCCTGCATCGTGGTTACAGTCGATATGTTAACCACTGGTGTTGATATTCCACGGGTTGAAAATCTTGTTTTTCTGAGACCTGTTAAGTCAAGGATTTTGTTTGAGCAAATGCTTGGTCGTGGCACACGAAAATGTGAGGAGATTAATAAGACGCATTTCACGGTTTTTGACTGTTTTGACGGGACTCTGTTTGAGTATTTTAGGAATGCAAGTGACTTTTTGGTTGAGCCTCCCGAGAAGCCGACTCGTTCTATTCGCGATGTTGTCGCATCGATTTATGGGAATAGAGATAGAGATTACAATGTTCGGGTTCTGGTGAAGCGTTTGCAGCGGATTGACAAGAATGTTTCTGCCGAAGGTCGTGAGCAGTTTGCGGTTTTCATTCCAGACGTCAGTATTGGCAGCTTTGCGGCTTCACTGCCAGAACGTTTGAAAAAAGATTGGGATGCAGTCATGCGGATTCTGCGAAATGAAGGATTCTTAAAGCTTTGCGAAAGTTACCCCAAGGCTGAGCGCATTTTTGTTGTTGCCACTGACGCAGAGGATCAAGTTGCTTCAGAATTTCTCTTTAGAACAACTGACGGACGTGACTTGAAGCCTGAAGACTATTTAGTCGAGTTTGAGCGCTTTGTAAAAGAAAACCCGGAAAATGTTCAAGCCATTAAGATTCTCTTGAATAGACCAGAAGAATTTAGGACTGGACAATTGAGGGAACTGCGGCTCAGGTTGGCTTCACGTCCAGAGCGATTCACTGAACAGAATCTACGTCGGGCTTATCATCGTGAGCTGGCAGACATCATCAGTGTGGTTCGTCATGCTGCTTTGAAGGAGCCTTTGCTTGATGCTCCTGAGCGTGTTGATAGGGCGTTACTGCGTATTCGCGAAGGAAAAACATTTACGCCAGAGCAGGAGAAGTGGTTAGAGCTTATTCGGGATCATCTTGTTGTTGAAGAGGCAGATTTTAAGCTGATTCCGTTCAGTCGGCATGGTGGATGGAACAAGGCAAATAAGGTGTTTGATGGAAAGTTGAAGGAAGTGTTGGAAGAGATTAATGTGAGGATGACTTCATGAGCGATGTCGTTGGTAAGCTTTGGGGTTTCTGTAACACGTTGCGGCATGATGGCATTAACTATGGAGATTATGTTGAGCAGCTGACTTATCTTTTGTTTTTGAAGTTGGCTGACGAGAGAGGTGTTGCTGTTCCCCAAGGTTGCGCTTGGTCCGATTTAAGAGCTAAGTCTGGAACTGAGCTTCTTGATTATTATATCGAGAGCCTGCGAACTTTGGCCAAACAAAAGGGGATTTTGGGCGACATTTTCGCTGGCTCCTTAAGTAAATTTCGTGAACCCGTGAATCTTAAGAAGTTAATTGGGTTGATTGATGAGACTGAATGGTCGGCGTTGGATGTGGATTTGAAGGCTCAGGCGTATGAAGGTTTATTGCAGAAGTATGCGGCTGAGCAGAAAGGCGCTGGACAATATTTTACGCCTCGAGAGGCTATTCGGTGTGTTGTTAGGTGTATGAGACTCGATATTCGGGGAAGCCCTGATTTTTCAATTCACGACCCTGCTTGTGGTACCGCTGGGTTTTTAATTGGGGCTTATGAGTGGATGATGAAGCAGACGCATGAAGGGGCTGACTTAAGGCGTGAAGATAGGGAGCGGTTGCAGAAGCGGACGTTTTCGGGTGTGGAGATTGTTTTGGAGACTCGGCGTTTGGCTTTGATGAATTTGTACTTACATGAGATTGAGGCTGACATTTATTATGGTGATGCTTTGGCTGATGGGCCTCACATGGGGAAGCGGCACGATTGTATTATGACTAATCCTCCCTTTGGGACAAAAGGCGCAGGCGAAGCGCCATCGCGGGAAGATTTTACAGTTAAGACCTCAAACAAGCAACTCAATTTTTTGCAGCATTTAATGACGATTTTGAAGCCGGGTGGCAGAGCTGCGATTGTTTTGCCTGATAATGTTTTGTTTGAGGAGCATGCTGGACGTGAGGTTCGTAAGCTTTTGTTGAGTGATTGTGATTTGCATACGATTTTGCGGTTGCCTATCGGTACGTTTACTCCTTATTCGCCGGGTGTGAAGGCGAATATTCTGTTTTTTAGGAAAGGATTGCCGACTGAAAAAGTTTGGATTTATGATTTGAGAACGAATGTTGAGAAGGTTACTAAGGGTCATCCGTTAACTGATGATTGTTTTAAGGATTTTGAGGCTTGTTATCATGCTAAACCTAGAGTTGAAACAGAGCGGTTTAAACGATTCACAAAGAAAGACATAGAAGACAGAGATTACAACTTGGACATTTTCTGGCTCAAAGATGATTCACTCGAAAATTCTGAAAACTTGGCGGATCCAGAGGACATAATTGGTGATGCAGTTGCTCAACTTGAGAAGGCATTAGGTTCCTTGAATGAGCTTATTTTGAAACTTGGGAGTAATAACAGCGAATGATGGATAAAATGCCTAATGATGCGCAGAATCAACTGCCATTAAGCTGGACGTGGACTGAATTAGGAGAGATTTCCCAAGTTTCTGCTGGAGGAACGCCAAGCAGATCAAAGAAAGAATATTGGAATGGTTCGATACCGTGGGTTAAAATTGCTGATATTCCTGAAAGTGGCGTGGTGGCAAAACCAGAGGAATTTATTAGTGAATTGGGACTGGCAAATTCGAGCGCCAAGATTTTTCCTAAGGGGACTATTCTTTTTACAATTTTTGCCACTATAGGCAAAGTTGGAATACTGGAAATTGATGCCGCAACTAACCAAGCGATTTGTGGGATAAGACCTGTGGAGGGCGTTGATGCTCAATTTCTTTTTTACTATCTTCAGTATGCAGGGAAAAGACTGGAAACGAAAACTCACGGAATTACACAAGCGAACATTAACATGACAATAGCTAAAAAACTGCCAATACCTCTTCCACCATTAGCAGAACAGAGGCGTATTGTTGCTCGGGTTGAGGCCTTGCTTGCTGAGAGCAAGACTGCTCGGGAGGCTCTTGACAAGTTTCTTGTTTTGCTTCGAAGGTTCCGCCAGTCAGTTTTGGCTAAAGCGTTCAGGGGAGAACTCACACGACGCGACCCCAACGACGAACCAGCACAAAAACTACTGGAAAGAATTAAGCGTAGGCACTCAGAATTAAAACAAGCCAAGTTTCCAGAAGACGAAAGACCGAAGCGTACAGAACTTCCTCAACTTCCAGATGGTTGGGTTTGGTCAAAAATCGGCGATATTTTCGAAGTCCGCGTGGGCTCAACTCCCAAACGCAAGGAGCCGAGATACTGGAAGGGTAACATACCTTGGGTGAGCTCGAGCGAAGTTGCATATTGCCGAATCAAAAATACACAAGAAAGCATCACCGAAGAGGGATTTAAGGATAGTCATCTGCGATTGCAACCTCCAGGAACAGTGCTTTTAGCAATGATTGGAGAAGGGAAAACACGAGGACAATGTGCTATATTGGACATTACTGCAACGACAAATCAGAATATCGCGTCCATCCTTTGCACAGAGACACCAATTCCTTCAGAATATGTGTACTATTGGTTTCAATCACGATATGAAGCAACTCGTCAGGTAGGAGAAGGAGGTGCTCAGCCCGCGCTAAACTCACAACGTGTTCGCGATATACCTATTCCCGTTGCCCCTCTCAAAGAGCAATATACCATAGTTGGAAAAATCGAAGAATTATTTGCTTTTGCAGACAATGTGGAACTTGCTGTAAAGAAAGCCAAAGAACGAGCCGATATAATCAATCAAACCATTCTTGCAAAGGCATTTAGAGGCGAATTAGTCCCTCAAGATCTAAATGATGAGCCTGCTTCGGTGCTTCTGCGGCGTATCAAGGACGCCACCAAGGAGCATATGAGTTTTCAAAAGAAACTAATAGACTAACTTTCAACACAATTTTTGCCAATTGAGATTAAGGCTCTTCCCCAAAGACGCGGTTTTCCTTAGAACCATTGAGAGTTTTAGTGACGGAGAAACCGATGAGAAAGCTAAGATGAAACAAACTTTTAAATATTAGCTTAGCCTGCCTTTTTAGGCTTAATAAAGCGTAAAAGTCACGGATTTGGCAAGGCGACCGCCACCAGCGTAAATTTTTCGGCGGACGTGACTAAAAGGCAAATCAGGAGTTAATGAGCTAAATCTTAGGAAAAATTGACCGTTTTTATGAGTAAGTTAGAAGACACGATCAACATTTTAGGAGGTATAGGATGAAAACACTAGTCTTTTTGAAAATCTGGAAAGACTAAACAAGAAAACATTGTGCGGAGTAAGTTGTGAAGGAGGGAGAGAACAATGAAGAGAGATGTCTTACATAAAGTTTGCAAGCGTCCTGAATCATGGGAGAAAGAGAGAACAAATCAAGGCAGCGAGTGCGCCAAAAAAATCAGAAAAGAGATTGAACGTTTGTCACCCTTTAGATTAAATCCCATCGGCGTTGCAGTGGAAAGCGGATACGACCCAAATCTGAATGTTGTAAGTAATCATTTGGACTACGAAGCCCTTTATAACGGACAGAAAATCGCAGAGCTCGACCCGACCTGCTGTAACTATACTTTTGAAGGAAGCCGAATCATGCCTGTCAGATTTTACAAAGGAGAGATCACCAAAAAGCTTGATTGCCCAACGTTCTTTGTTTACAGCATGGAAAAAGAAACCTTGTCGCTTAAAGATAGATGCGTATGGATTCGAGGCAAAGATGTTATAAAATGTGACCATTTGGAAGAGGATTTAGGCGGCAAAATGCAGGATAACTATTTCACTAACAAAGAAGACTGGCGTAGGGGACTGAAAACCCTCATTGACGAATTGTGGAAACTTGCAGAAGGCAAAGGCAAGGCCACAGGATAAGGCAAAAGAACAATATGTCTTCATAGAACGTTCCCAACTAACAAAAGAGTGGACAGGTTAACGCTATTTTCCTAGGAACAGCTCGAACTTATGTGCGTGATCGTCGTATCCCACTTTTCTTAATTACATCACTGTACTGTCACACTCGCTATATTCGCTCTACTGAAACAAGTTGCCTTTTTGAATCTGCGTTAGGCGACGGTTTCGTTGGTTGCAATAAACGGTCGCCCAATTGATTTGTTGAAACAGGGTTGAAGGCTCCTTGCGTTTCGAGGGTTTCACGGTTTCACAGGGAATAAGAGAGTTTTGTGGTCTGTGGAGTACGTAAGGTTTTTTACCGCGGGTTAAACTTCGGAGAGTATCGTGGGGCCTATATATAGGTATGAATATGCGGCTTTACTTGCGCGTTAACGAATGGTCTACGGACTTTTCAACAACAATTTCAGTCTCGTGTTAAGCATCGGGCTAACGAATGGCCGCGAGAACTTTTAACAAGAATTGTGGCGACAGTGCGGCCTGTCTTAAATCTTAAGATTGTTTCGTGGTGTCTTAAGATTAAGATACGCCGCTCAGGAAAACGCGGAGACAAGGGCACGCGCTCAATACACAAGGGAAGAGTATAGACGTTGGTCTTAAGAGACAACCTAACCGAAAATTTAATAAACTAAGGTGCATGAAAATCTGAATTCAACGGTGAATGCTAATGGTTGATTATCCATATATCTATAAACCCAGTGCTCTTGAGGATTTCTTGAAAAAAATGGCAGACAGACCTGAGCCAAAGAGTGTAACTACCTCATATCTGAAGGGTTTAGGATATACAAGTAGCCACGACTGGAAAATACTTTCAATTCTTAAATTCATCAGTTTTCTCGACTCGAGCGGGGCTCCAATCGATTTGTTCAAAAATTTCAGAGACACCAAAAAATCAAAGGCTGTTATGGCTCAAGCCCTCAAAAACAGTTACACAGAGTTGTTCGAATCATTCGCTAACCCTAGTGCAGTGAATGACACAGATTTGGAGAACTTCTTCCGCACTAAAACAGGTAGAGGTAGTAGAATGTTGAGAGCAACTGTTGACGTGTTTAAGACGTTGTGTAAATTTGCGGATTTTGAAGCTCCTCCCGTTTTAAAACCAGCAACGCCTACCCCAATACCAACACCTTTACCTACAATTCCCCCTGCTTTTCAACCACCAACAACAAAGGAAGGTGGAGTTACTATCAATGTAAATATTCAACTGGAATTACCCGTCACTAAGGACGCAGAAGTTTATGACAAAATCTTTGAATCGCTCAAAAAACACCTTCTCTCCCCCAGTTCAAAAACAGATTAAAGATGTACTGTTACTGGCTGCAAAATTCAAAAATGAAGCAGATACTATATTACAAAAATATAAACCATCTCCTTTTCAAAAAGAAGCTACACAAATTCTGGAATACACATTTTTAAGGTTTCATTCAGTCGCAAAGCAACTTCAAGAAAGACAAAGAGGGCGGAAGCCTTTCACTGTAAAAGATGAATATGATGTTCAGGACCTGCTTCATGGATTGCTACAAATATATTTTGAAGATATTAGGCCTGAAGAATATTGCCCAAGCTACGCTGGGACTTCCGCCAGAATTGATTTTTTCTTAAAAAAGGAGCAGATTGGCATTGAGGCAAAAATGGCCAGCAAAGAACACGGTAAAAAGAAGATAGCGAAGGAATTGATTTTGGACAAAGAATATTATCGTAAAAAAGAAGGAGTTAAACTTCTTTACTGTTTAATCTATGACCCTGATGAGATAATAACAAATCCTCGTGGTTTTGAAAGTGACTTATATGAAAAAAGAGAAAACTTCGAGGCGAAAGTCTTCACAGTACCCAAAAAAGCCTAACTATAAAAGAGTATGAAATTCACTCACCGCGGCAGAGAATTGTTAGAATATGATAATTACAGAAACCAAAACATTTTTCTTTTTCTAAACGTTATTTTATACTCCCGGAGAGCGACATGGGAAAATCCTCCGGTGCAGCCATTGTTCTGATTATAGCTTTATTCGGAAGTATCACTGGCATTGTACCCATCAATTTTTCTTTATCAAGCGAGGGAAAACCAACCATTGAGATTGGATCTTTTGAGCTTTACCCCACGAGCGATGTCAATGTTTATGAACGCCATATTGAGTTCCAACTGTTCACCTACGCATTCAATCTTGCAGGTATAGACGTTAATGCGTCGTCGTGGTTTTCGTTGGACAAACTTGCTTGGCTTAAGTTGATGTGGCAAAAAGACGGAAGCGAAAATGCGATAGCATTGAATTCGCTGCCTCCAGCTTTATCCTATGAATATAAGAAAGACAACATTGTGCTCTTTCTGGCACTTTCCCTAACTGGCTTAACCGCCCGCGTTCAAATTAACGAGCCTCATACAAACTTGCCCATTGTGGCTTTGGCTTGTTTTTCACCTTATTAACAACGATTTTTCCTTACCGTTTTACTATGACCTCGCCATTCTGCAAGTTATGCACGATTTGCCAACCTTTCTTTAGATAATCCAGAAGCTCCGTTTCCCCGATCTGCCTGAAGTCTTCGCAATGCTCGCCATCCACGCACCCGCCGTTGGTTTTGGTTTTTGGTTTCAGGTGTTTCGGCCGTCGCATTAATTTTATGTTGTATCGCTTTATGCTTTCCCTATCCTCTTCAGTTAAGGGTTCGCCAGAAGTGATTTTGTCCATTATCGTCTCAACTATTTCCTGCCGTTTTTGCAATTCCATAAGTTGCGTCGGCTGCGTAAACTCAAGCAGCGGCACGGCCTCGCGATATGCCTTGCGGAGTTGCTCAATCGCCGGTCGGCTGTACGGAGCTTCTTCGCCCTTGACTTTTCGCCCCCGTATTTTCCTCGCCCAATTTGGATGGATTTTGATCTCTTCAAGCGCGGTTTCCACGTATCGCCGAGCATCATGCCAACTGAAAGGAATACCTGAACGCTTTGAAAGTCGAATAGGAATTTTTGATAACGTGCTCATTGCTATCGTTCTGTAAGGCGGATGCAACTCCACGAAAATACGATCTTCCATTGTTATCTTCAAGCCCTTAACCCGTTCGAGCCAATCCTTATAATCAATCAGGTCCCTTTTCGCCTCGGTTGTCAAAAATGTATGTTGCTCGACGCCTTTGTATTTCCCTACACCATGCCCCTTAATCAAAACGTCTGGTAGACCGATGTGTGGAATATCTTGTCTTTCCCAGTTACTTTCTAAGTGTTTCCATTGTATCTTTGTGAGACTTTCCGCTGCAATCGCCGTTGAGAACGTAAATGTTACCAAAGCCCGATCACGAGGATTTTGCGCGGCACGGTAAATCTTCAACAATTCCTCTTTCGTATGCTTACGATAAGGTTTCTTTTTGATAAGCGTTATCGCACCGCTTGCAGAGGCTAATTCGCAGTAATTGTGTTTATAGAAGGACTTAACGGCAATGACAATATTGACCTTAATTGAATTGGGTATATCTGGCGTCTCGTCAGCAACGAATTTGTCCAGCAAGAATTCCGCCTCGCGACTTCTTGGATCAACCTTGAGGGCTAAAAGCTCGTCTGGGGTTTTATGCTCTATTTTGCAGTAAAGCCATAGAAACCAAGCAGCCTGATTTTTCTTTTGAAGTTTCGCAAGCCAGGCCATAACTTTAGGATGGTGCTTTGCCCACCTTGGAATTACCGTTTTCTTTGTCAGCTCATACTTTCCCAAGGCTTTCACCTGCTTTAGCCTGGCGGCATTGGTAGTGTAAGGATGTAGAAAAGAAAAGTCGTTTTAAAACCTTTACCTTTTGATGTGATTTTTGATTAAAACCTTCCTCTCTCGGCGGATTTTAAGCACCATTTCCCTAGTTTTCTCAATCGTTTTGCTTGCGGCCTTCTTGTCTATTCCGCTTAAATTCAGAAATTTTATTACGTTCCGATAGTTTTTTGGGCTGTTCGCTTCTATGCTTTCAAAAGATCGAAGTAACGTTGTATAATCTATTGCGAGCCTGTCCGTAGAGGTTTTCAGCCAAACATAATTTTCCAAAATCGATAGAAGAATGTCTTTTAAGTAATGCGAACCCTCAATCAGTTTTCCCGAATCGAACAGAGCGCTTGCACGCATCATAACTCCTTGAAGAAAGGCTGGGTTGAGATAGTACCGTAGTGCCGTCTTAACTCTGAAATGAGCTGAATCAAGGGTCTGAGGATCATCACTAACAGCATTGTTTATCTCGTCCCAAACAATTTTGAAAAGTTGTAGTTTCTCTTTGACGCCTTCCTCGTGAACCTTATCTAAGCCTGCAATTTCCAAGTACTTGTTGAAAAGTTCATGCCTTCGCAATTTTGTTGCCGAAATCTCCAGCGTCTCGATGAAATGGCTATTCGAGAAAGGTTTCAGATCTACTTCCGCCAAAACCTTCAGAATATCTTCCAAAGCTACCGCCGCGAAAAGATAAGCGCTGGGAAAATCATTCCTTGAAAAGGCAGAAGTTGCGCGACTCAAATATATGTCTGAGTCTATAATGTGAGCTTCTGTCCTAATATCCACTCTTTCAGGTGAACCATAAGATCTAGCCATCAAAAGTTTCGTGTTAGCCATTGACCAGTCCCTGTCATAGAGGATTTGCATCTCGTATATTTTCTGGTCTATTTCCGGTGGGATTGGACCGTGAATCCATTGTTTTGGAATGTGATCCAAATCTATAAGCAAACCAGCAATTTCAACTCTTTCCAGATACTCATGACCAAAATTGCTATTATCAAAAATCAAGAGGTCAACATCGCTTGATGGAGAGGCTTCACCTCTGCTCCAGCTTCCAAACAGCCCAATGCCGTAAACGTTTTCTTTCGTACGCATTTCTTTGACGACTTTTTCTAGAGTTCTCCGAATCTTTTCTGGAAGCTTTGCCATTTTAGATCATTTCCCGGCAGAAAATCAATAGTGAACATAAGTATTCAAAAGTTATGCATTGAATCTCTCTACGTGAACCGTAAAGCTTATATATTAAGACTGGGGCTTTGGTTAGTTTGCGCGGGCCGAATGTGCTGCTTTCTCAACCCTGAAGGGAAGATATGGTGACGGTTCTACGCAAACATCAGTCGGAGTGAAAGAGTTTGAGCAAAAAAGAAGCAAGAGTGCATCAACGTTTGGTTGACAAGTGCCCAGAATGCGGCAGCGAAAACCTTGTCCATGACTATGATACTGGAGAGACTGTCTGTGGCGACTGCGGACTTGTCTTATATGAACAAATGATGGATAAAGGACCAGAATGGCGTGCCTTCACTCAAGAAGAGAAAGCGTCAAGAAGCCGCGTTGGAGTACCAACATCATATTCCGTTCATGACAAAGGCTTGTCAACAGCCATAAGCCAAGTTGACCGCGACGCCTTCGGAAGAAAACTACCCCTTTCCACACGACTGCAAATGTGGCGTTTAAGAAAATGGCAGATACGATCTAGGGTACATTCTTCAATCGACAGAAACCTTGCCCAAGCCATGGCTGAGCTTGACCGCCTCTCAGACAAAGTGTACATTCCGCCGCCAATTAAGGAGAAAGCTGCAGTCATTTATCGTAAAGCTTTGGACAAGGGTTTGGTTCGCGGCAGATCCATTGCAGCCATAGCTGCTTCTGCTCTCTACGCGGCATGCCGTGGAAGCGGAACCCCAAGAACCCTTCGCGAAATTGCCGAAGCTAGCCTAGTCGACAAGAAGGATGTTGCTCGCTGTTACAGACTTTTGCTCCGCGAACTTGACGTGCACATGCCTATTGCTGACCCTCTAACATACGTTTCAAAAATCGCCGAGAAAACGGGAATTTCAGGAAAAACTCAAGGAATGGCAATACAAATTCTCCGCGAGGCCAGAAAAAGGCGGGCTGCCGCCGGCAAAGACCCAATGGGTTTGGCTGCTGCGGCGCTTTACATTGCTTGTCTGCAGAATAACGAGAAGAAAACACAGAAGGACATCGCTGAAGCCGCAGGAGTCACTGAAGTCACCGTCAGAAACCGCTACAAGACTTTGAAAAAACAACTAAGTCTAGAACTACCAGACTAAAAACACGATTCGTTAGCCTTCTTCTTTTTCGAGCTCCATAACTAAGGGACCTGCGTAACCGCAGTTGTAGCATACGTACTTTTTGGGCGTCAGCCAAAGGTCAAGAGCACTGGACAGACTAATTTTGGGGCTTCCACATCTTGGACAGTATATTTTTGATGGCTTGCGGTATCTCAGCGTTTTAAATACCTCACGTAAATTTTCTAGCAATTTCATGTTGGGCTTGCACTTCTTATGTAGTGGCTATTGAAGCTCTATGTTTTCTTCAGGATAACCTATGTTGATTAGATATCGACGGACTCTTTCGCGATGATCTCCTTGCAGCATTATCTGACCGTTTTTTGAAGTTCCACCGCACGCGCAGAAAGTTTTCAGTTTTTGAGCTGTGTTCGCAAGGTTTGAATTTTTGTCGTCCATGCCGTCTACTATTGTTGTTGGTCTGCCAAATTTGCGTGTTTCGAGCCGTATTCGGATTCGTTGTTGTTCTTTTTCTATTTCGCCACAGACGCATAAATCCTTTGGAAGCCCGCATGTTGGACAAACTTCAGCCATGACACTCAAACGTAGAATGGAAACGCTGGTATATAAGATTTTCAAGGTATTTTGTTGTTTTTCTCATTTTGGTTGTTGTTGGTCTGTTATGGTTTGGTCTTTTGTGCGATTTTTGACTTATACCCCCTCTATATATAGGTTCTACTGGCTCTGTTACCTCTCCGTCGTTTTTAAAATCTGTTACTTTTCGTCTGCTGACAAAAAAGTTTGGTTCTTGTTTAAGCCAAGCTTTAGCTTCGTCAAGTGTTAAGCCAAATTTAGTAAGCTGTTCTGGAGTAGTCTTTTCACTGATGCTTGTTGGCAAACCTGCAAGTTTCCTAAACTCTTCTGCTAATTTGTGAAGTTCATCACCTATTACATCACCAGTCATGTAGTATCACCTGGTGGGAAAAAGATTTCATAGTCTTTCTGCATTATTTCTAGGAAAGTTCTATTTTGTTTCAGCAGTAAAAGTATTGATTTGAGAATGTCCAGAATTTCTTTGTCACGACGTTCCAAGTCGTTTTTTATATGAACGAGTTCTCTGTCCCATCCTGTAAATAAGCTCTGCCAATCATACGGAGCTATTAGTTGCACGTTTTTGTCTCTTTCCATGTCGTCTCTCATAACATAGAGAAAACGGAACAGCTGATTGTATGCTTGCTTAACAATATCTTCGTTAACATCCTCCGTGTCATTAACGACAGCAATAAGCCACTCAAAATATTTTTCTGCATCTTCATCAGTGTACCATCGGTCTGTTCTTATTAACCTTGTACCATAGTCGCTATAATGCTTTAGTTCTCCACTCTTGTTTAGTGAGCATAGTAGTTTGATTCGATCTTCACTTAGAAACTTAGCGAGTCTGTGGTAAGTTTTGATGTGTATTTGATTGTGATAACAGGCAACAACAAAGTTTCTTACCGCTTGCTTTCTTTCCTCGTAGGATACTTTTGAAGAAAGCCGCAAATTCACTTCTCTTCATGCTCCTTAATATATTTCTCTATCGCCTGTTCAACAAGCTCAGACACGGTTATGCTGTCTTTTATCGCTTGTATTTTGGCTTCTCGCCAAATTTTAGGTTTGATTTTTATTGATGTTGCTGTTCTTTTCTCCGATTTTATTTCTGACACATTTCACCACCACACATTTTTTGATATGTTATTTAGTTATAGTAGTATATAACCGTAGTGGTAAAGATTTATATATGAGAAGTGTGTTATAATACTACTCGTGGTAAAGTAGTATGAGCAACCAACTAACAACCATAAGGGAAGAACGTGGTAAAGCAATCGCAAAGCTTGAAGGTCAAATCAAGCGAATAGATGAGAACACCTACGAAGTTTTGTCACAATCGGGAAATGGCAAATATGAGGTTTTGAATACTTCCCTAGATTGGATGTGCCAATGTCCAGACCATATTTATCGCGGAGTGAAGTGTAAGCATATTTTTGCTGTTGAGTTTTCGAAGTCACTGAGAGCAGAGGTTGCAGTTAGAAGGATTGAACCTATTGAGAACCTTACAGAGTGCATCTATTGTGGCTCAAAACACCTCAAAAAAGACGGTATAAGAAGAAACAAGTCTGGAAATATCCAGAAGTTCTATTGCCGAGATTGCCACAAATACTTCAGTTTCAACATTGGTTTTGAAAAGATGAAACATAACCCTCAAGCGGTAACCACAGCTATGCAATTATACTTCAGCGGAGAATCATTAAGAAATACTCAGAAGTCTCTAAAACTGTTGGGTGTAGAAGTCTCTCATAAAACGGTATTTATGTGGATAAAGAAGTATGTTCGATTAATGAGAGACTACTCAGAGAAAATAACACCAAACGTAAGCGACACATGGAGAGCCGATGAAATTTACATAAAAATCAAAGGCAACATGAAATACCTCTTTGCCATAATGGATGACGAAACACGGTTCCTAATCGCTCAAGAAGTCGCGGAAACAAAGGAGAAGCATGATGCAAGAATGCTGTTCCACAGAGCTAAACGGTTAATGGCAAAGCAACCCAAAACGCTCATAACCGATGGATTAAGAAGTTACTCAATAGCCAACGAATACGTTTTTTGTCAATCCGATAATCCAGAAGAACATACAAAACATATTCGCCATATCAGAGTGCAAGGCGACAGAAACAACAACAAAATGGAACGTCTAAACGGAGAAATCCGCGACAGAGAAAAGACTATGAGAGGAATAAAGAAGAGACGCACAGTGATTCTTCAAGGATACCAACTTTACCATAACTTCATAAGACCACATGAAAGCTTAGATGGAAAAACTCCAGCAGAGGCATGCGGAATAACCATAGAAGGAAAGAACAAATGGGTAACGTTAATTCAGAATGCAAGCAAAAAACAATAAAAATTCATTGGGAGAACCGAAGGGTTCGTCCCTCACACCTCTTTCAAGGCGTAAGCTAGCTTGGACAAACTAGCGTTTAATACTATCAAGAAAGTGGCTTAAAAGCTTATATATTAATTGTATACAAAATATACAAAGCGGAGAATGAATATAATGGATACCACAATCCGAGTAAAGGATGAAACGCATAAATCTATTATCAAAGCAAGGGGCGCTCTTGAACAAACATTTGGGCGAAAATTAACGCTTGACGAAACTGTGTTTGTCTCAGCATCATACGTTAATATTGCCTATGAGGAACTTCAAAAACTGGAAAACAAAAACTTGGCGAAAGTTATATTAGATAAGGATGGTTCCATCGAAATCAAATGGAATGATTTAAGTCAAATCATAGCAGAAGTTTTACCACGTCTTATTCTTGCATTTCAGAATCTCAAACAAATTTTGAATAAGAAATCCCAGAGTCTATACATTAGCAGTGGGCAGGTAAGTTAGCTTGGACAAACTGTCTCCCCGCTAAGGAGAAAACCGAGGGTCCAAATCCCTCCCTGCCCGCCACCCGTTCCTTTTTTTATTGACCTACTAACTAATAATTTATGAATTTTGGATCTTTATTAACATTCCGAATTTTTCTCAAAATCCACGAAAAAACTAAAATAGCAATATCCAACGATTTGAGGTCCATATGAATCCTATATTACTTTTAGAACGCTTCTGTACGCATCTGCTATTTCAGTAAGTTCTTTTATTTCTCCTTTAGTTAGTTCTCCATATTCTATTCTGTCAAGAACATTATTAATAACTCTTTCAGAAGCTTTTTTGATGATTTTCATTGGTGAACTTGGATTTTTTTTGAAAGCCATTTTAGCTAACAGTACGTTTGTTATTGCTGTGTTCATTGCTGTTAATCCAGAAAGATTCAGAGTTGCCTTAACAGGTTTGTATAGTCCTCTTTCGCTCATTTCGTTCTCAGCTATTCTTGTTCACCTCCTCATTGCATTTAAGGTTTGTTAACATGGACATATATCGCTCAATATTAGCAGACGAAAAGTAACATGGAAAAGAAACAGACACAGAAGTAACAGAACCGTTCTACTGTTGTTTGACTTTGACGGATAGCTGCCTCTCTCTAATTCACCTCCCCGCACTTGCATGCCTTTTCGCCTGTGCACGGGAAACGGGAAGAAAACAACCCCTAAAAAACCCTAACAAAATTCACCAATTCACAAATTTATGAAGAAATAAATTTACAAAGAAATTAATTTAGAAAGGTGCCTTGCGAGTGTTTTAAGGTTTTTCTCTTCCAGTTCTTTCGGTTCAGACCTGTATTGTAACGCTTCAAAGGATTAGTTTGTCGGTTCTGGTAGCTAGGGTTATGTGGGAACCAATTAACAATCGTGTAATAGCTCGTTACACGTACATGCTTACAGACTAAATTATTCATGATACTTTAGGTACCTAACCACTTTCGCAAAGGAACAAATGATTTCACAAAAGAACCTTTAGGAAGAGGAAGTGTAGAAATTATCAAGAACGCTGTTCTCCTATCTTTCATGTTTCCAACAAAAAAGAAAAGTTGATGTTTATTAGAGTAGAATTTTGCGTTTTCCCATACCTGTTCAACATTATCCGGGTTCTTTCTCATCCATTCATAAAAACCCCACTCAAGCACTGTTTGATCATGAGGGTTAACATTGCAACATTCAGAGCATCGATATTTAACTTTAGGGAACTTTCGATATTGCCGTTTAGTTGCTGGCAGAGGTATACCAAAAAGAGTTTGCTGAAGAGCAGGATCAAAATCTTCTTCTTTGCAGAAGTAACATTCTTCAATAGTTGGTTTTACAATTCCCAAACTCCGCTTCTCATCATTAATATCCTTAACACATTTATCGGCTAAATTAGCAATTAAGTTCAAGCGGTCTCCCTGTTTTAATTTTGACACAACTTGAACTTTTTTGTCAAGGGTATTCCACTCACTTTTTGAGCCTTGTATTTTCCAACTTTCTGCTCTTGAATCTCTAGAATCACGCTCAACGGGAATCTTTACTACATCCCATCTGTGAATGGATGTTGAAGGTTTAACCGGAAAAACTCGAGTAAAACCAAGCGCCCTTGAATATCCACCCATGCAAACTGTTACTCTTCCGTTCTTTATTGGTTCGGGTACCGCTCGACCTAGCACTATTAAATCATCGATAATGAGTTTGTCAGAAGACAATTCACCCATCTCGATTTTTTAGTATTGTATGCTAGGTTTCTTTGATAAGTCTTACTGCTATTTCACTCCACGGTATACCTTGTATCTTGAAGTTTTCTTCATCAACTTCTACTTTCATCAAATCCAAATCACTAGGGCTAACACCACTCTTCAAATATTCTTTGATTCTAGAAACAGGTGACTCTATGTCATTATGAAGAGTTACTTTATTCAAATCTTTTTGCATGACCTTAAGCACGTAAAAAATGTTGTCCTTTACTTCTATTTCCGTCATAGGTCATAACCTCTAAGCCCTTTCTTTTCTAATGCTAAAGCTATTCTATGTCTATGGCATTTTGTTGGGTCTAGTTCCACGCACATAATTGCTATTGGATAGTCAAGTGACTTAAAATCTACTTGTTCCATCTTTGGAATTACATTTTCATCGTATTTCTTGAAGAACCAATCGTAATCTCCTGTCTCACCAAGCTTCTGTCGTATTTCAGATGGCACCCCAAGTTCGGGATAATGCACATACTTAATATCGTTTTTTCTTAGAATCTCAATTAGGTTTTCTTTGTTGAATTCAAATTTATATTGGCTTATAGGATTCTTGCGAGCATCCACCAAAATCTTAACTTTAGCTCTCTTAAGCAATTCTAAAAACTGGTCAATTGTCTTCTTTTCGTATCCTATTGTGTAGAAGTCAAATTGTCCAACACGGTCGATATTCCAAATACTTTTATTGTATATTTGCACATCAACACTTTCCATTGGTAATTCGATTTTAGGTCTAGTAATTTGAAAAAGTCGTGTTTGAAAACCTTCTTTGGTATAGACGCCAGTTTTTGCGATGTCTAAAGCTTGTTTCTGAAGTTCAGGTTTTTCAATTTTAACAATTTCTTCAGCAATTTCAGGCTCAATTTGCTTCTTTAAAATTGCTTCTTTTACTATTTTTGGAGCTTTCTTGATTACTTTGGTCGCCGTTTTAATTTTGGCTCGCTCCAAGGTTGGTGCTATCTCAATAAGTCTCTTTCTATCTTCTTCTTCGTCAATAGTTGATATTGAAGCAATTTTCGCAAAACCCAACTTTAGCTCAGTAGCTCGTTTCTGCTCCTCTTGACTTAGTCTTAACTGAGATAGAAGACGGTATTGATAGTCATACGAGAGCCCAATCATATCTGCAATATCTTTGATTCTCTGCTCTTCTTGAGTTAGTCTTCCGCCTCTGTTACCTTCAATTATTGCGCCTTCTATCATCTTGAGCTTTGATGCTACTTCCTTGGGGGGTTCAAATCCCCTCAATTGATATACTTTAGCTAATCCTCTTGCTTTTTCTATAGGTTCTAAATCTGACCGTTGAACATTTTCAATCAGAGACTCAATCATCATCTGACTGTCGGTTAAGTCTTTAATGATTGCTGGAATCTCTTTTAGTCCCGCAAATTGTGAAGCTCTCCATCTACGTTCTCCAGAAATTATTTGATATGTTTCTCCCTTCTTTCTTACCGTAATTGGTTGAAGCAACCCTACTTCTTTTATTGTTCTAGCCATTTGCTCGATTTCATCTTTAGGAAATGATTCGCGCGGTTGGAATGGATTAGGTCTAATTTTGTCCAATTTGATTACTTTAATTTCTGGATTTGTGACTGCCATTTTATTTCAGGCTCCATTTTGTCTTTCCTGACTTTTTAGTTCGGGCTAGCCCTATATCCTTTTCCATTTGTCTTACCCACTGGTTAGCAGGGAATTTCTGATACAGTTGGGGTCGTCTTTCTCGAATTTGAGTCCACGTTAGCCCATCAGGCGATTTTTTGAGCTCTTCCTTAATTACTTGTTTAAACTCTTCATAGCTCATGGTTTTTGCTACCTTGGGTTTATTATTCAATCTCCCACCTCCTCGTGTGTTCACTTTTTGATTCTCAATGATTTTTGTTATTTTTCTTTAGCCAAACCGACTGCTAACTTACTTGTCGTTACTTGATAGAAGCCGTTGAAGAAAACTTCTTACCTGTGTTTTCCTTTTTACTTCCTCTCTCAAGTTGTCAATATCATCCTCATCTATTGACACGGCTCTTGGTGCAAGTTTCCCTGACTTCACGTAGTAACAAAACCTCAGCATCATTCTACCATTCTCAAATTTTAGAACTTGAATGGCAGGTGCCCAATTTTCGTATTCCACTGCTACCTCTTCGATTATTTCGCCTCTTCCTAATTCTTCAAAGTTGAAGGGTCTAGGAATTTCCATATTTCTATTAGTCATTAAATCCCCCATTTTACTTTTTATTGCTTTTGCTATATAAATTGTTGAAAAAATTACCTGTTAACATCAGTTTCGGGTTTTCCTTAGGCTTCTGGAAGTGTGGAGGCAGAGGATTTTACGAAGCTTTGTCTTTTTAAAAGATGAAATAGACTTAAACCACGAAAACCAAAGGGAAAAACCGCGCTTGAAAAGCAACCCATTAAAACCCGCCTCGCCAGCTTAGAACTTAGAAACCCCTCAGCCTTAGCGTCTGGAATCTTAGTCTGCTCCGCTGAATCCTGCAGCGCATAGCGGAAGCAGACTTGGATAGACCTTTCTATTGGTTTCGGCATAGATTGGCTATTAGGCTCCAAATAGGCTGGTTGTATGCGTTATGTTACTACTCCCATGCGGGATAACTCTTCTTTCAGGCTTGCAAGCGTCTGCTTAAGCTTCATTCTCTCGTCCATGTATTCGTCTCCTCCTATCTTGCCCGCTTTAAAGTCTTCGTCCAACTGCACCATGTGATCGTTTATTTCGCCTATCCTCGCCCTCAACTGATCAACGTAGGAAACTGCTTTCTCTTCGGCTATGACTTCTGACGGAGTCAAAGCCATTTTTATTACGCCGTCTTCAATGCGCAGTATTCTATGGGCGGCTCTCGCAACACCCGGATCATGGGTAACCATGACTATTGTTTTTCCAAGTTCGCTGTTCACTTTAACCAAATAATCAACAACGATTCTCGCGTTTACAGTGTCTAGTTCGCCAGTAGGCTCATCTGCCAAGAGAACAGGAGCGTCATTTGCCAAGGCAGCTGCCATAGCTATGCGTTGTTGTTCTCCGCCGCTCAACTCTTCGGGTTTGTGATGGGCACGTTCTTCTAACCCAACTATTTCGAGAAGTTCTTGTACGCGCTTGTTTCTTGTTCCTCTGGAAGCGCCCAAGGCTATCATGGGAAGTTCGATGTTTTCCTCCGCCGTCAGCGTTGGGATCAAATTCAACGTCTGAAATATATGGCCAACCGTTTTTCTCCTGTAGTCCACCAGTTGTGCCATTGACAGAGAGGTTACGTTGGCGTTTCCGACTTCCACGGTGCCTGCAGTTGCTTGGTCCAGTCCGCCGATCACGTTTAGTAAGGTGGTTTTTCCGCTTCCGCTGGGACCTATTATGGCTATTAACTCGCCTGCTTTGACATCCATGTTTAGTCCCCTTAGGGCTTGCACTTCGATTTTGCCTATACGGTAGACTTTTACCAAATCTCTAACTTTTACGTCTAACCCTTTCATCTCAATCTAACCATCCTTTCGAGTTTAGTCACGTATTTCCTTGACATGATTATGATTGGCAAGATTGTGGAAGCAAAAATCAGTGTTATGCAGGAAACAATCATGAGCGCTGTGTCCAGTGAAAAGACTAAGCGCTTTTTGATGATATCAATGAGTACTGCATTGGATGAAGATACGTTCCCATAAACTATGATAAACCCGACGAAAACGCCCAAGATAATGGAAAAAGCAACCACAGCAAGGTTCTCCGTCAAGAACATGACCACTAACTGCTTGTACGACAAACCCTTGACGCTCATAATGGTGGCTTCGCGGCTTCTTTCTTTCATGCTGACAAGGCTTACTAGCGCTGTTCCAACAGATGCGGCCAAGACAGCGAAAACAATACCTAAGCGCTGCACGTCCAGACTGCCCATCGCAAGAACGTTTGTTTGAGCTTTCTCCCGTTCTTCAGTGAAAGACATTACATTGCCAACGTTCAAATCGAGATCGCGGATACTTTCTGCGACACTTTTCCCATCAACTCCACTGTTCAGCTTGAGCAGTATTCTTGTTGAAGGACTCGTATAGTTGCTGACTTCCTCGTAGAGTCCCTCAGGGATAAATGACCAAGACTGTAGGATCGTTATTTGGTCTGAGGGCTCTGGACCGAAGAACCCGACGACCTTTAGCGTTTTCGCGACCGTGTCGAAGCTCACGGATATGTTATCTCCAATTTTGAGATTAATCGATTTGGCGATTCTGCGTTCTAAAATGATTGAGTTATTATTTGATGCAAGATCATTTAACGCTGTTTCCACGTTAGCTCCGCTGAACCATTCATTTTCATAATAGGCGGTTTTAAGCCAAGAATGCGGTTCTATGGCTTTCAATTGCATTCTATTTGTGCTAAGGTAAATTGAGTACTCTATCGTCGCGTTCTTAACATGTTCAGAGACATTCGCCACAATAGCGTTCAGTGTATTTGGGGCTTCACTTGCGTTTGCGACGCTGACGCTTACGTCTGCCCCAACTCCGTAATAGATTTGTCTCGTAGCATAGTCTTGCTCGCTTGCCAGTTGCCCCGTGACCTGAACACTATAGCCAACAATCAACGCGATCAGAAAGGCTATCGCAGCTGATCGTGCTGGATTTCTTCTAACGTTTTTCGTTGCTAGAACGCCTAAATCGCCCATAAACTTTGCTGCCTTCGCCGTCAGTTCTTGGAACTTCAAGGATTCTTGAATAAACAGTTTTGCGGAGCCCCAGAAGAAAAGCAAAGGTCCAATGTAGTTAAGAATTCCGTCAATGAAAATGAAGATTCCAATGAACAATATGAGAATGAAATTCCCGCCGGAGAACATGATTCTGCTCAGTTCCACTGTTACATTTATGCCCAAAATGAAAACTGCGATTTTGTAAGCTCCGAGAATGAAGGCTGTCCAAGGCAACCTTTTTCTGTGAGGTTTCTCAGTTTCCATAGGTAAATATTCTCTAAGGGCATCTACCGTTGGAAGCTGAGCTGCTTTTCTAGCCGAGCTGAAAGTCGATAGAAACGCCATTATAGTTCCGAAGGCAACCGTGAAAACCATCGTGTAGGGACTAATAATTTGCGTATTGAATAATACAGCGGCATCAAACCCCGTGAACAAGGGATTCAAAAGAAAACCAAGAAGTACTCCAAGCAATCCACCGATTAATCCTATTAACAATGTCTCGGTCAAGAACATTCTTAGAACCTGCCCTTTTGAAAAGCCCTTTGTTGACAATAACCCAATTTCGCGTCTTCTAAGATTGAAGGAGACGTCAGAGACCGTTGTTCCCATGTACCAAGCCACGAAGAATATCGGAAGCGAAATACCTATTAAAGTGAACCAAATGTTCATGAAAGTAAACTGAAAAGACTGTAGAGGCCACTGCAAGTTATTTTGGACATAAACATGTAAATCAAAATCAGTGGCTATTTTGTTTTCAATATTGTTTCCTATTCTCTCAACATTATTGATTGATGTTTGGATGTCCCAAGGGCTGATTATCGCATCACGGTTTAAGTAGATGAGTATACTAGGCTGAGGAAACTCTCCTCTAGGGACTGCATCCCAAATCTTTCGAAGGGTTTTTTCCCAGCTTACAAGCAGAAAATCAGATGCGTATGGGGCTAGCGGTGCTTGAGGATAACCTACAGTAAATACTGGTGGCATCCAAGGGCGGTAGCCTGACGCTATTGAATAAGCCTTGTCATCGAGTTGGGCAAATCCCTTGACTGCCAAATTTAAGGGGATAAAGGTGGCGTTTCCACTTTCAGGATCATAAATTGAAAAGTTGATTTGAATGATGTCGCCAGTTTTCATTTTGCCTGTTAAGGGTGAATTCTCTGGAATGTAAGTTTCATTTTCGCCCACACCTTCCGCTGGTTTGTTTAGCCAACCTTCGTAAACGCGCGAATAATCAGTCACACCAACAACTTGTAGCATATAAGGTTCAGTGGGATAGTCTTCAGCGGACAAGTTCATCGGTACCCAAGATCGAGAAATTATCTCAGAACCATTGACTCCTTCAACATCCAAGACTGCCTCTCGCACTTCAACCGTACGTGTTGAGTTAAGCTGGTAAGGATTAAACTCCATGTCCACGTAAATACTACTAAGCTGCTGCTCAAGAGCTTCTTTTGCAGTCACATTTGCCTTCACATCTATACCGGCAAAAAAGGCGGACGCAAGTGTTATGCCTATTAAAAGAGCTAAGAAGAGTTTCCATGAGCGAAAAACATGTTTGATTGTGTATAGTAGTGGCATCAAGCACCCAAACTTTTATGTCTTGGTTGAACTTTTAAATCTATTGATTAGAACACTTTTCGTTCAATAAGAAAGGCGACTCGATCAAACGAGTGCTATGAAATCAGTATATTTCTGCAATGGATATTTTCGTTTGACACAATGTTATCTTTTTTTGGGCGACCAAACTTTCATGCCCTCTCTCAAGAACACTCCTAGAATATGCCAGTGAAGACTTTAGAAAGGAATAAATTTTCTCTCCATTAAATATAGCGCATGGACTCTTCTCTGGGTTTCGTAGACGAAGAAAACATGGGTCTATTCACAGACCTGTACGAGTTGACAATGTGTGCAAGTTACTTCGACAACAAAAAATTTGAACCCGCAACTTTTGACTTGTTCATAAGACGATTGCCTCCAAATCGTTCCTATTTCCTGTTTGCAGGTCTAGAGCAAGTACTGCTTTTCCTAGAAAAAATAAAGTTTAACGAAGAACAATTGCGTTTTTTGGGAAAACAAGGATTCAATGATAAATTTCTCGATTACTTGAGAAACTTCAAATTCACAGGAGAAGTCTGGGCTATTCCGGAAGGCACAGTAGCCTTTCCAAACGAAACTCTGATTCGGGTCACTGCGCCGATAATAGAGGCCCAGTTGATAGAGACTTTCATCCTTAACACCGTCAACTTGCAAACAACCATCGCAACTAAGGCTTCAAGGGTCATAAACGTAGCGAAAGGAAGACCCATAATTGAGTTCGGCTTGAGGAGAGAACACGGAACCGACGCCGGAATGAAGGTAGCCAGATCCAGTTACATAGCGGGCTGCAGCGGCACTTCCAACGTTCTCGCCGGAATGAAATATGGCATCCCAATCTTCGGAACAATGGCCCATTCCTTCGTGATGTTGTTCGAAAAGGAAATTGATTCTTTCAGAGCTTTCGCCAAAACTTTCCCGGATAAATCAACGATTTTAATCGATACTTACGATGATATCAAGGGTGCTGAGAATGCCGCCGCAGTCGCTAAAGAACTCGAAGAAAAAGGGTTCAAGTTAGGTGCAGTACGGCTGGACAGCGGAGATTTGGCAGATCTAAGCAAAAAGATCAGAGCATTATTGGATAAGAAAGGTTTGAATTACGTTAAGATCTTCGCAAGCGGAGATCTAGACGAATACAAAATAGAGGAATTGCTAAGAAAGAAAGCTAGAATTGACGCCTTTGGCGTAGGAACCAAAATGGGAACTTCGGCGGATAGGCCTTACGTTGATATTATTTATAAGATGAGCGAAAAAATGAACGGGCAAGGCCAGTTTTCTCCAATCATGAAGTTAAGTAAAGGCAAAGTCACACTCCCAGGGAGAAAACAAGTCCACAGGCTTAAAGATCAAAGAGGCAATTTAATAAAAGACATCATCGCCTTAGAAAACGAAAAAATACGCGGAGAACCTTTGCTCATCAAAGTGATGAAAAAAGGGAAAATAGTCCAAGATCTGCCGCCACTTGAGGAAATAAGAAAAAGAGCTTTGGAAAGCCTTTCAAAGCTACCCCAGAGATACAAGAAATTGGAAGATG
Source organism: uncultured Candidatus Bathyarchaeia archaeon (assembly GCA_964603675.1). Lineage (GTDB taxonomy): Archaea > Thermoproteota > Bathyarchaeia > Bathyarchaeales > Bathycorpusculaceae > CAZRVS01. The sequence continues at coordinate 38,351 of CAZRVS010000001.1, forward strand.
CGTCCACCTACCCCGTCGAGTTGAGCCCCAAGTTAAAAAGTTTGATGAAAGAGTTGACAATAAAACTGAAAAAAGCGGAAGTTACAAATTCCAGTTAGGGCTGAAGCAAAATTCTCAACCCAAATTAGTCTTACTTTTCGATTTCAACTACCAACAACAAGGTTGTTGAACAGAGCAAATTCAACGCTTTAACCTTTGACAATCCCTATTAGCAGGGTTATAAAGCCGACTTCCATGATAGATGCAACGAAAAATATAGCGTAAATGTAAGCCAAATCTTTCATGGACATTGTCCGGCTTAATGTTTTCTTAATTGTCAGGTAGATGCCGTAGCCTTCAACAATTCCGATAGGCGTGCTCATCAGCAAAATTAGAGGCAAAACTTCAACGGTTACTCCACCGTAGATAAGAGTGCCTCCGCGCAAAATGCTGAGGAAAACAATCATAAAAGTGAATGCTAACGCAAAGCCGCGCGGATGCTTAAGCACAACATCAGCATGTTTTTCGCCTTTGAAGAAGTTTGAAATAACCAAGTTAACGTAGAAGGTCATACCCAATAAAATTAGCGAAATTACGAGAACATTATGTACGAAAAGCATAGTGACGGCCAAAAACTGGTTGAGAAGGACATTACCTAAAATACTGAAGAAGAAAATGTTTTCAACATATGAGAGCAATAGAAAAATTATGAAGGCTAAACCGAGGAGCACCGTTTTTTTTCTCGCATCCAAAGGTTTTCGCACACCTCAGAGGACTAGAATAAACGAGGAAAACAATAATCTCAACAAAGCTTCCAGTACACCGAAAATCAGCGCTAGTAACCGAAATAGACAAAACCGCGACATTCAAACCACTTGCTTTAGCCGTTATTCAAACGAACATAATAAAAACTTTATGAACCGAAACTTAAGGAAAAAATCACGGTGTACTCAACCAAAATTATTGACGCTTTTCATCGATATCGATAATGAACTTCAGCAAGAGGCAAAAATGGCAAACACTTAAAAGTAATTTTGAAGGGGATATTTTCTAGTCAACAAGAAGGTAAAACACGATGCAAAATCATCCAGCCATAATTGCCGTTGGAAGAACCAAGTTTGGAGAACATTACGGGAAAGAACCGGCAAAATTGATTGAAGAAGCCTGGCTCAAAGCTTCAAACGAAGCCGACATAGAACGTAGGGATCTGGAAGCCTGCTATCTTTCAGATTATTTTCTGCCAATCACAAACAAGCTGGGATTGGAAGAAGGTTTCCTTTCAGAACTCACTGAGCTTCACGTCCCAATGGAGGTTACGCGCTCTTTTAGTGCAGCTTTGCTAACTGCTTGCCACGCAATCCAAGCCGGAAGGTACAACTTGGTCTTGGTTGGAGGAATAGAAAAAATGACAGACCGCTGGGACAAAATCCGTGACGACCTGATGCTTCTGGAAGATCCATGGAGTTACTATGCAGGATGCACTCCCGAAGCAAACCACGAGCTTATGCTTCGAGCATACATTAAAAAGCATGGGATAACAGGCGAAAACCTCGAGAAACTGAATATGGCTTTAGCCCAAATTGCCGTCAAAAATCATTCCAACGCAGCAAAAAACGAGTATGCCCAGTTCCAAAGAAAAATAACAGTGGAGCAAGTTTTGAATGCTAGAAAAGAAGCCCGAAAACCTTTGGGACTTTTCGATTTTGCACCAATTTCTGACGGAGCATCAGCTCTGGTTCTTGCCAGCGAAGAACTGGCCAAAAAGCTGACAGACAAGCCTATCTACGTTTTGGGCTGTTCCTCAGCAACAGATTATCTAAACTTTCCAGCGAGAGAAGATCTAACACATTTTGTTGCCAGCAAAATTGCAATGGAAGATTCTCTGAAAATAGCTGGAATAAGCCCAGCGAGTATACAAATTATTGAGCTCTACGACCAATCTACAGTAATGGAAATGGTATCGCTTGAAGATTTAGGATTCTGTGAAAAGGGAAAAGCGTGGAACACCATACACGCGAGTTGTCAAGATTACAAAGGCTATTACGACGTAGGTGGAAGGAAACTTTTCGTGAACCTCAATGGCGGATTAAAGGCAGATGGAAATCCCTTGGGTGCCACTGGAGGGGCCCAAATTTTCGAAATCTTTAAACAGTTAAGAGGCGAAGCAGACGAAAGACAAGTCAAAAGTGATGAAGAACTAAAATGCGGATGCACCCTTGAACTCGAAGGTTTCGGAACTAAAAGTTACGTTAGTATTTTAGGGAGAGAATAGAAATGAGTAGCGAACCAATAGAAAGAAGAGTATCTTACCTTGGCGATAGGCTGAAAGGAAGCCGCTGCCAAATTTGCGGGAAAGAATATTTTGAGTTGAGAGACTACTGCGGAAACTGCGGAAGAAAAAGCTTCGGAAAAATGCAGGATATAGACTTATTTTACGAAAAGGGCAAACTCGAAATATGCACACTTATCAACGAACCTACAAACAAGTTCACAAAATTGGGTAACTATGTTTACGGCATAGTTTCCTTTCACAATGGCAAAATACGTGTTCCAGGCAGACTCACAGATCGAATGGTGAAATGCAACGAAGTTGTTGACTTTTCAGCCCTTGAAGGAAGGGAAGTTGTTCCAAGATTCCGTAGACGCTACTCAGTGAACAGAAGCGATGTTATTCCAACAATTTCTTTGGCGTTCACTTTCGCAGATGAATACTACCCCCATCAAGAATACATTACCGTTAACCCTGGCAAAGAGTATGATGCACCTGGAATAGTTGGCTACGGAGTCTACACTTCAAAGTTCAGAATAAAAGAGGACAGGTTGGAACGTTCAGTCCCGTTCATTGACGAGGATGCGATAACAGCTGCTGTTGAAGCTGGAAAACTCGCGTTGATTCACTCTGGAGTTGACAGTGCACTCGTTGGCAAAATCTATGTAGGCTCAGAAAGCAATCCATACGCTGTTAAACCCATCGCATCAAAGGTCGCTCAAGTTCTGAAACTTGGAGAAGAAGACGAGGACGTGCAAGGAGTTGATGCCATAGACACAGAGTTCGCGTGTAAAGCCGCATCAAGCATGTTTAAGGACGCCGCCTCACTGGTCAACTACCCAAATTCAGGTATAAAGCATGCCATGGTGATAGGAGCAGACAACTCTCAAGCCGCTCCGCGAGGCTGTCCAGGCGGAGAGCTAGATCTGTTTGTTGGATATGGCGGATCTGCTTTCATCTTCGGAAAACATGATGTGATAGCTGAGATCGAAGGATGGTATTCATGCACTTCCGATACGCCTGATTTTTGGCGAAGAGACGGCGAACCGTTCCCAATGCATGGCGGAAGGTTCACAGGAGATCCGGCCTACTTCAAGCATGTCAGAAAGGCAACTAAGAAACTGATGGAGCGACACAATCTACAGGTAAGTGACATCAATTATTTTGTCACGCATCAACCCAATGTTCAGTTCCCAGTCAGAATTGCAAAAGAGCTTGGATTCAAAGAAGAACAATATTTGGCTTCGCTTCAAGTGAACAAATTTGGCAACACATATTCAGGTTGTTCACCCGTGGGCTTGTCAGCTGTCCTAGATATTGCCAAGCCTGAAGAGCGTATCCTGATCACAAGTTATGGCTCAGGTGCCGGAAGCGACGCATATTTGCTCGTTACAACAAACCAAATACTTGATAAAAGGCAACGTCAAAAACTAACGATTAAGTACCAAACTGAAAATCCCCATGTAGAATATGTAGATTACACAGTTTATCGGCAACTAAAACTCGGAATGTGATAGAACCCCCAAAGTATAGCAAATCTTTAATAAATCTGAACAATCACTCATAAATCCCAAACAACAACTCATGGATGGAGAACAAGCGATTGTTTGCGCAGGATATCCTGAAAGTCATATACGCACCTCACAAAGCCTTCAAAAAAATCATCGAAAACCCAAAGTACCTTGGGCCTTTTGTAGTATTGATCCTTTTTGTAGCGGCCCAGACGGGATTCTTTTATACAGTCATGTCCAAGTCATACGTGGAACAGACTTCTCCTAAAGCAGAACAATTAGACTTATGGACAGAAAACGCCACATTGTGGAAAGGAAGCACAGGAGTTATTGTCAGCAACAATTACAACGATTTCATAGAAGGAGTATATTACGGAAACAGTAGCATCGAATTCGCAATGGCTGACGGCGAGCAGATGTCGGTGGAACTGAATAACCTGGAATCCTTAAACTGCTACGGTCCAGATGGATACAAGAACTTGTCAATGAGAATGAAACTGATCAACCCTCAGGTTAAGCCTGAAAATGTAACTATTTACCTGTATTCATTAGATCCCTCAAACTACTTTTACTATGACCTAACTGAAGAATTCTCCAGCTCTACAATCAATGTCTGGAACAACGTAACCATCCTTGTTGGATCTGGAGAGTGGACGAGCAATAGTGCCGCTGCAAGTTGGCAGAACATCACTGGCTTAAAATTAGAGTTCCAGTGGCCCAGCAACTCGAACATAACTTTGCTGGCTGACGGAATTTTCTTTAGAGGCCTTTTCAAGACAGTTATTGATACGGCTGGATCAGGCTACGTTACCAGTTTTGCTTTAACTGCCTTTACACAGTTTATTTTCCAGTGGCTTTTTCTGACGGGACTGCTCTACGTAATAGCTAAAGGGTTTAAAGGCAACGTAACTTGGAAAGTTATGATGGTATCGGTTGGGTTCGTCCTCATAACTATAGCTGTACAAGCTGCCATAAACATCGCGGTGTACTCGACTTTGCCTGCACTGTATTATCCGCTCGAATTGTTGGGTGGTGTTATTGGAGAATTTGAAAGCGCCTATCAAACCAATATTTTGGGACCAACAGCTTTTGTTTCTGAGATCAGCGGATTCGTCCAAGGCGCGATATACGTTTGGACTATTGGACTCTGCGGAGTTGCCACCCGCGCTCAGACAGGATTTGGATGGCCTAAGAGCCTTCTAGTCTCAGCCGCAGCATTTGTGCTCACAACCATGATCATGGGTTTCATACTTGGATAATATTTCAAGTTGAGCTAGTAACAACAAGAAAAAATCAAGCGGATACAAATTGAGACGGTATCAAAACTTGTTTTTACTCGTATCTGAGGGCGACTATAGGCGGTACTTTGGATGCTCTGTATGCAGGAATCAAACCTCCGACGGTGCCTACTAGAACTGCCATGATCAAGGATCTTAAGAGGAGATCCGAGGAAACTGCTGGTTGCGCTGTAATCGCAAAATTAAGTCCAGAAATTGTGAACGAACCTGAGGAAGACAGAATATACGCTGCCGTGGTTCCCAGTAATACGCCGATAGCTCCTCCGATGATGCTCATGACGACGCCTTCAGCCATTATCAGAATGAGGATGTCTTTGCTTGAAAATCCGAGAGCCTTCATTACGCCTATTTCCCTGGTCCTCTCAATAATCGAAGTAAACATTGTGGCCATTGTTCCCGTTATGGCCACAGCGAAGGCTGATATTGAAAGCGCGAAAAGCAGAAACTGTAAAGTGTCAACGATGGAACTCACTGTGTTAGCTATCTGCTGAAAAGCGATAACTTGAACCAAGTCTTTGTACTTGTCAGTGATCTGCTTCGTGACTGTGTCCACGTAGGAGCTGTCTTCTGCCATAACGATCAAGCCCGTGTACTGTGAGAGCCCAAGTATTCCCTTTCCAGAACTTAGAGGCAAGAATATCGTTTGGTCAGGATTTACTACAAGGGCTGTGCCGTATTTCTTTAATGTGCCCACTATTCTAAGGGAAACTGTCTTGAAATCGAGTTTGTCTTCACTTATTATTGGAAGCTTCAGCGTCACTGCACCTCCTACCGCATATAGCTCTTTTCCATCACTGGAATGAACAACCTCAAAACCTGCAACAGCAGAAATTGTCGACGTTTTTTGGGGCAAAGCCCCGTCTTCTAACTCCAAACTTCTCATCGTGCTAAAGAGTGAGTCCAGATCTGTCGCGTAAAGCGACACCCTCTGCTCGGTCCCGTCGATTCTTCTGAAAAAAGCTTCCGTTGAATAGAAGGGATTTACGCGGTCAACGCCAGTAAAAGCCTTGATGGTGGAAATCGTCCTGTCGCTTATGGTGTAATTTCTTTGCGGAAATACTACGACCATGTTTTGTCCCAAGGACGTTAATTGATTCAGGATCTTCTGAGAGTAGCCTTCAGTCGTTCCAATTATGGCCACCATTGACGCTGGCCCTATGGCAATCCCTACTATGGTTAGTACTGCCCTGACCTTTTTTTCTGACAAAACCCTCAAGGCGAAGCGAAGAACATCTGAAGCCTTGATCATGAGTCCATTCCTTGTGTCTTATGTTTTGTTCTCTGATACATCCTGTAAATTATGAATCCACTTACCACCATGAAAACTGATAACCCAACAAAAATGGCGATTTTGTAGTAATCCTCAAAAAATGACGACGGTGTGGGTTGGGGCTGTGGTGGACTCGCGACTATTGTGATGTTTATGGGAAAGGTAAATGTTACAGGTTCATTGAAAACGTCCCTGTACCGTATTGTCATGTAAACTGTTTTGTCTCCGGTGACATTGTTTAGCGTCGCGGTCAAGCTCAGTGGCACTTGTGCACTTACATCCACGTCTCCTACAAAAGAATAGCTTCCACTATTTGATTGAAGTATTGAGCCATTGAGGAATGCTTCTGCATTTCTTGCTTTGTAGGTGCCAAGGTTAAGTATCGTAGCAGAAACTGTCAGAGAACCGGCAGAGTAAGGAGTTTCAGGCGATATGGATATGTCCACCAGATCTAATTCGACTATTCCCTCAGCATAAACTATTGCTGTCTGGTTGAGGGTATGCCTGTAGCCAAGCATATCATTGAAACTTATCATTACAAGAACGGGCAAAGACCCAATGTACGGAGACTGAGGATTGACTGAGACCGACCAAGTGAGATTAGCCTCTTGAAGAGGTTCTATTACGGGAAGATACTTGACAGTGGAGGATATGGAAATTCCTTGCGGTGCGCCGGCTATAGCAATGTAAACGTCAGTCATGGCTGCAGTTCCATTGTTCCTAACGAAAAGTTCTATAATGGAAGTTCTTGAACCGATCAGAAGCTTTGATTTTCCTTCAACAATATCAACGGTCAATGTGGAACCAGGAAGCCAGTAAATAGGTTTGACACTTGCAGTTTGCTTATTATTCCATTGATCCAGAAAATCAAAACTCACATCCAAAGTGTAATAACCTATCTGCGTATCATTACCTACGTTCATTTGAATAGGCAATGCCAAGATGTCTCCCATTGCCGCTTGAGTCTGAACAAGCGGCGTCTGCCCGGTAGGAATGCTTTGTCCTGAAAACATGTTAATTATGTCTTGAATTTGCGTCGTTGAAGCGAAAATACTTGGCGTGACGTTGACGCTGTTAAGGCCGCTGATCGTTGAAATAAAGCCGTTAGGCAAAACCACATTTGCGTATATGCCTCTCATCTGAACTATTTCATTGTTTCTGATTAAGACCAGAAGGGTAGCAGCAGTATTCCCAGGACCAGGAGAAGCCCCAAGCCAGTTAGAGTACACAGGCTCCAAATAAAAGGAAATTTCGCTTACGACTAAGGGTACTGCAAAGTTCTGCGAAAGCATGAGTTCGGAACTATCTTTTGAACCTAGACAGTAGAGGGTTGCCTGAGCGTAATATATGCCCGGATCAACGTCGAGGCTTACGTAGACTGGTCCGACGGTTAGTGTTGCGAAGCTTCCATAACCAAAGGTTGCGGAGGACGTTGCGTTTATAACGGAGTTGCCGTAAGAGTCGAGGAATCCAGTTGGCAAACTTACAACGGCGAGGGTGTCGGTTATCGTGTAGTCTCCCAAGTTTTGAAGCTCCATGAGGAACAAAACATGTCTCGCCCCTGGATAGATTTTGTCGGAGTTCTGCCATTCAATGCGAACAATTTGTAAACCTGGAGAAGGCATTTCTGAAACATTTACTGTGACATACAACAGGTAGGATGACGTGTTGACAGCGTTTCCGTATCCGATGAACGTACAGTTGAGCTGAAGGTCAACATTGTAGTCTCCAGAGGTTGTTGAGACTGGTATGGATATCCCGTTAAAAGACAAGCTGAAAGTGTCGCCTTTCGCTACATTGTTTACGCTGCTCGTAGCTATTGATGGAGAGAAGTTTGAGCCTAGATCTAAAGTTCCTTCAACAGAGTTAATGCTGTCCTGTCCCAAATTCCGCAGTTCAACATTAAGGTTCAAGTTGCGCGATCCCGACGAAGCATTTACACGAAAACCTCCAGGGGTAGTCCAGTAAACATCAACAATTTGGAAGATGTAACTCGGAAAATTGCTTAGGGTAAAGCTGATTGTAACGTTCTCACTTCCGATTGTGTAGTTTCCTCCGTCAAGGTAAGTATATGTCACGTTGGTGTTGCAGTTATAATCTCCCGGCGTAGTTGTGTTCAGTACGTTAAGGACAAAGTTCAGTTCGAATATCTCTCCGGCTTTGACGTTATAGCTTGTTGTGCCGTTGCGCTGCAAAAAGCCAATTGATGTGGCGTTTTCTTTTCCATCGTAACTTTGCACACCAGCGGGTAAGAAAATTGTGCCAGAAACACTCAGGAAATCTGTTCCGAAATCGTTTCGGACAAAAGCCATCAAAAGAACGTTCGAGCTTCCAGGATATACTTTTTGGGGAGTTGTCTGTGATCCCCAATATGAGTTTATAAAAGTGAGATTTCCAGCGGCTTTAGCAATTGAGAACAGGCCGCAGGCATAGATTTGAATCATTAAGACAAAAAGCATGAACCATGTAAGGCTCTTAGCCGTTTTGATTTTCATGTTACCACGCCATTTTTCCATTTCGTTTAGGGATAATTAAACGCTTCTATTGTGTCTCTCTCAGAATAGACTTGGCATGGTCCGGAAGCGCTTCTCCAATGATTGTTCCATCCCTTATTTTGAGTATTTTCTTGGAACACATTGCAACCTCGGAGTTGTGTGTGACCATAACGATCGTTCTCCCAGCCTCATTCAATTTCACACAGGTTTGCATGATGATTTTTGAGGAAGCACTGTCAAGGTTGCCCGTCGGCTCATCGGCCAAGATGATCTGAGGATCTCCGACGATCGCTCTTGCTATGGCGACCCTCTGCTGTTCTCCTCCAGATAGCTGATTTGGTCTTTTGTAAAGCCAAGACTTTTGTCCAGCAGCTAGCTCAAGGGACTCAGTCACCTTTCTCAACCGTTCCTCTTTCGACAATTTGCGAAGCACCAAAGGAATCTCAACGTTCTCAAACACGCTCATTCGATTTATGAGGTTATATTGTTGGAAAACAAAGCCGAGTTTTCTATTTCTTAGTCTCGAAAGGGCAGCGTCATCAAGTTGGGCTGTGTCTACCCCATCAACAATAACACGCCCGCTAGTAGGCTTATCAAGCAAGCCAATGACATTTAGCAGAGTCGTTTTCCCATGGCCTGAAGGCCCCATGATTGCCACGAACTCTCCTTCATAGACTTTCAAGCTGACATCTTTAAGGGCTTGAAATATTGTACTTCCAACTGCTGAATATTCTTTCGAAACATCTTCAAGCTCTACGAGCAATCTGCCGCTCATAAAGATTCACTCAATGATTACTCTCGCTTCCTCTGGTGCGTATCTTGCAATCGCTTTAACCTTTTTCCATAAGCACCTTTAACAGTTATCTAAGATGTACATAAGGATGCTGACCGCTGTGGCAAATTGTCCACTAATATTCAGCGAAAAACTGGCAAAATTTGACCCTTCAGAGGCGTTATACTCTAGACATGTGCTTAGCAAGATTTATATTGTTGAAGGGCTTCTCTGCAGATTAAAAGCCTTGACCAAAAACCAAGTGCAAAAAATAGAAAACACACGGTCTTGTGGTGAAAGGCTGTTCCGCGATAAGGACGAAAACTGAACATGCCCAGAAGGCTACCTGATAAAACAAGAAGTGTACAAAGAAGACCTAGAAGATATGGAAGTCAAAGAAGATTCCGTTCAAACAGACCCCTCTTCAGCTTTGCGCCGGTGAAAGAAAACCAAGAATTGGAAGTTGTTATTGATGATATTGGGAGCAGAGGAGATGGAGTAGCTAGAATACAGGGGTTTATGATTTTTGTTCGTAACACTAAGATTGGCGAACGCATTAAAGTGAAGATTCTATCAGTAAGGGAAAAGTTTGCAGTCGCGGAAAAATTGTTACCAGAGGAGAGTAAAAATTGAAAATTAAGGATTTACGAAATGGAATGAAACGCGTTAGCATAGAAGCAAAAGTTGTAGAGAAAACTGATCCCCGAGAAGTCACGTCGAGATTTAAAGATGAAACCTACATGGTTGCAACAGCAAGAGTTGCAGATGAAACAGGAAGCATAAAATTGACGTTATGGAATGAGCAAATTGATCAAGTCAACATCGACGACACGATCAAAGTAGAAAATGGCTATGTGACAAGCTTCAAGGGAGAGATCCAGCTGAACATTGGAAGATATGGAAAACTGACTGTTGGGTAATCATTTGAACAGAAATTAAATTTTTATCCATGTAGAGAGGTGAAAAAATGGAAGGAGAAAGGGACTTTGGCACAAGAGAGGAGTTCAGAGAAAGAAGAGGACGGTTTCCTCCAAAACCAGTTGAAATCGGAAGAGAATACGAAGTTGATGTTCAAGAGATGAGCCGCAGAGGAGAAGGCATAGCTCGAATACAAGGCTTAGTGATTTTTATCCCAAACACAAAACCTGGAGACCATGCCAAAATAAGGATAAGAAGGATAAGCAGAAGATTCGCAGAAGCCGACGTTGTTGAAAAGGGAGAAGCTGAAACAGAATAGCCCAAAATTTTCTGCAGCTTGAACCAATTTTGCGTGTTATTTCTTCTTAAAAAAGAGCCAATTTTTATCAGCTTTGAATCTCAGAAGAACGTAGGCGCCATTTAGCCTAATGCCATTAAATTCCACGATAAGCTTGTTCTCTTTCTGATTTATCAGATTGTAGGTACCTTTATCCCAAATTTCCACCGTGCCAGCTCCATATTCGCCTTCTGGAATAACGCCTTGAAAATTTGCATATTCGATCGGGTGATCTTCAACTTGAACAGCAAGCCTTTTGACGTTGGGGGATGTAGGTGGCTCCTTAGGGATAGCCCAGCTTTTCAGTACGCCATCCATCTCCAAACGTAGATCGTAGTGCAGGTGAGTGGCAGCGTGCTTCTGGATTACATAGATTTTTTCTTCTCTTGGAACCACTTTTGTTTCGCCTTTAGGTTCGGCTGTTTTTCTGAAGTTTCTTTTTCTACGATAAGCCTTTAGACTCAATTCTTCTCTACGAATTTGCGAGACTACACCCGTAATATATCTTTCTTTTTCTGCTATTCGCGTGGCTATATGTGGCATTCATAATCTCAGTAGTGATTCGTCCAGATATGCCAGCTGATTTTGAATTTTCCGACTATTACATTAAAGACTTTGTTGTGCTTGGAATATTTGGAATAGAAACTCGACTAAACTCCGAACATTCGGCAAACTTTTAATTTAAATTTTAACAAGAAAGAGTTGGGAAGGTTAGTCGGTTTGGGAAAAAATGTTATTGAGAAATGTTTTGATGTTAGGGGTCAAACGGCCATCGTGACAGGCGCTTCCAGCGGTTTAGGCGTGACATTCGCTGAAACATTGGCTGAAGTGGGAGCGAACCTTGTGATTGCTGCTAGGAGATATGAAAAACTTGCAGAAGTAGCTGAAAACCTGTCTGGCAGATGTCATGTTAAGGTTATTCCTGTTAAAACAGATGTAAGCCAAGAGGATCAAGTAGTCAATATGGTAAAAACCGCTATAGACAATTTCGGATCGGTAGAAATTCTAGTTAACAACGCAGGAATAGCGAGCTTAAGCCCCTCTGTCAATATGTCCATAGAAGAATGGAAAAAAGTGATAGATGTAAACTTGACAGGCGTCTTCATGTGTGCGAGGACAGCCGCACGGGAAATGATTAAAAAGAAATATGGAAAAATAGTGAACATCGCATCTATCTACGGGGCCGTAGGTGACATCTTCCCAGCTGCACCCTATTATGCATCAAAAGCGGCAGTAGTAAATCTAACAAGAGCGTTTGCCATAGAATGGGCACCCTACAAAATAAATGTAAACGCCATTGCACCTGGATTCTTCCCTAGCGAAATGACTGAACCAGTTTTCAAAGACGAAAACGCATTGAAACATATATTGTCCAGAACGCCTCTTGGAAGAACGGGAGAACCGCAAGATCTGAAGTCAGCGTTGATTTACTTGGTTTGTCCAGCGTCGGACTATGTTACGGGACAAACAATTTTCGTTGACGGAGGATGGACTGCCCTATAGGCTAGACCCGAAATTCTATTCTTATGAAATAGGATAGAAAAAAAGCAGGGGAGAGTATTTTGACGGTTTGCCTGTTGCTAACTCGTTTTTAACTCAGCGAAAAATTCTTGCAAATCTGCGGTGGAAATGCCTTTTTCGTCGCTGATCTTCTGTTTTGCAGGTGGGTTGCTTCGGTAGAAGGGTATTCTCTGGGTGATGCGGTCTTCGAAAGTTGGTTCAAACTCGTTTTTGTAGAAGATGCCTATGGGAATCCTATTGCCCCATTCGCGAGCTTTATCCATCGCCGCTATTTTTTTCTTAAAGTCTTCATTCAAATCGCGCACGATGGGATCGTAGCCTGTTTCTTCTAACTTGTAAAGTCTAGACTGGGATTTTCCAGTCTGTGGGTCTTTCCTGTCTTCGCCTGCGTACCAATCTTTCGTGTTTATGTTGTTATATGTAGGGCAGGGTTGTAAGCAGTCTATGAAGGCTAGACCTTTGTGTTGAACCGCTTGTTTTATCGTTTCTTTCAAGTGCTTAACGTCATAAGCGTATGATCTTGCAATGAAGGTGTAACCAGCTATTAGAGCCAATCCAATTGGGTTTACTGCCTCGTTGATGTTGGGTTTTGGAAGTGACTTTGTTTGCAAGCCAAGTCGCAGAGTCGGTGACGCTTGCCCTTTTGTCAGTCCATAAACACCGTTGTTATGTATTATGTACGTAATGTCCAAGTTTCTTCTTCCAGCATTTACAAAGTGTCCAGCGCCTATTCCTAGGCCGTCGCCGTCTCCTCCGATAGCTAAGACTTCCAGTTCAGGATTCGCAGCTTTGATACCCAACGCGAATGGTAACGTTCTGCCGTGAAGGGTGTGAACACCGTAAGCTTTGACGTTATGGGCTTCTTTGGCCGAGCAGCCTATGCCAGAAACTATAACAACCTGGTAGGGCTCTAGCCCCAGTTCCGCAAGTGCCATCTGTAACGCAGTCATTATGCCGAAGTCACCGCAACCGGGACACCAATCGGCAAAAACGTCTGTCTTGAAATCTGACATTTTAAGAACCATATGTTAACACCTGCCTTTCAGGCGCTTGATCAAGCAAAATACGCTTGAGGGCATAATATACCTCTGTCGTGGTTATGGGCCGTCCAGTATATTTCAGAACGTGGAAATTCATCGGAACTCCTGTTTTCTCTTTTATTACTTGTCCGAGTTGCCCTTGGTAATTGCTTTCAATGTCAATCACTTTCTGCGCCGCTTTAAGAGTATCCGCTACGTAGTTCTTAGGAAGTGGGTGCAACATGCGAACCTGCAGGAACCCTAAACTAAAACCTTCTGCTGATAACATATCAAGAACCTCGATAATAGCTCCCTTCGGTGAACCCCAACTTACAACTATGTTTTTCGAGTTTCTATCTCCAAAGAAGTTGACTTTCTCTTCTATCGGTACTTCCTTGTCGATCAGTTCAAGTTTTTTCATTCTCTTTTCCATCATCTTCATTCTGTTCAAGGGTTCTTCGCTAATGTGTCCAATCTCGTTGTGCTCGTCCCCAGTATACCAATGAACGCCATTTTTTGTGCCCAGAAAAACTCTTGGAGAAACTCCCGTTTCGGTGAAACGGAATCGCCTGTATTCTTGATCTTGAAGCTTTGTTTCGTCAAGAATATCGCCACGCTGAATTCCAAAATTGCTGGTGTCAAAAACGGGGTAGGTTTGGGAACTATTGGCCATGGCTTTGTCGATTAGATGTATGACAGGCACTTGGTAGCTCTCGGCATAATTGAATGCGTTTGCAGCGTCATAGAAGCATTCTTTGATATCGCCTGATGCTAACACTATCCGTGCAAATTCTCCGTGGCCTGCATGAATGACAAACTGCAAATCGCCTTGTGCATGCCGCGTGGGCAACCCAGTGGCTGGGGCACCTCTCTGATAGTAAGTGATTACAGCGGGAACTTCACAGTTGCCTGCCCAGCTTAAGCCTTCAACCATGAGTGAAAAACCGGGTCCCGACGTTGAAGTTGCTGCCCTTGCACCTGCTAGCGCGGCTCCGGAAACCGAGTTTATAGCGGCGATTTCATCTTCAGTTTGGATAACAACTATTGCTCCATCTCCAGCTTTAGTTTTGAGAATTTCATGCGCTTCCAGATATTCGCTTTCGTCGGCTGCAGGAGTTATAGGGTAGTATGTTTGAACTCGGCATCCGCCTAAAACTTTGCCCATGGCAGCTGCTTGGTTTCCTGAGACGAAGAGCCTCTCTTCATCGGTGTCAATTTTTTCAAGTTTGCGCGGAAAAACATCCTTAAAGGTCTGTTTTGCGTAGTTGTATGCTTCTCTCACAGCTACAATATTCATATCTACAATTGCTGGTTTATCTGAGAAAGTCGCCTTAATTGCCTTTTCAACCAGATTTTCATCGTAGTCTAGAAGGGCGAAGGAAACGCCTATCGTCAATACATTTATCATCCTAGTGATCTTGCTCATCTTGTCTATTCCTAACTTTACCCCAACTTGTTTCAGCAGCTCCATGTAAGGAACTGGAAAAACGTGGACGCCAGCCTTTTGCACATCATTGAGAAAATCAGTTAAGCTGTCTCCCAACCCTTTTTGATCCATAAATTTACGGAGTTCATCTTTAAACTCCGGAGGCAAAGTAGCTATGCTGAAGACTTTTGTGCCGATCTGGTCCTTGTCGATTATTATCCCGCCCTCAGGAACTACTTCACTGATATGACGAACCAATGTCTCCGCGTCGAATGCCGCCAATAGATCTACGTCGTTAATGTTAGCTAAAACTTCATGCTTTGAAACACGTAGATGAAAGTAGCTGTGTAGTCCCTTGATGTTGGAGTGATATTCTCTTCTTCCAAAAACGTAGAGTCCGCCATAACCACAGGCTCTTCCAAAAATGTTTGCTGCAGAATCAACGCCGCTTCCTTGCGGTCCACCTGCCATCCAGTTTATACTATCCTTTATCATTTTCTCACCAACCGAACAAAGATGAGACGACTATAGCTATTTTATCCGCCTGTTGCTCGGCCGTAACCTATACAACACTCGCAAGCAGTAGTCTCGCCACAATATGGACACGCGCAGTCGCAGTCATCAATAGGTTTGCCACATTTATCACAAAGAGGTTCATTCTCTTCTGATCCCATTTCTTTCGCCTCTATGATACCACTATTAACCCTTCCGAATTAAGCTTTCGGCAGAAGAAAGCAACAAGTGTAAATTTTCTGAAATCGAAGAAAAAAGAAAAATGTGCTAGAACTGCAAAATCCCTCGCCTGTTTAGCCATTAGCATCAAATCTTATTAGTCACTGTTTTCATACTTAGAATGGATGTGAAAAATTATGTCTGTCCAAGTGACACCTGATTATGTTAGTCTGTTAAATCAAGCCGTTTCGCGGGAACTTCAAGTTTCGATTCAATACATTTTGCAACACACAAAAATGGAAAAGTTGATACGCAAAGTCATTCCCGAGAACATTCTCTTGGACAAAACCACGTACGAGGCAATGGGAAAATTCTTGAAGGAATTTGCCATCCAAGAAATGAAACATGCGGCCGCGATCATGGAGCGGATTTACTATCTTGGCGGAACGGCAACAACAAAAGCAGACAAACCGAGTGTCGGCAGCACTTTAAGTGAATTTGCGAGGAACGGCGTGATTGCTGAAGAAGAGGCACTAGTATTATATCGCAAAATCCTCGAGGCTGCTAAAGAAATTGGGGATTGGGAAACTCGCGAATTATTTGAAAAAATCTATGCTGAGGAAGAAGCGCACTTATTTAAATTCCAAGAATATGTGAATGTGAAAGATGAATTAGAAGGACCTGAACCAGCTTTATCAGAATGGCGCAAGATTCTTACCGACGATTATTTTGCAATGCTAAACAAGGCTGCTGCAAGCGAAATCTCTGCTATAATACAGTACACGAACCAGCATGAGAAAGCCAGTTTGTTGGTCTTGCGAAAAAAGGATACGGCACTTGAGGTAATCACTGAAGCTAACAAGGCCAAGGTTGTCAGCGAACTGTTAAAAGGGATTTTCATGCAGGAAATGGAGCATCTTGAAAAGATCTCCGAAAGGATCTACTTGCTCGAAGGCGAGACCACATCTATTCCAGATCCTCTTCCACAGGTCGGCGAGACCGCTGATGATTTCTTGAAGCTGGACCACGAAGCTGAAAACATTGCCATAGTGTTGTACCGGCAAATTATTGCGGAAGCGCTTAAACGTGGAGACACGACGACACGGCACATGTTTGAAGAAATAGTCATGCAAGAAGAAGAGCACTATTGGAAATTTGACGACTTCCTAAAATAGTTTCCTTTGTTTCTTTTTGCACACTCAACGATTTTTTCCAGTTTGCACGGATTGAAATTACTTCCTGGACGCCATCCTTTCGTTAGCTAAGATAGTAGACGACAAAAAAACCCTTGTCGTGAGCATAAGCGCGCGCTGTCATTTTTTTGTCTTGAACATTTTGCCGTGGCCAGGAATGACATAATCTGCAAGTTTCATAATTCTCTCTCTGCTCTGTTCCAACCTCTTCCCATCATCAGCATAAGGGTCATCTACAGGTAAAGCTTCCTTCCAAAAAACATCGCCAACAATAGCGATGATTCCTCTTTCTGTCTTTACTAAGAGAGATATTCCGTCGGAACTGTGGCCAGGTGTTCTGACAATTTCTATGTTGTCTGTCAGCTGTTCGTTCCAATCTGTGACTCTGCCGCCCTCCCACAATCCCCCGTATTCCAGAATCTTTGCTTTTGGAAACATTCCAACATTTCTGTAGTGATCAATGTGAGAATGGGTGATGCACACAATATCAATATCACCTACCCCTAAACCTTCTTCCTCCAGCCTGTCAATCAAGACTTTTTGGTTTTCCAATACTCCAGGGTCAACAATAACTGCCAAGTTCTTGTCTTTCACAAGAGTGATTGTCGGACAAGTTTCTTCTTTTCCCCATCCTTTAGAGTCTTCGACTGTGTAACCTTCGACCAGAATCTTAACTTCTGCCATGACTAATCCAAAACGCGTTTACCTATAAAGATTCCTACAACTTACGCAAGACAGCAACGCGCGTCGAAAATGCCTTTATACGGTTTCGGTTCAAACTTGTTGGGAGAAATCAAAGGAAGTTAAAGACTGCAATTTCTGGTACTTCATACAATGCCAGCATTCGGCATTTAGCTTTAAATATCGATAGAGCGATCATGATTAGCAAATAGTCTATTGCCAAGAAAAAGTCATCGAGGGCCTTCAGATTGAATGGTAGGAATATAACAAAATTCATCGTACCCGCATTGGCGGGGTATGTTATTGTTGGAGCCTTCCGCTTCTCAATTTCAGTTTTGCTTCCAGAGTTACAAAAATCGTTTGAATTGACTGGAACCCAAACTGGCATTATTATGTCATCACTGTTACTCGGGACACTAATAATTTTGAACCTCGCCAGCGTGCTTTCAAATCGCGTAGGAAGGAGAGCTGTAATAGCTACTGGACTCACATTTAATTCTTTAGGTATGCTACTCCTAGGTATAGCAAACTCATATTATGTTTTCGTGGGCGCCACATTTCTTGCAGGTGCAGGCACAGGACTTCTGGCCCCATCCATTTATGGCTTAATTGGGGAAATTACAGCAAAATCGAGAGGATTTCTCGTTGGAATCATCAATGCTTTATACGCAGCGGTTGGCGGATTCATAGGTCCATTTCTCGCAGGAGTTTTAACGGGCGAGTTTGGTTGGAGAATTTCCCCATACATTTTCAGCGCATCTTCTTTTCTAGCGGCTATTATCTTTTGGGTTCTATCCAAAGATTCACAGATCGAAAAGCAAGGCACCGCTAGCAACAATAAATTACATGGCAAGACTTCAAACTTGAGAGAAGTCAGTATAGCTTGTGCAAGCATGTTCGCAGCATATTTCGGATTCATTACAGCTTCCACTTGGACGCCGTCATTTATGTCAAACACGAGGGGTTTTGATGAAGTTCAAACGGGAACAATTTTCGGAACAATGTCCCTTATGGGAGGAGTGGGCGCAATAGTTCTAGGCTGGCTTTCAGACAAGTGCGACCGAAGAATTGTAATACTGGGATCCGCCCTAGCAACCGCAACCACGGCGCTCTTTTTCTATTCATATGCTTTGACATTCATTAATACACTCATGGTTTCAGTATTAATAGGCTTCACAGCCTCTGCCTTTTGGAATCTAACCATCAGCGTTGCTCAGGATTTGGTTGACCCCCCAACGATTGTTGCCGCAACAGGACTAATTCAAACCGTGGGGTTGTTGGGTGGAATAGCTGGACCCGTCGTGTCCGCTGAACTAATCAACGAATTTGGACCGACAATGGCATTAATAACATGCGTATCCATTTCATACTTGATTCAGGGCACGCTCATACTATTCGCAAGAAATACGAAGCCACTAGGCAAAGACAATATCTAAGAAAAGCGCGCGCTCAACTGTTAGCAAAATATCTGAGAGGAGAAGAAAACTGGAAAACGATAGTTTCAGAAATGAGTAAATGCGCCTATCAACACGGATGAAGTGCTTTTGCGTTCACATTTTTTGTTGATTTCTATTACCACTTTGATAAAATGTTAACAAAGGGCAAGATCAAGAATCAAAAAAGAAAACGTGTATCCGCAAAAGAGAAGTTTTATTTCGTCCATATTTCAGGCACTGCTTGGCATGAAACTGGTTTGAATTTAAGGGGTTCCAATAGAGTTCTTGTATCACAGCACCATGTTGTTTTAGGCTTTTGTATGGACAGTTCAATAGGGTTGAGAGCCAAAAATAGAAAAATGGGAGTTGAGTAAGGCTTAAAGCCACTTTATTTTTTCTTTCCGCCCTTTTTCTTCTTTCCTTTGGCAGCCTTAGGCACGATATTAACCTCGACTGTATAATTATCCTCAATTTGTATTTAAAATTTGCTAAAGCCTCGCATTTGGGACCCCCGCAAGTAAAACCATATAAAAACAGCTTTGGAATGCAAAACAAGCGTTTTGTGGCTCAATTATCCAGAAAAGACATGAAAACAAACATCTAGAGGGCTTTCCGACCCGCAAGGCACTTATTATGCATGAATTTTCCCTTTGAAAAACATTTCCAAGTTATTGATGCGAAAGCGAAATATTGCATTAACTATGTAAGTTAACAATAAACACCATAAGAGGCAGTTTTCAAATGATGAATTACAAGTTTGAAACAAGCGAGGATTTTGCAAGAAAGCTTGATTCAGGTGACCCTTTGGCAGAATTCCGAAAACGGTTTTACATTCCAGAAGGAACAATTTATGCAGACGGAAATTCGCTGGGCCTTCTGTCCAAGGATTCAGAGAGGCCGGTTCTTCGAGTGTTGAATGAGTGGAAAACACTTGGCATAAGAGGATGGCTTGAGGCTAGACGACCATGGTTCTATTTTGCTGAAGAACTCGGTGGCAAATGTGCAAAAATTGTCGGCGCAGAACCAGAAGAGGTCGTAGCCACAGGAACAACTACGATCAACATTCACGCACTCGCAAACAGTTTTTACAAGCCTGAAGGGATGAAGAGAAAGATACTTGCTGATGAACTCAATTTTCCAACGGACATATACGCCTTAAGGAGTATAATTAAACTGAAAGGATTAGATCCAAAAGAAAATCTTATACTTGCTCCAAGCAAAGATGGACGCTTTTTAGATGAACGCAAAATAGTTGAGTTGATGGACAAAGATGTGGCGCTGGTTTTTCTCCCTTCAGTATTGTACAGAAGCGGACAACTTCTTGATATGCAATACCTCACAGAGGAAGCGCATAAGAGGAGAATAGTCATAGGTTTTGATTGTTCGCATTCTGTTGGAGTCATCCCTCATTACTTTGATGAGTGGAAGGTGGACTTTGCCGTCTGGTGCAGTTACAAGTACTTGAACGGCGGCCCTGGTGGAACGGCTTTCCTATATGTGAACAAGACGCATTTTGATCGTGAACCTGCACTGGCTGGCTGGTTTGGATACGTGAAAGATAAACAGTTTGATATGTCTTTGGATTTTGAGCCTGCCAAAAATGCAGGGAGATGGCAGATATCATCGCCCACAATTTTGAGTTCTGCGCCGCTTGAGGGTTCTCTCAAAATCACTCTTGAAGCTGGAATTGAAGCAATAAGAACAAAATCGTTGAAGATGACCGCTTATTTGATGTACTTGGTCGACGAACTCCTATCTGGAAAACCGTATAACTTCAAGATTGGAACTCCTCGGGAAGCTGGGTGCAGAGGCGGACATGTCGCAATTGAACATGAAGAAAGCATGAGAATATCCGAAGCCTTGAGAGCTAGAGGTGTGGTTGCCGATTTTAGGCCCCAGAATGTGATAAGGGTGGCGCTGATACCGCTCTACAACACTTACCACGAAGTCTGGCAAATTGCTGAGCAACTGAAAGGGATCATCGACAACAGAGAATATGAGAGGTCCCTGAAGCAGAGGAAGAAAATCTCTTAGTCTTTGCAGCACTTGGGGTTCTCGTAGTATTCCTTGGACATCGTAATCAATCCTTCATCGCTGGTCATTATGGCAATTTCGTTTTTCCAGCTGGAGACTGTTATGAGCGTTTTCATGTCGGAGATGACAAGGTTGCAGAGGCAACCAAGTGTTCTTATTTGACATAGTCCAGCAGTTTTTGCTTTCTTGAAAAGTGTTGGCGCCAAAGCGAGTTTGATCTCAACATGTTTGTTTACATCTGCAATGTGCGAAATGAACGGCATCAGCTCATTGAACAACTCTTTTGCTGATATGAAAATTACGACTTCTCGTCTAGCTGAGCTTATTAGATCTTTCATTTTTTTAACGATGATTCTCCGCCCTCGAATCACATAAGCTAATTCAAGGTCTTCCTTACCTCCACTGCTTTCGAAAATTGGTGAAAGCGAGTCGGCAAGGGTATCTGCATGATTCATTCTGTGGTTCAGATCTTCCGCGAGCTGCTGCTTTAGGCTATCTATGGCTTCCTTTGGATGTACGGGCTTGTAAGTATTAGGTGTTCCAGCCTGCTTGAGGATCATTCCTTTTTTTGAGAGTTCGCTTAACGCGTAGTACATTTTTGAGTCACGTATGCCTGTTTCACTACAAAGAAAACCAGCTGACACGTTGGGATTAGCCAAAAGCACCACGTAAGTTTTTGCTGCGTAGGTTGAAATGCCTAACGTTTTGAGTTTAGACGTGAAACTTTCAATGACATTTTGATCTATGCTTTTCATTTCTTCTTCCTTTTTCTGATAAGTTCTTGTCAGAGAATTCTTAAATATGTTTCTACTACTTTAGGGTAGTAGTTACATCGGGGAAGTGATTGAACAATGAAGGGATGCCCAAGTTGCGGTTCACAACCAGCAAGCAACCTTGAGAAAGCGGTCCAGAAGTCTTACGGCAGATTATGGGCCAGTCAAAGAAACGCCTGTTGCTCTGACTCAGAAACGATTGGCTATCGTGATGAAAAACTATACCTTCGCAAAAGTCTATTTGAAAGACTTTCTTTACGAAATGGTATGCGAGTCCTCGACATTGGCTCTGGCAGTGGGGACACAGTGCTTGAGATCGCTGAGAAAGTTAAACCAGATGGAAAGGCAGTAGGCGTGGATTTCACTCCAGAGGGTGTCGCCTTAGCTCAACAAAGGGCAAAAGAAAGAGGCCTTGAAAAAATCGTGGAATTCCATCTCGCCAACGCTGTCAACTTACCTTTTCCTGATGACTATTTTGACGCGGTGGTCAGCGAATGCGTCGTATGCTTGATTCAGGACAAACAGAAAGCTTTCAACGAAAAGGTTCGTGTCTTGAAACGAGGCGGAAAAGTGGTAATGCACGATGTTGTCTCGTCAACACCAATGCCGAAAGCGATGACAGCAAACGAACGGCTATATTGCGAATGCGTAGGCGGTGCAGTAACTAAAGAAGAAAATATTAGGATGATGCAAAAAGCGGGCTTAATCAACATCAAAAAAGTAGACCTTGTACAAGGGTACAAAAAATATTTGAACAGAGAAATCCTTGAACAGGCTCTAGAGGTTGAAGATGAAAAAGAATTTCAAGAAATCGTCAGCTTTGTCCGCAAAGGCGGAATCGAATATACGCTATTCTCTGGAACCAAGAGATAGACAACGCAAATAAACCGCTTTCCGATTTAGGGCACGATGTGCGTGCCTGTTTCTCCATGCAAGGCACGTTCAATGTTCGCTGGGTTTGTGATCAGAGCTTTCTTGCCTCCATTCTCAAGATAGCGAATTATGGCTTCTATTTTTGGCCCCATACTGCCTGGAGGAAAGTGACCTTCGTCATAATACTTCTTAGCCTGGGCCACACGCATCTTGTCTATCGACTTCTGGCTAGGTTTGCCGAAGTTTAGAGCTGCCTTTTCTACTGGTGTCGATATGAGGAAGAGGTCAGCTTTTATGCCGACTGCAAGGAGAGCTGAAGCTAGGTCCTTATCGATAACTGCCTCTATGCCTTTCAATTTTCCATGATGTTGTATAACTGGGATGCCTCCTCCTCCTGCAGCAATGACCACGACTCCTTGATTGATCAGAATCTTGATGACGTCTTGTTCAATAATACGTACGGGTATTGGAGAGGGCACTACGCGTCGCCAGCCGCGGCCCGCATCTTCCATCATCTTCCATCCTCGTTCTCTTCTGTATTTTTTCGCCTTGTCTTTGTCGTAGAAGGGTCCGATAGGTTTTGTGGGGTTTTTGAAGGCTGGGTCGTTTCTTTTCACTACCACTTGGGTTACGACGGTGGCGACTGGTTTCTTGATGCCTCGTCTTTTAAGCTCGTTGTAGAGGGACTGTTGGATCATGTAACCAAGGTCTCCTTGAGTGCCAGCTCCACAAGAATCCAGTGGTACCGTGTGCAGAATATGGCTAGCCAGTTCAGAGCGCAAGAGAATGAAGCCTACTTGGGGTCCGTTCCCATGGGTTATAACCGTCTTCCAGCCCCGTTCGATCATGCCAGCAATGTGGATACAAATTTCCTTGGTTGCCTCAAACTGGTCAGGCACTGTTTGATGGTCTTTGTCTTTAATTAGCGAATTACCACCGATGGCGACAACCGCTATTTTCCCCATCCTTATTCCCTCTGTGGTTAACTACAACTGATAATGAAATCAGCTTGCCGTATAAAAACAATGTTTCTTAAACAGCATGGTTTTTTCCCCATTCAGTTCAGAAAATCAACTTCTGCAGTGATGCTCAAAGAAGCAGGAATTGCCGATAGTCTTAATTTGATTTTTTAATGATAAGATCGCTGGGATTTAAACCAAAGACAAATGGAGATGTCTCGAAATCCTGACTATCAGTCAGCTTTTCGATATGTTTGATATACCATGTAAGGAAAGGCACTCTAACACGTAAATGTTGCTTGCACTCAGCGTGTTTGTCACGCAACATAGTTGTCCATTCTTTGTTATCTTATGCGTGGCGCGGGACGATTGTTCAGCCGTTCAAAAAAGTTAAGAGTTTGGTCAAAGATAGATTTTTGTGGGAAAAATGAAGAATCGTATTTTGATCATTGCTGTTTTAGTAGCTATAGGCGCTATAGCTGGGGGAGTTTACTATTACGGAACTCTCCTCATTTCTGCCCAAAGATATTTGGATTCCTCCAAGGTTTGTCTAATAGATTCCCACCTGAATTATGGGGTTCTTGACCAAAACATAACTATCCCAACCAAAGGACGTTCTGCCAATGTGGGCGACCAAATTGTCATAATAACAGGGAAGATTAGAAATGACTATGACAGGGAATACTACTTCGCCATAACAGGCGACCTCTACACTTCCAAAGGTGAAAGGCTAAGAGGACCAGACTATATTCTCGACGGTCCCATCGGCGAATTCACAGTAACCTATGCGCCTGCAAACGACTTCGGAATCTTTGAGCTACATTTTAAGTATGAAAAACAAGACATTGAAAAATATATCCTCTGTCTTGCTATGGAACCCCAAGAAATTCCACCACCCTAAAATAGAATGAGAATAGACTTTTGTTGTTTGAATAACTCAACCATTTAGCGCACGTTAGATGTCCATGCCAATGTTCATGCAGACTTGGCATCGACTCTTAACGCTTGAGAAAAGCTTTTCATCTAGAAAATAGAAATCGATTGCCGAGGTAGTATTTAATGAATATAGAGACAAGCAAATACCTTGGCGGAATAGGAGCACTATTGATCGTCATCGGAGGTCTAGGATTCTTCGGAACAGGATACGCAGGCCTATTGGGTCTCGTTGGCTTGATTCTTGTGCTGATCGCTATGAAGGGCTTGTCGGATGTCTACAATGAGAGTGGGATATTCAACAATGCACTCTACGGGGTAATCGCAGCTATTGTAGGAGTGGTTGCTTTCGTAGCAGCCATCGTAGCAACAGTTCTAACCGTAATCACCATATCTGGTTTCAATTGGGCAGACCCATCAACTTGGTCGCAGCAAATCACAGATATAAATACGTTTATGGACATCTTCGGAAGCGCTCTAGGAACCGCTCTGACGGGGCTCATTATTTCCTTGGTTGTGCTGTTCGCGTTCTTCATCATCGCGTTCATACTGGTCAGAAAATCCCTGAATCTTCTAGCTTCAAAGTCAGGAGTCGGAATGTTCGGAACTGCAGGCTTGCTAATGCTGATAGGCGCGGTGCTAACAATAATCATATTCGGCGTGATACTGATCTGGATAGGCTTCATACTGCTGATAGTGGCGTTCTTCTCGCTCAAAACACAACCCACGACGCCAGCCCCAGCTCAGCCACAATCGCCTCCAGCATAAACCGCAAAATCCAAAACTTCTCTCTCTATTTTTTCACGTTTCGATAGCGCGTCATATCTGCGACTACAGTGGCAGCAAAATCTTCCGCAAACACAAGTAGAATCCTTAAAGGAAATTTGAGAATACATCCGGAGGTTTAGCTATGGCGCGTGGGGGTGAGATTTGAACCTCGCACCAAGTTGAGAAATCACGCAATTCTCACTTTCTTGGTAAGTTCTTTTTCGGTTTCTTCCAACACTTCTTCAGCTTTCTTGTTTGAAGGATTGTGATTTTCCAAACGTTGGCAAAGTGATGATGTGAACTGTTACGGCAATTGCTATTACAAAAAGAGCTATTTGCACAATGTAGTTATTCACGATGAAAAGCGCTGAGTAAAAAACTGTTGTCCATAGCAAGAATAAGGTGAAGATTTTGCCCATTAGTGAGATTCCCTTTCCCTCTTTGTAGTTTCTTATGTAGCTTCCGAACAACCTGTTGTTGAGCAACCACTGATGCATCCGCTCAGAACCTTTGTAGTAGCATGCAGCTGAGAGTAGAAGAAACGGAGTGGTGGGCAGGACAGGTAGGAATATGCCAATTACTCCCAACCCCAAAGAAATGCTTCCAGCTAACACGAATAATCCCTTCTTGAAACTACTCTGTCTGCGTGTGCCCCCGGGTTGGTTCATAAGGACAAACTATGCTTCTGGACTTGTTAAATTTTGCCATCACCCGCCTGCACGGTATTCAGCGCCCATGACTGTTTCGACTCAACTATTGCTATTCTTCTTTAGCAACGCAAATAGAAAGGCAAAAATGAGCTTATTTTCGCAAGATAGAACAAGATTGAGGTTGGTGGGGTCGCTGGGATTTGAACCCAGGATCGCCAGCGCCCCAGGCTGGTATCCTTGTCCAAACTAGACGACGACCCCTCTGAGACAGATAAGGACCCCAATTTCACTTGGGTTTCCTAAACAGTCTGCATCCGTCGATCTCCATGACGTACTCAAAGCATGCTTCTACTAGTTCAGTCGCTTCCTTAACGGTTTTGGCCACTTTGCAGATGTACTCTTCGGTTTTGAATTGACTAGTTGGGTGTATATAAGCATGTTCTTGATGTTCTTATGTCCCAACAGCGGCATCACATGAAGGATTTCTTTAGTCCGGTGGTAGTCCAGAGTAGCTTTCCAATGGCAGAAAGTGTGAAAGAGAATCGGCGGCAGTCTTTGGGTTTTTGAGTTTATGCGCAACTCTTTTTCTTTGCTTTCTAAATATTTTGACTAGGTAGTACTTGTTCTTATAGCCAAATACTTTGTTGGAACGCTTAGGCAAGTTGTTAAGCATCGCCATAAGTTCGTTGGGAAGTTTGAATATTCTAGGGTTGCTTCCTTTTTCAGGCGTAATTCGCACAGTGTTGCTTACAGTGTCTATGTCGGTCCATCTGGGTCCGAAGGCTTCGCCACACCGCATTGGCGTCTCCTTAAGCAACTGTAAGAACGTCACCATTTGAACGCTACAGCCAGCAATCAAATCTTTTATATTATTCACTATACCATCCAAAAAGACTTCAATAACATTCAGTTAAGTGAAAGTCTATTTATCTATGGAATAGAAAGAAACATTGGATATATACGAAATTGTCCTGTACTTTCGTTGCCAAAATCTGACATGGGTTTGAAAAAGTTGGGCTGATCGGGATCCTGTAGTGCGCGCGTTTACTCCCTTTAGAACTTCTTTCCTAATTGAAATCCATGTTTTTCTCCTTGAGACAAAGAGATTTCGCTTTTGACTTCGTTCCTAACCATGGGTGCTAGCATTGGCCATAACCATTCAATGAACTCGCGTACGTTTTTTGTTTGTATAAACACTTCACCTGGTCCTTCAACGTCGACCACGAGGCCCTCACCACTAAACAAGGTTGCCTTGAGCCCACCAATTTTGCGCACTGTATACTTGCAGCTATGGCTGAAAGCAACAAGGTGAAAATTGTCAACGAAAAGGTGCTCTCCTGACTTCAATGTTCGTTTCTCAATTGCTCCAAAGACGTTAACCCACACGTCTCCTCGACCAGTAGCCTTTAGAAGGAATAAGCCTTGACCGAAAAAGCCTTTGAAACCTTGCCACTCAGTGTCTATTATAACTTCTGGAGACGAGGCAACGAATGCTTGCTTCTGAATAGCGTACCCACCGCCGTCAACATTCAACTTTTCCATGTCACCAATAGGAGCGGAAACCAGCCCAATTTCTCCTGAACCGCCGCGGGCAAACAAGTCATTTACCCAGAAACTTTGTCCCCCGAGAACTTTCACCTTCAAGCCTGACAAGAACCCTCCTCTTGATCGAGTTTTGACTTCAATGTTTGGCGACATGAAAGCAATAGCACCCGACTCCGCAACAATACACTCTTCAGGTTTTAACCGTGCCACAAGCAACGCGTAAGCGGGTTTGTGCTTAATCTCAAACTCCATTTTCCTTTTTCACCTCTTTCACGTTCACTTCTTCTTTTTGCCACTTCTAGGTAGCTTGAGATATTTCTTAAATGCAACACGTATTTAACAGACACTCACGATAAGTGAGTGAAGAGTTACAGAAAAAGAGATAAACAATTCAAAACAAAGACAGAAATCTGGGCAATCTGCTCTGATTATGAAGACACTTCCGTCAAGGTCCTTCAATCGAACAATAGAATCATTTATCGATTACAGGGTTTGGAAAACATGTACAGCCTAAGCCCAAACTACACAATGTTGTTATTCTTCTTTGCAAGGGCACACGCAATTTTATGAAACATAATAATAAGAGCGTTAAAAACATAAAGAATGGGACGCTTTTTTCTCTATTCCGAGCCAAGTCATGCTGGTAGAGGATACTAAGTGGAGCTAGCAGCTTTTCCGAAGAATTCTTTTACGTTGGGTCTAGTCAAGTAGTAGATAATCAAAGCGTCGAATATTATGGCTATGATCCCTACTGGGAACGTTAGAATTCCAAAGACAATGCTTATGACCGCAAAGATTAGGCACAACATCCAAGCCCAGCCACTGCCCTTGAAAATACCGTAGGCAATGACTAAATTAACGATTCCAATCAGCATCAAGATTCCTCCAATTATGGTTCCTGCGACCACAAGAAGCCCTCCAAACCCTCCACTAAAAGTAACGCCTTCAGAACCGCCCGATAGGAGACTGCCTAAGTAAGCATACGTAGCTGCAAGAATGAAACCGAAGCCTAAGCTACCAAGACCCACGAGTATCTGCAGAACTCCCATGACTATTACTCCAGTTGGTCTATTCCTTTTTGACGTTTCGTTCACCTCCTATTAGCATTAGCACGCGTTTTTGCCAACCACCTTGTTGCGTGCACACGGTCTCTCTGAGTCAACAAGTCAGTATTCCGTTGAGCTGAGCGAATAGGCTGAGGAAATAATAGCCTTTTTCGGTTGTGACGTACTTGTTCTCGTTGTACAAGAGCAAGCCCTGTGACGTCAAGAACCTTAAATTGCTTTTCAGCTGCGTGTAATTGAGGTTGGTCTTATACATGATGCTCGTTTTGGCTCTTTGTCGGTCGCAAAAGAGCAGGATCTCCGCCATTATCTCAAACCGGTGTCTTCGAGACCATTTGGTAATGTTCCAGGCATTGCTGTGCTCAAGTTTTACCATTCTGGTTTCACCATAATAGTTTATCAGCGCTGTTTGAAGAGGCGTGTTCAACTTGGTTGTTTCCAAAATAATACTTCCCAATGTTTTCTTATTCAACTAATTGACCTTCCATAGACCTGTGCTATTTCTTGACATGCGTCTAGTATTTAATGGACACTCACGATAGGTGAGTGAAGTTTTGCAGAAAATAACATAAAACCATGGACGGTAGTGCGCGCTCATGAAGGTGTTTTGTTGTTGGGTGTTGTGGTTCTTTTTAGAGAATAAGAGAGAACTGTGCTAAGACACCTGTAACAGTAGTCCAAGCCCGCCAGTTCCTCCTTGCTCATGTGATAATTCTATGTCCATGGCGTAGATGCCTTTCGTTGCGGTTGAGCTGACCGTTAAGGTTAGGGTCGATGACGCTTTTCCACCCGCAGTAAGGGTGACGCTTGCAGGGTCAAATGTTGCTGTTACTCCCGAGGGCAACTGGATACAATTCAGGGATACTGCGCCCACATAATCGTTCAGTGAGGTTACGGTAACCGCGATAGTTCCGCTGCTTCCTTGCTTGATGATTATTGCATTTGGGTTGGTGGATAAGTATAAGGGAAGTTCCTCCGGGATAGCCATCATGTAGATAGGGACGGTTGTCCTTCCTCCATAATTTATAGACGTGCCCATAACGTAATGCGGCGTATAGCCATCCTTGGTAGCGATAGCCTGATAATTACCATCGGGCAGACCCGTGAAGGTCAACTCCTTCTTCTCTCCGATTACCCCAGTTTTAAGCGTCTCTTCGGGACCTGAAATGGTCACGGTCACGCCAGCCACATCTGACTGGAACACCAAGGTTCCCCTAGGCGGTAACGTGCCATCCTTAGCGAATAATGCGTAAAAAACAGCAGTTCCAGCAATAGAAACAGTCAATATGACTATGATTGCAATCAATATTTTCTTATTCAATTAGTTACACCTCCTAAGCCGTTATTTTCCGTAACTATTTGCGGTGATTCTCCAAATAGCAGTAGCAAAGTCGAAGTCACAGTCGACAGCAAACATTTCCTTCGCATAGCAACTCGCAATTCCATGAAATGCACCGCGTATTTAAGCGCCGCTCACGATAAGTGAGTGAGCGCTAAATTAGGGAGAAGTCAATTACTCGATTAATGAGCGATATTAGTTTAATTATTGTAGAAAGTTTCTCTGCGGCTTTGGCTTTGATACTAGTTAGATTCATGATTAAGCCATATAGGATGACAGCTGACGTTAGATATCTCGGTCTGCCTCTCGGATTTGCACTCCTAGGAATATCATACGTCTTTATGGGTGCATCCCTGCACTTCAGCGACCTTATGATTGTTGAGAAACTTCAATGGCTACAACTTTTTATGGGAGCATACGCGTTCATCTTCCTTGCATTAACATACTATTTCTCAGCCAAGACTCCTGAAAGGAGACTGTACATATTCATTCAAGTACTTGTTTCTTTCACAATTCTCGTCCTTATTATCGCACTAGCAGTAGTTTTCATACCGCCACCATTTGCGTTGCCAAGCTACAAGAGAGTTGATGAATATTTCAGAATCTTCAATATGATATTAGCTCTTTACGTTACTCTCTACACACTCAGAAGACATTTGCAAAGACCTGTGCCCGAAACAATTTTGGCGCCACTTGGTTACGCCTTGCTTGCTTTTTCGCAATATTCATTTCTAGTATGGTCACTTGATGCAAGCTATTATGCGTTCATAGGCGCGCACATCATTAGGGTTGCAAGTTTGCTTGTTTTTTTGTTCATGTCCTATAAAGCCTATTTTCCAAGAAAATAACAACCAGAGAATTGAACCCTTTACATGCTTGCGTTCCATTGACAGCAGTTGAAATACCTTGATTCTCTTCTGACAGCCCCAATTGAGAGAACATAGAAAATTTTGATGCGCATAATTTGCAAAGTCAACTTAAACACATCAATTATTATATCCCGCATTGAGATTCCCGCAACACTCATAAAAGAAAACCATCTGTCTTTCTACCAGCCGGAACAAAAATGAAGCAGAAAGTGTTCTTCTAATGCGTGGTACGGGGGTGGAACCCCTACCCAATTTTACCGGTAAAAAATGTGGCGGGAGGCGGCTTAAACTCCGCTTCAATATTCAGATCTTTTCAAGGAGCTTTCTTTTCTTCTCTTGAAATTCTTCCTCGGTTATCACACCCTTGTCCCTTAATTCAGCAAGCTTCTTTATCTCTTCAGCTACACTAGGTGCGGGTTGCGCCGCCTCAGTTGGAATCTCTCTTTGAAAAGAACGAATAATATTGTTCAATGGATTAAACTCTGCCGCTTGTGGCGGTTGAGCGCTGGGTTCACGTTGGCCCGTCTGTGAATATTCGTAAAGGGCCCCTTTTAATATCCCGTTCATAGCAAAACTTATGCACCCCAGCGTCACCCAGTAAGCTATCGCAACCACGAATCCTGCAATGAGCGCAGGAGCGTTCGTTATGACTATTTCATGAGTCGACTCTGCAGGTTGAGGAATGGGGACAAAGGTGACACCTGTAAGCACCCCCAAAACGATAAACAGTACCCCTAAACCACCTAATAGGGCGAAAATTGCCTTAAAGCCAAACTTCAGTATAAGCGTCTCCTTCCAGACGTTTTTTATTATTCCAACGCTACGTTTTATAGCTTTGAATGGCGAAAGTTTTTCGTATATCATGGCGGGTAATACAAAAAAAGTGGCAACAGCCCAAGCCATCCCCAAAACACCAGCAAGGATATCCCCAATCCCCCAGGCTGCACTGGGACTTCCCGATACAGCAAGGCCTCCGGACAACAGTGTTGACCTTATGGGAGGAAATCTAAGGGGGCTAGGAGGCCCTGGCCTCGTCCGGTTTGGTCTTCGAAAAAGGCCTCGGATAAACCCTAAAATTATGCCGATAATTATTCCGATAAAAGCCCACTGGAGCAACGGCCACCAGTTTTTGGCAGCAATTTTTAACCCATCTTTAACTTTTGGATCTCCTCCCTGAAGCCTAATTGTTGCGCATCCTATTACAGCCGCCTCGAAGAATACACCTAAAAACGTAAAAAATATTGGACCCAAAATTATGGTCAAGACTAGGAGCCAAATGAATGACGCAGGAGAAAGGAAAAAGCTTACAATAAGAACCAAAAAAGTGGAAACTGCAATGGCGCCTGCAATAAGCGGAAACAAGAGTAGTTCTTTATCTCGCCTCAATACATGGAAACATGCTTTTGCTAATTCCCAGCTTTTTCCTAAAAAGGCCATTTTCACTCTCTCTTTGTTACCACTTCTAGACGATTTGAATATTCCTTCAAATGTGCCAATATTTAACTGACACTCACGATAAGTGAGTGTTATCTTGCAGAAAAGAAGGTAGACAACAAAAGATTATTCATAAAAATGGACAATTTTGCAGCAATCTCACATTCTGCCTGAGCTTTTGCGAGCTGAAGCTTGGCAGCAAAGCCTCTTCAACTATGAGGCTGATTTATTGCAGTCTGGGTTCACCAAAACAATTTTGCCCTATTGATAAGTTAAGCCCATACGCTTCATGAAATCAAGAACTGTCTCGTATTCCCTTAGGTATTGTTTGCCCTTTTCCGTCAATTTCAGTGAGGGCTCATCTTGGATTAAGCCTAGTTCTTTGATTTCAGCGACGTAAATTTTCAGACGGTCAAAAGGAACGTTTATTTTCAGCTGAATACGAGTAAGAACAATCTTTTCTCTCTTCGCCTCGCTATTAAGAATGGAAAGCAAATCCCCGTAAATCTTCAATTTGTCTCTACGTGGAAGCTTCTTCATTCTGAAACTCCTTCTTCTTGAGGCGCTTCGCGTGAACTGTAAAAAGTTTGGTAGGACACAAAAAGGAAAACTAGTAAACCTGCTAGACGAAGGAAATGCGCTCCTACAAACGCCGAGAAGCTTGAATCAAGCGACCAAATCAAAGAGGAATACTGACCGAAACCAAGCAGAAGATAGCTGAAAGGAATCCAAATTGTTTTAGAATCAGGCCTTGCCGCATGGCTTCTCAGTGTATGAACAGCAATGTATGCTACACAAATTATGTTGAAGAGTCGGAAATATTCATCTACTGTTTTGTAACTGGGCAAGCCGAACATTGGCGGTTCGAACACAATTAAGTATGAAACGACAACGGCGAAAATTAACCCTGCATAGGTGATCTCTCCCCACAAACGCGTACTTTCATGTGTTTTCTTCGAGAAATAATACGTCACGGCAAGAAAAGCGAAAGCAAAGGCTTGCGTAAAAAGCTGCAGCCATTTTATTTCTTCAATAAAAAGAGACGCTTCAAAATACAAGGCAAGTCCCATTAAAATATATGAAATGCCCAAAAAAGCAAGTCCGAGAGGTAAACCGATGTATCGACTCTCACCTGTATATTGATAGGGTTTCATCATAAATCTGATCAGAATGAAGCAGAGTATTGCCGAAACAACTTCCATCAAGATCAAAGCAAGATTGTCCATGCCTCCAAATCTGTTTCATCACTTATCTTTTTTTTCCTTGACTCTGCACTCACTTATCGTGAGCGTCTTTTAAATATGTGGCACATTTAGGGAAAGCCCAAACAACATATAAGTGGCAAGGAGGGGAGTGAAAAGTGAAAAAGATGCAAATGCTTATTCCAATAGTGGCTATTCTGATGTTCGCTTCAGCTGTAACACCAGTGCTAGCGGCCAAAGAAAAACCTGAGAAAATCGAGTATACTTTGCAAGGCTATATTTCGGATATGGACAAAGAATTCTTTGGAACCATGTCATTGACTGTTAGCGGAAAAATTGTAGGCTCTCCAGACCATATAGGCGAGTATTCTTTTAACTACCCAGCATCTTACGGAGGGCATAGTTCGTACGAATATGACTATTACGAATATGATGAAAATGGAGCAAGCACTCACTACAAGTATAGTTATTACGAGGAAAGTTTTTTTGACGGATGGGAAAGCGGTAGTGTGCATACAACGAAGTGGTACAGCCCACAGTCCACATTCAACAGCAAAATAGAAGTCACATGGTATAATGGCCCCGCTGCAACGTTTAAAGCCGACCTAAGACCAGGTATAATAGAAAAAAGTTTCAGGGAAGGAACCGCTGCAGGATATTATGAAAACGTTGTAAAGGAAGTCATTTACATTGAAAATGATGCGGGCGATTGGGTTGAATACGAGGTAATTCAAGACATAAATGAGTCTGGGTATTCATCCACGAACTATTCTGACTCGACGCTTTACATCTCATTTATCGGGAAGATTCAAAGCAAGGGCAGACCAGCTTTCGCGGGAACGCTGGAACTTTGGGACGTTACGTCCACGCAGTATGGTCAGTACATAGTGGGTTGGGGCAGGTTTGGCCCGTACGACCTCAACATCTACGCGTAAGACTGCTAGAAGAAACCCACTAAATTGCCCATTTCTTCTCTTTTTTATTCTCCATAAAAACGTCTGATAAGAACTAAGATTCACGGATTCCTCTCTATTATGAAGAAGAAGTGATTATTCGCTAATTTTATTTAATTGGTTAGCTTGACTAAATTTCAATCCCAAAACACAAGCACATGCTTTCTACGACTCTAGCGTGTTCATTTGAGCAAGTTAGGTCTTAAATCAACAATAACTTTGTCTTAGAGAATTTGTTGTATCTTGGGACAGTATATCAAAATCATAAGAAGCCAGCAAAAAGTAAAAATTAGTGTTTTACGATTAAAATATTAGTGGGCTTTTTGGCTAGACTCAGGCCGTTTGAGAGAACTGAGTGCAAAAACTGTGTTTTTAAGGGAAGCCGATACTGCTGGAATGAATGCCCATACAATATTTGGAGAAGGCTTTAACCCTGCACAAACAACAGATTTGAAGCCTACAGTTTTCCAAGGGATGGGGAGAATTAGAACAAATAGCTCTCTATTTTCCCTTTTTCTTATTTGTAAGACATTACCATTAAAGTTTCAACACAAAATGTCTACTCTGGCAAGAAAAGTGCGCGTATAACCATATAGCGCGCTATTAGGCTTTTCTTCTTTCACATTGTAAGGTAACCATGGCTTCTCAGCCATTCAGTCTGGTTCTTCCTGTATCGCCAGAAAATGTCGCCCCGCTTGTCTGACTGAAACTCCCAAGGAGAAACCAAAACGATATCGCCTTCTCTTATCCATACTCGCCTCTTCAACTTGCCCCGAATTCTGCACAATCGTTCTTTGCCATCTTGGCACCTCACTAGGATTCTGTCAAAACCAAGCATTTTAACGGCAATGCCCAGTACGTCACTTGCAGCCGGAACCATCATGTTTGCAAGCTCTTCTTCATTGATGACTTTTCTTTTACCCAAATGTTCCACCTCTAAGATTTATCAGTCAGAACAATCTGGAGAAAAAGTGAAATGCGCCTATAGCCGATCTAACTCTTTCTCTAAAGAATTCCAACCGCTACAACCAAGTAAGTCGCCAACTATATTAGTCTAACTGTAAAAGAAAATCAAAATAAAGATGGATTCTTCTTTTGCCTTCCGTTTCTTACGCGTTTTCTTCTTTGGTTTTGGTAGTCTTGCTTTCTTTGGCAGATGTTCTTTTCCTAAATGACCGTTTAAACATAAAACTTCTATGCATTAGATAGTTTGTTACTTCTACTTCTTTTATGGTGTATGTGATAGTTCATTCCAAAAAATGATTTTCCGCATCTTTCACATTTTCCTTTGGGTCTGGCCACCGCTTACTTTAGAACCGATCTGGGAACCTTCGTTCTTCGAGATTCTTTCTCAAACAAATCAAAAAACATGCTCTACGCATCACCTTTTGCATCAAGAAACACTCAAGATATTTTAGTGTCCACCAAGTTCTTGTTGGATGTTCCTATTTTTATTTCTTCAAGCTTGTTCCCCAGAATTTCGAACACATAGTTTATAAGCGTCGGCGTCATGGATAGACGAAGCGTGTGAGAAGCGATTTTTGCACAGCAAATATTAGGAGTTGAAAGAGTCAATGTACGAGAAAGAGATGCACAAGGCAGTCTGTGCTGATTGCGGCCAAGAATGTACAGTTCCATTCAAACCCGACGGAAGCAGACCAGTATACTGCCGAGAATGCTATTCAAAAAGAAGACCTGCAAGGCGAAGATATTAGTTTAAGCTAACAGCTTTAATTTAAAACCAATTTTTCCTATGTTTTTTCCATTTTTTAGCGCGCAATTCAAGTGATAACTTCTCTCTTTTTTGTTATTGAAAAAGGAGTTGTTCTAAAGTGGAATGGTTGCCGCACGCGGTACGACTTTACCGCTGCCTGGTCGCCCAGTGATCTCGCCTTCGTGGAAGACGATTTCGCCGCGGCGCAGCGTAGTTACAGGCCAGCCGGTTACCTGCCATCCCTCGAAAGCCGAGTAGTCAGAGTTAGATTTCTGCTTGGAGCCGTCGATCTTGAGCGTAAGGTTTGAATCGAAGATTACTAGGTCTGCATCGCTACCAACGGCAATCGTACCCTTTCGGGGATAGAGGCCAAACAGCTTAGCAACGTTGGTCGAAGTCACTTCAACAAATCGACCCAATGTAATACGGCCAGAACGCACCCCTTCTGAGTAGAGCATTGGCAGCATTGTCTGTAAGTTGGCGACCCCTGCTCGCCGGTTGACAATGTTATGGGCTGGATCCAGCTTGTCTACAAGTGACCAGGGAGCGTGATCGCTACAGACGGTGTGTATAACGCCCTGACGAATGCCAGCCCACAAAGTGTTGACGTCTTGCCGCTCGCGCAGAGGAGGCGCGCCCACATACTTTGCCCCATCTTCATCCTCGAAGCGCTCGCGCGTGAGGTGCAGGTAAAGCGGTCGCGTTTCGACATAGACCGGCACATTTCTAGACTGGGCTTCAGCGCATACATCCAAGGCACGAGCTGATGATAGATGAACGATGTAGATAGGCGCACCTGTCGCTTCTGCAAACGCCACTGCGCGTTGCGTTGCGACCAACTCTGAAATCACTGGACGACTCTCTGGGTAGTAGTGGAGTGACGTCTTTCCCGTTACCAATAGGCGCGCTATCGCATCTTCAATTAGCGCATAGTCCTCGCAATGGATTAACGTTATCAACCCATTCTCACCAGCGCGCCTGATGGCTTCTACATAACTGCGCACCTGAGAGTCGAAGTTCGAGAATGAAGTGAAAACCTTGATACTGTTACAACCTGTGCCAAGCAATCTGGGGATTTCGTCCAGAACCTGTGGGGTCACCTGATTAAGCACTGGATGCAGAAAGATATCCGCTATCGTTTGCTCGCGGGCTACGACTGTCTCACGCTCAAGCTGAGCTATGAGCGTTTCCCCTGACGCTGGAAAGGTCATGTTCCCAAGTGTTGTGATGCCACCTGCTAGCGCAGCTGCAGAGCCGCTGGCAAAATCATCCACCCACCTGACATCCTTTTCTTCGGGGGGAATTGATAGATGTACGTGGGCATCTATTCCGCCAGGCAGAACAAGCTTTCCCGTTGCATCAAGCTCTGAGTGTCCGTCAATCATGCCTCCAATTTGGGCGATTTTACCGTTTAAGACTCCAATATCAGCACAACCAATTGAGCCAGCGGCTGTTACGAGCTCTCCATGACGAATTACTACGTCCAGTTTAGTCATATAGTTCTCCCGCAATCAATTTGTGTTTGTCAATATAAGAAACCATATGGTTCGCTCGTCCGCTTGTCTACTTGCTTGAGAACGATGTCGAGCTATCAGGCTGAGTTTTAGAAAAAGGCTGCCAAAACATGTGCGCGAATCATATGTTTTGACACCTGATAAAATGGTGAGTAACGTGCAGTTAAGACGTTAAGCCTTAAAAAGAACCGTGAAATTAAGGTACAATCAAGTGTATTATTGGTAATATTGTTTATTTTTGTCATTTTTCTATACCCACTAAGTCGGACGTGTGACATACTTTTTTCCGAAGATATGTTAGGCAGAAAGTTTTAAGACGCGCCTGTGCAATGCCAAAAATTATATAATAGCTTTACACTTGACCAAGGAAGTTGAGCGCTGTTAATGATAGACTAAGCAACTAAGAAGAAAGGGAAATAGACATGAAAGAGCGGGAATATTGTTGCTTCTGCGGAAAGAAACTATCTTTGAAAACTCTTCATGATGGAAGCAAGGAGAAGTATTGCGATAAATGTGACTATGTGTTTTTCCTCACTCCATCGCCAGCGGTTATTGTTATGGTTACTAATGCCAACAGAGTATTGTTGGCAAGAGCAATCGAGTGGACGCATCCATACTGGGGCTTAATCTCGGGTCATATAGAAGCCGGGGAGACAGCAGAGCAAACAGCTGTCCGAGAGGTTTACGAAGAAGTCGGACTGAAAATTCAGAATGCAACTATTCTGAAAACCTACATTAAGGAAGACCATGACCTTCTGATGATAGCCCTTAAAGCAAAAACAAAAGCAACCAAGATAAAAAAATCTTCAGAATTGAAGAATGCAAAGTGGTTTGATTTAAGCGAACCATTGCCTATGCGCCCCACATCAATATCGGCTCAACTTGTCAGACACGTATTCCCAGAAGCAAAATGCATGGACTTGAAAAGCCAAGGAGAACGTAAATAAAATATGTTTAGAAGCTTCTTGCTGGCTTTGTGCCTTGAGGCGGACTTAGTGACAATGCGTGTACGCATAAAAGGAAGCGTAACGTGCCATAAACAATAGAAAAAGTGGGATTGTACAGAAGAAATCTCTGTTACATCATAGTTTGTTTAAAAATATAAATTTCATGAACTTTTTACTGAATTGAGCTGAACTCTGTCAATCGCGGTTTTTTCACTCGAACTCATTATTTCCTCATTCGTGGCTTCACTGAGTCTGCGGGGGAACCCAAACAAACTTTTTGTAGTTTTCAATTATCTTTGCAATGCGCTTTCTTGACCATGATTCATCCCAACTAAGCCCTAAATCCTCATTTATGATTATTATGTTAATGTTGGTTCGGAAGGGTTTAGCCTCGATTATAGTAAAGACGTTACAAAGTCTATCTCTTACTCTACAGTTATTGCACTTACCTGTGATAGTGCAGGGCGTTTCAAAACGTCTTCCTCCTAATTCTATGGCCCTTATTCTTATGTGATTGGGAGCAATGACATTCCTGATGCGGTGGAATGCTTCGTCAAGGTTTTTGACTATTTTATTCCTACCGGCGATTAGGATAGTTGTTGGATGACCCCAAAACATGCCGGCAACCCTGTTACCTGCAGCGTCTACGTTTACAAGTCTACCGTCACGAGTGATAGCGTTTGTGCTGGTCAAAAAAACGTCGCATATGGTAGATTCCTTAACTAACCTGTTATGGAAATTCTCGTAATCTTCTATGATGGTGGGTGCTGTCTTCCTGTCAAAGCCGTCCAGTACTTTTGTTCCTCTTTTCTTTAGCTCTTCTTTGACGGCGATTTGTGCAACTGTCGTGGAATCCCCTATCCCGACCACAGCATCTTTTGGAATCAAGTCCAGAAGTAGGCTTTTAGCATCCTCGGAATTTTTTGCGAAAACGCCGTTAAGATGTCGAGAGCGAAGAGACTTTAAAGTGGTTTCCATCTCCTCATCCATTAACTCTCATCCGTAACCTATTGTAATCTCGCAAGTTTATGGTTCTTTTGCTTAAAAGATTTGAGGGCTTCTCGCGCGCGCTTCATGGTTCTAGAACGCGTTATAGCTATCTGTAAAAGATTGTTGGCTTAGGAATAGACTCCCATTTGTTCGCTCTTTTTTGCTTTTTCTTTCGTTTTCTGCGGCTTTTCTTAATTGGCTTTTTGGATTTTGGAATTTTTCTACATATTTCGTTAAACTTTTTTGGCTGTAAAATCATAATGTCAACTATCATATTTAGCAAATTGAACAAAGCGATTGTTGTGTTCATGTCATCTTTTGGACTAATCATTCCAGGGTAAATGGCTTCATTACCTATGACGCGAACTGCCTCAAGTGCTTTGCATATTTTTTTAGGCAATCCTTTTCTAGCCAAATTTGCGATGTCATCGTCCAAGTTCTTGCCGCTTTCTCCCAAGTGAATCATAATTTTCTGCAGTGACAGCCTCAGCAAAGCAGCAGCAGCATGCGGTGATGCGTTAACCACGTTTCTTCCTTCCAAGAAATCTTCTTTCACTTCCATAGGCATAGCGTCAGCTGGCAACGGAGCAATGGACAAAACGGGATATACCATTTTGTCACCAAGCCACAAAGCGTACTTTCCGCATCTCGAACAAAAACTCAAAGACAAGTCTGGAAGAAAACCCTCATAGTAGCCTACGCCCTTTTCTGAGAGGTGGCCCTTTGCTACGTTGTACCATTCTTGCTTTGCATAGACTTTGCAATGGGGACAATGAAAGCAATCTGCCTTAAAGCTTAGTACGCCTTTTTGCATTGCGTTCTCCAATAAAATTAGGGCGTATCTTATATAATAAGATTCTGGATAAACGCTAATGATGTTTTACCCTCGATCTGAGAAAACTCAAGCTTTCTTGACTGCAAAAAACGCTTCAAAACGTTAATCTGAATATTAATGGCTTATCGCTTACTCAGCGCGCTAGTCTTTTATAGATAGACCTTTCAGATAGAATCCTATGTCATGGAGCTGGAAAAAGTTCACTGTTCTTTTTTTGGCAGGCGCAGTATTTCTGGTGATTGGACTTGTATTTGTATGGTATCCTCCTTCTGTGATTGGAGGCTTAGAAGAACAACTAAGGCAAGGGGGGCTGCCCCAAAACGAGCAAGACAAGCTTCAAGGCTCATTGAATTGGTGGAAATGGGCGCAAATAACTACCTATCAACCATCATCAAACGTTCTCGTCGCAATAGGTTTGGTTGTCATAGGGTATTCAGTAGCTCACTCTTTCTTCTCTATATGGTGCGAATTAAACCAGAAACGCATCGAGCATACGAAAAAACAGTCTGCCAGCACAGGTGAACTGAAAGAAAAAATGTCAAGTGCTAATTCATTTCCAACAAAACGAGCAAAAACAGGTTTTCCAATTGCCGGAGGCATTTTGGCGATTATCGCTTCATGTACATGCATAATCTTCGCAGTTTTGGGTATAATGGGCTTCGCATCAACGCTCAGTTATCGGTATTATAGTCCATACTATTGGGCATTGTTAATGGGGATTTTAGGCGCCGTCGCCTTTGCCTTTGGGCTTGCGGGTGGAATAATGTCATTGAGAAGGAAACACTTCGTACTTGCCCTTGTTGGAGCGTGTTTCCTCTTACTTCAGGGTTTCACTACGATACTGGCAATTGGCATAGAAGGGATTGATGCATTGGCTTACGGAGTATTAGTTGGCACTCCAACAATTGTTCTTTCCGTTTTAAGCTTGATCTTCATTGCGATATCTAACAGAGAGTTTTCCTAGTTAGTGCACACTGTTTTTATGACGTTGGAAACATCTAAAACTCCAATTTGGTTTGTCGCTAAAATCCAAAAAAGATAAGTTTGATTTGATCCCTCAATTAAAGCTAAAACCCAAATTGCAGAAATGAAAAAGAAGTGACATAAATGATTGAACTGTCTAAAAGTGAGGAAGAGCGAGCCGTAAAACTCCATAAAGAATCGATAGTGGTTGACACCCATTGTGACACTCTAATGAAAATAACTGATCCGAGAGATTTCTACCTTAAAGAGCTCATGGGCTTTAAACCACGCAAATTGGGAGAGCGATCAGAAAAAGGGCACATCGACCTACCTAAACTAATAGAAGGGGGAATAGGCTGTCAGACCTTCGCGATGTGGGGTGCCCATAGACCGCAAAATATGGATGCACTACGTATCGTGATGTTAAATGTAGATACCTTCTTCATGTCAATCGAAGAAAACAAGGATAAGATTATCCACGTTCGAAGCTACAATGAGATAATAGAAGCCCGTAAAGCAGGGAGAATTGGAGCATTACTGTCGATGGAGGGTTCCGAGGCCCTTCTGGGTGAGGTAGGCATCTTAAGAGTATTTTACAGACTTGGTGTTAGGATGTTGAGCTTTTGCTGGAACTGGAGAACTCAGTTCGCGGACGGTCTCAACTCGAAACGCGCAGAAAGCAAGCTTACCGATTCAGGTATAGAGGCGTTGGAGGAAATGCACAACCTGGGAATGCTCCTCGATGTAAGCCACTTGTCTGACACTTGCTTCCGGGATATTGTTGACAACATCAAAGACCCGTTTATTGCTTCACATTCAAACTGTAGAGCTATATGTGACCATCCAAGAAATCTGACGGATGACATGTTGAGGGCAATAGCAAAGAAAGACGGAGTAATAGGAGTATGTTACGAGCCATCTTTCATACGTCCAAAACCTAAACAAGGAAACACAAGTGAAGCAGACGCTTCTGCGACGAGCGATACTAAAGCAACAGTCGAAGATCTGGCTGATCACATCGACCATATAGTAGATGTCGTCGGACCAGATCACGTGGGTCTCGGCTCCGACTTTGACGGAATCGACCAAGGACCAGTCGACCTTGAAGACGTATCTAAGGTGCCAAACATTACTAGAGTTCTAGTTAAAAGGGGATATTCCGATGAAAACATCAAAAAGATTCTCGGAGAAAATCACTTAAGAGTCTTCAAGGAGGTTTTGCATTAGACCCCACCCAAGACAAATTGTCTAGCGCGCGTTAATAGTCTATATAAAAGTTCCTTGATATCTATTAGTCGTGATTGAAATGGTTGAGCTGCATAAAGTTAAGATAACCGTTTTGAAGCGATTCCATCCGTCAGAAGTCTTTGAGACAAGCCCCGTGACGCCCGTGGGGCCTTTTGGAGCCTGTGAACTATTCAGGAATGGTCAGAAGTTCATAGTTGAAAATCTGAAGATGCCAGAAGGTTTCTGCACTTCTGCTTGGGTCTCGATTCACAGCAACGTAAGACTAATGAGTTTTGGGGGAAACCTCCCTTGGTTCAAGGAGAAGGGTGTTGCCATTAACTGTTGCTTAGACGGACTAAGGCCAGTCATATTCAAACTTGAACGCATTTAACTCCTTTTTTTGTAAAGCCAATTCTAAGTTCAGTGCGTGCCATCGCTAGAGAAATAACGCCGCATCTCAGCTTCAGAAAAGGATACGCGATTTTTGATGTGAGTTGGTGATCCCGCGCTAGATGGGGGATAAATTCTTTTTCAGATTACGCTTCCATAGAAGGTCACTGTAAACATTGCTTCACCCGGAAAATAGACTAATGAAACGAAGGGAAGCTTTTTAAAGGATTTGGGGACATCACTCAGCGGCATGGTTTCCCCCAGATAGTTAAATAATACGTCTGGTCCGCCAAGATGTTCCATAACTTTGCTATAAGCGTAATCTTCTGTAACCCAAGGAGCCCAAGCCATCAAACAAGCTACAAAGCCAACAACAATCAAGACAGACAACATAACTTTGTTACGTTTTATCAACTTGATCATTCAATAACTAACTAGCAATCTTCACTAATATAATAATTGCAATAGAATAGGCGAACGCTTCGCGTTCCAGTTACACCATTTTCTAAAGAAATACGCGCTAGCTTGCTTAAAGGGTTAGCCGAAAAATCTCGGACACCAACAATCTGACGGCGAAAACCGAATGAAGTAAGCGCAAAACGATTGTAGGGAAATCAAAAGATTTTGATATGGAAGGTTTTTCAGAGACGGAGCAAGAATATCTTGATCTTCGGCTATTGATATGGGATCAAGGTCATGACGTTCCCTGCGGTGAGGAGATATACGTTTTTGGGAAGGGCTATGAAACCTCTTACAAGAAGAGGTTTCCCTTCGTTTAACACCTTTGTAGGTCTAAGTGGCTTGCTCATCATAGTCATGTTGGCTGCAGTGATTATTCCTATTGGCTTGTTTTCTTTATCAACAACTAGCTTAGGTTAGATGCATAACGTTTTAATTTTTGTATTAGCCTCAAATCAACCGACAATGTGAGAAGGTCATACGTTTGGTTACTTTAAACCTTGACAAAATTTTCAACCCAAAAAGCGTCGCTATTGTAGGAGCAAGTGATGAAGAGGGCACAGTCGGACACGCCTTAATGAAAAACTTTGCAGAATTAGAGTACGAAGGCAAAGTTTACCCCGTCAACATACGCAAAACCGAGATTTTCGGTATTAAAACTTATCAAAACGTGGAGCAAATTCCAGAAACAGTTGACTTGGCTGTCATCGCCACGCCCTCA
Organism: uncultured Candidatus Bathyarchaeia archaeon; assembly: GCA_964603675.1. Lineage (GTDB taxonomy): Archaea > Thermoproteota > Bathyarchaeia > Bathyarchaeales > Bathycorpusculaceae > CAZRVS01. The sequence goes on from CAZRVS010000001.1 coordinate 82,304, forward strand.
AAAACTGTTCCAGACATAGTTGAACAATGCGGACGAGCTGGGATAAAGGGTTTAATCATAATTTCAGCTGGCTTCAAAGAAATCGGTCCTGAAGGCAGGGCCCTCGAAGAGAAAATTCTCGAAATAAAAAAGAAATACGATCTGCGGATCATTGGGCCGAACTGTCTAGGCATCATTCGCCCAAGAATTAGCCTTAATGCCACATTTGTGGGAAAAATGCCGAAACCAGGCAACATCGCATTCATCTCGCAAAGCGGAGCCCTAGGTTCCGCAATTCTTGACTGGGCTATCCACGAGAACATAGGCTTCAGCAACTTCGTTTCCGTAGGATCAATGATAGATGTGGACTTTGGCGATCTTATAGATTATTTCGGCACGGACTCCAAAACCAGAAGTATACTTATGTATATTGAAGGGATAACCGATGCTAGGAAATTCATGAGCGCGGCAAGGCACTTTGCGAGAACAAAACCCATAATTGTTGTCAAAGCTGGAAAGTTCAGCGAAAGCGCAAAAGCAGCGGCGTCCCACACAGGTTCACTTTCCGGCGAAGATGACGTTTATGACGCGGCATTCAAACGTGCGGGAATGGTGAGGGTTGAAGAAATCGGAGACTTATTCAACTGCGCCGAAGTTTTAGGAATGCAACCCCTTCCAAAAGGCCCAAACCTCGCCATAATCACGAATGCTGGCGGTCCAGGAGTAATGGCTACCGATGCTTTAATAGCTAAAGGGGGAAAACTGGCTAAATTAAGTCAAAAAACAATGGATTACCTTAACAGCATATTGCCCAATTTTTGGAGTAGAGGAAACCCCATCGACATCTTAGGAGACGCCAAGGCTGATCGTTACAAGGCAGTAACTGAGGCTTGCCTCAACGATGAGGGTGTAGACGGCATATTGATGATTTTCACTGCGCAAGCCGTGGCAGAATCAACTGCAATAGCTAAGGCCATTGTCGAATTAGTAAAAAGCAAAGAGTATCAAAACAAGACAATCTTAACCTCTTTTATGGGTTATGGCGCTGTGGAAGAGGCAAACAGCATATTCAACGAAAATAATATTCCAACTTACTCTACACCAGAACAAGCGATCAAAACATACCTGTACATGTACCAGTACAAGCGCAACCTTGAGCTGATTTATGAAACACCGGAAGAGCTCCCAGTTGACGCTTCACCACCTAAACGGCCGATTATGATGATCCTAAGAAAAGCTGCCGCGGAGAACCGTGAATTGCTGACTGAAGCAGAAGCAAAGAAGCTCTTAGAATACTACAATTTTCCAGTTGTAAAAACTGCGGTTGCTACGACGGCTGAAGAAGCAACAGCTATGGCATCGCAATTCGGCTACCCCGTCGTTCTGAAGATTCTGTCGCCTCAAATCATCCACAAAACTGATGCAGGCGGCGTCATTCTCGACATAAATTCCGCTGCTGAAGTTAGAGAGGCATTCGACAAGATTATACAGCGCGCAAAAGAGTATAACCCAAACGCGCAGATTGTCGGGGTTACGGTTCAACCCATGATTAAGAGGAGGGGTTATGAAGTTATCATCGGATCGAAAAAAGATCCGCTTTTCGGTCCAATAATATTGTTCGGCATGGGCGGCATAGGCGTAGAACTCTTCAAAGATTTCTCCGTTGGACTGCCACCTTTAAACACGACACTGGTCAGGAGGATTATGGAAGAGACAATGGTTTACCAACTTTTGAAAGGCTACAGAAACGTGCCGCCAGCCAATCTCAAACTTCTGGAGGAAACAATGCTCTTATTCTCTCAAATGCTAATCGACTTTCCGCAAATTAAAGAAATTGACATCAATCCGCTGTTCATAGATGAGAAAGAAGCTTTTGCTTTTGACGCCAGAATATTGGTTGACAAAGAACAGGTATTCAAAAAGTTTGAGCCTCACGAGCATCTGGTTATAAGTCCTTATCCCAAAAAATATGAAACGCTATGGAGGCTTAGAGACGGAAGAGAAGTACTGTTAAGACCAATAAAGCCTGAAGACGAACCGTTATGGCTGGAAATGTTCCAGAACTTCTCTGAGGAATCCATACGCTACAGATTTTTCCAAATAATCAAAGACACGCCGCACGAAGTTAGAGTACGATACTGCAACATTGACTATGACAGAGAAATAGCCATAGTACCGGAGTTAACCGAGGGAGGACGCAGAAAAATCCTAGGGGTCGTCCGCGTCAGCCTAGAACCAGACCAGAAAAGCGGCGAAATGGCCTTTATTATAGCTGACCCATGGCAAGGTCTAGGATTAGGAACCAAAATGGTGGATCATGTCATCGAAATCTGCAAGGACATGGGAATCGAAACAATTTACGCCATTATGCTTCCTGACAATGTCAGGGCCCTCAGTCTTATGAAGAAAATGGGTTTCACGCTAAAATACATGGAAGACGGTACAACCAAAGGAACGCTTAACCTGAAAGAAGAAGACCAAATGGTTCAACGTGAAGAGCCCAAAATCCGACAAAAAACGAAAACGCCGATAGAAAAGGAAAAAACAACTGAAAAAGGAGAAACAGGCGAAACCGCAGCTGTAAGCCAATAGCGGTTATAAAAGTCAGATGAGCCCCGGTGCTGTGAGAATACGCCAAACGTAGCGCAAATCTAACTTATTATATCGAATAATCATTTTTCTATTTACTAGTGGCTAAATTTAAATTTAAGAAACTGCAATTATCTATCTCTTCATTTAAAATATGTTTAAAACTGGTGACAAGATGGACAAACTGAAAATTGCCTTCTACTGGGCAGCAAGTTGTGGAGGTTGCGAAATCGCCGTTCTAGACATAAACGAAAAAATTCTAGATGTGGTAGCAAAAGCGGACATAGTCTTCTGGCCAGTAGCCATTGACATCAAATACAAAGATGTCGAGGCTATGCCAGACAAAACCATAGACGCCTGTTTCTTCAACGGAGCCATAAGAACCGAAGAAAACGAACACATGGCAAAACTCTTAAGAGCAAAATCAAAAATTCTCGTTGCCTTCGGATCCTGCGCTTGTGACGGATGCGTAAAGGGACTCGCAAATCTCTGGGACAAAAAAACAATCTTTCACCGAGCGTATCTTGAAACGCCCTCAACCAAAAACCCGGAATTCGTGACTCCAAAGACTTCCTTTAAGGTTAAAGAGGGAGAACTTGAACTGCCAGAATTTTACGATACCGTTAAAACCCTGGCTCAAACAGTCGATGTGGACTATTTCCTTTCAGGCTGTCCACCACCAATCCCATGTATACTTCAAGCCTTCGACGCGATTCTAAACAACAAACTGCCACCGAAAGGATCAAGCTTCTTGCCAAACAAATCAATCTGCGACGAATGTCCAAGAGAGAAAAAAGATCGAAAACTCTCTGAAATAAAAAGAATTTACGAGATTGAAGATGACTTTGAAACGTGTTTCTGGGATCAAGGAGTAGTATGCATGGGCCCGGCAACACGGGCTGGCTGCGATGCCCAGTGTCCTAAAGTAAACATACCATGCACCGGCTGTGACGGACCAGGCCCCCGCGTGGCCGATCAAGGCGCTGCCATAATAAGTGCGCTTGCATCTATCGCCACCAGTCCAAGCGTCATCGAGCAAGTAGTTGATCCTATAGGAACCTTCTACAAGTACTCTCTTGCCAATTCCATATTGCGGAGGAAGGTGATGAAATGAAAGAAGTAATTATAGACCCCATTACAAGGCTCGAAGGCCATGGAAAAATAACAATATTCTTGAACGATGCGGGAAACGTGGAAAACGCCTACTTCCAAGTTCCAGAATTGAGAGGTTTTGAAAAGTTCTGTGAAGGAAGAAGAGCCGAAGACTTGCCTATAATAACCACGAGGATCTGCGGAGTCTGCCCGGTTGCCCACCACATGGCAAGCGCAAAAGCCTTAGACGCGGCATTTAATGTCCAGCCCACAGAAACAGCTAAGAAACTAAGAGAACTCGAGTACGTAGCCTACTTCATTTACGATCACATACTCCACTTTTACTTCTTGGGCGGCCCAGATTTCGTCGTGGGACCAGATGCTCCTGCTGCAAAAAGAAACATCCTCGGAGTAATCGAAAAAGCTGGTCTGGACATCGCTACGGAAGTGATAAAGCACAGGGCCTATGGACAGAAGATAACGGGCATGCTCGGAGGAAGACCGACGCATCCAGTAAGCGCATGCATCCCAGGTGGAATTGCGAAACCGCTTTCTGAAGAGGATAGACAAGAAATCGAAAAAATGATAAGAAGTTGCGTAGAGTTCGCGAAATTCTCCCTAAAACTTTTCGACGATGTCGTTCTCAAAAACGTCGACTACGTAAACCTGATTAAAAGCGAGCCTTACACTCTAAAAACCTATTACATGGGAACGGTTGACAAAAACAACAAGGTGAACTTTTACGACGGCGACGTTCGAGTCGTAAGTCCAGAAGGAAAGGAGTTTGTGAAATTTTCTCCCCAACAATATTTAGATGTTATCGAAGAGCATGTTGAACCATGGACATACGTCAAACTGACCTACCTCAAGAAAGTTGGATGGAAAGGCTTGGTTGATGGACCTGACAGTGGCATCTACAGAGTGGGCCCCCTAGGTAGGCTCAACGCTGCAGAAGGGATGGCCACACCCATAGCACAAGAAGAGTACGAGAGAATGTACAAAACTCTAGGCGGAAAACCAGTACACGCCACGCTGGCCTTTCACTGGGCAAGATTGATAGAGCTTATGTACGCAACCGAACGAGCACTAGAACTAATAATGGATTCAGGTATAACGAAAAAAGACATCAAAAACAAACCCGGAAAACCCGGAGAAGGCGTAGGAATAGTAGAAGCCGCTAGGGGCACTCTGATCCACCATTACAAACTTGATGAAAAAGCCTTAGCCAAAAAAGTCAACTTGGTAGTGGCCACAACCCACAACGCACCGGGCATCTGCATGTCCGTAAAAAATGCCGCAAAAGGCCTTATACATGATGGCAACGTTAACGATGGAATATTAAACATGGTGGAGATGGCTTTCAGAGCCTACGACCCTTGCTTTGCTTGTGCTACTCACTTTGCTATCGGTGAGATGCCCCTGCAAGTGGAGATTTACAACAGTGAAAAACGTCTGTTAAGAAAATTGAGAAGGTGAGGGATCAAGAATGGAAGAAGTTAAAGTTGGAGTATTCCTGTCTGATTGCGGAAATCAACTTCCTAAAATCCTCGACTTTGATGCTCTAATCGCCTATGTAAAACAAGTTTCAGGAGTTTCACTTGTTGCGAGAGCCAGTGAATTTTGGCGCGGTCAAGGATTAAAAACGATAGTGGAAGCCATAAAAAATGGAAAGATGAATCGAGTTGTCGTTGCAGAAGGCCTCCCGAAACTTAGCGAGGTAAATGTGGTTAAAGCAGTTGAAAAAGCAGGCCTCAACCCTTACTTGGTAGAAGTAATTGATCTTAAAGATCATTGCGCGTGGCCTCATCGAGACACTCCATCGGAAGCCACTGAAAAAGCCAAAGCCATGCTTCTAGCCGCCATAGAACGCGCCAAGCTTCTCGAACCCATCGAAAAACTCGAATTCCCAACTCTCAAATCCGTCCTAGTTATAGGTGGCGGTATAGCTGGCATGCAAGCAGCTGAAGATTTGGCGGATTTGGGATTTCAAGTACATCTTGTTGAAAAAGCACCATTTTTAGGCGGCTTAGCTGCGCGTGCAGGCCGTTTCTTCCCTACAGACGATTGTGCCATTTGCATACAATCTCCAACGTCGGACGTGAAAACTATCACCCACACTTCTAGGAAGTGTGTGTATCGTTCAGGATTCTCAGAAATTCCCAATCTGAGTATACTGACTAATTCAAAAGTCATAAACGTTGAAGGAGATCCGGGAAACTACAAGATAACAATAGATAAGAAACCACGGTACGTCAATGAACTTAAATGCGTTCACTGCGACCTCTGCACTACCGTTTGCCCTGTAGAAGTGCCAGACGAACACAATGCAAAACTGAAAACACGCAAGGCTATTTACATGAACGTTCCAAATGTTTATCCGCCAGTCTACGTCATTGACGAAAATGCTTGCAAATTTCAAGATTGCGCTAAATGCGTTGAAGTTTGTCCAACTAAGGCAATAAAATTGGACCAGAAAAGTGAAAGGATAACGCTTGACGTGGGCAGCATAATAGTCGCCACAGGTTTTCAAGAATACGACCCAAGCATAATAAAAGAGTACCACTATGGCGAATTTCCGGATGTCATAACTAACCTCGAACTTGCCAGAATGATCGATGGTTTCGGTCCAACAAACGGCGAGGTTATTAAGCCTTCAGATCGAAAGCCTGCCAAACGAATTGTTATGGTACAATGCGTTGGTTCGCGGGATAGGAGGTGGAATCCTTGGTGTTCCAGCATCTGCTGTATGATTTCCCTGAAGCATGCCATGTTGATTAAATCGGCTGATCCAGATGTGGACGTTACCGTGTGTTACATAGATGTAAGAACCACGGGAAGGGAGCATGAATACTACTACGAAAGAGCCAGAGAAATGGGGATAAAATTCGTAAAGGGTAGACCCACCGAGGTTGTGCATGACCCAGAAGTGAACTTGTTAATTGTTGATGTTGAAGATCAAATTTCAAGAAAATTCTTGGAGTTGGAGGCTGACTTAGTGGTTCTGGCCCCAGCTATGGTTCCTGCCGAAGGCACTGAAGAACTTGCTCAGATTCTTGGTGTCGAGCTAGATGATGATGGCTTCTTCAAGGAGTATAATGCTAAACTAAGGCCTACGGAAACAAAGCGTAGAGGTATATTTCTCTGCGGAGGTGCCACTTTTCCGAAAGATGCGCCAACGACATCTCTCCACGCTCACTCAGCAGCTGTGAAAGTAGCCAAATTCTTGACCACGGGTAAAATGGTCAAGGATCAGAGAACTGCCTTTGTTAATGAGGATTATTGTGGTGACTGCGAGTTTTGTCCTGTTACATGTCCTTACGGTGCGATAAGTTTAGTACCTAAAGGTGAAGAGCATTTTGTTGCGCAAGTTTCCGACCTCTTGTGTGAAGGATGCGGAGTTTGCGTGGGAACTTGCCCCGTTAATGCCATCGAACTTAGGCACGCGCGGCCGAATCAGATGACGGCCCAAATGAAGGCGCTTATGTCCGTGAATGGAACATCAAAACCTTTGATTTTGGCGATATGCTGTTCAGAATGTGGTCACACAGCCGTGGACTCTTCAGGCATGGCGATGATGCAGTATCCAGCCAATGTCAGGGTCATGAAGGTTCCCTGCACTGGCATCTTGCAGGTTCATCAGTTCTTGGAAGCATTCAAGGCTGGCGCTGAAGGAGTAATGGTTGTAGGATGCAAGAGCGACGGTTGCCACTATGAGGTCGGCAGTCCCAAAGCTCAAAAGAAAGTGGAGATTGCCAAAGTTTTGTTGAAGGAATATGGCATAGAACCAAAGCGGCTAGAAATGTTTAACATGGTATACATTGAAGGGCGAGAGTTCGCCGAAACTGCGCAAATGATGACTGAGAGATTGGAAAGGCTAGGCTCACTGAGATCAACGGGAAGTTCTTAAGGGGAGATCTAACAGAATGGCACACGAAAACAAAGAAAAAGCATCTCCAGTAGAGTTTTCCAAGGAGATTAAGAGTCAATTGGGCGGTGAAACCGTAACTTTTTGTTACCAGTGTGGAACTTGCGCTAGCAGCTGCCCAGTAGCCAAGATCACCGAAAAGTTCAACCCAAGGGAAGTCATCAAACAGTCGCTTCTAGGAGAGAGGAAGGAGACCCTTTCCAGCGACGCTATATGGCTTTGCTGTTCATGCTACAACTGCCAAGAGCGATGCCCTCAAAAAGTTGAGATAGCCGATGTAATCTACGCCCTAAGAAACATAGCTATCAAAGAGGGAAACATCCCAAACATTTATTCAGAGTTTGCAGCTGGGCTAATGAGCGAAGGTCGCATAGTGCCGATCTCCAAGTTCCTAGAAAGGAAAAGACCTGAATTCGGTCTACCACCGCTTAAATCGCCAGGTATAGACTCATTAAGAAAAATTCTCTCAGCCACTGGCTTTGATAAGATTTGGCAGAAAAGGGAAGAGGCATCATGACAAACTATGCTTTATTCCTTGGCTGCACCATCCCAGCTCGCCAGCCGCACTATGAGTTGTCAGCAAGAAAGGCTCTGCCTAAACTTGGAATCGAACTTGTTGATTTAGCCGACATGACGTGCTGTGCCCCGCCGCCGTTACAATCGATAGATTTAGAAACCAGCTTGTCCATCGCTGCATATAATATCTGTCTGGCCGAAGAAGCTGATCTCAATATAGTTACGCTGTGCACCGGCTGTTTTGAGTCCTTAGCCATTGCAAATGCGACATTGAAGAGAGATGAAAGACTTAGGGCAAGAGTAAACCAAATTTTGTCCAGCGCTGGGAAAGAATTCAAAGGCAGCAAAGAAGTGAAACATTATCTGCAAGTTCTAATGGAAGATGTGGGCCTAGACCGCTTGAGAAAGACTATAGTCAAAGATTTGAGCAATCTAAAAGTGGCATCCTTTTCTGGTTGTCACGCCCTTAGACCTAGTGAACTTCTGAAATTCGATGATCCTGAACGTCCGCATGTCTTAGACGATTTAGTTGAGGCACTCGGTGCCAAAAGCATTTGGTATAGAAACAAGTTGAAGTGTTGCGGCGGACTTTTGAGGGGCTATGCTGACGATGTTGCTTTGGCTATAGCCCGTGAAAAAATTGTGAACACCACTAAAGCAGGTGCTGATTGCATAGCAACTCTCTGTCCATTCTGTTTCCTAACACTGGACTTGGGACAAATGTTAATAAAGTCAACATTCCACGAAGAATACAATATGCCGGTTCTCCATTATTCTGAACTTCTGAGTTTGGCTTTAGAAATAGACCCGAAGGAACTTGGCCTTGATTTCCATAAAATAAAAGTAGACAAAGTGCTGAATAAAATCGTTTAATTTTCTGTAATGGTTAAAATAATTCGGAATTATCATTGATCTAAGATAATACTTCCATCTGTGTTTCTTACGGTCTTTTGGGGATATCAATTTCGAGAACTGCATTATTGCTACATTTTGCAGTCATGTCTTCTATTTGCAAATACTTGATTGGGACATCTATCTTTTGGCATTTATCAGAACATATTTCTGCGCCCTCTTCATTCGTATAGCATTCTTTCTTGCATATTTTTATTTCATCTGTACCCGTGTGCACGGTGACTTCTTGATCCTTGCAGCGGCATTGCATTAGAATCTTAACGTAATTATCATCCTCAAAGACGTCAATCAGCGGTTCCTCTGCTAGCGGAAGTGGAACAAGGGACCTTGCTAAGGGGCTTGGCTCTGAATGTTCGTCAATAACGTATTTTCTCAAAAGAAGCTTTTCCATCGGCTCCACAAAAATGTCATTTTCAGATTCGGCGGGATCATCAAGCATTTTGTTAACCAAGACTTTGCAGAAAATATCTATGTTTTGTAAAGCTTCTTCAAAACTAGTCATTACTTGTCAGTCCTCCAGTTTGCGCGCGGTATGTATAATATTTACATCTATATATATTAGGGTTCTCATGCTAAGCTTAACGCAAATATGCGCTATGACCTGTTCTTTTCCTTAATAGTTGATAAAGGCAAGGTTCTTGAATGTTTTACTGTCCGAATAATATTTTCGACATCCTTGCTAGGATTTTCTAAGGATCTGTTTATCGCTATATCTGCGATCGTTGAACCTAAATCTGCGATTTTGTTTAAGCATGAGACCATTGCCCTTAGATATGGAATTTCGGGAAGTTCTTGCATTAATCTGTCAGACTCTGTCTCAAGCACGCCTCTCATCTCCAATACTCCATTTGCAACTCTAAGGTCTCCGGTGAAAACGCAGTCCAGAGCCTTCTGGAAAATGGTTTGTGCCAATTCACCTAGATGATAAATCCTTTCAACTACTTCTTCGGCCAATTCTTGTCTATGGGTTTCAAGCGCAATAACCTTTTTGGCCATATCTTCAGAATAGTCTGCAATTAATTCTAGATATTGCAGAATCAAGCGAGTGGCAGGAATAAAGAGACTCTCTGTCGCACCTACTTTTTCCGCTATGTCGGGATTTGTCTGTGCAGAAAGAAGTAGGCGCACCGCCAGATAGTAGATAGTATCAGCTTCATCCTCGCGTCTAATTGCTTCTTCTGCAAGAAGCTTCTGGTTTTCCATTAAGGCTTGCATTGCTTCAGATAATATCGTTGAGGCAATCAATGACAATCGCCTAATTAACATGTCCAGTTTGAATTTAGTGGGATCCACAGAACATTGTAAAAGGATGTTTTTTGGCGCCTCTTCCAGAATGCCGAGACCAATTAACTTACGGATAATTCTTCGAATTTCATCAACATGCTGCCTTCTTATTCTGTTTGAAGACGTTACTCTTACAACATCGCGTCCAAGTATGTAACATCCCACAATTATCCTTCCAAGCATGCCCTGCTCATCGCACGCGTCACTGTTTACTATGTATTCTTTGGCTTCCTCTTTTTGGGCAATGTGACCTGGCATAACTTTCAATGCGCCATCCTTCTCTGGCATAAGAAAAACCAGATCGCCAGGGTTTATGTTGTTTTGTTTTACCCATTCGCTAGGAAGCGAAACCGTAATAGTTGAATACCCTACTTTCTGCACTTTTCGGCTTTCCAAAATATCACCTTAATGGTATTTACTATTAATTGTCTATATGCTTAAGTATATTCTTTTTGCTTCGGTTGAATTGCCATCAAAATTCAGCATAAGAGAGACCTTATAAAAAAATAATTATGCTTTATATAGTGTTAAAAACAAAGAACATGACTGAAAAAGGTGTGTTCATAAATGGAGAAGCCCATTAGAAGCATGGCAAAAGCGATTTCTTGGAGAATAGTTGCGACTCTGACAACAATTCTCCTGGTTTTTATATATACAGGGGACTTAGCCATAAGCGGCAGTGTTGGCGTTCTGGAGTTCGTACTGAAAACTATCATTTACTACGTACATGAACGCATCTGGAACCTGCTAGGTTTTGGTAGAGTGCAAAAATGAATAGTTGATGCTAATCTAGACTTTGGAATGCGCCTCGAACGTATGATTTTTTTCGTTGCCCATATAGTATTTACTAAGGTATACATTATATACACTAAGTATATATTCTGCGCTTATGCTATATATAACTCAGATGTAAAGGAGGCTGATGGAAAATGTCTGAATGGAAAACCGTGAGCATCAGACAAGAATTAATAAAAGAAATTGAAGAGGCAATTAGAACAGGTCGTTATCGAAGCATATCAGAATTTGTTTCAGAGGCCATCCGATTGCGTTTGGAAGATCTTATGCGTGCGAAAGGAATCTCCGCTGAAAAACGCAAAGAACTCTTGCTAACACCTGAATTGCTGCTATATACACCTAAACACACCTGGACCCAGATAACACCCGAAGGAAATATACGCGTCGGCGTCTCCGACTACGCTCAAAGACACCTAAAAGGAATAGTCCACGTTATGACAGAACCAGTGGGAAAGGAAATCAGTAAGATGGAACCTTTCGGCGTTGCGGAAACATGGATGTTCATGTTTGATCTGTACGCACCAGTCAGCGGTAAAATAGTTAAAATAAACGAAAACCTAAAGAACGAGCCCAACAAAATCAACGAAGATCCATACGATCAAGGATGGATTGTGGAGATCAAACCAAACAACTCATTAGTCCTCGAGCAAGAACTCCAAAGCTTGTTGGGTGCACGAGAATACAATAGATGGGTAAGCAAGCTAGAAGGAAGATTACACGGATAACTCTTCTTCCATTTTTTATGTGTGTTTTGTTCTATTTCAATACGCCATATTTGCGCTAAGTTTAGCTCAGAGTGCTTAATATATTTGGCCTAGACCAGTATATTCCTCTAGACAAGTTGGTTTAACAATGGCAAATCCTACGCATACAAACGTAAAGAAACTGCCACCATGCCGCTCTGCGTGTCCGGCACGCGTTAATGTGCAAGGATATGTTTCTCTGCTTCAAAGAGGAAAATTCAAAGAAGCCGTGGAGCTCATACGGAGCGATATGCCCTTTCCGGCAATCTGCGGGAGAGTTTGCTTCAGTCCATGTGAAGATGCTTGTGCAAGAACAAACGTTGATCAAGCCGTCGCCATTCGCGCCCTAAAAAGGTTCGCTGCTGACATTGAGCGGGAAGAAGGACGTGTTGAACCAAAACCAATACCGAAAAGCCATGACGAAAAAGTTGCAATAATAGGTGCTGGCCCAGCTGGTTTAACTGCAGCTTACGAACTTGCAAAGCTCGGCTATCCCGTAACCGTTTTTGAGCGCATGTCTGAAGCAGGCGGAATGATGCGCTATTGCATACCCAATTTTCGTCTTGAAAAATTCGTCGTTGCAAAAGAAGTAGCATACATTAAAGATCTAGGCGTACAAATTAAGACGGGCGTAGAGTTTGGAAAAGATATTACCCTCGAAAGCTTAAGAGAAAATGGGTATCAAGCGGTTTTTGTGGCTGTTGGCACTCAGAAGGGCATGAAGCTTAACGTTCCGGGTGAAGATTCAGAAGGCGTTATCAACGCTGTTGATCTTTTGAGAGATGTCGCGCTTGAGAAACGTGTTGATGTTGGAGAAAAAGTGGCGGTAGTTGGTGGCGGAAACAGTGCGATAGATGCCGCGAGGACCGCTAAAAGGCTTGGCGCGAAAGAAGTCATGGTCTTATATAGAAGGTCTCGCGAAGAAATGCCCGCTTTACCCGTCGAGGTTACAGAAGCCGAAAAGGACGGGGTTAAATTCTATTTCCTAGTCGCTCCGAAACAGATTATCAGTGAAAATGGAAAGGTTAGGGCCATAGAGTGTGTACGCATGCGTCTGGGCGAGCCCGATGAAAGTGGCAGAAGACGACCCATTCCAATAAGCTTTTCTGAACATCAATACGAAGTGGATACGGTAATACCTGCCCTTGGACAAGTTGCAGAAACAGCAACGATACCAAATGAACTTTTAGACAAGGAGGCACGAGTTCCGTTAATACCAACCGATCCCTTGACTCTGGAAACCAAATTGCCAGGCGTTTTTGCAGGCGGTGATATAGTCACAGGGCCAGCTAGCATAATCCAAGCTGTAGGTCAAGGAAAAAGAGCAGCCGTTTCGATCCACCTTTACCTAACTGGAAAAGATCTGCACCTTGGAAGAGACGAAAACGTTGAAGAAACAGCGTGGGTTAAGAATTGGGGCTATATCAAGAAGAAGGAACGAAGATATGAGTCGCCGGTAGAAAAACCCAGATTAAGTTTTGAAGAAGCTGCCGACTATCTTGAAAGAATCGAGAGAAACGCAAAGTTTGAAGCTTGGCGCTGTTTGGGCTGTGGGCCATGCGCAGAATGTCTCGGAGAAACCGAACTGTGCGAGGCTGACAAGGCTGTGATTGACGAAAATCTCTGCATAGGCTGCAACGTGTGCGCCGTGGTTTGTCCCTTCGAGGCTGTCAAAAAGGATGAAAACGGTGTTGCCCAAGTAAATGAAGAGCTTTGCAAAGGTTGCGGAATATGTGCAGCCAGATGTCCCGAGAAAGCCATAACAATGAAGAAGCAAACCAGCGAGCGAATCATAAGTCTTGCCATAGCAACTTGAACGGAGATGGAAAGAGTGGAAAACAACGACTATCCAAGAATTGTGTGTTTCACCTGTAGCTTGGCGTTTTGCGGAGATGAAACCTCTGTTTTGCCGAACGCGAAGGTAGTGCGCGTAAACTGCGTCGGAAGAATTGACCCAGTCATAGTTCTTGAAATGTTTGAAAGAGGTATAGACGCCATTATGCTGGCTGGTTGCCAACCACCAGACTGCCATTATGTTGACGGCAACCTTCAAGCAGAACGGGCTGTCAAAATGCTGAAGAAACTCGTCGCGTTGACTGGTTTAGAACCGGAACGTGTGAAGTTACTCTGGTACTCGCCTCTTAACGGCAAAGGTTTAGATTTATACTTGACAGAATTTTCCAAAGAGATGAGGAAACTCAAGCCTTCTCCATCAGAAACTGAAAAGCCGGAATCTGCTTTTTCGGTTAACATTTCAGCGGCTAAAAGGGCAGCTTCTGACTTCAGATTAAGGGTATTGCTTGGCAGAGAAGAAGAGTTAACAGAATACGTCAACGCATATGGCGAAAAGATACCGCCAGAGCAATTTGACGATTTGATGGATGATATTGTTGAAGCAGAATTTATTCGAAACAAAATCTACGTCCTAACAAAAACCAAACCGCTTTCAGTTAAAGACATAGCTGAAGCAACTAACATGAAACCAGCAGCGGTGCTTCAGCATATAGTGAATATGCGGAGGCGGAACATGATAGCCTTGGACCACGTTGATGCGACGACGCCTTTTTACAAGGCTTTGGAGGTATAAAAAATAGCAAGCCAAAAAGTTGGAGCAGTTCTCGTTGTCGGCGGAGGAGTCGCCGGAATACAAGCATCCTTGGACTTGGCAGATTCAGGGTTTAAAGTGTACTTAGTTGATCAAGGAGCAAGCATTGGCGGAGTGATGGCTCAGCTGGACAAGACTTTTCCAACAAATGATTGTTCAATGTGCATTCTCTCGCCCAAACTTGTAGCGACTGGAAGACACCCGAACATTACAATATTGACTAATGCTGATATAATGGGCTTAAGTGGTGAAACTGGAAACTTCGAAGTGAAACTTCGAAAACGAAGTCGTTACATAATCGAAGACAAATGCAACGGTTGTGGTGTCTGTGCACAAAAATGTCCAATTGAAGCAGTAGACATGTACAATGAAGGATTAGGCAATAAAACCGCAATCTTCGTGGATTATCCGCAGGCAGTTCCACTCAAGTACACGATCGACCGCGAAAAATGCATCGGATGCGGAACGTGCTACGAAATTTGCAAAGCAAAAGCCATAGACTATGATCAGAAGGACAGCGAAACCACGCTAAATGTAGGCTCAATAGTGCTGGCTCCCGGGTTCGAATGCTTTGATGCTAAGCTGAAAACAGAATATGGTTATGGACGTTTCCCAAACGTTGTAACCAGTATAGAATTTGAGCGCATTCTGAGTGCTTCTGGCCCGTATGGAGGACTTGTCCTTAGACCATCAGATGGCGAAATCCCGAAGAAAATAGCTTTCATCCAGTGCGTTGGGTCACGAGATTACCAGCTTGGCAACCCTTACTGTTCTGCGGCTTGTTGCATGTATGGAATGAAAGAAGCAGTAATCGCCAAAGAGCACGCACCAATAAAATTGGATGCAACAATATTCTACATGGACCTACGCGCTTACGGCAAAGAATTCGACGACTACTACAATCGTGCCAAACACGAGTACAGCATAAGGTTCGTAAGGTCGAGGGTTGCAGGTTTAACTGAAGACCCGAGAACCGGCAATCTTCTGGTTCATTATGTTGAAGACGAGACACCCAAGACAGAAGAATTCAACATGGTCGTTCTGTCCATAGGAATGCAACCGCCGAAGAACGCTGAGGCTCTTGCCAAAAACTTGGGGATAAAACTTAACCAATATAATTTCTGTGAAACATCAACGTTTGCCCCGCTAGAAACATCAAAAGAAGGCATATTTGTCTGCGGTGCCTTCAGTTCTCCCAAGGATATTCCCGAAAGCGTTGCACAAGCCAGCGGCGCAGCAGCAAAAGCCATGAACATTGTCGCAACTGAACGCGGAAAGCTTGTTACCATTAAAGAATATCCGCCTGAAAGGGACGTGAGCCAAGAGGAACCACGCATAGGTGTCTTCATCTGTCATTGTGGAATCAACATCGGCGGAGTAGTAAACGTTCCAGAAGTGGTGGAGTACGCCAAAATCTTACCTAACGTAGTCTACGCGGAAGCCAATTTGTACACATGTTCCCAAGATACGCAGAAACTCATCATTGAAAAAATCCAACAAAACGAACTTAACAGAGTCGTGGTAGCCTCCTGCACTCCGAGGACGCATGAGCCCTTATTCAGGGAGACCGTTCAAGAGGCAGGCTTAAACCCGTACTTGTTTGAAATGGCAAACATCAGAGACCAGTGCAGCTGGGTGCACATGCATGAAGCCAAAGAGGCAACGGAAAAAGCCAAAGACCTTGTCCGCTCGATAGTTGCAAAAGCCAAACTTCTGCAACCTCTACAAAAACCAGAGATAAGCGTCACACCAGTAGGCTTGATCATTGGCGGCGGTGTTTCAGGAATGACTGCGGCTCTGGAACTTGCAAAACAAGGTTTCGAAGTACACCTCGTTGAAAGGGAAAAAGAGTTGGGCGGCCACTTGCGGAATATTCACTACTTGCTCGAGAGGCATGAGGATCCGAAGGAGAAATTGAACAACCTCGTCAAGGCTGTTTTGGAAAATGATAAGATACACGTTTACTTTGAGTCCGAAGTAGAGGACATCAGCGGATTCGTAGGCAACTTCAAGGCGAAGATATGTGGGCGTAATGGTGAAGAAAAAGAAGTTGACCATGGCATAGTGATAGTGGCAACAGGCGCCACCGAATACAAACCTACAGAATACCTTTATGGTCAAGACCCAAGGGTTCTTACGCAACATGAACTGGAAGAAAAGCTTGCCAACGGTCAATTTAATGCCAAAAGCGTCGTCATGATTCAATGCGTCGGAGCAAGAAACGAGGAAAATCCGAACTGCTCAAGAATCTGTTGTGGACAAGCAATAAAAAATGCGCTGAAAATTAAAGAAGTGAGTCCTGAAACGGAAGTTTACGTTTTATTTAAGGACGTGCGCGCATACGGCTTTAAAGAAGACTATTACCGGGAGACCTCAATGAAAGGCGTTCTCTTCGTAGACTATGAAGATGAAAGGAAACCAAGGGTTACAAATGAAGATGGGAAACTCAAAATAACCTTCTGGGAACCAGTGATAAAAGAAGAGGTTCAGGTGGAACCAGATTTCGTAGTTCTAAGCGCCGCCACGATTCCGAATCCAGACAATAAACGCGTGGCAGAACTGCTTAAAGTGCCACTGAACAAGGACGGTTTCTTCCTGGAGGCTCACATGAAGCTTAGACCCGTTGACTTTGCGACAGAAGGCGTTTTCCTCTGCGGCATGGCTCACTCGCCAAAATACATCGAAGAGTGCATAGCCCAGGCGTGCGCTGCTGCTTCAAGAGCGACGACTATACTTTCAAAACCCACACTTGAGATGGAAGGAATTATAGCAAACGTTACCGAAGATTTATGTAGCGGTTGTAGGATTTGTGAACATCTATGTGCGTATGGTGCGATCGAAATGAAGGAAAAAGACGAAAAGGTCGTGGCGCACGTTATTGAAGCTTTATGCAAAGGCTGCGGTGTTTGCGGCACAGCGTGCCCAACCAAAGCCATTAATATGGGACACTTTACAACTGATGAAATACTTGCTCAAATAAAAGCCGTGTTGGTGGAGGTAAAGGCATGAGCGAAAAGAATGGATTTGAACCAAGAATAATTGGTTTTCTCTGCAACTGGTGTTCCTACGCGGGCGCAGACTTGGCTGGAGTAAGCCGAATTCAGTACCCTCCAAACATAAGAATCATACGCGTAATGTGCAGCGGCAGGATAGATCCTCTTTTCATCCTTGAGGCCTTCAAAGACGGTGCAGACGGAGTGCTCGTAGCAGGGTGTCACCTCCCTTCAGACTGCCACTATATTGCTGGCAACTTCAAAGCGTTAAGAAGAGTTAATCTCCTGAAAAAGGTCATCAAAGATTTCGGAATTGAACCTGAACGTTTACGGTTAGAATGGATTTCAGCCAGTGAAGGCGACAAGTTTGCAGCTGTCGTCCGAGATATGGTTGAAGAAATAAAAAAGCTTGGTCCAAATCCACTAAAAAATAATGGGGTGGAAGTCCAGTGACAGAACCACCTAAAGAACCAATAAAAGCTTCAGAAATAGACCCGAAATTCAAATATGAAATTTCAAAAATACACGGCGGAGAAAAACTGCTGCGGTGCTTCCAATGTGGAACATGCACTTCAGACTGCCCAGTTGCAAGGTTCAGTGAAACCTACCGACCGAGACAGATAATTCGCATGGCCCAGCTTGGACTTAAAGGAAGGGTGCTGAACAGCGACACGTTATGGCTTTGCGCCGCCTGCTTCACATGCACAGATCGCTGTCCGCAAGATGTTGAAGTGGCCAGCGTTATACGCGTGCTAAGAAACTTAGCTGCTGAAAAGGGAATTGTACCGCTGGTATTCAAGGAGCAGGCTTCCAGCATTCTTGAATCAGGTTACGCTTACAAGATTCCAGAGTTAAGACTGAAAAAACGAGAGACTCAAGGACTGCCGCCACTGCCAAAGGGCAATCCAGAAAACATACGCAAGGTCCTCAACGGAGTGAAATTCCTAAAATGCATCGAAAAGGAAGGTGAGCAGAATGAACAATAAATATCTGATTTTCCTCGGTTGCGCTGTTCCCTACCGTGTAGCAGCCTATGAAATATCAGCAAGGAAAGTCCTCCAAAAATTAGGCGTTGAACTTGTTGAAATGCCCGAATTCAACTGTTGCGGTCTTCCGTTGGACCCAGTCAGCCACGAGATCATGCTCATCCTTGCAGCCAGGAATCTAGCACTAGCCGAACAGAAAGGCCTAAACATTCTAACTTTGTGCCCTGGTTGTGCAGGCACCTTAAAGAAAGTTAGCAAGATTTTGAAGGAAGACAAGGCTTTACAGGAAGAAATCAACAGTCATTTGAAAGAATCTGGACTTGAGTTTAAAGGAACAGTAGAAACAAAACACATATTGCAAGTGCTTATCGAGGATGTGGGTCTAGAAAAGATAAAAAATGCCGTTGTTAAACCGCTTACGATGCTCAAAGTCGCGGAACATAACGGGTGCCACATACTAAGACCCAAAGAATATATCGGGTTTGACGACCCTGAAGACCCCAAAACCCTGAAAACACTAATTGAAGCAACAGGCGCCACCTGCTTGGATTATATGGATGAAACCGAATGCTGCGGCGCACCAAGCGTAGGCGTGAACGACAAAGTTGCGTTACAACTCGCAAGGGATAAGCTAAACCACATCAAGATGGTTGACGCCCAAGCTCTGATAACAATTTGTCCCTTCTGCCACATAATGTACGACACGAATGAACTGCGCATAGAGAAAATGTTCAATGAAATATATGGCATTCCAGTTTTGCACTATCCACAGTTGCTCGGCCTAGCCATGGGTCTAACGCCCGAAGAACTCGCCTTCAACGAGCTCAGAGTTGATGCTTCAAAAATCATAAAACAAGCCATGGAAGGTGGAGATCAAATTGAGTAAGGATAAATTGAAAATAGCTTTCTATTGGGCTGCAAGCTGCGGTGGATGTGAAATTGCAGTCTTGGACATAAACGAGAAAATATTAGATGTACTACAGCTGGCGGACATCGTTTTCTGGCCTGTAGCCATGGACATCAAATACAAAGACGTCGAGGCGATGTCAGACAAGTACATAGATGTGTGCTTCTTCAACGGCGGAATACGAAACTCAGAGCAAGAGCATTTGGCTAAACTTCTAAGGCAGAAATCGAAAATTTTGGTGGCTTACGGAGCGTGCGCTCATCTTGGCGGAGTCCCTGGGCTCGCAAACATGGCAAATAAGAAGGAAGTTTTTGAAAAGGTATACATGACCACTTTTTCCACGGCAAACTCCAACGGAACAGCACCTAAACCCAAAGTGAACGTTAGGGAAGGCGAAATAGATATCCCCGAATTCTATGACACTGTTAAAACCTTGGATCAAACGGTAGACGTTGACTATTACGTTCCAGGGTGCCCGCCTGCAGTTGAACGTACACTATACGCCATAGATGCCATAGCAAAAGGCGAACTGCCGCCAAAAGGTTCGGTGCTTGCACCGCTGAAGTCAGTATGCGACGAATGCCCAAGAAAGAAGGAAAACAAGAGAATAACCAAAATATACCGTGTCTATGAAAAGGTTCCAGAACCCGAAACATGCTTGCTTGAGCAGGGAATAATCTGTATGGGGCCTGCAACCCGTGGCGGATGCGGCGCACGATGCTTAAACGCTGACATGCCATGCACTGGATGCGGTGGTCCTTGTCCCAACTCGCCAGAGCAGGGTGCGGCCATGATAAGTGCTTTGGCTTCAATATTGGGATTAGACGAGGAGAAGGAGAAGTACACGGAGGAAGAGGTTGAAAAGTTGATCAGCCAAGTCAAAGATCCTATTGGAACGTTTTACATGTATGGTTTAGCCGCGTCAATTCTTAGAAGGAGAGTTATGAAGGAATGAAAAAAATAGTTGTTAATCCTATAACGAGACTGGAAGGCCACGGAAAAATATCCTTGTTCCTCGACGATGCTGGAGAAGTTGCAAACGCGTACTTGCAGATTCCCGAACTTAGGGGTTTTGAGCGCTTTTGCATCGGAAGAAAAGCTGAAGATATGCCGCTTTTGACGAGCAGGATATGCGGAGTTTGTCCGGTAGCACACCATTATGCTGGAACCAAGGCTTTGGATGCGGCGTTCAATGTTGAGCCGCCATCTGCAGCCAAAAAGCTCAGAGAGCTAATGTACGCGGCTTACATCATTTACGATCACACGCTACACTTTTACTACCTTGGCGGGCCAGACTTTATTGTCGGACCCGATGCACCACCGGAGAAAAGAAACATCATAGGCGTGATTGAAAAGGCTGGCTTGGAAGTAGGCAAAGAAGTCATAAAACACAGAGCCTACGGACAGCGAATGACTGAAATCATCGGCGGAAAAGCAA
Organism: uncultured Candidatus Bathyarchaeia archaeon; assembly: GCA_964603675.1. Taxonomy (GTDB): domain Archaea; phylum Thermoproteota; class Bathyarchaeia; order Bathyarchaeales; family Bathycorpusculaceae; genus CAZRVS01. The sequence continues at coordinate 103,068 of CAZRVS010000001.1, forward strand.
CTCATCCAGTTTGCGGATTACCCGGCGGGATATCTAAAGCTTTGAGCGAAGAGGATAGACAGGAAATTGAGAAGATGGCCGCCTCTTCCGTTGAATTCGCAAAGTTCAGTCTTAAACTGTTTCATGATATTGTCTTGGGAAACAGCAAATACGTCGATATGATCAAGAGTCCCGCGTACATGCACAAGACTTACTATATGGGTTTGGTTGACGAGAACAACAAGGTTAACTTTTACGACGGCAAAGTACGCGTTGTCGACCAAAACGGCGATGAATTCGTGAAGTTTGCGCCTAAAGATTATCTCCACAACGTTGCTGAGCACGTGGAAGAATGGACTTACCCGAAAATGCCATATCTAACAAAGGTCGGCTGGAAAGGCCTAGTTGACGGACCAGAAAGCGGCATCTACCGCGTCGGCCCTCTTGGAAGGCTCAACGCTTCGAATGGAATGGCTACTCCACTTGCGCAGGCAGAATACGAGCTCATGTATCAGACGCTGGGAGGAAAACCAGTGCATTCAACATTGGCTTTCCACTGGGCAAGACTGATCGAGCTGCAGTACGCCGCAGAACACGCTCTTGAACTGAGCAGAGACTCAGAAATAACAAGCAAGGATGTGCGCAACACACCAGGCGAGCCAAGTGAAGGCGTGGGAATCGTCGAAGCCGCGAGGGGCACGTTAATTCACCACTACGTTCTGGACAAGGATGCGCTTGTCAAAGATGTGAATTTGATTGTGGCGACGACCAACAATTATCCGGCAATTTGCATGTCGATCCGCGATGCGGCTAAGGGAGTAATTCACGGTGGCGACGTTGATCAAGGCTTGCTCAACATGGTGGAGATGGCGTTCAGGGCTTACGACCCATGCTTCGCATGTGCGACGCACTACGCTGTCGGGCAAATGCCGTTGACGGTGGAGCTCTACAATAGCGAAAAGAAACTCATCAAAACAATACAACGATAAACCTTTTCCTCGCAACTATTTCATATTCTGATTTCAGTGGCGTTTACAGTGGCTAGAGGAAAGTACAACATCCAAAAAGAGTTGGAGAAGTGGCTTCATGGTGCAGAAAGAGTTGTTGTAGCTGGCATTGGAAACCCCATACGCATGGACGACTTCGTCGGCGTCAAAATAGTTCAAGACTTGAAAGGCAAAGTCTCTGAAAAGGTTTACCTAATCGAATGTGAAACTGTTCCCGAAAGCTTCCTCCAGCCAATCTTGGAGTTCGACCCAACGCATGTTCTTTTGATAGATGCTGCAATTTTAGGATTAAAACCAGGAGAGTCGCAACTCGTGAATCCAGAAAAATTGACAGCTTTTCCCGCGTTTTCTACACACATGTTGCCCCTTCGGATATTTTGTGGATATCTTACAAAAACAACGAAGGCAAAAATTGCCCTATTATTGATTGAGCCTAAGAAAGTTGATTTTGGAGAAGGCGTAACGCCAGAAGTTAAAACTTCCTCGGAAAAAATTACAAATGTTTTGCTCAAGTTGCTTCAGTAAAAGTCGTTTAAAGAAAAAAATGATTATGGGGTTTTCTTGTTTATTTCTTTGTTTCTGTCATGGCTTCTTGGAATAGTTTCTTTACCGCTGTTATTCTTGCCTTCTGTGCCAAGACATCACTCGTAACCAAATCCAGGGCTTCTTCGGGGCACCATTTTACGCATTGGGGTTCGCCTTGTTCTTTGCATAGGTCGCACACGTAAACGACTTTGTTTTCTGGATGCAACATAATCGCGCCATAATCGCATGCTTCAATGCACCATCCGCAACCGTTACACTTGTCCTCGTCCACCGATATCAATCCTGTTTCCTCAGATTGTGTAAGGGCCTCTCTTGGGCATGCCACAACGCAAGGTGGGTCCTCGCAGAGCCTGCATGTTACTGCAAGATTTGCCAGCTGGTTTATACGAACCACGCGTATTCGTGATTTCAGCGGATTAAACGATTTGTCTTTCGTCATCGAGCAGATGTATTCGCAAACTTGACAACCTACACATTTGTCAGGATCGGCTGAAACAAATTTTCTCTCATGTATCTTTACCATTTGGCTATGCCTCCTTGTTTTCGACTATGCTCAGTAAATCGTCCATACCGAGCTCTTTGAGTTTCTCCACTGTAGGCACCCCTTCTTTTGTCCATCCGCGGGCCTCGTAGTAATCGTCCAAAAGCAAGTCTAATTCTTCCTGTGTTACGTAGGACCCCTTTGATGGTCCCTCATCGGGTATTGGCAGATTCATGACTTTCCAAGGTAACGCGTCGTCTTTTCTGGTTAAGCCTTCTCTGACGTTGAAGAGTCTTGCCACGTTGTTTATTCTTTCGCCTGCGTTCTTCAATTCCTCAGGCGTCATTTCATAGCCTGTCACTAGAGTGTACAGCTTGGCCATATCTGGCAATTCCTTGTAGTACGTGCCCCTTGAGAATTTGCAGACGATAAACGAGTCAATGAGCGTGTAGATGTCTTCCATGTCTCTGACCAATTTTCCTCTGCCTTTCTCAGCTTTCAAGCGGTTAACTTTTCCTTTCACGTCAAAGGCGTAAGCTCCATGCCTATTGTGATCCGCTCCACGGAAAGAGACTGCGAAACCTAGAGCAGCTGTTTTGAGGCATCTGAGATCGTAACCCGTAACCTCAACTCCTTTAATGTGTTGCCCCAGTTTTTCGGCTCCTTTGCCTATTTTTTCTCCAGCAATTTTCACGCCTTCAGCAAGTACGTCGCCTATGCCTTCACGTTTGCCCATTTTCTCAAGAAGCTGGATGAGCGCTTCGCTGTTGCCGAACCGCGCTTCTATGCCGCCAACATCTTCCGGTGTTAGGATTCCGTTTTCGTAACAGTCCATGGCAAAGCCAACAATTACGCCCGCGCTGATGGCGTCCATTCCGTAATAGTTAGACAGCTCCATTCCCTTTATTATGGTGTCAAGGCGGTCTATGCCACAGTAAGGACCCAACGCCCATAACGTCTCATATTCCATCCTTGTCATGGTTCCCTTGTAGGGGCCTTCAGGCACCACAACCATGTGTTCGCATCGCATGGCGCAGGAGCTGCAACCGATAATTTTTGCTACGAATTTTTCGTTTAGGTTTTCTCCGCTTACTTTTTCTGCTCCTTCAAACGAGGCATTATTGTAATTTCGTGTGGGCATGCAAGCCAAAGAGTTGTGAACCAGAACATTTTCCGCAGTGCCCAATGTCCTGTACTTCTGTGTTGCTGGTCCTTTCATTCTCTCGTGAAATTCCTTCACGTATTCCATGAATTCTTCTGGTTTTGCCACCACAATATCGCGGGTTCCACGTACAGCGATGGCCTTGACGTTTTTTGAGCCCATAACGGCGCCTAAGCCCGTTCTTCCCGCTGCTCTGGTTTTGTCGTTTATTATGCAGGCTATTCGAACCAGCTTTTCTCCAGCTAGACCTATGGCCGCAACGCGAATGTAATAGTCTCCCAATTCTTCTTTTATCGCGTCCTCAGTTTCAGCTGGCGATTTACCCATCAAACGTGAAGCATCTAAAAGCTGAACTGAATCATCGTCAATCCAGACATAGACGGGTTTTTCAGCTTTACCTTTTAAAATTACAGCGTCGTATCCCGCTCTCTTAAGCTCTGCTCCAAACGAGCCATGAGCCTTAGCTTCGCCAACTCCATAACTTTCCGGCGATTTAGCAACAAAGGCATGTCCGTTTCCAGCAGTTGGCCAGACTGTCCCCGCAATCGGGCCTACTGTTAAAATTAACGGGTTTTCTGGGCTAAAGGGATCAACTCTGGGCTTGGCATTGTCAAGCCACAATCGCATGCCTAAGCCTATTCCGCCTATGTATTTTTTGGCGTATTCTTCATTCAAAGATTCAACATGGGTTTTTCCCGTAGTTACATCAACATATAGAATTCGACCGGCGTAACCGAGCAAGCATCTTTCCTCCATACTTAATTGAATTCTAGTTTATGATGGGGAAAAAGTATATTAATTTAGTGGATTTAAAAGTCAGAAATGAATGTTCGAGTCTGAGAGGAGCATCCACACAGCTATCTATTACATTTTCAGATACCGTAATAGTCCGCAGTTGTATGCGCATGCGCTACCACCAACTGCGGAACTTGGAAAGAACTATCTGGCAAAGAAACTGATATAATGACCTTCCAAGTTAGATATTATGAAGCGTAGGAGTTTCCGTTTTGAAAGTAAAAGTCGAATATCTCGGTCACATCAAAAAAATAATTGGGTCTAACAGGGAAGAAGAAATTGAAATAGGAGACGATGCCTTAGTTGCTGACTTGCTATTTTTGCTTGCCGAAAAATATGGCGGACCATTCAAAAAAGCTGTTTACGAGCCGAGCGGCCGCGACGTAAAATCAAATTTCATCGTAACAGTGAATGGCTACTTGCTTAACCAATTAGACGGAGTCGAAACCAAACTCAAAAACGGAGACCATGTAGTCTTGATGCCAGTCGTCAGCGGCGGCTAAAGCAAAAACATTAAGGCTAAGAAGCATATAAGAAATTCTTTCTATGGTGAAAATATTGAAAAGGGTGGACGCTCTAAAAGAGAGGGCCTTCGAGGAAAAAGGATTTGACGGATTTTTAATTTCTAGCGAGGCCAATCTGCTTTACTTTGCTGGCTTTCCTGGAGCAATCTCACTGTTGTTTCCGAAAAACGGTGAGAACACGCTTTACGTTTACAATGTTAACTACGAGCAGGCAAAGGCCGAGGGAAAAGGGTTCAGAGTCGAAATGGTAAACCGCGATGAAAACCTCATGGCAAAAATCGCAACACAAGTTAAAGCGTGCAAAATCAGAAAACTCGCCTTAGACGCTTTAAACTTCGAAAGTTATCTTAGTCTTGCAAGGGAAATCAGAGGAGAGACAAGACTTAAGGGACAAAACAGCATAGTTTGGGAGCTTCGAAAGGTAAAGGATGAAGAAGAGATCGAGTTCATGCGTAAAGCTGGAGAATTAACAAGCGAAGGCATGAAAGTTGCTTGCGAAGTGATAAAGCCAGGCGTAAAAGAGTACGAGGTTGCCGGCGAAATCGAATATGCCATGCGAAAAGAAGGTTCTTATGGAACGGCTTTCGAAACCTCAGTTGCTTCTGGCGCGCGTTCGGCGTTTCCCCATGGGGGCTGCTCTGATAGGGAAATTCGAGAAGGCGATTTGGTGGTTGTAGACATGGGAGCGACGTATAGATTTTATCGGTCAGACATGACGAGAACGGTTGTGGCTGGCAAACCTTCAGAGAGGCAAAGGAAAATTTACGGAATTGTTAAGGTGGCCTATGAGAAAGCCTCTGAAGCCATTCGACTAGGAGCCAAAGCGAAAGATGTGGATGCCGTAGCCAGAAAAGTTATCGAGGAAGCGGGATACGGTGAGTATTTCGTTCACAGCTTAGGCCATGGGATAGGCTTGGAAGTGCATGAACCACCCAGCTTAAGGCCTAACAGTAAAGACAAGTTAGCGGTTGGGAACGTTGTAACAAACGAGCCGGGAATTTACCTCGTAGGTTACGGCGGCGTCCGCATAGAAGACACTGTGCTAGTGCAAAAGAATTTGGCGGAAAAACTCACAAACGGACCGTACAGCATGGAGACCCAATAAGAAAACAAAATAATGTCTATTCATAACTATTATGTTAGTAATATGGTTAAGGGTGACCTGTTTGGACAACAAAGCCGTAATAGTTATTGACATGCTGAATGATTTTGTCACGGGAAGTTTGGAATGCAAAAGAGCCAAACCCATAATCCCGAAATTGAAAAAACTTATTGAAGTTGCTCGCAAAAACAACGTACCCGTCATCTACAGCAATGACGCGCACTATCCTCAAGATGCAGAGGTTGTCAGAAAATGGGGAAAACATGCCATAAAAGGCACTGAAGGAGCAGAAGTAATCCCAGAGCTCAAGCCCGCCAAAAAGGATTACATCGTGGAAAAAAGAACCTACAGCGGCTTCTACGAGACAGGCCTAGAGCCACTGCTAAGAAGCCTATACAAAGGCGAAGGCGTAAAAACCGTAATACTTGGCGGTTTGCACACAAACATGTGCGTTAGACACACTGCGGCAGACGCCTTCTTTAGAGGATACAACATAATAATAGCCAAAGATGGCGTGGAAGCTTTCACACAAGAAGACCACGAGCAAGGATTGAAATATCTCGAATATGTTTACAATGCAAAAATAATGACGGTTGACGAAATAGTAAACGAATTCGGCTAAAAAAACCGCAAAAGCAGCAAACTCCCACTAGGCAAAGAATAGCCACTTACTACTGCGCCCAAACTTGGATTTTTTTGGATTCGGGCAAAATGAAATATTTAACATTTTTGACTTTGATTCTGATTTCAACGAAAAACTTAAAAGATCATCCATGTGCATTAATGGAAAAAGTGAGGAGAATGGTGCTTTGGATTTTTTAGTACTCTCCTTTCTCCCTATTGACGCGTCGACCATTCTCCTCTACAAAGCCTTACCAAAGATTTAGCTCTTGATCATGCATCATCAATGTTGACGAATTGAGGAAAGAAAACAATATTTAACCATAAACAATATTGGTCCCGAGCAGAAAAAAGACTTTTTTAAAGCCAAAATGAAATATATAGTAAAATAGTTGTTGCTCACCGCAAGGTGTCAAAGGTAAGATCTACGGTCATGAAAGACTGTGAAATTGTCTTGACGGCTGACAGGAGCTTCATTAGTGATTACCATTCACTTCCATTCCTGCGCGGCCTGCGTTTTGCTTCAGCGAGCATACTCAATCCCTCAGTTTTCTTCCGTTTTGTTAGTCCGTCGGTGCCTACCACTGATAAGGGTATAGCGTTATTGGCGCCTTATCATACCCGAAGAACAGAGGCAGCACTGCTTAACTCTGGCTTCAATAGAAATCAAGTGGTAGTTGTCACACCAAATAACATATGCAATTTTGTGGGTTCTAATACGAAAATAGTCAGCATAACCGTGAGAGACCCGCTAAGCAAAATTCACCACTATTCCCTTCTTAACCCCGCACGTGGAGAGTCCTACAGTTCCTTGTCCTTCAAAAAACTTGCCAAAAAACTGCGTTCTTTGAGGCTGTCAAAAAAATACTGCTTCAAGGTTATTGCAGAAGGGCCAGGGGCATGGCAACTAATAGACTGGGAAGACCGACGCAGATTTGGCATAGACTACATCATAGTAGGCGAGTACGTCACGAATGCTGTTCCGCAGATATTTGACAGAATCATGAACAGTGAAAATTCCCAAGAAATATTTCAAGCAACTTGCACTGACATTAACGATGTACCGCCAGTTCAAGGCGGTGTGACTGAAGGTCTCGTTGAAGTGGCAAAGGGGTGCAACAGGCATTGCCGCTTTTGCACTGCTTCAAAACTACAATGCCGTCCGCTCAGAGACATAGTCACCGAAGTCAAGAGGAACGTCAAATGCGGGCAACTGAACATAACGCTTCGAAGCGACGACATACTGAACTACGGAGCCCGAGGGACCAAGTTAAACCGAGAAGCCGTTCTAGGCCTTTATGAAGCAGTAAAAAAGCTGAATGGCGTGAAACGAGTCAGCCAATGTTACCTAAGCTTAGCTTCAGCTGTTTCCGAACCATCCCTTATCAAAGAAATCACCCACGTCATTGGCGCAGGATACAAAGATTATCCCTACACTACGGTTTTAGCTGGCATTGAAAGCGGTAGTCCAAGACTCATCGAGGCTCTAATGCCGGGAAAAATTTACCCGTTCAAATCCTCCGAGTGGCCGGAAGTAGTAGAAAACGGGTTCTCCATCTGCAACGACAACCATTGGATTCCGCTAGGCATGCTAATACTTGGTTTACCAGGAGAAACTGAGGAAGACGTTAGCAAGACCATAACCCTCGTTGAGAGGCTTAAGGCTTACAAAAGCGTTCTAATTCCCTTCCTATTCGACGCCAAAGGCTCGCTTAATCGTGAAAAAAGCTTACACGTGAAAGATATGAAGAGATGCCATCTGGAACTAGTGAGAACCATCTTCGACCACAACACACACTGGGCTAATTGCCTCATCAAAGAACAAGCAAGCAACATATCCCGACTTGGATGGCTATTTCCCATGATTTCGCCTTTCGTTGATTGGGGCGTCAAAAGAGCTTATGGAAAATTGTTCGACGAAATAGTCACCACTGCTTCCTCGATTCCCGCTCAAGACTAGTACATGATTGTGTTGCCAGAAAAAATCTTCCAAGAGATGGTGGGCCCGGGGCGATTTGAACGCCCGACCAACAGGTTATGAGCCTGGCGCTCTAACCTAGCTGAGCTACGGGCCCGCGTTTAGCTTTTCCGTTTATTATGCTGTTTTTGATCAAATTTAAACGTTTTCCGCACTTTTATCCGCAAAGAAAGTGCTTCGAACTCTGGCAATGCCTGGGCAGAGTGAACCAAACATTCAAGCTATATCCAAACCCAAACCGTTTACTCTAATTTTATTAGCTTACCAGGCTAAAAATAATTATTAACCAATTCAATGAGGCACGCGCTAGCTATTCTATTCAGTTATGTAAACAATAGAGAGCGATTTAATTGAAGATTGGAGAAAGCGATTTGCCAGAAGAAAGAGAGTGGATTAAATTTTAATCTGATCATCTGTCATTGATTCAAAAAAAGGAGGGCAGAGGTGTATTTTCCGTGAGGCGTAGGTTTGCCTTCTTTTTGTCATATTGCATCAAAGTCTGTATAGGGATACGTCCTTGACAGAAGTATATCTTCGATGCGTCCTATGTCGTTGTAATTTTCGTCGTATAAGCTTAAAGACAAAATGCGGCGTGGATTGAGGCCTTGCATGTATATGGTTGGGCCATCAAGTAGAAGATAGACAAACTGTGGCCCTACATCAAGGTACGCGGAGTTACTGGTCCATACCGAAATGAAGTCGTACTCATCGCTAAGAAGCCCATCCACTGTTACAGTGTAGGTTCCTGCCTCAGAAACCTGAACTTGTACTCCTATTTCCAAATAATCGGAGGTACCGTCGCTGTCAGTATCGACTCCTTGATCGGTTATGACTCCTGTCAAATAGGCTCCAGGAGCGTCGAACTCGGTGTAGTAATACTCCTTGGATAATGGGACGTCGTATCTGTAGTCAAGAAGATTGTAATATTCGTCATATAGGTTGATCGAGGCAACAAAGTAAGGGTTGATCCCTGAAGCATAAATGGTGGGTCCATTGAAGGCAAGAGTCACGTTTTGTATCCCAAAGTCAAGGTATGAGAATTCGCTGTCCCAGACGTTGATGTAGTTGTAGCCTGTATCGCGAAGTCCCATTGCGTCAACAATATAGTTCCCTGCCTGCAAAACGTTAACTTCAACGTCTATCTCTAGATAATCGGCGGTTCCATCATAATCCATGTCAACTTTCTCATCATAGATGACACCGGTCAAATATGCCGGTGGTCTTTCAAATTCTTCAAAAGAGTATTCTCTCGAAAGGGGCACTTGAGACATTGATCCGAGCCAGTTGAAGGTTTCGTCGTACAGGTCGATGGAGAAAACCATTGAAGGATTAAGTCCGGAGAGGTAAATTGTCGGTCCGTTTAGCCAAACGTCAACGAAGTGGGTTCCACGGTCAAGGTAAAGAGAACTGCTGTTGTAGACGTTGATCAAGTTAGCGGAAGAATCCAGCAAACCAAAAATAGCCACGTTGTAGATGCCAGGAGTTCTGACGCGAACTTCGACCGAAACAACAAGATATTCATACAGCGGATCCCCGACTTCATCCAGTCCGTAGTCGTTAATGACCCCTGTAAGGAGTGCCGCTATTTTTCCCCGAGGCTGTGGTGGAGACAGCATCTTTTCCATCAGTACTTCTGGAACAAAATCTACGTATTTTACAATGGTGTGGTACTTGGATGTTCCCAACTGACCGTAATTTTTCATGACTGTGTGCGTGTTCATTATCAGGTCCTTGGGCATTGGCATGTACGGAGGAAGCCCCGGAAACTCAGGCGGAGTCGGCACAATTTCAAACGTACCAACATAATTGCTGCCAAAGGACATAATCTGGATACGACTGTCGTCCGAAAAGAGTTTATCTGTCTCAGAAGAGCCACTTTTAACCCAAAACTCACCGTTGATAGGAATGAACTGGCCAGAACCATCTGGCCATTCCATGTAATCAGGCTCAACAATCCATTTCAGGATGCCGATCATGTGGGATACAAAGTGTACAGTAGTTCCGTCCATTGTATATGAGCCAATCACTGTTTCTACCATCTTCATGTCAGGCCTTGCGGCTAAGACTGGAGCTATGCTTGCTGCAAACAGAATAATCAGTATTATGGCTATCAGTTTTCTTTTCATAATCATCGAATCCTCTCTCCTTTCTATTTCAAAACCGTCAGTTTCCAATATATTCTTAACACTAGATAAAACTTTCTAGAGATCTATTCTATAAGTCTCCTCCATTAGGACCATTTCATACGCGCGCTGCGCCCACTAGAAAAAACTCTTAACTCTCTAACGTCCGATGGCAAACTGCCGAATTAAAATGCGTGTGCGTGCGTGTGTCTGCCCGTGTTGTATATACAGAGAGGGATGTTTGGGTTCGAGTTTGGTGGTCAAGCCATAGTTCAACCTATATATAGAGGGGGTATAAGTTTTGCCGAGCAACAGAGTACACGCGAAAACGTCCCACCAAACGCGTGTTCAACGCTTCATTCTTTCGTAGTGATACATGTACTCCTGTGCGTAGCCTGCATATTCTCCGAAATATTTTTGACCAAACGTATTCAGCTTCTCATATTCTGAATTGGTCAGAGATTCTTTGCGTGATATTTTTTCAATAAATTCAACTGGAAAATGGTCTGCATAATGTTTCAAAATGGTCCGTCTTATCCAAACATCAACTGGAAACGCCTCAAGTTTTCCGAGAGAAAAAAGTAAAACGCAATCAGCAACTTTCAATCCTACGCCTAGAAATTTAATCAACTCTTTTCTGGCTTTTTCGTAAGTTAGCTTTCTCAAGCTTTCAAGATCGAAATTGTTTTCATAGATTGTTTTTGCCGTTTCGGACACGTACCTAGCTCTATAACCCAAACCACATTCTGCTAAATCCGTCAACCTCGCTTTAGCCAACTTCTCGGGTAATGGAGAAGCAAAGAAGGCGTAACCGTCAAAAGTCATTTTTTCTCCAAACTTTTGTGAGAGCTCCAGCAACATCCGTTTAATTGCTGCGATGCCCTTGTAGGTTGCACAAATATATGAAATGAAGCACTCCCACGGATCCTGCTGGACAATTCGTAAACCCCTATACTTATCCAAGGCTTTCTTAATGTGCTTGTCCTTGCCAATTTGCTCTGCAATTGTTTGCAGGTCGTCATGCAAACCAAAATAGTTTTTGACAAATTCCTCGTCTGCATTTACAAATTCCAGTTCAGCGTCCCTTTGACGTATCTTGAAAACCTTATCTCTAACAACACCATACCACCAGTCATCTTTTTTCTCCCATCTGAAAACTTGTCCACAACAAAGGGTAGCCTCCAAATTAAATGGATTTGCGTTATTTTTAATTTTCATGTTTTGTTAATTTTCCCCCAAGAATGTGCTAGGTTTAGGGATTTCCCGTGGCAGTCCCTTTCTCTTGCGAGCTTGCCTGATAACTTCTGCTGCTATGCTTTCCGGGACTTTTTCCCAACGATCAAAGACGCACTGCCAAAAAGCACGGCCAGAAGTTGCTGAGCGCATTTCTTCAGTCAAACCGAAAGTTTCCACGACTGGAATGTAACCCGTAATCATTGTTGAAATTCCTTTCTGTTCAAAACGCGATATTTTCCCACGTCTGCTGGCTAATATTCTTGAGCATTCTCCAGCAAACTCAGCAGAAACAGTTACGACAATCTCATAAACAGGTTCAAGAAGCATTGGCTTAGCGGTTAAGATAGAACCAAAAATTGCTTTGCTCACTCCGCGCATGACCTCATCTGGCTTACGCCACTCTGGGTCATCGTGCAGCTCAACTTTCAACAAATTGACTTTCACGTTTCTTAACGGTTCTCCGCATAATGGGCCTGCTCCGCATGCGAACCGAAACCCTGAAATGATGAAGTCTTTTGCTTCTTGAAAGTGTTGGACGTTCTCAGTCAGATTTATGATCACGTTTCTATGCTCACCCACAGCAAGAACGTTTCTCACCTGCTCCGCAAATTCACCTCTATCGATCAGCTTTGCTGAATTCTCTTCCAACGGCTCTACTTGTACTGCAAACTTGTTTTGCTTGTTGGGACTTTTGGCCGTCGCTATTGCGCCTTTTTCCGCCACAGTTTCTCTATATACGACTGTCGGAGAAGAAGTTACAATTTCCATTCTGCCAAGGTAGGTTCTCAGCAACTTGACTGCAATTTCTAGGTGCAGTTCACCCATTCCGCTTAGAAGATACTCTCCAGTTTCCCTGTTTATAGTAGTAACGAGGTTAGGGTCTTCTATTGAAAGTCTTTCCATGGCTTCGAACAAAAGCGGCAAGTCGCTAGGGTTTTTCGGCTCAACTGCCACGGTTATGACTGGTTCCGAAACGTATTTTATGCCTTCAAAGGGAACAATACTCTCTTTGTGCGCTGCATCAACAAGGGTTTCGCCCGCCCTTGCCAATTCGAGCCCAACCAATACAGCAATGTTACCTGCCGTGATTTGGCTTACAGGTTCCCTGATGGCAGCCATATAAATCGAAACTTGTTTCACATCATACTCCTTGTTCGCATTGACTAAGTAAACTTTGTCTCCTTTTTTTACCGAGCCTGAAAACAGCCTTCCAGTGACGATTGGACCCATATTTGGATCCGCTTGCACATTCGTTACACACATGAATGCAGGTCCTTTGTCGTCGCAGTTCCACATCGCTTCCCCCACGTCCGAGTTTAGGTTTCCTTTCCAAATCTTTGATACGCGGTATCCCTGTGCTTCAACTGGGCTTGGAATGTTTTTGACCACCATGCCAAGTACCGCATCGTGAAGGGGAATGGTTTTTTGAAGCATCTCGTAGCTGTTGTTTTTGTAGGCATCCATGACATCGCTGAACTTTATTCCCTTTTGCTGGACCATATCCAGGGTGAAACCCCACCTGTGCAGAGCTGAACCAAAAGCCACGCTTTCCTTTGCAGGCTCCACTTTCCATCTGTCCTTAAACAGGGCTTCCCCATAAATCTCGATCAAATTATTGAAATTGCTGATTATGCGAGTGAACTTTTTTTGAATTTCCTCTGCAGTCAACCTGAGCTCGTTTATTAAGCGATCGACTTTGTTTATGAAGAGGACTGGCTTCACTCTTTCTTCAAGGGCTTGGCGAGTAACCACTTCGGTCTGGACCATGATTTCTTCTACTGCGTCAACGACGACAACTGCACCGTCTATGGCGCGTAAGGCTCTGGTGACCTTGCCAGTGAAGTCAACATGACCTGGCGTGTCAACTAGGTTAATTACGAAATAGCCATCCTTGGTTTCATGCAGTAACGATATATTTGCTGTTTTTATTGTGATTCCGCGTTTTTGCTCCTCTTCAAGATAATCAAGAGCTCGGGCTGAACCTGCTATTCTGGGCGACAGTAATCCTGCAGCAGCCAGTAAAGAGTCAGTCATTGTTGTTTTTCCATGATCTATGTGAGCGATTATTCCCACGTTCCGTATCCGTTCTTTCTTGCCCATTAGCTCAAGTATCTGGCCTATTTGTATGAATTTTGGCATTTTTTAACCCATTTTAGGACAGCATTTTAGTGGGGAAGAGTTCCTAATAAATTTGTGATCATACAGAAATGAATAGGTCAGAGAAGGAGCAAAAATGAAGAGCGCAACAGTGCCGGTTGAAAAGCTAGGAGAAGAACCTTACTCGTTCATTCTATGTTATCCCAAGACCAGCAAAGCTGAACTCAGAAACCGTCTAAAAGAATTACAAAGACTCGGCGTCAAAGCCATGGAATTCTATGGAAAAAAGCAAATTTTCAACTTGCCCGTTTTAGGTAAGGGCTGCGTCGGCATAGTAACAATAGCGTACGTAAACAGCGAAAAAACAGCTATGAAGATTCGCAGAGTGGACGCAGACCGCTCTGGACTGCAACAAGAAGCAAAAATGCTCAGCAAAGCGAATTCGGTGTGCGTAGGACCAAAACTTTTAGCCGTTAGCAAAAACTTTCTTATAATGCAATTCATAGATGGCGATTTGCTTTCAGCATGGCTTGAAAGGCATAGAGCAAAGACACGTATAAGGAGAGTTCTGAGAGACGTTTTGGAGCAATGTTGGCGATTAGACACGTCTGGCTTAGATCATGGTGAACTGAGCCACGCTCCAAAGCACTTGATCATAAAAAAGGAAGAAAAAGCGTTCATTGTTGATTTTGAAACCGCAAGTGTAGGCAGGAGACCCTCCAACGTGACATCAGTCTGCCAGTTTCTTTTCATCAGTAGCGCTGTTGCTAAAATGGTTGCTGAGAGACTTGGCGAAAGGGACAGAAAAGCGCTTATTGAGGTTTTAAGGCTTTACAAGATTAACAAAACACGTGAGAATTTTGAAAGAATATTGAACGTTTGTCTTCTTTAGATTATGTAGTTTATCGAGTTTGTTTCGTGTTTGTTTTCTATTTTTTGTATGCCCAATTCTTTGGTGAGCTGGAAAAGATCCAGCCACGTTTCTATTTGGAGTTGTCGAGCAACTCTTTTCTTGTCGTAAAGTAATGGGACTGTGTCAACAAATAACCAGCCGTATGATTCTGCCAATTCTCTCTTCTCCTCGTCCCTTTCAAAATGATTGTGATTGTTTCTCTTTATAACTGTTCATAGAAGAAAATTCTATAAGAATAACAGTCATGTGCAACGTTTTTAAAGATAAACGCAAAAAAAGTTTAAAGATTAGATCTGAAATTCGTTAATAGGAAAGGTGAAAAAGTGGTAATAAAAAGAGAAGAGATGCAGGAAATTGTAAAGAAGTACAAAGAGCCCGTAGGACTGAACTTAGGTTCCCATTCTGCTTTGGATGCTTGGCAGGGGCAGCGCAACTACGGTGTAAGAAGCATAATCTACACAACTCCTGGGAGAGCGAGAATTTACCTTCAAAACCCAATGGTGGGTAAGCCTGATGAAACCGTGGAAGATTTGCCAGGTCTAGCTAAACGAGACATACGCGTTGTAAACGATCCTAAAGACATAAAGAAAAACGGAGACTGGAAAAGCCTCATAATGATTCTTGACAACTACTCGGACATAGTCAAATATGTTGATGAACTCGTTGATTTGGAATGCATGCAGATTACGAACAGGGCTTTCGCAGTTTATGTAGGCGGCGACGAATACTGTAGCGTAATTGAGAATGACTATGCTGTTCCAATCCTCGGCTCAAGAAACCTTCTCAAAATAGAAAATAGAGGCGAAATCGAAAAAGACTATTATTGGTTTGCAGAAAAAGCTGGAATTCCCACGCCGAAATCTTACATCTACGAGGTTCACAAGGACGGAATACGATTTAAACAGCCGATTGACGAGCCCATGATTTTGAAGGCTGAACATGCGCACCGAGCTTTCGAAAGAGAATTCATCTTCGCCGCCGACTCGAAGAATTTGGAGGAGAAGGTCGCAAGGGAAGTCAAAGCTGGAAACTTGAGCAAAGAAGCCTTAGAGAACGGTCGAGTGGAACAGATCGTTCTTGGACCCCACGCGAACT
The DNA here is from genome assembly GCA_964603675.1 of uncultured Candidatus Bathyarchaeia archaeon. Taxonomy (GTDB): domain Archaea; phylum Thermoproteota; class Bathyarchaeia; order Bathyarchaeales; family Bathycorpusculaceae; genus CAZRVS01. The sequence goes on from CAZRVS010000001.1 coordinate 118,727, forward strand.
TCAACTTCTTCTTCTCGCCTTTAGACGCGAAGAGCGAGTGGGGAGACATTGACGACTGGTTTGCAAAACTTTACAATGCGAATATGGAAGAAGCCCGAATTTGCTTGGCTAATCAGTTCCTCTCCATTGACGAGCGAAGAGAAACAATTCTTGACGGTGTGAAGAGACTTCCGACTGACGTGCAGAACAAAATTAAGAAGGTGCCATCCTTCGAAGTTACCGCCCATGCCATCCTCAGCCTCAGAGAATCACTGCTAAAGGATTTACACCGTTACGCAGACCGCTTCTTGCTTGCTTGCCGAGAATACGCGCAGCCAGGAATAATCGGCGCATGGTGCTTGCAGACGCTTATCACGTGGGATCGAGTTTCTAAGTATGAGCTGAAGCCCACGTTTAAGCTGGACTTCACAGGCGGCACAGAAGCCAAGAAGGCAACAGACTACGGACTTTACGACATACACGGCGAAAAAGACCCGTACATGCACATTCCAGTGACACAAGACGTAGCCTTGAGACACGGCGGAGGAACAAATGTTCACATGGGCCTCGGTTCGCAGTACGCCAACGCGAAATACAAGAAGCGAATGAGCACGGGCGACCGCATAGCGCTAGAAATTAGAAGAGCGCTGAAAGCAGGGCAATTGCACGAACTAGTGACTTAGTCGCTGTCTTCATACTCTCTATATTTTTTCATCACGTTTTCGAGACTGGAAGCATCAAATAGTCTACGGTTTGTCATTTCGTTTGCAGCAGCCACATACATTTCACTTATGGTCGCCTTTAATTCCGCATCAAGTTTGGGAGGCTGCGACTTGCAGACCGTTCTCCAATCTTTGACCCCCTTGGCTTCAGCGGTTTTCTTGGCTTCTTCCACGTCCTTGTACCAGTCTGTTTTCCTGTAGAATTGCCGAGCAATTTCTTTGCTTACGTGCAACCCGTCATAAGTGAATCTGCATTCGTCAAGGGTTCCGACCACATCGACAACTATAAGCTTTCTCTTATGGTCAAAAGCCAACTCTATTTTCCCATCCTCGTTTTCTAAGCCAGCGCCTGAGGCGATTTGGCTAATTGCATCATCGACACTTGAAAGGACAGTCTTTACCTTCGCTGTTTCTTCATTCGCCAAACCCGCTATTTTCCTTGCCTCTTCCCATGTAACATAACGGTCGGTTTCTTCAAGTTTAGTGCTTACGTCAAATATTGGTTTTGAAAAGCGTTCTCCAGGTTTTGGGTAGTGGTCTAATTCTAAGTCTTTGATTGTTATTGCGCCTTGTTCGAGTCTCTTAAAAACTGATGAGCCTTCGGGCAGGCCGTTTCTGTAAATTATCTCAAGGGGAACCAAATAGTTTTTCAGGTTTGGCTTAAAAAAGCTATAGTCATATCTGAGTTTTCCCTGTGCTATGTTGACTTCAGGTCTATACACATTGACTAGGTTAATTTCCATGACGTTTGTAGGCTCTTTTAAATCTTTGAACCTTACGACTCTTCCACTGTTGTTAACTAAGCCTCTGTAATGAGTTTTGATGCTCTTTTCTTCTATCTTCTCGAAGCAGTAGGCTCCCATAAGGCAGAGGGCTTCTCCCTTACCTTCAATGTGGTCTGGCATTTCGCCCCAGTCAAAAACCGAATAGCGATCTGAAAAATGGAATCTGCCGATGCCCATCACGTCTTTTGTTGGTTGTGTGATTACTTCTAAATCTTTTACGCTTCCCATAACCCATTGCCTTACTGCAATTTTCTAACTAACGCGTCAGCCTTTTCAATCTCTTTCTTCTTCCCAGACTGATATTCTCTCACACGCTTTTCCAGCTCTTTGTCTTCCGTGGCAAAGATTTTCGCGGCAGCGATGGCGGCTGCTTCCGGCTCAATCGTTACAACCAAGCCTACTCCGCTGGGAACCCTGAGCGAAGAGTAAATGTCTGCTCCGCCGAACTTTTCTGAATAAGGCGGACACGCAATAACTGGTTTCGTTGTGTTCGCATCAACAAAGGCGCTTAAAGCGTTGGACCTTCCAGCAACCGTTACGTAAACAATCTTTTCTCCCTCGAGCTCTTTTATGATTTCCAATGCTTTTTCTGGAGTTTTGTGGGCTGAGGCAACGCGAAACTCATACTCTAGCCCTAAAGCCTTCAGATGTTTGGCTATTTCTCGGCAAAACTCCAAATCCCTTTCTGAACCCATCAGTATGACAACTCTTCCTTTCATGTTTTCACCTTGGCGATCATATTGCTAAGAAAACTCGATCTACTAATTAAGTTTTTAAACTTCGGAGCTGACGCTTGATACATGTTGTGGAAACAAGGCTAAAATATAAAAATCATAAAATGTTATGAGCGCTTTAGGGAGGAAGTAGTAATAGTCAAGGACGTAATTGATTGCGTCAGAAAATTTGTTCAGATTCCCAGTTTATCTGGAGAAGAGAAGGAACTAGCCCTATTCATCAAAGATGTTCTAGGCGAATTTGGCTTAGACAGGGTCTTCACGGATGAATTTGGCGATGTTATTGGATTCGTTGAGGGCAAGTCGCCCACGCCTCTTGTCGTTTTGGAGGGCCACATGGACCATGTGTCGCCTGGAAACCCCACGCAGTGGAAATGTCAGCCTTATGCGGCTGAAGTCGTTGATGATAAAATCTTTGGAAGAGGAACTGTTGACATGAAAGCTGCCTTAGCAGCTATGACTTTTGCGGCAAAAGAATTTATGCGTAAAGAGCATGAAGGGACGCTGGCAGTTTGCTTCGTTGTCCACGAAGAAACAGTGGAAGGAACCGCAATAGGACACATCATCGAGAAAGAATTCAAAGAAACACCAGATTTGATCGTGATTGGAGAACCCTCGAACTTGGATCTAGGCGTAGGCCACAGAGGAAGGGCAGTAATAAAAGCTGAGTTGAACGGAAGAACGGCCCACGCGAGCATGCCTGAACTCGGTTTGAACGCCCTTTACGCCGCTTCTAACTTGGTCAGCTATGTTGAACGTGAACTGGGTCCGCGCCTTCCCTTTCATGAAAAACTCGGAAAAGCAACCATAACCACGATAGGCCTGTATGCTTCGCCAGAAGGTGTTCCGCAATTACCCGACAAGGCAGAAGTACTCTTTGACAGGCGCATAGTTCTCAACGAAACTGAAAAGGAAATTGTTAAACCGATAAAGCATAAGGTTGAGGAAATCAAAAATGAAGGAAGAATCTTGGATGGAACAGCAAGCATCCTTGAGGAGAACCTACGTTGCTGGACTGGAAGAAAATTCAAGGCGAAGAATTTCTTTCCGGCGTGGCTTATTGAAGAAGACGACATCGTTCAAAAGGCCCTTAATGCAATCCAGAAGAGGGGATTAGACGCTAAACCTCACATTTGGAGGTTTAGCACAGACGGCGTTTGTACATATGGTCTGAAGAGAATTCCAACGGTTGGCTTCGGGCCTGGTGATGAAACTTTGGCTCATCAACCAAATGAGCACGTGCATGTAAAAGATGTCAAAAGGGCTGTGCAAGCTTACGTTGCTTTAGTTGAAAGTTTCATTTCATAATCTTCAAGATAGATTCACGAGTTCTATTCTATTGTTTCCCATTTTGCTTGGTGCTTGTCAAGCTCTTCAACCGTGTATTCGTCCATTGGATGTTCACGCACTGGGATTTCAAGTGGTTTTTCTTCTCCGCAGAGCTTCGTGGAAAAGTAGCGTTGACCAGAGTCATTTATCATTGTCACGATCGATTTGAATTCAGGATGTTTTTTGGCAATTTTTATGGCTGCGGTCACGTTGCATCCTGAGGATATGCCGCAGAAAATTCCTTCTTCTAACGCTAATCGCTTCGCCATTTCTATTGCTTCTTCAGACGTTGTTGTAACAACTCCTGTTAGGAGGCTCAAATCCAAGTTTCTGGGGACGAAGCCGTCGCCTATTCCTTCGATTCTGTGGGAGCCCCAGCGCTTCTTGGATAGTAGCGGCGCCTCGGATGGTTCAACAGCATAGATGCGAATGTTCGGGTTCTTTTCTTTTAAGTATCTGCCAGCTCCAGTCAGGGTACCGCCTGTCCCTGCGGCCGCCAAGAAACAATCTATCTTGCCGTCGGTTTGTTCCCAGATTTCTGGACCAGTCGTCTTGTAGTGCGATGTGGAATTGTCAGGATTTGAAAATTGTTCGGGCCACCAATACTTGCCAGGATTGTCTTTCATGATCTCGTTTATCGTTTTCATGGAAAGGTCTACGTCGCTTTCTCCGCCTTCAGTGAATGTCACGCTGCCGCCGAGGGCGCGGATGAATTTTACTCTTTCTTGACTCATTCCCTTTGGCATAACGATTGTAACCTTATAGCCCAAGCAGCGTCCTACGAAAGTGCAGGAGATTCCAGCGTTTCCAGTTGAAGCTTCAAGGATTTCCATGCCCGGCTTCAATTTGCCGTTTTCAATGGCACTTGTCATCATCTCGCAGTAAATTCTGTCCTTCAAACTTCCAGTAGGATTGAAAAATTCTAATTTTGCAACTATAGTTGCTGTGACGCCGTCTTTCTTGGGGATTTTCTTCAATTTGACGATCGGTGTTCTACCTATCAACTGGAAAACGCTTTCAGTCACTTTCCTGTGCGCATCCCAATCAATTTCATCGGCGCCAGATTTTTTCATATTCCTTTCGCCTCAAGCGAGATTGCCTAATGCTATCTGTTTTCCACTGGAGATATTTAAAGAACGTTCTTTTGGAAATTTTTCAGTCATTTGGCATGTGCTAATTTCTGCACTTAGAAAAATAGATAGCGTTCGCTCTGTTTACATGATCTGCCATTTCGCACCTGAAACTGCAAAAGTGTCGGCTTCGAATGATCAACCACAGGTTCAACGTATATATAAGGGAGAGGTTAGAGTGTCTAGCGCAGACTCCCACACAGCTATCTCCTCATTTCTTCATTATGTATTCGTGTATGGCCCTTGCCGCTTTTTTGCCAGCGCCCATCGCGCTTATCACGGTTGCTTCGCCTGTAACTATGTCGCCGCCTGCATAGACACCTTCTATATTTGTTTCTCCATTTTCATCCGTAACAATCATGCCCCATTTCGTAACCTTTAAGCCTTCAGTTGTCCGTTGAATTATTGGATTAGGCGTTCTTCCGATAGCAATTATGACTGTGTCAACGTCCATTGTGAATTCTGAGCCTTTAATTGGAACTGGTCTTCTCCTTCCCGACTCGTCTGGAGGCCCAAGCTCCATACAAATGCACTCCATGGCCTTAACCCATCCTTTCTCGTTTCCGATGAATCGTATTGGACTGGCTAAAAACTTGCAGACTATTCCCTCTTCCTCAGCATTTTCAATCTCTTCATGCCTCGCAGGCATTTCCTCTCTTGAACGGCGATAAGCTATACAAACTTCTTGAGCCCCGAGGCGTAAAGCTGAGCGAGCAGAATCCATCGCAACGTTGCCGCCGCCAATGACTACGACGTGATCACCAATCCTTATCGGTGTGTCGTATTCTGGAAAAGCATAAGACTTCATTAAATTGACTCTAATCAAAAACTCGTTCGCAGAGTATATGCCGCCAAGATTTTCTCCAGGCAAGCCCATAAACATAGGCAAACCTGCACCTGTGCCTATGAAAACTGCCTCAAAATCTTTCTTCAGCAATTCAGGAATCGTAAATGTTCTACCGATAAGATAGCCGAGGTGAAGCTCAGCACCCAACTTCTTGATATAATCAACTTCGGCCTGAACTATGCTCTTAGGCAACCGAAATTCGGGAATCCCATAGACCAACACGCCACCTGGCAGATGCAATGCCTCAAAGATTACAACCTTATGTCCGAGCTTCGCCAAGTCAGCTGCAGCAGTAAGACCGGCAGGACCCGCGCCAACTACTGCGACTTTTTTGCCAGTTGATGGCACTTTTTCAGGTGCCTTAACGTTTCTTTCTCTCTCCCAGTCAGCAACAAACCTTTCCAATCTCCCAATACTAACTGGATCGCCAATTTTTCCAGTGACACAGAATTTCTGGCACTGCCCTTCCTGCGGACAAACACGTCCGCAAATTGCGGGTAACGCATTTTTGTTCTTTACTTCCAGCGCTGCTTCTTCATATTTCCCTTCCCGTATTAGTTTAATGAAGGCCGGTATACATACTTCTACGGGACAGCCGAGAACACATTGCGGTTTTGGACATTGCAAACAACGATTTGCCTCTTGTTTGGCCTGTTCTTCAGTGTAACCTAAGGCAACCTCGTCAAAGTTTCGCCTACGAACCTCTGGGGCCTGCTTAGGCATTGGCGTAGCCTCTTTCCTAATTTTTGGTTTAGGTTTACTTTCAGCCACAGCTGCAACCTCCAAGCTCCCACAAAACTGAGCTCAAACGCTCTTCAGGAAGAAACATTCGCTGCCTCTTAATCAACTCCTCAAAGTCCACTTGATGCCCATCAAACTCTGGGCCGTCAACGCATCCGAATTTCATCTTTCCACCCACAGTAACCCTGCAGACCCCGCACATTCCCATCCCATCAACCATTATTGGCGTCAAAGTCACAACTGTTGGAATGCTGAAAGGCTTGGTGGTCTCACAGACGGTTTTCATCATTACAACGGGTCCCATGACAACGCAACGGTCAAACTTTTTCTTCTCAAGAATTTCTTTTAAAAAGTCCAGACCTTTGTAACCTTTGGAGCCATCATCTGTCGCTACATATAGCTTATGGCTTAGAGTCTTAAGTTCATTCTCGAAGAAAAGTAGTTCTTTTATCCTTGCTCCTATAACAGTCGTGACCGTGTTTCCAGCTTTTCGCAAGGCTTGGACTTGTAAGAGCATCGGTGCGATCATCACCCCGCCAGCAACGCAGAGAACCTTGCCAAAATTTTTGATTTCGGATGGGTTTCCGAGAGGACCAGTGATGCTTTCTACATAATTGCCTTCTTTCATAAGTCCAAGTTGCTTGGTTGTTTTTCCAACCTCATTGAATGTAAAGGTTATTGTTCCCTTCTTCGCGTCATATCCAGCAATGGTAAGCGGTATCCTTTCGCCTTTTTCGTGAATGATTATTATTATGAATTGCCCAGGTTTGATTTTTTCAGCTATTTCTGGAGCGTAAACCTCGAATAGCTTGATTTTTGGAGCAAGTTCTTCGTTTTTTAGGATTTCATACATTTGCTCTAGCCTCTGGTTTTACTAGTTTTAAGGGCGGCAAAGCAGCAATTTGCTTGGAAAAGTCGTCTAGTTTCTGGTTGAAAACGCCTGCACAACGTGGCGATGCCTCGAAAAGCGCAAAACGTTCAGAGAATTTCATCTTCTTTAAAGCATCTTTTAGGACAGCCATATTTCTTTCAGAAGTTTCTCTACCTTCTTGCAATTTACAGTCTTCTGCGGAGCACACAACAGCCATTACTCCGTCAAAACCATTATGCAGCGCGTTGACAATGTGAGTTGGATCAAGTGCCTTGAAGCATGGAATTTCCAAGGTCACTGCATTTCTCTTAGAGGGCAAACTTTCGAGGGTGTCCAAAGCCGAGAATTCTGACCATTGGCAACAGAAGACTAGAATCACAGGGAATTTGCCTTGTGCTTTAAGCTTAGCGGCTGATTCTTCATACCGGTTTAGAACGTTCTCAAATTCGAAACCTTTGATCTGAATTGCGTGATGCGGACAAACTAGGGCGCATGCACCACAACCCATGCAATACTCGCAAAGTATTTTCGGAGTTGCGAAAGGTTCTGCTTCAATGGCTTGATATGGACAGATAAACACACATTTGTCGCAGCCCACGCATTTTTCGGTGTCATAAACTACTTTTCTAGAGTACTTTACAACTTTCACTGTGTCTTTGCTGAATCCCAACTGTTCAAGGACAGCTGTGCCCAAAAGAAGTCGCCTGCTGTTAATCTTTGTACCTTCCTTGAACCGGCAGAATGCATCTTCACACTGAATCGAAACTACGTTTCTTATGCCAGAGTTCAAAACTTTGAAAACAAATTCTGTTGGAACTCGTCCTGAGCAAGGTAAGCGCAGCGGAATATAGTCTTTTATGCTTAAACCCTGGTCCGCCAAAATCTCTTCAACGTCGCATGTTGGAGCGGAATTTCCACGACACATCAAGACAAGTGTATCGCTATTAGTCTTTGCACGCATACGACTGACATAATTTGCCAAACTATCATAATCATAATAAGCAATTTCTATTGCCATGACGGGACACGCGCTATAACAGATTCCGCAGACTTGACACTTCTGCAAATCTATTTCCAGCTTGCCCGTCTCAGAATCACGGTTTATGGCGTCATAGGGACAGATTGAATGACAAATTGAGCATCGGCTGCAATAGTCTTGGTTAATGTCTATTACGGCAACGCACTTCTCGCCCATTTTGACACTTCCAGTGCCCAATGTCCTTTTGACGGTTTTGGCGCAAATTGGGCTCTTAGAGAATTGAATGATGAATTCTTAACAATATAATGGTTTTGGGCTGTTTTCTATTTTTTGTAATATGGTCTTCGAATATAGCCATAGGCTTCTAAAGCTGCTGTTATGCCCTGTCCAACTGCTACTCCGATCTGTTTAACAGGATGATTCGTAACATCGCCTGCCGCATAAAGCCCTGCAATGCTTGTCCGCTGCCTCATGTCAATTTTGACGTAACCATCCTCGTCAATCTCGACACCTGCTTCTTTGGCAAGCTCACTGTTCGGAGCTTCTCCGACTTGGACAAAAACACCGTCAACCGACAATTCTCTGGTTTCTCCAGTTCTGTTATTGAACAGCACTACTTTGTTGATGAGTTTTTCACCTTTGATTTCTTTAACTTGAGTGTTCCATAATATTTGGACGTTATTCTTAACCTCCATAGCCTTCACGAGGGCATCTTCAGCGCGGAACGCATCTCTGCGATGAACAATCTTAACTTCCGAAGCAAGGTCCGCAAGGTACAGAGTGGTAATCGCTGCGGAGTTGCCTCCGCCAACAACAAGCACCCGCTTTCCCTTGAACAAGGGTCCATCACAAATTCCACAATAGCTTACGCCTCTTCCGCGAAATTCTTTCTCGCCTAGAACGCCAATTTCGCGATAGTGCGAACCTGACGCGATAATGACTGCTTTAGCTTCATAGGTAGTTCTTTTGGTTTTCACAATCTTTTGGTCACCTTTAAATTCTAAACCGACTACGCTTTCCAATTCGTGGATATTTACGCCTGTACTTCTGCATTGAGAAGCCATCTTTTCTGCCAATTCTGCTCCGCCTATGCGAGGAAAACCTGGATAATTTTCAACCAATGGCGCGTCCAAGGTTGTTCCGCCAACTATTTTTTCTTCCAAAATTAAGGTTTTCAAGCCGCTTCTCGCCCCGTAAATTCCAGCGGCCAGACCAGCAGTTCCAGCACCAATGATTATCAAATCCCAACTTTCCATCTTTAAACAACCCTTAACAAGTTATTTCTGCAAACGGACGTTTATGAAGTATTCGCAGATTCAAACACCGTCTAGCGGCAATGGTCCTATAATCCGGATCAGTTTATCTATGTTGATCAGGTTACCAAGTTATCGTGAAATTTAGGATTGTGTCATTGTAACTTGGCGTCCCATATTTTGTTCTGTTCCAGTAAGGTTTCCCGAGGATTAATTGGACAACATCGTCTTTTTGAGGCTCTATAAAAACTAATCCGTGATCTGTGGTATTGAAGCAATTTAATGCGTGGGATGTCACACTGTTTGTGCCGGGAAAGTAAATGATAACAAAACCACATCTATATCCCACCATTAGCGCATTGTTTTTGAAGTCAGTCGCAAAATTCACGCAAGTATAGTTACTCTTGTTATATCGGCTTTGGTCAGTCTTGTCTGATGCAATAAATAGTAAGGCTTCTTCATAATTCGGGTCCCTAAGTTCATCGTTAACATTGCCAATGAGGACGACTGCCAGAAAAATTAGTAGCACAAAGGCCCAGAGTTTCTTTGAGTTTTTTGTGAAATACGATTTAACCCTTTTAAATCGCTTTTTGCTTTTTATTTCTGTCCTCATGGCTTGGTCCATTTGATACCAAAACAGCTCATGACACGCGTGATTTTCCGGAAGCCTGTGGGATCTGCAGAAAGTTTTACCACAATAATCACACTTGAAGAAAGAAGAGGCTTCTTTCCCACAGTACTGGCATTTCGGCATGACAGTTCTATGTGATACTAGAGTTTAGTGCTTATAATTAAGGGTTAGTTTTATAGAAATTCCTTATGTTTGTGTAAACATTTTCAGGATTTCATCAAAAAATTTTGGGCAAAATATGCGGGGCTTAGCTGATATCTGGTTTCTTTTTCATCATTAACAGTAACAGGATTGATGGAAGTTGAAAAAAGATGGCCAAAAAAATCATGTTTACCAGAAAGTGGAATGCTTGAAAGTGAAAGCTGTGGATTATCGCGTACGGCGGAGGGTTCCATGTCGGCCATGATTCGATCACCCAATAGAGTGGCCAGCCCCTGTATAGATGCAACGCATCTACAATACGCGTATCTTCGTAGTATACGTTGTACGTGGCTAAAGTTACAGCTAACGCGAGAGCTAAGCAGATTAGAAGGCAAGTTTTGAATGGAGATTTCTGAATTTCCAATGTGCCGTTCTCAACAAATTTTTGACGCAAGAGGCTTATAATGCTAAGTTTTAGAACAGTCAAAAGCAAAAAATTGAGAGAACAGAAAACTTCGTGTCGGCGTAAAGCATTATTACTTCTTTTATCGTCTATATTTGTAAAAAATTCGGGTCAATAATGTCTGCCGAAAAAGAAAAAGAGTAAGACTGAGAAACTGTCGTTTTTAGAATGAGAGATGGAAATAATTGCGACTTAAAATCAACGTTACTGGCATAGTTCAAGGCGTAGGCTTCCGCCCCTTCATATACCGCACAGCCGTGAAAAACAACCTGAAAGGATACGTTAGGAACAGAGGTGACGCCGGCGTAGAAATATTGTTAGAAGGCGAAGAAAAGGACATTAAAAACTTCATGATTGATTTAAAGGAGAAAAAGCCGCCTCTATCCCAAATTCACGAAGTTATCACAACAAAACTACCAGGCAAAAACGAACATGAGAAATTCGCCATATACAGAAGCTCCGAAAAAGCGGAATTTTCTGGATCAGTTATTCCGCCTGACATAGCCATATGTAACGAATGTCTAGAAGAGCTCAAGAACCCGAAAGACCCGCGATATGAATACTTTTTTATCACCTGCACAAACTGCGGCCCAAGATTCACCATCATTGAGAAGCTTCCCTACGACCGCGGACACACTACAATGCGAGAATTTCCCATGTGTGGCTTCTGCGAAAAAGAATACAAAGATCCACTAAACAGGAGATTCCACGCCCAGACAGTTGCCTGTCCAAAATGCGGTCCCAAAGTATACTTAACAACACAGAAAGGCGAATTAATTCGGCATGAAGACCCAGTAAGGGAAGCTGGAAAACTGCTTTCAGAAGGCTTCATCCTCGCGATCAAGGGATATGGTGGCTTCCACGTCGCCGCGTCGACAACAAAGGAGAAACCACTGATCAGACTGCGGGAGACAAAACACAGAAAGCAGAAACCCTTCGCCATCATGGCTCGAAGTATAGAAGCCGCAAAGACTTTTGCGCAAGTAAATAGGGAAGAAGAAGAGCTTCTGATTTCTTATACACGTCCTATAGTTTTGCTAAACAAGGACGAAGCGTACAATCTTTTAGATTTAGTCGCTCCTGGCCTGCATAATGTTGGCGTTATGTTACCCTACACGGGTTTGCATTACATGCTCTTTGACAAAATAGACGACAAAGCCTTTGTCATGACGAGTGCAAACCCGCCAAACCAGCCAATTGTAAAGGACAATGCAGAAGCTCTGGAAACCCTAGGCGACACAGTTGACTACTTTCTGTTTCACAATCGCAAAATAGCCTACAGGTGCGACGACTCAGTAATTCGCGTCCACAACAAGAATCTGTCTTTCATAAGACGTTCAAGAGGCTACGCGCCAGCGCCGATAATGCTTAAGGAAAAAGCAAAACGTTGCGTAGTAGGCTTAGGCGGAGAGCTTAATAACACCGCATGCGTTTTGCTTGAAAACAAAGCCTTCATTTCCCAGCACATAGGAGATGTGGAAAACGTCGAAACAAAGGATTTCCTAGAAAACGCCACAAAACACTTGATACGCCTCACAAACAGCCAAGTAGAAGTAATTACATGCGATTTACACCCTAAATTTACAACAACGAAGCTAGCCCGAGACTTGGCAGAAGAGAACAGATGGCAACTAATCCAGGTGCAACATCACTATGCGCACATCGCAGCATTGATGGCCGAACACGCAGTAGATGAAATGGTGGGCATATGCTGCGACGGATACGGATACGGCACAGATGGTGAAGCATGGGGCGGAGAAATCCTGCTCTGCACAAGTGAATCTTCCGATTTCAAACGATTAGCGCATCTTGAAAAACAACCCCTAATTGGCGGGGACCTAGCGACTCGTTACCCAGTGAGAACAGCAGCGGGGATACTGCACAAGAAAGTAGACATTGGAAACTGGCTCTTACAGAACAAGCATCATCTTCCTCACGGCGAAAAAGAAGCCCAAATAATCCTTCATCAGCTAAACAAGGCCAACAACATAATCGAAACAACAAGTTGCGGAAGAGTATTAGACGCAGTCTCGGCTGTCTTAGGCGTATGCTACGAACGCACCTACGAAGGCGAACCTGCCATGAAACTCGAGTCAACCGCCATAAAAGGCAAGGACGAGCTAAAACTGAGCCCCAGAATAAAAAGTAACACGTTGGAAACGACGCCGATGATTTTGGAAATATTCGAAAACCGCGAGAAACATTCGAAGGCAAACTTGGCTTGCTCTGCCCACAGGTATTTGGCTATAGGCTTAGCCTCCTTGGCTGTAGAAAAGGCATTAGAAAACCGAGTCAAAACCATTGGTTTCTCTGGCGGAGCCGCATGCAACGAGATACTAGCCCGAACTATGCGAGAAACCGTGGAAAATGCTGGTTTAAAATTTCTGGTCCACAAGTTCATACCGCCAGGCGACGGGGGCGCATCTTTTGGTCAAACTATCGTAGGTGGATTTTTCCAATTTTAAACCATAATTAATTTATTCCCGGATAGTTCTGGGTAATTATTGATTAGAATGTGCTTGGCTATTCCAGCGCGTATCATAACCAAAATAGAAGACAAAGCCCAGGTGGATTTTGGGGAAGGTGTTCTAAGAGAAGTTAATGTGAAACTCGTCGACGCGAAAGTAGGAGACTACGTCTTGGTGCATGCTGGCTACGCAATCCAGGTCCTAGATGAAAAGGAAGCCCTAGAAACCATAAGCCTATGGAACGAAATCCTCGCAGCAGAAACCGAAATCCAGAAAAACAGGGCAAGTTGACGCTGATGACCGAAAAATCAAGATTCAGAAACCCAGAACTGGCAAAACGAGTAGCAAAAAAGATTCAAGAACTTGCGCCGACAAAAGGAACCGTTAAAATCTGCCACGTCTGCGGAACTCACGAATGGACAATTACGCACTACGGCATACGTAGCCTTCTACCCACAAACGTTGAAGTCATCGCTGGACCAGGATGTCCCGTCTGCATAGTGCCAGCCTCAGAAATCGACGAAGCTGTTAAATTAGCCCTAAAAGGCGTGACTGTGACATGTTTTGGTGATGTATTACGTGTTCCAAGTTCGAAAATGTCGCTATTAGACGCCAAAGCTGAAGGGGCAGATATTCGAATCGTTTACAGCGTCAGTGACGCTGTCAAAATGGCTGAAAAAGAGCCTGACAAAGAATTCGCTTTTTTCGCTGTAGGTTTTGAAACCACCGCGCCTTCCACAGCCGTCGAAATTTCGTGTAAACCGCCAAAAAATCTCAGTTTTTTAATCTCGCACCGCGTGATTCCGCCAGCCATGAGAATGCTCGCGGAAATGGAAGATCTGAGCCTAAACGGTTTTGTTGCACCAGGTCATGTGAGCACAATAATTGGCCTCAAACCCTATGAAATTTTCCCAAAAGCGTACGGAATGCCAACAGTTGTAGCTGGGTTCGAACCGTTGGACATATTGTTCGCAATTTACATGATCATTAAACAATTAACGGAGGGCAAACCAAGCTTGGAAAACGAGTATACGAGGGCAGTACGTTGGGAAGGCAATGTCAAAGCACAAGAACTAATGCAGAAAGTGTTCAAGACCGAAAACGGCAGGTGGCGAGGACTCGGTACGATTCCGTCGTCTAAATTTGTGCTCAGGAAACAATACGCTGATTATGATGCACAATTGAAATATGACATTAAGTTTGAAGAAGGCATTGACATACAACCAGGCTGTAAATGCCATCTAGTCGTCATAGGCAAAATTAAACCCACAGAATGTCCTTTGTTTATGAAGGCTTGCACTCCGCAAAACCCCGTTGGCGCTTGCATGGTTAGTATTGAAGGGACATGCAGAGTCTGGGCAAAGATCACAAGCAACCTTCCACAAAAGAATTAACCATTAAACAGAAAACTAACAAGCTTTAAACGTAAAAACTTCTTATCATTAAAGGAGCGCTTCCAAAATGACTGAAAAAACTGAGAAAACATATGGCGGGAAATGTCTCGACTGCCGTTCACCTCTAGAGTTATATGAAATTGATTTCGAAAAGGGCAGGCGAATTATGCAGTGTACTCGGTGCGGTTTATACCATTTTTATAAGAAAGATTTCATCGGCAAATGGAAACTTATCAAGGCTGGAAGAGTTTCGGACTTGTGGAAAAAACCAAAATGAATACGGCCGAAACATCCATCACCTTTCTGGAACCGTTCTGTTCTTTGAATGACCCAAAATTTGCTTTATGGTTTGGTTCTTTCCCTATCTGAGAATATCCGATCAAAAGTGCGCTTTCTTCCTAGCAAATTCGGGGAACAGGATCGCCCACAGGTCTAGCGATTATTCTCTTGCCGCCAACCGCTGTTTGCATAGCCACGCCAGCAAACTCCTTTGTCACTTCACCGATGATTTCCGCGTTTTTCCCTTCCTCTGTTGCTCTCAAAGATTTCAACACTTTTTCTGCCTTCGACGCTATTGTGCCCATGATTATTTTTCCTTCATTTCCAACTTCAAGCGGGTCCAAGCCCAGCATTTCACATGCTGACCGCACGTCTGCCCTAATGGGGATTTTGTCTTCATTGATCAGTATACCCACTTTTGATTTTTCGCTGAACTCGTTCAAGGCGTCTGCTAAACCGCCTCTTGTAGGGTCTTTTATGGCTACTATTCCGCCGATTTCGCCTAGCAAATGTTGAATCAGGCGGTTCAGGGGTTTAACGTCAGATTCTATGCCGCTTCCAAACTTCAAACCTTCTTGGGCGGACAAGACAGCTAAACCATGATCACCGATCGTTCCAGACAATATCATTTTGTCGCCAGCCTTAAGGTTAGAATCGAGAATCCAGCGTGGCTTAAACTTTTTTCTGAATTGTTTGACAACTTCGAGGTTTTTTTCCAAAGCTGCTGTTCGCCTGCCAATTCCAGACACGTTTATGACGCAACCGCCTAAGCTTCCCTTTTCAACAACCTTAGTGTCGCCTGTAACTATACTTACGCCAGCTTCCTTGCATGTCTGCTGCATGCTTGCTAAAATCTTTTCAAAATCTGAAAGGGCTAGGCCTTCCTCCAAAACGAAACCGCAAGTTAAAGCGTAGGGTTCAGCACCCAAAACAGCTATGTCGTTAACTGTTCCAGACACTGCCAATCGTCCAATGTCTCCGCCCTGAAAGAATATGGGCTTGACTGCATGAGAATCACTTTTTAAAACTACATCGCCCACAACAGCCGCGTCATCTAGGGCTTCAAGCGGAACCTCAGCGTTGCTTGCACCCCCAAAATATTTAACAACATAATTCTTAACCAAATCGTGCATGACGGTGCCGCCTGCACCGTGTAGCATGGTAATCGTGTCTTTTTTATCGGTCATTCTTAGTCCCCTGTTCCTTTTTCAGTTGAGATAACTAACCTCAAATGTGAAACATAAACACATCGTAGAAGGTATAAGAAAATCTCCCATCAGTTATTTGAAAACGAAAGTTGCAAAAAAAGAAAAGAACTGATTAGAGATGTTCTTTGATTCGTTTTTTCGAACAGCAGACTTGGCTGTTATGGCTGTTTTCCTTTTGCCCAAAATTCTGATAAGTTCCTTTCCCCAGTCTTAAGCTCGTCCAGAACTTCTATGTCGATGATCTGCCCGTTTTTGTCAAGGTTAATGATCACGTTTTCTGCAAGCTCTTCTTTTATTGTCTTCTTGGCTTTTTTGAGCCAGATGCACATGGCATCAGCCTTCTGGGAGTATTCAACTTGCACCGTCCGTGTCACAGTCTCCTCATCCAAGAGTTTCACTTCTTTATATGAAGGGGTATAGTCTTCTCCGAGCTGATAGTCAGCGCTAGTCTAAGCGGTGGTTGACTCTATTTATAGAGGGGGTATAAGTCAAAAATCGCACAACAGTTCCGCCAGCTCCATGCAACATGGTAAGAATCCACAAAACATCTCCGTCAGTTTTTTATGTAAAAACCACTTTTCAGCTGAGTATGAAAGGAAACTACGGATACCTTCTGATCGCAGTAGCGTCCACCATATGGGGAACCATGGGAATTCTTGGAAAACTTGCCTTTGCATACGGAATCAGTCCTGCAACATTGATTGCCTTAAGAGTTCTCATTTCTTCATCAACCATCCTGATCCCAATAACATTGTTTAAGAGGGAATTACTTCGCATCCGAAGAAAAGATGCAATCAAATTTTTGTTACTGGGCATCTTTGGCACCGCACTTGTGAGAATAGCCTACTTCTACGCAGTTGACCTAACAACCGTCACCATAGCAACAGTACTCTTTTACACCCACCCAGTTTTCATAGCCATGTACGCAACAATATTTCTCAAAGAAAAAATCACCAAATTGACAATACCCGCCATAACTCTAACATTCCTAGGCGTCACATTCGCCGTGAAAGCCTATGAAAGCTCATGGCTAAACACAAGCATCCTCGGAGTAATTTCGGGACTACTCTCCAGCATCATGTTTGTCACCTATTTCTTGATCACCAAGAATCTAAGAAGCCATTATACAAATTGGACTCTAATCCTTTATGGCGATGGCATAGGCGCTTTAGCGACGCTTCCAATAGCTCTTTTTGCCCTTCCTGAAATGCTTAGTTATCCACAAGAACTCTGGTTTATAATATTCACTATAGCGTGGATTCCATCCTTGGGAGCATATCTCATATACTCCTACGCATTGAAGCATGTCGAATCCGCCAAAGGAAGCGTAATGGCTGTCATGGAACCTCTATCAGCAGCAATTTTTTCAACAACTCTCCTTGGAGAAAGATTTGAACCATTACAAGTTTTAGGGATAATACTTGCTTTAACAGGCGTAGTTTTGCTTTTCTACAAGCCTAGGTTAAAAAAGTGAAATCATAATAATATTTTTTCTGTTCTTGGTTATCCAAGCATAAATCTAAAAGATCGCGCAAGAGTCTCGGTAAGTTCCGTGAAAACTTTCACAGGCAAAAAAATCGCTCGGTTAATGTCTAAAACTACTATGCAGATGATGTGTATATTATTCAAATTAGTCTAAAATCCAATTACGCTATGGAAAGCCATATAAATCGCCATTACGCTGTTCAATTGCACAGTTGGAGAGATGAAAAGTGCCAAAATGGGGATACTCCATAACAGAAGAAGAGCTGGATCCCGAGAAAACCGCGAAAGCAAGCGGACGGGAAGTCAGGGTATCCCATAAAGCAGCTCGAGAAATATGCAAAACAATCAGAGGTATGATGCTTACCCAAGCTAAACAGTACTTAGGAGATGTTGCAACAAAGAAGAAGCCAGTGCCTTTCAGAAGATACAAGAAGAAAGCTGGACATAGACACGGACTAGAAAAGACTTACGCAGGAAGATATCCGGTAAAAGCAGCGGGAAAAATCTTGAATGTGATTGAAGGAGCCGAGGCAAACGCGGAAAACAAGGGTCTGGACACTGAAAGACTCCGCATTATCCATGCATCCGCATATCCAGGAAGGAAAAACAAACGCTACATTCCGAGGGCGCATGGAAGAGCAACACCCAAATTTGATACTTTGACCCACATCGAAATAGCTCTAGAAGAGAAACCCGAACAAGGGGAAGGAATTTAATGTCCATCGTTAAACGGTTTATATCAGAATCTATTAAAAAAACAGAAATTGACGAGTTTTTACAGAGAAGGCTTGAGCGATCTGGCTACGGCGGCGTTAGCCTGTCGAAAACGCCGCTAGGAACCCACGTGGTAGTTTATGCAATGCGCCCGGGCTTGGTAATAGGGCGCGGTGGAGAAACAATAAAAGAGCTTGCAGTAGTTTTGGAAGAGAAGTTTAAGATTTCAAATCCGCAGATTTCTGTTTCTGAAATTGAAGTTCCAGAATTGAATGCTTATGTTGTCGCGTCCCGTATTGCCTCAGCCCTGCAAAGAGGCGTCCACTTTAGACGCGCTGGATTTTGGGCTCTGAACCAAATTATGGACGCGGGAGCCTTAGGCGCGGAAATTGTCATAAGTGGCAAACTTAGAACAGAAAGGGCAAGGTTCGAAAAGTTCCGTGCTGGGTACTTTCCGAGATGTGGTGAACCTGCACTGAAATACATGCGAAGAGCAGAAGTTCACGTTCAGCTCAAGCCTGGCATTTTTGGAGTAAAGGTTAAAATAATGCCTCCAGACGCGAAGTTTCCAGACAAAATCCAAATAGTTGAAGAACCACCAGAAGAGGAAGAGGCAACTGAAGAGGTCAGCGGAGAAGAGGAGGCAACGCAGTAGATGCCCATACTGCGAGTTAAAGAAATACGTGACATGTCTTCTGACGACAGGGTCAAAAAAATCAAGGAGCTTAGAGCGGAACTCTCCAGGCTAAAAACCATGATTGAAGCAGGCGGTGCTGTGGAAAATCCGGCCAGAATAAGAGAACTGCGCAAGACTATTGCCCGAATAATGACAATAGAAAATGAGCGCAAACTTGAGCCGAAGAAAACAAAGGCAAAGGAGAAAAAGAAAAAATGAAAGTAACCCCGGACATAATCCGCTACGAATTCATCGGAACTGAAGCAAAAGTTGTCAAAAGTAGACATGCAGGTTATATTGGAATATCGGGCGAAGTGATTGACGAGACACGAAATAGTTTCACAATTTTTCACCAAGGAAAGGGGAAGAACGTTATGAAAAACTCAGCTGTTTTTAATTTCAAATTTTCTGATGGAACTGTTGTTGAAATTAACGGAAGACTTCTTGTGGGAAGACCTGAAGACCGCCTTAAAAAGGGCATCAAGAGGTTATGGTAATGTCTTTAACTTTTAAGAAACCCAAGAGAGCTTGTGATGACAGAAATTGTCCCTTCCATGGAGAACTTCCAGTTAGAGGTCGCGTACTAGAAGGGGTTGTTGCCAGTGCAAAAATGGACAAAACTGTCATAGTTGAACGCGAATATCTTCAATATTCTTCCAAGTTTATACGATATGAAAGAAGACGTAGCCACATTCCTTCCCATAACCCGCCGTGCATAGCTGCAAAGGAAGGCGAACGGGTGAGAATAGCTGAATGCCGCCCTCTAAGCAAAACAGTAGCATTCGTCGTTGTTGAAAAACTGGAGGAGAAATAAAAATGGCGGCAAAAGCAAAACAGAGGGCACTGATCGCAAAAGGAATGCTGGCACATGGACAAAAAATCTCAAGAGGACTTCTAGCTGGTTCAATGCTTAGGTGCGCTGACAACACTGGAGCGAGGGAACTGCGCCTAGTCCAAGCAATGGGTTATAAGGGACGATTGCGACGCTATCCATCCGCAACTGTAGGCGACAAAGTAACTATTTCTGTTAGACGTGGAACGCCAGATATGAGGAAGAAAATTTTCCAAGCAGTGATCGTAAGACAGAGAAAACCCTATAGAAGAGTCGATGGTGTTTGGGTTCAATTTGAAGACAATGCGGCAGTAATAATAACTCCAGATGGGGAAATGAAGGGTTCAGAAATTCGCGGACCAGTGGCAAGGGAGGCTGCTGAAAGATGGCCGAGAATAGCGAGTGCCGCTAGCATAATAATATAGGTGGAAGCGTATGCAAGCAGCAAAACCAGTAAGAAAACCGACAAAGCAAAGAAAAATGCTTCACAACGCACCTGCCCATATTAGGCACAAGCTTATGGCTGCTCCCCTTTCGTCAGAACTTAGTGCATCAAAAGGGGCGAAAAGCCTTCCAGTCAGAAAGGGTGACACCGTCCGTATATTGCGAGGAGACCACAAAGGATTCGAAGGGAAAATCAACCGTATAGACAGGAAAAAATACAGAGTTTATATTGAGGGCTTAACACGAGAGAAGGTTGACGGAACTACGATATTCGTTCCAGTGCATCCCTCAAAGGTCATGATCAAGAGTTTAAACCTCGACGACAAGTGGCGAAAGAAAATTTTGGAACATAAAAAAGCGGCTCAAAAGAAAATTGAGGAAGCCGTAGAGAAACCTCCAGAAGAAATCGCTGAGATAAAGGAAGAGGTCGTTAAGAAGAAAGTCACAGTAGAAAAGAAACCGAAAGCAAGAAAGAGAAAAGTAATTAAGAAGACGGCCGTGAGAAAGAAAAAAGAGAAAGTTGAAGAAGCTAAAAAAGAGGAAAAGCCAAAGAGAAAGAAAACAAGAGCCAAACGCAAAGCTTCTAAGAAAACTGAAGGGGGAACGTAAATTTGGGCAAAAAAGGGAAAACCGCAAGGTTGAAGCGTAAACCTGCGCCGAGGTTCTGGCCGATTCACAGAAAAGAATTTTCATGGGTTGTCAAGCCTTCTTCTGGACCCCATTCCCTTGGAAGTTGCCTCCCCCTAGCGATAGTTCTTCGCGACATTCTCGGCGTGGCAAAAACCAACAAAGAAGCTAAGACCATAGTTTCTCAGGGAAAGGTTTACGTCGACGGAAAGGCTAGACGAAAAGAAAATTTTCCCGCAGGCTTAATGGATGTTATCTCCATACCAGACTTGAACAAATTCTTCAGGATAATACCCTCCCACAAGGGCTTAATTCTTCACCCAATCAGCAAAGAGGAAACAGGTTTCAAGCTGTGCAGAATAGAAGACAAAACCGTAGTTGAAAATGGGCGTATACAACTCAATCTGCACGACGGCTCGAACAAGCTATTGAAGGTGGCCAACGCCGAAAATCCACAAGAAGACGTTTACACAACCTTTGACACATTGAAAATGGGTCTTCCAGAAAAGCAAATACTTGACCACATAAAGCTTAAGGAAGGAAATTTCGCAGTAATAACAGGCGGAAAAAACATCGGAAAACAAGGCAGAGTCGTCGAAATTGAAAAGGCAGAAGCAAAGAGGCGCAGAAATGCCCTTGTAGTAATTGAAGATAAAAAAGGAAACCGATACCAAACAATCTTGGACTTCGTATTTTCAATCGGCGAGTCCCAGCCACTTATATCATTACCGGAGGCGGCTCCCCTTGTCTGAGGAGGATTTCCTTAAGAGATGGGAAGAGCACCCCATGCTTAAACCTAGAATCGAAAAGGTTGTCGTTAACATTACCGTTGGAAAATCCGGTGAGCCGCTGGAAAAAGCTTCAAAAGTACTGAAAGAATTAACGGGTCAAATTCCGAGCAAAAGAAAAGCGAAAAAGACAATAAGAGACTTCGGAATTAGGAAAGATGAGCCGATCGCGTGCATTGTCACATTGAGAAAACAAGCAGCGATGGAATTCTTGAAAAAAGTTTTACCCGTAATTGACAACAAAATCAACAGGATGTCTTTTGACAAGCATGGCAATTTCTGTTTCGGCATAAAAGAGCATATAGAAATCGTAGGCGTAAAATACGATCCAGATGTGGGCATATTCGGAATGGATGTTTGTGTCTCTCTAAATCGTCCCGGGTACCGCGTGAAAAGTCGAAGGGGAGCGAAATCCAAGATTGGTTCAAAGCACATTTTAACATCTGAAGAAGCAGTGATTTTTGCCAAGCATGCTCTGGGAGTTGAAATCACATAGGATAGAGGAAAGATGTATGGCTAAACAGAAAGTGAAAAAAGAAAGAAAATATGGAAAAGGAGCAAGACCGTGCATCAGATGCGGGTCTTACGGGCCGGTTATTCGACGTTACAATTTATATTTGTGTAGGCATTGCTTTAGAGAAGCTGCCGGAAAACTTGGATTCAAAAAATATGAGTAGCGAGGAAAGCATGATGGACACGTTGGCAAATGGCTTGACGACTGTCAAAAACAACGAAATGCGTAATAAGCGTGAATGCGTAATTAGCCCAGCCTCTAAACTTTTGGGCAGAGTACTGCGCATTATGCAGTTGAATGGTTACATTGGAGAATTTGAATTTATAGATGACGGCCGCTCTGGAAAGTTCAAGGTTCAACTTTTAGGAAGAATAAATAAGTGTGGAGCCATCAAGCCGCGTTTTGCCGTCAGAGTCGGCGAATTTGAAGAATGGGAGAAAAAATTCCTCCCTTCGAGAGATGTGGGCATACTGGTCGTTTCAACTCCAAAAGGCGTGCTCGCTCACAGAGAGGCTGAAGAAAAAAACATAGGAGGCAGACTACTAGCATTCGTTTATTAGAAAGGTGTACTATGATGCGGCCGACAGAAATCGCTAAAACCATTCAAGCCCCAGATGACGTAGAGGTAGCCATCGAAGGAAGGAAAGTCACGGTCAAGGGGAATAAGGGAATTTTGACTCGCGACTTTTCTTATGCCCCAATATCAATAGCAATTAACGAGAAAACAATTCGTGTTTGGGCTGAATGGCCCCGTAAAAAGGAAGCCGCCCTCGTAGGCACCATTCATTCTCACATCCAAAACATGATCAATGGAGTTAAAAGAGGCTTTACATACAAGCTCAAAATAGTGTTCTCCCACTTTCCAATCTCAGTTAAAGTTCAAGATAAAACAATCTTGATAGAAAATTTTACCGGTGAAAGAAGAGCGAGAAAAGTCAAGATCGTAGGCGATGTTCAGGTTAAAGTCCAAGGCGACGATGTAATCGTTCAAGGCTTGAACTTGGAAGATGTAAGTCAAACCGCGGCAAACGTTGAACAAGCCACCAAAGTCAAGAAGAAGGATCCGCGCGTTTTCTTGGACGGCATATACGTGTATGAAAGAACTGAGGGGATGGAGCAATGACGGAACCAAAAACGACCGCTCCGCAAAAGGCGTTGAGAATAAGAGAACGTGCAAAAAGGAAGAAACCCAAATTCGTCAGACATGAAAGCTGGCGATATGCACGATTAAAGGAAAACTGGCGTCGACCTCGCGGTTTAGATAACAAGATGAGAAGGAAAATCAAGGGATGGCCGCCAACGGTAAGCGTTGGTTACAGGGGACCAAAGGTTGCCCGTGGTCTCCATCCTTCAGGATACAAAGAAGTTCTAGTATACAATGCAGAAGAAGTCAAAAGAATCGATCCGAAAACAGAAGCTATTCGGATTGCCCATGCTGTTGGTAAAAGAAAAAGAATGAGAATTTTGATTGAAGCGAGAAAAAAGAAAATAGTGGTTCTGAACTTTAGGCAAGTGAAAGAGGCAGCTGAAGAGGAAGAGGAGAAAAAAGAAGAAATAGAGGAAGAAAAAGAGCGAGAAGCAGTGGAAGAGGAAAAGAAGCCGAAGAGGACACGGAAAAGAGCGAAAACCAAAAAAGGAGCTAAAAAGCAATGACGAGTCTTAGTAGTCAAAGGCGTCTAGCCGCAGAAATACTGAAAGTAGGGCAAAACCGCGTGTGGATAGATCCTGGAAGAATAAGCGATGTAGAAGCTGCGATAACGCGAGATGAAATCAGAAAGCTAATTCATGAAAAAATCATTAAATCGTTGCCGGAGAAGGGTGTAAGTCGGGCTAGGGCGCGGATAATACATGAGAAGAAGCGGAAAGGACGAAAGAGAGGCGCAGGTAGCAGAAGCGGAACTGCACGGGCGAAAATTTCTAAGAAAGAAGCGTGGATGAGTAAGATTCGGTCTATGCGGAGAAAGCTTCGTGCGCTAAAGGCAAACAGAACTATTACAGAGGGCACCTATCGAAAGTTGTATTTAATGGCTAGTAGCGGAAGATTTGAGTCTGTTGCCGATTTGGAGCGTTACTTGAAAGCTCATGATCTTTGGAGGAAACGTTAATGGCAAAGAACGCCCGCTATAACGTTCCGCTCCGACGGAGAAGGGAAGGAAAAACTGATTATAAGGCAAGAAGGGCTTTGGTGCTTTCTGGAAAGCCCAGACTTGTGGCTCGTGGCACGCTTAAGAATGTCGCTGCGCAGATAGTTGTGGCTAGGCCGCATGGGGACGAGGTTTTGGCCGCTGCTCACAGCAGAGAACTGGCGAAGAAATACGGGTGGTTGGCCTCTAACGGAAATATTCCGGCAGCTTATTTGACTGGGCTTCTTTGTGGGTTGAAAGCCAAGGCCAGAGATGTAAAGGAGACAATTCTGGATGTGGGATTGCGTTCGCCGTCTAAGGGGTCGAGGATTTTTGCTGTTCTGAATGGAGTTTTGGACGCTGGGATAGACGTTCCTTATGACGAGGAGAAAATAGTTAAAGGGAGAGTAAAGGGCGAGCACATCGTTATGTACGCAAAAAGTTTGGGTCCCGGCTCTGATGATTATCAGAGTAGGTTTTCAAAATATCTTGAACGTAAACTTGCTCCGGAAGAACTTTTGGAGCATTTTGTGAAGGTTAAAGCGGGTATTATTGCTGCATTTGAGAGTGGAGGGAAGAAGTCAGGATGAGTCAGAGAAGAGGAGCAAGAAACTTGGAGGAGTGGGTTCCTAAGACCCGTTTGGGGAAGATGATTCAGGAAGGCAGGGTTACATCCATTGAAGAAGTGTTTATGGCTGGCTTGAAAATATCTGAGCCCCAAATTATGGATACGTTGATTCCAGACTTGCAAGAAGAAGTCATAAACATAAATTTGGTTCAGAAACAGACGGATGCGGGTGAGAAATCGAGGTTTAAGGCTATAGTTGCTGTGGGAAACAGGGATGGTTACATTGGTTTGGGGTCTGGAAAGGCGAGTCAAGTTCGTACGGCGATAGAGAAGGCTGCTGCAGATGCCCGCTTGAACATTGTTCCTGTGAAGCGTGGGTGTGGTAGTTGGGAGTGTGGTTGTGGAAGACCGCATTCGGTGCCTTTTCAGGTTGAGGGGAAGTGCGGCGGTGTGAAGGTGGTTATTGTTCCTGGGCCGAGGGGTTTGGGTCTTGTTGCAGGTGAAGTTGCAAAGGTAATTTTGGGTCTTGCGGGCGTGAAGGACGTGTGGACAAGGAGTTATGGTTCGACGAGGACTGTGCCGTCCTTTGCCTTCGCGGTTTTTGACGCGTTAAAGAAGACCTATGGCTTAATAACGCCGACGGACTGGGTGAGATAGTTGGCTGAAAAGGAAGATGAGCGCAGATGCATTGCGGTTGTGAAGGTTCGCGGGACGATCAGAGCCCAACGTGAAGCTAGGGAAACCCTCGACATGCTCCACTTAGCCAGAAGTAATCATGCGGTACTAGTTGATAATAGACCATCATTTCTTGGTATGTTGAAACGAGTGCGGAGTTATGTTACGTGGGGAGAAGTTTCGAAAGAAACCGTAGCTATGCTGCTGAAAGAACGGGGGAAGCTTGTGGGGAACAAAAAGTTGACAGACGAATACGCCCAGAAAGTCGGCTACAAGTCACTGGATGAACTCGCAGACGCTGTTGCAAGCTGCAAGGTGGAGCATTGGAAACTGCCAGGCGTGCAGCCTGTTTTCAGATTGCACCCGCCGAAGAAGGGCTTTAAGGGGAAAACCAAGAAAAGCTATAGTGCAGGCGGCGAAGCAGGCTATCGGGGAGAAAGAATCAACGAACTCATAAAGCGCATGGTTTAGAATAGAGTTATAGTTTTAATTGGATAGGTGTCAAAGGAATCAGCTAGCTAAATAGCTGTTGATTTTCTCAAGAAAAAGAAGAGCACGAATAGTAATTGATGTGGCTGTAATTTGACTATGGACTACTATAAGCAACGCTCTTTGAACAGTTTTTGTTATCTAATTTTGGTGGAATAGAGGCGGAGAAAACGCGCAAAAATTAAATTCTTAAGCTCAGAGAAGTTTTAGAATAGCAGAGGGCACATCGAGATTAGGTCTTGATTGGATTAGAATTTAATCTAACTAAGCAACCCAAAAATTCTAGTAAAAAAGAGTTGATTTTTTGCTCATCTAATACGCTTGTTTCCCACTGGACATACGCTTAAGCATATGCTACATGTTGGTCTAGTGCTCAGGTATTGGCAACATGCAAATTTGTTGATCTCGTATGGAGAGTCATCGGTCGGTTTCTTCAAAGCGTTCGCTGGGCACATCAAAAGGCATAAGTTTTCACAAGTTTTGCAAAAATTCTCGTTCAAAGGTGTATCTGGCTGAATTTCTGCGTCGGTAACTATGGCAGTTAGTCGTACTCTTGGACCATATTGCGGAGTTATGAGCAGGCTGTTAAGTCCAAAAACGCCCAGACCAGCTTTAACAGCTATGTGTTTTAGGGACAACAAGCCCATAAGATAACGTTGATCCGTTCCTCCTGTTGAAGCCATCTGATGATAGGCTTTGAAACCCTTCTTCTCCAAAAACCTAGCGACAGCATATCCAACCCGATCAAGCTCCTGTGAAATGAAAGTGCTATGCCCTCTAAACATGTCCTGCCTTGAAGAGGCTCCGAAATGGTCTCCGCCAGTTGGTATAATATCCGCCTGAGCGTCGAGCATTTTCATCCCAAGAACTATAATCGACTTTGCATCTGGCAAAACGTCTCTGACGCGATGTCCTGACGGAGCATCTCTGAGGGCGTCAGCAGAAGCAACGCTGAAAACGTCAGCCCCAAGGTGCATCGCCATTTCCCTCAAATCTTTTTTCAAATCCATCCCGTTTCACACTTCTAACTTAGAACGATTGTCCAACGAAAATAAATGATTTTCCATCAGTATGTGTGAGTTTGCGCGCGCTAAGGCCCTTTTTTTACTTGACTACGTGAGGGTGGTGGCTGAGAGGTGGGAAATAGGCAGGGAGACAGGTGTGAAGGGTCTGAGTGTTGACGGGTAAGGGACAGGTAAAGGGGGTATCGGTGGAAATAGGCAATTAATAAAAAGCTTTAATGCTCAAAAAAGCTATTAGAATTAGTGGAGTGAACTGTTGGTGGTGCCTAAAAAGACAAAACGGGAGAAACCCAAAGGTCGTTTCGACGATCCTGACAAAAAAAGGAAGAAATAGCGTTGAGTTTCCGAAAGGTGTGAAACACCTTGGCTCAACTTGAAGAAGATACTCCTGAATACTGGAAAAGTCAACTCAACTGTTTAGAAAGCGCATTGGAAACTGCAAACGAGAATGGCCTATTTACAGAAGATTATGATTCGTATAAGAAAATTATGGGTATCATAAATGCTGCTATCACTGATTTATCTGCGACTCCGCCAAAAGTTATTGAAGCTAGAGAGAAGTTCGGTTCAGCGTGGTATGCACTAAATAAACACTGCAACTCTAAAAGTTTCGGGTGGCGTTTCAAATACGCCTACGGAGGACCCGCTTTGTTGTACCTTGTTGGACTGTTTGTTGGTCTTTTATTACTATGGATTTTCTTTCAGACTTCTATTTTGGGTTCGAGTTTGCTTTGGGTTCCAAGCTGGGCTTTCTTTTGGGGGTCATTGGGTGGCATTCTATACGGGTTCTGGTGGCTTTGGCAGCACACAAGCCGTAGGGATTTTCGAAAGATTTGGTACATATGGTACATCCTACTTCCCGTAATGGGAGCTGTCCTTGGCGCCTTAGCATACTTAATCTTTATTGCAGGTTTCATTGCTACGACGGGAAAAAGCGAGATAGAATCTCAATATTTTGTTATGCTACTCTCGGCGTTGGCAGGGTTCAGTGCTAGATGGGCCGTTCAAATGATAGAAAAAATCACAGAACTGATAAAAATAGGTTAAAAATTGACAATCCTGTGGTTGCTGTTTTGCCTTTCAGGGTCGCTGGGGCTTGCTACAAAAAACTATGGCATGTCTTCTAGAGCGATTGGGGAATAAGCGTTATTGAGAATAAGTGTATTTGGGTTTGGGATTAAATTTTAATCGCTCACAGTGGATTAAAGCGAAGCAATTGACTTTAAACCTTCTGTGAGAAAAACTAAAGCGAAAAGGATCAAGACAATCCCCAGAACGCGAACAATGTAAGAGTAGTATTTGCTGTTAACAAATGACTTCGACTTGTCCATGACTAAGGCAATGAATGCCATTGAACCGATCAGGAAAGCGTAGAATCCCAGCAGGAAAGGAATTATTGCTGAAGCATCCGTTTCCAGAGTCTCCAGAATAATTGGACTTCCGACAGAAATCCAAAAAAGGTAAGTGTGTGGATTCAGGAGGTTTGTGATGATAGCTCGTTTGAAGGCTTCTTTTCTCACGATTACAACTTCGAATTTATCGGTTTTAGTTCTAAAATTCTCCAGACCTATGTAAACTAGGTAACAAGCACCAAAAATTGAAATTAGGCCGATCACTACATCATGCTCGGCAAGCGTTGACAACACGAGTAATGTAAGGAGTATTATTGTTGAGTCAGTAATCAGAGGAGACACCGCAACTTTAAATCCCTCCTCCTTTCCGAATTTCAATGTTTCTGCTACAACCAAGGTGAGCATCGGTCCAGGAGACAGCCCCGCAACCATTCCGAAAATAATCCCTGAAAACAAAGATTCAAAAGCATTAACCATGCAAATAGAATGCGGAATAATTCGCATATTAACTTTCTGCTATTGTTTGGGTTTGAGTTTGCATGAGAGTTGGTTGGATTAAAATTTAATCCCAAACCCAAAAGCCTGAATAATATTATTATTTGTTTTTGTTGTTTTGATATTTGATGACTGAATATTCTTTGCATTCCGAAATTAAAGACTGGTATATGGTTTCAGGAGATGAACTTGAGGTTAAAGTAGAGGATTTTATAATTGATATTCTTAGAGGCAGACTTTTAATCGAGATTCAGACTGGAAATTTTTCTGCTATCAAAAAGAAACTGGCTAAACTGCTTTTGAACAATCAGGTTCGGTTGGTTTATCCCATTGCTAAACTGAAATGGATAGTTCACGTATCTAGTTCAGGTGAGTTTGTTAGGAGGAGAAAGTCTCCGAGGAAGGGGAAATTAACTGATCTTTTTTATGAGTTGGTTCATACGCCCAGTCTATTTGAAGATAGGAATTTCTCGCTTGAGGTTTTATTGATTGAAGAGGAGGAGTTAAGGTCTAATGATGGTAGAGGAAGTTGGAGGAGAAGTGGGGTTAGTGTTAAAGATAGAAGGTTGTTGAATGTGTTTGACAGAATTGTTTTTGAGGATAGTAGAGATTTTCTAGAGTTTTTACCGAAAGAGTTGGATGGATGTTTCACGAACAAAGTTTTGGCGTCAAAACTGGGGATTTCTCTTAGGTTGGCTCAGAAGATTACTTATTGTCTTAGGAAGATGGGTGCAATATCAATTGCTGGCAAGAAAAGTAATGAATTGATGTTCCAAGTTTCCTAGAACTGGTTACTTGCACAGAGAAAGATTGAAATTTAATCCAACCAACATCTAGTGGGCACGATAATTTCTAACTTTTGGCTTGAGGTTCATCTCTTGAACATATATTTTGAATTTTGGTTTAGCGAACCACTTCTCCTTGAAGTGCCTAAGCCCAGCAAGTCCGCAGGCTGGTCCTACACTTAACCATTTATAACCTTTATCTTTTGCAAATTTTAGGTTCTGGTACATCATGAAATCGGATAATAGTGGGTTTTGAAGATATATTCCTAAGGGAACAACCATTACTCTGTTATCTTCAAAGAAATCAACTACGTCGAAACCCAAAAGCTTCTCGTCCTTATAAACTTCCATCATTAGACCATGATCATGTTCTCTGAAGAATCTATCTAAAGATAGGAGTTCCTCATAGTCCCATGCTTCCAACTTGTGGCGTAACAGATGTCGTGACAATATATAAGTGTGTTTTGATGTGAATTCTCTGCTTAGTCTCATTCTATAATCCATTTTCTCTGCTTTTCGCATAGTATGGCGAATGTTTCCGTATTTGCTGCCCTTGAGGTCAAGATCAAATTCATCTACATCGATGTGGAAATCCCAGTCAACGTATTTTGTCCGCACATTTGTCAAATCGTTAAAAGCTACTGGAGAGACAATGTTTAGCTTTGTAATTGGTAACCGAGCCAACTTTTGTATGCACTCGAGTCTGTCTTTCTTTTTCACTCCTAGACTGAACAAAATGACGTCTGCTTCTCCAAAACTGTTTAGAAATACTGGAAAGTCATCTTCATACAAAGCTGCGTTATCAGAAACGATCGAGTATAAACAGAGTAGATGTTCGTAAACATATCCTCTTCTTTGCAGAAACTCTTTATCCTTCTGGCTCAGCTTTCTGAGCATTAACAAAACACCCTAAGAATCATTTGACGATTGCATATTTTTCATTGAAGTCTATTATGAAAATTGACAACCAAAAATCTTTTGATTGCAGCGGGCATGTGCAAAACGTGTATGGATGTATATACAGATAGCTAGTGGTAGAGTAGGGGAGAGAGTTTGACTATGAGAGTTGGTTTGGATTAAATTTTAATTCCCAAACCCAAAGAGGTGCGCGTATAGCTCGACATCTCCTAATGACCTATCTCCACTTAATCGAGTTTTACTAAAATCCTCCAGATCTGCAAACTTGTTTTCGTGTTTTAAGCTCCAACGTAAACTGTAGCGCATTTAATCATTTCACGTTCACAGTGACGATCGTTCGACAACTTCCGCAGTTTTCATATTTCCAACGTGATAGGCGTAGCTGCCAGGAACTACCTCTACTCGATCCCTTACAAGGAGTAAGACACTCTCATCGTATGGTGCAACGATCTCCTCTAACACTTTGAAAGTGTATGGACTGACGATCTCAGCTAGAATGGTTCCCCCGGAGACAACATGACCTTGCGTTTCTAATCCTCCAATCCGAGGATATAGGATTCCGCCATGCCTAGCTCTAAGCATTTTTGATTCGTTTATCTTTATTTGCTTCTCAGGTAATACTAACTCTCCAGGTAACATCTTCAAGTACCTCATAACATTGTACACTCCTCTTACGCCAACTTTCAAATATTTTTTGTAGTTGTACATTTCTGATCCATGGGAAACAACTATGGAGGGCTTGCCAATCTTTCCTAACTCTACAGGAGCTGAACCTGGAGCTGAATAAGCGCGCGCTGGAAAACCACTGATTAGATACTTGAGCCCATACGCCTGAGCCATTTTGTTGCCAATATCAGCTACGTTAAGGGGTGCTGATGCGGGGGGTAGATAAACCCAAGAAGTGGCCGCTCGATCGAGCGGATGGTTATCAATTAAATAATCCACCTTAGTGAGAACTTCGTGCCAAATGACATATGCAATTTTCTCTGTCAGCCATCCATTCATATTACCTGGAAACAACAGCATCAGGTCACCGCCAGAAAACAGAGCGGGAACAAATCTAGTTGAAGCCTCAAACGCTACGGGATTGATTATTGGAACACAAACTAACGTGCCACTTAGGTTTGAAGGGTCCAGTGAGGCAACAATCTCCTTCGCCACGTCTACGGAAAAACTCTCACCGCCATGTACGCTGGAACTGAAGCATAAACTCGGACCACTCTTAGCTCCGGTAACTACATGAATCGGTATTTCGAGATCTCCTCCATCAGACATCGTACACACCTTAACCCTTGTAAAGCTTTTAGATCCAGGTTGACAGGCAATATCTGCGATATTAAAAACCATTTCAATCCCTTACTAAAGAACAAAGCAATCACAATTAAGGTTTGCTGCGCAGCATACGAAAGAGTATGTTCCCTCGCTACTCCGAAAGCGTGGAAACATACACCTCTTCATAAGCATAGCCACGAGTGATGAATGGGGGAGCCTATTGAACGCACATGCTTTCTTAGACACTGCGCGCGCCAAACACGGATTCAGGATAGAGCATGCGACTGAAGGAAAAGCTAAACATAAACTTGGCCAGAATGATGGGCAAACTACCAAACTAAATCGCTTGCCAAAAAAAAGAGGGCTGATAAAAACGCGACTTCACACTTCCTTCCAGATTTTATAGACGTCAATTGATCGCCACATGGCCGGGTTGTAGTATCGAGCGCGCGCGTTTTGATTTCACTTAAACCTCCATCGAAAAAGTTGAGAATCAACGATGATTATGTCTTCGCCTATGGGCTGTTCTCTTTTAATCAGTCTATTGAGCAATTCATCTGAAAAGCGAAATTGTTTCCAGTTTGGAATAAAAGTTTTTGCGATATTTCTTCTCGCCAATTCGAGAAGGCTTGAGAAAGGTTTGGGTTATTCCAAGTTGTGCGCGCGCGTTTCTAACCTAAATCTTTTGTATAAGGTCAAGACACTCTGTGAATTGATTCAATATTTGTTTAGGGGAGGTGAAAAAATGCCACATTTTGTAATTCTCGGAAAATTCACTCAGAAAAGGATGGAAACAATAAAGGCTTTGCCAGAAAATCTAAAGGAAGCAATAGATGTCTTCAAATCTTACGGAGTAAAAATGAATGCCTTTGTTTTTACTATGGGACGTTATGATTTGGTAGGGATATGTGAAGCACCAAATACAGAAACAGTTTCTAAAGCTGTCCTGAGTTGGGGTAGTAACGGGTTACTTAGAACAGAGACTATGACAGGATTTACGGGAGAGGAAATGAGCAACTTGGTAAATGGAATTTAAAGCGCGCCATTCATTTAGTTACCAGAGTTCATATTTCACTTTCGTGGCATCTGAACTGATGAGTATGTACCTAAGAAAAGCAATGCTTAGTGGAAATGGAGCACCAACTTCGTTTCTGAGTCCCAGAGTGAGGATATAATCTTTCCTAGTCCAAGCCACAGTGCATAATCTAACAACAAACAATGGCTGTTCCATTACACCCCTATTCTTTCTCCAGACTTTCAACTCACCTTTGTTGGTAAACTCTAAATCCAATTCCGTTTCTGGAGGTATACTCAAGAAAGCGTCTTTCAAGACCTCTGAAAGTATATCAAGGAGGTCTTTATCTCTATCAACTCTGATACTTACGAAATGCAGTAATGCAGGTTTTGCTTGTGCTCGTTCTGCAAACATCTGACCCATAAAGAAACCGCCCATAACGGCAGCCATATCTCCTGCTTCTATTTCGGTGCTTTAGGTATTTTGGGTTGGTTTGGGATTAAAATTTAATCCATCCATCCAACCAAAAACGGTCTACGTCTGGCCAACGCCAGAGTTGGATAACCAACAATAGCCTACGGCTGGAATACAATGGATAGTATTGGAAAAGGAAGGTTATACAGTAAACAGTATGAGGGGTAAAAAAGACAAGAAAAATTACCCCTCGTGCCTTATCTCAATAAAAGAGCCAATTCTATTTGCAGATAAAGTAGCACGTACTGACTTTCGTTCTGTTTAACCATATTTGCGTGATTTCGCTATCTTCAATCTTAAGTACAGCATAACATAAATCTAGGTAGCGGCAAGAAATGAAAATTTACATAACTCATTGCTCAGCAAAAAAAGAACCCGCTCTTAAGAACTCTTCGAAAGAGGTGACGCCTGACAAACTATACACAGCAACGCCAACAAAGAGATTCATGAAAAAGTGCAAAGAAAAACGTGTTCATTGGGCAATTTTTTCCGACAAATACGGAGTATGGTTTCCAGATGAAAAACACGAGTGGTATGAAAAAGACCCAGATACAGTAACAAACCAAGAATACAGAGACCTAATTAAAAACTTTCAAAAAAGGCTCGTTGGGTTCAGTGAAATCTGGTTTTATTACAATCCCGGAAGATTTCATCCTCTTTACAAAAGACTTCTAAAAGAAGCAAATGTGAAAGCTAAAATCGTTTTATTCACACATTTAAACCAAATAGAATGAAGTTGGTGGCTTGTCAGAAAACTGCAAATGGTTACACATGCAATTGGAAAAGTTACCATTAGTCAAATATCCATTCAGGTTGGAGAGGCTACCAAAAAACGGAATCTACTTCTTCTATGAGAAAGGAGAAACATGGGGTCATGGAGAATATAAACCTCGAATTGTTAGGGTTGGCACAAGCAAAAACGGTAACTTCCAAAAGCGCATAGCAGAACACTATCTCTTCGACGAATCAAAAATGAACTTTAACGCTTACAAACCTGCACCACGCGAAAGAAGCATTTTCAGAAAAAACATAGGCCGAGCATTGCTCAACAAACGTAAAGACAAGTATCTAGAAATTTGGGAAATAGATTTTACCTCACACAGAGCAAGAAGCGAACACGCGCATCAAAGAGACATTGAAAAAGAAAAGAAAATAGAATTCGAAATAACAAAACTGCTTCGAAACAATTTCGCCTTTAAATACATAGAACTCGAAAGCCATATCCCGCGGATTGGCAGAACTGGTCTTGAAAGTGCACTAATCGGCACTTTGGCTCAATGTCCACTCTGCAAAGCCTCAGACAATTGGCTAGGCAAGAACTCATTAAAGCCACAAATAAGAGAAGGCAAACTATGGCTAATTCAACATCTCAAAGCCAAACCGATAACCGAACAAGATAAGGAAACAATACAGATAGCGCTTCGTGGTGCATTATTAAATGTGTTTTAGCCTTTCAATTAAAAGGGAACGTGCTTGAGGGTAGTCCTTCCATTGTTTTTGGTATTCTCTCCATTCTTCGGCTGTAATCTTGTGCATCCTTTTCAGGTTATTTAATAAATTAATGAAATTTCTAAACTCTTCTTTCTGGCTATCGTTCTCAAGAATTATCGATTTCTCTTCTCTACCGGCTGAATTAATGCCTTTGGAACAATTGCCTTTTTTGCTTATAGTCCAATAATAAAGGTCAAAAAACTGGCCATAAGGCACTTTTGTATCTGTCCCATACTTTTCCATGGAAGTCTTCTTGAAACAGTTGAGTACCTCTGGATTATTATCCAAGTATTTTTGCAACTTTCTCATAGCGTTAATCCATGTGTTAGATTCCCAGCGGATATTCCTAAAACCAGGCACACCAAATAGAGGCATTTTTTCTCTGACAACTGAATCAAATGCTGGCGTCTGTCCCCAAAGAAACATTAATGGCTTGGTAATAATCATTACTAATTCGCCCTGACTATACTCTCCTTGAGGCTTAATTGACCCAAGTTCATTCCATATTTTTTCCAATTCTTCAATGGGAATTTGGTCAAACTCTGTGAGGCTGAACTTACTTATCTTGCCATATGCGCTTGATACTTTTCTAATTGCTTGTTTGAATGGTTCAAAACAGTATTCAAATTCATAAGGTCGTTGCCACTGCCAAATTCTCAATATAGGTCCGAGCTTCGATAATGTCTCGTTTAGATTGTTGCTATCAAGCAAATGGGCTTCTTGTTTTTCTATTGTAAGTTTGTATCTCCAAAAACCATGGAAGGTATGTGGTCTACTTTTAAAATCTAACTTTTCAAATTCTTTGTACCTTTTTTCGAATTCTTCGATATCGATCAAAGGCAATCAATTAACTGTAAGACTTAAATCATTATAAAACTTGAGATGCCCAGTTAGGGTGCTTTTGTTTTCTTAAGCGCTTCAAACGCAATTGCTGGAAGACATCCCTTACATTTCTTATTAATCAAATAACATCAACCAGCTCAATAGATTGATAATGGACTCAAGGAATTAAATTTTAATCCAACCAACGTTCTCTCGGCCAGATGCTTT
Organism: uncultured Candidatus Bathyarchaeia archaeon; assembly: GCA_964603675.1. Classification (GTDB taxonomy): domain Archaea; phylum Thermoproteota; class Bathyarchaeia; order Bathyarchaeales; family Bathycorpusculaceae; genus CAZRVS01. The sequence continues at coordinate 154,490 of CAZRVS010000001.1, forward strand.
GAAGCGTTGAAGAATATATCTATCTAAGCCTGTCTCGACCGTTGTCTTTCAGACCTGGCGAGCTTTTTCTTCTTGCGCATCTCTTCCCTTTCTTTCTTTTTCCGAGGCTGAGGTTTTGTCCGATCTCGCTCTCCTGTTTCTCCTTTCTTTCGCATGTACCTTCCTCCTTCTTATTAAAGATAAGGACTCATTCTCTTTCGTGAAGTCTTCCTTTTACGTGTACAACTAAGTAGCAAGGGTTTTTTATGACTTGTGGCATCTCCCACACATTATGCAGCTTCCACAGTCATTGAAGTGCGCCATTATATATTGTTCTTTGGTGCGTTAGAAACCTTGTGTGTGTGCATTAAAATTTAATCCAACCAATTTTTTGCATTGATTATCCTGTTATCTACACAATAGACCATGAGAATATACCCTGTGAATAACCTTTTCGGGTTTGTGAATTCAGTTGAGGTTTAAGTAGCGTTTAACAGTCTACAAGCCTAGCGCAGACACAAACCATGAAACAGACCACACTAAAAACACATCCTTTTAACAATCACGACAACAAACCAAAAGTTCAACCTATATATAGAGGGGGTATAGTCTGCGCCGAGCGCTAGAGAACACATCGGAGGTGAAAATACAGAAAAACCCACTCCGTTTGCGATACATTTTAAAGTTACCTCTTGAAATGCCATTGTATCTAGGAGAGGCAAAATTGAGCACAAAATGGCGGAGAAGCAAAAAACATCTGAAAAAGCTAGACACAACAAATCTGAAAGAAGCCAAACACCGAAACAACTCAAAAGCCTTACGAGCCGAAAATTTTAGAGTCAGAAGAAGCGTATACCCCCAAAAATTCAGACTCCCAAAAATATACGGAAAAAGAAAATGGAAAGAACCCAAACCCCTAATCGACGTCCTCCAAGAAAAAGACTCCATAGTAGTAGTCGCCGAACTCGCAGGCTTCAACAAAGAAACCCTCAAAATAAACGTAACAGACCAAAAACTAACCCTATCTGCCAAAGCCAAAGACCGCAGATACTATAAAAGTTTAAATCTCCCAAAGATAGTCATTCCAAACATCGTACACACCACCTACAAAAACGGCGTGCTCGAAATCAAACTCAAAAAAGCCATCAAAGAAAAAACAATAGACAAAGTAAGCGGGTTAGAAAATGCCACATAAACTCAGAAAAACCAGAAAAAAACGCGGCTCCAGAACCCAAGGCTACGGCAGAGTAGGACAACACAGAAAAACAGGCTCAAGAGGACACCGAAAAGTCGGACGACACAAACACCTCTGGAGCTACGTCACAACACACGAACCAAACTACTTCGGCAAAACCGGATTCACCTCACCAAAAAGCCTCAGAAAAAAAGAAAACATCATAAACCTCGCAAAACTCGACGAAATATCCAAAAAAATCTCAGTCGAAAAAGAAAAAGGCAAACTCTTCATAGACCTCACAAGCCTCGGCTACACCAAACTCCTCGGCACAGGCAAAATAACAAAACCCCTAACAGTAAACGTAACATCCTGCTCAAAAACCGCAGCCGAAAAAATAAAACAAGCAGGAGGACAAGTCCTAACAAAAACCCAAAAACACGGAGAGTAACGGTTAACCAATGGCCGGCAGATTTCTAAACCTCTTCAAACCCGTCGGAAGAATCATCCCAGAAGTCAAAGCCCCAGAACGCAAAGTCAAATTCAACGAAAAACTCTTCTGGACAGCAATCGTCTTAGTTGTCTACCTAATAATGTCTGAAATTCCCTTATACGGAATCCCACCAACACAAGAAGAAAGACTTGGAGCACTACGAGTAATCTTCGCTTCAAACCGCGGCACTCTCATGGAACTTGGAATAGGCCCCATAGTCACAGCCGGATTAATATTACAACTTCTAATCGGCTCCAACATGATAGACGCCGACATGTCAAAACCTGAAGACAGAGGCCTATTCACAACAGCAAGCAAAGTCTTCTCCATACTCCTCACAGGAATCCAAGCTTCAGCTTACATAATCAGCGGAATGTATGGCGCCCTTCCAGGAACAACAACAATAATTATCTTTCTACAGCTTTTGGCATCTGGAGTAATTGTAATGCTATTAGATGAACTTGTCCAAAAAGGTTGGGGTCTAGGCAGCGGAATAAGCCTCTTCATCATGGCAGGCGTTGCTCAACAGATTGTGTGGCAATGCTTTTCTCCTGGAACTGGATTGTTTGTCGGAGCGCTCACATTAGTTTTGAACGGCCAAGCGACATTAATGGATTGGGTAGTTGGAATGGGTGTGTATCCGTCCGCAATCGGATTCATAGCCACAATAGCAGCTTTTCTAGTCATAATTTACATGGAAGGTATAAGAGTTGAACTGCCAATGACCTATGCCGGATACAAAGGATTCCGCAGCCGATATCCAATAAAACTCTTGTACGTGTCAAATCTCCCCGTAATCTTCGCATCCGCCCTATTCGCCAACGTCTATTTCTTTTCACAGCTTCTTTGGAGTACAAATGGCCAACCCGAACCTGGGAACAACTTCTGGCTCGATCTTATAGGACAGTATACCTGGGTTGGCGAAGGCACTCAAAAAAGTCTACAACCCGTTGGAGGACTCGTTTATTACGTTACCGCGCCTCACAGCCTCCAAAATGCTACGGCGGAACCGCTTAGGGCCTTGACCTACTTGGGCATTCTCGTTGCTTTCTGCGCTTTCTTCTCGCTTATTTGGCTTGAGGTTGGCGGTCTAGGACCTTCAACTGTGGCAAAGCAGCTTGTCGACTCTGGCATGCAGATTCCTGGATACAGACGTTCTGGAAGGGCCATTGAATCAGTTCTTAAACGGTACATCCCTACAGTCACAATCCTAGGCGGAATAATTGTAGGGTTGATCGCTGGGATTTCAGATTTCTTAGGAGTTTTCGGTTCAGGAACAGGCATCCTGCTCTCTGTGGGAATAATCTACCAGTACTATGAGCTACTGATGCGCGAAAGAGCAGCTGAAATGTATCCAGCCTTCAGACGCATATTCGGAGAATAAGCTCCCGAGCAACAATAGTTATTAACAAGAAAAGCAAGGAACTATATAACACTGCAACATTGATAGAGGAGAACTTGATGGTCTTGGAGGCGCTTTCCGCTATTCCCTTGGCCACCATATCTATAATTCTTATAGCTCTCGCCATATCCCTTATGAACACTGGAATAAACCGCCTTCTGGTAAGCCGATTTGTAGGCTGGGAAGAATATAGAGCAATGCAGAAAGAGATTTCTGAATATCGCACCCAAACAACTCAAGCAATGCGTGCAAACGATAAGAAACGTCTTGAAAAATTGAAAAAGAAAGAATCAAAGATAATGAATATGCAGAAAAAAATGGCTAAACCCCAACTAATTTTATTTGTACTTTCCTTCAGTTACATATTCATTTGGTGGTTTGTGCTAACACCCACCTACGGTGTAAACACTGTAGCGTATATTCCGGGCATCGGGCCAATAACCGTGTTTTATTGGTATTTCATATGCTCTATGCTCTTTGGAACAATTTCATCTCGATTAATAGGCATAATGCCAATAGAATAAAATGAGGAAGCAAAGTCATGCCTGCACCCCATTTACGCACAAGAAGTAAAAGACACACAAAAGTGACGTTGCCAGGTGGCAGAGAGCAAACCCGCTACAAAAACAAAATCGTACTAACATCCTCATGCGCCTTATGTGGCAGACCTCTAGCTGGCATATCGCACCTCACAATCGTGAAAAGACATAAACTCAACCGAAGCAAAAGAAGAATTTGGCGTCCCTATGGAGGAGAATTATGCCACAATTGCCTCAAGAGAAAACTGAAACAGAGCGCAAGAGCTCTTTAACAGATTTTGAGGCAACAGTCTATGGTCAAAAACGAAAAAACGGAAAACAGAAGTGAGAAAAAAACCGTAGTCTGTATATGTGGAATGGCGGGAACGGGAAAGAGTACTTTGGCAAGAAAACTTGCTGGAAAGTATGGATTGAAATACTATTCAGGCGGAGACGCGCTGAAAGCCTTAGCAGAAGCAGAAGGTTACAAGCCTTATGGCCGCGGATGGTGGGAAAGTCGCGAAGGACTACATTTTCTGGAAAAAAGAGGCAAAGATCCAAAATTCGACAAAGCAGTGGACAGAAAGCTTATGGTATACGCACAGCAAGGAAACGTCGTTCTGGATAGTTGGACAATGCCGTGGCTTCTTAAACAAGGATTTAAAATATGGCTAGAGGCGTCCATAGAAAAGAGAGCGGAAAGAATAGCTGAAAGAGACGGAACAACTGCGAAAGCAGCCTTGCAAGCGTTAAAAGAAAAAGAAGCACGAACAAAGGCTATCTATCATAAACTTTACGGTTTTGCCCTAGGAGAGGATTTTGCACCTTTCCATTTAATTTTGGACACTGATAATTTAAAAGCGAAAGAAGTCTTTCAAGTTCTATGCAGAGTAATTGACAACACAGCTCTCAATCCCTAAGATTGCCAGAAGTTTCCGTTGACAACCAACTTTTAATATTTTCAGTTGGAAACTTGCTTTTCCTTTCGATTGGGCGGACAATTGCACAAGCTTTAAAATCACACTCGTCTTTAAGATTGTTTCTTTATAGATTTAGAATTAAAGCGGAGAGCGAATCAAATGAAAAACACAAAATTTAGAAGCAACTACATAGTTTCAGGTTTTTTCTTAGAAGCAATCGCGTTATGCATTATTCTATCTTTCCGCTACATAAGCGTCGAATCGACAGCAATGCTCGCGATTTTCAATTTTCTTTTTGCCTCTCTGATTTTTCAATTGAATGGAACGCTGAGAAAGAAATTATGTGTTTTAGCATTGGGCAACATTGTCGGCTTATTTTGGAACTACATTTTTTTCTTGTTTGCTGTGACTGCAATCAATTCTTTCGGAAAGAACTTTGACGCCTTTTACATAGTTCTTAATCCCCTCCTAAATCTCACATGGATTGTTTCGTTCTGGTCCATTAGTCTAACATTTCTTGCCAATCCGCAGACAAAGAGGCAGGGACAAAATCTTGATTATTGAAATTTTGGAAGCCCTATTCATATTTTTAACAATGTTAATTATGGTTTACCTTATACGACATTACATTTTTACCCTAACGGTTCTCAAACGCGCTCAAAAACCCAAAAGGACGGTTGCAGTTGCAAACGCAAGCTACCAACCTGCAGTATCAATTCTAATCCCGGCACGCAACGAAGAAAAAGTAATTGGAAGATTGCTACAAAGAATGACTGAATTGACTTACCCAAAGGACAAAACGCAGATAGTAGTTATTGATGACGGTTCGACAGATGAAACTGGAAACATAGCTGAAGAATATTCAAACAAGTATAATTTCATTAAAGTCATACATCGAGACAAGAAACATGGGGGCTTAGGAAAAGCCTCAGCCCTGAACGCCAGCTTCAGACATGCAAAAGGTGAAATCATACTTTGCTTCGACGCGGACTACTATCCACAAAGGGATATTATTGAAAAACTTACGAGGGAATTTGTCAATCCAAAAGTTGGAGCAGTGCAAGGAAGAGTCGTAGTTCTGAATGAACCTCAGAACATGATGACAAGATTGGTGGCACTGGAAAGAATAGGTGGATACCGCGTTGATCAAGAAGCACGAGATAGCTTAGGACTTATACCGCAATTTGGTGGGACAGTTGGAGGATTCAAGCGCAACGTATTGGAAAGCCTTGGAGGTTGGGATGAATCTATCTTGGCAGAGGACACAGACTTAACTTTTCGTGTCTACCTTGCAGGTTACAAAATACGCTACGTCAAAGACGCAGAATGTTATGAAGAAGCAGTGGACAGCTGGAGCGCGTACAAGAAGCAAAGGTATAGATGGGCAAAGGGCCATATGCAGTGTTTCTTCAAACATTCAATCAAGCTTCTAAGAAGCAAAAATCTAAAACTTAAAGAAAAAACTGATGGTTTACTTTTATTAAACGTATATTTTATGCCGCTCATAGCTCTACTTTCACTCATTGTTGGCGTTCCGCTCATTTACCTGAAATCTTCCCAACTGCTTAACACGCTCTGGATCACTATACCAGTTTCGCTTTACAGCTTTGTCGGAAACTTTGCTCCATTCTTTGAAGTAGGAATTGGCGCATACTTAGACGGCAGAACAAGAACACAATGGTTAATACCTCTACTCATCTTCACTTTCCTCTACAACATACCAATATGCACGAAGGCTTTCCTAGACGTGCTCACATCAAAAATCCTTAGAAGAAATCATAATGTATGGACAAAAACTACACATTTTGGCAATGGAAATCGTTATATTATGAACTGAAACATAGTGTCTCCAAGATTACAATGATTTCGGATCTGACTCTAACACTAATTGCTGTGATAATTCTTGGAGCACCAAGCCTCATCTTGATCATGCTTTTGCCTTCTCTTCTCGAATTGAAGAAGCCCAAAGATGCTGGTCCAAGAAGGATAATGGACGATTTTTCTGAGATGCAAGGGCAGATGGGGAAAGCTATCCCGATAGTGAACATTGAAGAAGAGCAAAAATTTGATGTAGCCCTTGTCAAGAAAATTGCAGCTATTATCGCAGCTTTGCCGAGCTTGGAGACTTAGGATTATTTTTGTTTAAAAATAGCTTCGCATTTTTCCATTGTTCTCGAGCTAACTCGAGATTGCCCTGAGGGCTTCCGTGAAGGGAATAGAAAATGTAACATAGGTAAGTGCAGCGGTCGCATGTACTATAAATCTTGCGCAGCAAATTGAACTGATTGCTTTCCCAGACTTTGGGTAAGTCAAAAACTGAGGCTGCAAAGTTATGCATGTGGCATCCGGCGATTCTGCCTAAATGATCCACAACTAAAAAATTTTGAAGCGCACGGCATTTCCACGTTCTTTTGCCATCCAAGTAAAGGCTCTTGACCGCTTCCAGTAACCTGTTAGTCATGAGAATATAGTTGTTTTTCTTCTTCATTTCAAGAAGCGAATCGCAGAGTCTAACCATCGCTTGATTGTCAGTTATCACAAACTCACTGTTTTCTTTGCCAATTCTAAAGAGCTGATTTACATCACAGGAAAAATCGTAAGAGTACAGGCAATACCAAACCGGGATTCCTTTTTGGGAAAAATATTTGGTAATATCTACTATCTCATAAAGGTTGAATTGTGAAATGGTCGGTGTTACACTTACATTGATTCCTTCGCTATGTAATCTTTCAATTGCTTCAATTGCTTTCTTCCAAGCACCTTTGACACCTTTTACATAATCATTTCTTGCTGGCTCTAGACTGTCCAAAGAAATCGCAACAAAGTCTGCGTTATGCAGCATATCGATTTTTTCTGCAGCCAGACTGCCATTGTCATATATTGTAGTGACAAAAAAGCGCGAAGAATAGTCTATGATCTCACCGACATCTTGTCTTAAGAGAGGGTTTCCACCCGATAATACTATTTCCACGACTCCAAGATCCTTCAGTATATCTAACCCTCTTTTGATTTTTTCCGTTGACAATTCCTTTCCATCTTGTTCTTGCCAAACGTTGCATCCTCTGCAACGATAGTTGCATTTCCTTGTAATCATCCACTGTGCGTGGTGGGGTCTGTTGGGAATTAGGGAGCGAGCGGCAATATTTGCAGCTTTTCTCAGTTGGGTAATCAAAGGATATTTCACTCAGTTTGCCATTTTATCTCATGATACTAAAATATTCGGATTAGAAATATAAAAACCATTCAGAACTACCTGGAACGCAAGCGGGAAGCAGAGCTTGCGCGTTAGAGCAACAGTAAGAGAGAAAGGCCTTACAAACACTGAAACTGAATTAATCCCAAAAAAGTAATGAACATGCCCTGTGAGGGATTGTAGGCATTATTCAATCTTTCTGAAAAGCATAGTTTTATTTTCAAACATGGCTTTGACTCCGACCCATTGGAAGACTACAAAGCCTATGATTAGCCTGAACCATACAGTTACAAGTCTTATTAAGACAGTTATTGCAGCACTAATATACAAAGGCACGCCAAAGGCTCCAAAGATAACTGTCATGGCAATTTCGGTTACACCGACCTCTCCAGGTATGCCAACGGGAATGGATTTCAAACCTATGATTATAGAATAGCCAACGATTATTACAATCCAATTCACAACATAACCTATAGCTGCAAAAACTAAATAATAAACAAGAATCGCAAAAAACCATGAGAAAATGGAGAAAGTAACTGGCAGAATAAATTTTTGGGGACTTACACGGAATATTTGAAGAGATTCATAAAACGCATCTACGGCTTTATCAGCTCTCTCCTTCAATTCATCAATTCTCAATCGTCCACGAGTCACCCATCTTGCAAAATCAATAATCTTTTCCACTATCTTGTGCGCCCAATTTTCCTTGATGCATATTAGTATGATAAGAAAAAGAAAAATTGCAGTTGCAGAGATGACTAGATAGATTAGAGTTTGCACTATACTCGGCAAAGGAATTTGCATTTCAAGCATTTGAAAAGCGCCAAGTGCCAAGGTGCACGCGACAATCAACAAGCCTAGTATTCTCTGAGTTATCACCGACGCCGCAGCTTTTCCAGGATTTACGCCGTCCTTCGTGACAAAAAATATTCTAGAAATCTCACCGCTTATGGATTCAGCAGGTACAAGTAGATCTACGAAGTTGCCAACCCAACAGTAAGCGAAGATTTTCTTGAAAGACAAATTTGTGGAGAGAGGTTTCAGGAAAAATTGCCACGCCAATGCGAAGAACAGCATTTCCAAAATTGTTGCAATCGTCGCGAGTAGATAAACGGGAAAGTTAGTGCGACCAATTATGCTTATCATCTCGTCAATGTTAACAAAAAACAATAGGTAAAAAACAAAGACTACTAACCCTATGATAATGAATGGAATGGTTCTGCTGAGAATTTTTTTCCTCTTAATAATAGGGGAACGATCCACGAACATCCCAACTACACAATTCAACGGTTCATTGACTTTTCGAGGACATAAGCTAAGGTCTCAGCCAATATTTAACATTATTTGTACTACGGAAAAGTAGAAACTTAGTAATACGTGAAACTATAAGAATTTGGCATAGAGCGTTTAACAGAAAGGCGACAGTTGTTGAGCTTCGAGGAGGAATACTTCAGAACCCGCAGATATTCGTATAAAGAATGTCTAGTAAAGAAGCATTTCTTGGAAGTCCTTAAATGGGCATCCAAGGTTTCTGATGTTAATTTTCTTGATGGGAAAAGAAAAACTGCGCTTTCGGTAGGTTGTGGTTATGGCTACGAGGTTGATGTGCTGCAGTCGCTCGGTTACGACGCTTACGGGGTTGATATATCAAGGTATGGTGCGAAAAAAGCGAAGGGAAGATTTCTTTCAATGGATTTTGTTGTTTGCGATGCACAGAAAGGACTTCCGTTTGAAAACAACGCGTTTGATTTGGTGGCATGTTTTGGAGTTTTAGAACATCTTGTTAAACCTTTGCAAGCTCTAGAGAATATGTTCGCTACATGCAGAGACGCAATCATTTGTACGACGCCCAACAGATTAGTGGAAAAACCAGTAAAACAGATCATAAAAGATTTTGATGAAACACATATCAATGTTAAGTCCCGAAAAGAATGGGAAAAAACAATAACGGCAAATCTGAATTATCGCTTCCTAAAGATCGAACCATTTTTTGATGCAAGCCTAAGAACCGCAAGCAAACTCTTGTTCTTTAAGTCATTCAAAACACCTTATTTCGGTTTGGATTTTAGAATTCTGATTAGGAAATAGTGGCGATCAGTCATGATGACGAAAGTGGACGTAGTCGTGCTTACAAAAAACAGCGAACGTTGGCTTAGGGAATGCCTTAAGTCTATCTATCAAAATGTTCCAGTCTACCGTTTAATCGTGGTTGATGGTTATTCAACGGATGACACGTTGAAAATATTCGATGAATTCAACAAACTGCATGGAAACATCAGAATCATAACCGAAAGTGGATCGCGAGGTAAAGCCAGAGAAATTGGCATACGAGAAGTGGAAACTGACTGGTTCATGTTTGTTGATAGCGATGTTGTACTCTGCGAAAAATGGTTCCAAAAAGCAAAGAGATACATTAATGGAGACGTTGGCGCAATATGGGGCGTCGACATCCCAGGAGGCATGACAGACAAATTCATGATTAGCGCTTTCAAATGGATGGAGTCAAGAGTATTTAACATTAGAGGAGGATGTCACGACATACTTATACGACATGAGTGCGTCAAAAATATTAAGATCCCAGGAGAACTTCACACTTTGGAAGACGCCTACATCAAAGAATGGATCACGGCAAGAAATTACAGAGTCATCGTAAGCTATGATCCATACTGCAGACACTACAAAACAATGAATAACCTACTTTCTAAAGAAAACAGAATTTCCACAGTCCTTGAGCTTAAAAACCTGAAGCTAGTTAGGGAACGTCTAGTTTTTGCGGCAATTTTTGCGCTTGCTTGGCTTTTGCAAGAGATAAAGCCTAGTGAAAAGAGGATTATCGACTTGGAAAAGCAAAGTAACACTTATCACGTGGCAGAATAAAATGAAGGAGACGGTAGCATCAGTTGGAGACCACAAAAGTTGACGTTATTGTACTTACAAAAAACAGTGAAAGGCTTTTGTGGGAATGTCTCGTCTCAATTTATGATAATGTGCCAGTTAATAATTTGATTATTGTCGACGGTTATTCGATCGACAAAACTATAGAAATAGTGAATGAATTTCAGAAGAAACATGGAAATGTCATCTTGATCCAAGACAGAGGAACACGAGGCACCGCGAGACAGAAGGGACTGAGCAGAGTGGCAACTGACTGGTTCGTGTTTGTTGATAGCGATGTTGTGCTCTGCGAAAAATGGTTCCAAAAAGCAATAGAATATGTCCATAAGGATGTGGGTGCAATCTGGGGAATTGAGGTCTGGTCAACTATTCAAAAACAAGCCACCCTCAGGATGTTCTTATGGATAACAAGAAAAATATTCGAACTGCGAGGCGGAACCCACGACACGCTGGTTCGCCTTGCCTCAGTGAGGGACATACAGATTCCAAGCACTCTCCATGTTTTCGAAGATGCCTACATCAAAGAGTGGATTACAAAGAAAGGGTACAAAGTAATTGCATGCTATGACCCCTACTGTATTCATTACAGACCTCAAAATGTCTGGACCCTCCGAGGAAGCTTAAACATAATAACTGACGCCATTAGATTTGGAAACTTTAAACTAATTATTAAACTAACGTTGGCATATGGCTTCTATATAGCATACTCAGCATATCAATTATTGATAGGTAACACAAAACGCTACTAATTTTAAGTTTTAACATTAGGATTTGCCTGACTACAGTTCCGTAGTTCCCGCTTTTGAAACGCCTTAAAAGGGTAAACAATGGACTTCATCGGTAAATTTTCTTGCTATTCAATGGGTGCTGTCGTCACTGCCGTCAACTGTGATGAGTTCAGTGGCTATGCCCAACCTCTCTGCTTCATCCATGGATATACTCAGACAGAGCAAGATGTTATCTAAGTAATTTTGTTCCTTCTTAGCTATTACGATTGACACATGGCACCTTCTTTTTTTATGGCCCCTTTCTATTTGGTGAGGGCAAGCCAAAGATGATCAGAAGGGGGTCTGGGTAAGCTCTGGGTCTTTCCGTTTTTCGTTATGATTAAACGATCATGCGGGTTTTCCAGAAATTCGCCTATTATGGATGCATTGATCTGTCTTTGCCTTAATTTTTCAGTAATTTTGCCTGCAATTTCTTGCTTGGCGGAGATGAGCAAGGCCCCTGAGCTTATTAGTTGCAGGGGGTCGATCCGGAAGAATTCGCAGATTTTAGTAGTTTCCGGTCGAACGGGTATTTTTTCTTCAAAGATTTTTACACCCAAGTTCGATGCATCCGCCATTTCATGTACTCCCCCTGCTATGCCGCCTTCGGTGGGGTCGTGCATGGCGTTGACCCCGCCTGTTTTATAGGCTGTCATCGCGTCTTTGACGACGCTTATTTGGTCGTAGAAATTCTTTGCTTGCCGCAACATCGTAGTGCTCATCACTTTCTTCAGTTGTTGTCCTCTGTCTGACGCGAGAATTGCAGTGCCTTCAATTCCAGCGCTTTTGGTCAAAATCAGCATGTCTCCTAACTTAGCTCCGCCAGCAGTCACGTAGTTACCTTTTTCTGTTAGGCCCATTACGCAGCCTACAACTATGGGATAGGTCAATCCAGGTGTTACTTCGCAATGTCCACCTACTATGTCTATTCCCAAGTTTTTGGCTGCTTTGTTCATTTGAGCGCATATGGTTTCAACGATTTTTCTATTGGCATTCTCGGGAAGCAATATGCATGAAAAGAAAAATGCGGGTTCAACGCCGAACGTGGCTGTGTCATTTGCGTTCACGTTAACCGCCAACCAGCCTATCCGTTCAATCGCTCCAGTAATCGGGTCCATCGAAACAATTAAAGATTTATCTCCAACGTTTATTACGGCGCCGTCTATTCCCGCGGAAGGCCCTAGGGCAACTTCCTCTCGTTTGACGCCCAGATTTTTGAAGACGACTTCCTTTAGGATGTCTACCGGAATTTTTCCGGGTGGTAGTTTCATTTTTGGCCCTCTTGAAAACATAGTTGAGCTTCTAGCTTTTAAGTTGTGGAAGACTGCGCATAACAATCTTTACAATGGGTATGGCAACAACTAATCCTATAAGCATCTGTCCGATGTTTATTGGGATTTCTGCAAATGCTATGACCTCGATTTTGAACAGTGGGAAAAGGAAAAATTGTTGGTAAATGAAGTAACCAATAACCATTATTGATCCTCCTACTAATGTGGTTAAGATCAGCCAGCCTAATTCTGGCTCAAACAATAATCCCATTAGAGTTAACAATAGAACGATAAGCCCGCCGACCACAAACCAGAACAATGGCGAAACCGAAAATGCCATGTTAAGTGTGATAAGCTGAGGGATACCGAGAGAAAGTTCTACCTCGCCAGTGTAATAAATCGACCCTATTGCGCTCAATGAGAATCCAATAATAATGCCAATAAAGAATGTGAAGGCTTTCCAAGATTTTGAGCTAAAATTTGGCTTTTTACGGCTTAGAAAACCTACAATCGCGCCTTCACTTGCCTTTATTATCAGTGTGGCTGGTGCATAATGTGGGTAGCCTAGCAAAATGTCTGCTATCATAGAGCCTACGCCTCCGGCGAAAGCGCCTATTAGTGGTCCGAATAGAATTGCCGTGGTAAATACCATTGTTTCACCTATGTTAAAGAAGCCTCTAGTTTGTGGAACGTAAAAAGAAAATGCAATAGTAGCCACGCATACTAATGATGTGGAAACAGCTGTAAGTGCTAAACCAATCGGTGTTGATGCAGAGACTCGCTTGTACATGGTGATCTTAGTATAGTTACAACTATACTATATTTAAGCCTTGCCGCAAAAACAAAGCGAAGTCTATATTAAAAGTTTCAAATCATCAATTGCGCGTAAAACCTTTTTTCCACGTTCCGTTATTTTGAAGTACTTCTTTCCGTTTTTTTCATAGCCTACTATCAACCCTTTTTCTGAAAGCTCATTCAGGTGTTGGTAGACTGCTGGTCTTGTTATGGTTTTCCCAAGTTTTTTCCATAAATCATAACCATACGTGTCTTTTTTACTCAAGATTCGCAAGATTTTCTCTTTTGTGCTTATTTCTAAACCCAAGACTGCTGTTTTCTGCTTCTTGGTCAATGCTTGCAACACATCTGTAGCTTTGAGACCGCTCCCCGTTATTAGACACACGACACTATCGTTACTGCTTATTTTTCCTTTCTCAACAAGTTTTTTCAACGCTGAGATTGTGGCTGAACTTGCTGGTTCGGCGAACATGCCTTCAAGCTTTGCTATTTGAAGTTCAGATGCGAAAATTTCCGAATCTGAAACGGTCAGAGCTAAACCCTTTGATTCTTTTATCGCCTTTATTGCTAGTTCTCCTTGTAAAGGTTCCGCCACAAGAATGGCAAGCGCTCGGGTGGAGGGATTAAGAGTTTTTTCTAATTTGGAACGCCGTTCAGTTAGCGTTTTGACTATGGATGCGCACCCTTCTGGCTGAACACCAATCATTTTTGGCAGCGAATCTGTTATTCCGAGTCGTTTAAGTTCCTTGAAGCCTTTCCAGACGGAGTAAATAGTTCCGCCACTTCCCATGGAAACCAAGAACCATTGTGGAACGCCAAACTGTTCATAAACTTCGTAAGCAATTGTTTTCTGCGCTTCAATTGCAAGCAGATTAAGCTCGGCAGTTGCTTGGTACCAACCTGTCTCCTTTACAAGGGCTTCAGCTTTGCGTATGGAGTCGTCCAGAATTTCGCCAAACTCTTCAATAACAGCGTCGTAGGCAAGCATCTGCGCCAATTTTCCAATATCCACGATTTTTGGGACGATCACATGACAGATTAACCCGGCCTTCGCAGAATAGGCAGCTAAAGAAGCGCCGAGGTTTCCGTTTGTCGCACAGATCAGAGTGTCATATTGAAGGTCTATGGCATTCGACGTTAACAAAGCCGCTGCACGATCCCTGTAAGAGTTTGTTGGGTTTCTGGTCTCATCTTTAAGATACAGTTCTCTCAAGCCTATGGTTTTTGCAAGCCTCTCCGCCTTATGCAGTGGTGTCCCGCCTTCACCCAGACTTGTCACATGCTGCACTTGCGGAAGCATAGACCGGTATCTCCAGAAACGTAGCGCCCCCGAAAATTTGACTTTACGATTTTCAGGCAAGTCAAGCTCGTATTCCAATGTTCCGCCACATTTTTCGCAATTCCTTTTCAGTGGATACCTCGGAAATTCTAAGCCACATCGAATACATTTGAGAGCCACAGCATTATGCATAATCGTTGTGCCAAATAGCTATTCAGCACAAAATCCTTTTTTAACGTTTGTACTTCTTCGAGGTGATATGCGTAGAATGGGAAAACCTAAATGCATGTTTTATGCTGTTAATAGCAAGTTGTGAGTGGATGGCTATGAGCGAAGGGAAAGTTAAGGAAGACCCTGTTAAGATGCACAAAGATGCAAATACTCTTATGGAGCTGGACAAGTACAAAGAAGCGAGAGAACTCTTCTTAAAAACAGCAGAATTGTACAAAAAAGCGCAAAACTTCTTTGACGCCACAACCATGTACTACAAAGCTGGCGAATGCGGATACGCACTTAAAGAGTACAAGGAGGCCATTGAATATTTCATGAAATCCGCGGAGCTTTCGTTCCAAAAAGGATTTGACAGGTTTGGAGTCAGTGCGCTGGAATACGCCAGAGACGCCCATAAGGCTCTAGGCAACAAGAAAGAAGTAAAGGAACTGGAGAAGAAGATTAAAGAAGTGAAAGAAAAGCTAGAGGCAACATTCTGAAAGGCTTACTTCACTAAACTTCTTTTTCCTAGCAACATCAAGAACGAAGAGCATCTTTTTCTGCTCCAGTTCAAAATCCATCGTTCTGGAAACACTTGAAAACAACCGCTTTTTTATTAATAAGAGAGCCCTATAGAAAATAGAACGATTATTAAGCCAAAGAGCAGTTCTAAGGTCAGCCACATGCCAACACTTTTCAAAAATCTGGCGGAACTGTGCGAAAAACTAGAAAACACAAGAAAACGGCTTCCAATGATAGACATGGTGGCGAATTTCTTGAAAAACTTAGAAGCACAAGAAGTTGAGTACGCCGTTTCCATGATTCTCGGAAGACCTTTTCCGAAATGGAGTCAACGAACCCTTGAAGTTAGCTGGGCGACCTTGAGCGAAATAATAAAACGCATCACTGAAGTTGACTGGAGCATTTTCATGGAAGCTTTCAGCAAAACTGGGGACATAGGCTCCGCCACGAAGACAATTTGCGAAAAAAGTAGGGTCAAAAGACAAGCGGTGCTCTTTGAAAAAGTGTTAACCATAGGAGAAGTTAGACGCAGTTTAGAGGCTATATCTGAAACAACAGGATCTGGCTCCAGAGAAAAGAAAGAGCGTTTGATCGAAGCGCTCTTAGGTCAAGCTTTGCCTGTTGAAGCCAAATACCTGATCAAGATTTTCATCGGCGAAATGCGGATGGGTTTCCATGAAGGATTGATGGAACAAGCTGTCTCAAAAGCTTTCGAAATTCCACTGGAAATTGTGCAGAAAGCGAGCATGACCATAGGAGATATGGGAGAAGTTGCCGTCATAGCTAAAACGGAAGGTAAAGACCGCTTGCAAAAAATCAGCTTTAGAGTTTTCAGACCTGCCAAACTCATGCTTGCTCAAATGGCAAACGATGTTGACGAAGCCTTAAGGGAGCACAGCGGCAAAACAGCCTTTGAGTACAAATACGACGGAGCAAGAGTACAGATTCACAAGCTCAGCGATGAAGTGAGGATTTTCAGCCGAAGGTTAACAGATGTAACTGAGAGCTTGCCAGAAATGGTTGAAACCGTAAGAAAAAACGTCAAAGCAAAAGAAGCAATTCTGGAAGGCGAGGTCATAGCTGTTGACCGCTTTGGATATCCCATTCCTTTTCAGCATTTGATGCGGAGATTCAAGAGAGTCCACGAAATAGAGGGTACGGCTGAAAAGATTCCCGTGAAACTTTACGTTTTTGATATTCTATACCTTAACGGCGAAAGTCTGATTTCATCGCCTTATCTGCGGCGGAGAAAAATTTTGGCCGAAAATATTAGGGAAATCCAGCTAACAAAACAGATTGTCACTGACAAGAAACAAGAAGCAGAACAATTCCTGAAGGAAGCCAGAGACGCGGGACACGAAGGATTAATGGCGAAAAAGCTTGACAGTCCGTACACACCGGGAATTCGGGGAAAACACTGGTTTAAGATAAAGCCCGTTTTGGAACCATTAGATTTGGTCATTGTCGCAGCCGAATATGGCTATGGTCGAAGGCACGATTGGCTTTCAGACTATTACTTGGCAGCACGGGATTCTGAAACTGGAGAGTTTTTGATGGTGGGAAAAACGTTTAAAGGTTTGACAGATGCAGAAATCATTGAAATGACTAAACGGCTTAAGGAATTAATTTTAGCAGAAGAGCCTAGGAGAGTGGTTGTTGTTCCAAAAATAGTCGTTGAAGTAACGTACAATGAAATTCAGAAAAGCCCGAAATACAAATGTGGCATGGCCCTACGTTTTGCAAGGATAAACAGCATAAGAATGGACAAAGATCCAGAGGACGCAGATACCATAGAGAGGGTGAGGGAAATCTATGAAAGACAGTTTGCGAAAAAAGGCAGATATAGGGCTGACTAGCAGCAATTCCAGATGAGGAGGAAACTTAGATGCCTGAGGAAAAGAAAAAATCGTTGGCTTCTGAGTTTTACAGTCGCCAAGTCATCCTGAGAGAGTTGGGACGGAAAGGACAAAGGAAACTTGCAAAATCAAAAGTTGCCATCGTCGGCCTCGGCGGACTAGGCACAGTCTCATCGCTTTATCTGACTCTTGCTGGAGTTGGACGCCTACGTTTGATAGATCAGGACACTATCGAAATACAAAATTTACACAGACAAATATTGTACAGCGTAGATGATTTGAATTATCCAAAGGTGGAAATTGCAGCTAAAAGGCTGGAGAAGCTTAACCCGCTTTTGAAAGCCGAACCTATCCCGGAGAATTTGAACGCAAACAACGTTGAGAAACTCTTAGCAAGCACGGACTGTGTTGTCGATGGTTTAGACAACATGCGAACTCGGTATTTGGTTAACAGGGCATGTGCGAAGTTAGAGATTCCGTATGTCTTTGGGGCAGCAATAGGAATTGAAGGAAACCTTTCAGTTTTTGCTCCGCCTGAAACGCCATGTTTAGAATGCATCTTACCAAACATCGATGACAGCGATTTGATGACGTGCAACGTTCGCGGCGTGCTTGGGGCCACACCAGGAATTATCGGAACTATGCAAGCCATGGAAACAATAAAAGTCCTTACGGGAATTGGCACGACCCTGAAAGGTAAACTCATGATTTGCGATTTCAACGACATGTACTTCACAACAATAGACATTTCCAAAAGGGAAAACTGCCCGGTTTGCCAAGGCACCATAACCACACGTGAAATGGGAGAAAAACTCGTTTGGCTATGCGGAAGAAAAACGGCAAACATAAACCCGGAAAAACCTTTGAAACTGAACCTCGACGAAGTCTGCAATTCGATCAAACAGAACTTTAATGTTCGCGTAAAATCCCAACTTGCAATAATATTTTACTATAGAAACTTGGAAATCAGCCTATTCAATGGCGGACGAATGCTCATAAAAAACGTTGACAGCGAAGAGTCAGCCTTGCAGGCTTACAGAGAAATTCTTCAGAAACTCAAAATAGACCAATAACATTTATTACACCGCTAATAAAGATTTCATGTGCCGGGGTGGCCGAACCGTTCAGGCGGCGGCCTGCAGAGCCGCTGTATGTGGGTTCAACTCCCACCCCCGGCTTCTAGACACAAACTCCCGGTCTGCGGACATTTCAATTTGGTAGCTTCCTGTTATCTTCAAAAAGCCTCCTCTTTTATTATTAAGAATGAACAGTCAAAAAAGCTTGTGTCAGAGTAGTGGCAAAAGAAAATTTCTTTGGAGCGGATGGAAGGAGAATTCAAACCCTAACTGTGTTCGGTTAAAGCGACGCAGACGCGAAGCATTTTGTGCAATCCAAGCTTTCTTTCAACTATAGATACTGGTTTCCTTGGAAAGGATTCAATATTCCTCAACTGGACTAAAGACCTGTTTCTCTAAAACTGGGACAAAGGAGAGTGAGCCTAACGCGCCTGCAAGTTCTATACCTTGAACGGTGTTGGTCTCTAGGGACTCGACCCCAAATATGGAAACGTTCTTAAGAGTTGACCCGAGAGTTTGAGCGTCATCCCGCATAGGGTACGATGGTAGCCCGGCATACGTGACTTATCTCGTCTAAATTTCTCACTTTGAATTGACAAAGATGAAAAATCTGACTGAAGGAAAATACCGATTTAAGTTATCAGGATTCAAATCCACGCGCGCTGAATAGTATAAACTAGTATGAACTGTATATAGAGGCGAAAATTTTATAAATTCAAATGTGGAGAAATGGTGCTTTAATAGGTGATTGAATATTTTGAAAGAAATTAGCCGTAGACACGCGCTAAAGTCGAGTGTGAAAGGAAGAATGAAGAGCATGCCAGTAAGGAAATCAATTGCTGCAACTGTATTGCTACTAGTTATTATATTAAGTGCAACTGCAATTTGGACCCCTTTGGTTCAAGCTGATACTGGAGGAACAGGCAAATTTCTAACAATAGAAATCGACGGCGAAGGTTATGTAAGAGCGACCAAGGTCAGAAGTGGTGAAATCTGGTACTTTTATCCGGCAGAAGACCCTGTGAAAGTGAAAGTAGGTGCTGGCACCGTTCTGCTGGAGGCTTTTGCCTCTGAAGACTCAGAATTCTCTCACTGGGAAGGAGACATAACCGGCTCAACCCCAACGGTAGACTACAAGACAGAAAAATACGGATACGTGGTTGCAGTCTTCGTTAAAAAGACCTATACAATTATTGCTTCTGCTGTGGGTAATGGTGCTATTGACCCGAGTGGCGAGGTGTCTGTGGAATACGGTGCAATGCCAACCTTTGATTTTATGCCGTATGCGGGCGCGCATATTTCAGCGATTCTAGTTGACGACGTTAGCCAATCTTATTCAACAAACTACACCTTTCCTCCAGTATATAGCAATCATGAGATCACGGTATACTTTGATCCAATCGGAACAGCAACTGTGACTCCTGGAACTAACAGAGTTGTCTTCCTAGATGAAGAGGCTAGCATAACCATTCCTGAAGTCACCAGCCAAGGAACTGTAAGTTACG
Source organism: uncultured Candidatus Bathyarchaeia archaeon (assembly GCA_964603675.1). Lineage (GTDB taxonomy): Archaea > Thermoproteota > Bathyarchaeia > Bathyarchaeales > Bathycorpusculaceae > CAZRVS01. Next base: position 174,345 of record CAZRVS010000001.1, read on the forward strand.
AGAATCTATATTTTGCTTATGGATGGGTTGCTGCACTTTGGGAAATAGAAATACCTGTTAGTGATGTAGCAACGATTTCATTGCCGTACGATGAAAATGACCTCCCCACTGGGTTTGATGAAAGTAGCCTGCGCATGTTCAAAAGTGACTCGGTTGATGCCCTTTATAGCGATGTCAATGATGACGGAATGATTGATGGAGATGACGTATCTGATGTTGCCAATGCGATAAAGGCTCTAACGCTAGGTGATCCGGATTTTGATCCAATTCTTGACGTAAACCGCGACGGGATCCTCGATGAATCAGATATTCATATGATAAATGACAACAAAGGAGCGCTGTTGCTAGACATCACAGCGTGGGTAGACACTGAAAACAACATCATTCACGGAATAGCGCCCGCTGGCTCTGTATACAAAATTAGGTGAAGACCAAAAAAGCAAACACTCATTTTCTTTTTTTAATGATTTGGATAACGCTATGAAAACCCAATTCATGTAATGTTAATCGACTTTGGGTATTTTCGATCATCCTTCAAAACTAGCTCGCGCTAAACGTCAGCAGGGATATCACTCGCAGAATCCTTCTTTTCTATTCTTAAATCGTGTAATTATGAGTTGTTGACATTTCTTTGTGACTATTGCAAAAACATGCTATTAGTCTTCCAGTTTCTTTAAGAAGTGAACTTAGGTCAAGAAAGTGGTAGGTTAGGGTTTTTTGTATTTTTTATGTTTTTGGTGCATAGCTTAGGTCTGATAGATATTTTGATCAGAGTAGACTTCTATTCCCGTTCCTCCTATTTTGTAAGGTCTTGGAGTAGAATCAACTTCAGTGCCACGCATTTTCAGGATTCTTACAGCACGTTCTCCTGTTCCAAGTGTCTGTAGATCTATAACACCTTGGGACAGGTACTCTTCCGGTTGAACCTGTCTTTCTTCGCCTGTTGATATGGCTTCGCTTGTAATAAGGCAGGTGGCTCCTATATCATCTAAAGCTTCCATAATATCTAATATTGCCTGCCTTTTCTCCCAAGCCTCTGGAAAACGAAATGTAAGACCAGAGATTGAGTCGAGCACAATTCGTTGAGCACCAATATCGCCAATAAATCTGTCAATACTGCGCCCTCCTTCAAACGTCTTGAAGATATTGTCTATCAAGCGTGAGCGCGCAAGTTCTTTCCCACTCACTGGTAATGTGCCGACCTGCCTAGGTTGGAATGCTTGCTCTGGGATGCGTCTGACGTCAGATGCGTCTATGAAAGTGAACTTTCCCTCTTTTTCCAACTTTCTGAAGTCCCAGCCAAAAGTGAGCATTTCTTCTTCAAAGTGCGACTTGGTCTCATCTAAACTTATGTAGACAATCTTCTCTTCTTCTTCAGTGGCCCCATAGTATAAAGACTGTGCGCAGAAAATTGTCTTTCCAGTTCCTGGCCCACCTGTTATCAATATCATTCTCCTTTCTGGAAAGCCGCCTTGTAGCATCATATCAAGGCCTGTTATGCCCGTTCTCACTTTTCTTATGACCATTTTCTACCATCAACCGGAATAATCTGTTTCAAAAATAGATAGTGAAAGGTATATATAATTTCTTCGTAAAATGTGCCACGCTTAGCTCAAAACTAACGGAAAACTTGATACATTATATTGTAGATTGTTGGCTGATTGTAACATAGACAAAAGCTCGCGCGTAGCTTGTACCTACTGCATTCTGCAAAGCTATAGAATTGCGAAAAGACTTGGTAAGAATGGTTCCATGAGTTTTTGGGCGAATATTCTAACTGTTCAGAATCCGATGTTAACATCATTTCATAACATAAGTTTATGTATGTATCGCTCCAAGGGAGCCTTGTACGAATATCATTCAGCCAGTTTTTCTTTTCTGATGGGTAGCTCGTTGTCAAGATATCTTTGGTTGTACATTCGTTTGATCTTTAGGACCTTTCGCAAACCCTTGGTTGTTTTTCTTTCTTCGAGGGCGATTTCTCCTTCAAATAGACCCAAGATAGCGTGTACGTCTTGAGGAGGGTGCATCAAAGGATTTATCACCGCCAACGTAGTGAACCCTCTTGCTCTCAATTCTGTGATGAGCTCCGTTAACCATCTTCGTGTTTGAACTGCTTGGTGCTGTAGCAGAACGTCTGATACTATTTCAATACACACCCTTTTGCCGATGTTTTCTGGTTCTCGTAGTTCACGAAGCGCTTTTGTCAAGGAAATACTGATGTCGGTTAGTTTTTCAACGCCTTGGAGTTTAAATATATTGGGCGAGTCCCTGATTGTTTTGTCTGCATAAGAATTGAACATGAATAGATACAGATTTGATTTATGTTCCTGTGCAAGTCGCACAAACTCGTCCTGTTTAACGGTAAGGTAAAATACAATTTCACCATTCTCAACTCCAGCCTTAAGAAACCGCTTGATCAGTAAGTCTCTTTCATCACAGAACGGCGAGGTCAAGATGACCGGGTAGGTCTCAGGTATTCCACCGATAAGCAATTTGTCCAGCTCTTCGTATCCTGTGGCAATCCGGTTCAGAAGGCTTTCTGAAATTTCTATTGTGATTGGTTCTAGCATGCACAAAAGTTGATGTCCCGTTTCGTTAACGTAAGTAATCTTCGGGTGTATCTCAAATGAACCTTTATTGTATGATCGCAATACTATTTTAATCTCTTCGGTCATCAGGGGATCAAGCCGTTTATTCTTCAAGTTGATGTACGAATCTTCAAATTGACAATAGTCTGGTTTTGCGACTAGCTCGAATCCTTTGGGAAGGATTTCATCTATCTGAGAGAGTAGAACCGCCTTCTTCCCTACATTTACAATGTGAAGATCAAGGTTGAAATTTTCTCCAGCTATGCCGGGTTGAAATTCAGAAATACTAGCTTGTATTCTTGCGCCTTCAAAATTCTCTAAACCTACAGCTCTTTCCTCGTGCGATGTTGGCGTGACGAAACTTTCTGTAGATGATATAATGGTTGGAGCCTGCAAAATTTCATTCAACATTACGGCTATTTCTTTCTCTTCCCTTATTTTCCCGAGAAGCTGCTGGACCTGCTTAGTTTTTTCCTGGTACTGAGCTTTTGTGTATGATTCAGCGGAATATAAGACGAGTTTTTCAGCTATGGAGTAATATTTTGCCTTTTTTTCTGGATCCATCTCTATCTTGGCGGTCTCAATGTATACATAGGCGTCAAAGAGGCGTTGCGTTCCACTAGCATATTCCGCAGCCGTCCTAAGACCTGTTTTGAGGTAATTGCTTGCAGCAATTTCCAGGTATTTTTTGGCTTCTGTGTATTTTTTCAAATCTCTTGTAATCTCGAATTCTGTTCCAGCCGCCAATGCTTTGCAGAAGCTACTGTGAGCCAAAGCGAGTAAACTCATCGATTGATCAATCGCATGCTCACATGCTTTTTCAAAAAGTCTGGCAGCCTCATTGTACATATTCGACGAGGTCTTTGCCTCCGCCATACGCATTTTCTGCCACGCCCTACACAGATAGACTATCGGTCGTAGCTCTCTTTGGATGCGTTCGGAACCTCGTTCAACAATCTTTTGGAACGTGTCCGCTGCTTGAGCATATTTTTCTGAACTTGCTACATGATAGCCCTGTTTCTCAAAAATTCTCGCTTCCTCGATGCCGATTCTTCCTAAACAATACTCTCCCCTCATATCGCAAACTTTGACCAGTGCCATAACCACAGGCTTTTCTTCAGGATTCTCCATTTGGCCAATGACAACTTGAAGGGAGTTCTTTGCTTCGCGGAAGAGTTCGTTTGCTTTCTTGAAGTTTTCAATAGCCTCCTCGCTTGTCTCTCTTCTGCTAAGTGACTCTGCACGTTCCAGTAGCGCCCAAGCTCGAAAGTTCGAAGAAAGAAAACTCCACTCTTTTGTTTGTTTCAGAAGCTTTGCTGCCTTTCTATAATATCTCATTGCGATAGCATTTTTCTTTTTATCGTGAGCAACTCTTGCTTTCTCAATTTCACTCCATGCCTTCATATATGAAGCATAGTCGAAGAAAAAATCTGAAAAGGGAGGCATCTTCTGAACAGTCGCCTCATACCATTTAGAAGCTCTATGGAAGCTTTTTGCAGCTTCCTGGTGTTCACCCAATTGGTCTTGATTTCTAGCTATTCTCCAGTGCGACTCGGCGACTCGACTCGGCAAGTCAACTTTCTCGAATTTCTTTGCAGCGTCGTCGTAAACCATGTCTGCTCTGCTTAGGATCGCTTTGTCTTCGGTTAGTCGCTGAAGTTCTTCTAACAGTTTTCCAAACGAATCCTCGAAGCCTGCGGTAATTCCTATTAGTGTTGTCTCTGGACGATGAGCAATCCATTTTTCGCAATATGCCAATCCATTTTCAGAATCTGAAACAGCTTCTTTAAGAAGAGCGGTTTTTTCATCTCCGTCTTTTCTCAATCCAGCTAATTCCGTCTTTATTTGGGCGGCATATATTTTGGCAACGCCCATAACCCAGTGGTTAGAAGGGAAGGCAGTTTCAAAAGTCTGAATGGATTTGTTTCTATATTCTAATGCTTCCTGCAGAATTTTCGTTTTTTCAGCCCTCATAGTAACTAGTGTCGAATAGAAATGCAATGCTTTGCTTAACGCGTGAAAACTTTCGCCCATTGACTCGGGGGATTCTGAATTAACCGCGTATTCTAATCCTTTGCGACCAATTTCCACTGCTTTTTTAGATAATGCAAGCTTTTCCATCGGATTAGCTGCGAAATCCAGAGCTATCGTGGAGTAGCTTTGTGTATAGAGCATATAAGTATCCGCGATGAAGTCATCTTGAGCGACAACTTGTAGGTGTCGGATGGCATTTTCAGCGTATTCGATTATTTCTTCGCATCGTCTTTTCTTAAGGTCGGGATTATCTTCTATCGAAACCAGATCATCGGTCCCGAGACTAAGAAGGTAAAACGCAACGCCCTTTAGGTAATTGTCACTAACACGGGATCCCTGTTGTAGCATTTCTTGGGCATAATCCACCCCAGATTTCGTTTTGTCGGTGAAAAAAAGGGTGCTCAAAGTTATTGCCCACAGTGACTGGGCTTTAGAATATGGGTCATTCACTTCTTTTGAAAGTGCTAATGTCCTCTCAGCGCACTCTAAGCTTTTTTGCGCAAGCGCTTTACGCGTCTCTTCTTGGTCACTAATGTTGGCGGCATACCAGTTGTGGAGACTCGCTAGAGAATAAGCCTGAAGCAGCCCTTGCTCGTCCTTAATCTTTGATAGAACTGAAATTGCCTCGTCGCTCAAGTGTAATCCTTCTTGGGCCAAAGCTTGCTTATCCTCCTCAGTAGATGCAGCACGTATCTGTTCCCAGACACAAATCAATAAAGTGTTAAACGCTTTTCCAGCGTCCAGTACGTTTCCACCGTTCTGAAACATGTTCAAAGCCTTTGTTCCCAACAAGCGACATTCCTCCAGCCGCTTCTTCTTCTCTGCGGAGGTGGATGCGACCCAAGACCGGAGGTATTCAGCGATGGAATTACACAGCGCGCGTTTACCTTGATTGATTTTATTGTCTTCTTTTCCGAAAAGGCTTGCAGCTTCTTCGTAGGCATCTCCAGCCAATGTTTGAAGTCTTTCGAATTCTTCTCGATCTTCCGCCTGTCTAGCTGCCCATTGATAGCAAAAACCTATCCGTTGCCAAGTCTCTGCAAGAAAGGGGATCTCAGAGGTATAACGCAACGCATGTTCATAAGACCATGCCGCATATAACCATCCATACTTTTCTTCTTGCTCTTTTGCCTTTTTGAGTATAGCTTCCAAATCCCAGTGAGCCATCGTCTATCACTGAATCTCACAAATGAGGAATTTTTTGAATATCATATAACTGGTACCAACAAATTAAGATTGCTAATATTGACACTATCAAGTTCTCGGTTGTTGTGTTTCCTTGTAAACTTTCGGTTGCTGACTCACATTCTGGATTAGTGTTAGCCATTTGTTCGTTCCTTCAACTTTGATTCCACAAGCTTCCGCAGGTGTCTTGCCATCCAACCCTTGGTGTTCACGGATGCAATTATGAAATACCTTGTAACCTCTCAGAATTGGAGAATCATCTTTCTTTAGGCCTCTAATGACTTTCTCCCTATCTCTGATTTCTCCGTTAAACCTTTCGTTCTTGTTATTGTTCATGCCACCTTTAATTTTGATGTGCCTGATGTGCTATGTTCGAGTTTTTTTCTTCATTGTCCAGAACTCTTTTTTGTAAGCATCATGATAAGCTGGTAACCCATCAGTAATCAAAGTCATAGGCTTAGTTTCCGTGACTCTCTTAGCCATCTGAAACAGCTTTCTTGCGTCATGCTTATATTTTAACTCAGCCACTTCTTGAGCGATCCAATATCTCGTCTGGTCGTCCATAATGGCAAAGACATATTTCATTTCTCCTTTGAATTTCATCCACAATTCGTCAGCTCTCCAAACATCTGAGACTTGGGGTTTAAGCTTCTCAATGTAATTCTCCATTAGCCCGATTTACTTGTTTATCCAGTTTTAAATCGTCTTATGCGAAACCTCAACACCTAAGAGTTTGAGAGATTTCTGAGTGTTCCTCAGGGACTCTCCTGAAAAATACAGTTGCATAGCTGTAGTGATGGCTTGTGGATTGTGTTTCATTCTTTCGACAAGTATTTTTTAGTATAAAAAGACACTATTAAAGCAAAGGCTCTAAAAGCAAGAATTGAAACTGAAACGACAGACTTTGAGGTAAAAAATCGCGATTGCAATGACTGCATTGAAGAAATTATGTCGGAGATAAGTGAAAGAAGTCACTATTTGGCTTTTGTTGATTGTGAGGGGCTAGATGTTTCTTGGTCAACCATGCAATTATTATTTGCAAAGAATGGAGATGTGCTTTTAAATTTTCAAACACAAAACATTCTGAGAGCGGCAAGCAAAGCTAAGAAACATTCCCTTGGTTGAGAAGCTACTGCAGATAAATTAGACTGGTTTTACGGTGATGGTAGATGGGTTGATTGCAGGGAACCCGATGATTTTCTAAGTTGTTACATGGAAAAAATCATAGATGAAACTACACGAAAGATTGTCCTACCTCTTCCTGTGAAAGGACCAAGAGGCTATCGATACGATATGATTTTAGCTACGAAAATAACTAGCGGTGGAAACCCATGGCTCAAGCCGATGAAAGACCTTCAAAAGATAATGGATGGCTATAAACCTGAAATAGTGAAGATAACCTTAGATATTGTGATGAAGAGACAACAAACCCTGAATGACAGTTATGTTTAAAATCCAACCGATTTTTTACAGACTCAGATAACAACCGAAGATTTTACAGAACCCTAATATCAAGTCCTGCATAAGGTATTCTAATGTCAAATTATGTTTAGAACAAACATATCTTTCCAAGCGTGAACCTTTCTCAGATTTCCTAAACAATAAACTCAAATTCTCATTTAGCTTATGAACGTTTTGAGTTTTATGGACTACATGTTTTTTAGAACTAGCGTGCGAACGCTGTTAGAACTTCAGAATCGAGCCTGATTCCAGTTGGCTCAGAATTTCCACTTTTCCGAAATGACTCTTGGGCAACAGATTCTTCTAAGAAATTCTCTCGTTTCTGAGCCTTTTTTACCATGCAATTTCGCCCCAATTCTGAAATTGCGCAAAAATTTCTTACAAATTCATTGTAATTTCAAAGTTTTGAAACTCTTCCAAAATCGTTGTAAGACGTTTCTTTTCATGATTTCCTTGTATTTCTTGAAAACAAGCTGAAATTGAGCTTTTCCGTTTCTAACAAGAGAGGTTCTCAAAACCAAAAATTTTAAGATGTTTCCAACACAGGTTTCTATTGGAATTTGCAGTTTTTTAGATTTTTGGGGTTTGGTAGCCTTTTTGGTAGCTTTTTCCATCAATTCAACATTGTCAAAGTTTTGCGTGCGAACCCTAGGCCTGAAGATTATTTGGATTTTTCTTGGAAGGACGGGAAAATGTGAAGTCGCAAAAATCTTACTGAACCTCAAGCTCTTTTCTATATTCTTTACAGTCTATTCTTCGCGCATAGATGGCTCTGAAGGCTTGGTCCATTTAGGCGGCCTCTTTTCTATGAAAGCTCTGTGCCCTTCTTTTCCTTCGTCAGTTTCGAAAATTTTTGTCAGTTCTTCGATTGATTTCTTGAACCCGTTACCTTCAAATCGCTGGTTTAACAATTTCTTCATAACTCTGACCGATGATGGTGCTATTCTCATAGTACTTCTCGCAAGCTTTTCGGCAGTCATCATTAATTCTTCAGCCGAAACGACTTTATTCACGAGTCCCATCAATCTAGCTTCTTCGGCGCCAATAGGCTCGCCTGTTAAAATAAGCTTGTTAACATTAAGTCTTCCAATAATGTCAGCTCCTATCATCGTGGCCACTGGCGGAATAACGCCAATGAGTGCTTCAGGTATGGCGAAAGTAGCGTTGTCGGAGGCAACAACTAAATCACATAGCATCGCTATTTCGCACCCTCCTCCGTAGGCAAGACCGTTGACTGCTGCAATTGTTGGCTTTGGTAAGTTCAAGATCTTGTTCAAAGTTCGTTCAACAAAGTCAAAAAAGAACGTCTTGATTTCCTTGGCAGTTCTTAGACTCGAAACTTCCTTGATGTCATCTCCGCTGCTGAAAGCTCGACCAGAACCGGTTAGTATGATGACACGTACTTTTTCATCTTTTTCTGCTTGGTCCAAGGTCCAATATATCTCGTGCCACAATTTCTTGTTCAACGCGTTCAGTACTTGGGGTCGGTTCAGAGTAATCCACGCTATGGAGTTCTTTGTCCGATACAAAGTATGTTCAAGAGACATCAATCTTACCCGTTCTTGGTTATCAGATCTTTGCTTTTTAAAACTTCTCGGCTTGACATGGAGTCTAAATTCTTGGAACTCGCGCCGATCAAGATTCTTGTGTTTCTGGAGGAGATGCAAATTGACGGCTCATTAGATGAACGTGCGCTAGCTTCTTTTGTATTTTTCAAGTTCTTCTTTGTAGGTTTCCTTGAGCCAAGCAACTTGGTCAGCCATAAATTCCAAGATCGGCAACTTGTACGGACATTTGCCCTCGCATTCCTTGCATTGAATGCAGTCCTCGTACTTTTCTAAAGCAAGATGGCCCATTCTCATGTAACCATCAAAGCCGAATCGTTTAATCACAGTTTTCATTTTCATCAGAAGGGGGATTTGTATGCCTTGCGGACAGGGCTGACAGTAATAGCAGCTTCTGCAAAAGGTTTTTCCGATTTCAGCGGCCTGTGTAGCTAAAGCCTTCAGTTCCGCAGTTGACAGTACCTGCTTAGATTCGACTATGCTCGCGTTTTCCTTGACCTCTCTGCTTGAGATCATACCGGCAACTACTGTTGACACTGGATGATCGAGGATGAATCTTAAGGCTGCTGAAGCGTTGGTGAAGGCTCCTCCACCCAACGGTTTCATAATGGCTATACCCACGTTAAGTTTATTTGCTAGAGGCATAAGCTCAGTTGAAGATTCTGTTTCAACATAATTGAATGGAACCATAACAGTGTCGAACTCATTGGTTTGAATCGCCTTCACTAGGATATCTGATCTGTGACCGGTAATACCAATATAGTCAATTTTTCCTTCAGACCTTGCTTTCTTGACAGCCGCTAAGGCCCCGTCAGGCGCTAAGACCTGCTGTAAGGCTTCTTCATCGCCGACATTATGCAGTTGATACACGTCAATTTTGGATACGCCTAAAGTCTTCAGGCTCGTTTCAAGATCTTTTCTGACCTTCTCCTCGGTGCGTTCAACCGTTTTTGTCGCAAGGTAACATTCGTCTCTTCTAGTTTTTATGGCCTTCCCAATTTTTTCCTCACTGTCAGTATAAGCCCTTGCGGTGTCAATGTAGTTGACGCCTAGGTTTAATGCTGACCTAACCACCTGAACAGCCTCTTCAACGCCAATTTGCGTTATAGGTATACCTCCAAAACCAAGCTCAGAGATTTTCAAACCTGTCCTTCCCAATGTTCTATACCACAACGGTGTTATCCCTCATTTTATGCAGAAACCTTCCCCAATAGGAGCCTTTATATTTTTCCATCGCTTTTTAGGTTTATCCTTTACTTCTTGCATTCATCAATAAATGTGATCTTTTTGTTCTCTTCAGCCATGCCTGTATTTTGTTGCCTCTGAAGCTAGGTATCAGAGATCAGAAGAAAAATCAAAATCCATGGTGACATTTCAATATCATGCATCAAAAAATTTGGACATCAACTGTTTTTGAGTTATTTACTTTAATTTTATTACAACATAGTTTTTATACAATCTAATATTATCACTTAAGCATGGGAGAAAGTATAGATGAATGGTACAAAAAAAGCTATCATAGGCGGAACGTTGATTGATGGAACAGGCAAAGCGCCAATTGAGAACTCTGTTATTCTAATTGAAGGTTCGACGATAACCTCAGTAGTTAAAGAAGCAGAGGTCCAAATTTCAAGCGATACACAGATTATAAACGCTACTGGAAGAACCGTAATGCCAGGATTGATGGATGTGCATGTACATCTTGGTAATGTTGAAGGGGCTTCCAGTCCAGAAACGCTTCTTAACCTTTTCAAAGCATCACCATTTCTTTTACTTCTCTATGCAGTCAAGCATGCCCGAGAAATGCTGGAGGCAGGGTTTACAACAGCTAGAGATCTTGGAATGAATAATTTTATGTCAGCTGATCCGCTTTGGGCTGCAAAACCCATGGTTGCCCTAAGGAATGCGATAGAACAAAGACTTGTGCTAGGACCCAGACTTGTGGTGGCTGGACCCTTTTGCATGTCAGCAGGCCATTTTGACATGCTTCCCTCTCGTTATGAGAATCTGCGCAGTCCTCCGGATGGTGTGTGGGAAGTGCGAAAAAGAGTGCGTGAACTGGCAAGGGAAAATGTGGACTTGATTAAGATTGCATCTGGCGGAGGAGTAGCAGGTGAGGGAGAAGAGATTTGGTGGAGAAACTACACAATAGAGGAACTAAAAGCCATCGTTGATGAAGCTCATGCCTTGGGAAAGAGGGTTGCTACACACGCCTATACGGCGGACACCGTCAAAAATGCATTAGAGGCAGGCGTCGACGATGTAGAACATGGAAGTTTTCTCGATGATGAAGCAATCAAAATGTTCATTGAGAAGAAGACTTACTTAGTACCAACCCTAACGACATTCCACGTTTCAGAGAAAAGCGAACACATGAGAAGGAAAAAAGAAGAGGTCAGGAAGGCCGTAGCAGCAAACTTCACAAAGGCTTACAAGGCAGGTATTAGAATCGCGGTTGGCACTGACATATTCCTTCAAGAGCACCCAGATCCAGTTCATGGTGACAACGCATATGAACTTGAATTAATGGTAAGGTACGGAATGTCGGAAATGGAAGCCATTATGGCTGCTACCAAGAATACATCTGAAGTCTTAGGTTTGGAAAACAAGCTCGGCACTATAGAAAAAGGAAAGTTGGCAGACATAATCATAATAGAAGGAGATCCTTTAAAAGACATCAAAGTCTTACGGGACAAGAAAAACATTCGTAAAGTCATGAAAGGCGGAAAAATTGAAGTAGACCGCGAAGCTTGATGTATAAAGCCTCATGAACATTGCTGTAGATTGAAACCCACGCTGAAATGCAGAAAACCTTCAGGCATCCTCAAATTATTAGCAATGGGTTCCTGACCGAAGCCAAGCAATTCACAGGGTCCAGAGGATCCTGCAGGCATTGCGATGCTGGTTTCGGAAAAACCAGATTTCACAGTTGCCAAGAACTCTTTTCTCCTCTTTTTGCATTCTGTGTGGTAGAGTACGTCTGAGCAAGTTTTTACCCCCCTTATATATAGATTGAACCAAACGTTCAATAACAAATTCTTTCAGAGTCTAAGGGGTGATGCCCAAAATTTCTGTGGCCATTTTCCCAACCCATCGAAATGCTTAACTTCTTATGAAGAAGCCAAGAAAAACCGGCTGACAGGAAATAAAAGAGCCGAACCAATCTTTTCGGATTATAATGTTGATTATGCACGTGTGGGAATGTTTAAAATATGCGGTAACACGCTACGCAATTCCGAAAGCCTTATGCGTTTATTTTCATATGTTGTAAAGAAGGAGGCGAAAATTCTGAACTCAAATGAAAAATTAGTAGATTTTCTGAAGAAACAGATAACCATCGAAAACGAGATTGTTGACTCTTTAAACAGCGGCTTAGTTGAAATAAGGAACCCGCCAGTTAAAGGAGTTTTGAAAGGTATATCGTTGGACTCAGTAAAACATGCAGAACTTTACTCTTCAGCGATTACGCTTTTGACAACTGTGTCACAGGCTTTGACGCAAGAAAACTTGGACAAACAGAAAGCACTTGTGGAAAAGCACATACAAATGGAAGCTGAACTCATCGAAAAACTAGACAAGGTCATACCCACCATCGAAAACAAGAAAGTCAGTCTTCTGTTGAACGCGATACTGGCAGATGAGAGAAGACATCATGAAATGCTGAAGATGGTTCTTGAAATAATTGTGCGAGGCGAAACGATAACCGAAGAAGACTGGTGGGAGCTGCTGTGGAAAAACGTTCCATTTCACGGAGCCCCTGGAGGCTAGAAATCTAAAGTAAGCCAAAGCAAAGCTTTCTATATTCCACAGCCGCGGCCTTTTCTTTGCCAGAAAACTATCTGCCTTATTCTGAAGACTTTTTGACAAAGTACAAATAACTTGTAAACTTAGATTTGGTGGAGGCGAAATTTTAGGTTGGGGCATCACGCGCACCATTTACAGATGTTCAAGAGAAAATTCTGGGTTTCCCTTGTTCTTACAGTTCCAATTTTGCTGCTTTCCAAAACAATTCAAACATGGTTCGGCCTCACTTGGATAACAATACCCTTTCAAAAAGAAGTTCTACTAGTGCTATCCGCAATTATTTATGTTTATGGCGGATTGCCATTCTTACAGGGTTTAGTTCAAGAGATCAGAAATAGACAGCCGGGAATGATGACCCTCATAGGAACCGCTATATCGATAGCTTTTTTCTATTCAGCTGCAACCGTTTTCGTCATCGTTGGTGAAGATTTCTTCTGGGAACTCGCAACGCTAATAGACGTAATGCTCCTAGGTCACTGGGTTGAGGCAAGAAGTGTTCTCGGAGCTTCAAGAGCACTGGAAGAACTGGCTAGAATAATGCCGACAACGGCCCACCTTTTGAAGGATGGCGAAATTTCGGATGTCCCTGTTTCACAATTAAAGGCTGGCGACTTAGTTTTAGTTCGACCAGGCGAAAAAATACCCTCTGATGGCCTCGTATCGGAAGGTGAATCCTTCGTTAATGAAGCATTGCTAACAGGTGAATCAAAACCCGTGCATAAAAGGACAGAAGATAAAGTAATAGGTGGGGCCATCAACGGCGAAGGCGTTTTGAAAGTTGGAATAGAAAAAACAGGAGAAGAAACATACCTGTCGCAGGTAATAAAACTTGTAAGGCAAGCTCAAGAAAGCAGATCGAGAACTCAAGATCTCGCAAACAGAGCAGCCGCTCTCCTTTTCTATGCTGCTCTTTCGGTGGGAATCATAACTTACATTGTATGGCTTAGTTTTGGAAACGCTGATGCAGCCCTCCAAAGATCCATAACCGTCATGGTCATCGCTTGCCCCCACGCATTAGGCCTTGCAATACCATTAGTCGTTGCCCTTTCAACCTCCATAACTGCTAAAAGCGGAATTCTGATCCGGGATAGAAAAGCCTTCGAAATGGTCAGGAAAATAGATGCTATTGTTTTTGATAAGACGGGGACATTGACAGAAGGCAAATTCGGCGTAACCGATGTGGTATCCTTTGTTCCAGAAGGTGACCTTCTGCGACTTGCTGCAAGTGTTGAGCTTAACTCGGAACATATCATTGCAAAAGCCATCGTAGAGTACGCGACCCAGAAAGGCATAGATATTCCTCAAGCAAGAAATTTCAAGGCACTGCCTGGCAGGGGCGCCTATGGAAAGGTCGCGCGAAAGGAGATTCATGTGGGGAGTCCGAATCTTCTAGAAGAAATGAAAATAGATGTGAACAATGAGAAAATAAAGGCGCTTCAAGAACAGGGCAAAACAGTTGTTTTCACCGTGGTTAATGGAAAACTTGCAGGTGCCTTCGCGTTTTCTGACAAGATAAGGAAGGAATCTTATGACGCAGTGAAAACGCTGAGAGCTAATGGAGTAAAGGTTTACATGCTCACCGGAGATTCTGAGGAAGCCGCCCGTTCCGTTTCAAAAGAACTTGGCATAGACCAGTACTTCGCGCAAGTTTTGCCAAGTCAGAAAGCTGAAAAAGTAAAGACACTGAGAGGAGAAGGACATAAAGTTGCCATGGTCGGTGATGGAATAAACGATGCACCCGCGCTTGTCACAGCTGACGTTGGTATCGCTATTGGCGCGGGCACTGATGTGGCTATTGAAAGTGCTGACATAATCCTCGTTAAGAATGATCCGAGAGATGTTCCTAAGGTCATAGACCTTTCGCAAAAAACTTACTCGAAGATGGTTCAAAATCTGTGGTGGGCGGCAGGCTACAACATAGTGACAATACCATTAGCTGCTGGCATTTTGGCAGGCTACGGCGTGATTTTACCTCCAGCTATCGGAGCACTAGTAATGTCTCTAAGCACGGTGATAGTTGCCTTAAACACCCAGACTTTAAGAAGATACGAACCAGCAGGCGTAGAATTCAAGGAAGAAAAACACTTAGTGAAAGATCCCGTCTGCGGAATGGAACTTGAACCTGAAACGGCTTACGGCAAAATGGAATACGAAGGACGCACGGTCTATTTCTGTTCGAAGCATTGCGAAGAAGAATTCAAGAAAAACCCGAAAAAATACCTTTCAAAACTGAAAAAGGAGCTTGAACAGCAAGAGCACCATCATTAGAAAAGAACGAAACGGTATTCTCAGCTAATTCTACGATTTTTACAAAGTATTAATTATTAAATGAAAATTTCTTGACTAAAAACAAGAAAGGTTTAATTGACTCTGGGAGTTTGTTCAACGAGGCAAAAAACATGGCTAAGATAGTAGTTGACTACGCAAAATGTGTTGGTGATGTTGACAAAATCTGCGTGGAAATTTGTCCTGTTTCGATTTTTCGAAGTGAAAAGTCGGGAAAGCCAAAAGTTGTGAATGAAGAAGACTGTATTATGTGCAGAACCTGTCAAGTCAACTGCCCATCTCAAGCGATAAAAATCGTAACCTAACTTTTGAACAGAACTTTTAGCAATTCGCCTTTATTGTTCCTTATCTCCACGGTTAGGTTCTCATTAGCTCTTCTCGTGGCGCATTTTATGCACGGATCGTAAGCCCGAATCACCATCTCTATTCTATTCAAAAGCCCGGGTTTGATTTCTCCTTGATGTATGAATTCCATTGCTGCATCCTTCAGATTAATGTTAATAGCAGCGTTGTTTACCTGTGTTGGTATTATCAGTTTCAAGCGTTTCAATCGTCCATTTCTGTCCAATAAGTATTCGTGAGCAAGGGTTCCCCTAGGAGCCTCAACAACGCCAATACCTACGCCGCCTTTAGGTTTAACCGCAACTCTAGTATCTATTCTCGTCAGAGAGTCATCCTCCAACAGCTCTTTTGCCCTTTCACAAGCATACAAGAGGTCTATGAGACGAGCGTAATCGAAGAGCAGAGTGGCATGGGCCGGGCTTCCGAATTTTCGTTTAAACTCCTTTAGTTCTTCATTAGCGTACTCTGTAAAAACATTTTTGTTCACGTTCATCCTCGCTGTTGGACCAGTTTGAACTATACCCTTAGGCCATCCCAATGCCTTAAGATAAGCGAATTTCGCGTACGTCCATTCGTAGGTTTTCTCTTCAATTTGATCCATGTAATTCCATGAGTTAAATTCTGACAAAGTTTCTCCTACAGGATTCATGACATGAATGTTACCGTCATAAAATTCGACAGCTTCATCCATTGTTAAAGCCATGTAGTGAGTTCTGTTGTCTCCAGCCTTCCTAAAATCCATCCATCTCTTGTCGAAGAGTTCCTTTCCTAGGTTAACTGCATCCTTGATGATTTCAAGAGCGTCACGAGCCATTTCACGCAGTCCTTCTCGTTCTCTTTCCTTAAGCGAATTGATCAAGCCGCCGGGTATTACAGACACAATATGCACCTCTCGCTTACCAACAACTTCCAAGATTTTAGCTGCAAAACTCCTCAACGCTACGGCTTTTCTACCCATTTCGGGGTTATCGCGCATGATTTGAAAAGCGTTTCTCTTGGAAGGATTTTCTTCAAGCGAAAACCAGAAATCTGGCAGTATCAAGAAAAAGAAGACTAGGGAATGGTTGCTGATTATTTGCCCCATAAGCAATAATTCGCGAAGTTTTCTTGCGGTTTCGGTTATTTTTGTTTCATAGATGCTTTCTATGGCTTTAACGGACGCCATTATGTGCGCGGTAGAACAAACTCCACATATTCGCGAAATTATGAACGGAAGCCTGTCAGCCTCCATTCCTCTTAAGAAGTAGTCGAAGCCCCGGATTTCTGTGGCATGAAAATAAGCGTCTGAAACATTCCCGTAATCATCAAGTACTAATGTAACTTTTCCATGTCCTTCGATTCTGGTAGTCGGCGAGATCGTTATTTCTCTTTTGAGGCTCAAATAACCCTCTCCCTAGCCTTGAAACGCTCAAACTTAGAAAAAATGAAAGTGTGAAAAACGAACGGATTACGGTAAAGCTCTTCTTTCACTTTTTTTTCAGGAATACTGGTTCTCTTCGATATCACTTGGATAAGGAATGAATACATGTCTCTTGACCTGTACATCAGCGAGTCTGGGGGACCTCTGCATCCGAAACACGTGAAACCCGCCCGTGGACATGGCGCACCGCAGCCTTCGCGAGTGAGAGAGCCTAGGCAAATGAAACCTTGGCTCACTAGGCACAATTGTGGGTCAGCTTCTTTTTCGTACGTTCCATAGAGATGATCAAGTTTTGCCGCGATTATTTTTCGGTGACACTCTGTGCAGACCACTGATCCATGGCGGATTGGTTTTTTGCCGCTCACTATGCTTTTCAAAGAATGCACTATCAAGAATGGCATTGGTGGGCAGCCAGGAATATAATAGTCAACGTCAACTATGTCACATATTGGGTGCATTACATCTTCTAGTTCCGGAAGCTTGCTTGAATCGGCAAGAGAGTATTCCTTCTCTAAGATCTTCTTAAGAGAGAACAAGTCTCCCAAACTCGTTATTCCGCCGTGAGTTGCACATATTCCCAAAGCAACGAGAATTCGCGATTTAGCTCGCACCTCTCTAATGAGAGACTCATCTTCTTTGGTTCTTACTCCGCCTTCAACGATTGCCAGGTCCACTGTTGGAACCTCTTTTAAATCAACGAAGGTAGGTGAATATACTACTGCAAAATCTCCGGAAAGAATCTCAAGCAGTGCTTCGCCAGCATTTAAAAAAGATGATACACATCCAGCGCAGCACGTTAAAGAAACTACGCTAACTTTCACGGTATTCCCAGCCCTTAATTCTTATTGTATGAAGAATTAGTTTATGAATTATGACATAATCTTTCTTAAATTTCTATGCGCCCTTCGCAACTGACCTTTCAAAAACAATTCTAAGATAGTTGGTAGCAGTCAGCGAATTCGCTAAACTTGCAGGCGAAATCTGAACGATAACTGTCTTTCAATGTTTTTATCTAATTTTTTGCTATTTGTTGCTCTTTTTGCTTTTTTGTCGATGATTTCTGTAACAACAATATGGGCGTTTCCCTGACGTTCGCAACTTGTGCAGAGGTTTCTATGGTTTCTTCCACCAAACTCTGTATCTCACACAATGTTGTGGCTAGCCCCACACCTTTCTCTGTTAGAACGTAGGTTTTCAAGATTTTTCTTGTGAAAACCATTTTCTTTCCTTTTAGTCTTCTTAAATATTTATAGGTCCTTCTCAGAGAAACCTCGCTTTTCTCTGCAAGTTTTCTAGCAGGAATTCCTTTTTCGGGAATATTCTCATAAATATTTCTTTCAGTTGGGGAGAACGTTTCCTTGATCGGGTCTCTCCTTGTTCTGAAGAAAAATACGTAGTCTCTTTCTTTTGGTGTTTCAATCAATCTTGTTTTTTTCAGTCTTTTCAGAACTCGCGAAATACTTTTTGCTGGAATAAATTCTTTTAGTTCCTCAAGAGCCTTTGGCCCCGTTAGTAGTAGTTTGAGAATTGTTTCTTCATAGCACTCGGAATTGGATGGCAGAATTTTTTCGAATTCTTGGAAGCCCCCTATCAATTCATAGAGTTTGTAGCCGAATCTTGTTGCGTAATACTGGTTTTGAGTCTCCGCGGCGAGTCCAACCTGGACCAGAGGGCTTAGGTATTCTTTGATTATTGTATTTTGGCTATGTTGATGGCCGTGTTTTTTAAGTTTTTGTTGAAGTTTGCTCACCGAGTAGCGACCTTTTGAGATTGTTTTCAAAACATGGATTCGAGTTCTGTTCTTTAGCGTGTTAAGCAAATCTTTAATAAAGTCTGGATTTTCCATTGTATCATATAATTTTCTAAGTTCATTCTTCAATTTCCAAACATTGCATCTTGTTACGCACTCAAGGGGGGTTAATGGGTTACAATTGTTACATTTTTGTTCTAACGTTTTCAGTACTTCTGTCAGGTCATGCTGTTTTTGTTCGCCCCTAAGCATCGTTAGAGAGTTTTCGGTTTTCATGCCTTCGTGTTCCTTTACTTTGACGTATGTCTTGACGGGAGGGAGGAGATAGGTGGGAAAATTGATGTAAAAGTCGGTTTTGGAACGTGTGGTCCATCATGACATACGTCATAAAAGATATGACATACGTCATCTTTATATACCTTTCCCACAGAAATAGGAAGATCGGTGTAGATTTTGCTAACCCCATGCGAGGTAGCAGTAAAGTCAGTAATACCTGCAATAAGGGCATTAATGGCCAAAGAACTTTTAGAAAAATATGACATGAAACAAAACCAAGTAGCGGAAATTCTAGGAATATCTCAATCCGCAGTAAGCAAATACACCAAAAAAACTAGGGGACACACGATAGAAATCGACGGCATAAAAGAAATAGAAAAACCCATAAAACAAATGATAACATTACTTGTCAAAGGAACAAATCAAAACACAGAAGCTTTCAAGTTTTTCTGCCAAACCTGCGTAATCATTCGAGAAAAGGGCCTGATGTGTAAATTCTGCCAAAAAACGGATCCAAAAATCGACATAGAAAAATGCAGTTTTTGCTCGTCAAATTTCAATTCAAAAAGAAATAAATAAAAGAAAACCATCCACTCAAACGAGAGATAAAGCTTATTAAAATAGTCGTGAGGCAAAAAAATGTCTTCATACGATGAAAAACCTGTTCTCGACATACTAGAAAGAGTCAGCAAAAGTGTCGTCAACATAAGCACAATAAAGCTTGTCCACAACCTATTTTATCAAGCAGTCCCAATCGCGGGGATGGGTTCTGGCACAATAATTGACGCCAAAGGTTACATACTGACAAACAATCACGTGGTCGGAGGCGCAGAAAAAATAACCGTAACCCTATGGAACAATGAAGTCCTAGAAGGAACCATAGTGGGCTCCTGTTCCGTACACGACATTGCGGTTGTGAAAGTTAAAGGAACGAACCTCCAAGCTGCAGAACTTGGAGATTCTGATAAGCTGAGGACTGGGCAAATGGTGTATGCCATAGGAAACCCTTTTGGATTAGCTGGAGGTCCAACCGTAACTTCAGGGGTTATCAGCGCAAAAAACAGGACAATAGAATCCCAAAGGGGCCTAATAGAAAATCTCGTACAGACCGACGCCGCCATAAATCCGGGAAACAGTGGTGGCCCCCTCGTAGATCTCGAAGGAAAAGTAGTTGCCATAAATACTGCAATAATACCCTTTGCTCAAGGCATAGGATTTGCAATTCCTATAAACGCAGCGAAAACATGTATGACAGGGATAGTAACAGAGGGAATCCCCAGAAGACCATGGCTTGGAATAATAGGGTTAAGCCTGACATACGAAATAGCTCGCTATTACGGTTTGCCCGCAAAACGTGGAGTACTCGTCACAAAAGTTGCACAAAGAAGCCCAGCTGAAGATGCTGGAATAGTTGCCGGCGACATAATTTTGGAACTTGACAATGTAGAAACAAACCGCATCGAAGACCTAGTCAAAGAAATCCACAAAAGAAAAATTGGAGACAGAGTAAAAATAATTGCTCTTCGAGAAGGTAAAGAGCACTTCTTTGAACTTAAGCTCAGCGAAATGCCCTAACCCTTTTCTATTCTTCTTCCGAAATTTTTTACAGGATAATAAAAACGTGTTGAATCCGAGCCTTGTAGCAAGCAAATTCGGAGCGTGCAACAGAAATGTCAACTGCCGAACAAAAGACAAAGACTAAACCCAATCTTTCAATATTGGCTTTGATTTCCTTCACGTCAGCTTTCATAATTGCCAGAGCATTTAGTAGTTTCTATCCAGACATTGTTTTGGAAATCAGCGGATTCCATATTCACCATTTCTGGTACGGTTTGATCATGCTTGCCATAGGCGGGTGGCTCGGGATTAGCGTTGAGAATGAGCGAGTCAATCGCGTAGCAGCAATTCTTTATGGCGCTGGAGGCGGACTTATTGGAGATGAAATTGGCCTTCTACTTACTCTCGAAAATTATTATGCAGAGATCACTTATACACTTGTAATCATATTTGTGGCCTCCGCATCTGTCCTAATCTTGTTATTTAAGTATTCAAAAATTATAAGCATTGAATTTACGCAGTTTCTACGAAGCAACGCAAGTCTCTACGTCGGCGTCTTTCTGGCAACGGTTTCGGTGGCTTTCATATTAGAGACTGATAACCCGACAGTAATCACCGTTTTTAGTGCCTTAGCCATATTGGGCGGAATCATAATTTTGGCATACTTCGCTCAACGAGTAAAAATGAAACGTTAGCTGATGCCATACTCCTAGAAAATGCTTAATATAATCTGCAGCTATTCCCCAATTTGAGTCAGGAACGTGATCAGTATGGAAAACGTAGCAACATTAAACATAAGTAACTGGGAGAAAGAGGTTTCACTATTAGACGTTTAACCTTGATCAGATCTTATGTGGGTGCAAATGTTTGAACCAAAATAGCATTAGAGAAATCCTGACGAACTACAAGATCGTCGCTGTAGTGGGACTGTCGAGAGACCCTTCCAAACCAAGCTATTCAGTTGGCGCGTATTTGAAAAAACACGGTTTTCACATTGTTCCAATTAATCCTTCCGCAGACGAGATTTTAGGTGAAAAAAGCTACAAAAGTCTCCTCGACACACCAACCGAAATCAAAAAAACCATAGAGATTGTCGACATTTTTAGACCGTCCAGAGAAGTACCACCTGTGGTAGAGCAAGCTATTCAGCTAAAAAAGATGCATGGGAGACCATGCGTAGTTTGGATGCAGCTTGGAATAGTCAACGAGCAAGCAGCAGCCACGGCGAGAAAAGCTGGGCTGACTGTTGTAATGGACAAGTGTATGATGCAAGAACACAAAGGTCTATTTTAGGCAAAGCATACAAACAGAGACAGACAGCTTTTCGTTCTATGCTACTCCGCCTAACAGCAATGATGCGATAACAGCAATGGTAACAATAGCGACTGTTTCAAACATTGTGATTTTCCAATTCACCCGTGTTTTCTTAGAACGGTAGCGCACCAAGAAGACACCGACGATCGTGCCAACTATGGTCAAAGACAAAATAATGTTTAAGGGACTTGACAATGCCAAATAAGTTATTATGGGTATGCTGCCTGCTAGAAAGGTCGTTGTACCACAGATTATCGCCGCAAAGATATTTGACCTATTTATCTCCCGATGCAAAAGAGTAAATAGTTTCTTGACAAGTAAGAGGGATTTGTCTCGCTCCTTTTTGTCTGGAATATCGCTAAGGCTGTAATTCATCAAGGTCTGCAGAGTCATTATGTCGGCCAGATCTTCTGTAATGCCGCCCAGCAGAAAACTAGAGAAATTTGTTATGGCAACGGCCGTCAACGTTAGAAAAGCTGCGAACATTGCTGTTTTAGCGGTCAACCCGGCTATGAAAGCGGAAAGAATAACAACTAGCCCAGTTATTGAGCCGTCAACTAATCCCGCCACAACTTCGAGGATAGGCTCTTTCTTCAAGAGTAAACTTTCCCATTCCTTACCTAACCTAAGACCTTGCTTTGTTAACTGGACTTCGTCATTCGCGTCGATGATGAGGCGTTCAGCGTTCATTTCTTTCAGTGTCTTTTCGAGGTCGTTCATTTCAACGCACACATAGCTGGTGCATACTTTGTCGATTCGATGTTTCAGCGAAGACTTTTGCATTTTATTTCCTTTATTGAGACTTAACAAAACTATTATTCTTACAACATCAGGCAATTCTTGAATCTCAAAGGCCACGCAGCAAGTCACCGTTTGTAGCTTGAAATGCTTCACGCAAATTAATAACTCTTATGTGGTCTTCTGATGACTTTTCCAATTTTTGGTTCAGTATAAAGACTTAAAATGAAAAGATGAAATACTATCGGTTATGGAGCCGATAACTATTTTTGGTTTTGCTGGCAGTCTGCGAAAAGGTTCCTACAACAAAGCGCTGTTGCGCACTGCTCTGCAATTGTTGCCAAAAGATGCAAAACTTGAAATATTTGATCTAGAGGGAATTCCACTTTTCAATCAGGATCTGGAAAAACAAATGCCTGAAAAAGTCAAAGAATTCAAAGCAAAAATCAAGGGGGCAGATGCAATTCTCATCGCAACACCAGAATACAACTATTCAATGCCCGGCGTTCTGAAAAACGCGATCGATTGGGCTTCGAGACCATATGGAGACAATTCTTTTGAAGGAAAATCAGTTGCTATCATGAGCGCATCTCCCGGAATGTTCGGCGGAGCAAGGGCACAATATCATCTTCGGCAGACTTTCGTTTTCCTTGACATGCATCCGGTCAACAAGCCTGAGGTTATGGTGCCGTTTGCTCACGAAAAAGTTAATGAACAAGGCATAATAGTGGACGAAACGACAAGAGAAAAAATTAAGGATCTGCTGGAAAGCTTGGACGCTTGGGCGAGAAAGTTGAGGCAATAGGAACTGTCTCCCAAAAGAAGGCAGCCTCATTCGTATATTGGGAAATTATTGGCTCATAAACTGACTGTTTTTAGGTGAAAGTGAATGCGGATGGACAAATCTTGTTTAACACGCATACGCCGCATTTAGGCTTCTTTGCAATGCATATTCTTCTGCCATGAAATATGAGTAAATCCGTGATTCTCATCCATTTGGCTTTCGGAACTGTTTTCATCAAATCCTTTTCTATTTTGTTTGGATCTTCATTTTCTGTAAGTCCGAGCCTCTTTGCAAGTCTCCGAACGTGAGTGTCAACTGCGATCCCTTCAACGATGCTGTATGCATTTGACAAAACAATATTGGCAGTTTTTCTCGCAACACCCGGAAGTTCAAGTATTTCCTCCATTGTTTTTGGAACTTGGGAATTGTACTTTTCAACTAGGATTTGGCAGCATTTCTTGAGGTTTTTAGCTTTGTTCCTGTAGAAACCCGTGGATTTTATGTCTCGTTCAAGTTCGCTCAGATCTGCATTAGCATAATCTTCTGCTTTTGTGTATTTCTTAAACAATGTTTTTGTGACCATGTTTACTCTTTCATCGGTGCATTGAGCAGAGAGGATTGTAGCTACCAAAAGTTCGAGAGGATTAGTGCAGTGTAATGCAATTTTTGCATCTGGGTGCTCCTTCTCAAGCAGTTCCATAGTCTTCAATGCTCGAGTTTTGACATCAAGATAAACTGCTGGTCCTTTTTCCAAACATACTGCCCTCCTTACACCATATTGAATTATTTTGTTTACAAAAAGCTTTTACTTTCAAGGCATAAGCATATTTTGAGGTGGAAATGTTGGACATAAAGCTTCTGGTTGACGGTGAACAGATACCGCTTAACGAGTTTGTTGAGAAGATTTTAAGTGGAACAGTAGTTGGCGCAGTTACATCTTTGCGAGGAGTAAAAGAAGACTGGAAAAAAATCGAAATAGAAATAGCGAAATAAGCTCGGCTAGCCTATCCCAACATATCTACGCGTGCCTTTATTTCCGCAAACATCTCCCTTTTGGCTTTACATATTGGACAGACATAGGGAGGATCTTCTCTGAACACGACGTAACCGCATTGTTTACAGTACCATAATTTTGGTTTGATCTCCAGCGTCTCCTTTACTTCTTCTTTGGTTGTTGCAACAGCAGTTTCAACCTTCGCCTCTGCCGGCGCCGCTGCAACTCCATAGGATCTAATCTGCTTTTCCAAGGGTCTACGTTCAGGCACTGGTTGCACAGGGGTTTTGCCTTCATAAACGTCTTTTCGGACATAAAGTGCGCAATAACATGCTCCAAATTCTGCAACATCTGGATCTCTATAATCGCAGGGACAAAGTATGTCTCTGTCGTACTCGAATTTCTCGGAAGCCAACCTGCAAGGACATGAAGGATAGCCGTAACGTTCTTCGTTCCGTTTTAGTCCTTCGAGAAGGTTTTTGAGGAATTCAGGATCAGGGTTCAGATAATAGCCGTAGGTTTTCGCATCGGCTTCGGCTCTTTGTCGAACCTGTTCTAATGTTATCAAATTTCCAAGGCCTCCTTCAACTTATCCTTACGAAAACCAGTAATCAAAATTTTGTCATCTATGATTGCCGTGGGATAGCTGAGGCTACCGCCCCTACTCAGTATATCTCCCCTTATTTTTTCTTTGTCTTCATCGCTACACAGGTCTACATCTATGTACCCGTATTCAATATCGTTATCTTTCAGAAACTGCTTTGTCATCTTGCACCATGCACATGTGCTCAATGCATACAACAAGACTTTATGTTTGCTGTTCTTACCTGGAACCTTGGAAAATTCCATATTCTCCATAACAAAACCTCGACAAAAATACAAAAAGACAAAATGGCAAATAAACTTTTCACATAATTTTCCACTTAATAATATAAACTCCCAAGCATTTCTTATGCTGCGAAAATCTTTTATGCCGTAAAAAAACATACTCACTTGAGGTTCGCTATGTCAAAACCCAAGAAAGGCGAGGAAGAGAAGAAGAAAAAGTATTACTACTATCAAAAGAAAGAGAAAAAAGCCAAAGAAGTCAAGAAATGACGAAAATAGACCGATAAGAAGCTATATTCTTAGAAACTTGGGAATGCATCTTTCATCTTTGACGGAATCGAATTTTTCCAGTTCACTCTTTTGGACCGGTATTACAATTCTAGACACCAGTCCATGCAAGCTATACGGCAGTCGAATCAACCGCATCTCACCTGAGGTAACCCAACCGTCTATCTGAAAGCCTTTTGCTTTGATACTATCAGCAATGCTGGCTCTTTCCTTTTCATTTAGCTTGTATGCGTCTGCGTCAAAAATGTGAATGTGAAAACCCCTTCCCGAATAAACGATCTTCATTTTTGAAAAGTGGTTTTCCAGATGTTCATAGAGGTGTATTGTCTGTTCCTTTACCATTTGAAGTTCTAATTCGCAGAAGCTTAGGCCTTGATGCCGCTTCATCTTATCCGTTAGGCTTCCATGGATAGGGCAAGTGATATTTTCTGGGTCAAGGTCAAAAGCTAATTCTTGACCGACTTTATTTCCATTTTCATCGTAAACATTTCGATCATAATACACGGCTTCAGGTAGAAACTCGATTATATCGCCTTTTACTTCTTGCAGATCCTTATACTCGTCTATGATTATGGTCGTAGAAGCGTCTTCTTTATACTTCTCCAGGTAGATCTTTGTGTGTCTGCCGATGATAACGGCAAACTGTATTCTGTCTGTTCTTCCTTCAAACCATTGTGCAACTTTTCGAAGATTGAACTCTTGAGTATAGAACTGTTTTCTTTCCTCTAGATTTGAGTATCGCATGCCTTTAGGCAAATAGTATCTGGCCATGGAAACCAACACATGATAAAGATGTGAGCCTAACAAATATTTTTGGGAAAACCGAACCTAGCAAAGACAGAAAATTGAATTCTATGGATAGCAGAAAAACTAATATTTCTCAATCCTCATCGATTAGATGGTGAATTCCTTGCCAATAGATCCAGATTTTCAAAAAAATCGAAAGGTTGTCGGGGAACACGATGGCCATAGTGTCTGGGGCCCCATCGAACCCCCCACGAAACTTGGCATACACGGAACCAACGTGGCTGTTGACTGGGACGCTTGCACTGGAGACGGCGTTTGCATAGAGGTTTGCCCTGTCAGCGTGTTTGACTGGGCAGATGCGCCTGGGCACGCAACGTCCGAAAAGAAGTCAGATCCTGCAAGAGAAACAGACTGTATACAATGCCTTGCATGCGAAACGCAATGTCCCACGCAAGCAATAAAAATAACTCCTCCTTGATTAAAAACAAAGACAAGCGGTAACAGCATAATTCTACTTTTTTCTAAGAACGCATGGTAGCTGTCATTTTTTGAACAATTACAAGCAAGAAACAGCTTAATTTCTAAATGGTATGAAAGATTATATCTAAAGAACAAGGTAGAATAGGTGCGTAAGACAAGAAATCGATAAAGGCGTTGTCAAATGTTTTTGAAGATAATCAAGTCAAAAGGACTCGCCCACAATAGTTACTTTCTTTCTGACAGTGGAGAGGCAGCGGTAATAGATCCGCGCAGGGACTGCTCGGTATATGTGAAATTAGCTCAGAAGGAGTGCTCCAAAATTAGGTATGTACTTGAGACCCATAGGAACGAGGATTATGTTATAGGCTCCCGTGAGCTTCGAGATTTAACTGGCGCTGAAATCGCCCACAGTGAGGAGACGCCGTTCGAATACGGACAACACAACCTCAGTGACGGCGAAACCACCAATATTGGAACCTTGCAAATAAAGACCTTGTACACACCAGGACACACCAATGACAGCATATGCTATGTTGTTTACGATTCCTTCGACAATAACCAGCCTATGATGGTGTTTACAGGAGACGCATTATTTGCTGGGGATGTAGGACGCACCGATTTGCTTGGACTTGACGCATGGCGTGAACAGTCAGAAAAACTGTACAATAGTCTTCACGAGAAAGTTTTTCCTTTAGGTGACCACGTTATTTTCTATCCCGCTCACGGTTCTGGCAGCATCTGCGGTTATGAAATTAGTGAGAAAGAATATAGCACAATAGGATACGAACGCAAAACAAATCCTCTACTTCAAATGGACAAGGAATCCTTCATCGAATTTGCGCTGAAACGCAAACTGTTAATCCCACCATACTTCAGCAAAATGGAAATTTTCAACCTACAAGGTCCACCGCTTCTAGGCAAATGTCCCGTTCCCAAACCACTAAATGCAAATGAGTTCGATGAAGAAAGACAAAAACCCAACACAGTTATTGTTGACACGCGGAACCCAGACGCCTTCGCAGGTTCCCACATTCCCGGTTCTTTGAACATATGGCTTGATGGCCTCAGTTTCTTTCCAGGTTGGCTATTGACGTACGACCAAAGGATTCTGTTAGTTACTGATCAGTTGGCTGATGTGGAGCAAGCGGAAGCTTACCTCTGGAGACTAGGCTTTGACAATATTGTAGGCTATTTATGCCCCAGCATGAAAGAATGGAGAAATCTCGGTAAACCCATGGAATACCTAGGCGTTTTGTTTGCAACCAAATTGAAGGAAATGCTTGAACAAGGTAGGATCGTGCTCATAGATGTTCGAGAAGAGCGAGAATGGGAGGAAGAGCACATCGAAGGAGCACTGAACATTTACGTTGGACATTTGAAGGAAGAAGCAAATCGTTTACTAAAGGACCAGCCAGTAGCAACAACCTGCGAGTGGGGAGGCAGAGGCGGTTTAGGGGCAAGCATCCTCAAAAAAATGGGCTTTAACAACGTCTACAATGTTCTAGGCGGCATGCGAGCTTGGAAAAATTTGGGCTACCCGACTAAGAGCAACAGTTCTTACCAACTATAGCTTTCATATATTAAAATTGGAGTTTCCGAAGATCTTTAACAACGGTCGCAAGAGCCACCAATCAGAGTATTATCTGAAATTTAGGCACTCCTCCAGCAGAGTTTTTAATTGGTTGGCTCATATTATTTTCATGTGAATGGTGAAAAACAAGATGGATAGCACCCAAGAGAATTTGAAAAACGCTTTTGCTGGTGAGTCCCAAGCTAATCGGCGTTATTTGGCTTTTGCTCAAAAAGCTGAAGAAGAAGGTTTCACGCAAGTTGCTAAGCTTTTCAGAGCAGCAGCAGAAGCAGAGACAATACATGCCTTAAACCATCTCAGGATAATTGGAGAGATAAAATCAACAACGGAGAATTTGAACGCTGCAGTTTCTGGAGAAACTTTCGAGTTTAAGAATATGTATCCAGAGTACATAAACGTCGCGAAACAGGAAGGAAACAAGCAAGCAGTATGGAGCTTTGAAGTAGCAAGCAAAGTTGAACAAGTACATGCTGGTTTGTTCCTCAAAGCCGTTGACGCATTGAAAATCAAGAAGGAACTGGAAAAAGTAGATTATTATGTGTGTAGCGTCTGCGGAAACACCGTTGAAGGCGCACCACCCGAAAGATGCCCAATATGCGGAGCGCCAAAGTCAAAATTCTTCAAAGCAGCCTAAAACTAAAGGCAAACTGAGCAAGTGAGCGAGCATCAGATTTCGCTTAATCGACTTGTCTGCTTCTCTAACATTACCTATTTTTATGCGTTATTTGAGCAAAGATTTATTCCCTTCGCTGACCCTTTTTTGGTTTAGAGGAGTTTTCATGAAGGCTAAACCGGACAAAACTCTGGACTGTTTGGGACTATATTGCCCCGAGCCGGTCTTTAAAACGAGAATGGAATTGGATGAAATGGAAGTGGGAGAGGTCCTCGAAGTCATGGCGGATGACCCAGCAGCGGAAGAAGACATACGAAGTCTTGTAAAAAACTTGGAACAAGAAATAGTGGATGTATCGAGAAGTGGAAACACTGTCCGAATCCTCATCAAAAAGGTCAAATAGCAAACGTATCCGTTGGAGGTGAAAGAATGCCTGAAAGAAAAAAGATATTATATATTCAAACAAGCGGCGTTGACACGCCAGAGCGCACCTATGCGCCATTTATTTTGGCAACAACAGCGGCGATGATGAACATCGACGCGACCGTTTATTTCCTGATAAAAGGCGTAACGCTGGTCAAAAAGGGAGAAGCCGACAAGATCAAAATCGGCGGCTTTCCATCCCTAAGAGAAACGATGAATCAAGCGGTGAAGGCTGGAGTAAAACTAGTGGTTTGTGAACAGAGCTGCCAGCTTTTGGAAATACCGCGCGGAGACTTTGTGCCAGAAGCCAAAATTGTTGGTGCGGCAACCCTTAACGATTTGGCTCTTAATGCGGATTCAGTTCTCTGCTTCTGAGAGGAACCATTATGTCAACAGTTAAACGCATTTACATGGACCACACTGCTGGCAGACCTGTTGATTCTCGTGTGATAGAGGCTATGCTGGCTTACATGAAATCATTCTATGGCAATCCAGCCTCTTTGCATTCTTTTGGCCAAGAGCCTAGGAAAGCGTTGGAAGAGGCTAGAGCCAAAATTGCGGAGTTGGTTAACGCTGAACGGAAAGAAACCATAATTTTTACTTCAGGCGCAACTGAAAGCAACAATCTGGCGATTAAAGGTGTTGCTAATCGCAATATAGATCATGGAAAACACGTAGTAACCTCAAGCATCGAACACATGTCAGTCATGAACCCTTGCAAGTTCCTGAAAACAAAAGGCTTCGAAATCACGTTTCTTCCCGTTGACAAGTACGGCGTCATAGATCTTGAAAGCTTAGAGAAAGAACTAACGGAAAAAACAATCCTTGTCTCTGTTACATACGCGAGCGACGAAATCGGAACAATCCAGCCCATACAGGAAATGAGCCAAATAGCACACGGCAAAAACGCCTATCTACATGTTGACGCTGCTGTAGCTAATGGGCAAGTTCCAATAGACGTTAAAAAAGAAGGCATAGACTTACTCACGCTTTCTTCCAATGACATGTACGGGCCCAAAGGAATAGGTGCCCTATACATAAGAGACGGCGTACGCTTAGAACCATTAATTCACGGCGGAGGACAAGAGCGAGGCTTAAGATCGGGAACAGAAAATCTGCCGAGCATCGTAGGCTTTGGAAAAGCAGCAGAACTATCCAAAGCAGAAATGAAAAGCGAAAACGAACGTTTAACCATACTAAGGGACAAGCTAATCGGAGGGTTGCTTGATTCTATACCGTATTCTTTCTTAAATGGACACCCAACCAATCGTTTGCCAGATAACGCGGCAGTCAGATTCAGCTTCATCGAAGGCGAAGCAATGCTATTAAGCTTAGATATGATGGGCGTGGCAGCATCATCGGGTTCCGCATGCACCGCGAAAACTTTGGAACCTTCACATGTGTTATTGGCCACTGGACTAAAACATGAAGAAGCCCATGGCTCGTTGCTATTCACCTTAGGCAAGCAAAACGCTGAAGAAGACGTAGATTACGTAATAGAAATAATGCCTGACATCGTTAAAAGGTTAAGAGCAATGTCTCCTTTAACACCTAAGGAGTTGAGAGAGTAATGTATAGCGAAAAAGTTATGGAGCATTTCAGGAACCCGCGCAACATGGGCGAGATCAAAGATGCTGATGGCGTAGGCACTGTTGGGAATCCGGTTTGCGGAGACATGATGACAATTTACATAAAAGTAAAAGACAAACGCCTAGAAGACGTTAAATTCAAAACCTTCGGTTGCGGCGCAGCCATAGCAACAAGTAGCATGATGACAGAACTAGCCAAAGGAAAAACGTTAGAGGAAGCGATGAAAATTACCCGCAAAGACGTGGCAGATGCTTTAGAAGGATTACCTCCAGTTAAAATGCACTGCTCCAACCTAGCAGCAGACGGACTAAGAGCTGCAATTGAAGACTATTACAAAAGACAAAAGGAGGAGAAGAAATGAAGAAGGAATTTGTCAGATGCGAATACTGCAAAATGGAAATTCCATCAGAGCCGTGCCAACTAGCCGCCTATTCAACTGTTATTGACGGGAAAGAATACGTTTTTTGCTGCAAAAACTGTGCTGAACGGTATCAAAAGAAAAGGAAGAAAGCTGCCGTAAAGTAGCCCAAACACTCTTTCTTCAATAAAAGTTATATCGCACCGCGTAGAAGTCTAGAAATGGTGGGCTTTTTGGCTTGTTGGAAATGGTTTAATAGTGTTTTAAAGGAAGCTGGGTTAACAGTTACAGATGCAAATAAAGAAAAAATAGACAAAGTAATCCACAAGTACATTGGCGAGCAAGCCAGTTATGGACGCTGCTCTGCGAACTGGACCAAAGCTAGGAAAGAGATTCAAGCGAACGACGAGATGAGGCAGGAGCTCATTCAAAAACTCCGTGCCTTAGCCTAGGCAAAATTATTTATCCTCTTCCAATTTTTCAATTAGATGTTGCCAAAATAGAGCTAAAGTGTTTGATGGAAAATGGAAAAGTGGGAATGCACGGTTTGCGGCTACATATACGATCCAGAAATAGGAGATCCAGAACATAATGTAGAGCCTGGAACACCCTTTGAAGCGCTGCCTGACGACTGGGTTTGCCCAGTGTGTGGCGCCACTAAAGACCAGTTCGTTAAGCTAGAGTGACATAAAGGTAGATCCGCGTTGAAACGTTACGGATCTCCATTCAGTTTCCGTTTTTTCCTCCAATTTTGAAAGCCTTATATTGTGAGTGAAGGAAAATTTAGGTGATCAGCTATGGTTCTAACTAAAATTAAGAAAAGAGACGGGAGAATTGTTGATTTTGATTCTAGTAGGATTAAGGACGCTGTTCACAAGGCTTTTGTTGCCGTTGAACTGAGGAACGGAGAAAGGGCAGAAAGCATAGCCGAGGAAGTGGTTAAACTTTTAGAGGAGAAATTTGAGGATAGAATTCCCTCAGTGGAAGATGCCCAAGATCTTGTCATTGAAGTTTTAAGGAGAAATGGCTACGAGAAAGTTGCACAAGAATATCAGGATTACAGGAAAAAGAAAGATGAAATAAGAAAATTACGTGAAAAGCTTGGGATAATAGAGCCGAAATTTACGGTTAACGCCATTGAAGTTTTGAGAAGAAGATACCTTTTGAGAGACGAGGCAGAAAGAATAATAGAAACTCCCGCTCGACTGTTTGAGAGAGTTGCCAAAGCCGTAGCGAGAGTTGATGAGACTTTCGGGGAATATGCGAATGACAGCGAAAAAATCTTCTATCAAATGATGGCGAGACTGGAATTTATTCCTAATACGCCAACGCTCTTCAATGCTGGAACGGACATCGGCCAATTATCAGCGTGCTTCGTTTTGCCCGTTGAGGATTCTTTGGAGAGCATTTTTACGACAGTGAAAAACATGGCTTTGATTGAACAGACTGGCGGAGGAGTTGGCTTCGATTTTTCCCGACTAAGACCGAATGGTGACATTGTCAAGTCAACTAAAGGCGTAGCTTCTGGTCCTGTGAGCTTCATGCGCATTTTTGACACGTCCACAGAAGTCATTAAGGCAGGCGGAAAAAGGAGAGGCGCTATGATGGGAATTTTGAGAGTTGACCACCCAGATATTCTCGAATTCATAACATCAAAACAAAACCCGCAATTCCTATCAAACTTCAACATTTCAGCAGCGGTTACTGACGATTTCATGAAAGCGGTTGAAGAAGACGGACAATATTGGCTGATTAACCCGAGAAACAAAGAAAAAGTGAAAGCGCTCAGGGCAAAAGAAGTTTGGAATTTGATGTCAAGATCCGCTTGGGCAAGTGGAGACCCGGGAGTCGTTTTTATCGATGAAATTAACAGGCATAACCCCACTCCGGAAATTGGAAGGATAGATTCAACTAATCCGTGCGGCGAACAGCCATTGCTTCCTTACGAATCTTGCAACTTGGGCTCGGTTAACCTTTCAAGCATGGTTGAAGAAGGAAAAATAAACTGGGAAAAGCTGAGAGAAACTCTGAGGAACGCTGTTCACTTTCTTGATAACGTGATAGACGTAAACAAGTACCCCTTGAAGGAGATTGCAGAGATAACAAAGGCTAACAGAAAAATAGGCTTAGGTGTTATGGGATTCGCTGACATGCTGATCAAGCTTGGCGTTCCCTACAATTCTGAGGAAGCTTTGAAACTTGGTGAAGAAATAATGAAGTTCATTGAAGAAGAAGCACACAAGAAATCTGTTGAAATAGGAGAAGAAAGAGGTTCCTTCCCAAACTTCGAGAAGAGTATTTGGAAAGACAGATACAGCGCCATGAGAAACGCCACCGTGACAACTGTAGCTCCAACGGGAACCATAAGCATAATAGCGGGCAGTTCTTCCGGAATTGAACCCCTCTTCGCAATATCCTTCATGAGAAACGTTCTGAGCGGAACGAGGCTTTTCGAAACCAATCCTCTGTTTGAGATAACAGCTAAAGAAAGGGGATTCTACAGCGCCGCACTCCTTGAAGAAATAGCACGAACAGGCTCAGTTCAAAAAATTGACGGTGTTCCGGACGATGTTAAGAGGTTTTTTGTCACGGCCCTAGACATTGAGCCTGAATGGCACATTAGAATGCAGGCGGCTTTTCAGAAGTACACAGATAATGCTGTCTCGAAAACCGTTAATTTGCCAAATAATGCCACTGTTGAAGACGTTAGGAAAATCTACGATTTGGCTTGGAGACTGAAATGCAAAGGTGTAACTGTTTTCAGATATGGAAGCAAACCAGAACAGGTGCTATACATCGGAGAGGTAAAGACCAAAGAAGGAAAATTTGTCTCAGCAGAATCCGAATATGCAGGTGGCTGTCCAACCAAAACATGTCCATTCCCAGGGTGACATCATGGGTTACGTGTATTTGTATACTGGAACCGGAGCAGGCAAAACCACCAACGCCTTAGGCTTGGCTTTACGTTCAGTAGGCCACGGCAAGAAAGTTGTAATAATCCAGTTTTTCAAATGGAGAAAAGACATTGGAGAATACCTCATAAAGGACAAACTGGGGTCACATTACGAAATCTACCAGTTCGGAAGACCTGTTTGGCTCGGAAAAAAAGAAAAAACAGAAGAATTCGCCGGAGAAAAATTCAAAGTTGAAAGTTTCAAAGACGCAGACAAGGAACTGGCAAACAAAGCTCTGGAATTTGCTAAACAACTTTTGAAAAAGAAAAAACCTCACTTACTCGTTTTGGACGAGATAAACTTGGCTTTGCACTGGAAACTTTTGGAACTCAAAGATGTCCTTGAGCTACTCGACAATTTACCAAAGGAAACAACTGTTGTTTTGACCGGCAGATACGCTCCAGAGGAACTGATGAAGAGGGCAGACTTTGTCAACGTAATACAAGAGGTTAAAGCTCCAAAAGACTTCAAATTAACAGCAGGCATACAATATTAGACGCCTACAAAAACGAGCAAACTTAGGCTGGATTATGCTCCTTGATTTTTGCTGCAATCTACTTTCCAAACTTAAAACACTTTTACAATTCCTCTTTATCGGGAACGTATTTTATTTCGAGACTTGGCTTGAGAATTTCGAAGCCAGCTTTTTGAACAGTTTCAACCATACCTCTTACTGCTCCTCCACCCCAACCGAAGGAACCGAAGAAGACCCAGATTTTGTCCCTATGCTTCAAGCCAGTTATTTAGGTCAGAAAAGAGCCTAATGCCGGAAACATCAAGTTGTTAAGTGTGGGAGAACCCACAATAACGGCTTTTGTGTCTAAAATTTCACATTCATTCAACTAACATAAAAAAAGAGAGGTTATGGAAGTTGTTTCTTGCACAAGAACCAATCTATGCACTCGTAGCCTTCTTGCGTGCGTTTTTCAGCTGCTTCCTTCGTGGAGGGCGGAGGAACAATGACTTTGTCGCCTGGGCGCCAGTTTGCTGGCAAAGCAACCTTGTACTTGTCGGCAGTCTGTAGAGCATCTACAACTCTTAGAATTTCTTCCATGTTTCTTCCAACGTTTAGCGGGTAGTATACCATTGCCCTAAGCGCCAGCTCAGGGTCGATGAAAAACACGCAGCGCACCGCGGCTGTAGTGCTCGCACTCGGATGAACCATACCGAATAGGTTAGCAACTTTCATGTCTAAATCGGCTATCACAGGGAATGGTATATCCACGCCTAGCTTTTCCTTAATCGTTCTTATCCACGCGATATGCGAATAGATGCTGTCGATGCTTAAGCCTATTAGTTGCACGTTTCTCTTTACCAGTTCATCATGAATCTTTGCAAATGCAGCAAACTCTGTGGTACATACAGGTGTGAAGTCTGCGGGATGAGAAAATAGAATTACCCATTTGCCCTTAAAATCCGAAAGTCTTTTCTTACCTTGGGTGGTAGTCGCCTCAAAATCTGGGACAGGTTCGTTCAGTCTCAGCAAAGATACTTTTTGCTCGATTTTTTCTTCCATTTTCACAACTCCTGATCTCGTTTTCTTAAAAAGCAAAAACTTTTATGGTCGGCCCATTTATATGGGTTTCGTCCAAATAACGCATAAAAACGGATAAAATCATCCGAAAATCGGTTGAAAATAAATGTCAGAAATAGACGAGATTGACGCCAAAATCCTTGAAATGTTAGATGAAGACGGTCGAAAATCTTTCACTGAAATGGCTCAAAAACTCAAACTAAACGAGGCAACCGTAAGGAAAAGAGTTTCAAACTTGCAGAAAGAAGGAGTCATAAAAAAATTCACCGTTAAAGTTGACCCTGCAAGGCTGGGTATGAAAGCAGTAGCAATCGTTGGGATGCATGCGGACCCTTCCAAAATGCTGGAGATAGCACAGAAACTCTGCGACTTCAAAGAGATAAAATGCGTTGCAACATCCACTGGAGATCACATGATAATGACGGAAATATGGACTAGAAATGGAAAGGAACTAACGAAAATAATATCTGAAAAAATTGCAGCTATAGAAGGTGTAGAGAAGATTTGTCCTGCCATAATTTTGGAACAATTGAAGGAATAGTCCCAAGAGGTTGAATAAAAATGAGCCTGATACCTGAGGACCGAAAGGAACAGTTAAGGAGCCAACTTGCAGAGGAAATGGAGAAACCAGTAAGAATCATAATGTTTACCCAAGAAGTTGAATGCAGTCATTGCGCTGAAACAGGACAGCTAGTTCAAGAACTGGCGGTTTTGAACGACAAGATTGAGGTTGAAATTTTCGATTTTGTGGCAGACGCTGGAAAAGCTAAAGAATACGGAATTGACAAAATCCCAGCGCTCGCTATTATTGGTGAAAAGGACTACGGAGTAAGAATCTACGGAATGCCCTATGGCTATGAGCTTCAAACCCTCATAGGAGCAGTGATCAACGTTTCAAAGGGAAAAACAGACATCTCAGAAAAGACAAAAGAAATCCTTGGAGAAGTTAAGACCCCAGTTCACATTCAGGTTTTCGTAACTCTAACGTGCCCACACTGCCCAATTGTTGCAGTGATTGCCCACAAATTCGCCATTGAAAACAGCTTTATTAAGGCAGATATCGTTGATGTTGGCGAGTTTCCCCCTCTAGCTCAAAAATACGCCATTATAGGTGTTCCAAAGACCGTTATAAACGAGAAAATCGAGTTTGTTGGAGCCCTCAGTGAAGACTTGTTTGCAGAGCACGTGGTTCTCGCAGCTTATTAAATACATTTACGCGAGATGCCAAGTTTGATTTCTACCAGCGACGAAAAAACATTAACGTTGGTCTTCATTTATAGCGGAGACTTTATTGAACGCGTAATAAGGAACCTCATAAACGACCCGAGTTTCTGCAAATCTTGCGGTCTCTATTGTGATTCCTGCAAATATAACCTGTACAGTTTTGTTCGGAATACTAGAGCCGCAATAGAACTGCCAAATCCGTCCGAACTGCCAACCTTCATTGACAACCCGGAAAAATACATGCCCAAAAAAGTGCCAAAAGCCGATTTATGCATAGCCTCGGGACTGCACAAGGACCTATTGTTGGAATTGCCTCAGTACCTACAAAAAGTCGGAATAAAAGGGTTGATTGTGCCAATAGAAGATTTTACTGAAGTGCCGTCAGGTCTTAGGAGACAGATGGAGGAAAGGTGCAAAGAACTAGGATTGGAAAATGCGTTTCCTAAGCCCTTCTGCTCGCTGGAACCGGCAGAGAAAAACCCGATAATTTCTAGGTTTGTAACAGAATTGAGGGTAGGGAAGCCTTCACTGGAGATTTCAACTGTAAGAAAAGGTAAAAAAGAAGTCATAGAGTACGCAGTTGTTGGTCGAAGTGCACCGTGCGGCTCTACGTGGTACATAGCAAGGAAACTCACCGGAATAGATGCTAGAAAAGAAACTCTGTATGATGCGATAGCAAAAGCCCACCATAGTTATCCATGCACTGCGACGATGAGCACAGATCCGGAAGCAAAAGAGCCTATACTTCACATCGGAGGCTACATAATAAGGGAAGCAGTAGAAAAAGCGTTGAAAAAATCAGAATCTCAAGCTAAGCCATGAATACCAGACCAGTATCGTGTTATACTTCGATTTAGCAGCAGCAACAACCGCGAGAATGCCTTGAATGTTCAGATTGACCACCAGCATATTTCGCTGGGTTCTTGTCGAAAGTTTCTTTGCAGCTTTGGTTGCAGAAATAATAGGTTTGGCCCATGT
Source organism: uncultured Candidatus Bathyarchaeia archaeon (assembly GCA_964603675.1). Taxonomy (GTDB): domain Archaea; phylum Thermoproteota; class Bathyarchaeia; order Bathyarchaeales; family Bathycorpusculaceae; genus CAZRVS01. Next base: position 212,054 of record CAZRVS010000001.1, read on the forward strand.
AGTCTGACTTGAACTTGGCCGTTTTCTCGTCCACAGTCATGCCGCAAATGGGATCTTTTGCCGTGTATTTTCACCCCCTTCAATCCTTAGCCAGTGAGGAGGAACGGATGTTCACTCTCCTCAGCGAGTTGGCGTTGGTAACAACTGATACTGAACTTGTGGCCATAGCCGCCTCAGCGATGACAGGATGCAACAACCCGAAAATTGCGACTGGGATAGCCACTGTGTTGTAGATGAAAGCCCAAAACAGATTTTGTTTTATCTTTCGGAACGTGGCTTTCGAAAGCTTTATTGCGCTGACCACGCTCGAGAGGTCTCCTCGCACCAAGATGATGTCACCTGCTTCTATGGCTATGTCTGTGCCTGTGCCTATGGCTATGCCTATATTTGCTTGGGTAAGTGCTGGTGCGTCGTTGATGCCGTCGCCCACCATCGCCACCATTCCAACTTGGTTTTGGAGGCGTCGAATTTCCTCCACTTTCTGGTCTGGCAGAACTTCCGAAAGCACTCGGTTTATGCCTACCTTTCTTGCTATGGCGTTGGCAGTTCTTGGGTTGTCGCCTGTTAGCATCACAGTTTCGTAGCCTAATTTTTTGAGTTCTTCGATTGCCTCGATTGAATCTTCTTTTAATGTGTCGGCGACAGCGCATACTCCCGCAAGCTTTCCGTCTATGGCAACGAGAACAGCGGTTTTTCCTTCATTTTCAAGACTTTTCAGTTTGTCCTCGACTGAAGCCGAATCGATACCCACTTCTTTCATAAAAAGCCGGTTGCCTACCAAAACTTTTTTTCTACCAATCGTTGCTGTGACCCCTTTTCCTCGTGTAGCCTTGAAACTCTTCGCTTGAGATAGTTGCACGTTTCTGTCGCGGGCGGCTTCAACAATTGCTTTTGCGATTGGATGTTCAGATCCTGCCTCAGCGCTCGCGGCAATCTTGAGAACTTCTTTTTCCGAAAAATCGGGGTTTCCAACCACTACGATGTCAGTTAGTGCCGGCTTGCCCTTTGTTATGGTGCCTGTCTTGTCGAAGACTATTACTTTTACTTCTCTAAGCGTTTGTATGGCTGCACCTTTTCGAATTAGAATGCCGTTTTCGGCGCCCATTCCTGTTCCTACCATAAGAGCCGTGGGTGTTGCCAACCCTAGAGCGCAGGGGCAGGCGATTACTAGAGTTGCCACCAACGCAAAGATTGCCAATGTTACGACTGGAAGGTTGGGGTTAACCCAAGGCAGAAAAGGCCTGGCCCACTGTGTGACAGTTGACATCGTACTTGGAAAAGCAATCCACAAGATGAAAGTCGAGAGGGCAATCGTCAAGATTGCAGGTACGAAGTATCCTGTTATTTTGTCCGCGAATTCTTGGATGGGCACTTTGGTGCCTTGAGCCTCTTCTACCATCTTGACGACTTGAGCAAGAAAAGTGTCCTTTCCAATCTTTGTAGCCTTGACCTTAAGCAAGCCTTCTTGGTTTACAGTGGCACCGATAACCTCGTCACCAAATTTCTTTTGCACGGGCATTGATTCTCCCGTCGCCATAGACTCGTCGACCGCGCTTTCTCCTTCCACAACAACGCCATCAGTCGGTATTTTCTCACCTGGACGGACGATCATGACATCGTCCACATTGACCTCTTGAATCGCGACCTCTTTCTCCTCACCGTCTACTAGAATTCTCGCGGACTTCGCCTCCAGTTTTAATAGCCTTCTTATGGCTTGAGAGGCTCTGCCTTTGGCTTTCGCTTCGAAATATCTGCCTGTAAGGTGGAAAGCCATTATCATTGCTGAAACGCCGGCATAGTTGAGAACGTTGGTAAAGAAGACTGGAGGTCCCGTGATGAAGGCTACGGTGGTTCCCATCATGATAAGCACGTCCATATTCGCCGTCTTGTGTGCTATGGATTTCGCTGCAGACTTCATTGTTGAGAGACCAGCCCAGAACAGAACAGGTACAGCGAGTAGTATAAGACCTAAATTGAAGATTGTTGCGTTTGGCAATGCCAAGCCAAACAACATTTCTGGAAGCATCCAGGCGATTATGGGAATTGTGAAAACCCACGCTACGAGCATCTTAATTCGGGCCTTTTTCATCTCTTCAACTGATCTGTCAACCTCTTCTTCTGACTCCACTCTATAACCTGCATCTTCAACAACCTTTCTGAGATCTAAAATTGAAACTTGGTTTGGATAATACTCAACCGTGGCTTTTTCAGTTGCAAGATTCACGTTGGCGGTTTTCACACATTCTAAGCTTTTAAGAGCCTTTTCCACAGTAGCTGAGCATGAAGCACAACTCATGCCCGCTATTTTCAGGCTTATTTCTTTAGTTATTTCGCCAGTCGATATCCCTACTGGTTCGTAGCCTGTTTCTCTTATTACCTCATCTATTCGTTGAAGAGCAACTTTCTCGGTATCATACTCCACCAAGGCTTTTCCAGTAGCGAAGTTAACGTTAACACTAATGATGCCGGGTTCATGTTTCAAGGCTTTTTCTATGCTTTGGGCACATGAAGCGCAGTGCATCCCATCGATCCGTAGTACTTTCCTCTCTTTTGGCATTGTTGAGCTCGCCTAGATACCCAAAGGGTAGATGGTATATAAATATTACTTCTAAAGATATATCTTTCTATGTAATAAGTGCGATGTTTGATCGCGACGACTTGCGCGTATTTTTCCGATTCCACATACTTGGTATTTTACATGAAGGCCTTCATGCTCAATAGTATGATACAGTTGCGTAGCCTGACAAGCGCGGACATTACGAGTCGTGTGTCAGCCACAGAACGAAAGCCTAAACTTACGCTTGAGGCAATGATTGTAAACGGTTTACCCAGCAGGAAGCCAATGGCAAATTCGAAGAACAGCTATAGGCAGCAAAGCATTTTTATTCTTCTACAAATGTTACTATTTCCGTGCATGAGATGAATATGTCTCAAAAAGATATGTCTGGTGCGAGTATGACGGAAATAGATGACATAGTCTCAGACTTCTCGCGTTTTTATATTCTCACCATTCTCTATGAAGGACCGACCCATGGGTACAGCGTAATCAGCAAGTTCAGAAGGAGAATAGGTAAGGAAATAAGCCCAAGCTTGGTCTACCCCTTCCTTAAGCAACTTGAAGAAAAAGGCTTCGTAAAGCATACACTAAAGCCAGTTGGAGCCAAGAAAAAGAAAGTATTCGAACTTACAGCGGAGGGAAGGGAACTTTGCATACAGTTGTTCAAGCATTTTTCGGCGATAGTCTCGGTGGCTATCGAACCAAGTCTTCAAATATGCGCCCACTGTGGGTGCAAAGTCTACGAGGGCGGACATAAGGAAAAGATCAAAGGAAAAGAGCTATCCTTCTGCTGCGTCCACTGCGCTAAGTCATACAAGAAAGACTTGGGAATAAATTAGTCGCTATCGCCTATTCTAGCCTCTTGATTATGTGATACCCAAACTTTGTCTTCACGATGGGCGAGATCTCTCCCTTCTTAAGCGCGAAAGCAGCGTTTTCGAATTCTTTCACCATCTTTCCTCTTCCAAAGGTTCCAAGGTCTCCGCCACGTTTTCCAGAAGGACAAAGCGAAACTTCTCTAGCTATGCTCGCGAATTTTCCGCCCTTCTTCAACCGCTCCAAAACGGCTTTGGCTTCGCCCTCGGACTTAACAAGGATGTGGACACAATGCACTTTGTCTGTCATAGCTAAGCGAATGCACCATCTCGACTAATAACTCTTACTTGCCAAGGATACTGTTAAGCTATTTGTCACGGGTTTAGTAGCCCTCCCAACAGACATTGTTGACCTCATAGGTAAAGAACTCAGGCAAACTTGGGAAGATACTCAGACGCACTTCGCACAATCACAGTGAATTGGTTATCCGAGAAAGGCTATCTCGATAAAGGTAGCAAACATGAAAAATGAAAAAGTCAAACGTGATTTAGCTGAAGCTGATTTGTTAGATACAATACTTTCTAGTCTCTCAAAAGAAATGGGAAAAACGAATAAAACACAATCTTTGACACAAAATACTAAAATAATACTCAAACACGCAACGTAACACTTCAACCGTACAAAAAAATTCATGACAAATAACAACAGTATCCTTGCCAAATTGCGCGAAGTATCCTGTTGAAAACTTGTCTGCCAAGCTTGAGATTCCGGCTTCAAATCTCAGTGACTGCACCGAAAGCAAACCCTGATTCTACCACTGATTCTCTCTATTTATAGAGGGGGTATAAGCTTTCCCACACGCTAGAGAACACGCTTTCAAAACGGCTAAAGCGTTGCAATATTTTTAAATGGCGCATGTTGCTTAAGGCTCTTTTATGCACGAATGGGCTCTAGCTGAAGCAGTAATCACTGCAGCGTCACAGTACGCCGAAAAAGAAGGATTAAAAGAAGTTAAAGAAGTAAGGATAAAAGTCGGCGAACTGCAGCAGATCGAACTGGACATACTGGAATTCGCGCTCTCACAGCTCAAACCCGCAAGTTTCAAAGAAGCAAAATTCTGCATAACAATTGAAAAAGCAGAACTTAAATGCAGAATTTGCGAACACAAATGGCTTTTCAAACAGCAGAAACTAGATAAAAACACAGCAGAAGCCATACATTTTGTTCCAGAAATTGCCCACACCTACATCAAATGCCCAAAATGTGGCAGCCCAGACTTTGAAATCCTGGAAGGACGTGGAGTGTGGCTTGAAAGCATAAAAGGAGTGAAATAGGCTTGGTTGATCCGCGAACAAGCGTGATAAACAAGCGAATGAGAGGAATAGGCAAAATTATCGCTGTCTCAAGCGGCAAAGGTGGAGTAGGCAAAAGCCTAGTGGCAACCACACTCGCCTTGGCACTAGCAAGAAAAGGGCATGAAGTAGGCCTTTTCGACTTGGATTTCACAAGTCCATCCACGCACGTTATCTTGGGAGTTGAAGACATACAGCCAAAAGAGGAAAAAGGCATAATCCCTCCTATCGTTCATGGACTAGAGTACATGTCAATAGTTTACTATTCAGGCGAGCATGCTGTGCCACTAAGAGGCGCTGATGTTTCAAATGCCTTGATTGAGCTTCTTTCAATTACAAGATGGGGGAAACTGGATTTCTTGGTAATCGACATGCCACCTGGAATTGGAGACGCAACGCTTGACTTGATAAGGCTCATAAAAGACATAAAATTCTTAATCGTAACGACTCCCTCGCGACTAGCCTTTGAAACCGTCAGGAAACTGATCAGCCTACTGAAAAGTCTGAAGATCCCAGTGATAGGCATAGTGGAAAACATGAAAATGAAGCAGTCAAAGAGCATACAAGAGCAAGTCGAAAAATCGGGTTTGACATTCCTAGGAGAAATCCCATACGACCCGAAAGTAGAAAAAACCATAGGAAACACAAACAAGCTCTTGGGCACGATGCTCGCGAAGAAAGTGGAAGAAATAGCCACAAAAATCTAAACATCGACCAATTGCTTTTTCTCAACAATAGTTTTTGCTTTTGCTACCACATATTTTGCCTCAAGAACACCAAAACAAGATCTTAACCTTCGGAAATACGTTTGAAAACTTGCTTTTCTAAAATTAATTCTCCAAAAAACGGAAATTAAGCTTCTATTTTTTCTTTTTTGATGCATTTTTCAATGTCTTTGTATTCCGCGTGGTTCCTCCCGTAGAATTAGCCTTGCGAAGTTCTTGCATGTACCAGCTTCTGTCCTTACAATAATGCATTCCCGCAGCTATTCCAACAACTATCAAACAAAGCCCAATCAATAGAAATGTTAATTCCAAAAACGAACCTTGATTAACGTCTGCGCTGTACGGAATAAAAAGAAGCCAACTTGGTTCCTTGTTCAGACTTAGAGTAGAAATGATTCCGCCAACGAAAAAAACTGTACCAGCTAGAAACATAATATAAGCGATAGTTTCATTATGCCTTGACTCTTCAGCTTTCTCATGTAGATAATCTTGAATTGACATCTGACTTCGAATAAGTCAAATAATTGAACATATAAGTAAGTCTTATTACGCCAAAATAAAAATTGCAAAAAAGAATTCATAATATACAAAAAAGAGACTGAGAGTTGGCCCAAATCAAAGCAGTAATCACAGATTTCATAGGCACCCTCGCAAACGCCCAAAACTATAGCCTAGAAGCCTCAAGGATAAAGCTGCACAAAGCCATCACTGACGCGGGATTCAAAATCAGCCTTGAAAAATTTCTGGAAGCATACGACCAAGCGCACGAAAAATACCGCACAGTACGCTACCAAAAACTAAGAGAAGTAACAAACTCCATATGGATCTCAGAAACTCTCAACAGCCTTGGATACAGAACAACCCCTGTTGATTCGAGAATAAAAACGGCCCTCAACATCTTCTTCAAAGACTACATAGACACGTTTCAACTAAAACCCTACGCAAAAAAGTTACTAAAGAAAATCGCCATGAACTACAAGATAGGCCTTGTCTCAAACTTCACCTACGCGCCAGTAATCTATGCAAGCATCAGGAATTGGGAATAAACGAGTTTTTCAACATAGTCCTAGTTTCAGAAGCAGTAGGATGGCGAAAACCTCACAAAAAAATTTTCCAAAACGCCTTGAAAGAACTTCAGGTGAAAGCAAAAGAAACGGTCTATATAGGAGACAGCCCTCTGGAAGATATAAAAGGCGCTAAAGCAGCGGGCATGAAAACAATCTTTGCCCCTTCGCAATTCTACTCAGTAAAAGACCTGCACAAAAGCAAACAGAAACCAGACATCATAGCCAAAAACATCTACGAACTTTACAAAAAACTCCCAAAAATCCTAAGCATAGAACAATAGCCAGTCTAAACAAATGCAAAGTTTTAGCTGCAGAAAAGAATTAATAATAAAATTGAAACGTAAGCAGTTGCAAGCAACTTTTTAAATGACGAAAAAAGCTAGGCTTCTTCTCAAGCAAATAAAAAGAGGCGAAAAAATGACTAAGAAAGCCATCATCGAAGTTATGCTCGTCGACGAAAGCTCAGAAAAAACAGATAAGGAACTCCAAAAAGAAATTTCCACAGAGCTTTCAAGAAACCTGCACGCCATCCCATGAGCAGCCAAAATAGAAAAAATAACAATCAAAGAAAAGTAAAAAAACGGAACCCTACAAGACTCTTCGTTCTCAGTATACTGTAGGATAAAAATTTTCCAAACAACGATTATTCCTATTCAGAACCCTACAAGAATACACCAGAACCACAGGATAGAACCGCCCAGAACAACGTATGTGACATCGCAAAATTAGAAATCAGATTAATGTTCGGGAACTCTCAGCAGTATAACATTAGAGATGAATAGAGAATTATTTCACAAACCTCTTAAGCAATTTAACGCTAGATTCTTAGGGGAGAGGAAAAATGAAAAAGACGAGTATACTTGCTACAACAATTCTACTCGTATTAATTCTTCTATTACTCTCGCCTCCAGTCGAAGCCAAAGCAAATTCACGCAAACCGAAGCCAAATCCTCTTCTGGTCGGCGCATATCGATTAGAGAAGAATGGCTGGATCTATGTCCATCTTGAAGGAACACCATTCCAAATAGGGTACCAGCATGGCTACTTGTTAGCCGACAACATAAACACTTCATGGAGCGCTGCAATTCACGTTTACTGGAGCGAAGAAGAATTTGGTGACTGGTGGTATGTTGCCCGCGACATCGCAAAACTATACATATGGCCAAAAATTTCTGCGGAATACAAGGTCGAAATTGTAGGGATAGTTGCGGGCTTGAAAGCGGCTGGTTACAACTGGGACGTATGGGACATAACAGCATTTAACGCATGGGCGGACATCGACGCCTACTGGGATGCCTACTTCGAAAAAGTACATCCTAAAGGGCAGACTCATCTGCCGCCTTGCTGGAACAAAGGTTGTAGCGCTTTCATCGCGACCGGCGATGCCACGGTCGATGGGCAAATCGTTATCGGCCATAACACGTGGGCAGGCTACGCAGGAGACGGTTACTGGAATGTAATCTTTGATTTAAAACCGCGAAGAGGATATGAAATCCTGTATCAAAGCACTGGAGGCTGCGTATGGAGCGGTCAAGACTGGATCATGAATAGTGCAGGCTTAATGGTGTGCGAGACCACACTGCCTGACATGAATGTCTACAACGTTGAAGGCATCCCAGTCTTTGTCAGGATAAGGTACGCCATGCAATACACAAATAACATAGACGATTGGATCAAAGTTATGACATACAAGGGCAACGGAGCCTATTCAAATGAATGGCTCATTGGAGACGCAAAAACCGGTGAAATCGCATCGGTACAATTAGGTTGTTACCATTGGGATATAGAACGCACCTTCGATGGGTTCATAGGCTCGAGCAACTATCCTAAGGGCCCAGGTGTCCGTTCGGAAACAAGCTTCGACTGGACGGACCCAACTACAAGTGGGTATTGCAGAAACCAGAGATGGCAACAACTTCGCGTAGCAAATTACGGCCTAATAGATGTTGCGTTAGGCAAGTTAATGTTGGCAGATCATTACGACACTCTTCTGATGACAGATGCGCCAAGTGGGAGAACGCTATGTGGACATGGCGAAGTTGAACCAGAATGGGATTACGATCCCTCTGGAGCTTACGACGGTAAAGTTACATCCAGCAGCCTCGCTTATCCCAACTTAGGAATGTGGGGTCGTTGGGGACACCCATGCGGCATACCTTTCACAGCAGAAGAATTCTTAACAGCCCATCCCGAGTATGAGTGGCAACTTCCGTACCTTCACGATCTACCGACCAACGCTTGGACACAGTTCAACAAAGCAGGTCCAATCTAACCAGAAAACAATAATCAAAAAACTTCAATTTCCCTCTTTTTTGTCACGACAAATTAGGACTCGACTCCTAAAGCAGTTATTATAACTAGGAAAAAAACGGCCGTGCCCCCAAATGAAAAATGTGTTCAGAACAGAACAACTTCATTAATGTGCGGATATGCATAAAATGAAGAATCTCTGGTTGAAACATTTAAGAATAGATAGCACCATATCTCTGTCAAAATTGGTGATTAAAATGTCAAAAAAGGTTATGTCAACATGTGCAAAATGTGGAGTGTTGAAGTGTTACCACCCTGAAGTTGAAGCTGACTATCCGGTTTTTTGCCCACATGAAAACTATGTAGATGTCAGAAAAGCTAGCATAAAAGAGGGATGGGAAAAACCTGAAAACAGGAGAATCAATCAGAGTTGTGATGAATTGAATAAACGGGAGAAGGCTCAAACGGGCAACTACGCTTGGTGTAGAGTCAGAGAAGTCATAGAGTATAGTAAAGAGATGGGGCACAAGAAGCTTGGTCTAGCGTTCTGCGTAGGCCTAAAGGATGAAGCAAAGATACTCACAGATATATTTGAGAAAAACGGGTTTGAGGTAGTTTCAGTGGGGTGCATGTCGGGAGCACCTACTCGTGATGATGTTGGATTCGAAAAATATCCTAATGCTGGTAAAATGCTCTGCAACCCGATTATGCAGGCGGAAGTACTCAACAGGGAGAAAACGGACTTAAACATAATGTTAGGACTCTGCATTGGACACGACATTCTCTTTATCAAATATTCAAAGGCTGATGTAACACCGTTGGTCGTTAAGGATAAGATCTTGGCTCACAACCCTATTGGGGCACTCTACACAAGTCAAGGTTACTATCAGAAGAAGCTCTATCCATGATTTTGTAAGAGGTGGGAACATTAAGCCTAATTCTAAGAAGAGAATGATAACGTGAAGACTATTATGTCAAGTACTACATGAGAAGCCAATAGATGAAGGCCACTACAACTGGTGCGGCCGCCGGGATTTGAACCCGGGATCGCAAGCTTGGAAGGCTTGTGTCCTAACCAACTAGACGACGGCCGCTCATCATTTTAAAGCCTCACTATCTCTACGGAGGTGGAATAGATAAAACTTATTTTCAAAGATTTATCGTGGCTTCTCATCAGGCTTAAACAGACTTTTTTCATGTTTAGGTTTGGGCTTGAAGCTACCACGGTAAGCACGTGTAGAAGTTCTTTGGCGCTCCAAATTTTTGATTCGAGCATAAAGCTTTGATACCTTTGTCTTAGAAGGTTGTTTTGGTTTAGGAACTCGGACAGGAACGGGAGTGAAAGGTTTCTTGATTTGAGCTTTAGATCTTCTTCTGGAACGTTTAAACGGCACGCTCCGCACTTTCTTGAAGACTGCATATCCTTCTTTCAAGTTTACTTCTTGTATTTCCCAGCCTGCGTCCAGCCAAGCTTTAGCATGGGCATTGCTGGGCGAATTATTCCACCATGTCTCATTGCGATACGCGGTCATTGGTAAGTTGCTGCCGATTATGCCATCTATTTTAGCAAAAGAAAGCTTAACAACACTAGTGAAAGTTCCTCTGAACTTTAAATAATCCGTAAGTCTACCGTATTTTGAAACGGATTTCGGTGAGACAATCTTTCTGGCACAGTTTAAACACAGCATCATAGTCGGATTGCCAGTGGCAACATCTGGAACCATACAGTCCCGGCAAAACAGCCGGTTGCATCTTTGACATCGCCTAAGATACCTCACTGAAAGAACTCTACCACATATTCCGCATTCGTCTTTGAACGGCATCTAAACCACTGGCAAGCAATAACCAAAGTACTTATTGATAAAAAGCAAAGCTTTCGATATTAATCTTCACTTTAACCTTTCACGACAGACATGAGCGAAAGTGGAGATGTCTCCTGCAACGCCTCTTTTTTCTTCTTAAAGAGCGTAGTTATCAGTGAGAAGAATTTCTTTGTATGCATGACAAAAACAGATTATTGCTCTTCCAGTTTCTTTAAGTGGCAAGCTAATCAAAAAAAGGGGTAGTTTGTCTGAGAAACTACACCAATCAAGTTGTTTCTTTAGACATTTTTTTTGCCATAGCGTAGACGATTGGGATCAGCATTACGGCCAGAGCTATTGCGAAAGCCCAAGAAATGTTCGCCACGATGTTTGTAACACCAGGGAATGTTGCAAATATGGCTCCTGCTCCGATGATCAAGAAGATGCTGTAGAGAACAAATTTTGCGTATCCTGCGACTTCAATGAACTCTTCATGGTCGTCTGTTATTGATTTTATCAGTCCATCTGTTAACGCTATTCCTGCGCCGATTATTACGAAACCTAATATCAACGGGTATATCGTACTGCCTGAAAGGAGCATAAGATTAAGCGCCAGTAGAAGTATGAATGCTATCAAGCCTATCATCAAAAGATTCTTCAGCATGTCAGCTATCTCGGATTTTGCTTCGGGGAACATTGGTTTTAGCATTCTTCCAATGAATGACGCTAAGAAATCAACGAGAACAGCGCCAAAGACTATTATGAGGATTCCGCCAAGAAGTCTTGGCAAATAGTCTGCTATAGCAATCAAATAAGCGCCGATTGCGCCTCCTACATTCAGAATTTGTATTGCGAGGATTATCGCCAGTATTGTTATAAAGGCTTTGACTACTCCCCCAATGAAATTGGATAGGTCCAAACCAGCCGATCTGAAGGCTTTGCCTGCGGTGGTTTGGTCAAAGCTTTTTTCCATACCAAGTTTCTCAATGAGTTTGTTCACAGCTTTTCCCACAACTATTCCGACAGCGTAGCCAACCAGAATCACTATGATCGCAGCGATGATCGATGGTATAGCGGCAATTACATCTCCAACCATGTTACTGAACACTTCAATGATGTCCACCATTTTTTCCACACTCGTTTAATATGTTGAAATGTTTTATAAATTATTTCTCAAGAATTCAGTCTTGTATCAAAAGCGTGCCATCTTGTTCAGACATTCTAAATCTGTACAGCATCGAACTTGCATCTCGAGTTTTCCAATTTCTATTTTCTAGGCTAACTAAAATTTCAAAAATTCTATTTCATCTTGGCTTAAGAATTATGAAATTAGAAAATCAATCGTTACCTGAGAAAATGAAATCTGATAGATGATAATGTTTGAACGATGATATTTTGAATAGTTATCCATCAACAGAAGTTTGAAAAGAACAAGCAGATTAGAAGGAGATTGACAGTTACGCTTGAGCTCTAAAGAAAATACTTGAGGAAGGCGCAAACCTTCTGGATCCCGAAAGCGTAAAGGACACATTAGCCAGACACGAGTTCAGTGGCCAAACAAGACGCACCATAATCATTGCATACTCAACATTTCTCAAAATGACTGGCAAGCAATGGGAACGACCAAAATTTCACGTAACAAGATAACTTCCCTTCGTACCGCTTGAACGAGAAAGGGACGATCTAACAGCGGGCTGCGGAAAGAAAACTGCAACCTTCCTTCAACTCCTAAAAGAAACGGGCGTGCGAACCAGTGAAGGCTTAAGACTAAAATGGACAGACATAAACACTCAACGCAACCTCATAACTTTAACCGAACGAGACGCATTAACCATCAAAGTGGCCAGAACCAAAGAAGAGATAACAGTCCACCTAGAAGTAGGCTTTGAATTAATCGGAAAAAAAGACGAAATGGTTTATCTCAGGAAACGAAAGTAACCTTTAACAGGAAATCAGCCTTTGACGACAGCCAAGGGAACAAACCTTGCAACCTTTGTGGCGATTCCAAGGTTATCGCTAACATCTGCAACTACATCCACATTCTTATAAGCCTGATCGGCTTCCTCGGCCAGAATCACGGAACTCACAGACCTCACGTAGATTCCCCGTTTCTCCAAAGCCGCCTTTATGTCACCTCCCCAATATCTCCGCTTGGCAGCCGTTCGACTCATCATACGGCCAGCGCCATGAGCCGTCGAACCAAAAGTTAGGTCCATAGCTTTCTCCGTACCCACCAAAACCCAAGAACTCGTCCCCATACTGCCAGGTATAAGGACTGGCTGTCCCTCGGAACGATAATCAGGGTGAACTTCCGAACGCCCAGGAGGAAACGCCCGTGTCGCGCCCTTCCTGTGAACCCAAACCTTCTTGTTTTCCCCGTTTATCTTGTGATTTTCTATCTTCGCAATGTTATGAGCCACATCATAAACAAGTTTCAACCCGAATTTTTCAGGGTCCTGCCTGTAGACTTGCTGAAAACTCTGCCTAACCCAATGCATGATCGCCTGACGATTCGAAAAAGCATAGTTAACAGCACAAGCCATGGCTTGATAATAGTCCCCTGCCTCGTCGCTTTTTCCAGGGGCGCAAGCCAATTCTCGATCTGGCAAAGTTATATTGTATTTTTGCACAGCCCTTTCCATAACACGCAGATAATCAGAGCATATTTGATGACCAAAACCTCTAGATCCGCAGTGAATCATAACCGTTACCTGTCCTTCCTCCTCGATTCCGAAAACTTTCGCCGTTCTTCTGTTGAAGATTCTGTCAACTTTCTGGATTTCCAGAAAGTGATTCCCCGAGCCCAAAGTGCCTATTTGGGTTAGCCCCCTTTTTTTGGCTGTGAGTGAAACCTTGCTGGGGTCCGCATTTTTCATGCACCCTCGTTCTTCACAGTGTTCACCATCTTCAGGCCAACCCAGCCCATGATCAATAATCCATTGAACACCTTCAGTGACCAGCCTGTCCAAATCACCAGCTGTCATCTTGAAATCTTTCCGACGGCTCCCGAGGCCGCATGGAACATTATCAAAAATAGTGTTTGTCAATGGACCCAGTTTAGGTCTTAAATCTTGTTCTGAAAGATTCGTTGTTAGCAGACGGACACCACAGTTAATGTCGTAACCAACCCCGCCTGGACTGATTACGCCTTCATAATAGTCTGTTGCAGCCACTCCTCCTATCGGAAAGCCATAACCTTCGTGACCGTCTGGCAAGATTATTGAATATTTGTAGATGCCAGGTAAATGAGCAACATTAGAACCTTGTTCAAGGGTTCTATCTGTTTGCATTTTCTCTAGTAAGCTTTCGTTGGAAAAAACCATCCCTGGAACTCCCATGCCCGGCTTATATTTTGGGATACGCCATGTATAATCATCTATCTTTTCAAGGGGAACCCTTCCAGATGGGTGACGACTTTCACCTTCTTCCATTATTTCACCTAGTACATCAAAAAAGGAAAGGGCTAAATATAAACAGTTTTGGAAATCGCTAATACAAACTAAGTTGAGACTTTGAATTTTTCTGCAAAATCAATAAAACCTTTCATGCTGTTTATGAGTACGGTCTCTTCGAATATTGGATGCACCTTTAGGTATGGTACGATGTTTCTAATGGTTTCGTCCTCTTCAAGTATCCTTTGCCGTATTGAATCTGAGCTTTCGTTGTTTTCTACCCCTTCTTTTGCAAGTTTTGCCCACAGCTTAATCTGCTGCACATATTTCTGAAGTCGCCTCACGCCGTTGGATGCCTTTCCAAAATGACTATAGTACAAAGCCTTGGGTCTGAAGTTGATTAACTTATCCAAAGAAGTCAAGGCAATGTCAAAACGGAACGGAGGCGGTGTTGTTGGAACAATTACATCAAATTCATTTATGTAAATACCTGCGGCGTCTCCGGGAAAAATTCCTCCGTTCAGGGTTTCATAATAGCTCAAATGATGCGAAGCATGTCCGAGGGTCTCCACAACCTCCAGCCTAACATTGTTTCCAACGTCAAAGGCCATTCCATCCGTTGCTGCTATGATCCTATCATCAGGAACCGGTTCAGGCTCGCCATAAATTTCTGCAACGTCTCCTAGAACTTCCTTTGCCTGTGACCAGAGTTTTTCTGGGTTTGCCAAGTGAGGCATGCCCCTTTGGTGAACTATCACTTTAGCTTTTGGCAAGTATCTAAGCAATTTTCCAGAGCCTCCACCATGATCTAAATGAATATGAGAAATAGCAACATAGGCTACATCTTCAAACTTCACATTCAATTCCCTCAAGCCGGAAAGCAATTTGGGAATTGAGGAAGTCGGGCCGGCCTCAACGATTAGAACCTTTTTTCCTTTCAAGACGTAGCTGGCGATAAGATTTTTGAGACCTCCAGTTTGGAGATCGATCAGAAAAAGATTTTCTTCAATTTCTGTTGTATGCATGTTTTCACCACCAGATTTCAGCCAGAATCTTAAGGTTTTAATGAATCGCCTTAAGTATTTCTATCTTTTGAGCGCTCAGGCGAAAACTACTTGACAGACTCACAGTAAAATTTAATTATGCACTACCCATCTTCATAGGAAAATAACGTTTAGCAACAAAAAAATCAAAGGAGAACGAAAAAAGTGAACGTTATCATTTTTGGTGCACCAGGTTCTGGAAAGGGCACCTATGCCTCACGACTTCAATCCAAACTCGGCGTAGACGTAATTGCCATGGGCGACATTTTCCGAGAAATCATGAAAGAAGACACTCCCTTGGGAAAGAAGGTTAAAGGCTATGTGGAAAAGGGCCTACTCGTTCCAGACGATGTCGTAGTAGAAGTTTTGAAGCAACGCATCGCCAAAGTTCCCAAGGAAAAAGGATTCATTCTCGATGGGTATCCACGAACCATAGAACAGGCTGAAGCCCTCGAAAAGATCACCAAAATGCACACAATCATTCAGTTGGTTGTTCCCGAGTGGATAATTATCGAGCGCTTGTCCACACGGAGAATTTGTAAAAACTGCGGCGAAGTCTACAATATACGATATCTAAAACCTAAGGTGGACATGATATGCGACAAATGCGGCGGACCGCTATATCAGCGTTCGGATGACAATCCGGAAGTGATAAAGAAACGAATTAAAGTCTATGAACAGCAAACCCAACCAATTCTGCAGTACTATAAAGAAAAGAAGGTTCCTTTCGTTGAGTACAAATGTGACAAATTGGATATGCCACCAGAAGTTGGGGTGGAAGAAATTCTGAAGGAATTGAGAAAACTAAAACTGGCTTGACAAAGCAAAAGTCGCTCATATGTCAAGAATGAATCTTAGAGTAGTCTTGTCTGGTTCTTTAATTATTTCCATTCGGTGATATGTGACTGCTTTAACGCCAACCTTCTGCGTGTGCTTTTCCGCATTGAACTTTTCTCCCCAAACCTTCGCCTTAAGCCTGAAACCATCCGCGGTCTTGCCAAGACTTAAAATTGTGAACTTTGAAAAAAACATCATGTTGACATCAAACTTCACCAGCAAAGCCTCAAGCCAGCTATAAAGAAGAGCGTACTCATCTTGGGCTTCAACTTCAACATAATTCTCAACATTTGGATTAACTTTGTGCACATCAGTCATAACTTCGAACATTGCGAAAGCAGCATTTTCAAAGGCTTCGGCTAGGTCCTTCCCGTAGGCGGCAACGTAAACATCCGCCGTGTGCTCCAGAAATTCGAAACGTTTTCCTTCAATCATAAGTCCAGTCAAATGAAAAATAGATAACTTATTTAAAAAGAATTTTGCACTTACGAGCCAACACAACGTTTCTTCAGCATACACTAAGTTTCATCAAGATCGACAAGGTTTTGAACAGCGGTTCTTACGAAATTTACGCATTTTTTCTCAAAAACCTCAGCCTTTCGCGCTTCTTCCAACTCTTCAGGATCGGAAAGGTCATATTCAATAAGTTTTCGGCATAAAACGCTGCCGTGTTGCTTCTCAAACTGCCTATAGAACCTTTGTGCAAGCTCGTAAGGTTTCAAGCGTTTTTCCTTTCCAGGCTCGTTAGAGCCATATTTAATTCCAATGGCCATTACACCGCCAGCAAGGGCTCCACAAATGGAACCACACTTGCCTACGCCCGCACCGAAACTTGTGGCGATCTTCGGAACCAAGCTGTTCTTGCCGTTCCAGTATTCACACATAGTTAATAAAACGCTTTCAGCGCAATTATAGCCTCCAAGGAAATACGTTGCTGCCTTTTCAGAAAGCATTTTCGCAGTGCTCATATTCTCAACTCTGGTACGCCTTTCAATTAAGTGTTTTCTCAGAAATGAGATTTTTGCAGGTCAACTCATTAAGAAAGCGCTAGAAGTGGTTTGGAATTTCCTGCACTGCAGCGACTGTCAATTTGGCAGCATATTCCGCGTCCTTTAAACTGAGCACGGCTGCTGGGCTGTGAATATAACGGACCGGTACTGATATCACGCCGCTTGGGACCCCTTCCCTTGTTAGGGATATGCGTGCCGCATCTGTTGAGCCGGCGACGCCTGTCTCGAGCTGGTATGGAATCTTGTTTTCTTCAGCGACATTAATAAGAAGCCGCAAAACTTTTGGATGCGCTATTAGTCCATAATCAGCCACGGTTAACGACGGCCCTTTCGTCAGTTTTGTCGGAGCCTCAGATTCCTTCACCCCTGGCACGTCCCCGGCCACCGTGGCGTCAAGGGCTATTCCGACATCTGGATAAATCCCAAAGGCTGCTGTTGTAGCTCCTCTTAGGCCTACTTCTTCCTGTACGGTTCCAACAGCGTATATGGTGCAGTTTGCCTGTTCTAATTGTTTCATTGTCTCTATCATCACTGCGCATCCGATGCGGTCGTCGAAGGCTTTGCCCATAACTGTGTCATTTTTGATTTTGGCGAATTCAACATCGAAACCTACAGAGTCGCCAATTCTTACTCCCATTTTCTTTGCTTCTTCCTGGTTTTCCGCGCCGATGTCGATAAAAAGCTCGTCGTAAGTTACGATTTTCTTGCGTTCTTCTTCCTTTTGTATATGAGGGGGTTTTGAACCAATTATGCCGTCAAGGGGACCTTTTTCTGTGTAAACTTTCACTTTTTGGGCCAGTAGAATGCGGTCATCTATCCCGCCCATTTTTGTGAACCGCAGGAAGCCTTCTTTAGAAATTGTTTTTACCATAAGGCCTATCTCGTCCATGTGAGCGGCAAGCATCACTTTAGGAGCATTCTTTTTTCCCTTTTTTATTCCTATGACGTTTTCAAGTTTGTCTACGATAACCTCGTCTACATAAGGTTTCAACAGTTTAACCATCAAGTTTCTGACTTCGTCTTCTCTGCCCACTACACCACAAGCGTTAGTAAGTTTTTCCAGCACCTCAGCAAGCGACATACAAACCCTCCTGAAGAGATAGCTAGAATTCTTGGGGTTGTTATTAAACAATTGTGGTGATAAAACCTTAGGAGAATCATTAGGAAGATTTTTGTGCACTATTGCCTAATGAGAAGCGTGGTTAGATGCGAAAAAGTCTGCAAGTAAGTTTAACAGCGATGTTTGCTGCATTGCACGCTGTACTCTATTTTGTCTCGTTTGGACTTTGGCGAAACTGGGGAATCTACTTAGCATCTATTGAAGGAATAATTTTGGGTCCGAAATTCGGATTCTTTGCTGCCTTTCTCGGGTGCATCATCGGTCGAATGGTTAGACCAGACGCTTTCTGGATGTTCGGCATCGTCGCCGAGCCCCTCAGCGTTTTGACGGCCGGCTTTTTAGCAAAAGCCAAATGGAAACCAGTGTTAGTGGCTTATGCAATAATGCTTTCGGCATACTTTATTCATCCATTCGGAAGGTCCCTTCCATTGTGGACAATCTTAGACGTACTGTTGGCTTTGTTTTTGCTTTATCCATCCGCGAAATTCAGCAAATATCTTTTTGAAAATAATGTCAAGCGTTTGTCCATTTCGTTGGTTTTGATTTCTTTTGTTTGTATAGCTACGGACTCGCTGGTGAGGATTTTTATGCTTGTTCCCACTGGTTTGTATGGTTTGTTTTTTGAAGGGTTTGATGAGCTTTATTTTGTGTTTGTTGGAGCTGCTCTTGACTCTTTCATTGAAGATGGCTTGGTTGTTGCAGTGTCACTTCTCGTTGGGGCACCTCTGCTTCTTGCCATATCAAAATTTGACTTCTTGAAGAGAAGGCAGGTAAAAAGTGAAAATGGAGAGAGTTTGTGAGCAATTCACTGCCACGGTGGAGACTATGCTTGCTAGTGTTGCGCTTGCTGCCTTTTGAGTTTCATGTAGTCAGTGACCAACAGAATGCCCTGTATTATGAGGAAAATGCCAACGATTATGCTAAGAAGCCATTGAAAGAGTACCACGAATATTTCGAAGACTATGTAAATGACGCCATGCTCGAAGAAATGCAGCTGCCCTGGGAAAGAATTTTAGGATGTTGCATGAAGAAACGCAGAGTTTAGACTGCCTTTTATTAAGCGATTACGGCATGTTTGCTTCGTCATACAATATATAAAAGTATATATTCACACTGACATATTAATACATTGAGAGGGTGCTATGGAACAAAGAAAAATCATGTTTCTAGGACGTTCTTCATTGGTAATATCTCTCCCAAAACATTGGACGGAACTGAATGAGCTAAAACGAGGAGATGTGGTTTCAATTGCTATAAATCGTGACCGTTCTCTCGTTGTTTTCCCTGGTGTAAAGAAGAGTAGAGAAACAAACAAAACAGCTCTTTATGTAGAGCCACATGAAGAAGAGATTTCAGTAGTTCGCAAGATAATCGCTTGTTATCTAAATGGTTGCTCAAGCATCAAGCTGATTTCAAAGAAGTTTTTCACAGTACCACAGCAGAAAGCCATCCGCAACGTAGTTCAGATACTTTACATGCGCATTATGGAAGCCGACACAAAAGAAATTCACATTGCAACGCTGATAGATGAATCAAAAGCTTCCATTCAAACAGGAATCAACAGAATGTATAAGATATCTAGTTCCATGTGTCGAGACGCTTTAACAGCCTTAAAAAACGAAGATGCAGGGCTTGCCAAGGCCGTTTACACCCTTGACGATGAAGTTGACCAATTTTCATTTTTCCTTTTGCGTCTGCTCCGTAGGGCAGTTGTTGATTCCACTTTAGCTAATCAGCTTTCGCTTGAACCTCTTGACTGTCTTGACTATCAGACTCTCGTCCATCGTATCGAACAAGTCGCAGACCAAGCTGCCAACATAGCAAAACATCTCATAATGCTTGAGGGAAGACACAAAAAAGTTTCTAAACCAATTTTGGAAAAAATGTACGTTGCAGGTTGCGATGCCTTGGCCTCGTATGACAAGGCTGTAAACGCCTTGCTTTCAAATGATGTAACTTGTTCTGACGAAATCATTGAAAGCCAAGTTCGAATAGAGAAACTTGATCAGGAGATAGCATCCTTAGCCTTTTTGAAAGAGAAGAGTACTGAAGTGATATGTGCTTGTTGTTCCATGCGTGACAGCATACAGCGGATGGCAGAATACGTGGCAGACATAGCAGAGATAACCATTAATCGCTTTTATGCGCCATCCGTCTAATTTCATCCTCAGCCTTTTTTTTCCTTAGGAGGATAGTTTAAGGTTACAGCAATGTTAAGTGTTGATATTTCTCCTTTCAAGATTTTCCTCGCTAACTGGAATGAATAGTTGTAGTTGTACACCATGCCTTTACCGTTTCTGCGCGCCTCTTTCAAAATGTCTCGCTCCAGTTTGTACTTTAGTCTACCTATCGCCAAGGGACCTACGCTGAAAATCCCAGTGGCTATTTCCCTCATGTCATCGTCAAGTCTTATCCCTTCCACGCCCAGCGGGGGAACCGCGTTTACGTCAGCTACCACCTTGGCAAGTTTTATTTCATTCAACATTTCTTGGCCAATGATACGGACTCCGGCTACAGAAGCACAGAAGATCACATCAGCCTTTTTTACTATATCAACCTTCTCTGCGGAAGTTGGAGCGAAAACTCCTTCTACAATGACTCCGTACTTATTGCGGAGCAGATTTACTAGACTTTGAATGTATTCTTCTCCATTCTTACGATCTGGATTTGGACTTACAATCATGACATTGCATCCGAGTCTCGTCAACAGAACGGTTGCAACCCTTCCTACGGCGCCTGTCCCAAAAATCGCACAGGTTTTGTCCTTCAAGCTTCCTAGCTTAGAGCGTACTAATGCATCTTCGACTTTCGCGACCATAGCAGCCGCAGTCGTATAAGCTCCGCCAGGATCAATTATTGTATTGGTTTCGAATGGGGAAAACATGGTGTCACGCACAACTTTCAAGATTTCTTCGGCTTTCTCCATGTCTTTTCCACCAATGAAGAAACATGTATGCTTAATTCCCTTCGGGTCTCGGGAGAACATGGCATCTTGAACTATTCTCTTAACATCTTGTGGGGTTACGTTTTCGTATGGTATTACAACGCTAAATCCAGCGTCATATGCCATGCAAATGTCAAAAGGGCTAGCTCTTTTGTCCGTGTCCAAGAAAAAAAGTATGTTTGGTGCTTCCGCAGAGGTCTTTTTGATGATAGGTTTAATCCTAATCTGCATCGAGTTAAGCAGGTCTTCAAGTTCTTGTGAGACACCATTCTTTTGAGTGAAGAATAGTTTTTTTGTGGGCTGAATTGTTTCTACCTCAACATCTAGCGATTCTAGAAGTTTTTTGACGCCGCTGACATGTTCGGGACTGGATATGTGAAGGCATGTTATCTCTTCTTTTTCGAGTTTTCTGGCGTTTTCTAGGAGTCCCATGGTAATCCAGCTTTCCCGAACTGAGAATTTTACTTGGGATTCCGCTTCGTTGATCTCTTGTTGTAAGCATTGACCGTACGCTTTCAAGTATTCCATCTCAACGTCACGCGCACCGTCTTCTTTGGAGGACAGTTCCTCTAGTGCACCTACTATACGGTCTCTCAGTTGCTTCTTCTCTTCCAAGAGGGAAGCCACATAACTTTTAGCGTTTTCGTCCATGTCGACAGCAGAGAACGGCACACCTTTTTTCTGGAACAATGGGGCAAGAACATTGTCTTCGTTGAACTTGTTGGCAGAGCGGTTTCCTAGTTCTTCAGTTGCAAAGTCTGGATTGACCTCATCAATGAGTTTCTCTAGGAAATTGCAGAAGGCAATGGAAGGCGTGAAAATTGGAGAAAGCATATTTTTGGGTGAAAAATTGTTCTGAGGTTCAATAATCCAGAAAGGTTCGCTGTACTCTTTTTCAACGATTATGACTCTTAATATTTTACTTTCCAATGGAGCAATTTCAAGCGATTTCAATTTTGTCACCTTTTGAATTTTCCTATTGGCGCGCGGCATATATATCTAGTCGAAATATCATATATACAGATTAATAACATATATACACAACCACAACCCGCTCTTAACGAATTTTCCTTGCAATACTTGCAAAATCAGGATTATGCAAGCTAGTTTTGGAGATGGCAACGCCTTTTGTATATTCTTGCTTGTATTTTGTTCTAGTGCTTAGCCAGTTGCAGAGCAGGTTTCGGTTTTTGGCTTAGTCAACACCATAAGCTACTTTTTTTACGAAGTCTTAGACCATTTTTGATAAATTTCTTCATCGAAAGTCGGCGGAAGCATTAGCTTATCTTTGACTTTTGGTCTGCCGTCCTTCGAATGGGGCCTTCTTACCAACGTGTCAGTATACTTTTCAATTTCCCTTGCTTCCTCAGCTAACCTACTTGCTGCTTGCGCAATTTCATGGGCGCATGCAACAATTGGAATATACTTTTCTTTTTGCTTTTCCAAGAAACAAGCTCGCACATTGATTTCACCAATCCTCTTAGTCAATTCATAAGCTGCCATAGCTTTTGCTTTAGCATATGGATTTTTGAAGTCAGATTCATCCCTGATGTTATCAGTATCTATTACTAACTTGGGCAGTTCTTGCATTAAATCTCTTTTTAAGCCGTGTATTAGTCTGTCGATTTCCTGATACACAATTTTGTAAACGCCCGTGATCGCAAGCACCTTGATAATGTTAGAGTTGAAGATTGCCATTTCAGTTGGGTCTAAAAATTCTTTTCGAGCGCCGATAAGCGGGTCGCCCATGATTATTATATAACCAAAACCATGCCTTTCAAACTCCTCTTTGAGACGTTTTCCAGGAGCATCAGACACAAATATGCTAGGAATTTTCTTTTCTGACAGTATTTCTCTCGCTCTAGCAGGTCCTTGAACAGCCGGATTTGGCGATATAAATATGAGTATGTCAGGATTAAACCCCAAAATTCTTACTAGAGCATCCTCAACCTCTTCAGCAATCATTTTCGCTCCGGTTGTTACACTTCGAACGCTGATATCATCTCTGTCCGCTAGTTCATCCAGAAGAAGTTCAAACAGCGGTGCAGTGCCAATGTTTCCACATTTTACAACCGCTATTTTGACTATTTCCAAAGAATCACCCCAACAGTCTAATGAAAACTCGTATTAATGAAGGATATTTATAAGTATTTCAGAAATTAGTTCCAAGGCATGTTAAAAAATTTAAATTCATTCTTCTATCTTTATAATAAAGTTTAGATGAAGGAAGATAAAATGATGAGCGAGAAAACCTTTACCTATGAATCTGAAAATGGAAAGACCTGTGAGATTGTAGATACTTTTGCTGAAATGTTTCCGTTATGGGCTGGAAGAGTGTTGATTACGGCTGACAACGAGAAATGGGCTTTAACTGCAGCGAATGTGGCAACTGGCTTCGCCACAAGTGTAATAATGTCTCCAGCAGAAGCAGGTATCGAAGGAGCAGTTTCTGCAGATAAAACGCCGGACAGTCGGCCAGGAGTCTTGATCCAGATATTCAATCGCAACAGGTTTGAACTGAAAAATCAGATGATACTGCGCATAGGGCAGTGCGTAATGACTTGTCCAACGACGTCAGCCTTTGACGCGATGCCAAATGTGAAGAGAAGACTGAAAGTTGGCAGAAGCATACGATTGTTTGGTGATGGATTCCAAAGAAAAGGTATGGTTGGAAGCAGAAAGGTTTGGAAGATACCTGTTATGGAAGGCGATTTTATTGTGGAAGATGTTTTCGGCGCAGCAGAAGCTGTGGCTGGCGGAAACTTCCTGATATTGGCTAAGGATGAGATTTCAGGACTTAAGGCAGCTGAAGAGGCTGTGAAGGCCATTAAAACCAAAACAAGCGAGGTTATCTTGCCCTTTCCAGGAGGAATTTGCCGTTCTGGCTCGAAAGCTGGCTCCTTAAAATATAAACTTCGGGCTTCCACAAACCATCCATTTTGTCCAAAGCTGAAGACGGTTGTTTCTGATTCGCAAGTACCGGAAAATGTGAATTGTGTGTATGAGATTGTTATTAACGGTTTAAGCGTTGAAGCAATCAAAAGAGCTATGGGAGAGAGCATAAAGGCTGCTGCAAACGTACAAGGCGTCGTTAGGATTTCAGCGGGTAACTACGGTGGAAAATTAGGCCCATACAAGGCGTTTTTAAAAGAAGTTTTGGAAATGCACTAGCTTTCAACGTAGGAACTCTTATTTGACTCATCGTAATTTAACTTATGGCTAAAACATTATCAGTGAAAACAATTGAGCGTTGGAAAAAAGACGTCCTTAGAACTCTTTAGATTGAAAAAGACACTGGCTACCCTAGCCAACAAAGAAGGACGTGGAACAGAACTAATTTCGCTTTACGTTCCGCCTGGGAAGCAAATAAGCGACGTCATAAGCATGCTCAGAGACGAGTATGGCACGGCGTCGAACATAAAATCTACAACCACTCGCAAAAATGTGCAGGAAGCAATTGTGAAAGTTCAGCAGCGCCTCAAACTTTTCAAAGAACCCCCAGAAAACGGACTGGTCATCTTTTGCGGTGCAATTCCCCAGAACGGAGCCGGAAGCGAAAGAATGGAAACCTACGTGATTACACCGCCTGACCCTATACACATCTACCTTTACAGGTGCGACGCAAGATTTCACACAGAGCACTTGCAAGAGCTTTTAAGGGAAAAAGAAACCTTTGGCATACTTCTCATAGATTCTACAGGTGCCACGCTGGCCACATTGCAGGGTAGAAGGCTTGAGATAGTCAGAGAATTAACGTCAGGCGTTCCTGGAAAAACACGGGCTGGTGGCCAGTCTGCAAGAAGATATGAAAGGCTTAGAGAAATGAGGCTTCAGGAATATTTCACACGAGTAGGCGAACATGCTAATGAAAACTTCTTGCCAATTGAAAACTTTAAGGGGTTGATACTTGCAGGTCCAGGACCGACGAAATACGATTTTGAAAAAGGCGATTACCTGAATTACATGCTGAAAAACAAGATCATAGACACAGTTGATACGGCCTATGTGGAAGAGCAAGGCGTCAAGGAAGTGGTGGACAAAGCGCCAGAAATAATGCGGAAAGTGCGGTACATAGAAGAAAAACAGTTAATGCAGCAGTTTCTTTACGAAATCGGCCACGATACGGGAATGGTTACATACGGCGAAGGGGAAGTTAGAAGAGCCCTAGAAGCAGGCGCAGTTAAAACATTGCTGATTTCAGAAAAAGTAGATCTCCAGCGAGTCACGGTTAAATGTAGCGCATGCAACTACCAAGAGCAACACACCTTAAAAAGCCAAGCAGTGACGGGTTTTGAACAGAGCTTTTCTGGAAAACCTTGTCCAAAATGTCAATCGCCAGCCTTAGCCATGGCAGAAACGCAAGACATCATAGATGACCTAGCTCAAATGGCAGAATACACAAACGCAGAAGTGGAAATAATATCTGGCGAAACTGAAGAAGGGCAAATGCTGAAAAATTCTTTCGGCGGAATAGCCGCCATTTTGCGGTTCAAACTGCAGACCTGAGAAGCGTGGGCTAAGTTTTTGTTTCTTGGTTTTGCAATTTGGTTGCTGTTACTTGCAGCTGACTGTTGTGCGATTTTTTGTCTATACCCCCTCTATATATAGATTCTACTAAGATGAGAACTACCAGTTGACAATGGAACAGTTAAGTACTCTAGTGCTCGGAATTGATTAGGATAAGGGTGAGGGGTTCTGTTAACTCTTGGGGTTTTGAATAAAGTTTTCCATGTTAACCAAAAGGTCTTTTCTCGACAAGTAGTTATCGCATTAAACTTCTCTCTGAATTGAGAAAGATAGCTATTAGATGCGACCTTAACGCAAGGACTGTGGAAAAAGCTTATTTTATGAAAAATCATGAAACTCGGAATAGACAGCTTTGATAAGCCATGTGGGTTTTTATCCAAAGCTGCACATAGGGCCAAATAAGTTGACGGCATCTATAAGCTTTCTTTGTGTAGAAGGCGTTCTACTTCACTTTTTTCGATGTTTTTTATTAGCAGACGCTTTTGCCTGGAAGTAGCGCCTGAAACCAATTCGACGTTTGTGTGGAAGAATTTTGAGAGGGCTTTCAATAGTTCCTTGTTGACTTTGCCTTTGACTGGCTCTTCAGTGCAGAAAACTATGATCTCGCCACCGTCTATCTTGATGTTGAATTCTGGTTGTTTCGGTTTTATGAATACTTCGATAATTGTGCCGTCTTTTGTTTCGGTGATTTTCATGCGGTGATGCACTCGGCTTCAGTTTTGCTTTTGCCTTGCAGAGCCCAGCTGAACTTCTTTCGGAGCGTCTTGGGATAGAACTTTTCCAAGTTAAAATTCACTTTCTTGGCCCACTTCACGTAAGTTGTTGGATCAATGTAAGACTTAAGCGAGGTGCCCAGATTGTATTCTTTGGTGAGCTTCGTCAATTCTATGTCAAGCTTGGCTTTTTCGATTCTGGTTGCGAGGGATTCGGTTTTCTTGCCTTCGGCTTTCTTCTGTTCAAACTTGGCTTCCATTTCTTTGAGTTTGGCTTCTTTCTTGGCTAAGCGCTCGTCAAAGTTAGGTGGAACTTTTCGTTTGTGATTTGCCACTTCAGCTACCTTGAAGTTTGCCTTTTTTGCGGTGTATTTCTTTTGGTACTCAGGGTCTTCTTTTGCTATTCCGCTTCGATCTAGTTCTTCCTTCAAGGTTTTTGTGCATCGCCAGGTGCGGAACACTTTGGCGGTTAAACCCTGCATTTTTTGGGAGAGAAATCTGGAAACCTTTTTGGAGTCAACGCCCTCAAAGAGGTATTCTTTGCTTGTTTTTGCGTATTCTTCTATGTTTCTGATGACTGATGCTGGAGCTTTCACGCTTTTGACCCATCTGACGTAGTCTTTTCCCAAGAAATCGAAGTGCAACGTATCGCCTTCGATTTTGATATGTTCTGGTCTCAGTGTGATTGCGCCAACCGTGTCTGCTTCGCCTATATCTTTTTCGTCGCCAACCCTCATATTCGGACTAAGTATGAGCCAGCAGACTGTGGCGATTTTTCGTTTGTTTTCGTCTTTGGCCTCAAGGTTTTTGATTATGTGGTCTTCGATTTTTGTTATCTGCTTGCCTAGAGCTTCTGCTTTTTTGAATTTTTCTTTTTCGCGATTTTGTTTAAGGAATGCTGAGTCGCTGAACCAGACGTACTTGATTTTTCCTGTGAGTTTATCTTTCCACTTCGCCACGTACATCTTGTCAGGTTCCCAAACAACGTCTTTCCACCCAGCCTTTTTCCATTCTTCCCGTTTTTCCGTATCTGACAAGTTTAGGATTATGTCGCTCTTGTTTGGGCCTTCTTTCCATCTTCCACGTTGCGGATGCTCACCACGTCCAGCGAAAAGACATGAAGGTTCTGCGGTCCAGTTGGCTATTTCGAGTTGTTGTCCATCAACTTCGGCGAAACCGTACATTGACTTCAGTTTTTCTCTTTGGGCTTTCCGTTGCTTCGAGAGTTGCTTTTTCTCGGTTTTGGTCATGTCAAGTTTCTTCTGCTTTTCCTGCTCTACATGATTGGAAATTTCAGAAAAATCAATCATTTCATGGATGGCAGCGTTGGGATTGCCTACGCCGTTTGCATCAAGGTTATCTATTTTCTCGATGTATTCTGAGGCAAAGGAACTTAAGAATTGTAAGGTGGGATTTTCAAGTTTTAGTTGCTCTAGGAACTCGTGCATGAAATTCTTCATGAAAACCTTGTCGGGTGGCGAACTGGCTGATTGCCTTTTCTTGATCCAAGCGATTACCATCTGTTCGCTTTTCGGCGTGAGCTTTATCGTGTTTCCTTGAATTCTGATGCTAAAGCCCTTGTAATCGTATTTTGGAACGTATATTCCGTTGTGTTTGAGGCTTTTCATAACATGCTTCATTCAGCAAACCTCTCAGAATGGCTTGAAATCATGCTGGATTTCACCGTTTGAAACCTCTTGACTGAGTTTCTCCGTTTTCATGACTTTTTTACTTTTTTGTGTTTATAAGTCAAACTTCTCTTCTCAGACCTCTTCGTCACTTAAAAACGTTCACCACGAATTTCACTTACTAACTCATAAATTAAGACTGGAGTTCCTAGCTCTTGCCTGTTGCAGTTTCTTGTAAAGCTGCTCCACGGTTTTGCGCTCAACGTAGCCTTTGTGAGGACGAAAACCTCCTGAGAATCCTCCGGGTATATGCAGGAGTTCATGGATCAAAGTTTTCTCTTTGTCTTCTGTCGATAATTTGTCATAAAGCTCAGAAATAACCTCAATCGTGTAGGAGGGGGGAAGATTCAGAACTTCTTGCCAGATTTTACCTAACCCATGAATACGGGCGATTGTACGTTCGGATTTGGACCCTTTGCTTCTAACGCAAAACACGAATTGCGGCACTACATGAAAGAAATCGAGATCAGCGGCAATTTCGTCTACACGTTTCTTGATGTCTGGAGCTGCGAAATATTTTATTGGCATTGCTCTCTCTCCTTCAAACTTGTGTTTGATTTAGAATCTTCTAGTTACAAAGATTAAAAACCTCTTCTGCCTTTCTTTTAAATTCATTAGTAGGTAGAGGTGCAGGCGACCAAATGTCTCGGATTACAGAATATAAGCGCATATTACTTTCTGGCTTTCCGTTTGAAGCCTTTACCAGGGACATTTGGCTAATCTGCCTCTCTAACGTCATAGGGGCATTCGGTGAAGGTCTTTATTTTTGGATTTTTCCGCTCTACGTGAGGTCGTTGCAGGCGGACTACATGCAGCTCGGCATTGTCTATTCTGTGCTCTATGGCGCAGGGGTTTTGTCCCCTCTTTTGGGCGGAATTCTCGCTGACCGTTTTGATCGCAAAAAAATCGCGATTGCGGCGTGGCTTCCATGGGTTTTTGTTCCTTTGACTTATTCTTTTGCTCAGAACTGGCAACAGTTGATTCCTGCAGCCGCATGCTGGGGACTATCCATGAGTGGTTTACCAGCCATGAATGCGTACGTTATCACGGCCACTAAAAACAAGGAAAAGTTGGCATCAGTCCTTTCATTCGTTTGGGCGTCATACTCGTTCAGCTACATCTTCGCTCCTGCAATAGGCAGTTATCTCGCAGTAATTATTGGAATGCGCTGGGTTCTTCGACTTTCTACAGTGCTGTCCGCTGCAGCCACCATTGTTTTCTTTTTCCTTCACAGTCAACACCCTTCGAAAAATGTTGCTGAAAATCAAGTTGACACAATAGGTTCCAGCAAAAAAAAGGGATATTCTCGTAAGCTGCTCATTTGGTCAATTTTCTTTATGGTTGTCGAGTTTTTCATATACATTGCCAGACCTTATCTGCCACCTTTTCTCGCTGAAGAAGTGGGATTCAACGAAATCTATGTAGGTCTATTCGGTTCCATAAATTTTGCCGGAGCAACTTTCATAGCTATTGTAATGGGATACTTGGGTGATAAGCGGCAAGAAACTGGCGCCATAAGCCTCTGTTTGATGCTCTTTCTAGGGTCAACTTTGCCATTGCTCATATTTCGTGAATCCTTCTCTCTGATGGTAGTGGCCTTTCTTCTCGGCGGGTCAACTGCAATACCACCTCTCATTAACGCTGTTGTCGGCAAAATTGCGCCCAAAAATGAACGGGCGCTGTGGATTTCCATCCCTCAAACTTTAGGCTGGCTTGCTGCTTTCGCAGCACCTTACTTAGGGGGCTATTTCTACACCCAATCGCCTTACTACACCTTCATCGTCTCAATAAGCGCAGTGCCCTTGTTGGTGATATGGGCTCTATTCAAATTAAAAACCTAAAAATCTGGGAACTCGCGTCTAGGACTACTCTCTAAAAAATAGGAAGAGCAACTTCAACTCAGTCCAGAAGGTAGTCACGAAAGAAACGCCTAGCACCAGCACCCAGTTTTCTGCGCTGAAGATCGCTATTTTCAAAGAATCATGCACGAAAGTAAGGTTTATTCTCAAGAGTTACGGCTGCCCGCAAGCGTTTTGCAAGGGCTTTTTTCGGGACGGAGCGTAAGTTCCGACCCCGAGAACCATGGTTATTATTATCGGCCTACTGGCACATGACGGCCCAACTGATAAATAGCAGAGAAAGATGATTTTATTTTATGCCACTATTTGAAGTTGTATTGAAGATAACGCATAACTGCCAGTAAAGCAACATTTCACGGAAATTTCCATCTCTAAAAATGTATCAGTGGTGCAATTGAGAACATGACATTCTTGAATTAGTCATAGGAAAGCGAGAAGAGTTTTCGGCTGTGATGGAAGAAATATCCAAAGAGCAATATAATTGAGAAAACGTCGGACCAAGATAAAGTGCATTTCATTGTAAAAACGTGTACGTGTTCTAAAGAGAAATCAGTAAAGAGAGGCATTGAAAATTTCATCTTTTTCATTAGTTATTTTGGTGTTAGGCGGTTCTCAGTAATTCTTAGTTTTTTCCTGCCATGACGCTTGACGCACAATTCTCATTAAGCAGTGCATCATAATTAAAATATGACTAATTCCATTCTGTTGGAAGGGTTTTGAATGAGGAAAACCATATTCAGAAAACTTCGAAGTCAAGGGTTAATAGAGAATTATAATCGTTTCAGAAAGAATTTACCTCCTAGACTTCCTAAAGAAATCTTCATTTGGGATGAGACACTGAGGGAAGCTGAACTAACACCAAGGGTTTTTCTAACTTATGTTGAGAAGGTAAAACTTACTAAAATGTTGGACGATATGGGAGTGGCGGTAATAAACCTTGGCTTTCCAGCTTTATCTGAAGAAGGAAAGAAAACTATTAGAAGGCTTTCAAATGAGAGCTTTCAACAAGCAAGGCTTGCAGCCTCAGCACGCGCGCTCAGACGCGATGTGGATGATTGTCTAGGAAGCGGGATACATGAAATTTCAATTTTCGCACCGTTCAATGAGTTGAACTTGCGATACGTGTCTAAAATTACGAAGGAACAAACCTTAAAAGATATTGTAGACTCTGTTGGATATGCCAAAGCGCACGGTTTAAGCGTGAATTTTGTTTTGGAAGATGCTTCACGAACGCCAATTCAAGAAATACTAGAAGTTTTTGAAGCCGTCGTAAACGCTGGAGCAAATCGGTTAGTTTTTGCAGACACGGTTGGTTTCTTGAGGCCCTTGTCGACTCGATATCTTATTTCCAACATTAGAAAAGGACTGTCAGAGCTTGGGAAGAAGGACGTTTCATTATCAGTCAAATGTCATAACGACTTCGGCTTGGCCACTGCGAATACTTTGACAGCCATAGAAGAAGGCATAACATATCCGCAGACATGCATAGCTGGATACGGAGAAAGAGCGGGAATAGCACCCATGGAAGAAGTCGTCTTATCTTTGGAACTTCTTTACGGATTAAACACAAAAATAGACGCAAAAAAACTTTACAGGCTAAGCCAGCTGGCCGAAAAAAGTTTCGTTTGGCCTCTGCCATTTCATAAGCCAATTGTGGGCGAAGATGCTTTTTCGCATGCTTCAGAT
This sequence comes from uncultured Candidatus Bathyarchaeia archaeon, assembly GCA_964603675.1. GTDB lineage: Archaea > Thermoproteota > Bathyarchaeia > Bathyarchaeales > Bathycorpusculaceae > CAZRVS01. The sequence continues at coordinate 243,442 of CAZRVS010000001.1, forward strand.
ATGCATATTCACGCAATGTTTTCTCATCCTCTTACTTATGAACCGTTTCCGCCAGAAATGATTGCAAGGCAAACATTGTTCTACCTGGGTGTACATACAGGGGAGCAGATGGTTAAGGATCGTCTTAGAATGGGTGGGATCAAGGCGACGCCAGCGCAGATAAATGAGATTGTGAAGAAAGTTAGAAGTAGTCAAGAAAACTTGGACAAGGGCCAGATGTTAATGATTTTTTATGAGATCAAATCTTTGCTGCGAGAAATGCGAAAAGGCTTAACTGAAGAAGACTTTTGGGAAATAGTTAAAAAAGTCACGAAGCAAAAGCCCAGACTACAGAAACCAGCCTAAACAAGATAAGGGCTTCTGAACTTGACCTGCTAAGCGCCCAGTTGAGTCAACTTTGGGTCAAAGGTATATACAAGGAGAGATAGAGTCCCTCAGAGGGCAAGGATAGACCAAAATGATATTTTGTGATTCAACAGACAACGACAACTTCTGAAAAGGCTATTCGTCACTTGTCTACATCTAAACTATAGTTTGAATACGCTACAACGTATTGCCTAGAAATTAATGAGACCAATGGACCGGGGGATTTGAACCCTCCCCACAGTGGAGACATCTCCCGCAAAACCTCTTTTTTTATGTTTCAACTTGCTTGTATACGTGCGCCACTGCTATTTGCCCAAAACTTATAGTAGTTGCTCTAAGTCCCTTTTTGTACACATAAGGTTTAAATAAAACGTTAATGTAGGGTTTGAAGCATTAAGGAGTTGCTGTAACATGGGGTATCGTGTTTGGCTATAAACCGTCGATGGCACACCCTTTATTTGAAAACGTTTATCAACTAAAGCTTAGAAAACTTCCATTTGGGCACTCGCCTCTTGAAATTTTCTCCAAATTGCATAAACACTACGATTACGTCTACCTTCTTGAATCGGCCGAGGGTCCAAGGAAGCTAGTGCGATACTCGTTCATAGGATTTAACCCAAGTTTGACTATTGAGGTAAAGAACACAGATGTTAGAGTTCGAAAGGAAAAAACGGGCGAAGAGATTAAAGAAAAAGCAAGCGATCCGTTGCATGCAATAAAAAATGTTCTTGAAAATCAATCAGTTTCTTATAAAAAGTTCAGATTCGTCGGCGGAGCTGTTGGATACTTGTCTTATGATGCAGCTCGCCGCTGGGAAAGACTACCAAACATGACAGTCGATGACTTACAATTCCCCGATATTCAAATGGGAGTATACAACGATGGTGTTGTTTTTGACCATAGAAAGAGAAGAGCTTTCTATTACTGCCTGAACGAAAACCGTATCACCGAGCTAAATAGGCTGATGAAAGAACCCGACGATTTCGAACCCTTGAATTATCAACAACCGAAAGTGAATGTTACAAAAGAATATTTTGAGAAAGCCGTAGAAAATGCGAAAGACTACGTGGTCTCTGGCGACATCTTTCAAGTTGTTCTTTCTAAACGTCACGAATTTCTTTTCAGAGGCGACCTGATAAACTTTTACCAAACCCTTCGCCAGATAAATCCATCACCTTATATGTATTTTCTAAAGACTGGCGATCGGCAAATTGTTGGGTCTAGCCCCGAGATGCTCGTAAGAGTTGACAACAGAATTGTTGAAACTTTTCCAATAGCAGGTACACGACGCTGTGCTGAGAACTTCAGTGAAAACAGACGACTTGCCCAAGAGCTATTGGCAGATCCTAAAGAACGTGCTGAGCATGTAATGCTTGTAGACTTGGCTAGAAACGACATAGGAAAGGTTTCGAAGTTTGGAAGCGTCAGTGTTCCAGAATTTATGACGGTTCATCGATACAGTCACGTTCAACACATTGTTTCGCGTGTAGTAGGCAGCCTTAGAGAGGGTTATGACTGCTGCGACGCATTAAGAGCCGTTTTTCCAGCCGGAACAGTTTCAGGGGCACCTAAAGTTAGGGCAATGGAAATTATCGAAGAACTCGAACCGACTAGAAGAGGCCCGTATGCAGGGGCTGTGGGCTACTTCTCGTATAACGGTAACGCAGATTTCGCCATTACCATAAGAACCCTCGTCGCCAACAGAAACAAAGCGTACATTCAAGTAGGCGCTGGCATAGTAGCAGACTCTGTTCCAGAAAGGGAATGGTTTGAAACTGAGCACAAAGCCGAAGCCTTGATGAAGGCTCTAGAGATGGCAAGAGGCAAAACTGTATGAAAGTTCTAGTCATTGACAACTATGACTCATTTGTCTACAATATTGTTCAATATGTTGGAGAACTTGGAGGAGAAGTTGTCGTCTATAGAAATAATCGAGTGACTTTAAAACAAGTGAGAGAACTCAAACCCGAAAGGATAATAATCTCTCCAGGCCCCGGCGCGCCTGAAGAAACACGATATTTCGGTGTTTGCTCGGCGATCTTGCGACATGTGAGTTGCGAGGTTCCTACATTAGGGGTTTGCCTTGGCCATCAAGGGATAATTTACACTTTCGGCGGAAGAATAGTGTCCGCAAAGAGGCTAATGCACGGAAAAACCAGCCTAATAAAACATGATGGCAAAGGCATTTTTAAAGGCGTCAAGAATCCCTTTACTGCAACGCGTTATCACTCGCTCGTTGGAGACAAGTGTTTCATTCCTCCATGCCTCGAAATAACCGCGGAATCCCTTGACGACGGAGAAATCATGGGTGTCCGCCACTTTACCTATCCCATTGAAGGAGTACAGTTCCATCCTGAATCCATACTGAGCGAAGATGGAAAACTGGTTATAAAGAACTTCCTTGAAGGCAGGTGACAAGAGACGATCCAAGAAGGCGTACAGAAACTGGTTGATAGGATAAACCTGACTTACGAAGAATCGCAGGAAATTATGAAAGAAATCATGTCTGGAAAAGCAACAAACGCTCAAATAGCTGCATTTCTGGCTGCTCTGAGGATGAAGGGTGAAACCGTTGAAGAGATTACGGCCTTCGCGGAGGTTATGAAAGACCACTGCCATACGATTCATCCTTGCGTAGAGGGCCGGCTGATTGACACATGCGGAACTGGTGGAGACAGGATAAAAACCTTCAACATCAGCACAACAGCAGCGTTTGTCGTTGCAGGTGCAGGGGTCCCAGTAGCTAAGCATGGAAATAGATCAGTCACTAGCAGAAGTGGCAGCGCAGACGTCTTAGAGAGGTTCGGCTTCAACATCAGTATGGAACCTGAAAATGTTGAGAGAGCTATTAAGGAAGTAGGTATAGGTTTTATGTTCGCCCCAGTGTTTCATCCAGCAATGAAGTTTGCCGTTGGTCCGAGAAGAGAGGTAGGTATCAGAACCGTCTTCAACGTTCTTGGCCCTCTGACAAATCCAGCAAACGCCAACGCTCAGTTGCTCGGTGTTTACGACCGCAGATTAACAGAGCCGCTAGCCTATGCCTTAAAAAATCTTGGCTGCAAGGAAGCGATGGTTGTCCACGGCCTAGATGGATTAGACGAGATATCCACTATTGGCAAGACGGCCATCTCATGGTTAAAAGAAAACGAGGTTACAACCATCGAAACAATTCCAAAAGACTTTGGTGTAAAGCTGGCTGGAATTAACGACATAGAAGGAACTACACCTGAAAAAAGCGCTGAAATCACCTTCAAAATATTGAATGGCATTTATGATACTGACGATCCGAAGAGAGAAATAGTGCTGGTTAACGGGGCGGCAGGAATCATTGTAGGCGGAAAAGCCGAAGATTTCAGTTATGGAATGGAACTTGCTCGCGAATCAATAGACAGTGGTGCCGCTTACAGAAAACTTAAAACGTTAATCAACTTCTCAGATGGAGACTTATCAAAACTGGAGGAGCTGGAATCGAAATATGGCGGATTTTCTTGATGTGCTTGCACAAAGTGCAAAGAAAACGATCAATGAAGGTTATTACGAACTTTCAACTTCGATTTCAACTACTGTTGTTAGTCTGAAAAAGGCGATCCTTGAAAGCAAACATACTCCTATAATCACTGAAATCAAAGCTGCTTCACCATCCTTGGGCATTATTAGACAAGACTTCAGCCCAGAAAGAGTTGCAGAAGCCATGGAAAAAGGTGGAGCCGTGGGAATCTCGGTTCTAACAGAGCCAAAACACTTTAAGGGTTCCTTGATTTCTCTCGCCAAAGTTCGAGAAACAGTAAAACTTCCACTCCTTATGAAAGACATAATCCTCAGCCCTATACAACTGGAAAATGCTTCTAGAATCGGGGCCAATGCTGTTCTTCTAATAGAAGCCCTTTTTGAGAGAGGATACTGCGAATGTGATATCCACGGAATGATTGCAAAAGCGCATTCAGAAAATCTTGAAGTTCTATTAGAAACCCATGATGAGAACGAGTTTCGGTTTGCTATTGACAGCGACGCCGATCTGATCGGAATTAATAATCGAGACCTTGGAACATTAAAAGTGGATCTGGGGATAACAAAGAGAATTTTAGAAAAAAATGATGCCCAAGGGAAAATTGTTGTGAGTGAAAGTGGCATAAAAACGATTGCCAACCTTCATTTTCTACACAAATGTGGGGCTCAAGCTTTTCTGATTGGGTCAACCATAATGCTGGCTGCCAATATAGAAAAAAAGGTTAAGGAGTTTGTGTTAGCTTTTGAGTAAAGTTAGAGTGAAAATCTGCGGAATAACCAGAAAAGAAGATCTTGATGCTGCAGTGGATGCTGGGGCTGATGCTGTTGGATTTGTGGTAGGAGTACCCTCATCTCCCAGGAACGTATCCTTGGAAAAGGCTGAAAAACTAATTAGGCGCGTCCCAATTTTCGTAGAAAGCGTTTTGGTCATGGTCCCAAAAAACATTGATGAACTCCTTAAAACTTGTGAAAGGCTGAATCCAAGTGCAATTCAAATTCATGGAGAAAACCTGTTTGATGCTTTCGACCTTCGAGAGAGACTATCAAACATATCCATAATAAGAGCTATTAACGCGAATTCCATTAACGCATTCGAAGTAACCTCAAAAGCACCAAAATCCTACGATGCCATTCTCCTCGACTCTTTTATCCAGGGGAAACATGGCGGAACAGGCACAGTTCACGATTGGAAGTTGAGTAAACGTGTTAAGCAAGTTATTCATCCGAAGCCCTTAATTTTGGCTGGAGGACTAGATCCCGAAAACGTTAGAGACGCGGTACGGCTTGTTCAACCGTATGCTGTAGATGTCTCCAGCGGCGTTGAACTGCAACCAGGAATTAAGGATCCCCGAAAAGTTATGGAGTTCATTAAAACCGCTAAGGATGTCTGAATATGAGAAAACTGAGTCGATACCCTGTTGACGGGAAATATGGGATGTATGGTGGGCGTTTTGTTCCAGAAATTCTAATGTCAGCAATCAGAGAATTGGAGGAAGCTTATGAACAAATCAAAAGTGATCCAGACTTTAAGAAGGAATTAGAATATTATTTATCAGAATACGCTGGAAGACCAACACCATTGTATTATGCAGAAAACTTGACAAAGAGAATAGGTGGATCAAAGATTTACCTTAAGCGAGAGGATCTGGCCCACGGAGGTGCTCACAAGATTAACAACACTCTTGGACAGGCCTTGCTCGCCAAAAGAATGGGTAAGAAAAGGGTTATCGCCGAAACCGGAGCAGGTCAGCATGGAGTCGCCACGGCCATGGCCTGCGCCGTTCTAGGGTTAAAAGCTGAGATATACATGGGTACTGAGGACATAAAACGACAGCGACTTAACGTTTTCAGGATGAAACTGCTAAACGCTGAAGTGCACCCAGTGGAGGCTGGATCTAAGACGTTAAAGGACGCCATCAACGAGGCGTTAAGAGACTGGGTTACTAACCTTCAAACAACATATTATCTCATAGGATCTGTTGTAGGTCCCCATCCATATCCAATGATCGTTAGGGATTTCCAAAGTGTCATCGGCTGTGAGCTTAGGGAACAAATTATGCAAAAAGAGGGGCGACTTCCAGAAGCATTGGTTGCTTGTGTGGGAGGTGGAAGTAACGCCATAGGCACTTTCTACCCCTTTATAGACAATCCACAAGTGAAAATATATGGTGTCGAGGCGGCTGGTCAAGGAATACAATCTAACAAACATGCAGCATCCCTCTGCGCCGGAGCTGAAGGAGTCTTCCATGGCATGTTAAGCTACATTCTCCAAGACAGCAACGGCCAAATACATACTACACACAGCATATCTGCAGGTCTAGACTATCCAGGAGTTGGACCAGAACACTCCTTTCTAAAAAACGTTCAAAGAGCCCAATACGCCACAGCGACAGATGAAGAAGCTGCAAATGCATTTTGTGTACTATCAAAGGAGGAAGGCATAATCCCCGCCTTGGAACCATCACATGCTCTCGCCTTTACCATGAAACTGGCTCAGAAAATGAAGAGAAAGGAAATAGTTGTAGTCACTTTGTCTGGGCGCGGAGACAAAGATGTTGAAGTGATTGCTAACCACCTTGGGGTGAAGATATGAGGGAGATAGAGAAGACTTTCCAGAAACTAAAGGAGCAAGGAAGTGGAGCTCTTATAGGATACATAACTGGTGGAGACCCTAAACCAAAATACACGCCTATAATTGCTGAAGCGTTAATCGCTGGGGGAGTAGACATCCTAGAGCTTGGAATCCCCTTCTCCGATCCAATAGCCGACGGACTAGCAATTCAAGCCGCCAGCCTGCGCGCTTTGAAAGCCGGAACAACGCCAAGAAGGGTGTTAGAAATCGCCCAAGAAATCAAGAAAAAGCACAGCGTACCCATCGTAATCTTGACTTACTACAATCCAATTTTCAGAATGGGGCTGGAAAACTTCTTTAGATCAGCTAGTAACTGTGAAGTTGATGGCCTCATCGTCCCTGACCTTCCGGTAGATGAGGCAGATGATTACAAGAAAGTCGCTAAAACTTATGGAATAGACACAATTTTCCTTGCTGCACCATCTACCTCCATAGAAAGACTTCAAAAAATCGTCGGGTGTACTTCAGGCTTTCTTTACCTCGTTTCCCACTTTGGCGTAACTGGAGCAAAAGAAGCTATCCAAAATTCAACCATTCAATTGGTTAAGAAGTTTCTTCCATACACAGCTGGACGAATCCCACTGGCTGTTGGCTTCGGAATTTCAAAGCCCGATCACGTCAAAGTTATTGTTGAAAGCGGAGCCGACGGAGTTATAGTGGGCAGCGCATTCGTCAACATCATCCATAGGAATCAGGGAAACTTTAACAAAATGCTTAGAGAAATCGAAGCAAATGCACATGAACTAAAAGAAGCCGCCAAATAATCATGTCTCTCCAGATTAGTGGTGGAATCGATGATTTGCACAAAAACTAAAACACTAAAAGGCTCATCTGTTCCATGAGAGCACAATTAGAGTCTCTTTGTCGTTGCTTTCAAAGATGTGATTTGCGTAAGAACGAAATTGAAGACAAAAAATAACGCCAAAGCAGAGTCCATAAATATTCTGACAACAATGAAAGCCACAACTGCAACTAAGATATTTCTCCATTCTGACGCTGTTGCTTATGGCCACTGCATTCATTAGAACTAGAAGAGGAATGGGGCGACTTTCAAGAAGCAGAGCTTAAAAGCTTGTCTCCGAAAGTGTGGGAACCATCCTGCCATTATCCGTTAAGTTCGTAGACATGCTGAATGAAATACCTAAAAAACGGTCACGGTCTTCGGGGTCAGTGCAGATCTGATGAGAAGAAATTTTATGAAACAGCGCAAACGGATTGCAGCCAAACTCAAAAACTCAAAGATAAAGCAAATAACCTTTCACACTTTCCGTCACTGGAAGGCCACGATGGAATACCACAGAACCAGAGATATCTTCCACGTGAAAGAAATCCTCGGCCACAAATCCCTCAACAATACTATGCTGTACACGCAACTCATAAGCCTCAAAGATGATGACTTCGCAGTCAGCGTTGCTCACTCCGAAGAGGAAGCGTGCAAACTGGTTGAAGCAGGCTTTGATTATGTCTGCGATTTCAACGGAAACAAAGTCTTTAGGAAGCGCAAATGATGACTGTTACCAAATATCTTACAGAGGACTGGGAATCAGTGTAATTGATGTTGAAGTGGACCGGGGGGGATTTGAACCCCCGACCTCCTGAGTGCAAGTCAGGCGTTCATACCAACTGAACTACCGGCCCAGAGCGAACTTTTCTGAATTGCTTTGACATTCCCATGATATTTAGGTTTTGTTTTCAAAATGAATCGCCTTTCTAAAAAGTCTCCACTATGAGTGAAAAAATCTAGAATAAACAGAATTGAAGCGATTGGGTTGAGCTCTAGTATCTTCTTCTTTGGCCTCTTCTCTTTGACCAGCACTCTCGGCAGTATACAGGCCTACTCGGATCGGGCTTGAACGGAACTTCACATTCCTTGCCACAATCGGCGCAAACTGCCTTGTGCATCTCCTTACCGGACATTCGCTATTTCAACTCCTTTGGATTTTATGTGCAAAAATTTCTTCTTGCACGATGCACCTATCCATGACTTTGGCGCTTATAAAATTTGCCATTAAGAAAGTACATAAATCCATCAGGTTTCAAGAAAACGTTTGCTTCATTCTTTCAAATGTCGCAAAGACAAAACCAAAAAGGGACATAACGAGATTGAAGGCAGAATTGAAGTTCTTATTTTAAAAAGAAATGAAACGGCGGAAATGCTTTTAGAAGTTTGATGTTAACAACATAGAACGTAGGTGGAATGTTAGCCAACTTGTCCTGTTGGCGTTTTGCAAATAGAATTGGAAGCGCTAACGTTCTCCTCACGGGATTGGCGCTGACAATGATAATACCTCTCTTTTACGGCTCAGCGCCCACCGTTTTGACCATGGCCTTTGTTTACGGACTAAACGGTATATCTTTTTGGATAATCCAAACAGCAGAATTTGGCTTCGCTGGGCGACATAATAGCAGAAGACAGAAGAGGGCAGTTTTTTGGGAGATGCAATACTGTAATGGCTCTGAGTTGGGGAGTAGCAAGATTCTTCGTAGGCGGACTCCTTGCAGACATCCAAACCCACAATTTCGGCATATCTATCTGGAATATCTACGTGAACACTTTATACGCATCGCAAATCATGTTGTTGATAGGATCCGTCTTATTAGCCGTAAAGGCCGTAAGGCTAAAGACGAAAGGTAACTAAATTTTAAAAGCAAGTCAAAAACTAAATTGTTCACGGAGGACCCCTTGTATGCTTGAATTCAAAATAGTCAAAATTGAAGTGCCAAAAAACTGCAACGTAATTTTAGGCATGTCCCATTTCATAAAAACTGTTGAAGACCTTTACGAAGCACTAATTAATGCAGTACCAAACATACAATTTGGAATAGGCTTCTGCGAAAGCTCTGGTCCATGCCTCGTAAGACATGAAGGAACCAACGACGAATTGAGGCACCTAGCAGCTGAAAAAGCCTTCGAGATCGCCTGCGGCCACAGTTTCATAGTCTTTCTAAAAAATGCTTACCCAATAAACGTTTTAGACAAAATAAAAAAAGTGCCTGAAGTCTGCACAGTCTACGCAGCCACCGCGAATCCTTTGGAAATTATCGTCGCGGAAACCGAGCAGGGCAGAGGAATAGTGGGCGTAGTCGATGGACTAAAAAGCAAAGGCATAGAAACGGACACAGACATCAAAGCGAGAAAAGAGTTTTTGAGGAAAATAGGTTACAAGCTCAGCTAAGTCGAACCGTCATATTAGATATTCGCAAAAATAAGAGTTGCAAGATGAAATCGCCAATTGATTTCCCGAGCCCCGCAAAGCATTGACATGCAAAGTACAAACTCATTAACGTGGTCTAGGATTTACCTTTGAAGCATTAATTCTGGCTGAATTTCAAGTGAAATTTTTTCCTTCATTTTTTCTGCTGTATAGGCAACTAGTTGCTTAAACTGTTTTTCGGATAGGACGTTACGTGCTCTTGATAAAACTTCAAGGCATACTTCTTTAAAAACAAGATCAGCACAGCCCACTTTTGCATCGTCAATCAATTCTTTACAAGCTTTAAGGATTTGGTCGCTCATGGCAATTCCATCTTGCAATCGCATACTTAACCCTAAAACATTAAAACACTTATGAATTCATAATACTTATCCAGAATTCATTCTTAGTTGGATGCTAAATTGTGTTTAGACCCGCTTGTTAGTTTCTGAAGACAGTATTTCTCGGAGCAATTTATTTTCGATGTTTCCGCCAGTTAACACGGTGACTGTTGTCTTGCCTCGGAACAGACCCTTGTTCTCCAGTATCGGCGCAATAGCGGCTGCCCCTGAACCTTCAACAACCTGCTTTTCCTTGTCCCAAAGCAAATATATTGCTCGTTTTATCGTTTCTTCTTTGACCAACAGAAGATTGTCAACGTACTTTTGAACCAAATTGAACGTCATGGACCCTTGTTCAATGCCTCCGAATAGGCCCTCTGCTATAGATTCTCTCATTTCTACATCAACTATTTTGCCTGCCTTCAAGGATTCGTACATGACTGGCGAAGCTTCGGATTGCACACCGATGATCTGCACGCTTGGTTTGATGCTTTTTATCGCTATGCTTATTCCTGAGATCAAGCCTCCACCGCCAACCGGCACAATAACCACATCAACATTGGAGAGAGCTTCGAGAATTTCAAGTCCAATTGTTCCATGCCCTGCAATGATCAATTCGTCATTATAAGGAGATATGTACGCGAGCCTCTCCTTCTTTGCTAGTTCCTTAGCCTTTTCTTCAGCTTCGTCGTAGATATCTCCGTATAGAATAAGTTCCACATCGTATTTCTTGATTTTCTCGATTTTTATTTTCGGCGTGCTCTTAGGAACAACTATTTTCGCGGAAAAATTTAGCTTCTGGGCGGCAAAGGCTACTGCTTGAGCGTGATTGCCTGCAGACGCGGTAATAATGCCACGACTCTTCTCGTCTGCACTTAGGTGTAACATCCTGTTAAGGGCTCCCCGCATCTTGAAGGAATTTGTAACCTGCAGGTTTTCCAGTTTCAGATACACTTCTCCACGGCAGAGATCGCTGAAGAAACGTGAATGCGCCAAAGGAGTCTGCTTAACAAAGATTCCTATCGCTTTTCTTGCGTCTCTTATATCTTGCAGATCTACCATTTCCTCGACCGTCAATAAGGTAAATTGCAGTTAGTTTAAAGGAATTTAACTATTTTGCAGGAGCCAAAGGCAATTAATCGAGAACCAAGGGAAAAACTCTAGTGCAGTTAATACATCGTTAAGGCTCATCTACAAAACAGAGAAAGCACAAACACACAGACACCATGAGTTCAAAATATTGAGACTGTTTCGTTGATATTTATAACAGTCAGAAGCAAAACGACGAAGGGTTCATTGGCGTCTTAGGACTATTCCACAAGGATCAATTTCTCTTAGAATTTTCAATTCTTCTTCAGTTGGTTGCCCTGTTACGGTTACTTTCTCGGGTATGATCAATTCAAAACTTGTGTTTTCTTTGATTTGGTCGATGGTTATGTTGGGGTGCATTGAAAGTAGCTTCATTCGTTTCGTCTTTTCATCAAATCCCATGACTCCCAGCTGGGTTATTACTCGATATGGCCCTGAATCAGCGGGGAGACCCGCCTTTTCTCTGGAGCCTAGTCCTTCTAAATATCCTGGAGTTGTTAGGAAATCGAGTCTTTCTACAAATCTCCGTTTATCTTGCTGCATAAGGATTATCGTTCGCCAACACAGAGAACCCACATCGTTTGCACCGCCACTTCCAGGCAAACGCACTTTCGGCCTCCCGTGCGGCCCTATGACTGTTGTGTTAATGTTTCCATAAGTATCTATTTGTGCAGCTCCAATAAAACCATAATCAATGTAGCCTAACTGAGCCGTAGACATCACGTAGTCCATGCTATTCGCCATAAGCGCTCTATGAAAAGTTCTTGAGTCTCCAACAGAGATCGGCAGCATCGGTATTTGAGGACCCATACCGCCAGACTCAAAAACTATCAAGAGATTGGGCGCATGGGTTTTCTGAGCTAAGATGCCAGCTATGATAGGCAGACCAGTTCCAACGAGAACTGATTTCTTGTCCTCAAGGACTCTTGAAGCAACGCAGGCCATCAACTCTATAGCCGTATATTTCACTTCTTCCTTCATTCTCCTTCATCCCTCGGCCCAAGGTGCTCTCAGGGGCGTTCGAAGTTGTTCAAGCTGCCTAAGATAATTGAGCTTTTTAACTCCGCCCACCAGTTCAAGATATTCTTCAAATGTCTCGACGCCGTAAACGTATTTTTCGAAGTAACGCTTTGCTCCATCCTCGGTCTTTGAGAGTTCAAGCCATTCTGCTATATGCTCTTCATCTGAGTAGTAAAGGTAAGGCATGTTGCCTGGATGGGACCCATAGGGCACCTCGATAACAGAGTCAACTAAAAAGAAGGGGATCACGGTTTTCCAGGGCTCATTTCTGATTTTTTCCTCGTCTATGATTTCTTCAGTGGTTATGATGAGTCGGCGGGCGGCTCTAGCAAGTTCGAAATCCTCTATTATTATACCATCAATTTGGGAGTTCCCGTATTTATCACAGCGATGAACATGTATTAAGGCAACGTCTGGATAGCACGCTGGTAGAAGACAAATGGGCTTTCCGCTGAACGGATCCTTCACGACTTTTGCTGAACTATGCCTGAAGGTGTCTGTGCCCAGCATCACGCGTGTTGGAATAAAGGGAAGCCCCATGGCAGCTGCTTTAAATCGCCACTGAAAGCCAGCATTCGAAATCTCGGCTGCAACTTTCACTTGGCCGGTTTCTACAGCTCTTCTAGATGCAGGAGACAAGCCTCGGAGTTCATGTCCGAAGGAGTAGGCTACTTCAACTTTATCTACACATCCTGAGGCTACTAAGATATCGCAATCGTGAACAGCGGTTTTGCCCGCCAAAACAAGATTTCGTTTTTCTTGCCTTATCATTTCATAGATTGCAGCCATGGATACTCTGACATGCCCAAAACCGCCCATGGCGATATAGTCTCCGTCCTTCACAAACTTGCCAATAGCCTCCATCAATTTCATCCGCTTGTCTTCAAGGCTTCTGGGCTTGTTTTCTAAAACCCATCTGCGGTACTCATCAGGATCCTGCCACGCCAATAATTCTCCCTTTCCCTCATCTATAACATCCATTTCCCTCATCCTCGAATATGGTTCTCTCTAGATTGCGAACTGGGATTTTACATTTTTCCCTCAACGCGAATTCTCTTCAGTAGGTAAATTATAGCCGCTGAAGACTACCTCTAGCCTTATCGTTTTAGGTAGAAAATACGTCTAGGAACCGCTAAAGATGATGACGCGTTGAAGAAAGCTTGGCTAGAAATATGTCAAGATGATCTATTCAAGAAAAAGGAAGGATAGAAAAGGATGTTTGTCTTAGAATCGAGACAGCTTCGAAGGAAAACTGATGATAAGGCGCGGCTGTGGTTAGAGCAAACGTATACAGAACTGTGGACAGACTGGGACGCAGTAACCGCACAGAATACATAGGCTATTATCAACTGTCGATTTTCCATTGATCAAAGACAGTGCCCCGTTCGGGCAGTTTTGGACGCAATTGCCACATCCTTGACAGAGATTTGAAAGAACGATTAGTCTCTTTGTGGTTCGCCCAACTGTTCTCATTAACTCATAGTCTGGACTGCGCCCTTCGACTATGGAGAGGTTTATTTCCACCTCCTCAGGTTTCATCATTCCCACGACGAAGGCATCTAGGTAGGGTTTTTCTAGGAGATATGTGAAGGCTCCCACAGGGTCGTCTGTGAGATGGCCGCCAGCATAAACCTTCATAACATAGATGCCTTTCCCCGCTCTGTGAGCTTCCTCAGCTGCGCTGAGCATCTCTTTTGGTGAACCCCCTATGATTCCTAAGCCAGCCTTGTTCACGAGGGGATGGATGACATCTATCTCTGAAATCTTGGCCGCCTCGCGAACAACATCGACGACATGGGTAGAAATTCCTATGGCTTTGACGAGGGATTTGCGTTTGCTATCTATGAGACATCTGAAACACTCAGCCCTTTCGTTGAAAGGATCAGAAGAGCGTGCTGCGTGAAGAAGGAATATGTCCAGACTATCACGGTCTAAGGCTTCTAGGGCATTCTGGATGTCTTTTTCGGCTTCTTCGTAAGTCTTCGCCGGGGTCTTTGATGCCACAATCACCTGCTGCTCGCAGTCTTTCAATCCCTCCCTGATATGTTTGTACGTTCCATAGCTAGCCGCTGTGTCAATGAAGTTGATTCCTTTATTAATTGCATATCTGATCACTTTTGCCCCCTCTTCAGCGGAGAGATTGGATTGATTTTTTCCCAAGGGAAGGGTTCCGAAACCAAGACGTGTAATCTCAAGTCCAGTTTTGCCAAGTTTCATTTTTTTCATTATTGCTCTATCCTTTGAACTTCTTCTCAAATACACCAAACATTATTGAAAAGCCTTTTGGAAAGCTGTTGTTGATGACTTGTATAGACGATTTTTCGTGCGAGTCTTTTTTGCACGGAGGCGTTAAAAAAGGAGATTTTCATCAAAGTCGTGATTAAACTAGTCGATGGAATTTTCGGAAAAAACACATTTATAGTTGAGGGGGTGATAATAAAAAAATTTGGCGTAACAAAAGGTGGATTGAATGATACCGCCAGAGTTTGGAAAAGTCGCTGAGATAGTTCTGGAAGACATGTTGCTTCTGAAACCTAAAGAAAATCTGGTGATTTTGATGGATGCTAGAACGCCCTTTGAGATAGGTCATGCCTATGCAAATGCTGCTATATCAAAAGGTGCTGACGCTTCATTAGTTCAGATGCCTGTCATCCCTTTCGGTCGATTGGAACCGCCGAGTCCCATAAGAGCCGCATTGAAGGAAGCTGATGCCATTGTCGCCATGTGGATTGGCTATGCAGACTGCTTGTCAGAAGCAGTGGAGAGAAAAGTTCGTGTTATTGGCTCTCTTCATGGGCCGGATATACCAGATGTGTTGATTAGGACCATCGGCAAGACTGATGTCCACAAGTTGGCAAAAGAGGCAGAGAAAATCGCTGAACTTTGGACTAACGCCAACACTGCCAAAATAACTTCGCCACAGGGCACCGATATAGAGATGGACATAAAAGGAATCACAGGCTTTCCTCTTGATGGTTTCCTCCGACCTGAATCTGGAAAATACCAAGATTTTCTACCCCCAGCTACGCCAGGAATAGTGGACACGGTTCCTGCGGACGGGAAGATAGTATTGGATGGTCGAATAAGTTGCGGTGATCTGGGAATCTCCGCAATACCCAGTGAGCCGGTAGTTCTGACAGTAAAAAAGAGCAAAATAACCGATATCAAGGCCGACAGGGTTGTCATGCCAGTACTTAAGTATCAACTCGACAAGGTAAAAGATCCAAATGTTTACGCAGCCCCCGCTCATGTGATAATTGGTATAAACCCGAATGCTAGGCTAGGAGTGACTTGGGAATGGGAAAGGTTCAGAGGCGCTATGGTATTTGGTTTCGGCAATAATTATCATCTTTCAAAGTATGTTGGCCAACGGTCTAAAAGGATTGAAACTAAAGCTAGAATTCACTGGGATGGACAAATACTAATGCCGACGCTTTACTTGGATAACGATCTATTGTTAGAAAATGGAGAAATCAAAATCTGAGTTATAAACGACTTATCGAGCCCACACCATGTAATATAGCCCGCGCTCCGAAACACCACTTAGCATTAGCCAGACAGAGCAGCAAATTTTATCCTCGCTACGCTGAGAACACAAACGTAACCTCCCTTTTTGACGCAAAAAGTTTCTGGTTCAGACAAGAATGGAGATACGCGCAGCATTTTCCAATTCTTTACCCAGAGATTGTAATTTATACTGGTTCAAGCAATAAAGTAGAGAGATGGGGTTATGTGGAAAAAGAAGGAAAAGAAGAAAGAAGAGAAAAAGGAAAGTTTGTTGAAGCAGCTATGTGCAGACGATTCAAAACTGTATGATTTTCTCGGGAGTTACCTATATTTAGATCCTATAGCGGCCATATCCAAAAAGGATCTCGAGATCCTCATCGAGGAAGCAGAAAAAAGTATCAAGGATAAAAATTATGAAGAAGCAAGGCGGAAATATAGACTGGCAGTGGATAAGGCCATTTTCGAGGCCACTCAAAAGGCAGGGGAAAGGGGCAGATACATCAAAGTAGTCCAAGACCTCGCGTCGAAGACTGCAAAAGTGACAGAGAAAGTAAAAGAGAAAGTAGAGAAGGAAGGATCCGCTGACTATGCCTCTTCCCTTGAAGGAAGCATTAGAAATTGTGAATTTATGAGCGAAAGAATTGAAGATGTACTGAAAATAGCTTCTCTCTTTTACAACGAGAAATTAGAAGAGTTGGAAGCAACGGAGAGGAGAGAAGCAAGAATAGCAGAGAGAAGAGACGCTGAGATTAGAGAAGAGAAAAAAGAGAGGGAAGAAAGAGAGATAAGAAAAGCAAGAAAAGAAGAGCGAAAAGAGATGGGAAGAGCAGAGAGGAGAGAAGCGGAGAGAGAAAACGAAAGAGAAGAGAAGGAAGCAAGGGAGAGACGAGAAGCAAGAAGATTAGAGAAAATAGAAGCTGAGACAGAAGAGAAGAGAATTGAGAAGAGAGAAAAGGAGAAACGAGAAGCGAAAAGAAAAGAGCAAAGATAAGACGCGCTAATATTTCAGGAAGAGTGTTCCAGTGAATCCGAGTGGCAGATAGCGGGCGCTTTTTGCCGCAAAATTTAAATCACGGCTGAAGAGCATGTATCCAAAAAAGAGGCGGAGTACATATTGGACAAAAACGTTGAAAGTAGAAGAATAGAATTATTGTATTTGCCTGAAAAAGATGTGGAAGGTGCAGGTCTAACAGTCAATGAAGCAATAGAAATAGTCGAAGAAGTTTTTAGATCCTACGGCGAAGGAACCACCATTGTGCCTCCTAAAATAAGTCTTGACTTAGGAGTGACAGGAAAATACCATGGTGTAGCCACTGCTATGCCAGCGTATGTTGGTCCTTTCAATATCGCTGGAACAAAATGGATCGGCACAAACTGGAGCAATGCAGAGAAGTATAATTTGCCAAACTACTTCAGTATAATCATTCTGACGAACCCAGAGACTTTTGCTCCTGTCGCGTTGATTGGCGGCACCTTGGTTACTTCGATTAGAACAGGTGCAGCAACAGCTGTCGCAGCGAAATATCTAGCGAGAAAAAACTCGGAAATCGTAGGCATTGTTGGTGCAGGAAAACAAGGAACGTGGCAACTATTAGCTTTGAACGAAGTTCTAAAAATAGAGGAAGTTAGAATTGCTGATGTCAACAAGAAGGCCAGAGAAAAATATGCTCAAGAATTTCATGAAAAGTTTGATTTGAATGTCAAGCCTGTTGAAAACGTCAAGGAAGCAGTAAGCGAAGCAGATGTTATAGTAACTGTAACTAATGCTAACGAGCCCCTTGTGAAGCATGAATGGATCAAGAAAGGATGTTTCATCTGTGCAGTCGGAAGCTTCCAAGAACTTGAATATCGACTGGTCAAAGCAATGAACAAAATTGTCGTAGACCATATAAAACAAACAATGTATAGAGGAGAACTCGCCCATTTAGTCAGAAAAGGCCTGATCTCTGAAAGAGACGTATATGCAGAATTAGGCGATATTGTCGCTGGAAAAAAGCCAGGAAGAGAATCAGAGGAAGAAAAAATATTGTGCATTCCTATAGGTATAGGTGGCCACGATGTCGCAGTAGCTTGCAGAATCTATCAGCTTGCGATGCAGAAGAAAATCGGGCAAAAACTAGAATGGATGTAGCGCGCGCAAAAACCGTTATTTTCCTTATTTTTGAAGAAATTTCATTTTTTCAGTTTCAGAACGCGAGTTAAGACGGATTTCAGAACTGTTCAATTAACCAGACCAGTTGTTTCGTTGGTGTCCTCTTCGAAAAAGCAGAAGTTCAAGCTACGAACTACAAAACCCTAGCCATAATCGTTTGTTGTACCTTATTCACGCATAAAAGATATAATTGTAAGCTTAGAACATACTATTTTCTCAGTTGGATAGGTGAGAGATGTCTTGGACTTCGACTTGACTGGTGAGCAAAAAATGTTAGTTCAAACAGCCTCTGAATTGGCTAGGGACTTTGGCCCAGAATACTGGAGAGAGAAAGATAAGACCCATGCATTTCCTGATGAATTCTGGAAATCCCTAGTTGAAGCCGGTTTCGTAGGCATGATTATTCCTGAAAAGTATGGTGGAGGCGGAATGGGAATGTCCGAAATGATTCTAGCAATGGAAACCTTAACTTCAGAAAGTTGCGGATTGGCTGGAACATGGTTTCTGTGCCTTACGTCCATTTTCGGAGGTTTATCGCTTGCGAAGCATGGAAATGAGAAACAAAAAGAGAAGTATTTACCAAAAATTGCCATGGGCATGGAGTTTTGTTTGGCCTTAACTGAACCTGATGCTGGAACAAACACTTTGAACACTCAGACGATGGCTGTAAAAGAAGGAGACGAATACGTCATCAACGGACGTAAAACTTTCATTTCTGGAGCAGACAGAGCAAAGGGAATGATGCTGATAACAAGAACCACTCCTATAGAGAAGGCTCCAAAGAGAACCTTAGGTCTAAGCATTTTTATCGTAGACCTACCCGATCCGTCAATCGAAGTCATTCCCATAGAAAAGCATGGAATCCACTACTCAAAAACCTGCGAAGTCTACATGAGCGACCTCCATGTACCAGAAGAAAACTTGCTCGGAGAACAGGATAAAGGCTGGTATCAAATACTGGATACTCTGAATCCTGAAAGAATGTCCTTCTCGGCGGCTGCTGGAGGCATTGGCCTTCTAGCCATAAAGAAAGCTGTGGAGCATGCGAAGCAGCGGAATGTTTTCGGAGAGCCCATCGGCTCTTACCAAGCCATACAATTTCCACTTGCAGAAGCTAAGGCGAAGATTGAAGCAGCTAGGCTGCTTAATCATAAGGCTGTTTGGCTCTACGACAAAGGGCAACCATGTGGCGCCGAAGCCAACATGGCGAAGGTTGCGGCAGTTGAAGCAGGCACCCAAGCAGTTTACCACGCCATGCAAACCTTTGGCGGTTACGGCTACGCGATTGAGTATGATGTTGAACGTTGGTGGAGAGAAATAAACCTGATCAGGCTGGCACCTGTCACACATCAAATGGCGTTGGCCTTTATCGGCGAACACGTTTTGGGACTGCCGAAATCCTACTAAAAAACGCGTGCTTCAGTTCCAGCTAGCCTTCACTGTTCCTTGAATTCCAGCTGGGCAACAGCAGCTGAAAACCCCCAGCCGTAGCCAAGCATTAAAATCGCGTCGTCTTCTGTGAGCCTGTTGCTTGACACTATTCTTTCAAGTATGAAAGGTAAGCTTGCTCCGGCTAAGTTGCCGCACTCCTTAAGAATCTCATGTGACTCCCTAATTTTTTCACGTTGAATTCCGTAATGTTCGGCTAAAGTGTTAAGTATTTTTTCGCTGCCAGTGTGAACTGCCCATTTCTTTGCTTTTCTTACAGTGTTTTCAAAGTTTATGCCAAGTAGTCTTTTGAGAGCCAAAGTCGTATATTTTACTCCAAGTTTAGGAATTTTTCTATCAAGATGTGAGTGAAAGCCGAACTTGAAAGGCTCATTTAAAGCGGAAAGTCTGGCATAACCGCTCAAATAGTCTTCTTTTCCAATGTTTGTAACTTCCACGATTTTCCTAACAGCTAAGCCTTCACCTTTGTTTGCCACTACAGCTGCGGCTGCTCCATCTCCAAAGAGGAAAAACTCCATGGTTGCAATCCATTTTCTCAGTTCTATCTGCCTTCTTGCATTGCTTTTTATCTGGTTGATTCGGCTGATCTCCATAACGTCTCTTATGCCTCGCACTTGGTTTTGGAACCAATATGAGCTTACTCCAGAGCTGCAAAGTAAAACATGATCTTCTGGATGTGCTGCAAGATAGTTTTCTGCGAGTTCTAGAATATTTGGGAACGCAGTGCTGGCTATTCCTTGAGCGCTAACATGCTTAATGTAAGGATTAAAGCCTATTTTTCGAACTAAAAGTTGACTAAGACCGGGACTTAAAAACGGGTTCACATCGTAAGCTACAACAAAATAACCTATGTCTCTAATGGACAGATTGGTCTTCTGGATAGCCTTTTCACAAGCTTCTGAGCAAAGGTTGATGAGGTCAGTTTCGCTCATGATATTCTCTGACTTTGAATCAGAGTCATCATACTTTATGAGGTAGCGTTTTGAAACTCCCAAGTTGAGTACGTTCTTCCTAACCTCTTCCGGAAGCTCGCATGGAAAAGCCTCTAGCAGTTTCTCGGTTGTGTACCCATTTTTGGGCAGAGCAGCGGCTAGCTTTAATATTTGCATGTCGATGAATTGACAGAAGAAATTATAAAAAGATTCTTGAACTGTTCCATGTTTTGCATGCGATTTTTTCAGTAAAAATCTTATAGTTGTTGAAATTCACTAAAATACGTCTTTCAGAAATGAGGTGAAAGCTTGAAAAAAGTTGGAATAGTAGCTGGTGGCATTTCAAGGTTCGACAACCCAAGGCATACGTTGCAGGAAGAAATGTGTGCAGAAGCGGTTAAAATGATACTTGACGATGTGCCAGACCTCGAACTTGGAGATTTCGTAAAGAAAGGCTACGCGTGCTGCTACTCATACTTCAGTGACATCCTCGAACAACAACAATGCATGCACTGGATAATTAATGACTATTTGGGACTGAGCGCCGTGCCCTGTTTTCGAGTTGAGTCAGGCGGAGCAACCCCAATCGACGCGATAATAAACGCGGTCTTGTGGATACGCTCAGGGATGTTTCCACTAGTTCTCGTGGTCGGATGGGAAAAAATGGATGAATTGCCCATTCAGAAGGTCAATGAAGCCATAGCCATCGCAGGTGACACAGATTGGGACTTCGTCTCTGGTTTCACCTACAACGCGTTTTACGCAACGATGGAAGCCCGACGAATGCATGTCTACGGAGAAACCGAGGAAGATTTAGCTGAAGTTGCGGTCTTATGCCGCAACAACTCGCTTGACAACCCCTATGCGCAGTGGCCATCCCAACACGGGTTCAGCAAAATCACAGTGGAAGACGTCTATAAATCTCGTTTAATCTCTTGGCCATACAGGCTTTACGAATGTGCAATGACTAGCGAAGGCGCCTCGGCTCTGCTCTTGGCAAACGAAGAGCTGACCAAGAAACTCACCGACAATCCGGTATGGATAACTGGCGTGGGCTTCGGGTCAGACACGATGAGAGCTGGAGACCGACCAGACAACCCTGCATGGAAAGGCTTGTATCCAGAAGATGAAAAAATCTGGCCTAAGCACGTTCCGCCACCCATGTCGCCGTACCCAGATCTCTGCAACTTTGGCGCGCTAAGAGTTTCCGCTAGAATGGCTTACAAAGATGCAGGAATCAAGAACCCGCGAAAGGAAATCAGCCTCGTTGAAATATTCGACCCATATGCAGGCGTTGTCTTAGCAGGACTTGAAGACTTTGATTTCTGCAAGAGAGGCGAAGGAAAGAAACTACTCCGAGAAGGCGTCATCCAGCCCCACGGAGAATTACCATGCCAACTGAGCGGAGCCTTAACAGCACAAGGCCATGCAGTTGGATCCACGTCAATCGCCCAAGTGATTGATGTCTACTGGCAACTAAGTAACCAGATTGGTAAGAAATGGGGAGCACCAAGCAGACAATTGAGTAAACCCAAGAAAGGTTTCATACATGGGCATGGCGGCACGGGATGCCAAGCAGGCGCTGTAGTTTTGGAGGTGTAAAACAATGAAACAGCCTGGAAAAGAAAAAGTTTTGAAAGAAAAGAAGATCGACGAGAAGTTTTGGAAAGACTGGGAACGCAAGGGCGGTTGGAGACCCGAAGGGTGGAAAATGATTGAAATGAACGATGGACCAACACTTAATGACTTGAAACACGAAAAATTCATGATCGTGGACCGCCCGCATGGAAACATGTTCCATCACAGCTATGGAAAAGTATCAAAATTCTTTATTGGCCTCCTAGATGGAAAATTGTACGGAACGAAATGTCCAAAATGCAGATTGGTTTATTGTCCACCACGTGCGCACTGCTTTAACCCCGAGTGCAGGCTCCAAGAAACAGAGTGGGTTGAGCTTCCTAAGAAGGGAGAAGTCCACTCATACACCGTAATGGCTATAGCATGGCCTTCAATGGCACACCTGCAACCGCTGGTCGGCGCAATGATCAGAATAGACGGAACAAATACTTGCCTACCCATGACAATGAGAGACATTGACCCCGAGAAAGTAAACATTGGCTTAAAGGTAAATATACATGTTGAAAAACAGCCAAAAGGCGACCTCCTAGACGTTTATGCAACACCCGCAGAAGAACCCAAACCTCCGAAACGAACACCAGAAGAGTTAAGACGTTTCAGAGAGGACATGGAAAAGACAAGGGCTTGGGTCAAGAAAACATTCGGCACAAAATAGTGTAAATCTCACAATGCCACACCCTCCTTTTTTAGAATGCCTCGTTGCTAGCTTTTTTCCCTGAGAAATTCCAAAGTCCCAAAAAGTAGCTTAATGAAACATGAAAAAACCTGTTATAAGTTTTCAGAATGTTGAAGTGATCCTTGAAACAATTGCACTGCTAGCGAAATGGAAGAAAGACATGGGGATATACAATTGACACTTTGGTTTCGCAATGATTTTACTCTTTTGAAAGCGTTATTTCTATCGTTGAAACCATTCTAGTTCTGTTTTCGCCTTCTCGCGGTGGCATCTCTGCTGTTCCAATGGCTATTTTGCTTACTTTCAAGTCTTTCATGAAACGGTTTCTGGTTATTTCAGCCACGTCAACCGCGGTAGTTATCGCTTGGCCTCGTGCTTTCAAGGTTATTCCCTTGGCAGTACCTGAGGAGAAGGCCGTGATTATTGCGAGCACGTAGCTCATCGGTGGCTTGTTTCCAACGAAGACGACATCTGACTGTTCCGCCATTTTTTCATCACTCCCTTTTTTATTGTTGATTGTAGCGTGTAACGTTCTTGCGTCTCTTGTCCGTTGAGGGCAGAACGTTAATGCCTCATAATAGACGAACTTGCTTATAAATGCAATTAAACAACAAGGTTTCCCCAGAATATATCTGAACGGTTTGAATAGAGCTGAATTATTCCACGCCTATTCTTCTAAGAAGTTTTTGGAGGAGACGACTTAGTATTAGTGCAAAAGCTAAGTGCGGGAGTGGGGGTTTGCACCTCATCCAACTGGCGACTTCCCCAGCAACTCAGCTTTTTCTTTGGTGAGCGCTTAATCGGCAAAAACTAAAGTATATCGCAGAAGTAACACTCAAGCCTGAGGGAAAAAGTTGACGAGAATACTGATCATTTATGATTCGCGAACTGGCAATACAGAAAAGATGGCGGTCCTAGTTTCTGAGGGCGTTAGAAAAGTCGATGGCGCAGAGCCTATTCTCAAGAAGGTCGACCAAACTACTCTCAAGGACTTGCAGAATGCAGACGCAATAATCATGGGTTCGCCAACCTACTACGGTCAAATGTCAGGAAAACTCAAAGCATTCATTGACACTTCAAACAAGATCCATGGAAAACTCGCAGGAAAAGTAGGCGGCGCCTTCACAAGCTCCGGCGGGACCGCTTGTGGTGCCGAAACCACCCTGCTTTCTATCCTGAACTCGATGCTAGTCCACGGAATGATCGTTCAGGGCATGCACGAATACAACCACTATGGACCCGCCTCTGTCGGTGCTCCTGGCACACAGGAAAACAAGCGTTGCAGATTACTTGGGAAGAGAGTTGCAGAACTATCTTCGAAGCTGAAAGCATAGAAGACTCTGCGTGTCCCGCGGAGGAAGACTATGACCCGACAAGAATCAGGAATAGCAAGAAAGAAAACTGAAGAGCTGCTAGTTGCGAGCGTGAACTTTCAAGATGGTTTTGAAGGCAAGAAAATGCCTTCAATGTTCGAGGGACTATTGGAAAAATGCAAAGATTATGTCTGCGGTCCTCCAATTGCTGTTTTTGATTATGGCGTTTACAGCGACGGTCTTGACGTGGAGGTTTGTTTTCCAGTGACCCAACCTATTCAGAAAGGTGAAGTCAAAAGCAGAATCCTCGAAAGCGCAGAAGTACTATCAATAATACATCATGGACCCTATGAGGGTATTAAAGAAACGCGTCGGAAGCTTTACAATTATTTGCGGGAACACGAAATAGTGGGCACCAATTTTGAACGAGAAATCGTCTTGAAATTCGATGCTAAGCACCTTGAAGAAAACGTCATTGAAATCCAAGCAGTCTTACACGGATGGGAAGATAGGTTCGCCCGTAGCATAGACCGTGTTCTCGGTATAGAATCACGAAGGAAGATAATGCAAGATAGCGGCACGTTATTTGCCTGTGAATCCAAAATCGACGAGCGTGTCAAGTGGATCAAAGCGGCAATTAAGCGACTGAACGAACTTGCCAGCGAAGAACAGAAGTATGACATACTGTCTTGCTGTGCCCATGACTTTTCCCAAAAGCGAATCGAGAAACTAAGGGCTGTCTACGAACAGCTCAGTGATGTGGATGAAGTAATCAAAATGATGCGGAAAGATCCCGGCTGGTATGAGCATCCAAGAAGAGAGGGAAACACGATACATGTGAGGAAAATTCCTTATGACCGAAAGAACTACGAGAGGGCAACAGACAAGGACCAAAAGAGAAGATACTACTGCCACTGCCCCATGGTACGAGATCACTTGGGAGTGGGAATATCTCCGACTTTCTGCTATTGTGGTGCAGGATGGTACCGCCAAATATGGGAAGGCATTCTCCAAAAACCCGTTAAAGTGGAAATTGAGAAGTCACTTCTAAAAGGTGACGACACCTGCGAATTCACCATACATTTACCCAATAGATGATTGCGACGGGATTGAGGAACTAAATCAATTGTAGCTGAGTACGGCGCGGGTGCTTCTCTCGATTCTATGAACCTTCTTTTCACGATACCTCTTGGATTTGTTATTTTTTCTTCTGGAAACATCCCATGCAAATGGCTACTATTTTTACGTTTTGAACGGGTTGTGGCAAGGATGTCAGACCTTTTGCAAACACAGTTACGTAACCTAAAGGTTTTCCACATTTTTGACACCTTACTGGTTTAGCATTGCTCATTTTTTCACCATAGAACAAATCTCTATAGAACACTTCTACTTAAAGAAAAAGAGGGAAATAGTGCAGGTTCACTTCCGATTCAATACTTCCTAGCGCAGACAACATAATCGTTCATATAGTTGAGCTGTCTTGACAAGTCGAGTTAAACATTCCCGTATCTTAGGTTCAGTGCATAAATTAACGTCTGGGCGATTGTATTTGCACAAGCATCCTATATCGCTTCTTATGGAAGCTTCAAGAGCTTTGCAGATTTTTTTTCTGAAATCGACTACTATCTGTGAAATTTCTTTTACTGATGTAACTGGTTTTGCGATATTATCTAGTTGCTCTATTAGCATGAGAATTTGATCCCATGCTGGTGCTTCAGGCGTTGGCCAAGTCCCTATGTAGAAAGGCCGCATCCCGACATACACAGGCCTCTCGGGAAGAGGCACCGTATCTATTGCCACAGAGCTTATCCTTTTTTTGGGCATAATCGCTTACCCAATTAGAGTACTGTTGAGTTGAATGGAAAAGTTTTTTCGACATTTTCAAATTGACTATATTTATAAGTTGATGAAAAATTTAACTTTCGGCGTGAATTTCATCTTCACTTTCGTTGCCATTCATCCAGAAGTTTTCCAAGACGTTGCTGAACAAGATTAGAAACACCTCAAAGACAGAAAGAAAGAGCAAAAACCCGTTGGGCGCTATCAACTTATCGTTTGATTTCGACCATTCCGATAGGTTGTTAAGAATTCGTTTGATGCCATCTATAGACACGATTTCTGGGGTTAATAACAGAATTCTACGCATTGCAGATTTGATAAAATCTTGTAACCAATCTGGTAACTCCTTTATCAAAAACAAACAAGAAACATGGCTACTTTCTGAACAAACAGTATAGTGCGGGGGGTGGGGTTTGAACCCACGCAGCCCTGCGGCAACAGGTCCTAAGCCTGTCTCCTTTGACCAGACTCGGACACCCCCGCTAATGCGTAACTTAGGAGTTGAAATTAGGTCATCTTTTATATTTATTTAATCCTCTACAAAATAGAAAAACATTTAACGCTGGATAATTTTGCCTTTTTGTCTTGTAGTTTGCAGAGCATAATGCGAAATAGAATTGCTTTAAAGGTATTACAGCGGGTGCAAAGTTTGCATTCATGAAGGGATGGGGAAGTTGTAGCTGGAGGAGAAAGGAGATTTGGGAGAAAGTTTGATTGCTTCTCCACCCCTCCAATCATCGTCATAAATATATTTGCATTTAGGATTTAAGATTTTTCTTAATTTCTGAATAAAGTCATTGACTTTACAAAGAATTAAATGCAAAAACGTTTTACTTGCCTTACGATTGGTTTTTGAAGAAGTGACGCAAAAGAAATCAAAAGTAAATGCAGATAACCGAAAGCTCTAAATTTTCTGGCAAAGCTTCTTTTCTGGAAGAGGAATTTGCCTCGGTAGCCTAGCCCGGTGGGGCGTCGCCTTGGTAAGGCGTTGGTCGCGGGTCCAAATCCCGCCCGAGGCTCCAAGCAAAGGAAACCAACGTTCAACGCATGTTTCACGCCAAAGTTCAAGCTATATATAGAGGGGGTATAAGTCAAAAATCGCACAACAGTCCAGAAATAGACAAGCCGCATTTGGTTTTAACGCTAGGACACTTGGAAAGAAAGAGAGATAAAGCAAAATTCATTTCCAGTTGAATAGGCTCGCTGCAAAAAAACTAGAGTGCGAAAAATTAAAAGCAACCTGACACACTGATTAAACCCATTACCGTGAGCAAGAAAGGACGTGATGACACGCCGAACAACCTTGCAGAGTACGTGAAAAACCTCGATCTAGAACAGTTTTTCAGCAAGTTAGGCGCAGCAAACCCCGAAACACTGTCCAAAGCAGTGGAACATTTCACCACAAAAGAAGCGAAAAAAAGAGATAAAATAGTGCTTGGCTATTTTGGAGAAAAAGGAGTCAATCGAATAGTCGAAGCCATAACAGAACGCTTGCTTTCACTGCCCACTCTTCGAACAGATTCGAAGATATTAGACATCGGCTCAGGTTCAGGATTCTTCACGGCTAAAATCGCCAAAAGAACAAGGAGCAAAATTCCCAAAGTTTCTTTCTACGCCATGGACATGACCCCTGCGATGCTCCTGGAATTGGAGAAGAAAAATACGGGCATAACAACTTTCATAGGCATAGCTGAAAATATCGCTGACAGCATAAAAGAAGCAAAAAGATACGCGAACATCCCATCAAAGTTCGACGCTGCCTTCTCCACCTTAATGCTTCACCACAGCACTCAACCGGAAAAAGTCTTCAAAAGCATAAAAGCAATCTTGAAAAAGAGCGGGAAAGCCATGGTTCTTGACCTTTGTGAACACAAGTTTGAAGAATTTAAGACAGAAATGGGTGATGTGCATTTAGGTTTTAAGCTTGAAAATGTCCGCGAAATGGCGAAAAACTATTTTCCACAAGTCAAAATCGAGAAAATACCTGGCATCGGCTGCGAATGTTCAGGGCGTTCAGCAGAAATTTTTATTGTCTTGATGCTAAACAGTACATAAAAGTCAATTATTATAATTTATATATACATAATAAACAATGAAGATACAGAGGAAAACCCTTGCTCTTTGATGATTCCCTAACCATCACTTTGATCGTGTTAGTGGTGATTATCGCTTGTTCAATCGTGATTTACGCCATGAGAAAACGCGGTGGCAAGAGGGAAAAGGCTCCAGAAAAGGCAGAATTGGAAACGGAGCTTAAGGGCTTACCGTTCAAAATCTCTAAAACCGTTATGTCAACAGATGCATCCCGTGCTAAGGAAGAACTGCGCATACTAGATTTAGAGAGGGAAATTCTAGGCGATGCCATTCGGAGACTTTACGAAGCCCATGCAGAGGGAAAAATAACAGAAGAAGAAAGAGAAAAACTCGCTGGAACATACAAATCCCGAATGATGACTGTGAAAGACGCCATTTCAAAAGATGAAACTCTAGTGGCTTTACATGAACTTGAAAGCATGCAAGAAGACTTGATAAAACTGTTCAGTGAACGCTTTGGTGAGCTAAGCGCAAAGGTTGACGAACTCCGCACAAAAGTTGAAGTAAAAGCCATAAAAGAAGTGAGAATACCAGCTTCAACAGCACCAGCGCCTAGTATGGAGGCGGAAGAAAAACCTGCAACGGAAGGAAAGGCGAGAAAGAAGAGAAAACCGCCAGAAAAAGCAAGCCCGAGAGCAGAGGCGGAAAAAAGGATAGAAGAAATCAGGACTGAAGTGGAAAAAGTTCTAGATAAGTTGGGGCAGATGGAAATTGAAGACTAAACAAGATTGGATTGAAAAGGCAAAGAAGAATGCTGCCTTGAAAGCTGCTAAACACGTTGAAGATTGCTTTGTCGTTGGCTTGGGAAGTGGAAGCACAGCCGCATATGCTATTGAAGCCATTGGAGAAAGAGTAAAACGCGAAGGCCTAAACATACTGGGTGTTCCGACGTCGTATCAAGCTTTTCTGTTGGCCATCAAGCATAAAATCGCAGTAACCACCTTGGAAGAACATCCCACGATAAACTTAACCATAGATGGCGCTGACCAAATAGATGGCAAATTAAACTTGATCAAGGGCATGGGCGCTGCGCTAGCCAGAGAAAAAATAGTTGCCTCAGCCTCCAAACAAAACATCATAATAGCAGACGAAGGCAAGAAAGTAAAAGTGTTGGGAGAAAACAACCATCCAGTGCCGATAGAAGTTTTGCCTTTTGCCATTGCCCATGTGAAGCGCAAAGTGGAGGAAGTAGGTGGAAAGCCGATTTTGAGGGAAGGAAAGGGCAAGGTTGGACCCGTAATAACTGATAATGGGAACGTGATTGTGGACGCTGTTTTTGGTTTGATAGATGATCCTGCTGCGTTTGAGAAGAAGTTGAAAATGATTCCGGGTGTGTTGGAAACCGGATTATTTGTCGGTTTGGCAGATTTAGTTTATCTTGGGACATCTTCTGGTGTGGAGAAAATCGAAAGAAAAAGATGATGATGTTTTTCTGTAGTTGGCTCATTTCAGGAGAACCAGTAAGAGTCGTTATGGTTGGTGATTTTCTTGTTAAAGAAAGACAAGAGAAAGACTATAGAAGATATACTGAGCAGCTTGGGGAGATCTGGGTGAAGACGGTGTTGAGTTGTTTTTTGGCGGTTGTGTTCTCTAGCGTGTGGAAAAAACTATACCCCCTCTATAAATAGGTTCAACTATATGCGGAGATTAGAGGTTGACTTCTGAAGAGAAAGGTGAGCTGTGACTTGTTAATTAAATAATTGTCTGTAGAAAGCTGCCATAAATAGCTTTGCAGGGGGTTCTGGTTGAAAAAGATTTATCTCAAGGCAAGCAGACTAACTAACAACTGGCTACATTCGACAGAGGGACAGTTGGTCCAAACGAGCCAGAGTTAAGTTGCAATCAAGAAAATAAGCTGTGCC
Source organism: uncultured Candidatus Bathyarchaeia archaeon (assembly GCA_964603675.1). Lineage (GTDB taxonomy): Archaea > Thermoproteota > Bathyarchaeia > Bathyarchaeales > Bathycorpusculaceae > CAZRVS01. The sequence goes on from CAZRVS010000001.1 coordinate 273,053, forward strand.
GGGGTAGCCTAGCCTGGCTAGGGCGCCAGACTCATAATCTGGAGAACAAATGGGGCAAACGCTCTATGTCCAGAGGTCGCGGGCTCGAATCCCGCCCCCGGCACCAATTTTAACATTAACAAACAGTAGACTAATGCATACGTGAGAAGGGCCTTTCTGAGGCGCTATCCCCTCCCTTATATGTATTGAATCCTTGGTCAGATTAGGGTTTGAAAGAATACTTTCCACGCTATATTGAATCCAACAAACAAAACGTAACCAGTAAACAATAATGATAACATGAAAGAGAACAAGGGAGTATACATAATAGTACTGTGCTAGTCACATTTATATTAGAAACCGCATTTTTTATGTCGGTGGAAAATGCCCTATTGTTGGAAATGTGGATCCAAAGTAGACAAAGACGCAAGATTCTGTCCTAAATGCGGGGCTTCAATCTCAGAGCCCATAATTACGGAAACCAAACCTGCAAAGAAAGTTGCCAAGCGTAGTCCGTGGATTGCTTGGGCTTTAGTTGCAATCATAATTGTTGCAGTACTTGGTGTAGCTTGGGTATTCTCTCCTCTCTTCTTCCCTCTTGGGAACTACAAAGCATATGACACGAAATCTTACAGTGGCAGTGTACCTGTTGATGATGTTTACCTAGAAGTTGATAATTTCAATGGACCCATATGGATATCGACTTGGGATAATGCTGCATACAAAATCGACCTATCAATCGAAGCTAGAGGGACCTCACCAGATGAAGCCGAAGACAATCTAAATAGCTTGAAAGTCAATTTTGATGAAAGTGTGGCTAAAGGTCAGAAAAGACTAATTCTCAAATATGATGTCCCCTTCTTAGCTCATTCAAAGTACCAAATAGAAGTGAACGTGGTTCTCCCGACAGACGCTATTATAGACCTTGACTTAGGTTCCAGCAACGGTGCCATCTACCTGAACGATGTAACTGGCGGCACCTTTAGGATGGAGACATCGAATGGGCAGCTGGTCTTCGACAATGTCTACGCTGAGAGCATAGCAGGCACAACCAGCAATGGACGCGTCGAAGGAAATTTCGAAGCTAGGGATGTCGTTATCACAACCAGCAACGCCAGAATAGACCTCAGCATCCCATGCACAATCACCAGCGAATATGATCTGGAGACAACCAACGGCAATATAAAGCTCGCAGTTTCTTCTTCCACTGAAGTAGGATATGACCTAGATCTATCCACAAGCAACGGTGACGTGGAAATCAACCTTTCAGATTTGACCTACACTCAGAACCAGAAGACCAGCAAAAAAGCACAAACAGAGGGATTCATCAGCAAAGTCGTGCAGATAACTATAGAAGCCAGCACTTCCAACGGCAACATCGACGTTTACCCCTCCTAGGCCTTTCAGTAGGTTAGCGCGCACTCTGAGTTTGGGTTTAGGATGTGGCTTGAACTCGCATTTGGACTGTGCAGTGAATCCCTGTTCAAGCCTATTGCATGACGAGCTTATCTTAAAGGAATTGGGAAAATCTTGTGAGGTAGCCTTTTTCGACTTTTGGTTTTTTGGGTTTCCACGATTTTGAGCGATTTTTGATTTCTTGTTCGCTGAGTTTTACGTTTAGAATTCTTCCGGGGATGTCTATTGAAATGTAGTCTCCGTCTTGTATGATCGCTATTGGACCGCCTTCGGCAGCTTCTGGCGACACATGGCCTATGCATGGTCCTCGGGTGGCTCCTGAAAATCTTCCGTCGGTTATTAAGGCAACGGATTCGCTTAAACCCATACCCGCTATTGCGGCTGTTGGTAGGAGCATTTCTGGCATGCCCGGGCCTCCTCTAGGTCCCTCGTAACGAATTACGACAACATCGCCAAGCTTGATTTCCTGGTTTCTTATGGCTGTCACGGCCTCTTTCTCCGAATCAAAAACTTTCGCCGGTCCTGTGTGATTGAGCATCTTTGGCGAAACCGCTACTGTTTTCACAACAGCTCCATTTGGTGCAAGGTTTCCAGTAAGTATGGCTATTCCACCTTCCTTGTGTATTGGGTTTGTTAACGGATGAATAACGTTGGCATCTATGGCTTGAGCGCCTTCAATGTTCTTGCTGAGAACTTGGCCTGTGACCGTAAGAGCGCCTATGTTGAGAAGTGCCTTCAGCTCTTTCATGAGGGCAGGCAAACCTCCAGCTACATCCAAATCCTCTAATGCATAAGGTCCGCTTGGAAGCATGTTACATAGATGAGGAACGCGTTTGCCCATCTCGTCAAAGACCGACAAGGGCAACTGGATTCCAGCCTCTCTGGCGATTGCGGGAAGATGCAAAACAGTGTTTGTGGAACCCCCTAGGGCCATGTCTACCACGATAGCGTTCTCAAAAGCCTCTTTGGTTAGGATAGTTGAAGGCGTCAAGTTCTCATTTACAATTTTGACAATTCTCTTACCAGACTCTCTAGCTATTCTAAGCTTTAGGGCGCTTGTTGCAAGCGACGTGGCACAATACGGCAGAGACATGCCCAAAGCTTCGGTTATGCAAGCCATCGTGTTGGCAGTGAACATGCCATTACAGGAACCACAACCAGGGCAGGCTGCATCCTCTAATCGCCTTAACTCTTCTTCACTCATTTTGCCAGCAAACACTTTTCCTAAGCCTTCAAAGACAGAAACTATGCCAATCTTTTTTCCATCTAACAATCCAGAAGCCATCGGTCCGCCAGTCACAACAATTGCTGGTACGTCTAGCCTAGCAGTAGCCATAAGCATTCCCGGCGTGACCTTATCACAGTTCGAAATCAAAACTACACCGTCCAGCCTATGGGCTTGAACCATGATTTCAACTGAATCAGCAATTAACTCCCGAGAAGGCAAGGAATAGCGCATCCCTTCATGACCCATGGTTAGCCCGTCACAAACTGCTATAGTGTTAAATTCAAAGGGCGTGCCGCCTGCCGCTGCTATTCCTGACTTTACCGCCTTGGCGATTTCGTTCAGGTGTATGTGTCCAGGCACTATGGTTGTGAAACTGTTTGCTACGCCTATGAAGGGCCTGTCCATGTCTTGATCCGTTAGGCCCAGAGCCTTTAAAAGCGCCCTATGAGGGGCCCTTTCCAATCCACGTTTTATTTCGTCACTTCTCAAATTTCGACCTCCAACCAAAAGCTGGTGTGTTACCTAGTGAAGCCAAAAGATTTATATTTAAGCATGTTGTTGTCGAAAGGCTGTTTGCGAGTGGTGAAAAATGGGGTATCGTTTTATCGAACCGCTTTCCTCATAAAATAAAGATTTTTGACACCATCCTGAAAGATGGCGAACAAACCCCCCGAGTTAGTTCAACATCAAAAAACAAAATTAGAAATGGTAAGTGCTTGAGCGTAATCGGTGCAGTTCAACCGCATTTTCTGCCAACGTCTCACAAAGCGCACAAAACAACCAAAGTTTTGGCAACAAGGAGGCATGGACATATTGACTAGAATGTCTGGTGCCAAAGCTCTAGTAGAGTCTTTGGAACGCCAAAACGTAGAAGTGATTTTTGGAATAATAGGAGGAACCATACTACCAGTCTACGACGCTCTTTGCGATTCGAAAATAAGGCACATTCTCAGCAGACACGAGCAGTGCGCAGCGCACGCAGCCGACGGTTATGCAAGGGCCAGTGGAAAACCGGGAGTCTGCATGGCAACCTCAGGACCTGGAGCTACCAACCTCGTCACAGGCATCGCCACAGCGTACATGGATTCTTCACCAGTAATCGCCTTTACAGGGCAAGTCAACACGCATGCGTCTAACTCTTCCTGCGTGGTAGGCAAGGATGCCTTTCAAGAAGCCGATATAATCGGAATAACAACTTCAATAACTAAACATAATTGTCAAGTGCAAGAAAGCGCTGAAATCCCAAAGACGGTGAGAACAGCTTTTTACATAGCAACCACAGGCAGACCAGGGCCAGTTCTGATTGATCTCCCTAAAAACGTGCAGACAGCCGTGACCAAAGTCGAGTTTTCAGATAACGTCGAAATTCGCGGATACAAACTCCCATGTGACCCGCATCCCCTGCAGATCGAAAAGGCTGCTGAATTGTTAGTAAAGGCAGAAAAACCCGTAATCCTCTCAGGAGGCGGAGTCATAATCTCCGATGCTTCCCCAGAGCTTTTGAAAATAGCGGAACTCTTGATGACACCTGTAGCAACCACGTTAATGGGAAAAGGCTCTTTCCCCGAAAATCATCCCTTGTCACTCGGAAACATCGGGATGCATGGAAACCGCGCGGCAAACCAACTACTCCTAGAGGCTGATGCATTGTTAGCCGTTGGAACGAGGTTTTCCGACAGATCATCAGCAAACTTGGACAGTTTCTGCCCAGACGCAAAAATCATCCACGTTGACGTTGACGCCTCTGAAATTGGGAAAAACATAACCGTTGATGTGCCCATTGTAGGCGACGCCAGAAGAACCCTGAGGACACTGTATGAACTGGTGACAAAACAGCTGATAAAGAAAGGCCCCTCGTCCCTGTGGGCAAGAAGAGTCAAAGAGGTTAAGGAGCAATTTCGGAACTCGATGCCAAACGATGAAAGTGAAAGCTGTAAGCCTCAAACTCTGCTGGCTGAACTTAGAAAAATGCTGCCTCAAGATGCCATAGTCACGACTGAAGTTGGCCAGAATCAAATGTGGGCTGCACTTTATTTCAAGGCATTGAAACCGAGAACTTTCATCACTTCTGGCGGCCTTGGAACTATGGGCTTTGGTTTTCCAGCTTCCCTTGGCGCCAAAGTTGCTTGTCCAGAAAGACCGGTTGTGGACATTGCTGGAGATGGAAGCTTCATAATGAGTGAACAAGAACTTGCATGCTCTGTCACGGAAAATATTCCAGTCGTGGTCGTAGTCTTGAATAATTCCGTGCTTGGAATGGTCGCTCAATGGCAAAGAATGTTCTATAACAGGCGATGTTTCGCCGTGAACCTAGGACGAGTGCCCGACTTTGTTAAATTAGCTGAGGCTTATGGTGCCCAAGGCTTCCGTGTTGGATCAACGGATGAATTCGCTAAAGCAGTCAAAGAGTCAATGAAAAGCGAAGTCACAACGGTCATCGATGTTCCAATCTCGTCGGAGGAGAATGTTTTCCCGATTATTCCCCCTGGACGAGGTTTGAATGAAATACTGGAGGATTGCTGATGGAAAATGAAAGACCCAATGTGATTGCCGCCCTTGTAGAACACAAACCAGGCGTACTGCACAGCATAGCTAACATGTTCCGACGGAAGGGGTTTAACATTGAAAGCATTTCCGTTGGGCCTACAGAGCAGAAAGGGCTGGCTAGAATAACCATAACCGTTAATGAAGATGAAAAAACCGTTGAACAACTGGTTAAGCAGCTGAACAAGCTTGTTGACATAATTAAGGTTAGCCAGTTAGATTCTGCGAACATTGTAACGAGAGAGATGATTCTCGTTAAAGTCAAAGTCCCCGACGCAAAGATTCGATCCGACATCATAAACTATATAGATGTTTTTAGGGGCCATGTGGTTGACGTTTCTTCAGAAACTATGACTGTAGAGGTCACGGGAGCACCCGACAAAATAGAGGCCTTTCTCAACTTGATGAAAACGTTCGGCGTAATCGAACTTGCCAGAACTGGCGTAACAGCTCTTTCACGAGGACCAGAATCAATCAAAATTGAAGAGTAATAGGAGAAAAACAGAATGAAAAAAGTATATTACGACAAAGATGTGAGTTTAGAACCCTTAAAAAACAAGACCGTTGCCATACTTGGATATGGCAGCCAGGGGCGAAGCCAAGCCCAAAACATGAGAGACTCAGACATAAACGTCATAATAGGCTCAAGACCAAGCGGTTCTTCCTGGAAGAGAGCCACCGACGACGACTTCGAGGTCTGCTCTATTCCAGAGGCAACACGAAAAGCAGACATCGTGCACATGCTGATTCAAGACTTGGAACAGCCAAAAGTTTTCAGAAAACAAGTAACGCCACATCTGACTAAAGGAAAAGCTCTAGGCTTTTCCCACGGCCTGAACATCCATTTCAAACAGATCGTTCCGCCGTCCAATGTCGATGTCATAATGGTTGCTCCAAAATCTCCTGGCCGTAGACTACGGGAAACCTACGTTGAAGGCTTCGGAGTGCCAGCCCTCGTTGCTGTCTATCAAGACTACACTGGAAGAGCACTAGGGACTGCTCTCGCAATGGCTAAAAGCATAGGCTGCACTAGATCTGGCGTTTTAGAAACAACCTTCAAGGAAGAAACCGAGACGGACCTTGTCGGAGAACAAACGGTGCTGGTCGGCGGACTAATCGAACTCATCAAAAACGGCTTCGAAGTCCTAGTAGAAGCAGGATATCAACCCGAACTAGCCTACTTTGAAGCATGCAACGAAGCAAAACTGATAATGGACCTAATCTACAACAGCGGTTTTACAGGGATGCTCAGGGCAGTCTCGGACACTGCGAAGTACGGCGGCCTGACTGTAGGGCCAAAAGTCATCGATGAACACGTAAAAGAGAACATGAGAAAAGCGCTGAAATCCGTTCAAAATGGAGAATTTGCAAAGCAATGGTTGAACGATGGAAACGACACGCAAGAAACCTTAGAAACCTTGATGAAAGAAATTGAGAATCATCAAATCGAGAAAGTCGGGAAATTCATTAGAAAAACTGCAGGCATCGAAAAGTAACAATAATTTTACATAGACATACAGATGGCAGACTGCATGAACATATCTGAAAAAATATTGGCTAGGGCCTCAGGAAAAGACGTGGTGCGTCCAGGAGACATAGTGGACGCCAAAGTCGACATGATTATGGTCCACGATTTGACTGGACCCCTAGCCGTCGAAGCCTTCAGAAAAATTGGTCTTAAGCGAGTCTGGGACAACCAGAAAATAATCATAATTTTGGACCATCAAGTTCCAGCCAACTCAATCAAAGCCGCAGAACTGCACAAGATTATGAGGAAATTTGCAAGAGAGCAAGGAACTATATTGTATGATGTAGGTGAGGGAGGTATATGCCATCAAGTAATGGCAGAGAAAGGCCATGTCGCACCAGGAGCGCTCATAGTCGGTGCAGATTCCCACTCGTGCACTTACGGTGCCTTCGGCGCCTTCGCAACTGGTATCGGTTCCACTGAAGCAGCTGGAGTCTTTGCCACTGGCAAAATCTGGTTAAAAGTGCCAGAAACGATTAAGATAAACGTGAAAGGAAAATTTCAGAAGTTTGTTACCGCGAAGGATTTGATTCTGTTTATTATCGGTCAAATCGGCGTTGACGGAGCTACTTATAAAAGCGTTGAATTCGCCGGTCCCACCTTGCACGATATGAACATTGCGGATAGAATGACCCTCTGCAACATGGCAGTCGAGATGGGAGCCAAAAACGGAATTGTAGAACCAGACGAAACAACCCGCAGATTCCTTGAAGGAAGAGTAAATGAAACTCCGAAAGACTTTAACGCGTTTAGAAGCGATCCTGACTCGTCGTACGAAAAAGTGTTAGAATTTGACGTTGCACACCTGGAACCTCAAGTTTCGTGTCCGCCTTGCGTAGAAAATGTGAAACCCGCGTCTAAGTTGAAGGAAGTCAAAATTGACCAAGCGTTCATTGGATCATGCACTAACGGGCGAATTGAAGATTTGCAGTCAGCAGCTGAATTCTTGAAAGGAAAAAGAGTTAAGGAAGGAGTGCGCCTACTTGTTATTCCTGCTTCTCAAGAAGTGTACATGCAAGCCTTGAAGGAAGGCCTCATAGAAACCTTTACCGAAGCTGGCGGAATTGTGTGCAACTCCACATGTGGCCCATGTCTGGGAGGCCACGTAGGTTTGTTGGCAGCCGGCGAAGCCTGCATAAGCAGTTCGAACCGAAACTTCATAGGAAGAATGGGAAGCCCAGAAGCCAGTGTTTACTTGGCTTCTCCAACCACTGTTGCCGCTTCCGCCTTGACAGGCAGCATAACAGATCCAAGAGAATTGGAGGCCTAGATGGAATGGTGATTTCTGGAAAAGCAGTCAAATTTAGGGACAATGTAGACACTGACGTGATTCTTCCCGGAAAATATCTGGTATTGATCGACCCAAAAGAATTGGCTCAGCATGCCATGGAAGGATTGGACCCAAGCTTCACCGAGAAGGCTAAAAACGGAGCGATTTTGGTGGCGGGGAAAAACTTCGGATGCGGTTCCAGCCGAGAGCAAGCGCCATTGGCGTTGAAGTATGCTGGCGCAAAATGCGTATTGGCCGAGTCCTTTGCCCGCATTTTCTTCAGAAATGCCATAAACATTGGCTTACCAGTAGTGGAATCCAAGAACGTGGTAAGCGAGGTTAGCGAAGGCGACGAGCTTACCTTGGATTTAGGAACTGGTGAAATACGAAACTTGACAAAGAACACGACTTTCCAAGCAGCGCAGCTTCCACCCTTCATTTTGGAAATACTCTCGGACGGAGGTCTCATAGAAAACATGCGAAAGAGGATGAAGAATGAGTAACTACAAAATAGCGGTAATCCCTGGAGACGGAATAGGCCCTGAATTGACTGAGGCCACCGTAAAGGTGCTAGAAGCCGCCCAGAAAAAGTTTGACCTAAACCTTAATATGGTCGAGGCAGAAGCTGGAGACGCTTTCTTCCAAAGAGAAGGCGTAGCACTTCCCGAAGTGACCGTACAAAAGATAAAGAACTCTCACGCATGCCTGAAAGGCCCTGTTGGTGAAACGGCAGCCGACGTAATAGTGAAGCTTAGGTTAATGTTTGATCTCTACGCCAATATTCGCCCCATAAAGACCTATCCATCGGTCCCAGCATTAAGATCGGACATAGATTTGGTCTTCGTTAGAGAAAACACAGAGGATGTTTACAAGGGCCTAGAGTTTTCATTAGGCGACACTGCATTATGTTTGAGAGTTATTACACGGAAAAACTGTGAAAGAATTGCAGAAAAGGCTTTTGAACTGGCAAAGAGACGAAATAGCAAGAGAAAGGTTACGGCGATTCACAAGGCCAATGTTATGAAGGCAACCTGCGGTCTTTTTGCTAATGTTTGCAGGGAAAAAGCCCAACAATATCCTGACATAACCTTCGAGGAACAATATGTAGATGCTGCGTCCATGCGGTTGATAAAAGCGCCCCAAGAATTTGACGTGATCGTCACGACGAACATGTTTGGAGACATTCTTTCCGATGAAGCCGCCCAGTTAATTGGCGGTTTAGGAATGGCTCCCGGGGCGAACATAGGAGACAACTTTGCCATTTTTGAGCCTATTCACGGCTCGGCTCCGACAAGAGTTGGAAAGCACACTACAAATCCCTGCTCCATGATCCTTGCTTCCAAAATGATGCTGGACTGGCTAGGCGAACAACACAATGATACCAAATGCCTCGTTGCAGCCAGAACCGTGGACCAAGCCGTGATTAGAACATTACAAAAAGGCATAACAGTTTCAGATTTGGGAGGAAACGCCACAACGATGGAGATGGCAGAAGCCATCGCACATGAATTGATGGAAGTGACTGTCTGAAATGGTCATTAATTTATCAAAAATGTTATTGGAGGATGTAATTGCTTGAACGTGAAGAATTTGGGCCATGTCCATATCTTTGATACGACCCTACGAGATGGAGAGCAAACCCCCGGAGCGTCATTGACTATGGACGACAAACTGGAGATTGCATGTCAACTTGACAGGTTGGGCGTTGACGTGATCGAGGCTGGTTCACCCATGTCTTCGGAAGGTGAAAAAAAGGCTGTAAGGGAAATAGCAAAAGCTGGATTAGAAGCTGAAATTTGCGCTTTGGCCCGCACGACAAGGAACGATATTGACGCTGCTATCAGCTGCGACGTCGATTGTGTCCACACTTTCATCCCTACATCTGACGTGCAAATGAAATATGCTGTAGGCTTAACGCCAGAAAGGGTATTGTCTGCCACCATTGACGCTGTTGAATACATTAAACACCGCGGATTGACATGCGAGTTTTCACCCATGGACGCCACAAGATCCAAGATGGAATTTCTGAAGCAAGTATGCAAAGCAGCTGAAGAAGCAGGCGCTGATCGAATAAATATCCCAGATACAGTAGGAATCATGACCCCTCAAAGCACAAGAAAACTTGTGGAAGAGCTAAGAACTGTAGTTAAAACTCCAATCAGCATTCACTGCCACGACGATTTCGGCATGGCGGTTGCTAATTCTCTGGCCGCAGTGGAAGGAGGAGCTTCCCAAGTGCACGTAACGGTCAACGGTATTGGTGAAAGAGCTGGAAACGCTGCCTTAGAAGAAGTCGTGATGTCTCTTTACATGATTTACAAACTAAAAACTGGAGTAAATCCTCGCTTGCTTTACAGCACTTCGCGAATGGTCGCCACTTTGACAGGAATCTCCGTACAGCCCAACAAGTCAATTGTGGGCGAGAACGCGTTTGCCCACGAATCTGGCATCCACACCCGTGGAGTAACAGCGAAACCTTCAACTTTTGAACCAATTAAGCCAGAATTGGTAGGAAGAAAAAGGAAGTTCGTAGCTGGAAAACTAGCTGGAACACGAGGCATAAAAGTAGAACTAGAAGAAATAGGAATACGCCCTACTAATGAACAGCTAAGGGAAATTGTTGGGAGAGTAAAAGATCTTGGAGATAAAGGCAAAATGGTAACCGATGCAGACCTGATAGCTCTGACTTCCGCGGTGATGGGAGAAGTCATCAAAGAAGAGAAAATAGTCGACCTATGCGATCTGGCAGTTGTAACTGGAATCAAAGTCATTCCCACTGCGTCGGTAAGGCTGACTTTAGATGGAAAAGAATACGTTGCCGCCGAAACGGGCGTAGGACCAGTAGACGCTGTCATAAAAGCCATACAGAAACTAACGCACAGTCTTGTGAACGTTAGGCTAAGCGAATACCGCCTCGAAGCCATCACAGGCGGTTCAAACGCCGTGGCTGAAGTAGTGATCAAAGTTGAAGACAAGGAAGGAAACGTTGTCTCGGCGAGAGCAGCAAGAGAAGACATAGTCATGGCTAGCGTCGAAGCAATGATTAATGGCATTAATAAATATCTAATAAAAACGCGGAGGCTGGCAAGATAAGAAAATGCAAGTAGCTTTTCAGGGTGAAAAAGGAGCTTACAGCGAGAGCGCAGTCTACGCCTTTTTTGGGCAATCCGTAGGCGTTAAACCTTGCAGAGATCTCTCAAGCGTTTTTGACAGCGTGGAAAAGGGAGAAACGGAATTTGGTGTTGTCCCCATTGAAAATTCTATAGAAGGAAGCGTAAACCAGACTTACGACCTTTTCCTAACCCATGACCTCAAAGTGTGCGGCGAAACAATCCTCAAAATTGCCCACTGCCTAATCTCCAACACCAAGACAAGTTTAGACTCGATTAAGGTTGTTTATTCCCATCCCCAAGCCTTAGCTCAGTGCCGCAACTTCTTGGAACATTTAGGCTGTGACCTTGTTCCAACATACGATACAGCGGGCAGCGTAAAAATGATCAAGGAAAAGAAACTGAAGAACGCAGGTGCCGTGGCCAGTGAGAGAGCAGCTGAGCTTTACGGAATGAAAATTATAGCTAAGGAAATCGCTGACAACCCAGCCAATTACACCAGATTCTTTGTCCTGTCTAAAAGCGATTCACAAATTACAGGTAGAGATAAAACGTCCATAATTTTCTCTACCAAGCATGTTCCGGGATTTCTGTATGATGCCCTCGGAGAATTCGCCAAGAGAAACATAAACCTAACAAAAATCGAGTCAAGACCCACGAAACAACAACCTTGGGAATACAATTTTTACCTCGACTTTGAAGGACATAGAAATGAAGAACGATGCTCAGAGGCTTTGAAAGCTCTTGAGAAAAGAACAATTTTCATGAAAGTCTTGGGCTCATATCCTAAGGCCGTACAAAAATTTTTAGAGAGCTAGTCTTCAACGGCTTCTAACATTTTATACATGACTTCGTATGATTTTGCATATTCGGAATTTGCTTTTGATAGTCTCATTTTCAGACTTTCCATTTTGTTAATCAAAGCTTGCTGATCTCCCTGCTTGACAATTTTCAGCCACTCCTTTGTCTTGTCAAGAAAGAGAGCCTCAATCTTCCTCAATCTTGGCAAATTCACTTGAAGACTTGAGTAGAATTCTGCTTTTTCTAGAGCAACGGCCTCCGCCAGTGTGGACAACATTTTGTAGCTTGCGCCTGCAACGTTTCTCGTTTCGAGATAATTAGGTTGATCCACCAAGCTGTCACAGATGACCAACGCAAGAAAGTGGGGAAATCCTAGGACTGTTGACATTAATTCATCATGCTTCCTTGGAGACATAATGAAAACGTTCGCTTTTTTCTCTTCTAACCAAGTTTTGAAGTCTTCTGCAAGCCGTTTTTCCTTGGCGCCAATAGGTGTGAGAATGAGGTTTTTGTTGCTGATGCTTTTGCTACCTGGACCAAAAATTGGGTGCATCCCGAGCACTGTGCCTGTTTTTATGTATTTGTGCATTACTTTCACTGGAAACTCTTTGATTGAGCAGATGTCCATGAGAATCTGATCCGGTTCTATATGAGAGTGTATTTCTTTCACGACATCCTCGAAAGCATCGATGGGCACGCAGATTAGAATTCTATCAACGCCTTTGACAGCGCTTATAGTATCAGCGGTTTCAACTCCGAATTCGCTTTTTACTTTCGCTAATCTTTCCTCGTCCTTGTCTGAAACTATTACAGGATAGCCGTCATCTTGAAAGAATCTGGTAAACCAAGCCCCCATTTTCCCAGCGCCAATTATCGCAATTTTCATTCTAACGCCTCGCAAATCTTCTTCAGGCCTTCCTCGATTTCTCCTTGAGGCGCGGTTAAAGATACCCTGAAGTGCTCTCGGTAATCGCCAAAGGCGGTGCCAGGAGCTACGGCTACACCTTGATCGAGCAAACTAAAGGCGAATTTTTCAGAATCTAGGCCATGATATTTTGGAAAGAGATAGAAAGGAGCCTGGGGCTTCGAAAATTCCATCCCAGTTTTAGAGAGAAATTCGCAGGCGAGATTTGCCCTCTTCTGATATTGCTCCCTCACTTTTTCCACAATCTCTTGTCTCAATTCCAACGCCTTAAGTGCTGCTTCTTGGATGAAAACTGGGATGTTCGTCAAAGTTATCTGATTAAGCTTCGCAATTTTCTCAACCGATGCTTTTTCAGCAACCACGTAACCAACCCTCCATCCAGTCATGGTAAAAGCTTTCGAAAAGCTCTTCACCAATACGTGATCGTTGCCATAGTCCAAAATGCTCTTTGTTTTAACGAAACTTATATCAGAGTAAACTTCGTCAGCCATGATCGTAATTCCTTTGTCGGCTGCAACCTGAACTATCGCATCGAGCACTTTTTTCTCAATTACTCTGCTGGTGGGATTATTTGGGTTGTTTAGTATTATCAACCGTGTTTTTTGATCGAACAAGGCATCTAGTTTGTCACAATCAATCTTCCAGTTTGAATCAAATTCGGTTCTCAAAAGTCTCGTTTCTACTCCAAGACTTTTGGCAATCAATTCATATGCTGTCCAATAGGGAGTTGGAACAACTACATTTCCGCCGCCTTTCGACAACAGGTACATTACGGAGAAAATTCCCCACTTTGACCCCGGCGTAATTATCACGTTATCCGCCGAAACTCCGTGGATTTCCGCCAGTTTTTCCCTCAAATTCTTTTCGCCGAACGCAGAAGAATATTTTGTTTTTCCCTGCTTCATCGCTTCATAAGCAGCCTCAACTATTACGCTCGGCGTTGGCAGGTCCGGATCGCCTATATTCAATTTTATTATCTTTTTTCCTTCACCTTGAAGTTTTATTGCTTTTTCGTTTATTTCATACAACATTTCCATCAACCTCTAACGTAACAATTTTTCAATGTCAAGTTTTTCTCCTGACTTCTTGGACACTCGCGCACATTGCAATTATCTCGCGATAGATAGCCTCCACTTGAAAAGGAGACAGCCCCAGTTTTATTGTTTTTTCCCTAACGCGTTTATATATTTCGCTTTCTCTCGAATGGTCCTTGATTGGAATTCCATGTTGTTTTTTGATCGTTCCGACGGCTTTGCACAGTCTCACTCTTTCATTGAGAGAATGCAAAATTTGTTCGTCAACTTCATCAATTCTTTTCCTTAAAGAGTGAATTTTTTCCAACTATTTTCGCTCCTTCAAAACTTTCCCTATGATACCTGCTTGGAGCAGGTGATCTACTAAAACTATTGCTACAGCCGACTCGGCAACCGTAACAGCTTTGGGCACGATGCAAGAATCATGTCTTCCCTTAACTTGAATTGTGGTTTCTTCCATCTTCGACAAGTTAACGGTCTTCTGTTCTTTAGAAATTGAAGGAGTGGGCTTTATGGCAGTTCTAACGAGAATAGGCATTCCAGAAGATATTCCGCCCAAAACGCCTCCAGAATTATTCGTTAATGACACAATTTTTCCATTTCGTAAAGCATAGGCGTCGTTGTTTTCAGAGCCCTTTAACCGAGCTGCGTTGAACCCAGCTCCGAATTCGACCCCTTTGACGGCTGGAATGTTGAACAATATTTTCGCAATTTCAGCATCTAGAGAGCAAAAGAGGGGGTCACCAATCCCTGCAGGAATGTTTAGGACAACGCACTCGATGATTCCGCCAAGGCTGTCGCCTTTGCTTTTGACCTCTAAAATGGCGTCTTCCATAGCTCTCGAGATCGATAAGTCAGGACATCTAACAGCACTTTGGTATGTGTTCTTACGTATTTCTTCAATACTAGGCTGCTTAGTGAGTCTTACATCACCTATAGCTATGGTATAGGCTAACACTTCAACATCAAGCAAGTGCAATAGTTTCTTGGCTATGGCGCCAGCCATTACTATGGAGACCGTGACTCTTCCTGAAAACCTTCCTCCGCCGCGATGATCATTAAAACCTCCGTATCTAATTTGAGCGGTAAAATCAGCATGCCCAGGTCTAGGCAAAGCCTTGATGACTTCATAGTCAGCTGGAACCGCCTCCTCATTCCGCACTAGACCGCATATTGGCGCCCCTGTTGTAAAACCGTCAAAAACTCCAGAGAGAATTTCCACAACGTCTTTTTCAACTCTTGCAGAGACTATGCTAGGTTTGCTTGGAACTCTTTTGTCTAATTCCTGTTGGACATCCTTTTCGGAAAGAGGAAGGCCTGCCGGGCATCCGTCCACAAGTACTCCAATATATTTGCCGTGACTTTCGCCGAAGGATGTTACAACAAATTCTTTACCTGTTGAATTGCCCGCCAACCACATCCGCTCCTAAAGAATGCAAATCATCAAAGAAATTGGGATAGGATTTTGTGACGCATTCAGAACCTTGAATTTTTGTCTCGCCGCTTGCGCCCAAGGCAGCAACAGTGCAAGCCATGGCAATTCTATGGTCATTATGAGAGTGTACTGTGTTTCCGCGCAATGAACATGGTCCCCTTATGGTTAAGCTATCCTTTTTCATCGTTATATGCGCACCCATCTTCCTTAATTCAACACAAAGAGACATTAATCTGTCAGACTCCTTGTATCTGAGTCTTCTGGCATTATATATTTTGGAAATCCCTTTTGAATAACACGCAAGAACTGCACAGACCGGAACAAGGTCAGGTATATCCCTCGCGTCAAAATCCGTAGAATTGAGCAGATCTGCTTCTTTTTCCAATTCAACTTGACCATCAGATACTTTCACCTTTGAACCCATTTCTTGCAGAATACCCACTATTGTCTTATCTCCCTGCATCGTGCGATATTCAAGTCCCCTGACTTGAACCTTAGATAGAGTGACAGCCGCTGCAGCTAATAGAAAAGCTGCGGAGGAAAAATCGCCTGGAACCTGATGACTGCAAGAATTAAATGCTTGCTTTGAAGGGATCTGCAATTGCGCAAAATCCTCTGATGCAAATACTCGAATGCCATGTTTACTCAGAATTTCCATAGTCATTTGAACGTAAGCTTTAGACTCAAGAGGCGTGATAATGGCTATTTCGGTGTCTTCAGTTGCCATTGGACAAGCAAACAGCAACCCAGATATAAACTGCGAACTTATATCGCCTCTTATTGTTGTTTTTCCTCCTTTTATTCCTCTACCTTGAACACTCACGAACGACTCTAGTTTATCTGTTTGGAATTTTGACTTCACTCCTAATTGCTTGAGGCTTTTAAGAAGCGGTTTTATGGGTCTTCTTCTCAGAGATGACCCTAGGGTAAACATGGATGAACCTGAAGCTAGGGCAGCCACAGGTATCATAAAACGAAGAGTTGCTCCAGATTCTTCGCAGTTTACAGAATTCTCAGGGGTCTCAAGTTTTTTTGGACCCTTAATAGTCCAGCAGCCTTCTTCGACTTTTATTTTTGCTCCAAAAGCCATAACTGCCCGCAATGTGGTCTGAGTGTCATCTGAGACTAATGGATTTGATAATGTCGAAATTCCACACGATAACAATGCAGCTATTAACATTCTTTGCGTGTAAGCTTTGGATGGTGGCGCATAGACTTCTCCGCTTAACTGTTCAGTTTTTCTGACTATAACGTCAACCATCTGATCAACAAACAACCTTGGCCTTTTCATGATTTATTCGTGTCTGTAGAATTTCACCCTCATACACTTGCCAAGACTCCTTAACTTGATCAACTTTATCGTCAGAAACGATAGCAGTAACTGCAGGACCTTTGCCGCACAGTCCTGCCGCCAATGCTCCACCCATTAAAGAGTCCAAGGCTATTGATGGATTGTATCCCAGAACCGACGAATAGGCCAAACCGTTAAGTGTTAGGGCCGACCAAAATTTCCCCTTCAAAGCTTCTCTGTAGGCTATTTTGATGAGCGGTGCTACACTCTTCATTTTACAAACATCAGATTTGCCTGTGTAAGATTTCTCCGCAGGAACGAGGAATAGAACTGTAAAGTCTTGAGGCAGCGTGAAACGTTTAACGATTTTCCTTTTCAAATTATCAGTAATAATTACATCTCCGAAGTAGGAGGCGCAAGCATCGTCGAAGGCGCCAGTTACTGTGACTTTTGCATTGAAAGCTGCATCTACTGCAAGATTCACCACGGTCAGATCGTCTGGCTTTTTGTTCAACGTTGAAATTGCGGCTAGGGCGATAGCATTCGCAGCCACGCTACTACTTTTCAAACCTCTAGCAACTGGGATATTAGACCATGTTCTCACTTTTGCTCCAAATTTTTTCTTAACACCGAAATATTCGAAAACTTTTTTCAAGGTCTTTTCAATCAAAACATGACTCTCGCTTGGGTCCGAAACAATCTTCGCTTCGATGATTTCAGGCTCATCCGTTAACTCAACTTCCGCTTTTGTCCACAAGTCTACGCCAAAAGCTGCCCCTTTGCCTGTAGCAATCGCGTTTATGATCGTTGCGGCCCCGTGACATATGGCTTCAGCCCGTCTGATCAATTCATGACACCAGTCCCCGAAAGTTTAGCTAAGGCGGCTTTTCTCATGACCTCAATTGGAGCGGGTTGACCAGTCCAAATTTCAAAAGATGCAGCTCCTTGATAGATCAGCATTTCAACCCCGCTTACGACCCTGGCCCCTGCCGCCTTCGAGTCTTTCGCGAGTCTCGTTTCCACAGGATTATAGATGATGTCCATTACGCATAGATCACGTCTCAACCATTGAGGAGCAACTGGACTCTGGCTATTATTTGGATGCATCCCGACAGAGGTAGCGTTGATTAATACGTCTGAATCCTCAATTTCTTTTTTTATAACGTTGGGTGAAAGCGAGTTGCCTGAGATCTGTTTGCTGAACTCCCTGCGTAGAACTTCCGCAAATCTTTTTGCTTTTTCGGTCGATCTGTTTAGAATTACGAGTTCTTCCGCTTCTTTTGCCGAATAGTACGCTATCGCTTTCGCAGCGCCACCAGCTCCGAGCAAGAGCAGTTTTTTTCCATATAGATCTGCCCCGTTTTCTCGTAGCGCTTCTAAAGCGCCGACACCGTCAGTGTTGAAGCCGACGAGTTTTCCGTTATCATTGAGAATGGTGTTAACTGATCCGATGAGTTTCACTGTTGGCTCTATATCATCAAGATATTGAATGACGGCGTTTTTGTGAGGCATTGTGACATTTAACCCGTGAATGCGAAGACTTCTTATGCCATTTATTGCGTTCACTAATTCTGTTTTTTCAACTTTGAAAGCCACAAAGATGAAGTCAAGTTTTAAATGGCTGAAGGCAGCGTTGTGCATGACAGGACTCAAAGTGTGCTCTATGGGTTCACCAATAACACCGCATACTTTTGTTTTTCCTGAAATCTCCATTTTTACGTTAACCCCAACGCTTGATAGGCAACCCTCATTTCTTGAATGGTCATCTGTCCAAAGGCGGTTTCTCGCCCTTTCTCGATTGAGGCTATGGTGAAAAAACCTCCAAACATCGGAGAGAAGAGTCTAGAAATCTTGCCAAGTTCGCCCATGGAGAAACACACTATTTTCGCGTTTTTGCAAGCCTTGGACATGAAATCCAATAGCGTCAAGTTATCTTCTATATGCTTGGCTGTGGTCACTATCTTACACACATCAGCCCCATTCGCAATTTCCTTTTCAAGAACCCTATACAGTCCTGACAAGCTTAAGGTTTCATCAAAATCATGAAAAGACAAAATCACCTTTGCATCAAGCCGTTTTAAACCTATGACAAAATCCCTTAATCTTGGGATGTACGATTCTACGTCGACATATTCAAAACCATTTTTTGCAGCATCAAGCAATATCTTCAGTCGTTCAGTTTCGCTTCCTGAAAATCTGCCTTGACAGTTGAGGGATCTATTCGTGGCAATCAAAGGTACATCTCCATGATTCGCCAGATCGCCCAGTTCACTGCAATTTTCAAGACAGTCTAATCTTACTTCGATGAAATCTGCCTCGCACTTCTGCGCCTTTTCGATCAGACTCAGAGCTTCGGTAACAGTTTTAGGAAGAATTGAGACACAAATTCTAACGATCAACGCTCTATCACCGTTTCTTCCTTGACCAATACGCCGAAGTGTCTTCCGCCCTCTCCAGTTATGTATGCAAGAACTTCATCGCCAGCTTTCAACCCTGTGACCGATTTTGAGCCATTCAAAGTTACAAGCCGGATGGTTTCAGCGTTCTGAACTATCGCTTTGACCCTTTTGTCTGCGCATTTGGCTTCAATCAGAAGCAAAGGCCTCAACTCAATTTTCACTCTTCCCACATTTGCAAGTCTTACGCCACCTTTTCTGTTGACTATGAGAATTTCTTCCCCTGCCTTCAACTCAGAAAGATACCTTGTTCTATTCAGCGAAGACATTGCGTATAAGGATAAAGCGCCTGCGTTAATCCTAAAGGGACGAGATTCCACATAAGGATTCTCGTGGACCTCTGCCTCAACAAGAAAAAGACTGGAGGACTGGCATCCGATGAGAATTCCTTCACCAGGTTTCATCAAGTCACAAGTGTCCACGCAGACCCGGGCGCCAGTCCCAAGAGGCTTAATCCGCACGATTTTAGCCGTTGATAACTCGATTTTTGGAGTTTGTTTCTTAATAGCACCTGCAGTTTTCAAAAGTTCGTCAGTGTCCGAAGTTTTTAAGACGACGCCATCCATTCCCAGTTCCAATATTTTTAAGGTTAATTCAGCATCTTCGACGCTTGAAACTTCTGCAAGCAGTTTGCTCTTTCCGCGCACTTTTGCAATGATGTTTTCCAGAGGTATAATTTTCCAGTCGGAACAATCTGTAATTATGTAGTCGGATGAAAGTTGTGCAGCCTTAACAGCTGTTTCCTCATCTTCTTTACCCTTTATCGTTACTCTCACGGCCACCGCTTTGCCGGCACTTTTTAGCTTGGCAATTTCAACTTCATCAAAACCATCAAGCACGCGTATGTCGCAATCACGCGAAGTGGCTGCTATTTTAACTCCGGTTTTTCCAGCAATTTCTACGTCCCGCGCGTCAACCAATATAACGTCGCAAACTTGACTCGCCATCGCCAGTAGACTTTTTTTTATGTGATTTGGAATTGAATCATTTAATTCAAGCCAAAATTCCTTCAATGAGATCCACTCAGAACGTTTATGGCTTCTTCCACTGAAGCATCGTCATGAACAATGGCAGACAATGCCTTGGCCATCAGGGTTGGGTTTTCATGTTGAAACACGTTTCGGCCGATGGAAAGCCCGGAGCCGCCAGCTTTTAATGATTCATATACCATTTGCAAAACATCTCGAACAGACTCGACTTTAGGTCCACCTGCGATTATTACTGGAACATGACAGCAACGGACGACTTCACCGAAAGTTTCGATGTCACCAGTGTAGTTTGTCTTAACTACGTCTGCGCCCATCTCAGCACCTAATCTAGCAACATGTGCGACAACATCGGCTGCATGCTCATTCTGTATTTTGGGGCCTCGCGGATAAACCATAGCCAACAGAGGCATACCATATTTATCGCAGTCTTCGGCGATTCTGCCGAATTTCGCTAGCATTTTATTTTCTTTCTGAGCGCCTACGTTTACATGGATGGATACGGCATCTGCACCAATTCGCACAGCTTCTTGCACTGAACAGACTTGAACCTTGTTGTCTGGGTCTGGGCTAAGCTTTGTGATGGCAGATAGATGTACAATCAAGCCCGCATTTCCTACGTCAATGTGTTTTGCTATGCCTTTATGCACCACGAAAGCGTCAGCGCCTCCCTTTAGCAGTTTATTAACTATTTCTTCCATGTTTGCAAGTCCTTTGACTGGTCCTATAGTAACACCGTGATCCATGGGAACTATAACGGTTCGTCCGTCTTCTCGGAAAATTCTTCTTAAACGTCTTTTTTTGCCTTGGTCCATAACTCTCGCCTTCAAATGTACTTTTTAATCCTTAGATACTCGGCATTCAGAATTGCGCATCCAGCTGCGCCCCTAACCGTATTATGACCCATGACAATGTACTTCACTCCCGCAAAAACAGGGTCTCTCCTAACTCTACCCACTACAACGCTCATTCCACGGCCTTCCATGCGATCTAATCTAATTTGGGGCCTGTCTTCTTCACGTTTCACCACAATAGGTTTTGTAGGGGCCGTCGGAAGCTTGAGTTCCTGAGGCTCTCCAAGAAACCTTTCCATGGAGTTCACAACAGCTTCAGGATCTGCTTCACGCGTTGGCTCAATGAAAACAGCTTCCATATGCCCATCTATAGTTGAAACTCGGTGACAGCTGGCTGAAATCTTGAAATCAGCTGGTTTTGAAGCTGAACCTAGAATTTTCAAGGTTTCTCTTTGGATTTTTTCCTCCTCGTTCGGAATGAAAGGAAGAACATTATCAACGATGTCAAGAGAAGCCACGCCTGGATAACCAGCGCCCGAAACAGCCTGCATAGTTGACACTACTACTCTGTTGATTCCAAATTCATCATAGATAGGTTTCAAAGAAATGGTCAAGATTGCAGTACAGCAGTTCGGGTTTGTTACGATGGCTCCTTCCCAGTGTCTCTTTTCACGTTGTTCGTCGATTAGGCTAATATGATTACAGTTTAACTCTGCATTTAGCAAGGGTACGTCGGGGTCCATTCTATGAGCAGAAGCGTTGCTCACTACAATGTATCCTGCTTTGGCAAAATCTTCTTCCGCTTTTCTGGCAACTTCAGCAGGCAAGGCTGAAAACACCAAATCGACGTCTTTGACAGCTTTAGGTCTTATCTCTACGACTTCTAGATCAGTCACATTCTCAGGAATACTGCTGGCGAGTCTCCAGTTTGCCGCCTCAGAATATTTCATTCCTGCACTTCGTTCAGAAGCAGCAACAACCGAAACCTCGAACCACGGATGCCCATATAACAGTTGAATGAAAATCTGCCCAACCATGCCCGTGGCGCCCAGAACCGCCGTTTTCAACATTTTTCTCCACTCCTCAAGGAATTTTTGATTAAGGCCAGAACCTTTTCTCGCTCGTCCCAATCAACAAAAAGAAGTATGCTAGAAGTGATCGTCAGGATACCAAAGATGTTTACCTCATTATGTCGTAGAGTTTCTGAAATTTTTCCAGTGATTCCATGTGTTTCTTCCAATTGGACGCCGCTAATCTTTAGAAAAGCGAGCCGCTTCTTGACAGACATTGCGATGGCTTCTCTATGCCCTAATACTATTTTATGGACTTCATCAAGAAGCGAGTTCAAGTTGTTTTCTGAAACATACAAGATTATTGAGTTACCATTCAGAGACAACCCATGCAGTGATGAGTAAGCCTTTGCCTTTTCAATCAACTCCTGTACGATCAGGGGACTTTCAGGGATCACGCGGCCTAAAACGGTTATTGACGCAATAGGGGACGAAGTTACTATAGCTACATCCAGCTCGGTTGACAACGCCCCGGTGATTACGGTGCCCTCTTCACGCAAGTTACCGTAAGCTTGGTTGATCACCTTAACGTTTATTGATGAAGGCTTGTATTTCAAGGCCTTGCTGTGGATGAATTTTGTACCTAAATCGGTGAGTCCCACTAAGGCATTGACATCAATTTCTGAAATCCTTTTAGGATTAGCAACAACCTTGGGGTCAGCCGACATAATTCCATCGGCATCTGTGACCAAAACAACTTCGTCGGCCTTTAATGCCTTGGCGAGGATAAAGGCTGTGGTATCGCTACCACCGCGCCCAAGAGTAGTCACTTTTCCATCGACCGTTTTCCCGACAAAGCCCGCGATAACGGGAACAAAGCCTTTCTCTACAAAGGGCAGCACGCACTGCTGGATTCTTTTTTCACATTTTTTCAGAATAGGATTTGCATTCGAGAAGCAATCGTCCGTTATTATAGGCCAGTCCTTGTCTAATGGGTCGAAGTAACGAGATTCCACGCCGTTGGTTTTCAAAGCGGCAGCGAATATTCTGACGCTAGTTCTTTCGCCCATAGCCAAGATGTCGTCAAGTTCTTTCTTGTCAACCCTCCCGTTAGAGGCGTTTCTTGCTGTGTTCAGAAGTACGTCTGTTGTTTTTCCCATAGCTGAAACAACTACGATTATGCGGGTGCCCTTCTCAGTTTCTTTAGCAACAGCTGCAACAGCTTTTGACATACGCTCATGGTCTGCTAGACTAGACCCACCGTATTTGACAACAATTCGCTTGCAACATTCTAAATCTTTTCCCATAACTCAACAACTCCAAACGCCCAGAAACCTTAATCAAAATCTTTTGTTAGGTCTGGGCTTAGTTAAAATAAAAATACCAGGTGAAGCTATAGAAAGTCACTGATGAATCCGCTGTTTGAGCTTTGAGATTTTTCATTATAGCCTCAAACCTTCTTCAATAGACCTTAATTTCTGATATAAAAGTCTTTCGTAAAGGGAGTTCTGTTAAGTCTTCAGAACTTGAGCGATGGAGGCCCTTAGATTATTAATACAACTTGAAATGACATAATAGATGAAAAGGAGGTGAAAGAATGACAATTTTCATGGTAGAAACATACGTGATAAAACCAGAAAAACAAGCAGAATTCACGGCATATAAAGAAAAGTGGAAGAAATTCTTTGCGTACAAAGAAAATCGCCCACAGTTGTTTAAAGAAGTGAAATCTTACAAAATGTTCGCTCAAATGCTTGGTGGCAACTGGGGCGGGTTCGTTGAAATGTGGGAGTTTGAGAACCTAGCGGACCTTGAAAAGTGTTTTAATAAGGTAATGCGATCAGATTACATGACTAAATTGTATCCAGAGTTTGCGAGGCTTTTAGTGCCCGCTACATATTCGATGAATATATGGAACTCTGTTATGTAGACCAAGTGTAAAGCCTCGCCAGTTGACACTCGCCCTTTTTTATGCCAAGCCCTTAAGAGCTAACAGAACCGCCGTCTCAACGCTGGATTTTGCGCTATTCCTTGTGTAATCCTAAGTAAGTGCATCGTTCACCTTGATTATTTGAGGAATCTTTCCCGCTGTACCAATCATACCCTTATAGATAATAAATACTCCTTCAACTCCATGAATGGACAAGGCTTTGCCGACGCCTCGCTCAATGGTTCTGTGACAGTCTTTGCCTTTGATCACGTTTCCCACAGCAGTTGCCGCGGCGTCAGCTAGCCCGGCGCTTTCAGAGAAAACCGTAACTGCCTCGGCTTTGCCAAAACTCAGCGCGTGGCTGAAGAGACCGGAACTTGTGGCAATACCTACGGGAAAATCTGTTAGTCTGAAGCCTAGTTTTCTAGAAAGAGATGAGTTTCCCGCTGATAGGGCAACATCTATAGGTCTATCAGCCATGGCGGAAACTTCGCCACCGTTTTCCACCACCGCCACTTCACTTCCACCAACAACCATGTCTCTGATGGCAAGATCAGCTAGAATACCTGCCACGGCAGCCATCGGGCCAACGTTTGCCTTTTCAGCCGTATCCTCCATTAGCCTAACTACTAGAGGTTCGTCGTGTACGGGGATAGGTTGAAGCGAACAGAGGAATTCAGGGTGGTTCTGCACGTATTCTTCCAGTGTCCTTCGGTGATACTTGATCGAGGTTATGGCTGTTTTAACGGCTCGTTGACTGTCTGCTATTATAGTGCAGGTTGTCTCCTTGTATTGAAAAGTCTCTTTGAACAGCGTTTTCATCTTCATTGTAGGTTTTCCTATTGACACGGATATTTTGCAGATTCAGAGTCAAGTTGTCTAACTGATTTTATAGCCCTTGCTGGACACGCGTCAACACATGCACCGCAAGGGCTACCAATGCACTTTTCTTTGTTGAAAACCACAGAGAGATCTTCCATGTAGCTGATAGCATTCACAGGACAAAGTGAAATGCACACGCCGCAATTAAAGCATTTTTTGCCATCCACCTCAATGAGATCAGGAACTGTGACGACTACTCCCTTTTCTTGAAAGGCAGTAATTGTTTTGCTCAAGTCTGCCAAGGGTATGTCTGCCAAGATTTGCCCGCCTTTGGAGTCTATATGGGCGCTTATTATGTTGATAGGTAGGTCTCGTTCCAAGATTACTTCAGCGGTTATTGGCTGTTCAATTAGTTTCTCGTTGAATCTAAGCAGGATTCTTGCCAAGATTTCACCTTCCCAGAAGTTTAGTGACATCGTCAGACGTGATTATACCCAGCACTTTTCTGTCATGGTCTATTACTGGCAAAGCTGATATGTCATGTTGAGCCATCTTCCTTGAAGCCAGTTCTAGTGGCTCGTTAGGCCCGGTTGTAACCACTTGTCTCGTTATTATTTCAGTTAATGCTGTTTTTCCTTCCGCTACTGCTCTGGTAATGTCCCATGAAGTTACTATTCCACGCAGTTTTCCTTGGCCATCAACCACAACAGCATGGTCAGCTGAACTACTGATTATTCGTTGAGCGACTGTTCTTATTCCTTCATTTTCTTTGCACGTTACGGCTACATGCATTACGTTTCCGATAAAGGAAGTTTCCTCAGTTTGTTTCATAGGCTTAAACACTGTATCCATGGGGAGGGATTCAACTGGAGCTGACAGGTAGAATTTTGCATTTTCAATCCAGTCCTTGAGTGTTTCAGCAATCTTTTTTGCCATTTTCAAGCTGGAAAGTGAACTTGCTCTGACTTTCTTGTCACAAACAGTTATTGCACCTGACTTGAGCTCTTTGTAGGTTACTTTTCCGAGGCTTGGACGATTTCGGCGGGGGACACCATAGTCAATTATATCGGTTAGGACTTCTTCGTCTCTTATGGCAGTTTTTCTAGCTAATCCCTCGTTGAAGATAGGAATTGGTATACCTATTCCAACGTAAAGAGTGGTTCCATATTCTGTGAAAGACGCCCCTCGGAGAAAATCTGGATCCATTTTTTTGCAGTCTCCTCGAACCATAAGCGTCCCGCTGAGGTTTTGCGGATCATGTTGCGTTCCTTCTCCTATAACGTATCCCTGAGCACCGCCTAGGAAGATGCGAGTGCCGATGCCTATCGTTTCGTAGTCTGGATCATTCATCAACGGGTTTAGGGCTCCAGCACCTGAAAACGTTGCGTTCCTGAATCTGGGTAGAAGTTTGCCCATGTAGGTGTAAACGACTTCGTCGCGACTGTTCACGGCACATGCATAACGTTGGTAACAGTTGCGAAAATTCAACAAGTAAAATTGATTTAGGTCATCTTTTGTAATGTTTGTTTTGAGTTTAGTTCTTGGGTAGCAGTCGGTCCCGCACGCTGTTGCTCTGAGCTCAACTTCTTTTCCGCTAACCAGATCCTCTATCACGTGACCCCCGCCATATTCGAAAGGCTGTGTTTCTGACGTGCATGTAGCGCCAATATACAAATCCACGGCTGCGCCTGTGTGGCAAACTTCAACGTTGTTCATCCACGCTTTGTGTATTTTGATTGGGGGATCTGAGTGGCCGAGGTTAATGATGGCTCCAGAAGAACACATGGCCCCGAAGGTGCCGGTTGTAACAACATCAACCTCTTTGAATGCAACTTCGACGCCGCTGTTTTCAACGAGTTTCTTCATTTCTTCTGCGGTTAAAACTTGGACATCGCCTTTTCTTATTTTTTCATTAATTTCGGCGATGGTACGCTTGTTTTCTTTTCCTTTGAGCACTAGTACCTCCTAAATAGTCCTCCCCACATTCTCAATTCTATTATTAATAGTTTTTGAAAATATACGTCACCAGAACCTCCACAGTAGACCGTTCATGTACTCGTTTAAGGAACGTACCGTTAGCTCGTTAAAATTACGGTGCTCTAGAACTTTCACGAGGGCAGATACCAACTCAAGATTTGTAACTACTGGAATGTTATATTCGACAGCTTTTCTTCGGATAATATATTCGTCTTCCAAAATGTCTAAATATTTTTCCTGCATGTTTAGCATGGGCACATTTACGACCAAATCTATTTTTCTCTTTTGAAGGTATTCGAGAATATTTGGGTTCATGTCGGCTTCTTTGACTTTATGCAGGACTGATATGTTGTTAAGTCCGGAAGCACGTAGGGCCTCGGCAGTGTGCGCCGTAGCGTAGATTTTGAAGCCCATTTCTCTGAAAGACCGCGCCAAGGGCACTACTTTTCTTTTCAGCTCCTCTCCGCCAACAGTTACGAGAACTGAGCCTCCTTTAGGCGGAATCTTGAATTCTGCTGACTGCAACGCTTTCGAAAGAGCATCTGCAAAGTTCTCGCCTAGGCATGCTACTTCGCCAGTGCTTAACATTTCAACTCCTAGAACCGGATCGGCGCCGCTTAAACGCATGAAACTGAACTGAGGTGCTTTCACTCCAACGTGGGCTATGGGGGGGAGTTCTGTGACCCCGATTTCTCTGAATTTTTTACCCAACATCGCAAACGTAGCAAGTTCCATTAGATTTACCCCTCTAGTTTTGCTGACATATGGCATTGACCTTGAAGCGCGCAGGTTGCATTCGATAACGTAGACAAATCCGTTTTTCACGAGAAACTGGATGTTGTAGGGTCCCTTAATTTTGAGGGCTTTGACGATTCTTTGCGTATAGTCTTCAACGGTTTTTTGGATGTTGTATGGTAATGTTTGAGGGGGGATGCTCATCGTGGCGTCTCCGCTGTGAACGCCAGCATTTTCCACATGCTCAATAATCGCTCCAACCAAACAGCTTTCGCCGTCAGAAATGCCGTCTACTTCAACTTCCTTAGCCTTATTCACAAACTTAGAAATAACAACTGGATGCTCTCGAGAAACCTTAGCGGCTAACTTGAGGAAATTCTCCAGCGCTTCCTCAGCATAAGCAACCCGCATGGCAGAGCCTGACAGAACATAGCTTGGCCGAACGATAACTGGATAGCCGATTTTTTCAGCAAACTTCTTGGCGTCTTCTATTGTTGTGAGTTTACTCCAAGTTGGCTGAGGAATGCCAAGCCAATCTAGGAGGGCACTAAACTTTGATCGATCTTCCGCCAAATCAATGTCCTCAGCGGAGGTGCCTAGCAATTCAACGTTTGAATTTGCCAGTTTAAGAGCCAAGTTGTTTGGGATTTGTCCTCCGACACTTGAGATAACTCCTATGGGATTCTCCTTTTCGTAAATGTCTAAAATTCGTTCGAAGCTTAACTCTTCAAAGTAAAGCTTGTCAGAGACATCATAGTCTGTCGAGACGGTTTCTGGGTTGTAGTTGACCATTATGGCTTCTTGGATTCCATATTTTTTAAGGGCCCAAATTGTGTTGACTCCACACCAGTCAAACTCCACGCTTGATCCTATTCTAAAAACTCCAGCACCAAGTACCATAATCTTGCTCTTGCTTGAATCAAACTCTATATCGTCTTCATCTCCACCGTACGTCAGGTAAAGGTAGTTTGTTTTAGCTGGCCACTCAGCGGCTAGCGTGTCTATCTGTTTAATTGCTGGAATTATATTTGCGCTTTTTCTGAACTTTCTTATGGCCATTTCATCTGTTTTGAGGCAAACAGCAATTTGTTCGTCTGAAAAACCAAGGCGTTTTGCCTCCTTGACAGCTTCAACGGCATCGTCGTCTTCCAACTTCAAAGACTGGAGCTCCCTTTCCATGGCAGTGATATTTTCGATTTTGTGTAGGAAGAACGGGTCAATCCCACTTAGCGTGTAGATTTCTTCGACTGGAATGCCCATTTTTAAGGCTTTGACTATTTTGAAAATCCTTTCGTCGGTGGGATTTGCTAGAATATCTTTTATGACTTCTATCGGTTCTTTTTCATCATCTTCTGGGTTACAAACCAATCCAACTTTGCCAATGTCTAGCATGCGGATGGCTTTTTGCAGTGTCTCTTCAAGGCATCTGCCAATTGCCATTACTTCGCCGACGGATTTCATTTGAGGCCCTAGATGTCTGTCTGCGTTTCGGAACTTTTGGAGGTCCCACCGTGGAATCTTAACTACTACATAGTCCAAGGCTGGTTCGAAGCAGGCGGTAGTTACTCCGGTAACCTTGTTGATTAGTTCTGGAAGAAGATAGCCGATGGCGAGCTTCGCGGCTACGTAAGCCAAGGGGTAACCTGTCACTTTACTCGCGAGAGCAGAACTTCGTGACATTCGCGCGTTTACTTCTATGACGCGAAACTCTTCTGATTTTGGATGCAAAGCCCATTGAATGTTGCATTCGCCGACTATTCCTAGGTTTCGTATCGTTTTTATGGAGGCTGCTCTGATGAGGTGATATTCGCGGTTTGTCAGTGTTTGGGAAGGTGCTACTACTATTGAGTCGCCTGTGTGGACCCCCATGGGGTCTATGTTTTCCATGTTGCAAACGGTTAAACAATTGTCAGCGTAGTCGCGCATAACCTCGTATTCAATTTCCTTCCAATGGCCCACATATTCTTCAATGAGTACCTGGGTGATCATGCTTTGAGCTAAGGCTCGATTGACTATATCCTTTAACTCATCGGCGTTATGGGCCACGCCGGAGCCTTTGCCGCCAAGGGTGTAAGCAACTCGAACTATAACTGGATACCCTATTTCCGCTGCTATGTCAATGGCTTCTTGAACAGAAAATGCAGATTTGCTCGTGAGCGATGGGATATCTCCTTTGATCATCGCTTGCCTGAAGAGTTCCCTGTCTTCGGTGTCCTCTATTGCCTTGATAGGAGTCCCCAAAACCTTAACGTTATGTTTTTCTAGAATTCCACTTTTGGCAAGCTGAACCCCGCAGTTTAAGGCTGTTTGGCCTCCGAAGCTTAAAAGAATTGCATCAGGCTTTTCCCTTTGAATAACTTTTTCAACGTACTCGGGCGTGACGGGTAGAAGATATACTTTTCCTGCTAGGCGGGGATCTGTTTGGATTGTTGCTATGTTGGGGTTTATTAGAACGGTTTCGATACTCTCTTCTCTTAGGGCTTTCAGGCATTGACTCCCAGAATAATCGAACTCTGCGGCTTCCCCAATTTTTATTGCGCCACTTCCGAGAACCAAGACTTTCCGTATCCAGTCAAACTTTGGCACTTTCACACCTCTCCATTAGTTTCAAAAATTCTTCAAAGAGAAACTCAGTATCATACGGGCCTGGTGCCGCCTCAGGATGCCACTGAAGAGCAAAGGCTGGCTTGCTTCTATGTTTTATTCCTTCAATAGTCTTGTCATTGGCGTTCACGAACCAAGCTTCCAAATTAGTCTCCTTCAAAGATTCCATTTTGACAGCGTACCCATGATTCTGAGTTGTAATATAGCATCGCCCTGTTTCCGTGTGGAGGGCAGGTTGATTTTGGGATCGGTGGCCATACTTCAGTTTATAAGTGTCTGCCCCCATGGCCAACGCTAAAATTTGATTGCCCATGCAAATGCCCATTATTGGAATGCTGGCTTCCACAAGCTGCTTGGCACATTCTATTGTTTTGTTACACTTTTTAGGATCCCCGGGACCATTGCTAATTGCGACACCACGAGGTTTATATTCGAAAATTTCCTCGGCTGAAAAGTCGTAAGGCACCCTGATAACATTGATTCCATTTTTCAGAAGGTTCCTTAAGATGCTGTATTTTGCGCCACAATCAATTAAAACGACTGTGTTTTTTCCACCAATTTCATGATGAACAGGCTCTTTAATTGTTACCTCCTTGACCAAGTCCGTCAAGTTTGGGTCTGAAATATTTTTTGCTTCCATCAGAAGTTTTTCAATGTCAGGCTCTTCGTCTTGTGCACAAACCTGCAAAATGCCGAGCATAACTCCTTCAGTTCTAAGTTTCTTTGTGAGTCTTCTGGTGTCGATGCCATAGATGCCTGGAATTCCTTCATCGATCAACCATTTGTCCAAGGTCCTTGCTGAGGCCCAATGGTAAGGTTCCATGCACAGTTCGTGAATTATGAAGCCTGAAACTTGTATGCGTTCGGATTCAAAATATAAGGGAATGCCTAGTTTGAGGTCGTTGGGTGGAACGCCATAGTTGCCTACGAGAGGATAGGTTAAGGTTAGGATTTGTCCTTTGTAGGATGGATCGGTTAGTGCCTCTGGATAGCCAACCATGGAAGTTGAAAATACTATTTCGCCCGAAACTTTTTCGGTAGCTCCAAAACCGTGACCGATGAAAGAAGTGCCATCTTCTAAGAGTAGAACAGCTTTTTTGCGTTTGCTGGTGTTAAGACGAGGCGCCAAAGCCCTATACTACCTGTAAGCTTGAGTTTTTAAATTTTGTGATATCGGAATTTTTGAGAGAGCATAGGATTTGGCCGTTGCTTGTAGTTCACGTGCAGTCTTGGCCAGTTTGCGTTTTTTGCTGGTCAAATCAGATTTGGAGAGGGCTATCTGTTGCTTTCTAATCATCAGCATTCTTTCAACTTCGGATGAAGAAGGCCCGCCTCTTACATTGTAGCTTTCGACGATTTTCAAGGGGTCCACGGACTCGCATATATCTTCCAATTTAACGTTTAGCTTAAGACCTGCAGAATTTTGAGCGACCGTCTGCACTAACTTAGGCGTCGCATCTAAGAAGGTTAATTTAGACTCTATTAGCACTCTGACAAGGGAACCGATTATCTTGTGCGCTGTTCTAAAAGGAACATTGTATTTTCGAACAAGCATATTGGCTAATTCCGTCGCGGCTGAAAAGCTGATGAGGGCTTTTCTGGAAAACTCCGCGGACACTTTCAAGTTTGGGATGAGTTTAGTAAACATGCCCAAAGAACCATTGAGGCTTTCCAAGGATTCCCAAAGTCTAGGAGTAATTTCCTGAAAGTCAAGATTATAACTCGACGGCAACGCTTTCATCGTGGCAACAGAAGCCACAAAGTTGCCGAGGGCGTGACTCGCTCTTGCCCGGATAACTTCGAGAACTTCGGGATTCTTTTTTTGAGGCATTATACTGCTTGTCGCTGAGAAAGCGCTTGGAATTTCAATCACGCCGAAATCGGGAGAGCTCCATATGATCAAGTCTTCGGCCAAGCGGCTTATGTTAACGGCGCTCAATGTGAGCTCTGCCATGGTTTCAAGGACAAAGTCTCGGCTACTCACAGCATCAATTGAATTCTCTAGAATGTCATCGAAACCTAGAAGTTCAGCAACTCTTTCGCGGTTTACTGGAAAACTTGAAGTTGCCAAGGCTCCAGCACCCATCGGGCATAGATTGACTCTTTGATATGTTTCACATAATCTCTGCAGATCTCTCTCTAATGCATCAACGTGTGATAGAAGGTAATGGGCGAAAGTTACTGGTTGAGCTGGCTGCAGATGCGTATATTCCAAAATGACGGTTTTCACGTGTTTCTCAGATAGTTCAGTTAGGGCTTCTTGCATTTTCACCAAGGAAAACATCAAGCTAATCAAGTTTCTCCGAAGTTCCATTCGGATGGCTGTCGTTACCTGATCATTTCTGCTTTTTGCAATGTGTAAGTTTCCGCCGACTTCCAAGCCGACCTTCTTGATGATTGCTTCTTCAACCACCATGTGGACGTCTTCAGCAGAAGATTTCAGACTAACGCCTGACAACTGGGCTAAAGCTTCAAGGAGTTTAGCGCCAGCATGCCACTCGACGATTTTTTGCTCCATCGACATGATCATGTGGGCTTTGTTAATTTCTATCACTGCCTTTGATAGTCGTCTGTCGTCTTTTTTGGAAGAAGTAAACTTAGCAACATCTTTTCTTACAGGAGGTAGCCTTCCTCCATGCAATATTTCAGACATCACAAAAACCTTCTAGGACTATTTTCTGCGTGTTTTGTGTAAGAAATGCTAAGCTAGCTTGGGTACCTCCACTTCTTTCTGTTTGTTAACGCTGTTTCTCAGAGCGTTGGATGTTTTCGTTTGAAGACCCCACAATTCAATGAAGCCCTTAGAGTAGGATTGGTTGAAGGTTGTTTTTATGTCGTAGGTTGCCAAGTTAAGGTCATAGAGTGACATGGGTGAAGAACGCCCAACGACCCGAAGCCCGCCTTTGTACAGTTTAACCCGAACTTCTCCGTCAACATGCTCTTGGGTTTTGTCAATGAAGGCTTCGAGGTCTTCCCTAAGAGGATCCATCCACAGGCCCGTATAGGCTAAGAACGTCCATTCGGCTTCGATGTGCTGTTTGAACAAAACTTCGTGTCGTGTCAGAACCATCTTCTCTATGTCTCTGTGGGCTTCCAAGAGGACCGTTGCAGCTGGACATTCGTAGACTTCTCTTGATTTGATGCCCACAAGCCTGTCTTCAATATGGTCTATGCGTCCGACGCCGTTCTCTCCAGCTGTTTTGTTTAACGTTTCGATTAAGCTCACAGGACTTAGGTTTTCTTTGTTTATGGCTACTGGAACCCCGTCTTCAAATTTGATAGTAACGTATTCAGGTTTATTTGGGGCTTGTTCTGGCGAAACTGTCCATTCAAAAGCGTCTTCTGGAGGTTCTTGATCAGGGTTTTCCAAAAGTCCGCATTCAATTGATCTACCCCATAGGTTTTGATCTATGCTGTATGTCTTTGCAGGTGAGGAAATTTCGATTCCTTTCGCTTTGGCGTATTCTATTTCTTCCTTTCGGGTCAGTCCCCATTCTCTCACTGGAGCGATTATTTTTAGGTGCGGAGCTAGTGAGCTAACCGACACGTCGAAACGCACTTGGTCGTTGCCTTTTCCAGTGCAACCATGCGCAAAGGCTGTGGCTCCCTCTTTCTGTGCGATTTCCACCATTTTTGACACTATTAGCGGGCGGGACAGGCAGGTGCTTATCGGATATTTTCCTTCGTAAAGGGCATTTGCCTTTATTGCTGGAAAAACATAGTTGGCAGCAAATTCGTCCTTGACATCAATTGAGTAATGTTTTAAGACTCCAAGGCTTTTCGCTTTTTCCTCGGTTTCCTTCAAATCTTCCTGTTGGCCGACATCAACGGTTACTGTTATCACGTCAGCATCGTACTTTTCTTGAAGCCACTTCGCTAATACTGATGTGTCTAGTCCACCTGAGTATGCTAACAAGATTTTTTCCGTCATCTTACTCCCCCATTTTTGAAATTGAAATTATCCCCTCTACCTCAGGGGTGATACTTTTAAACTTTGCGACTTTCTTGTCACATAACAAGCTTTAAATGTTCCAATTGATACATTTCTAAACCATGACCATCGCCCAAGGCGTAAGGGACTACTTAAAAAACAAACCTTACGTACTCGAAGCACTGGAGAGAGGAATCGTAAATCTCAGCGAATTGTCACGACAAATCCAAGATGAACTGGAAACTAAAGACATAGTTGCTATAAAGGCTGCTCTACGAAGGTTTTCGGAAGAATTGCAGAAGCACAAGCAGAAAAGAGAGGAAAAAGTTTTGGAACTTTTGAAAAAAAGTGGAGTATCAGTTTACGACAGAAAATCTGTGGTCATAGCAACGAGAGCATTAGAAATAGAAAACGGAATGAAAGTCAACTTACTAAACAAGATTGTTTATTTGCTCGATAAGAACAACCTGCCGAAAAAACTTGGCGCATTGAAGATACATGATAATTGCACCATGATCGTTATCCATTCGCCAGAGGAATTGGAAACTACGCCAGGAGTGGTTGCCTTCTTGACAACATTGTTGGCAGAGCAGAAAATCAACATCATAGAATTCATCTCATGCTGGACTGAAACAATTATAGTTGTAGAAAAAAAAGACAGCCTCCGAACTTATGACATCTTATCCAAGATAGTAGGTTAACAAAAGAACGACAGATTTAATGGTTAAATCGGTCGTGAAATGAACAGAACATAACTATATCTTAAAGACTGAAAAATTGAATGCCCTCTAAGAATCATGTCTTTGATGGGTCATCGACCTGTTGCTCAGTTGGATACATTTCGACCAGTTTCTTTATAGCCTCTCGATATACTTGGATGCTATCCAGATATTCTTGAATACTGATGCTTTCTTTTGGTGTATGGTCTAGGTGGGAGTCTCCTGGACCGTATGTGACTATGGGCATTTTCATGCGTGCGCCGAGGATATTCATGTCGCCTGTTCCTGTTTTTCTTAAAAGAATAGGCTGTTTGTGCTTCACCTTTCTTATCGCCCAAGACAACGCTCGAATAAGGGACGAACTATCATCTGCTTCAAAAGGATCAGTTAGATCTTCAATTTTCACTTCCACTAAGACCTTAGGATTGGCATCTTGATATTGTTTGATTACGTTGTTAATTTCATCAAATACTTGAAGAGATTCATATTGTGGAGGAACCCGAATGTCGAGGTGCATATCACATTTGGCGGGAACCGTGGAGGCTACCTTTCCTCCGTTTACTTTGATTAAACAAGAGGTAGTCGAGTAGAAGTGGCTATCAGTTTTTTCTTGAGGCAATTTGAAATTTCTAATTTCTTTCCAGAGTTCAAACGCCTTTTCGATGGCACTTTCATAAAGCCACGGTGCAGAGGAATGCCCAGTTTGCGTTTTACACGTAATTTTAAGGTGCAAACTACCCTTATATCCAATAGTTATTTTTTCAACGCCACTCGGTTCTCCAAAGATGGCATAGTCGGCAGAAAGTCCTTCGTTGATTAGGTGCTTAATGCCTTTACTTGACCCTTCTTCATCGACAACTCCGACGACCAGGATTTTGGCTGGAAGGCCCTCTTTGAAAAGTGCTTGGGAAGCAACGATCATGGCCGCTAGAGGTCCTTTTGCATCAACAGCTCCCCTACCATACAACCTGTTATTTTCGATTCGCACCGGAATGAACCCAGCAACTGTATCCATGTGCCCGCACAAGAGGACGACTGGCTTTCCTTGCCCAATTTCCCCGATAATGTTTCCAACATCATCTATATGTACGTGGAAACCTATGTTCTCCATTTCTTTAGCAAGAAAACTGGAAATCGTCTCTTCTTTCCCTGACGGACTATAAATGTTCAGCAGCCTACTTAGAAGCTGAACCGCGTAATCGTGTATTTTCCTCTTCCTCCAGAATCGCATCGAGAACAGCAAGTACTTTATTGATCTGTTCTTTTTCGATCACTAAGGGTGGTAGAAAACGTAGCACGTTTCTACCAGCATCTAGAATTAGAACCCCCCTGTCTATTGATTTGAGGAGAACGTTAAGAACGTCAAATCGAAGCTCTGCGCCTAACATGAGACCTAAACCTCGAATCTCTTTGATTATTCTGTGGCGAGTTTGAAGATTCTCCAGTCCTCCTTTGAAATATTCGCCTAGAACCGCTGCTCGCTCTGGAAGTTTTTCATCCAGCAGCACATCGATGGTGGCTGATGCAGCAGCGCACACTAAGGGATTGCCACTAAAAGTGCTGGAATGATCACCAGTCTTAAAAGAAGACATAACATTCTCTTTGGATATCGTTACACCCATGGGTAATCCGCCCGCCACCGATTTTGCTGCGCAAATTATGTCGGGAATAACGTTCCAGTGTTCGCATGCGAAAATCTTCCCAGTTCGGCCGAACCCTGTTTGAACTTCGTCAAAGATCAAAAGGACATTCTTTTCATCACAAATTTCTCTAAGTCCCTGAAGGAAACCGTTTGGCGAGACTCTAATTCCGCCTTCTCCACGGATTGGTTCCACTATGACGGCAGCGGTTTTCTCTGTTATGGCATCTCTAACCTTTTCAACATCGTTAGGCGGAACATGCTTAAACTCTGGGACTAAAGGTTTGAAAGGATCACGATACTTTTTGTCCCAAGTGGCAGATAACGCGCCCATGGTTTTCCCATGAAAGGCCCCCATCATCGCGATTATTTCAGGTTTACCAGAAAATTTGCGAGCCAGCTTGATGGCGCACTCAACCGCCTCAGCGCCACTATTTGCAAGAAAAACTTTGTCGAGGC
Source organism: uncultured Candidatus Bathyarchaeia archaeon (assembly GCA_964603675.1). Classification (GTDB taxonomy): domain Archaea; phylum Thermoproteota; class Bathyarchaeia; order Bathyarchaeales; family Bathycorpusculaceae; genus CAZRVS01. The sequence goes on from CAZRVS010000001.1 coordinate 309,676, forward strand.
CTCGGGGAGTTATTTTGGCGATTTTTTGTAGGAGTTCTGCTCTTGCATCATTGTAAAAGGATCCATGACAAGAAATGAGAGTTTCTGCTTGCCTTCTGACTGCTTCTACAACTTTGGGGTGAGAATGCCCAACTATGGCGACGCCGTAACTGCTAGTACAATCTATGTATTCTTTCCCGTTAATGTCCCATACTAGGGCTCCTCTGCCTTTCGTTATAACCAGTGGTTTTTTGAAATAGACGTTTGCCATTAACGTGTCTTCGACATTGATAATCTCTTGTTCATTCACGAGTTATCACAGTTCCATGTTCATGTTTTAACGAAGAGGAAATGGGCAACTTCTCGAGGCCAGATGAAATCAATACTTCGTCGACGCCTTGGTTGAGGGCTTCTAGCGCTGCGTGAACTTTTGTGATCATTCCATGCCCAATTTTGGTGAGAGTCTCTTCTAGTTCCGAAATTGTCATTTTTGGAACCAACTTGCCGTTTAGAATTAAACCTTCTACGTCTGTCAGGAGAACAAGCCGATCCGCATTCAGGGCGCCAGCGATGCCAGCTGCTGTTCGGTCGCCGTCCACGTTGAGGGCCTCAAATTCTTCGCTCACAGCAACTGGTGCTACGACTGGTAGATAACCACTTTCTATTAGCAACTGCAACAAGTTTGCATTAACATCGCTTATTTTACCAGTATAGCCCCCATCAACAACTTTTTTTCTTCCCCTTTCATCAACAGCGATAAGCTTCTTTTTCCGTTCTGCCCTCACAAGAAGCCCGTCTAAACCGGACAAACCTACAGCTGGTATGTCTTGGCTCTGAAGAGCCAAAACTATTTGTTTGTTGATTTTTCCGGCCATAACCATTGAGTATATTTCAACAGTCTCCTTGTCAGAGTACCGACTCCTGAAACCCTCAGGCGAAACTATGAATCGCTGTTCCTTGCCTAATCTAGACGCTATCTCAGTGACTTCAATTCCACCGCCGTGAACGAGAACTACCCTATTTTCCTTCAGGATATTCTTGAAGTCGGAAACAAGTCCATCAGAAGCGCCTTGTTTTAGTATGCTTCCTCCTATTTTCACCACTACTATCATCATGATCACATCGGATGGAAACCAGTGCTTTCGAGCCCAGTCTTCTCATCAACGCCAAGAACAATGTTGAGGCACTGGACTCCTTGGCCCGCCGCTCCCTTCACCATGTTGTCTATGGCCGATAATATCACGAGGCGATTTGCATGTGGATCTAGTTCAAAGCCTATGTCGCAGAAGTTTGTTCCCATCACAACTTTGGGGTCTGGCAGTTGATATGGGCCTTTCTGATATTTGACGAAGCGTATGAAGGGTTCTCCTTCGTACTGTGAACGATACATTTTCCAAATATCTTTTGTTTCCAAGGGTTTTTTGGGGAAAACGTGAATTGTTGAAAGGATTCCTCGAACCATGTTAACTGCGTGGGGAGAAAAGGAAATCGTTACGGATTCCTTTGTCAAAGTGTTCAGTTCTTGTTCGATTTCGGCGATGTGCCGGTGCCCTATTGTTTTGTATGGTCTCACTCCTCCAAATCTTTCGGGATGATGAGACGCAATCGAAGGTTTGCTGCCAGCGCCTGAAGAACCGATTTTTGTGTCGACCACGATTCTATCATTTTGAATAAGATCAGCCTTTACCATGGGGGCTAAGCCGAGTATTGTGGCGGTTGCCATGCACCCTGGACATGCTATTAATTGAGCGTTTTTTATTTTTTGACGATAGAATTCTGGTAAACCATACACTGCTTCTTCAAGCAATTCTGGATGAGCGTGTTTCCAGCCATACCAATTCACGTAATCGTCTGGATTTTTAAGACGAAAATCTGCGCTCATGTCGAGCACTTTCAGTCCTATTTCGAGAAGTTTCGGAACAAGGTTGGTTGAGCCACCGTGGGGAGTTGCCGTGAAAACCAAGTCGCAATTTTTCTGAATTTGGGTTGCGTCTAAAGGAACGAATTTTAGCTGTGTAAGCCCTCTGAGGTTGGGGTGCACTCCGAAGACATATTCGCCGGCATTTTGTCGAGAAGTAACCATTGTGACTTCTACATGTCGATGGAGAAGTAATAAGCGCAGAAGTTCTCCGCCGACGTATCCTGAGCCTCCGATTATTCCCACTTTCAATTCTTTTCACCTTAACAATCAGATTTGGTAACGCTCTGGGCAATTTTGAACAGAGGTACCGCTAGATTAATGCCTGCAATCAGGCGAGTCTGTTCCCAAAATTCAGGACAGGAATTTGCTTCGTGAAAAACTATCTCGTGTTTATTCTTTTCCATACTCTCTTCAATGACTCGTTTGACTTTTTTGTAGGGCTCCGAACTCTTGTAGTTATGAAAGGCTACTTCCAACTTATTGTTCCATGCAGGAAAATCCTTCCTTTTGGTTTCGTCCGCCTTGACTCGTCTTATCGCGTCAAAGGGTACTGCAAGCTTATCAATCTCGGATTTGACATATTCCTCATCTGCAATCTTGTTTTTGCCAAAGTTGATCATCGCGTCGAAGGCGAACAACCATCCGTCCTTGTCTTTTCCAATTGCTTCGCCACATTTCACTGCCAAATCTCTGATATAAAGCGGTAGATCAGCATCAAATACAAGGTTGCCGAGGAACGTGTTTGTCCTAAAATCCTTGAACCCTCCCCTCGCCAAGGCTTTTGGATGACAAATTGGTGTTTTTCCTTTTTCTTTAAAAACTATTATTCTTAAATCGTAAAACCATTTTTGAACCAATTCTTGCGTTAAGATACCCATTGGGTTAATTATTGAGGGGTTAGTTCCTTGAATGTTCACTAAGAGTTCTTTTCGGTTTTTAGAGAGGTTGACCATCTTTCCGTGGGTTCCGGCATCCGGTTTCATTACAATTTCTTCTTTGCCAAGTTCTTGTTGTATCAAATCGGCGATTTCTGCTTCGTTGTGGATTTCTCCTCTGTCTTTGGTGGTTTCTCGGGAATCACATGGAACATAAACTGTTTTTGGGATTCTTATCCCAGCGGTCCATAATTGGAGCAAAGTTCTCAGTTTGCTGTAGCACAGGAATTCGACTTGTGAAGGATTTATGACATGCTTGCCGAATGTTTCCATTAGGTAAGCTGCAAAGAGTCTACGATTTTTGCTCTGGGTTCTGTTCAATACTACGGCGACATCTTCAACTATGTTGGAATAGTCTTTTCCTATACTTCTAATTCTATATCCCTTATCGTGCAGACAGACGGAAATTTTGCGGAAGGGAATATACTTTAGGTCTATCCCCAATTCTTTGGCTGTTAGTTTTATGCCCATTTCGTCGGTTTCGGACCGTTCATATAAAAGGCCTATCTTCATCAGTTGCCGTCATCCCATACTGAATTACGGTCTCAAAATGTGCAGTGTTTTCCAATAAGTCCTCATTTCGCTTCTTAAGAACGATGCATTATCAGCGAGTCCTGTTTATTCTCCCCAGTCTTCTCCTTCAATAATGAGTTCTTGAAGGTCCAGTGACTCTCCGTTCACTTGCTTCACTTCGAGTTCAAGTCCGCAACCAGGGCAGCTTAGGATTTCTCCTTGTACGATATCTGTCGGAACGTCAAGTGCTGAATCACAGTCGGGGCATTTAGCTTTCATCATCATCTCCACCTCTTGCCGTTTTAATCCCATTACAGAAATCAAACCTTTTTATAAGGTTTTCGGAATCCAAATGGCCAATATTGAAGAATTTCCACCTAATTCTACGAATTTCGTAGAAATAGACAGCATTTTTGTTCGCAACCGTCACGCCATCACCCTCATCATATCACATGAAAATGTCTCTTCACGTGATTGCCATTCTTTTAAACTTTGCGACTTATTTGTAACATTTGAAACCGCTGATGTTCTATTTGATACACTGAATTCTGATGCCACTATTAAGTAATTCCTGAAAGACAGTAAGCACAAGGCGCAACGAAATTCGTACTTGCAGTACTAGCAGGTTTCAGAAATCGTTAAATTTTTCCGCATCTAAGCATATGGAGGGAAGAAAATGGACGAAACGGACGAGGAAATAATAAAAATTCTAAAAAATAATGGGAGAGCCAGCTATAGTGACGTTGGAGAAAAGGTAGATCTATCCGAAGGTGCAGTTAGAAAGAGGATTAAAGCGCTTGTCGATTCAGGTGTCATAAGAAAGTTCACGGTCAAAATCGGAGCCACCGCAGGGGCAGAAGCCATCACCTTGCTCGCCACAAATCCTTCTCTTCCAACTCAAGAGGTTTCAAAAAAAATAAGCATGATTCCAAATGTTGAAACAATCTACGAGGTTACTGGCGGATACGACATCATCGTCGTCATAAGTGGCTTGAACGTGGCAGAGGTTAACGATTGCATCGAAAAAATTCGCCGAATAGATGGAATCGTACGAACTAACACTATGATCGTCTTACGCAGTTGGTAGTTGAAGATCAACAACAACTACTGTTGCTTCATGAGATCATCAAATCAGCTATGCTTTTTAAAATTTTTGGATTTTCAAACAACGACAATGGCGGTTGTGTTTCTGGTTGATAGCTCGGGGTTTTCCCCAAATCCCCTTCTAGTATAAACGTTTTTCATGACTACTTTGTCGCCGACTTTTAGTCTGCCAACAGTGTCTGCGTGTTTTCGCCAAGCTGAAACCCAGATTGTACCAGTTTCGTCTCTTAACCTAAAAACAGCGATTTTTACAACTTCGCCTTTAGACGTTTTTACGTCCCTAACGACGGGTTCATTGGAGACTTCGCCCTCAACGTTGACATGACTCAAACCTTCTTTTAAGTTCACCAGTTTCATAAATTCATCAACGTGCGCGGATATCTCAACATAAGTTCCCGAGTTGATGTGAATTTCAAATCCCCCGTTCAATGCCGTTTTTACTCTTGCATTCACTATCTGCAATTCAGCGCCTTCCTTCAGTGTCCTTTCAAGTTCATCAGCTTTCTCGTTCCAAGCGACAACGACTACTTGACCTGTTTTGTCTCCCACCGTGAACCGCATTACTTTCCCAGAACTTAGATCTTGTCTCATGAAAGTGGAAGATGAAAATATCTCTTTCACTGTGCCTATCATGTTGATTTTTTTGTTTTTGTGGGCGCTGGTTATTTTTCCGATTTTTGTGGCAAATTTGCTCAGAGTGGGATAGTCTTCAGCTTTTGCGTTTGGAGGATTGACTTCGATTTCGCTTTTGGTTCCAATGTGCAATTCTGGCTTGCCGCTGCGGTCTTCTCTGGTGTATCCATGAGAAAAACGTACTATCTTCCCAGCTTCCATTTCGCCCGATTCTAGGAGATCGACTTTGTCATTCCACAAGACAACACGCAACACATTGTCTTTGTCAGCAATGAGTAAACTTGCAAATTTCCCACTCCGTTTTCCTTCAAAAGCTTTAGGAGGAAAAACTGCCAGAACACGACCTGAAACAGTAACGTCGTTCAAACTTGGAACAAGATGACCTATTGAAAGCTTACGCAGATGAATATCATTCTGCGGAATTTCGACGCCAAACTCGGCTGCAATCAACCGCATTAGAGTGCGATCCACGATGAAGCCTCCAGTTCTATTTTTTTCCTTTTCTAATCTTTCGAGAATCTGCTCCCTTGAAATTTCTGGACGCTGTAACAGGATTTGTTTGATTATTTCTTCAGTTCTCATTTTAGTTCTGGCGCCACTGAGCATAAAGAGAAAATGATGCTATAAAGCTTATTAAAAACCATTATTGATTTGCTAACGTGGATAGAAAGGGGTCACAAAAAGTGATAGACGCGGAAACGCTTTACGCGTTGGGCATCGCCTTGATTTTTGTCGGAATGCTCATCCTCGTAATTGCAATTCTTTTGCTTTCCATCTCAAGAAGCAAAAAAGGGAAAATCAGGGGCGGTGGAGCCATAATAATCGGTCCTATTCCGATAATTTTTGGAACAGACAAGAAGTCGCTGAAGACCGTTTTGCTACTTTCCTTAATCCTAACGATACTTCTTGTAATAGCGATGGTCATATATTATTTAGTGTTAAGGTGAGCGAAACATGATGGTAGGAGATGAAAAGCCTCAAGAAAACGGCGAAGGCGGATTGGATGTGCCTAAACGATTTTTCTTGCTGCTCATAACAGGGTTTTTAATAGTTTTCGTAGGCATCATAATCCTGATGATTGCTGCAATACTTTTTGGCAGCGATTCAATAAATTTTGGCGCAATCATATTTATTGGGCCGTTCCCGATAATCATTGGCGCCGGTCCAGAAGCCACGTGGATGGTTTTGTTCGGCATAATTCTTGCAATGTTAAGCATAATAATGTTTGTGATTATGAGCAGAAAGTTAAGCAGAGCTGGCGACTAGGCCGTTCTTAGGTGGCCTGTTCTTCTTTGCCGTAAAACGTGTAGAGGAATATCAAGATTAACGCAATGAAGGTTGCGGTCATGAGGATGTATTTGATCGTTTCGAAGTATGCACTTATGTCCATTGAAGTTCTCCCTTGTTCTATTTAATCTTTTAAGTTTAAATATTTAAGCAGTAGCCTTTTTCCACTCATTCATTAATGTATCATATAGCTTTTCGCTCTCTTCTATGGTTTCGTACCATCCCAAATTGCGGGCTATTTTCTGTGCGATTAGGTGATAGCACAGGTGCACTTCCCTGTCTAATACGCGGAAGTAGAAGTCGTCACACGTGCAGAATTCGGCTTCAGGCATTATTAGATAGTCTCGTTCCCTTCCAACGACTATCCAAACGGTTCTGCCGCCGGGTTTGAAAACGTACTTTTTTACGCGGTTTTCTTTTAGGGCTTCGAAAGCTTTTGTGAACCTTTGACCGAAAATTTCGTACAGTTTTGTCAGGTTTTTGCCAGATAATTTTCCTTCTGCTTTCGCTTCTTTACATATGGCATTTAACGCGTCAATTTCCGAGTTTTCGTTCATTGAGACCCAAGCTTTTCGACGAGCGAAAGCCGATGGAAGAGAAAAGGGCAGTTGTTAACCTATGTTTATCGGTTCGCCCTCTGGTTCCTTTCCAGCTTCGACTTTAGGAAGCGTGACTTCTAGAACGCCGTTTTTGTAGGCTGATGTTGCTTCTTTCACTTTGACTTTTGCTGGCAACTGGACTTCTTTGTAATATTTGTATTGCGGCGTGTCAACCGATATTGTCAAGTTGTCTTCTGTTCCATGAAGTTTTATGTCGCTTTTTTCTACGCCTGGTAGTTCCACGACTACGTGGACTTCGCCGTCTGTTTCAACGATGTCCACCAGCGGTTCACGTTCTTCTTTCACTTGGGGTCCCCGAAGACTTTTCTTAATGTTGCCGAATTCGCGGATTTCGGGTTTTCCATCGGGGCCTATCTTCATGCTGTAGCCGTATACAAACGGGCCCCACTCTCGGACTGTTGAGCCATCCGAGAGTTTGCGTTCCCTAACATAGTCTTTTGGAACTTTTGCAGTAAAATTCTTGAATTCTTCTTCCATCATTTTCTCCATGTCGCGGAATATTTTGTCGATATCTCCGAAAAACAAGTCCCTATCGAATGGGTAGCGTCTTTTTCTAAACCATTCTGGATAATCTTCATCTGATGGCATTTTTTCACCCTACTAATTTGAGCCACAGCGCGTTCTATAAGTTTTATGCTGCATTGTTGTTAGTTCAAGTTTCTAAGCTGGTTCAGAGTTCCAAGGTAAGTTCCGTCTAAGAGATATATTTCTGAATTGTCCATGTCAACTGCTTCTGAGCGGAGAACTGGACCAACGATTTCTTTTTGTTTGAAACCCTCGCCGTGTTTTCTTTCGTTTATAGCTCTGCCTCCCAAGAAGTCGTTGAAGGAAGGCATTATCAAAATCTGGGACGTTTTCGCCTTGATTCCGTAATTGTTTAGCAATGTTTTTTCTGGTGAGTTTTCGATTTTTATTTTGTGTTTTTGCAGTAAAATCTTGCACAGTTGATGAGGGTCGCAGGGTGTTTTCACCCAGATTTGCCGCGTTATTTTGAAGCCTGCCGGGTCGCGGAAGACCACGACTGGGTGAAGGTGTCCCATGGTTAATGTTTTGCATTTTAGAAGCGCTGGGGAAGGCCATTTGTGTCCATGGAAAAGGCCAACATCGCCGAAAGTTGTGCCTGTCGCAGCGAGCAGTTTAATGTTTTCTGGCAGTAACGGTTCAATGTTTGCGTCGTGGTTGCCACGGATTATACTTATGTCCTGTATGTGATTTTGGAGTTCGTTGAAGAAGTCTGGTATGTCACGCCATTCACCCATGTCCGTTGTAACGACCGTGTACTTGACATCGCCCAAGATTACCAACTCATCAGGTTTGTACGTGGATAGCAAAGCTGTTAGTTTCTGCACAAGTTTTGGCGTTTGGCTTGGAACGTGTATTCCTTTCTTTTGGAGCGCCATTTCCCAGCCTATGTGCAGATCGGCAATGACAAGTATTTTCGTTTTTTGCGTTTTTATTAGCGCAGCCGAATATGGCGACAACAGAGTTATCATTTTGCTTCCTTTTCAGGTTTTATCAGACTGAGTATCGTTCTGTGAATGCCCGCGTTTCCGGCAGCTATAAATTCCGCCTTTTGCTGCGGGTCCAACTTGACGTCTAGTGGTTTTCCCTCTGATGTTGTTATTTTTCCACCTGCTTCCTGCACTATTAGGTAAGCAGCCGCTATGTCCGTTGCTCGAAGTTTGCCTCTTATGTCTACAAAGGCGTCAGTTGTTCCATCAGCCACGTAACACATTTCAAGGGCGTTGGCTCCGAAATGTCGTATGTGTTTCGTCCTTCTGATAAGATTCGTCAAGCGTGGAGCGAGTTTTTGGATGTTGTAAGTGTTCAAGTCTAAGCCTATCACCGCCTCTTCCAACGACACATTTTTGGACGGAGTTACTTTTCTGCCGTCCCGATAGGCGCCTTTCCCCTTTTGCGCCATATAGGTTGTGCCATGAAAAAGGTCGGTGACCAAAGCCGCGTAAACCCTCAAAACTGTGGGTTCTGACGAAACTGCGATAGAAGTTGCGTAGAAAGGAACACCCCGCAGAAGATTGGTTGTTCCGTCTATGGGATCTGTCGTCACGTAACATTGACTAGCGGTTTTTCCAAACTCCTTGAAACCCGACTCTTCACTGATGAGCGTAAACGAAATTTCATACTCTTTCAGCGTGTCCACAATAGCCTTTTCAGCGGCCAAATCCACCCGTTTTACAGGATCACCTCCAGCACCAATACCCAGATCTGGCTGCGGCTGACCTGACTTTTTAAGGTATGGAGCCATGCGTTCTTTTACATTGTTTTTACAGTCAATGAGAATTTGCAGCCAATCAGTCTGAAATACCATTTGGAAGCAGTCTCCATCGTCATATACACAATCAAATCGATAAAGACTTTGCCCAAGCCCCATTGAAAATAATACAAACCACACGAAGATTCTCAGAGTGAATCAAACGTCGAATCTATATATAAGCGGAGTAGGATCACCCCAAAGAGCGATACAGCACGTGTTTGTTCCGTAGAAGAATCTTTGGCGCGCAAGATTTTGTCATGACTTCTCTAACATCACGTTGTTTCGTCGTTTGTACTCTTTCTATACCTCATCGTAGGTGATGTTGTTGGGAGGATCTACGCATGCACTTGTTACGGGGTTATTTGTCCCCAAAACGGGGAATTGCTATTCTCTCTATTGTTCGGATTTGGGTAAAACTATGTGGCTTCCACCCAGCTTTGCCAGTCATACGTTCCCACTTCTACGTCTTCTTCGATTACTAGTTGTAGAGGGGCTGTCACATTTGTATTAGGCGTCAGGGTTGTGCCGTTGCCTGCCCAAGACTGAGTTATGCCCTCTGGTAATCCAGAGACTATGAAGAGCACGGTTGTGGTTGCCGTGCCTGTGTTTCTTACGTCCATTATGTATACGTAGGTTCCAGCTGTTCGTGAATCCCAATTTATTGTGGTTCCATTAGACCAAGCCTCGTTGTTTATGCGTGTTTCAAGTTCAACTGAGGTGACGTTTACGGTTTGTGGGTAGAACCACTGTTCCAGCGCAACGCCTGCTACAAAACCAAAGACGATCAACATACCTATCACACCGATGATTGTAGACATGGTCGTCGTACGTACCTTTCCCAATTTGCTCCCCAAAGAACAAAGGGTTAAACGGTTTTAAAAAGGTTTAACCATCTTCGCGCTGTTTGTCATGCGTACGGGCGCCTTTATACTGCCAATTCCTGTTGCTGTTATTGAACAGCTACCTAAATTTCTACAGAAAGAAGAGGATGAAGCGAAGGTTGAGAACAGCCGTTCGCAGAAAGTTTTATCTAATGACCCTACAAACTCTGTTATTAGGTAATTCACATGAGTTTAGAATCGAACAAAACTTTGGGCGGCGTAGGAGCGATTTTGCTTGCTATCCCATTTCTTAACCTTGTCGGCATCATCCTTGTGCTAATCGCAATGAAGGGGTTGGCAGAATACTACAACGAGAATGACATATTCCAGAATGCGCTTTATGGGCTTATCTTTGGCATAATCGGCGTCATAGCTTTCATAGCCATTCTCATCATGTTTATCATAGGCGTTGCCGTTGTGGCACCTGTCACTTCGCCTCTTGCGGGACTAGGAGTATTCATAATCGTTTTAATTGTGACGTACGTATTCTCTTTAATTGGAGCAATATTTTACAAGAAGTCACTAGACATTCTTTCAGAGAAGTCTGCTGAGAAAATGTTTGGGACCGCCGGTTTGGTTTTACTTATAGGAGCTATTATACCAATAATTGGTGAAATATTGCGGTTCGTTGCTTGGATACTAGCTGCTGTAGGATTTTTCTCTATTAAAACGCCAACCCAGTTGCCTGCAGCGAAACCTGCTGTCCCTGTGTCTGAGGAAAAGAAGTTTTGTCAATACTGTGGAGCAGAGAACAGGGTCGATGCAGCCTTTTGCCAAAAATGCGGTAAGAAAATAACATAGAAAAAAACCCAACGCGCGCTTCGTGCACCCAGTTCACTTCCTTCGGGCCTCTTAGTTCTTCGCAAGTCGAGGTTGCTGAATAATTATTCAGCTGTTACTGGTGCGCACATTTCAATTTGGTGGCGGCTTATATTGTGCGCGACTGATAGAACTGGACTAACCCCATTGGTCAAGGAAATTCTCTGCTTCTCTTCTCAAAGTTTTTCTTGAACTATTAAGATGCCTTTTGACAAAACAGGTTACTCTTTCCTTTTGCTTGATCTTGTCAAAGAACAAGCTGAAAGACTTGATGGTTTTTTCAGCAATGACTCTTTTACACTCTTCTGTTAGATGAGGTGTTGTAGAGATATTCTGGACCTTCAGAAGTTCATTCGCTATCTTCTCAATGAGATGGGGTTTTGCTAACGCAATTTTTCCAGAATGCCCGACAAGATTAGCCACAGTAACCATATATTCATCATTAATGAAGCTGTAATATTTGTCAAATATAACATCAAACTTTCTGTCCTTATCAACCCTAGTCAAATTTGCAATAATGGCCAAAGCATTCCAAGTTAGGATTCTATACTTGCTGTCCAAAAGATCTATGAAAAAATCCATGTGTGGATATAATTTTTCTGGATGCTCATCACTTAAATCCATGACTACTTTAGAACAACCGTATCTAATGGCAGCTTTTGACGAAGAAATACCTTTGAGAACTATAGGAAGTAGAGTGGAGTCCATTTTTATCTTTTGAAAAAGTTCTTCTTTTGTCATTGATTTATCTACTAATTTTTGCAGTAATTCATCTTGCATGAGGATTTCACATTTTCCTATCAAGTTTTCAGTATTATCAAGTTGTAGTATAATAGCATGTGCATTAGTAGGTGGGCAGGATTAACCAAATTCTTGTTCTATCACAATTTACACAAGTTCGAATCTTCTCGGGGCTACCAATAAAAACGCATTCTCCGCTGTTGCTCAGTGAATTAGCTTCTAAAATTTTCAGAATTTACACAAACTACAACAGCGATTATAAGCACAGCCTTGAGAGCGTTCTTCTTGCCGAAGAGCCCATCTTTTGAGCTCACAGACAACAAAGCAGACTAGACATTGGCAGTGCACAAACAAACAATGAAATCAAGAACAACAAGACAGAAAAACAAAAACACTATATATTATATTTGGCTCTTTGGTGATTGATTTTGGCGCTGAATCGGTTTCTTTCTGCAAGAGAAATTTTGATAGACGACGCTGGGTGGGGAGACCTTATCTTAGGCGTTGTAATCGGCGCCCTCCAACTCCCACGCGGTAGGTATATGAGACGTAGGATTCCAGTCTCTTCTTTTCAGTCGCCAAACTTTGGAAATAAACGGTATTTGGATGATGCAGTGAAAATAGCGAAGGAGATCGTTGAGGTGATGCGGCCTGACAAGGAGACCCGTTTCAAGGTTTGCTCAGGATATGTTCTCTCCAGCATACGCAGCTACCTGAAGGAGCGCGGATTCAAAGTCGAAAAAGTTGAAATCGTCGGCAAACTCCAAGAGATGGTTGAGAGAAGCTACATAAGATGGTGCATAGAGGTGGGCGTGCCAAAGGAAAGACTGGAAGACAGGAGACGCTTCTGGACACTGCTAGAGTGGGTTGCGGAAAGACCTGAACTTAGAGAAAAACTTGTAAAAACAGGATGGAAGAGCTGGAACCGAAAGTGGCGAGAAAAAGCATTTAAGAAGTTTGAAGAAAAACATGTGCAGTTAAACTAGTTTGCTGAACTTCATATCCCGCACGCGATGAACTGTAGAAAAATAGAGTGCACTAGTATTGAAGTTTTTATATGTGATACGAAATAATCTATTGCGTGGTGGGTCGCCTCATGTCAGAGTCAAGAAAAGTTGTTCTTTTGCAAGGCGCTAATATTATCGCGTTCCTAGCTACAGTTTCAGTCAACTCTCTGGCTAGTGCTTCGGGGCTGAACGGAATAACGACTGGCGAAGTGTCCGATTTGTATCCGACGTTGATAACGCCTGCGGGCTATGTTTTCGCTATTTGGGGTTTGATTTACGTTTTGTTGTTGGTTTTTGCTGTTTTCCAAGCGTTGCCGAGTCAGAGAGGGAAAGCGTTTCTAAAAGAAGTAAGCTTTCTTTTTGTTCTAAGTAGCGTTTTCAACATCATATGGCTTTTTCTTTGGCATTATGGGTACATCACGCTGTCAGTTGTTCCAATGTTTGCTCTCTTAGCAACGTTGATTACGATTTATTTGCGTCTCAACATCGGCAAATCTCTCGTTTCTTTGAGGGAGAAATTGAGTGTTCATTTGCCCTTCAGTGTTTACTTAGGTTGGATAACAATCGCATCCATTGCCAATGTGGCTGCGGCATTGGTTTCTGTTGACTGGGACGGTTTAGGCATAAGCAACGTTACCTGGGCAGTTTTTGTAATAATCGTGGCCTTGATTATCACGCTTGCAGTTGTGGTTACAAAGAAGGACATTGCATATAGTCTTGTCATTGTCTGGGCTCTTGTCGGCATTATCGTAAAGCAGAATGGAAATCAAAGCATTGTCGTTCCCGCTGAGATAAGCGCAGTTATAATTATCATTGCTTTGGTTGCTGCAGTTCTCGTGTCGAGATTCAAACACTGAGAGCGAGCGCAAAACTTTCGAAATGTCTAAAGCATAGGAAAAGCTAGCAATAAAGCTGCCAAAAACACCTTCTGTGCAAAACTTTCTTTTCAAACATAGAAATACGCCTTTTCAGGCTTATTCTCCGTAAAAAAGCGCAAATCTAACTTATTCTGCATAACACAACATGTATTATCCACCACCATTTTCACTTGCAGAACAACATTGAGAATCTCATCATAAATGGAAACATTTTTAAGCTATTTTCCGGAGTTTAGTGCACTTCGCCTCTAGGAAATCATACGCGCTTTGAAATGGCTCTCCCTTTACCATTCTGCGCGAGCGCGTTAGAGGAAAGAGCATTTAGAAAGGTCTCTTCGACTGGTAAGCACGTAAAGAAGGTCAGATCTAGCTATGAAAGTTGAAATAGTCCACAATGGGGAAATGTTAAAGTGTCCTTTCATCAACTGCTTCAAAGGCTTCGATAGGGTTGGGGTTGTCAGACGCATTTTTGGCGCTGGAACAGAGGAGGTGCTGGGTAAACTCGAAGTTGAGTTTACAAATACTGTCTGCTACATGGAAGTGGACGATGTAGACGGACACCTTTTGGTTAGCCCCCACTATTTGAGCAATGGGAATCTTGTGGACATATATCTAGATGTGATTCATGAACTGGTTCATGTGAAGCAGTTTATGGAAGGGAAAACCTCCAACAAGGAACTGAGTTATATTGAGAGACCTTTGGAAATTGAAGCTTATCAGGTCGCAGTTGACGAAGCCAGAGCTCTAAGGCTGGGCGAAGATAGAATTTACGATTATCTAGAGTCGGAGCTATTGAACGATGAGGAACTGAAACAGCTGGCCGAAACGCTGGAGATCAAATATGAAGTGGACTTCTAGCCAAAACCAGGGCGCACGCTAATTTTCTTATTTTTGGGTTTGGATTTTCAATAATAGATAAGGGGGACATAGCTTTGCCGAGAGCATCTAGTGCGGCCGCCGGGATTTGAACCCGGGTCGTCGGCGTGGGAGGCCGATGTCCTAGCCATGCTAGACTACGGCCGCGGCGAAAGCGCATAGACCTAGCAAAGGAGAAAGCTAACTTAAACTTTTATCCATTACCGTCACGCACCGCAAAGCATGGCCTAGAACAAAATTGTTATCTCTCACTAGCCTAAAGAAGTTAGATTACGACCGCAGATCGAAAGGAGAAAAAGTCAGTGACCAAAAAGTTCACCTACGCAGACGCAGGCGTAAACCGCGAACTACGCGCGGAATCCAAAAAAGCATTGGAAATGCTACGGGAAACCTACAGGTTCAGCCGCCACGGCGAGGTGATGCGCCTTCCCTACGGAAACATTTTTCCCATCGACGAAAACCGCTATTTAGATCTAGTCATAGAAGGCGTAGGCACCAAAGTCTTAGTGGCACAACTAGCAGAGAAATACGACACAATAGGCATCGACGCCGTAGCCATGGCCGTCAACGATGTCATACGCTCAGGCGCCAAACCCCTGGGCATTGCAGACAACATTCACGCTCAAATCTCCAACCCTGCCCTAATCAAGGAATGGCTGAAAGGCATAACCAAAGGTGCCACAGAAGCAGAATGCGCCATAACAAGCGGAGAAATAGGCGACGTTGCTGAGCTAATAAAAGGCTTAACAGAAGGGAAAGGCTTTGACATGATAATCGCCTCAGTGGGCGAAGTAACCCGAGAAAAAATAATCACGGGAAAAAACATCAAACCAGACGACTCCATAATAGGTCTTCGCAGCTCTGGCTTGCACAGCAACGGCTTAAGCCTCGCAAGAAAAGTCCTTTTTAAAAGATGGGGCGGAAAATACGAGTCGCACTATGTCCCAGAGGGATTGGACAGAGAAATAGTTTTGGAAGTTTTAGAGCCAACAAGAATCTATGTGAAACAGATCCTCAAGGTCGCAGAAGAAGTTAAAATCAAAGCAGCCGTGCATATAACGGGCGATGCTTACTTAAAATTCAACAACCTAACACGCTTTTCGCAAGGCATAGGTTTCGAATTCAACAATTTCAAGCCTCAGCCCATTTTCGGGTTAATTCAGAAAACAGCCTCTGAACTCGGCGGACCCATAGCAGACGAGGAAATGTTCAAAACTTTCAACATGGGATGGGGCTTCGCCATAATAGTGAGCAAAAAAGAGAAAGAAAAAGCAATAGGCATCCTTGAAAAAGTTGGAACTCAAACTGAACAGATAGGAAACGTGACAGATTCAAAAGAAATCAAAATTCTTTATAAGAACAAAAAAATAGTTTTGAAATAGGACTTTGCCTAATTGATGATAAAAGCGTTTAAATCTCCACAAACTCAAACTTAATCCATGAAATACCGCGTAAGAATTGAAGTTAACCTAAAACCTGGGCACAGCGACCCAGAAGGCGAAACAACAGCACACTTATTAAAAGAACTTGGTTACAAAGTGGAAACCGTAAACGTTAGCAAAATCTACAATATAATTCTCGAAGCCAAAACACGCAAAGAAGCCCACGCCAAGGCAGAAGAAATGTGCAAGAGGCTTCTGGCGAACCCAACCAAAGACAATTACACAATCATTATTGAGGAGGAAAAATGACCTCAAATCTCTACATCCGCAGAGAAACACCATTCCAACTTTTTGAGATTAACCTACTTGGGGCCGCTGACCCACAACTTTCGGAAATAAGCCGCGAACTAGGCATAGGCTTAAACCTGCAAGAAATGAAACGTGTCCAAGACTATTTCAAAAAGAAGGGAAGAAACCCCACAGACGTGGAACTGCAGACCATAGGGCAAACGTGGTCTGAACACTGCTTCCACAAGACCTTCAAAGGCAAAATACGCGTGCATGGAAAAGAAATTGACAGCCTCTTCAAAACGTACATTTCAAAGGTCACAGAAGAGATTAACCCGCGCTGGTGTTTCTCCGTTTTCGAAGACAACGCGGGCATAATTCGATTTGATAAAGGGTATGGGATAGCGGTTAAAGTTGAAACCCACAACCACCCGTCCGCAATAGAGCCCTTTGGCGGTGCAGCCACGGGCGTAGGCGGAGTAATCCGCGACATTTTAGGTGTCTGGGCAGACCCAATTGCATGCACGGATGTTTTAGGCTTCGGACCATTAGATTTTGGCTACCAGAAACTCCCGCCGGGCGTGAAGCATCCAAAATACGTTTACATGGGCGTCGTTGCAGGAATAGGAAGTTATGGAAACAACATGGGAATCCCCACAGTAAACGGCGCCATATACTTTGACGAAAGCTACGTAGGAAATGTAGTAGTTTACTGCGGTTGCGTGGGCCTTCTCCCATTAACAAAGTTTAGAAAAAATGCCAAACCAGACCACGTGATCGTTTTGGCAGGTGGGAAAACGGGTCGCGACGGCATCCACGGCGTAACCTTCGCATCTGCTGAACTTACGGAAAAATCAGAAGAAGTCTCCAGACCAGCAGTTCAAATAGCTAATCCTATTGAGGAAGAAAAGCTGAAAAGAGCGATAATTGAAATTCGAGATCGTGAACTAGCATCGTCAATAACAGACTTGGGCGGCGGCGGTTTGTCATCCGCAGTCGGCGAGACAGCCAAGAAATTCGAATGCGGTGCAACCGTAGAGCTAAAAAAGGTTCCCCTGAAATATGAAGGATTAGCGCCTTGGGAAATTTACGTTTCAGAATCTCAAGAGAGGATGCTTTTAACAGTTCCCCCTGAAAACCTTGAACATGTTTTGGATGTTTTCGAGAAAGAAGATGTTGAAGCAACAGCCATCGGGAGATTCACGGTAGAAACGGTTTTACGCATTTATTATCAAACCGCAAAAGTTGCAGAAATGGACATATCTTTCCTTTTTGAACCACCAAAAACCGTGAAAACTGCAACATATGAAACTGTGAGTTTTGAAGAACCAGTATTCCCTGAACCAGAAAACCTAACTGAAACCCTTTTGCAGCTTCTGGCTTGGCCTAACATCGCCAGCAAAGAAAGCGTAATACGCACCTATGACCACGAAGTCAAAGGAAACACCACACTGAAGCCTTTGCAAGGCGAGAACAGCGGCCCAAACAACGCAGCCATCATAAAACCCCTGAAAGAATCTTGGAAAGGCATCGCAATATCATGCGGCATGAACCCAAATTACGGAAAAATTGATGCCTATTGGATGGCAGCCTCAGCCATAGACGAAGCCATAAGAAACAACGTCTCAGTTGGCGGCCGCAGAATAGCCCTATTGGACAATTTTACGTGGGGCAATCCAGAAAAGCCAGAAAGACTGGGAAGCCTCCTAAAGGCTTGCGAAGCCTGTTACGATTTCGCAACTGCCTTCAAAACACCGTTCATCTCTGGAAAAGACAGCCTATACAACGAATCGCCCCTTGGCCCAGTAACACCAACTCTTCTAATTACAGCCTTAGGCATAATCCCAGACATTCGCCTAGCCGTTTCGATGGATATTAAAACGCCCAACGACTCAATTTACATTGTTGGAAAAACCTTCAAAGAATTAGGCGGCTCAGAATACTACAAACTCAAAGGATTCATAGGAAAGACAGTGCCAAAAGTCCGACCAGCACAAGCCAAAAAAACTTTCAAAGGCATTACAAAAGCCATTGACCAAGGACTCGTAAAAGCATGTCACGACTTGTCAGAGGGAGGTTTAGCCGTGGCGGCGGCGGAAATGGCATTAGCCAGCAACTACGGCCTTGAACTGGACCTGAGAAAGATTCCGAGCGAAACTTTAAACCGTAATGATTTCATGTTGTTTTCAGAGTCAAACAGCCGCTTTCTGGTAGAAACTTCAGAAAAAGCGAAGGAAAATTTTGAGGCTTTAATGAAAGGAAGAAATTGCATTGAGATAGGCAAAGTCACAAAGACTCATAGACTAACCATTCATGGGATAGACGGCGCAGTCATTGTGGACGCTTCGCTGACTGACTTGTCAAGGCGCTGGAAACAAACGCTGAGCAGTGGGGTCTAAACATGAAACGTGAAGAAATAAAAGTCTGTGTCTTGCGTGTGGGCGGAACAAACTGCGACGCGGAAACACAACGTGCTTTTGAAGAATTAGGTGTTCAGGCTAAAACTCTTCACGCAAATGAACTGATTAAGCGCGGAAACCTTCTCGACTATAATCTTCTGGTTTTTCCAGGGGGCTTTTCCTATGGCGATTATGTCCGAGCCGGAGCCATATGGGCTAAATGGCTGCTGGCAAAAATAGGCAAGGAACTGAAGACCTTCGTTGATGAAAACAGACCAATACTTGGCATTTGCAACGGTTTCCAAGTGCTAGTTGAAGCCGGTTTGCTTCCGGGATTTGAAGGAATGAGCCAGTATCCCGAGGCTTCCCTCGCGACGAATATTCCACCAGGGTATAATTGCCGCTGGATTTACCTAAAACAGGAAAACAAGGGAAAATGCGTATTCACAAGGAAAATTCCAAAAGGCAAAGTCCTCCAGATACCTGTGGCACACTCAGAAGGAAGATTCTTATTCCCAAAAGAAAAAGAGAAACAACTCCTAGATAGACTTTACGAAAACGACTTGCTAGTTTTCCGCTACTGCATGAAAAATGGTGAATACGCAGAAGGCCGTTTTCCAACAAACCCAAACGGTTCGTTCCATGACATAGCAGGAATATGCAATCCAGAAGGAACAATCTTTGGCTTAATGCCACACCCTGAAAGGGCTTTTTACTGGTGGCAACAGCCAGACTGGACAAGACAAGAACAAATGCCCCAATACGGTGATGGAAAACTCATCTTCGAAAGCCTAGTCGAATACTTAACGAAGAAGTTTTAGATCCTCCAAGCGTGGAAGCTCCGGCCTCGCGCCCATTTTCATTATACACCTTGAAGCGACAAAATTGCCCAATCTTCCACATTCATGCAGACCTTTGCCAGTTATCAAACCATAAAGAAAACCAGCGCAAAACGCGTCGCCAGCACCAGTGGTATCCACAGCTTTCACCTTTGGAGCTTCTATCAAGTGACGTTCTCTTCCATCCGTCACGTAACATCCCTTGCTACCAAGCTTAACAGCCACTATTTTAACGCCTCTTCCCACCAGAAAATCAGCACTCTTGCAGTGATCAGCTTCACCTGTTAAAAGCGCAAGCTCACCCGCATTAGGCATCAGAACATAAGTCTTTCTTATTATTGGCTCCAGCTTAGATAGTCCCATTCTTGCGTACAACGCGCCTGGGTCGAAGCTCACTTTAACATTTTCTGGGAGTGCTTCCAAGAGTTTTTTCTGGATTCGGAAGGATTTTTGTCCGACGAACGATGTTAGATGCAAGAAGGTTGCTTGAAAGGCATATTCAGCTTTTATTTCGTTGAATGCTATTGTGTCGTTTACGCCTGAATCGATGTATAGCGCGCGTTGACCTTTTTTATCCACGAAACCCATAACTGTGCCGCTTCTGCCACGTTTTGCATGAATTATGCCGTTCGTATCCACGCCTTCTCGTTGGAAGTCTTTGATCAGCATTTTGCCCTCTCGGTCACGGGCAACTTTTCCAATAAATCCTACTTTCAAGCCAAGCCTCGCTAAACCTACAATAGTGTTGGCGGCGGAACCTCCGCAAGCTTCTTCAAAATCTGTTATGAAGCTTTCCTCTTCTGCCTTAGCTATTCGATTTGCTTTGAAGAGTTTATCCACATTGAGGGCGCCGAATCCAACAGCGTCAAAGCGGCTCATGGGAACAACTCACGCAAGTAAATTTTATATTTGCCAAGTTTTCCACCATAATTTCCAGCAGAAATTTTCACCACGCCGTCAACGTTTAATGCGGCTCCTATGCCGACTTTCATGGCTTCTTTGACGGCATCAATCGAAACGCCATTGATTACTGTTTCTGGGATATAACGGACGTTTTCTGGTACTTTTGAAGCTGTGCCCAATTTCTGTCTCAATGATGGAGAATACGTATGATTTGTTGTTGGCCCTATCGATGGAAAACGTGTTTCAGGCTTCGACCCTGCAGAACACACGTTAAACGGCGTTATTACACCGCTTACTTTGTGTATGGCTTCTAAAGCTTTGTCTCCGGCTGATTTTAATGCCTCTTTAGTTTCGCACATGATCCAAAAGTTTGCTCCCATGACGCCGTGGGCATAGCCCAAATACCGTTCAATTACGAAATCGGGAACCATTATGGGCACAACGATGACTTCGCGGCCATGACGCTTTTCTACCCACTCATAACCGTCACCGCAGTGTCCAACCCTTTCCATCATGTCTAGCTTTCCTTCAGCATTAGACAACGCGTCAAAAACCGCGGTGAAAGGTTTAACGAGAATGTCTTGGCGAATTCTATAAGAGAGTTCGGTTTCAAATTTCTTTAAGGATTCTGAAAAAGGCTTTTCAGGGCCCATTCCTCCCCAAAACTGCAACATGGCGCCTTTGCGCTTGTCTGGAGTTTCTTTTTCGGGCAGCCATTTTTCGATTCCGCCCTCGACTCTGCCGATTACTATGGATGGTGTGGCCGTGGAATCCTCAGCTGCCTTGTGCAACGTTTCTTCATCATCAGCAGTAACAATTACCCTACAGAAGACCCCTGCAAAAGCCTCGGCATAAGTGTCCTCAATCTCAACTTTCTTAATCATTCAGCCCAACCTTCCGATGACTTCGCCCCTGACCTTTTTTCTAAATTCGCTACTCTCTTTTGCCAAATCTTCAATATTTTCGCTTGTTATTATTTTAACTTTGGGTAACTCGCTTGGGTTAAATGTGAAAAAGCGGCTAAGCAAATTTCGGTTAATGGGGCTCCGATTTAGGGCTTCACGGTTCCAGTTTTCTACTAAACCTAAAGTTTGCTGTTTTCCAAATGTGCAGAAAACATCAGTTATAATGGCGGTTACTATGCTGTTTTCCGACAAAACTGCAATTTCAGCGCTCCTAATAGCGTATTGGTTACCGTTAAAAGAAACAGTTAAGCCGTGATTCTCCTTCACAAGTTTGAACGCTTTTTCATCTGTTATGCTATCGCCCACGTACATTGCCTCCGACAGTGGCACATCCACTCTTTTGACTACATCTTCCACGGCTTGAGCCTTTTGGATTCCACCTATAGGGTTAACTTCGGCGAAAAACCTTCCAGCCTCCATAGTTGCCATTTCATACCAGAAAATCTCGTCAAGCCGCTGAATCGTTTCTTGATCTTTTTCCGAAAAGTCCTTTAGGGACTTTGCCATTGGAGGGATTTCGATTATGGGCATTTGCGCGATTTCTTTTGCTGTTTTTTTCAGCCTTGATTTCTCTTCTTTGTTTATTGAGTATTTGTCAATGCTGAGACGTGTGCAGTAAGTGTTTTCGTATGGGAACGCTAGGGCTTGGCAGAGAACTTTTATGTAATGCTCGTAGCTTGTGCTGACTATGAAAGCAGGAGCTATACTTCTCACATGCCGCAGCGTATCTTTACTATTCGCTATCAAGACCAAATTTTGAGCTGAGAATTCTTGCATTTTTCTGTCTGTGACTTCATAAGTCTTCAAGAAGGGCAAAATGAGCTTTAAAGTGCTGCCGGCTGTATAATTCGCTCTTTTCAAAACGTCCGCCAAGACATCATCGTATTTGCTTACGACGGCGAAGAGCTTGTCTCCGTTTGGAACGAAATGCGCTGTCATCTCAAATGCATTGTCATTCTTGGATATGGGGCCTTCACAATCCGATATGAAGACTCTTTTCACAGTCTGCGCCTCAGCTCATGCATACGCTCTACGCTTTTTTCTATGTGCTGTTTTGAGGCTATGTCAGTGCGATGCCAGAGGGCTCCGCCTTTGATGGCTTTCACACCTTCCAACGAGATTTGTCTTGCTTCTTCAATGTTTTCGCCGACTCCTACGACGCCCACAACCCTTGATTTTAGGGCGTATGTTTCGTCGTTTCTTAACTCCATGGATGCGGGATATATCCGAATTCTATCCCCGTACTTTTCAGCCAGTCCATAAGCCTTTGACAAATTGACTGGCTTTCCAACTTCACTTTTGTTCACAAGATTCGGAAAAGAGTCCATGTAGCCCCCGTAGTTCAGCGGAACCTTGTAGGTCAGAACGGTCGCTGCTCTCTCCAACTCAACGCGCGTTAGGTTGCCCTCCAAAATTTTGAAGCAAACATCCACAAAATCATCTTTTAGAATTGGCAGAATGTTGATTATTTCGGGATCTCCAGGTCGGCTATTGTTTTCAAGGATTTTGGGTTCTTTTGCAGTATGCATGAAGGCCACGTAAAAGGGCACGCCCCTTAAGCTTGAATCGTCCTCAGCTTTTGATTTCCATTTTTCGAAAATCTTGCTGACAATGGTGAGTTCTTTGTTTCTATCAGCCGCTGTCATGAACGGTAGAATGTCGCCAAAATTTTTGTAGGAACCCATTCCTCCCGTGTTCGGTCCCTTGTCATCATTAAAAGCCCGCTTGTAGTCGCGCGTATCAGGTAAGGGTATCAGATGTTTGCCATCACAGAGTGCTTGGAAACTTGATTCTTCACCTTCAACCTTCTCTTCTATGATAACAGCGCCATACTGGAAGTTTGATAGAAAATGCTCGAGGAGTTGCTCGCGAGTACAAAAGTGGTCTCCCCAAACACCGACGCCTTTTCCGGCCGCAGGCTTGTCAGGCTTGACAACGGCCTTGTTGTCCAATTGATCAAGCCAATCGTAAACAGCTTTTTTAACTTCTCCGGTGCCTTTGTAATCTTTTGGGTCGAAAATTTTGAAGCGCGGGTTTACTTCTGGCACAATTTCTTGAAATAGAAGGCGTTGCTGAACCTTGCTGGCTTCTATGGCGTAGTCTTTTTTTGGACAGATCGCAGGTATGCCCGTTCGCTCTTCCACAAGATCGCGTATGCCGTCGATTATGGGTTTTTCAGGACCGACTATGGCGAAGTCAATTTTGTCTTTGTTGGCTTCTGCGAATTGGCAAATTTTTTCTACGTCCAAGTCTGGTATGACAACGTGTTTGACAGCTTTTTCCACGTTGAAGGGGTTTCTCTGTTTGTCTGCAACGTAGATTTCTACATTGTAGTTTTGGCTTCTAACGAAAGCATCAATCATCGCCGCTTCTCTTGCACCGTATGAAACGACGAGTACGCCTACTTTCTCCATAAATAGACGACCTGTTAGATTAAAGAGTAAACAGAAATGCCTAATTTGTTTTGTTACTAAATGTTTTGCAAAATTTCTTCCATCTCGTAAAGTCGCCCAGTTTCTTCATAACCTTTCAAGAACCTCTTTTTCATTTCGTCCGCTATTTTCTGGGCTAATGGCGTCGGGTACTTCCCAGTTATGCATCCGAGACACAGTTGATCGCGAGTGAAACCCGTGGCCTTTACCAAGTTTTCTATGGACTGGTAACACACGGCGTCTGCGCCTATTATCTTCGCTATTTCTTCGGTCGTGTGTTTTGCACCGATTAGTTGGCCATAAGTTGACATGTCTATTCCATAGAAACATGGCCCGATTATGCGTGGAAAAGTGACGAACACGTAAACTTTTTTTGCGCCCATTCTCCGCAGTTTTTCTATTATGACTTTTGTAGTGTCCCCTCGAACTATGCTATCCTCGGTTATTATAACACGTTTTCCGTCAACTTTCGATCCGAGGATGTTGACTTTTCTGTCTATGGTGGAGTATCGCTCTTTATCCAAGAGAATAAAGGCTCTTTCAGTCACATAGCGGTGCCTGCGTGACGCCCTTTCCCATCTTAGTCCAGATTCCTCATGAACTCCCATGGCCGAGTCGTCGCCCGTTTCAGGCACGGAAAGAATAACATCTGCATCCTTAACAATTTCGGGGTATTCTCGGACGATGTTTCTTCCAAATTCTTCGCGAATTTCATAAACATACTTATCGTCAAATCGGGAGTCAGGCCTTGCGAAATAGGCAAGTTCAAATGCGCAAAAGGCTTTCCTTGCATTCTTAATAATTTGTTGTCTTTCGAACCCGTTCTTTGAAACCTTTACAAACTCGCCTGGTTCCAGCTCAAAATCCTTCCGTAAACCATTTATGTCTAAGCTTACCGTTTCCGAAGAGAAAGCATAAATTGGCCCGCCATGCCCAGCGCATAAGGGCCTTAATCCGTGGGGATCTTTGAAGGCGAAGAAATCGCCGTTTCCAGTTATTCCAGCCACAGAAAAGGCGCCGTCAATTTCTTGCATGCAAACTTCGACAGCAGAGGCTAAGTCTTTGCGCTTTTCCAGTTCAATTAATAGTTTGTGGCAAAGCAAATCTCCGTCGCATTCGTATGTAAAAGCAGGAAATACGCGGTCTATGTCTTTCTTGAGCTGAAAAGTATTGACAACGTTACCGTTGAAAGAAACAGCAAGTTTTAACCCGTTTTTTGAGGCTGTTATAGGCTGCGTGCCCTTTATCAACGATTGCTCGTCACATTTTCCGGAAGTCGTGTACCTAACGTTTGCTATGCCAACATGTCCTGGCAAGCGCCCAAACCATTCTTGAATTGCACTAGACTTTATCTTGGGTACGAGGTCAAGGTTTCTGTAAATGTAAAATTTTCCTTCGCTATATGTCAGGAAACCGTGGGACTGGTGCCCCCTATGATTTTGGGCCCTGAGACCCCAGTATACATATGGGAATACGGGTTGCTCCTCAAAGTTTATAGCGCCGAAGACTCCGCATCCCATCGTTGGTTCTCCCCGTCGCGAATAAAGAAAAGAACGATATTTATCAGCTTTTAGTACATTTTTAACTAAAATTCATGGAAACAGGTACTTCTCGTTCAAATCGCCTCTTTTTCTAAATTGCCTAAGCCCTTTCCAATACAAGTAGATGATCGACGGAAGCAGAAAAACCTCTGCCCAAAAAACTATGTTAATTAAGAAGCTCAGCTCCAAGAAGTCGAAGGGGTAAACAGCTGGTGGTGGATATATGCTTATCATGCCGTGAGATTCTACAGCCCACGGCAATGGCAAACCTCTGTTCACAAGCGTTACCGTGAAGTTATCTGAAGGAGTATCGTAAGAATAAAAGTAAGTCGCAAGAGTTACCATGAAGGAAAACAAGAAACATACTGTTGTGATAGAGACCAGACGGTGCTTAGGGCTTTTCAAGCCTTGCCACTCCGATATATCTTTAGGTTTTAGGCGACTTTTAATACTAATCCTCAGAACACTGAAAGATCCAACTGCTAGGCAGTGAACGCCCAAATTGCCGAAGAGTTAAGTTATTCCAAACTGCTTGATGTTATCGTCAGCTCTGCGCCTGGAATCACATGTATCCACCAGTCCAGCGGCTTGAAAGAATCATCATAGTAGACTATGAGTCTTGCCACTGAATTAATGGTAGCGTTGCAGGGAACGTTGCCATTCCACACCAAAGTTTTTGCACTTTCTGGCTTAAGGGTTAGACTTTGCGGTGTTCCACTCCAAGACCACGCGTCACCTTCAAAGGCTATGTTAACAGACCATGTGCCCTCGGCTTTTCCAGTGTTCTTGAACACAATTTTAACCACGAAAGCTTCGCACGGCGTTTTATCGACAACGCCACTACGGCACGTCGAACAAGCCAAAGACTGATCCGCCGCACCTGTCGCTGAGAAACTAACCATGATAATCAGCACTGTTATTGCAAACAGAACTAGCGCATACTTTTTTGCCATTCCCCTTCTTCCCCTTTGGACATATGTGGATACGCGCCCGTTATATCCGTTTTGAAAAATACTTCTATAAGATAAATAAAGAAGAGAAAAATCCACACACCGTCCAAACCAAGATGTGGTCAAAGGTTCTTTTAAAAGTTCAACCTATATATAAGGGGGCTATAGTTTCAAACGAGCATCAGGTCTACGGCGTCAGCCTGAACCTGTCTCTTGGATAAAATGTCACTTCACGTATATTCTTTTTTCCAGTCAACATCATGGTTAATCTTTCCAAGCCTATGGCCCAACCTGCATGTGGTGGCATTCCATAATCGAAAGCTTGCAGGTGATACTTGAAAGATTGCGGGTTCAAGCCTTTCTCTTTTAACCTTTCTATCAGAAGCTCCTTATTGGCTATTCTTGTTCCACCAGAAACAAGTTCTATCCAACGCCACATCAAGTCAAAACCTTCACATAGCGCTGGATTATCGTCACGGGGTTTTATGTAGAAGGCTTTCGAATGCGTAGGCCAATCTGTAATAAAATAAAAATACGGGTGAATTTTGCCTAAAGTCCTAAAGGCTTCAGTGGGTATATCCTCGCCCCACGGAATCTCCACATCCTTTTCCTTTAAGTCTCCAAGAACTTGGTCATAAGTAAGACGTTTAAACGGAATCTTTGGAACTTCTATTCTATGCCTTAATACCTTCAACTCTCTTCGGCACTTCTCATTGACAACTCTGCAAGTGTACTGCATCAACTGTTCAAGCAGTTGCATAACATCGCCAACATAAGCAAATGCCTGTTCAATGTCTATGGAAACAAATTCGCTCAAATGGCGTCGCGTGTGCGATTCTTCAGCCCTAAAAAAGGGTCCTACTTCAAAAACTTTTTCAAGGCTCATCACGAGCTGTTCCTTATACAATTGCGGACTTTGGGCTAGACACGCTTTCTTTCCGAAGTAATCCACAGAAAACAATGATGCACCACCTTCAGTTGCTGAAGCAATTATGCGTGGAGTATGAACCTCCAAAAAACCTCTTTCGAACAGAAAATCACGTATCGCTTCTACGGCTTGGTGCTGGATTTTGAAAACTGCCACGTTCTCTTCTTGGCAAAGATCTAACGCTCTCGCATCTAATCGTATTTCGAGTTTTGCTGGCGTCTTGCCTGTAATGTCAATCGGCAATTGAGCAGAGGCTGTGCCGAAAATCTTAACTTCCTTCGGGATTACTTCGACCCTTCTAGGCGTCATGTCGGTTTTCTTCACAAGACCTTTCACGCCAATACTATATCGCCTTTGCAAAACATCAGACTTCGACAAAACTTCGCTGCCAACCTTTCTCCGCGGAATCGTAACTTGCATCGTGCCCTCCCTATCCTGCAATATCACGAAACGTATTCCACCCAAGTCCCTTATCTCTTGAACCCAGCCGAAAAGCGTAACCTCTTCCCCATCCATATTCGGCTTTACACCCACGGAAAAGTGCGTTCTACGCCAATCACCAACGAAGTCTAATTTCATGGGTTAACACTCAACCCCTCAGTCCGCAAACTCGACGCGTAATGTCATTTTACGAACTTTACGTGCAATCTCCTTTAAAGCCTTCACATCAAAAGGTAACGACGAACCGCGTTTCTTCCGCAAAATCACCCTTGTTTCAGTGGTTCCATCTGGCAACCAAATCGTGTTAATCGTTAGTATACTAAACGGCATGAACAAATCCTCCAGAAACTTTCTATCATCAACACCATACTCCAAAACACGAATAGACTTGCCAGTCTCTTCACTTAAGGTTTTGAGGATTTTTCCGCCATAACCCAAAAGACGGGGAACATCACCATGCCCAACAATTATCGCCAAAGTCTTGTTAACATCTACAGCCTTATGAAAAAAAACATTCTGAAGAGGAGGATACCTTTCCTCCAAAGACAACAACAAACGGGCGATTTTTAAGTCTAATTCACTTATTTCGCCAGACTTAACTTTAGCTGAACACTTTCGGCACAGCATACCGCTTTTTAAGCAGAAGCTACATAGTTCTGTCCTCACTGAGAAAGGCGCCCTCCGCAAATAAAGGAGGAGCGGCAGAGCTCCAAGTTCTACCGGTGAAAGCGTTGTTTTAGCGTTCCAGTGTTATCTCGATTGTGCTGACGTTTGTCAGCGAACCGCCTTCTTCTCGGGGTGACAATTGATCTGTTCCAATGCCGATTCTCTTGACCTTTACGTCTGGTAAGAACCGGCGTCTAACGACTTCAACGACATCAACTGCGCGACTTATTGCTCTCCCACGTGCTTTAATGCTTACCTCTTTTGCTCCACCATGAAAGAGGGTTATGCAAGCTAGCACGTAGTTCATTACTGGTTTTCTCCCGATCAACACTGAGTTACTTTCTGACATACGCATCGCCTCACTCCTAGTTTCCACTTTTTGTATGGCTTCATAACCTTTTTTGTCCGTAAATAAATAGATTGTGGTATTAACTCGCAATTCTAACTTCAAACACCACAAAATTGAACATTTCAAAATTACTTTTCAACACGCTTTTCACTCACTAACCTTCAAAATAACGCGATAAATGTAAAAGTCAGACTTAACAAATAATACAAAGATAAACCATGGAAACACTTACAAAACGTTCATTACAACTTTTAAAAATGCTCTACGAAAAAGGAAAAGCCACAAGCACCTACACATTGCACGTCAAACAAGACGAATTATCAAAGCAACTAGGCATAAGCAGACAAGCATTAAATGTTCACCTAAGGAAACTCAGAGCTATGGAATGCATCCGCACAGGAAGAGGGTTCATAGATGTAACTGAAAAAGGGTTAGATACACTTGGCATATCCACGACTCCCTCCTTCATACTTATCAAAGTTTCACCTGTTAAAAGAATTCAAGTGTACGCAAAAATTAAGGAACTTGCAGTCGCAAGAGCCTTTAGAATAGCAGGAGATGTGGACGCCTTAATAATGGTGGAAAGAGAAAATCTCGACGAAGTCCTCAAGAAGCTGTATGCTATTGGGGGTATCCAAGACACGCGATCTTACGTCACAATTGAAGCCATCAAGTAAGGAGGAAAACGACTTTGAAACTCTTCGAATACGAAGCCAAAAACATACTGGCAAAATACAGAATCCCAACCCCGCAAGGAGGATTGGCAACAAACGCGAACCAAGCTCGGGAAATAGCAGATAGACTAAAGCCATCATTGGTGGTCAAATCTCAGGTATTAGTTGCTGGAAGAGGAAAAGCCGGCGGAATACTATTTGCAGATTCAATCCAAGAAGCAGAACAAGCCACAGAAAAACTGTTGAAAATCCAGATAAAAGGCATACCAGTCAAAAGTGTATGGATTGAAGAGAAAATCCAGATAAAAAAAGAACTATACTTCGGTATAACAACTGACCGGTTTAAGCAAAGCTATGTCGCAATCGCCTCCGCAGTAGGCGGAATGGAAATAGAGGAAATAGCCCGAAAAACTCCTGAAAACGTTCTAAAAATCTTGATAAACTCACAACAAGGTCTTCGCTCCTTCCAGGCTCGAGAAATCGCTAGAAAAATGGGGTATTTTGGGAAACAACTGCAAGAACTGGGGAGCATTCTTGAAAAACTGTACCGTATAGGCATGGATTACGACGCAGAATTGATTGAAATGAACCCCATTGTGGAAACAGCAGACGGAAAATTCGTAGCAGCAGACGCGCGCATCATAATAGATGATAATGCCCTCTTCAGACACCCAGAATTCAAAAAGAGATTGCTTGAAAGTGAAGGCGAACTTAGTCCTCAGGAGATGGAAGCCATGAAAAATGACCTAGCTTACGTTAAACTGGACGGGAATGTAGGCATAATTGGCAACGGAGCAGGTCTCGTAATGGCGACCCTAGATGTGATAAAGTACTATGGTGGAAAACCCGCAAATTTCTTGGATGTAGGAGGTGGAGCGCCATCAGAAAAAATAGCCGTGGCTCTCAAAATCGTTTTATCGGATCCAAACGTCAATGCACTCTTCATAAACATTCTAGGTGGAATAACCCGTTGCGACGAGGTTGCACGCGGAATTCTGGAGGCAAAAGAAAAGATCGGAGTCACAAAACCCATGGTTATTAGGCTTGTGGGCACGAATGAGGAAGAAGGAAAACGAATATTGACGGAAGCTGGAATACAAGTTTTGGAAAGTATGGAACAGGCTGCCCAACGAATAGTTGAAATCACAAAGAAAGAAGGTAAATAAATTGGGAATAATAATCGACAAAAACACGCGTGTAATAGTCCAAGGAATAACGGGAACACAAGGGAATTTCCACACTAAGCTTATGCTAGAATACGGAACACAAATAGTTGCAGGCGTGACCCCTGGAAAAGGTGGAACGCAGATTCATGGTATTCGAGTTTATGACACATTCGAAGAGGCCCAAAAAAGCCATTCGGCAAATGCCTCAATAATTTTTGTGCCCGCGCCATTCGCAGCAGAAGCAGCGCTAGAGGCCATTTATAATGGAATTAAAACCGTCGTTATAATAACCGAACACATTCCAATAAAAGACGCAATAGACTTGATGGCATACGCAAGACAGGCCAACGCAATAATAATTGGGCCAAACACCCCTGGAATAATAACGCCAGGAGCATGCAAATTGGGGATAATGCCTTCTCACATTTTTGAACCTGGCGGTGTAGGTATGATTTCAAGAAGTGGGACGCTTACATATGAGATCGCAGCAAGCTTAACAAGAAAACGGCTGGGACAATCAACATGCTTCGGCCTAGGAGGCGATCCAATAACGGGTTTGAATTTCATAGACGCGCTGAAAATGTTCAAGAAAGATTCGCAGACAAAAGCTGTTGTCTTGATAGGAGAGATTGGCGGCAACCTCGAAGAATTGGCAGCAGAGCACATCACAAGGGAAAAGTATCCCAAAACAGTCGTGGCCTTCATAGCGGGCCGTTCTGCCCCTCCAGGAAAGCGCATGGGACATGCTGGCGCAATAATAATTGGCAAAACAGGAACAGCAGAAAGCAAGATTGAAGCTTTCGAGAAAGCTGGCGTAAAAGTAGCTGAAAAACCAAGTGACGTGGCAAAATTGCTAGAAGAAATAGGTTGCTCCTAGAAGGCAAGTTTCCCAAGAAAGTCTTCAAGGAATTTTCTTTTGTAACTTGCAACAAAAAGTATATTTGACAGTTGATCATCTGAGTCTTAGCCACTGAAGCGAGGATGGAGAAATGCCAATCTTAGACCCGATCAAGAAAAGCATTGCGCAAAAACATAGGCTCTACTTGAAAATCTGTCGAGAATGCGGTGCTAGGAACGCCGCGACTGCGAAGAAATGTAGAAAGTGCCGAAGCAAGAACCTTCGATGGAAGAAAAGAGAACTCGTAAAGTAGCTTTATTACATGCTCGCCTACAAGTTAGAGGGTTTTAATCAAAGTTTCAATGCTGAAAATTGTGTTTGCACAGCCATTCTTTATCAGCGGAATAGCCTGACCTGCTACGCTCATACTTCTTAGAACTTCTCCGCATGTCCTTACCTCTTCGCCACAAGCAACTCCAACAACACCCTCATAACCTTTGACCTTCAAAATTTTCGGAACGCAAGAACCCCCTGGCAAAATATAAACATCGTAAGCTTTTCTCTTGGCAAACGAGTCTGCTTTATTGACCAAACAATCTGGAGAACAGTGGCCACAAGTGTAAGAGGGAATATCTGGGTCAAACGCGGCTTTACAGCGGTTATCCATATATTTTCTAGAACAATGTGGAAGAAAGAGTGCCCTTTTTCTTGTTTGCACAAATTTTGCTCTTTCCAAGAGATTTCTAGCCTGCATGTCAACAAGATCTTGAATGACAACGACTGCATCTGAGAGATTGAGCCCTGTGGCCTCCTGAATCCTAAATTTCTTAATAATTCTCTGAAGTGTTTTGAAGACTGTTTTGTGCATACCCTTCTGGTAGCCAACTTTGGCAATTTCGGTGAAAAAGAAACGTGGAACCTTTGAAAGATCGAAGGTGAATTTGTAGGGCATAATTTAACATAAGTAATAATCGACCTTTAAAAAACTAACTATTTTCCACCTCAAGTCCAAGTCTGAAAAGTTAGCTGAAGAATTTGCTAAATTTAAGGACCCATTTTCAAAAATTTGCGGAGAATTTGGATGAAACTTATGGTTTGTTATTTTTTCTATTCTTCAGAATAACCTAAAAGCTCCCTTAGAGACGTTACCTCTTCACGTAACATGTTCACTTCACTTTCAAGCGCGCTGACTCTTGACTCCGCGATCTTCTTCAATTCTTCAATTTCAACCATCAAGTTTGAACGTTCTGTTTCCAAAGTTTTTATTCTTTCCCGCAACGTCTTCAAAGTCTGCATAAGCTCTTCCCGTATGTCTCTAATTCTTTCGACAATGTTTTTAATGCTTGCTGTTTCTTCAACTCTGGCTTTAGATTCTACTGAAGTTCTAAATCTGGTTTTACATTTCGGACATTCAAATATTCCAATGTGAAGCTTGGATTCTTCGCCTTTTTCTCTCGGCCTTTTGAAAGAGATAGGCCAGATTTTAATTGGAGTCACTACTTTGGTTCCACATTTCGGGCAACTAACCAGACTAGAAGCCCCCAGCTGGTGTATTACTTAATTAATCTAAACCTAAAATGTGTTTTGCATTGAATCTTTAAGAACTACGATTATTCGTTTATTGAAAAATGAAAAAATTACCAATCGCACAAAAGAAAAACCGTGCATTACTATTGAAGAAAACTGAAGGTAAAAAGAGGGTACAAAAAAGAGAAAGGGCAGTTAAATAGTCATCTGGAACATTAATCGTTCAACAAGCTCTTTGTAGCGATTTCGAATGGTAACTTCCGTTACTTGCGCTATTTCAGCTATTTCCCTTTGTGTTTTTCTTTCACCAGTTAAAACTGAAGCGATATAACTTGCCGCGGCTGCAATCCCCGTTGGGCCGCGACCTGAAGTAAGCTTGAGTTCCTTTGCCGCTGCTAAAATTTTATGGGCGATTTCCTCAACTTTTCCCTGCATTGTTAACTGGTTCGAAAACTTGGTTATGTACTGACCCGGTTTAAGTGGCGGAATAGAATAATTAAGCTCTTTGATTAGAAAACGGTAGCTACGACCCACTTCTTTTTTGTTTACACTTGATGACTGGGCTATTTCATCTAAAGTTCTGGGTAGCCCACACTGCCTACAAGCCAAATAGATTGCAGCCGAAGTTACGCCTTGAATCGATCTTCCACGAATCAGCCGTTCCTTTACTGCTTTCCGGTAGATAACAGAGGCCGTTTCAAGAATATTTTTGGGAAGATTTAGGTTGTTGGCAATTTTTGTGATTTCGGACAACGCAAAAGCCAAGTTGCGCTCAGTTGCATCTGAAACTCTTATACGACGCTGCCATTTCCTGAGGCGATAAACCTGTGCTTTTTGCCCAGGTGAAAGGCTCTTGCCGTAAATATCCCGGTCATGCCAATCAATCGTCGTTGATAAACCTTTATCATGAATGGTGTAAGTCAAGGGAGCACCAACCCTTGTTCGTTTTGACCTTTGCTCATCATCAAAAGCCCTCCACTCAGGTCCCCTATCAGCTATTTTGGCAGCTACAACAAAACCGCAGTCCATACAAACTATTTCGGCGCATTCATAATCACGCATAAGCCTAGTGCTACCACATTCAGGACAAGATTGAACTTTGGGAGATTCAACGCGGGGCGTTGGTAATGCAGGGCGGACATCTTCATGTAATTCGCCATCAGTGTTCATTCGTTTTTTCTCCTTTCCCTCTTCGAGGAAATCACATATAATTGTTTAGTCGTTAATCTTTCAGGCGTTCTAATTGTAGGTTTTACTACCGCATAAGGCGAGGACACTGGACCGAATATGTCAAAAATCTTTCCAATAGGTTTCAAATTTTCATCAACAACCCCTTCTCCGATTCTCGGAGTTTTCTCGATTTTAACAATTATATTTCGGGATGGAGTCACGGTTAAAACTCGGCCCAATCTCTGTAAACTCGTTCCCCCCTCGAAAAATAAGATCGTCAACGTATTAGTTTATTTAAACCTTTCTACTTAAATTGATACGTGAAGTTTCTGTCTCCCTATTTTCAGTCGAAACCTTCATAAATAAGAAGCGTTGATAAGTCTGTGCCTTTGAAGGGTGAGGCTTATGTCCAAACCATTTTACGTAAAATATGAGGCTCCGAAAGAAATTGCAGATGCAGCCTATGAAGCCCTACAAATAGCTGCAAAAACAGGCATCGTCAGAAAAGGTACCAATGAAGCAACAAAAGCCATTGAAAGAGCCCAAGCAAAACTTGTAATTATAGCAGAAGATGTTGACCCGCCAGAAGTTGTGGCTCATTTACCGCTCCTCTGTGAAGAAAGAAAAATTCTCTACGTGTTTGTCCCGAGTAAGGAAAGGATAGGCACCGCCGTAGGAATAGATGTTCCCGCCGCTTCAGCATGCATCATCAGAGAAGGAGAAGCTGTAGGATTAATTAAAGAAATAATCACACGAATTGAGCAGGTGAAAAGAGGAGCTCAGTAATGAGTAAAGCAGACAAAGCAGCTGCAGAAGAAGAGCTCACACCTGCGGAGGTAATACAGATCATCGGACGCACAGGTGTTACTGGTGAAATTACCCAAATCCGTGTACGCATTCTAGAAGGGAAAGATAAAGGCCGCATCATAACGCGTAATGTTAAGGGACCAATACGAGTTCAGGATATGTTAATGCTTAGAGACACTGAAAGAGAAGCAAAGAAAATCACTA
Organism: uncultured Candidatus Bathyarchaeia archaeon; assembly: GCA_964603675.1. Classification (GTDB taxonomy): domain Archaea; phylum Thermoproteota; class Bathyarchaeia; order Bathyarchaeales; family Bathycorpusculaceae; genus CAZRVS01. Next base: position 344,614 of record CAZRVS010000001.1, read on the forward strand.
GATGAAAACGGAAAGTCAAGACTATTTAGAGGAATTACCGATGCCCAAGCCTAGAAAATGTTCATTTTGCGGCAACGAATTCCCAGCTGGTACTGGTATGATGTACGTCAGGAATGACGGGTCAATTTTATGGTTCTGTTCAAGCAAGTGCAAAAAAAGCTCTTTGGAATTTGGGCGAGATGCGCGTAAGCTTAAATGGACAAAATACTTCGGTAAAGAAGAGAAGGGGAAAGCTTAGGTCCAAGACGAACGTCAACTACCCTTTTTATTTTCAACCATTTTCTCCCATAAAGGCTTGTTGTAAATGCACCCTATGTCTGGCGATTTCACGTTTCCATTGAAGTAGCTGTACGCTCTTGCTCGACAGCCTCCACAGACGTATAGATCTGGGCAGGTTCCACAGCCCACTCTTTTTCCGTTGACCACGTAATCTTCCAAGTCTTCTCTTACGCGAAGTTGCCATAGGAGCGGGTGGTTGTCCCATATTTCTTCGAAATCATCTTTCAGTATGTTGCCCAGAACTGTATCTTTGTTTGTAGGGAAGAAGACGCATGGTTTCACATCTCCGTTGGGCTCTAGACAGCAGTATAGGCGTCCAGCACCGCATCCACCAAGAAAACTCGCCACGTTTTCTATGCCTTTCTTTGCCGCATAATGAGCTTCAACCATAAATTTTTCACCGTGTTTTTGCGAAAGTTGCTTCGTCACGCTTGCGTATTGCGGGCAAGTGCTGAAAAATCTGTCAACCTTCACATTTGACTTCCCAAGTTTTAGTTCTTCCTCTTTCGATTCTAAATAGAGCCCAACTGTCTCTTTTCCAATCGTTTCGAGCACATGAAAGCGCTCGTCTGGCGTTAAATCCAGTTGGACATGGGCTTTTGCCCTGCCAGTGGGGATGTAATTAAAATGTATGAACCTTACACCCAACTCTTTAGTTAGTCCTACTAGTTTGTCAAGCTCAAACAAGTTGTCTCTATGCAGTACAGTTGCAATACAAGTGTCTATATCTTCTTCTATGCAATTCTTTATGCCTTCCATCGATCTGACAAATGCGTTTGGTATGCCCCTGAACTTGTCGTGAACGCTAGGCGTTGCTCCATCAATACTTATTTCTACGTAGTCGATTCCAGCTTCTTTGATTCTTTTTGCGTTATCCCTAGTTATTAGGGTTCCATTAGAGGCTATGCTTATGTAGCCCACGCGTTTTTTGGCATATGCCGCAATTTCAAAAAAGTCTTTTCTTGCTAATGGTTCGCCTCCGCTGAAGGACAAGGCTGGCAAGCCTATGCCCACTATTTTAGAAAGTATATCCAATATCTGTTTTGCTTCGTCCGTTGATAGCTCTGCGCGGTTATTGCCGCCAGCATTTTCATAGCAATGTTTGCATTTTAGATTGCATTGGTAAGTGAAGCCCCAAACGATTTCAAAAGGACCGGCAGGGGTAAAGGGAACCCGCACGCCATACTTTTCTATGCCTTTCATCATCAAACCGAAGCCTCTAAGCCAAGCCTCGCCGTATTGTTTATTCAAAAACTGACTGCGCATGAACTTTTTGTCCACACCTAGAAACCGGCTTGCAAACTCATAAAAGGGTCGGCTCATTTTGCTACTTACATGTTGACACGTCGGACACAAAGAGACTGGTTCTCCCAAAAAATTTTTCAAAGAGTTCAAGAGTAAGCTACCATCATTCGGGCACTCTATATCAAATCGACCAATTAAAGATTTGAGTAACGGATTGACAGCCACAGAAAACAAAGCATTCTCTGCAGTGACAAATTTCATGCAAAGTCACTTTCACAATTATCAATATTTCATTTGTTATATATTTTTATTGCCGAGAATGCTGAGGCAGGTCTATATCTAACTTTGATATGTATCAAACTCTGAAAGAACGAATTTATTAAGACACGCGACATTATCGCAAAGGGGACTAAAATGGGCACAAAAAATAGAACACCAAAAAAAATTGATTTGCTTAAATTGTCAGATTCTGAAAAAGTCAATGTTATCAGAGAAGTCAGACAAAACTTGCGACAAAAACGTGTAGAAGCGAAACTGTGGCAGTCTTTTCTTGAAACTGAGAAACTGACTATAAACGGAGAAAAAATTTGCTTTGAAGCCGCCGACCTCAAAGGACTATCATATGAAGAATTAGCGAAACGCTAGCCATAGCTGTTTAACGTGCTTTTCCATCATTTTTTGCTAATAAGAGCAAAAGCCATGCATTCACTATATGTGAACAAAAACTTCAGTCTGCAGATAAACATGATTGATCAAATTTTGGTAGCGGGGGGTCGAATTTCCAGAGATTGGAACCCAATCTCTTTTTGAACGACCGATTTCTGGGTTATGAGCCCAGCGGGTTAATCCTGGCTACCCCACCCCGCTAAGTTTATGCTAATGGGCACTTTCTTAAATCCTTTTACTAGTACAGCTAAGTTAATATTAACCGTTTCCTTCAAATTTGAAAGATAGAGAAAATATTTTAGTGTCGCGTTGTCTCTTGTAGGTTTGGTGCGTAATTGAATGGATAAACCGTACTTGCGCCAGATATTTGGTCCAAGCCTTGAGAATCCAGTTTTTGTGCAGGGACTCCCTGGTTTCGGAAATGTTGGCAAGATTGCCGTTCATCTTTTGATAAAGTTTTGCGAAGCGAAACCATTCGCAGAGTTGTACTCACCTTCTTTTCCAGATTACGTGTCAGTTAGTTCAAAAGGAATCTGCCATCTGCCCCGATACGAGTTTTACTCCGCTCCCATGGAGAAAAACAATTTCATAATAATGACAGGGGAGACGCAACCTTCGTTTGATGATGTTGTTGCACACTACCAAGTCTGCAACGAAATACTAGATTTTGTTGAAAAACAAGGTTGCCGATTCATCGTAACCATCGGTGGAGTGCCAATTACAGAAGAGAAAGCTCAGGTTTACGTGGCTGCTACATCACCAGGACTTGCGACAGAGTTTATGGAGAAGGGTGCAGTGATATACGGTAAAGGCAAAATTGTTGGAGGCACAGGCTTAACACTGGGACTCGCCAAGGAACGCGGTCTTAACGGCATCTGCCTATTGGGCGCCACGACAGGTTTCAAGGCAGATCGCGGAGCAGGGTTTGCCACTTTCAAATTTTTAATGAAAGCACTGGGAAATGAAATAAAGGAAGGGTTATAAGAGAAAACGTCAAACTTAAAACATCACAGGACCGTGGACGAGTGACTGAAAGCAAAAAAACTGCCAAGTTTGATCTTAGTTCGAGATTCTGGAAAATTCTTCTGATACTATTGGCAGCTTTCTTGACTTTTGCTGGTCCAACTTACGTAGTTTATGTACTTATAGAAACTCTTGAAATAAACTATGTTGCTTCAATGGGGTCTGGATTTGCCCTCTTTGTGGTGGGCTTAGTACTCATACGGTACCTTATCAAGAATGGAGTAATTTCATAAGCAAAACGCGTTTTTTGCCTCAGATACCCCAGGGTGCATCATCTTTTCAGCAGTTCAGGTTCTTCATCGGCAATCTAAAAATTCTCAATTGCCGCTATTAAATATTGTTCGACTTCTCAGACCAGTTCAGAAAAGCATATTAAATATGCCTGAAGATATAAGAACTATGCAAAATGAGAAGGAAAGAAAACTCGAAGACATGGTAAACAGAAATGGAGAGGCTACGAAAAGGACAACAATCATACTCGAAAAAGAAGAACGAGAGTTTATTGACAAGCTGATAAAAGAAGGAAAAGAACCAGGAATAAAGCCCCTAATTTCTAAAATGCTTGACGTTTACAGAAGCATGATGATTTACGATTGGCGTTTTCCAGGAGAGTATTATTGCGGCATAAGCCGCATAGCCTTCGTGAACGTTGAGCTATTGAACATCCTGACACACGAAATCCCCGAGGAGAAATGGCGTGAGATTGGCAGAAAAATGGGAGAAGCATTAAAAGTATCGATGGAAACAGCTCTAGGCATCAAAGCAACCGCACGTGAAAGTTGGGAGAACGTTTTCAAAAGATTGAGAGTGCAAGGATTCGGCGATTTCTACGTTAAAGACAAGTACATCCTCATAAAAACACCCTTTATCAACGCCCCAGAAATTTGGGCTGGTGTCCTAGAAGGATTATTTGACATAGAGTTGGACATGAAAACTTCTGCTGCGCCACATGTTTTTGAAATCAAAGAAAAAGAGGATTCTTTGGTAAAACATTGACTCGCCAAATATCAAGGCTGAATTAGAGATTCTAGGGTCATGCCGAATTATGTAGAAACGGATAGGTTTATTAAGGGCACTTTTGTTTTAAGTGCGGCTTAGTGGTGAAATTGAGGGATTGCGTTCATAAAAGGCGATTGCGTTCATTATCAATAGCTGCAATCCTCGGAAGAGCAACCTAAACTCTGAAACTCACTCCATATCACGTATGTCTTTTCTAGGGAGTCTACGATTTTTCTCTAAGCAGTTTCAGGTTTTCGTCAAAACACAACTCGGTGTTAGATTTAAGACTAGGGTTATGGTGAATAATGGATAAAGTGAAGTTTGCATTACCAGCGGGTTCATTGGCAAAAGCAACCTTTGAAATCTTGGAACGTTCAGGATATAAGATTTCAGGTCAAGAACGTACTTATCGTCCTGCCATAAACGACCCAGAAATTGAACTGAAACTTCTGAGGCCGCAAGAAATTCCAGTTTTCGTCAGTGAAGGCTTGCAAGACGTAGGTATCACAGGCTTGGATTGGATCCGAGAAACACATGCTGAGGTGGAAATCCTCCAGAATCTAGAGTACGGAAAAGTAAGATTAGTTGTAGCAGCCCCGAAAAGTCTTAACAACGTGAACTCTTTTTCGCGTCTTATGGAAACTTTATGGGGCAGAGGGAAAAACGTTAGAATTTCCACCGAATATTTGAACATCGTGACAGAATACGTCAAAAACAACTCTTCATACCGAAGATTCTTCGGCGATTTAGAGCCATTAGTGGTAACTCCATGGTGGCGGAAAGGAGAAAACCCTAGAGTAAGCATATTTCTGTCTTTCGGAGCCACTGAAGCCAAACCGCCCGAGAACGCTGACTTCATCATAGACGTAACCGAAACTGGATCAACCATTGAGCAAAACAACCTGAAGATAATTGAGATAATAATGGAGTCTAAAGCAGTACTCATTGCCAACAAAAAATCTCTAACTGTTCTGCAAAAAAAGGAAAAAATTTACGATATACTAACTCTGCTAAAGGGTGTAGTTGACGGCGCAAAAAGGCTTCACATCTTTGTCAATGTCAGAAAAGAAAATTTACAAAAACTCATCAAAGAATTACCAGCCTTAAAAAATCCGACCATAGCTCCTTTGGCAAGAGATGATTGGTATTCAGTTAACACAGTTATCGAAAAAAGTCATTTCATAAAACTATTGCCGAAAATCCGCAAGCTCGCTCAGGGGATAGTTGTCTACGAACCGAGACAGGTTCTCGCCCTAGACGAAATTAATTGGAGAGAAAACGAATGCCCAAGCAATTGCAGATAAAAATCTGGAAAACGTCATCGCTTCCCGCCAACTGGTTCGAGAGAACGATACTACTTGACGAAAAAAAAGTTAAGACCATAATAGATGAGGTTAAGGCGCGGGGCGATGCTGCCCTAATCGACTTCACTGAAAAGTTTGACAAAATCACTTTGGATGCCAAGAGCCTATGCGTGACCAAAGGAGAAATAGAAGAAGCCTACGACATGGTTAGCCAAGAACAAATCGCTGCCATCAAATTCATGAAAGAGAAAATAGAGACAATTGAAAAATGCACTTTAGCGCAAATGAAAATCGAAGTTAAGAAAAATGGTGTTCGAGTGCAACGCATACCACGTCCAATTCAGAGTGTTGGCTGTTATGTTCCTGGAGGAGAAGCAGCTTATCCAAGCACTTTGGTCATGACAGTTGTTCCAGCCAAATTGGCGAGGGTGCCCAGAATTGTTGTGTGTTCGCCTCCCACCGTGAAAGGCACTATTAGCCCACTTATTCTAGTTGCTGCGGATATATGCAATGTTAATGAAGTATACAAGGTCGGCGGTGTTCAGGCCATTGCAGCCTTGGCCTATGGAACAGAATCCATCAAACCTGTAAGAAAAATAGTCGGTCCTGGAAACAGATATGTAACACTGGCAAAGATTCTCGTGTCGAAAGAAGTCGCGATTGACATGCCAGCGGGACCAAGCGAAATCCTCATTCTTGCTGATGAAACGGCGAGTCCACGGCTTGTTGCTCTTGACATGATTTCTCAAGCTGAACACGGCATCGACAGCATAGCAGGATTAATGACTACGTCGAAGGATCTCGCAGAAAGAGTTTTTTTGGAGTTAGAAAAAATAATCGTCTCTATAGATAGAGCTGCAATTGTAAAAGAGGCATTGTCAAGACATGGATTTATGATTATCTGCAAGAAAGTCAAAGAAATGGCTGAACTTGCAAACATTTTTGCACCAGAGCACGTTGAAATAATGACGCGAGCACCTATGGAAGTTGTCGACAAGATTCTGTCAGCTGGAGTTATTTTGATCGGCCCCTACACGCCCGTTTGTTTAAGTGACTATGGCAGCGGAACAAACCATGTGTTGCCGACCAGCGGCTCCGGCCATGTGTTTTCAGGTTTGTCCATTCTTGATTTCGTGAGAAGAGTAGGAATTGTTGAAGGTTCAAGAGAAGGTTTGATTGAGTTGAAAGATCATGTGAAGGTTTTAGCGGAAACCGAAAATCTTCCAAATCACTACAAAGCTATAGAAGGAAGGTTTGAGTATGAAAGCTAAAGGTAAGAAATGGTTCGAAAAAAAGCTTGAAAAAACGCAACTTTTGGAAAGCTATAGCATAGAAAGAACCGTTGAAAGCGTTGCACAGCAATTCGGCCTAAGCCCCACTGAAATCGTGAAACTCAACTACAATGAAAATTTCTACATGCCTCAGGAAAAGCTTGTTGAGCTGATGAAAGAGGTTGCAGATGAATGCGACCTTAGAATTTACCCCCAAGAGGAAGAATATAGACTTAAAGAGAAGCTTGGCGAGTACTTGAACATCTCCGAAACCTCCATCATTGTTGGAGACGGAAGTGACGAATTAATAGCGCGTATTGCTCAGCTTTTCCTAGAGAAAGGGGATCAAGCTCTCTCGATTACACCGACATTTTCTTTCTACAAGTATTGCATAGGTCGTTTAGGAGCAAAGCACCTTGAAGTGCCACTTCGAGAAGATTTTGCATTGGACAAGGAGCGGATTTTGGCTGCTATTACGCCTGAAACTGCGCTTCTTTATTTGGTTTGTCCCAATAATCCCACGGCAAATCAGTTCAAGATGGAAAAAATCAAAGTCATAATTGAAGGGTTTCCAGGGATTGTTGTTGTGGATGAAGCCTACGCTGAATATGCAGATTATTCCTTAGTTCCTTTGCTGAACGATTTTAAAAATCTGATAATCCTAAGGACTTTTTCCAAGGCTTTTGGCCTAGCGGGACCTAGACTCGGATATGGCGCATGCAGTTCAGAGCTGGCAAAGACGCTTTCGGAGAAGGCACTGTTGCCTTACTCTGTAAGTTCAATTGCTTTGAGAATGGGGTTAAAGCTTCTAGAAAATTGCAGTATTGTAGAAAAGGCCGTTAAACAACTGAAAGCTGAACGTGAAACGCTGATAAAGAAACTCAATGAGATAGATGGAGTCAAAGCCTTTACTTCGAAAACGAATTTTGTGCTCTTTCAAACGGAAAAACAGTATGACGAAGTTTACCAGAGTCTTCTAAGCCAAGGTATACTCGTTAAAAGGTTAGGCAAAGTTCTACACCTCAACAACTGCCTTAGAACTACCGTTGGATTGCCTTGGATGAATGTTAAACTACTGCAGAATTTAGAAAAGATTTGTGGATGATCGAAAATGAAAGTGAACTTTGCATGGTTTGGAGAGGAAGACCCAAAATGAGAACGGCTGAAGTTTATAGAAAGACTCGGGAAACCGAAGTTCTTGTGAAGGTAAACTTGGATTCAGAGGGAAAAGCCGACATCGAAACGGGCCTCGCGTTCCTTGATCACTTGATCACTTCGTTGGCAACCCACAGCCTTATCGATGTCACGGCTAAAGTGAGAGGAGACTTGCGACACCATGCCAGTGAAGACCTTGCCATATGCTTAGGTGAAGCCATGAGCAAGGCTTTAGGTGAAAGAGAAGGGATAAACAGGTTTGGGTTCGCTACAGTACCCATGGACTGTTCTTTGGCTTTCTCGGCAGTAGATCTAGTTAAACGCCCTTATGCCAAAATTGATTTGAAATTTAGAGGTAAAAAGATCGAAGACATGCCTTCAGAAGACATCTACCATTTTCTTGAAACATTTGCCTCTTCGTTGCAAGCCAATATCCACGTTTGGATTCAATACGGCGCCAATGACCATCACAAGGCGGAAGCGGCCATCAAAGCACTTGCCCTTTCTCTGAAGCATGGGATAGCCATTGACCCTAGAAGAAAGGGAATCCCCAGCTCTAAGGGAGCAATCTAGATGCCCAAAGCAATAATCATCGACTATGGAGCGGGAAACCTTCTCAGCCTAAAATGCGCTCTACAGAAAAGCGGGTTCGCCTCGGAAATCAGATCATCCCCATCGCAGTTGAAAGATGCAGACGCTATTGTCCTTCCCGGCGTAGGCAATTTCTCTGCAGCTTCAGCAAAACTTGCTTCTGTCGGAGAAAAGATAGTTGAGTCAGTCAGAAGTGGTCTCCCAATTCTTGGTGTGTGCTTAGGCATGCAACTTTTTTTCTCCGAGAGCGAAGAGGGTAAAGGGAGAGGGCTGGCGCTTTTTCAAGGCAAAAACATTAGACTGCCCAGTTCTGTTAAGGTTCCTCACATGGGATGGAACACTCTTCGGATAGTTAAGCAAAATGAGCTTTTGGAAGGTGTTAATGATGAATCCTACGTTTATTTTGTCCATTCTCTATATCCTGTTCCAGCTGATAGCTCCGTCATTTGTGCTGAAACAGATTATGGAGTAACGTTTGCATCGACGGTGGCGAAACAAAATGTGTGTGGCACCCAATTCCATCCTGAAAAATCAGGCGAAGTCGGATCAAAGATTCTCAGAAACTTCGCCAGACTAGTAGAAAGGTGAAACGCGAGTTGGAAGTAATCCCAGCGATTGACTTGATGAAAGGCAAGGTTGTTAGGCTATTTCAGGGAGATCCGAAAACCGCTAAGGAATACAAATCGTTTGGGAACCCAATAGAAGTTGCGAAAAAGTGGAAAAAAGAAGGAGCCAGTAGGCTGCACGTAATCGATTTGGATGCAGCACTTAACATGGGAGAGAATCTGGCGATAATTGCAAAGATTGCAGAGGCCGTGGATCTGCCTATTCAAGTCGGGGGCGGAATACGGAAAATTGAAACCGCTAAGAAAATGTTAGCTATGGGAATAAGCCACATAATTCTAGGCGCCTTGGCATTCAATGAACCAAACGCCTTGACTGAAATTCGGAAAATGTTAGGTTATCAACGTGTAATCGTTGCTTTAGATAATAAAGACGGTAAAATTGCGGTGGAAGGATGGAAAACTTCTACGAAATTTGGAGTGGAAGATGCTCTTGCAAAGTTTTCAGAACTTCAGATCAAGACCTTTCTTGTGACTGCCATAGCCAAAGATGGAACCCTTTCAGGTCCAGACATTCACACGCTTAGTAAGGCCTGTACTTATCCAGATGTAAGTATTATTGCAGCTGGTGGTATTGGCAGTTTGAACGATTTAACTGTCTTAAAACGAATCGGCGTGGAAGGAGTAGTTGTTGGAAAAGCCTTCTACGAAGGCATATTCTCCTTAAAGGAAGCTATGAGAATTGCGAAAGGAGAGCAGAGTTAATGCCTTTAGCTAAGCGAATTATCCCATGTTTGGATGTGGATCACGGAAAAGTCGTGAAAGGCATCAACTTCTTAAACATAAAAAAGGCTGGAGACCCTGTTGAATTAGCAAAGCGATATGGCGATGAAGGTGCAGATGAACTGGTTTTTCTGGACATAACTGCTTCGTCGGAAAAACGAGAAATTCTAAGAGAGGTTGTTGAAGGAATAGCAACGGAAATTGACATTCCCTTTACTGTTGGAGGAGGAATTCGTAGCGTTTCAGACGCAAGACTCATACTTTGCAGCGGCGCAGACAAAGTATCCATCAATACTGCCGCAGTCGAAAATCCGTCCATAATAACTAAGCTCGCCCAAATTTTCGGGCAACAGTGCGTCGTAGTTGCCCTAGATGCCAAAAGAAGATACGAGAAAAGAGAGAATAGGATAATGGTTGAAACTCGTGAAGGTCTTGTATGGTTTGAAGTGTATACCTATGGAGGAAGGAAACCAACAGGATTAGATGCGATTACATGGGGAATACAAGCTGAAAAGCTTGGAGCAGGAGAACTCCTCGTCACTTCAATGGATAAAGATGGCACTGAAGACGGTTACGACTTAGATTTAACCCGTGCCATTTCTGAAAGAGTAAATGTTCCAGTTATCGCGAGCGGCGGAGCAGGAAAACCTGAGCACTTCCTTGAAGCCTTCACGGATGGAAAAGCCGATGCTGCTCTGGCAGCCTCAGTTTTCCATTACAACAAATATCCAGTTCCAGTCGTGAAAAAATATTTGATGAATAACGGAGTAGTTGTTAGACTTTGAAGAAAGAAAACTGCATCGTTCAGAAACTCGATTTTGAGAAAGGCGGCGGCCTTATTCCAGTAGTTGTTCAAGATTTTAAGTCGAAGAGAACTCTGATGTTAGCTTACACGAATATCGAAGCCCTTGAAAACACGTTGAACACAGGATATGCCCATTACTGGAGCAGATCTCGGAATAAGCTGTGGAAGAAGGGGGAAACCTCTGGGAACACACAAAAAATCAGAGGCATCCTTGTTGACTGTGACTATGATGCTTTATTGTTTCTGGTAGAACAGAAAGGAAACGTTTGCCACACTGGAAAGGATACCTGTTTCCATAACAAGTTGCAGTTTTAGCATAGTAGGTTTTAAAGGAATGAAGCGCATATTTTAATGTGCTAGATCTGCGCAAAATACGTCATCTCAGGCTGTTAGGTGAAGTTTGAATGTCTCTGCATGAAGCCATGCTTTATGAAAAGTTGCAAGACAAAAAGATCAAATGCTATTTATGCGCAAGACGATGCCTCGTAAACGATGGCGCGACTGGTTTCTGTTTAGTTAGAAAAAATGAAGGAGGCATTCTTTATTCTCTTACTTATGGAAAGGCTGTGTCCGCGTGTGTGGATCCGATAAGCAAGAAGCCGCTTTCGCACTTCAACCCTGGAGCTTTAGTCATGTCTATTGCAGCGGCTGGCTGCAACTTTCGTTGTCAATTCTGCGACAACTGGATGATAAGCCAAGAAAAAGAAGTAGCTGGCAAAAATTTCCCTCCAGAAGAAGTTGTGAAAGCAACAAGGGAAAACAACTGTCAAGGAATAAGTTACACGTACACTGAACCGACGATATTCATGGAATATGCTTACGACACAGCCAAACTTGCCCACCAAGTTGGATTCTTTAACACTTTCGTAACAAACGGGTACATGACGCCTGAAGCTGTGAGGGCGATGGCACCTTATTTGGATGCAGCAACGGTGGATTTCAAAGGTGGAGGAGATCCAGAATTCTACAAAACTTTTTCAGCTGTCCCCTCCGTTGAGCCAATTTATGAGGCCTTGAAGGAAATGAGAAGAAACGGCGTCCATATAGAAATTACAAATTTGGTTGTTCCAAAAATTGGAGATTCTATCGAAAGAGTTGAGCAGCTTGCAACGTGGATAAAAGATTTTCTGGGAAAAAATACACCCTTTCACTTGTTGCGGTTCCATCCAGATTATAAAATGACAACAATTCCAGCTACTCCGATTGAAACTCTAGAAAAAGCGTATCTAGCCGCAAAGAACGTTGGGTTAAATTATGTATACATCGGAAATCTCCCTGGGCACCCTGCAGAAAACACATACTGTCCTAACTGCAATGAATTATTGATTAAACGGTACAGCTTTGAAATTACAAGATGGAACTTGACAAAGGACATGCGTTGTCCAGTTTGTAAACAAGAAATCCCGATTAAAGGGAAATTGCATCCGAGTGGATATTCCTATCCATACGCCCTGTTTTAATACCTCTTTCAACCCGTATTAGCTAGAGGAAAATGTGGAGACTTTTACGTTCAGACGCCATTGCGGTGCTTGATGACGAGATGGCGCGGAAAAGTTTAGGCAGATACTTTGCGGTTATGCAAAACGAAAAGATAGCGAAGTTTATGATAGCCAAAAAGTTACCAGCACAATTCAGCAGAAACGATTCAATAGAAAGACTTTGGCGAAAACATGCAGTTCTCACAGAGGAATTTTGTGAAATTGAAAAAGAAATAGACGCCAAACAGAGAAATTTCCATGAAATGCCTAACCCTGAAACATCTTATTTGGATTTGAAAATTGAAATTGCAAATAGAATTCTGCACGGTTGCCATTTTTGCACTCGTAGATGCAGCATCAATAGAATTGAAGGCAAATTAGGCTACTGCAAGTGCGGTAAAGAAATCGTTGTGTCAAGCATTTTTGAGCATGTGGGTGAAGAGCCAGAACTTGTGCCCTCCGGAACCATTTTTACCATGGGCTGCACAATGCGCTGTCGTCACTGCCAGAACTGGACTATTTCCCAATGGATGGAAAACGGGGCAGAGTATAAAACTGAAAAACTGGCTAAAGAAGTTGAAAATCTACGGTTTAGCGGATGTAGAAACGCAAATCTGGTGGGTGGAGAGCCAACACCTTGGCTTCAACAATGGTTCGAAACGTTCAAGCAAGTAAACATTAGTGTTCCAGTTGTTTGGAATTCAAATACTTACTATAGCCCAGAAACAGCCCAACTCTTAGCGGAATTCGCTGACGTTTACTTGCTAGACTTCAAGTATGGGCCTAGTGAATGCGCAAAGAACATTTCTGATGCACCAAATTATTGGACGGTTTGTACAAGTAACCATCTGGAAGCTAACAAATTTGGTGAACTAATAATACGTGTGCTCGTTTTGCCCAATCATTTAGAGTGTTGCACAAAACCGATACTAAGTTGGATAGCTGAAAATTTAGGCATGGGAACTAGAGTTAATGTTATGTTTCAGTATAGGCCTGAATGGCGGGCACACGAAATTCCAGAATTGTGTAGAAGACTTACTAGGGACGAAATGGAAAAGGCTGTCCAACTGGCTAAAGAAGCAAGACTAGAAAACTTCATCACGTAAGCATATCATCCAAATTGCATTAGCACACCGGAAAAAAGCCTCGGAAATTTTCTGAGTTGAACCTCTGGTCTACAGTTTATTCAAATGTAGAGAATTTTGAATATAAAATTTGACTTTGAATCCAAAGATGTCTTGCCTATGGGATAAGCAAAAATCCATCGTTATGAAATTGTTGTATGAATGGCTAAATACAAAGCGCGGGCTATCGTTACAAAATACTGGAAACCGGGCGAAAATTATCTAGAAGAAATCATCAAAAACGTAGGAGGAAAAGTAGCCGACGGAGATTTTATCGTCATATCAGAAAAAGCGCTTTCAACGGCTCTCAACAACATAGTTGACGAAAGCCTTGTTGTTCCGAGTCTCACTGCCAAAGTAATTTCCAAATTCTGGATGCGGATAATTTGGGGACACGTGCTAGGGCGAATTTGCCATTTTCGAGAGAAGCTGTTGCAAAGGCTCTGTGAATACCCACCAGAAATCGGTAGTCGCCACAAACAAGTTGCCCTGCAATATGCTGGTCTTCTGCAAGCTTTAATGTTCGGATCCGAAGGGGCCATTGATGGAAGCAACCTAGCTTATTCTTACGTAAGTTTACCGTTGGACAACGCTGATGAAATAGCAAACAGAATTTGCCAGACAATCTGGCTGAAATTGAAGAAAGAAGTCTGCATTGTCATCGTGGACACAGACAAAACCTATTCATTCAGAAACTTCCATTTCACACCGCGTCCAAAACCAATAAAAGGTATACACTCTTTTGGAGGAGTTCTCTCCTATGTTGCCGGCCGAGTGTTTAAGTTCAGCAAAAGAGCAACTTCACTGGCCGTGGTTGGATGCGATTTACAAGCTGAAGAAGCATTAAGAATTGCCAATATTGCAAACAAGACAAGAGGCTATGGCTCGGGAAGGACAGTGTGGGACATGGCTGAGAAATTTAATGTTCAATTAACAGACGTTAGTTGGGAAATGCTTACGAAAGTAGAACATAAACCAATAGTCATTCTTAGGAGAAAGAAAAGACAGAAGCGCCAATAGAAACATGAATTAAACAAAATGCCTTCCCAGCCTAACGAATCTATCGGAACGCGCGTAAGGGTAAGGCAATAATCGGAACACTGCAATTCAGCAAATTTAATTAGTCTATTGCAAAGATTGTGCGTTTGAGGCGTGGCCATTATGAAAAGCCGAGGAAACGGATGGATTTTCAGCCCTGAATATGAGACAATGCCTAGGAAAAGACTTGAGAAATTGCAGCAGGAAAAGCTTAGAAAAATTGTCAGATACTGTTATGAACAGGTGCCTTTATACAGGCATAAGTTCAAAAATGCTGACTTAGCCTCAACCGACATCAAAACTCTTGAAGATTTAGCAAAAATTCCTTTCACTGCGAAAACAGATTTGAGGGATCCTAACCCGTACAGCATGATCGCAACGAGTCTAGAAAACATTGTGGAGCTACATGCAAGTTCGGGAACTACAGGAAATCCAACTACGTGCGCCTACACCAAGAACGACCTTGAAATCTGGTCAACCGTTATGGCTCGCACCTATGCATCGACAGGGGCAAGAAAAGGCGACATCGTTCAAAACGCATATGGATATGGTCTCTTCACTGGCGGATTGGGTTTTCACTATGGAGCGCTCAAACTAGGATTGACTGTTTTACCGATCTCGGCTGGCGAAACAGAACGGCAGGTAAGACTTGCTAAGGAATACGGAACAACAATCTTGGCTTCTACGCCAACTTACGCAGCACATCTTGGAGAGTTTTTACTTGAAAAAATTGGCAAGGATCCAAAAGAAGAATTGAAGTGGAGAATTGGCTTGTTTGGGGCTGAAGCTTGTTCTGAGGAGCTTAGGCAGAGAATTGAGGACCTTTTGGGACTTGAAGCCTTCGATTGCTATGGTCTTTCCGAGATTATTGGGCCAGGAGTTTCGGTTGAGTGCCCGCAACACAATGGTTTACATATTTACGAGGACCATTTTCTCGCGGAGGTTGTTGACCCTTCAACAGGTGAAGTCGTAGATGAAAGTGAGATTGGTGAGCTCGTTTTGACGACTCTCTCAAGGGAGGCCACGCCTCGGCTACGGTTTAGGACGGGTGACTTAACCAAGCTGAGCAAAGAGGAATGTGAGTGTGGAAGAACCATTGCCAGAATGAGTCGCATTATTGGAAGGACCGATGACATGCTAAAAGTCAGAGGTGCAAAGTTCTGGCCTTCAACCGTTGAACATGCTTTGTTGATGGTGGAAGGGGCCTCCCAAAACTATGAGATAGTGATTGACAGGCCAGAAGAGCTTGACATCATGGTTCTTCGAGTGGAGCCAACGAAAGAGCTTTACGATAAAATTGGCGGAGACTTATCAAAAGTGGAGGAGTTCGTTGAGGCAATCTCTAATTCAATTAAATCCTTCACCAGTGTAAAAGCCAAGATCGAACTTGTTCCGTGTGGATCACTTCCGCGATTCATAGGGAAGGCAAAGAGAGTTAGAGACCAAAGAAAAGAAAAATAGATTCGCACCGCAAATTTTTTTAAATACCTAGATTTACAAAAATTCCAGTTAGTATGCCTGTAGCTATTGTCAAAAGCAATGCAACTAACAGATGCTTTCTCATAACAAGCGCCTCAGTCTTATGGGGTTCATCAATTGTGACCACTGCGTTGTTAATTTTGGCCGGCGTAATAGCGCTTGCTATACCGCCTGCAACCGCGTGGCTTCCATAGACGGTCATAAACCCAGTGTCGCTAAGTCCAATTTTTGACGCAGCAGTTCTTTGTATGTTCAAGAAAAGCACGTTTGAACTTGTCTCTGAACCGCCAACTATCGCGCCAAACAATCCAAGAGAGGCAGCCACAAAGATGTAACCAGCTCCAAAAAGTGTAGCCAACGTTGACCCAAGAACGACGTTCATGTTCAGTTCATTATACAAGGCTGAAGGTGTTAAAACGCCGTCCACAATGTTCATTGCGGAATACGCCATAACAAAGGCAATACAGAAGTAAAGACTGTACGCTAAAAAAGGACCAAGAAATCGTTTAAGCCAAGTCCCGAACGCGTTCTTAACTTGTTTTTTTGTTGGTCGAAGCGTAAACAGGGACAAGAAGACGGCCACGAATATCCATGTGTAAATTTGGGAAAGAATGTCCAAATCGACCTTCTGATTAGCAAATACCACGATGTTTTCAGAATTTCCAAGAATCCCGGAAAGCCAGACACCAATTTGTGGAACACTGATAACTGCTGCCAAAATTGTCGCTAGTATCCATGGAGAAAAAGCACGGAAAATCTCCTTAATGGCGGGATAGTCAGCACTTTCCTGCCTGCCTACTGCTGGGGGTCTTAATTTTTGATAGATGAGAAGTGATAACATTGCACACAATCCAGCAATGACGCCGACAATTTTCAGCGGAACATATTCTACGCCGGTGAAATAGTCGAGACTAACTGCTCCCAAACACGCAAAAGCCAAGACTAGGCCACACATTGCCGCTGGAAGAGCGCCCTTACGCATAGACGATTTTCCTCCAGTCACCCAAAGAACCGCAAACGCAAATCCAATAGAAACAACAGGAAGAAGAATAGTGATTTTAAAGGCCATTTCGATCGGATTCAACCCGCCAATCTGGGCTGGAAGAGTTATTGGCACCGAAAGCAAAGCAAAACTTGTTGTAGCGTTATAACCGAGAACAGCAATAGCAATAGATGCTAAAGGACTGAACCCCATTGCCACCAGTAAAGGCGGAAACAATGAAGTGGTAACCACTCCTAGCGAGGTGAGGAAAGAACCGAAACCTATTCCGATATACAAAGCCCGAACCTCATCCTCTACTACTTGATGCTTGATAACCTTTGAAACAGTCCCCAAGGCACCTGCCTCTTTCATGACAAAAATCATCAACATAGTAGCAGCAACAGGAATCGAAACTCCAAGGCTCTTCAGAAACCCGTACGTTGAAGCTCCCAAGGCAACTTCCAGCGGAGTGCCAAACTGAAAAACCGCTAGAATAATAGTAATAAGCAAACCCACAAAAGCCATTGTCAAGCCACTTTGACGGAGAAAAGCCACACCAAAAAGAATGATCAAAAGCGGATAAAAGGCTAGGAAAAATTTCCATGAGACTGATTGACCATAATGAGCCATGGCCAAAGCGGCAATTCCTAAGGCGATAAGTACCATTAGCGAGACAATTGAAGTTCTTTTCTCGTTCAATCTTTCACCGCAAAGTACCGTTTTGAAATAGCATTAGAAAGTTCAAATTTATGTTTTTCCTAACATCAACTCCGATTTAATATTACGAACTTCCAATAGTTTAAGCGTCCATGTCTAAATGATTCTGCAAAAGGGCACCACATGCCAAAACTCTTGTTAGCTTGTTCGTGAACGCTTCGTAAAGGAAAAGACGAAGAACCGTTAAGAAGTTTTGAAGTGGAGTTTGCTAATGTTGTTTTGGAGACCCCTCGACAGTAAGACATAAACCTAAATGTATCTTTAGGAAACATTGTGAAAAAGTCATGGAAGAATCAATAAAGAAGTTAGATGCTTTTTTTAATCCTCGCTCAGTCGCAGTTGTCGGAGCTACAAAAAAGATAGACAAGGCCGGAAACGTAATTTTCAAAAACTTTGTCCAAAATAAGATCAGAGGAGTTTTCAAAGGGGAGATTTTTCCAGTGAACCCAAACGAGGAATCCATTCTAGGCATAAAGTGCTACCCTTCCGTGACTAAGATACCTGGAGAACTGGAATTAGTTGTAATTGTCGTTCCTGCGAAGATCGTACCGAGCATAATGGAAGAAGCAGCAACTAAAAAAGTCAAGGCCAGCATTATAATCAGCTCCGGTTTCAGAGAGATAGGAAACAACGAACTCGAAAATCAATTAACAGCCACAGGTAGAAATGCTGGAATACGGATTTTAGGACCCAATTGCTTAGGAGTTTATTATTCGAGAACAGGTATGGATACGCTGTTTTTGCCTGAAACGAAAATTCTAGCGACAGGAGACGAAGTTATTGCAACTCCAAGGCCGATACCCGGAAACATAGCGATAGTCACCCAGAGCGGAGCCTTCGGTATTGCGGCCCTCGACTATTTGACCGGCCGGCAAATAGGAATCAGCAAATTCGTAAGCTTCGGCAACAAATGCGACGTAAACGAAGCAGAAATCCTCAATTATTTGTTGCGTGACAAGGAAACTAAAGTCATACTTCTCTATGTTGAAGACATAAAATCTGGGAGGGAATTTCTCAAAGCAGCCAAAAAGGTAACAATGAAAAGACCCATCGTAGCACTTAAAGCTGGAAGAAGTGAAGCAGGGGCAAGAGCCGCCGCTTCGCACACAGGTGCTATTGCAGGCTCAGATAAAATATACGACGCTGCTTTTGAACAAGCAGGAATTCTGAGGGCAAAGGACATGGAAGAATTCTTTGATGCTGGAAAAGCATTAGCCATGCAACCGCCAGCCAAGGATAGAAATGTAGGAATAATTACGGATGCGGGTGGTCCTGGCATCATGGCTGTTGACGAATGCGAAATGAAAGGTTTAACTGTTAAACGTTTTTCTGAAGAAACGCTTATGAAATTTCAAAAGCTGAAAGAAGAAGGAAAACTTCCCAAATTTGCAACAAATGTTAATCCAGTTGACCTTACTGGTTCCGTAACGGCTGACATGTTCGAGAGTGCGGCAGAAATCATGTTTCAAAATCCAGAAATCTATGGCATAGTATTGCTTGGTTTACATCATGCACCAGGACTACAAGAAGACTACATAGACAAAACTGCAAAAGTCGCGGACAAATACGATAGACCTATTGTTGCATGTGACATCGGAGAAACGGAAATGGCTTTGTACGCGCGTTTCAGGTTTGACAAGCTAGGAATTCCATCCTACTCTTCACCAGAAGATGCGGCAAGAGCTATGGAAGCCCTTGTAAGATATGGCCAGTACTTAAAGAAGAACGACTGTTTGCAAGATTATATCCAAGATTTCTTGAAGAAAAAGCGAAAAACGTAACATCACTTAAAAAGTTACTTTGACCTCCACAATATCGCCGTCTTTGAGTTGAAGTCTCTTCCTCAAATTCATCGGCGCAACAACTTCTAAGACGTCTGCTGGGTAATTTGCAATTTTAGGGATAATGACGGCACACTCCAAATCGCATAAATGTGCTTTAAAGCTTATTCCTTGGCAAAAGCCTTCAATTGGGCAAATCTCTATGGGCTTCGCTTTTCTAAGCAACTTTTTAAGTTTCACACTGTCTCGTGATAGTTTTATGTTTAACGTTCCAGGATACGGGCTGAACCCAAGTTTTTCCTCCAGTTGCTTCTTGAACCAGGGGAGTTTAGCAAATTTTTCGCCTTCGCCTTGACCAGAAAAAACATTGCCGCTTAAGCTTATTTCTCCCAATAGGTTAGAACCCCTGTAATACGCCTGTGAATCATACGCGTTGAAGATTGGAGGATTGGTACGGTACCTTATTTTTGCTCTTTCAACCATTTGGCAACTTTTTTGAGAGTTGAGTTAGATGAAATGTCGATCACGGGAACTATCATTTTCTCTTTTGTTTCGATAGTCGGTTGGTATTTCGGCATGAATGCATAGCCCACAAAGGTCCAGTAAACCTTGCTGTCTTCTATTAGAGCCTTAGCAACGGATTCTGTTGATGCTGGAAGCGGAAAATAAAGGAACACTACTCCTTCAGCCCAATAGAGTCCTGCTAGTTTACCACCAGCGATGACTGATGTAAATCTTGCCATGTCATCAGGCGTTGAAAATTGGGTACGTTCCATTATGACGATCTCTCTAAAAGGTTCATATTTAACAAAAACTTCGCCAGCCATTAATGCTCACCAATTTGCTAATGCTAATCTTCTCGAAGTTCCCTTTTAACCTTGCCATGCTTCTAGAAAAAGTTATAGAGCAGACAAACACTAAGCCTTGACTAAACATCAAGCTGTAGAGGTTATAGATGTGCCAGAAATTCGTGTCGCAATCGTAGGCGTTGGAAACAGCGCATCCGCTCTCGTTCAAGGAGTCCAATATTATAAGGGCGCTGAAGAAGACACGACCGTACCCGGACTCATGCATGTGAACTTTGGTGGATATCACATAAAGGACGTAAATTTTGTCGCTGCCTTCGACGTTAATAAAGACAAAATTGGAAAAGATTTGTCTAAAGCTATATTTACGGAACCTAATTGTTGCGCAAAATTTGCAGAGGTTCCACTTCTTAATGTTAAGGTTTCTCCAGGCCCAATTCTTGATGGCGTAGCTGAACATATGAGAAAGCCCTTTAACATTTATGATGATAGCGGAATTGGCAAGGTAGATGTGGTGGAAACCTTGAAGGAGACGAGGGCGGATGTACTTGTCAATTACTTGCCTGTTGGAAGCGAAAGCGCCACTCACTTTTATGCTCAGGCAGCTTTAGACGCGGAATGCGCCTTCGTAAATTGCATGCCGATATTCATAGCCTCAAATCCAGAGTGGAGCAAAAAATTTGAAAGAGCAGGGCTTCCGGTGGCAGGTGACGACATAAAAAGCCAAGTTGGGGCAACCATTCTACATAGAAACTTGGTGAGGCTGTGCATAGACAGAGGGGTTATAATTGACGAAACATATCAGTTGAACCTTGGTGGCGACACAGACTTTCTGAACATGACCGTGGAAGACAGGTTAAAGACAAAGCGGATAAGCAAGACAGAGGCTGTTACGAGCATTGTTCCTTATGACTTACCTACGAGAATAGGGCCTTCGGATTATGTTCCCTTTTTGGGAAACAAGAAAATATGCTACATAATGCTTAAAGGAAGAAAATTTGGCGATCGCCCATTGACAGTCACTGTTAAACTTGAAGTTGAGGATTCACCGAATAGCGCAGGAGTAGTCATTGATGCAGTAAGAGCCGTAAAACTAGCTCTAGACCGTAAAATTGCTGGTTCCCTGCTAAGCATATCTTCATACGCATTTAAACACCCACCAGTTCAAGTGCCTGATTCCACGGCAAAACAATGGGTGGAAGATTACATCTTAGGAAAAAGAGAACGCTGATCTTTCGATATTCAAGCGATCTCAAATTTTCTCTGAAAACTTTTAAGTCTAGAATGTGAAAAAGAATACTCACTATTTAAGAGGTGAACGTATGTGGTGAAAGTAGATGGATATGAAGTGCCCGAAGGTCTATACTACACAAAAGAGTTCGAGTGGATTAAAATCGAAGGAGACAAGGTTCGCATGGGCATAACGGACTACGCTCAAAAACAACTCCGCGAAATCGTCTATGCAGAATTGCCCAGTTCCGGAATGACGGTGAAACAAAACGAGCCCTACGGCACTGTGGAATCTGTGAAGGCGGTTTCAGACTTGATCGCTGCAATAAGCGGAACTGTGGAAGAAGTAAACGGTGAAGTTCAATCAAAACCCGAACTTTTAAACGAGGACCCCTACGTGAAGGGATGGCTACTGGTCATAAAACCGTCAAATCTTCAGGCAGAACTAACGAATCTAATGGACTTTAATAAAGCAGTTGAATGGCACAAAACCCTAACGAAATAAATGAAGGAGAGCCCAATGGCTAAGCAAATAGTAGTAATCGGGGCTCATGCCGCAGGTGTGGAAGCAGCGTCATCGGCGAGAAAAACGGACCGTACAGCCGAAATTACGCTGATAACCGAAGAAAAATTTGCTGGATATTCCCGCTGTGGCCTTCCCTTCGTATTAGGTGGCCAGATACCAAGTTTCAAAAACCTAATAGTTTATCCACCTGCTTACTTTCAGATGTTAAAACTGAAACTAGAAACCGAAACTAAAGTCAACGCCATAAACACTGGAAACAAGACTGTTGAAACTACCGATAAAACAGGCAAGACAGAAAGCATTCCGTACGACAGTTTGCTTATAGCAACTGGCGCAAATTCATTTATACCTCCCATAAAAGGAAAAGAAAAACAAGGCATACATTCCCTTCGGACACTAGAAGACGGGGAAAAAATCGACGAAGCTGTCAAAAATGGGGCCAAAACAGCAGTAATTATGGGGGCTGGCTTAATAGGCCTCGAAATGGCCGTAGCGTTGTTGGAGAGAGGCCTAAAAGTAACTGTGGTTGAGCTACTGCCTCAAATACTGCCTACGATGCTTGATCCCGAAATGGCTAAACTGGCTCAAGAAATGCTTCAACAGAAGGGAATAGACATTCTCACATCAAAAGGGGTTGAGGAGTTTCTCGGAACAGAAAAGGTGACTGGAATAGTTGCAGGCGGAGAGCAGATTGATGCAGATTTGTTCATCAGCGCCTTCGGCGTCAGAGCCAACACTAAATTAGCTGTGGATGCAGGCATCCCTCTTGGAGAAACAAGGGCGATAAAAGCAAACTCCAGAATGGAGACAGACATCAAAGATGTGTACGCAGTAGGTGACTGCGCAGAAGCCCCGCACATAATAACCCATAAACCAGTATGCTCGCAACTAGGAACGATAGCTGTTAGACAAGGAAAAGTGGCAGGAATAAATGCTGCTGGCGGTTATGCACTCTTCACAGGCGTCTTAGCCTCAGCAGTGACAAGGTTGTTTGATACAGATATTGGCGTGACGGGTTTGACCGAAGTGGGCGCTCAAAGAGCCAAAATTGAAAGTGTCACAGGAACAATTAGTTCCAAAACAAGGGCCGATTATTATCCAGGTGCTTTACCCATAAAAGTCAAGCTCATTGTTGAAAAAGAGTCGCAGCGAATAATAGGCGCGCAAATCATCGGCGGAGAAGAGGTGACACAACGTATAAACGCCATATCCCTCGCCATACAAAAGCAGATGACAGTGCGAGAACTAGCCAAAGCGGACACGGCTTACGCACCGCCCCTATGCGAAACTTGGGAACCCATCGTTCTGGCAGCAGAAATGGTTCTAATGAAACTACGCTAACATTTCCCTTTGCCTTTTTTTCACTCTCCTTTGTCACATTTCTGTCTTCGGTTTCGAGTACTTTTAACTTAATGGTGACAAATAAAACGTCAGATGAACTGTTTTTGGTCTGAAGCTACTGTTCAACCCGTGGAAAAACATATTAATGACCTGACTGTTATACTAGAACATTCAGGGGTAAATTGCTTGAAGGATTTCAGCGATAAACTCCTGGAATTTTCGCTGATCCTCTTTATTTTTACAGTAATGGTTATCACGACAAGCAATGTATCACAGGTGCTAGCATCTGGAAACGACGACGCCAATACCAAAGAAATAATTATAGAATGGATCAAAAACTATACTTTAAACCCAGGCTTCGATGATCTCAGCAATACTCAAGCGGATGCTGAGGGCTTTTACAATAAACTTTTGAGCAACAGTGTAAGCAATTTTACTGGCAAGGGCAATTATGGCAATTTTAATGCAAAAGAGATACATTTTGAGAATGCGTCCGTCGGAGGCAAAGACTTTTCATATGTTGACACAGTGGACTTTGTTTACTTCGCTGGTCATGGGACTAATGTCTCCATCAATTTCGGAAATAACACCGATGGTGGAGGAGGGTATACTTGGCAAGTTCATTGCACCGAAGCAGACTGGGGCGACAACGATACAGAATGGCTGTTTTTGGCTGCATGTAGCGAACTTGAAGGAGGTTTTCCAACTAGATGGAACCCGGCTTTCCACAGTCCGATAACTTTACATGGCATTGCAGGCTTTAATACAACGGCTGAGGATAGCGCTGACTTAGGGAAATATTTTGCAACGTACATGCTTGGTGGTTATTCCATATACGAATCATGGAAAATGGCTACTGAAGACGCGCAGCCTCCAAGCAGATGGGCAGCAACGTATTCGGTAGTTATGACTTGTGTTGGACAACCAACCATACATTGGCGAGACGAACATATACCAGGCGTTGGAGATGGAATGTACTCTGACCCTCCAGTCCCACAACCAGGCTTGACCATTTGGTTTGAATATAGTTCATGGCACTGTTAGTGGAGGAGTATGGGTGATGAAGAATTCTTTGAAGATCGTGTTGTCCGTCTTGCTTGTCGCATTGTCTGCCGCCTCATTAGGAGTGTATTTTTGGCGACTGGCAACGGTGCCTCAACAGCCCGAGGAGTTCAAATTTCAGATCGATTTGTCCAGCAGGGGTGGTGGAAATATCACTGGCGTTCTGAACTGCAATTTTCCTGCGGTTCCTACTGAGGTGCCAGTTCTTGAGGTTGTTAGGTATAACTACACTGACGATGAGGCTAAAACCATGGCTAGGTTCTTCAACATAACGGGCGAACTTAACGTAACTAGATGGGTTTGGGACAGCGGAGTTGTGGAGACAAGAGTGTTTGGTAGTGGTGGCGTAAGCAACAGTTTGCGCCTTTTTGACAATGGGGCTCTGGCAGTGTATCTCACGGGATCGAGTGATTATTATCCAGTCCTAACCAACTTTACGGTGGCAAAGGAGATAGCCGATGAGCTTATGGAAAAGATCAAAAGTATAGGTGTCGTGCCAAAACTGACACAAATCAGATTCCGTGAAGTAGGTTATTCGGAATATTATGGAACTGGAGGAGGAACTTATCCAACTGCTATCAGCGTTTACTATGATGTTGAATATGATGGGAGACCCTTTGTATTCAAGGGCGAAACTGTAGTAAGCATCGGAAATGATGGCAACTTGAAGGAGTTTCGCGCTTTTTGGCACAACATAAAACTGGGAAGAAACGTCTCTTTGATTCCTGTTGAGGAAACGCTGACAACTATGAGTTCGCATATTACTTCACGAAGCGCTGACAAGATACAAACACTGGTGGTTAACAGAATTTTTCTCGGATACTATGCTCCGCCACCGGGTTCGGCATGTGATGAGCTTTTACCAGAATACGAAATGGATTGCCTAGCAATCAATAATGATGGCACTGAACAGCCAGAATTCATATACGTACCCGCCACAAATGCATCATTACCCTAAAAGACAACCACATAATCATTGGAGTCTACAACTCTTTAAACAAAGCTTGGTGAAGCAACCTTGACTTGGACTGGATCCTATACATCCCAAGTCTCCAAGCACTGTTTGGAATCAAGAACAGAACAATGAGTCACAATCCTAGATTACCCGCCTTCCCTTGTTCTACCTGTTTTTTATGCTATTACATAAAGGAGGAATAGATTTTTCAGAGCGCGAGTTCCCAGCATGGTGAACTTCTAGTTGACTCTATTTATAGAGGGGGTATAGTTTTTTCTGAGCGCTAGAGAACACAGCCGCCACAACAAAAACTTGGCAGCATCTCTTTTCATCGGAAAATTAATTAGGCAAAATAATTGATTTACTCGTAGAAATATAGGTGATTTTGAATGGCGATAAAAGTAACTATAAATGGATTTGGAAGAATCGGACGTCTCTTGTATAGAGCAGCTATAGAGCAGAACGCCAACATAGATTTTGTGGCAATCAACGATATAGCCGATGCAAAAACACTTGCACATCTTCTGAAATATGATTCAGTACATGGAAGATTCAGCGGCAAGATTATCGCTGAAGAAAACAAGATAATAGTCAACGGAAAAGAACTGAAAGTCCTAACGCAACGCGACCCAGCAGCGCTACCATGGAAAGACAACGACGTGTACTTGGCTGTAGAATCCACAGGTCTATTCACAGACAGAGAAAACGCGTCAAAACACCTGCAAGCAGGAGCAAAAAAAGTATTAATTTCAGCTCCAGCCAAAAACCCAGACATAACCATAGTGCTAGGCGTCAACGACGATAAATACGACCCTGAAAAACACAACATAATTTCCAACGCATCCTGCACAACGAATTGCGTAGCCCCAGTGACCAAAGTGCTGCATGAAAACTTCGGTTTAAAAGCAGGACTTATGATGACTGCCCATGCTTACACGAATGACCAGAGAATACAGGATTTGGTGCACAAGGACCTGCGTCGAGCAAGAGCAGCAGCAGTAAGTATAATACCCACAACGACAGGCGCAGCTCGAGCGGCAACTTTAGTTTTGCCAGAACTTGCAGGAAGAATGGATGGAATAGCCTTACGAGTCCCTGTCCCAAACGTTTCCATAGTTGATTTAACAGCGATTCTGGAAAAGAATGCGACTTCAGAAGAAGTGAACGCAGCCTTCAAGAAAGCCGCTGAAGGACCGCTGAGAGGAATATTGGACTACACGGAGGAACCGCTAGTTTCAACAGATTTTAACCACACTACACTCTCTGCTACAGTTGACGGACTCTCCACAATGGTTGTAGCTGGAAACCTCGTCAAAGTCCTCGCTTGGTACGACAACGAATGGGGCTTCTCCTGTAGAATGGTAGAACTGATAGAACTAATCGGCAAGAAAGCAGGTTTCTGAAGCAAAAAGACCTTGAATGCCTAAACTTTAAAAACTTTCCCTTACTTTTTCTGTTCTTGAGGAATATGAGACAATGGCAAAATATCTAGCTCTGGATGATGTTAAAGTTAAAGGCAAAGTTGTACTTGTGAGGGTTGACTTCAACTCCCCAGTAGACCCGGAAAGCAAGAAAGTCCTAGATGACGTTAGAATTCGCGCTCATGGAGAAACAACTATAAAAGAACTTGCAGAAAAAGGCGCAAAAGTTGTAATTTTAGCCCATCAAGGACGAAAAGGAGACCCAGATTTCATACCCCTAAAACAGCACGCTGAAATTCTCAGCAAAATTCTTGGCAAGCCAGTCCAATACGTTGATGATGTCTTCGGCGAGAAAGCTAAAAATGCAATGAAAGGTTTGAAAAATGGTGAAATTCTCGTTTTAGACAATGTTAGAACGTTCGCTGGAGAAACCAAAGAAGGAACACCAGAAGAACACGCGAAAACTGAACTCGTCAAGAACCTCGCTCCTTTAGCAGACTTGTTTGTCAACGATGCTTTCGCAGCGGCCCACAGGGCACATGTATCCATCATAGGGTTCACAGCGGTACTGCCAAGCGTCGCAGGACGTATAATGGAAAGAGAACTGAAATCGCTGGGCAGAATCTTGGAAAAACCTGAAAAACCAAGCCTATTTATTCTTGGCGGCGCCAAGGCAGACGACTCCCTTGAGATTTCGAGATACGTTTTAGACAATGACATAGCGGATTATGTGCTTACTGGCGGAGTTGTCTCGCAGGTTTTCTTGGCTGCAAAAGGCATCAACCTCGGCAAGCAAGGCATGGCTTTCTTGGAGAAAAAAGAACTCATGGGATTAGTTCCAGGCGTCAAAGAACTCATGCAGAAACATACTGGCAAGATTGAGACCCCTATAGATATTGCGGTGGAAGTCAATGGAAAAAGAAAAGAGATTTCCGTTGACACACTTCCCACTGAGCATCCAATATTTGATATTGGAGCAAAAACAGTTGGAGACTATTCAAAACTAATAAAGAAAGCAAAGTCAATCGTGGTTAGTGGCCCTATGGGAGTCTACGAGAACAGCGAGTTCGCCTTTGGAACTAGGAAAATCTTCGAAGAAATTGCAGATTCGAAAGCCTTTTCCCTTGCTGGAGGAGGCCACACAATAGCCGCTTTGGAGGAGTTCGGGCTATCCAATAGAATTTCTTACGTTAGCACCGCTGGTGGAGCTTTAATAGAGTTCCTGATGGGCAAAAAATTGCCAGGTGTCATAGCCTTAGAGAAGTCAGCTGCCAGAAAAACCTAATTATCCCATTTTTTTATCGTCAATGATCTATGCTCAAAGAGGGAAGTTACGAATTTAGAATAGCTTTAGTTTTCTTTTAGGCGGTGGCTCTTCCTTTTCTGGTTTAAAGAATTCCTTTGGCTCTCTTGGTTTTTCTTCTGGCGGCGGCGGAGATTCTTCTTTTGGTTGTTCTATCTTTGGTTTAGGCGGTTCGGACTTAGGTTCTTCCTTTTTTTCCATCGGGAGCGATTCTGGTTCTTTTTTCTTTACTGGTTTCGGCTCCTGCTTTTTCTCTACTGATTTCTCTTCTTTGTTTTTTGGCTTTTCTCCTGGAGCAGAACTAAAAATGGGTTGGAGGCGGAGGCCTTTATGGTCTCCAAGCTTTAGGTACTCCCACTCGTATAAGTCGATGCGTAATCCTTTCATGCTTTCAACTGCGTGTCGAACGGCGTTTGAAAAACTTGGCGCGATCAGAATCAATCGCGGCTTTTCTTTATCGTCAATTTTATGTTTGTTGTAAGTGGCTTTCAGGAAAGATTTGAACTTGTCAACGTAATCTATGCTTTGTATTCCATGTAACAACATTGTGTCGTCTTCATTGACACTTAGCTGCAGAATAACGAGTTGCCCATTGCTGTCGTGGCATAAAACATCTAAAGTTGCCTTTTCGTTTACTGGAACGCTGTTGCAAATTACCGTCAAATCTTTGTCCACTTGAACTATTTCCTTTGCTAACATTTCCTCCAGTTCCTGGTGACTCTCGAGCTTGATCTTTTCAATTGCCAATCAGATTCACCTTTGCTGTTAGAAAAGAAACGGGGAACAATAGATAAATAAATTATGAATTAAGAATCAGAATCGGACCTAAATTTTTGTTCCTAGCAATTTCTGCACAGCAAATTAGAAATAAACGCGTTGATTCATATGAATTGATGGAGGCCGCTGTCTTTGATGGATGTAGTGTTTGTATTCGAAGTTCATCAGCCCCATAGGCTAAGAGGAAATTTCTTTTGGGAAAACAGAGTTTTTAAGCGTCTGAAAAAGAAAGAACTGTTCAATTACTATTTTGACCATGAAGTAGACAGAGAGATCTTTAAAAGAGCCGCCAGAAAATGCTATTTTCCCTCAAACCAGACACTGCTTAGTTCGATTCAGGAACACAGAAAAGAGAAAAAACAGGTAAAAGTTGCATTTAGCATATCTGGAGTTTTCCTAGAACAATGTGAAATGTTCAGCAAAGATCTTTTGGAGTCCTTTAAGCAGCTTGCAGAAACTGGTTGTGTGGAATTTCTGAATCAAACTTATTACCACTCGCTTTCCAGTCTTTACCCTGAAAAAGAAGAATTTGTCGAGCAAGTTAAAATGCATCAACAGATAGTGAAAGATTTACTCGGTTCTACTCCTAAGGTTTTTGAAAATACTGAATTACTTTATAATAATGCTATAGCGAGAACAGTTGAGAAGATGGGCTTTGAAGGGATTTTCACGGAGGGCGTGGAAAGAATACTGCATGGAAAATCGCCAAATTACCTTTACACGCCAAAAAGATGTAAAGGAATCAAAGTTTTACTGCGAAACTACAAGTTAACAGACGACATAGGTTTCAGGTTTTCAGCGAGATGGTGGAGCGAATGGCCACTGACAGCAGACAAATACGCGAGGTGGTTGGCAGCCACACAAGGCCAGTGCATAAACATCTTCCCAGATTATGAAACATTCGGCGAACACCACTGGCCAGAAACTGGCATCCAAGAATTCTTGAAACACTTGCCCAAAGAGATTCTAAAGTGGGAGGATCTGTGCATGGCTACGCCTTCTGAAGTGACAGAAAAACATGAACCTGTAGATGAGATTGATGTTCCTGAACTTGGCGGAACTGTTTCTTGGGCTGATTTGGAAAGAGACGCAAGCGGTTGGCTTGGCAATGCCGTGCAATGGGCTTACTACACAAGCCTAAGAAGACTTGAGCCAATAATCAAAGAAGCCAAAGATGAAGAGTTTTTGAAAGTATGGAGATGTTTCCAAACGAGCGATCACCTCTATTACATGTTTACTGCAGGCGGGGGACCAGGAGAAGTTCACTCTTATTTCAGTCCTTTCGAATCCCCTATGGATGCGTTCGTGGCTTCTCAAGCATCAATACTTGACTTTGAAAACAGGGTAAGAATCGCAACGATAACTGCCAACGAACCTTTCTTGTTTTATACTGAGATGGGTGAAAGAAACTTCACTGGAATTATGACGTGGAGCTTAAAGGGATTCATGGAAGCCCTTCAAAAAGTCAGCATAAAATCTATAGAATTTCACAACAGCCGCGGGGACTTCGAAAAGTGGGCGGAATATTCATTGCATGACAGGACTTTGTCACGACAACTGAAGAAAATAGAAAAAGCAAAATTGAACGGGGAACCACTTAGGAATGCAATAGCTAAAATTGCACAAAAAAGATTCGACAAGCTAAACAAGCAAGCAAAGGCAACGACTCAATATTTTTGAATTGAACCAAATGCGCATGTCTTTATAAGAAGAGTCTACTTATTTATGCTTGATACTTGGTTGAAGGGTGAACAAGGAGTGAGAGAAGAACTCCCGTTTTCAGAAAAAGTTTTGCAAACTTTGCACAACTTATGTGCCACAGCGCCTGACCTAGCCAGAAAAAGCGAAGAATTTGCCCAAGTTTTCCAAGTTGACATTAGGGAGATTGAGAACATTCTGGATAAATATAAATCGGAAGGCTTCGTGGAAAGCTTCACAGACAACGAAGGAAAAAACCGATATTACCTTAATGGCAGGGGAATAATAAAGGTCTGTTCACTCTTTACGTAGTGAAAAATAATGCACGTTGTAATTCTTTCATGGGAATATCCTCCTAGGATAGTTGGTCGGTTAGCAGAACATGTCAGCAAGTTGGCAACCCAGCTTGTTAAACACAAAGTAGCAACTTATGTCGTAACATACCATGATTTCTTGACTGGCTCCTCTGAAGAAGACAGCGGAGTCAAAACTTTCAGAGTCAAAAATCCTGTGGGCACACATATAGGCGTTTTAACGTGGGTTCTAACTCTAAATCAAGAAGTGGAAAGGGCAGTGGCAAACATCTATTACCAAACAGATAAGAGAATTGATTTAATAGATGTTTGTGATTGGCATTTCATACCAGCGGCAGTGACTTTGAAGAAGGCACTTGGCATACCATTTGTTTATTCAGCTGAAAGCCTAGAAGAACATCGCTCCCCTGGAGTGGATTCACCCTTCAACATGGCTATTAAAAGCATCGAGTGGATGGGTTTTTATGAAGCAGAAAAAATATGCGCAACATCTGAGTGGATGCGAGACGAGATTGTGAGGATATACAAAGTTCCATTAGACAAGATAAAGGTTGTAGCATCACATACGAATAGGTGGATTCAAGACATCTTAAATTTGTATAATACCGTTGCTGGAGGCGCAAATTGAGAGTGAACCGCGAGCTGAAAGTCATGATGCTTACTTGGGAGTTTCCCCCTCGAGTTATAGGAGGAATATCTCCGCATGTCTATTCATTGTCTAGGAGCTTAGTGAAGAACGGTGTAGAGGTTTATGTGATTACGTGTGATTTTCCGGGAGCTCCCGCTCATGAGGTTATTGATGGAGTAGAAGTTTATCGAATAGATTCTTACAAGAATCCTGCTCCTGATTTTGCCACCTGGGTTTACTTAATGAATGTGAACATGCAAAAGGAAGCAGCCACCCTTGTGAGCAGTGTAGGCGAAATTGACGTTTTTCACGCCCATGACTGGCTGGTCGCTACGGCAGACATAGGTCTAAAACACGTTTTCAGAAGGCCGCTTTTGGCCACAATGCATTCCACTGAAGTTGGACGAAGAGACGGCATCCATTCTGATTATGAAAGAATGATTCACGAGACAGAGGCTTGGCTTACATATGAGGCCTGGAGGGTAATATGCTGTAGCGGCTACATGGTTTCCCATGTTAAATGGGCTTTTGGAATTCCCCAAGATAAGCTTGTGATGGTTCCGAACGGCGTAGATACTGAGCCATATGAAAACGTTGAAAAGCAGGATTTAGGGGTGTTCCGAAGTAAGTTTGCGTTGCCAGAAGAGAAAATTGTACTTTTCGTTGGAAGGCTTGTATATGAAAAAGGCGTTCACGTGCTTATTAATGCCGTTCCAAAAGTTTTGGAAAAAGCGAATGCCAAGTTTATAGTTGTGGGCAGCGGTTACATGAAGGAACAACTCTCGAATCTGGTAGATAGTATAGGCTTAGGTCATAAGGTGCTCTTCACAGGATTTGTGGATGATGAAACTCTGGTCAAATTGCAGAAGTGCGCAGATGTTTCCGTTGTGCCCTCCCTGTTTGAACCCTTTGGGATAGTTGCCCTTGAGGCAATGGCTGCAAAAAGCCCAGTCGTAGTATCGGACACTGGCGGTTTATCGGAGATAGTTGATCACGACGTAACAGGAGTCAAAGTTTATCCTAATAATCCTGATTCACTCGTTTGGGGAATAACGAAAGTGTTGCTTGATGAAAAATACGCGAACTGGATTAGAACAATTGCCTACAGAAAGGTTCAAGAGAAGTACAATTGGGATAAAATAGCTAAAAAGACAAAAGCCGAATATGAAGCCGTGTTGAATGAGTATTCGAAGAGTTTTTGGGCTTAGACTAGGGGTATGTTAATTTTATTGCTTTGTTTTCACATGCATCAACGCATTTCATGCAATAGATGCATTCTGGGTCACTAAATTTCTCCCACGGCGAATTCAAGATTGGAACCCGCATTGGACATACATCTACACAGATACGGCATCCGCCTTTGGCACATTTTACCAGGTCTCTGCGCAAACCCAAGAAACTAAACCTGCTCAAAATAGCCATAAAAGCTCCATGAGGACACAAATATTTACACCAGCCTTTAGGAACGTAAGCCGTGAAGACAAGAACAGCAATCATTATGGCGAGTTGCGCCCAGAAAAGCGGAGGCAAACTCAAAGCACCTGATAATACCTCCAAGACTGGCTTCTCAACTATGGCGCTACTGAAGTTTTGAACCATTCGCGGCAAGGTTGCGAACAAGGTTTCTGAGGGGCTGAGGGCAGTGAAGGGTGCTTTCACAAAAACTCCTAAGGCGTTTTCGTAGCTTGCGCTCATGCCTGCAAGTTTTGCGGCAGAAAAAGTTATGCTAATAAACAAAGTAATGCTCAGAACAAAATATTTTACGAGCAACATAGTTTCGTGGGTTCGCGGCGAAAACTCTGTTTTCTTGCGCTTTATGAAGACGACTATGTCTTGAATAAAGCCGAACGGGCAAACCCAACCGCATAGAGATTTACCCAGTAGTACGCCTACTAGAAAGAGTGAAGCTAATGCAAGCCACGGAAAAACAGTTTCATAGAACATGAGTTGCATGGCGGTTAAGGCGTCGCCCACTACGTTCTGTTGTAAACCCCAAGTCCAGAGGACAGGCAGCAAAAGTGGCACAGCACCTACGTTAAAGATTACTGCGCTAAAGAATATGAAAGATAAGAATTGAACAATTCTGCGCGGCGTATTGTATTTAAGCAAAGCTTTCCTTAATTTGCCTTTCTGCAATGTCTCGCCTCTTCTTGCCTATAGCGAAAGTCTACATTATTTATTTTCCGATTACTTTAACGTTTTCCACAAGAATCCATGGTGCAACCAATTGCCCAAGCTTCCTTTCATTGTTCGCAATGGCGGCGACATTTTTTAATACCTCAAAGACGTTGCCAGCGAGCATTACCCCTCGAGTAGCATGGATGATTTCGCCGTTTTTGATTTTCCACGCGGGAGTTGCAACAACAGAGAATTCACCGCTGACGGGGTTGCTACTGTGGGCACCTTGCAAGTAATAAATGATTAATCCATCGTCGACTTCGCTTATGAGTTGGTCAGGCGATTTATTTCCAGACATTATGTGAAGGTTCGTTGCGTCTATAGAGGGCGTCGACAGATATCCTGCTCTTGAAGCGTTTCCCGTGCTTTCTTTGCCTTCTTTCTTGGCTGCATAATCGTCATACAGGAAGTTGCGTAATATCCCTTTCTCGATAACGGGCGTGTTTTGATGAGGAATTCCTTCTCCATCAAATGCCCATGTGCGGAGACCACCTTTTAACAGGCCGTCGTCATGGATTGTCACGGTCTCAGATGCCACTTTTTCGCGTATTTTGCCCTTTAGTGCGGACTGATTTCTCTGCGCGTAATCTGCTTTGATAGCGTTAGTTAGTGTGAAATAAAGAAGCTCTTGTAGGGCAAATTGAGTCAGTACAAGTTTGGTGCTCTTTGTTTCGATTCGCTTGGTTTTCAACGCCGAAACAGCGAAATGGGCAGCTTCCTTGCCCACCCATTCTGGGTCAATATTGTAGCTTCTTTCTGCATTGAACTCAAAGCATACTGGAGTTACCTTAGTTCCTTCCTTGCCTATCGTTGCCAAGCTACATTCAATTATTGTTCCTTTGTCGAAACAGGCAATTCCGTTAGAATTAGCTATAGCATTAGATATGCATGCAGCACCGACGCCTCCTTCTATTGGAAAAACTCGTTTGTCGGTGTTCTCTGCAGCATCCAACATCAAAGAGGCAACTTTCACTAGATCTTCTGAGCGAAGTTCAACGATTTTACTATCATAGGTTTTTTCGACAGAAGCGAAAAGTTTTTTCTCTGGGAAACCGTGCCAGTCTTCGTCAGGTTTGCTTGCTTTAGCGGCACTTAGAGCTTTGAAAATGACATCTTCAATAGCTGTCTTGTTTTCTATGATGTTTGTGTAGGAGAAACCTACTGCCTTGCTAATTGAGACTCTGACACCTAAGCCTCTATCAACTACTCTGACGCTTTTAGTGATTTGTCCCCGTTCAATACCGATGTTGGTAGTTTGTCCTTCGTAAATGAAGGCTTCAGCTTCAGCAGCACCTTTTTTCTGAGCAAAATCTACTGCATTTTGTGTCAAACTCAGCATTTCTTCTTGTTTAAGCGCTACCACCCACAATCACCTCTTTCACTTTTATGTGGGGTCCACCATCAGCTATGAAGGCAATTTGGCCTTTTCCGCATCTCCCTGGCCACAGTTCAAAATCTTTTCCAACCGCGTCAACTTTGAATAAAGTCTCCAGAGTATTGCCGCTTATCGAAGCGTTCTGAACAGGAGCGCCCAGTTCACCGTTGACTATTTCGTAAGCTTCCTGTATGCCTACCTGAAAAGTGCCATCTATGTTGGCTTGTCCGCCTCGAAAGCTCTTAAGGTAATATCCAAATTTTATGCCTTCAACAAGCTCCTCGAAGGAATGATCTTTCGGCTCCATGTACGTGTTGCGCATTCGAATTATGGGTTCGACTCTGAAATCCTCAGCCCTCGCATTACCTGTAGGTTTGACGTTGAATTTTTGGGCGGTTTCACGATTATGCATCAATCCAGTGACAACACCGTCTTTCACAAGAAGAGTTTTCCGGGTTGGAACGCCTTCATCATCATATTTGAAGGAACCAAACGCGCCGTCCACCGTTCCATCATCATAGAAAGTAACAACAGCAGAAGCGATTTTCTTTCCAATATTATTTAACAGTACGCTGCCAGACAAGGCTAAATCAGCCTCAGCCAGATGCCCAAAGGCCTCGTGGAGGAAGACTCCTACAACGTTTGGTCCAAGAACCACCGGGAACGTTCCGCCTTTAGGACGCTTTGCTTTCAATTGCTCAATCGCACGTTTTGCCACCCTTTTGCCTACAACGTCTGGAGTTTCCACGTCAAATACTTCATAGCCTGCAGTTGAACCTATTTCTTCTCGACTAAAAGTGAAAAGGCTTGCTTCAGTGGCGGTCGCGGTTATCCTTGACCAAACGTAAAGTTTGTCCTGTTCGATGTACGTGCCTTCGTTATTAATGAAATAGTTCGTTCCAGTCAAATCTAGATAATCTGTTGTGCAACTTTTAATACTGCTATGATAGCCCAAAATTGTGCCATTGATTGATGATGTCGTTTTTATCTTGTCTTCTATAGTGATTTCTGAAGGGTTTTTTCGCGGTCTGCCCTGAACCTTATCTTCAAATGATTCGATTTCAGCGAGCTTTATGGGTTTTTTAAGTCTTGAACTTGCAGCCTTCGCCATCTTGCATGCGTCCGAAACAGCATTTCTTAAAGTTTCAGAATTCAAAGCAGCAACAGATGCGAAACCCCAAGCACCGTTAACAAGCACACGTGATGCTACGCCGCTTTCAATTCCTTGCCTTGCCGCCTCAACTCGTCCTTCTTTGAGCGTAAGCATCGTTTTGAAAAGCTTTTGCGCACGAACCTCTGCATATTTAGCGCCGAACTTTTGAACAGCAACATCAATAGCCTTGGTTAGAATATCTTCCAAATATTGCCTACCTTCCAGCACCGAGTTTTAGGAAGAGTAAGTTAGAAAGGGGATAAAATCATTGTGTTTTTCTTTAGCATAAAAAAGCGAGTGCAGTATCTAACAGCTAAATTTGGGACAAAATTAAGAAAACGGAAATTAGTTATGCCTTTCGCATAACAACTTTTATTTGATTGGCAAAATCGTATTCTTCGCGGCTTCTCTCAAGTTCTATTCTGCGAAGAAGGCCATAGCTGGAGTATATGTCGTTCAGAATCTTTCTCTCGACAAGGTATGCTCCTGAGCTTAAAAAATCTTCAAGCCCTTTTGCAAAAACATCAATTTTTTCTGGGATCTCGCTTCGTCTCAAACTGTAGTTCTTTTCTAAGTATTTGTATATGAATGCTGTAGCTTCTCCTCCGAAGACTTGTCTTAGAACGCGGTCTACGATTTTGAAGATTTTATCTTCTGCTTTCTTGCTTTCTTGGAAATTGTGGGTTTCCATCATTTCCCCCAACGTCTTATCGTTTGTATTGCGACTTAATAAGTATTCTTGTAAAACCGTTAAACACAAACACATGTCAAGGAATGGAAAAGTCCATCATCACCAGAAGTCTGCAAGGTTGAGTTGTTGAACTCTTCCACGAAAAGGCTTCTCTGGAGCATTGTCTGAATTTAAAATGAGCTTTCCGTAAACGCCATCATATCCGGGGATAATTTTAACTGAACCTGTTCTGACTCTGACGATGGCGTCAGCGATTTCCTCGTCAACAATCTTGGTTAAGGCATCCCTGGATGCGTCGATAAGCACGGTGTATTCGTCGCCAAACTTGTCGATGAGTAGATTATAAATGTTCCATACTTTGTGGGCTGATAGAGAGTCGACATTAAGCACGGTAGCAATGATTTCAGAAAGTGGAAGCAGGTGCATGAATCCAATAGCGTTGTCAGGTTTGAAGCCTACGGGGCGGTCAGCCAGTTCTTCAACACGTTGTTCGACACCTTTTGTAAGTTTTCTGCGACAAACTGGACAGAAGTTTCCAAGTTTGATTGCCTCTTGCGGAGAAAGAGATACATTGCAGTTTCGGTGGCCAGTCCAGTGGTATTTTCCATAAGCGGGATTAGTCTCTATGGTATATTTGAAACGTGTTTGATCTTTGAGGCGGATGGCGTCTGCAACTTCGTAAAAGCTCACTTTCTTCAATTCAAAGACGTTAGCTTCTCTTCCAATACGCCAAGGCCAAAAGCTGTGGCTGTCACTATTTGAGACTAACGTGAACTCGTCAAGTCTGCTCAAGCACCAGTTCATTGGAGGATCCGACGAAAGCCCTGTTTCTAAGGCGTGAATGTGCTTCGTCATGTCTTGGTAGCATTCTTCCATCTGGTTGAAGCCGCTGAAGGCACCGAAGACGCTGAACCAAGGGGTCCAAGCGTGGGCTGGAAAAATTATGTTATCCCTTGAGACTTGAATTACTTCTTCTACTAAATGCGGTGCTTCCATGTTTAGTGTGGGTCTACCATCTATTGCTAAATCGCCGTATTTTGCCAATCTATCATTAATTTGGGTAGCAGTTTCGATGCTGGGCGTCAAGATGACGTGGTGAATTTTCTTTACTTCGTTTCCAAAATTGAAGATTGTGCTCACTTCTGTTGTTACCATAAAACTCACTGGCAATCCCGGATTTCCAGCGACCTGATATAGACCAGTGTTAGATTCTGGAAGCAAGGTTTCCCGCATTTCCTTAAGCCATTTTGGGTGGGTGAAATCTCCTGTGCCCACGATGTTCAAACCTTTGATTTTGGCGAAACGAGCTATTTCGTTGATGCTCATTCTTTCGCTTGTAGCACGACTGAAGCGGCTATGTATATGTAGGTCGGCTATTACCCGCAAGTTTTTTCGCCATCAAGAACTATTGCCTACACTGCTTTTAAAGAACACGTAACTTGGCAACTGAGGAAACGGCAGTGTCTACTACTTCTTGTCTTCTTTTTCGGTCAGATATTTCTCAAAATACTTTTCCCAATCAAGTTTGAACATTGCAACCAAAACTACG
This sequence comes from uncultured Candidatus Bathyarchaeia archaeon, assembly GCA_964603675.1. Taxonomy (GTDB): domain Archaea; phylum Thermoproteota; class Bathyarchaeia; order Bathyarchaeales; family Bathycorpusculaceae; genus CAZRVS01. The sequence goes on from CAZRVS010000001.1 coordinate 382,904, forward strand.
ATCAACAAAACTATTGCGAGAACCATGCCTATCAATGCGGAAACCCAGTCGCTTTCCACGCCGAAAATGTCTCGAATGATCTGAACCGAAAATCGACCGCTGTAAGCGATTATCAGGTTCATTAAGAATTTTCCAATTAGCGCAGGAATGAGAGCACGGGCGATGCTGTAACGCATAACGCCTAATGGGATGAAGAGCAAGTCGTCGGGTAGAGGAGTTAGAGCGAAGAGAAAGATTAGGACTGAACCGAATTTTTTGAAGAGTTTCGTCAGGAAATCCATTTTTTTCTGGTACTTCTCACTGATGGCTTTTCTGCCGCCGAAGCCGATTAGATATCCTGAGAATTCGCCTACGGTAGAGCCTATCCCCGCTGCAACGGCAACCCATACTGGCTCAAAAACCCAAGCGTCTCCAGCTTTGAAGCCTCCTATCGTGAATATGACGACGGTGTAAGGGATTGGGAAGAAAATTGACATGGAGCCGAATAGGCTGATTAGGAATATTCCGAAGTAGCCGTACTGGATTGAAAGATTTTGCATCCACTTGATGATGTCTTGGAGTTGCAACTTGGACGAACTCTTCCTTTTCAACTGATTTATTCTGCGCCGCTTAAAGAGATTACCATTACTGGCGCCAACTTTAAATTAAAGCGAAACTTTACAGAAACCCTACTAGGTTTTATGGAGGCGAATGAAGACGGCAAAGAAAGAGCTAATATGGATAGCTCGCGAACTTTCAAAGTGTAGCGGATGCAGAAAATGCGAGATTGCGTGTTCACTTTTTCATGAAAACCGTATATGGCCAGAAGCTTCAAGAATGAGAATTTTCATGCTTGTGCCAGGCGCCGATTTTCCGCATTTCTGTGCTCAGTGCGAAGATTATCCTTGCGTAAAATCTTGTCCAGTCAAAGCCTTGTCTGTAAGCAAAGAAACTGGCGCAGTCTTGGTGGATTTTGAAACTTGCATTGCGTGTGGTAAATGCATTGATGCTTGCCCAGGTAGAATTCCTCATATGCATCCGAAAGAAAAGCACGTTGTAATTTGTGATTTGTGCAATGGTGATCCGCAATGTGTCAAGGTTTGCAGCGAAGGCGAATGGAACGTGCTCAAGAAAGTCCACCGAAAAAATTATGTGTACACGCTTTATGCACGAAAACCAGAAGCGATAACGCGCGATTTGGCTACTAAAATTTATGGTGAAAAGGCGGAGGAATTCCTATGATCTTGGGGTACGCTGGAAAATTTCTTGAAGTTGACCTTTCGAAAGAAAAAATCGGAGAAGTGACGTTTGACGATGCCGTCTTAAAGGAGTATGTTGGCGGTAGGGGTTTAGCCACAAAAATTCTCTGGGACAGGCTGGGCAACAGATGGGAGAAAGTAGATCCGCTGGGTCCAGAAAACATTCTTTTGTTCTTAACTGGGCCACTTACTGGATTTTTCCCAGGAGGCAGAACATGTGTTTCAGGGAAGTCTCCCCAGAACAATGGTGTCGTGGGTTCAACCGTTGCAGGAGAATTCGGCGTTGAGCTCAGATGTGCTGGTTATGATGGCATAATCGTAACGGGAGAAGCTGAAAAGCCCGTTTACTTGTTCGTTAAAGACGGCGATGTCGAAATTAGAGATGCCAGTCACGTTTGGGGCAAAGACTCAAAACAGACCCTTGCGATCCTCACGAAAGAGTGTAGAGGGCTTTTGCAGACTCGTTTTCCGGAGAAAGGCGAATGGAAAGAGCCATCAGTGTTGTATATTGGTCCTGCTGGAGAAAATAAGGTGCGAACCGCTGTAGTTGCGGCGAAGTGGACTCATGCTGCGGGTTATGGTGGTTATGGCGCGGTTATGGGGTCTAAAAAACTTAAAGCTGTTGTTGTTAAGGGCACTGGTCCACTGCCAGAAGTGGCTGACATGGAGAAGGTGAAAAAGTTGATCCAGAAAGTATGCGATGACGTTTATGAGAATGAGTTGTGGAGGCGGTGGGGAACTGGGTATCTCGGTTATGAAGTGGGTGCTAAGACAAGTTCTGAGCCTGTTAGGAATTGGCAGGAAGAGTGGCATGACGAGAAAAGCTTTGGAGTTGACAGGTTTGAGAACAAGGTTTGGTTGAAACAGTATTGGGGTGATTTCGGTTGTCCAACCACATGCCTAAAGTTGGCAATGGTTAAAAATGGACCGTTAAAAGGAGCGATTACGGATAATCCAGACTATGAACTGCAAGCATATTTGGGTCCAAATTTGGGAATTTTCACTCCAGAGGAGAACGTGTTTTTAACTTCCCTCATAGACGATTTGGGTTTGTGCGGCATACAGACTGGAAACGTGATGGGTTTTGTGGCCGAACTCTTTCAAAGGAAAATATTAACAAAGGACAATTTGGATGGTTTGGAACCGAAATGGAGTGATGTTGAAGCTTTTGCTGCTTTGGCCAAAAAGATTGCTTTCAGAGAAGGCGTAGGCGATTTGCTGGCTGAGGGAACCTATCGTGCAGCTTTGAAAATCGGAGAAGTGAAAAAGAAGGACATTTTACAGTATGCGGTGCAATGTAAAGGTATAAGCATAGGCGCTCATGGAATCCGCAGTGGTAAGGATTATCCGGAAATCTATTCTTACGCTTGTTCGGTTCAAAGTGGAGACCACACGTCTACGGCATGTTTACCATTGAACGATCTCAACAGTGAGTTGATGATGATTTATAATGATTCAGCAGTGTACTGTTACTTCAACATTTTTGAAGTGCCGCGCAGGGTGAAATTTGACTTTTACAGAGCAGTCACAGGTATGCAGTTGACGCAAAAAGAGTGGGTTGAAACAAAAGCGCTGAGAATATTGCAGTTGCAAAGAGCAATGTTGCTTTTGGGCGGTCCAGACTTGAGGTGGAAACCGAAAGTACATGATGATAATCCTGCGAGATTTTATGAGCCGCTACCATCGGGACCTAAAAAAGGAAGAGTCGTGAATAAAGCCAAGTTTGAAGAGCAAAAAAGGAGATACTATAAAGCTGTCGGCTGGGATGAAAACGGCATACCAACGTCAAAAATTCTCACAAAACTTGAACTACAAGAGGTAGACAAAACCTTAGAAAAACTCCGCTGAAAACGCGTTTTGCATATTTCGGTCTGTTGCTTTCCTGCTCTCTGAAGCTTCTAACCCCCCTATTTATAGATAGAATCTTGGCGTGAAGCTATAGTTCATCGTTTGCGGTTTTGGCTTTTGACTGGCCTCTGAGGTGATTAGCCCCTTCCTTTGTGTATAGATTAAACTTTTGGTCGACTAGCAGGAACTATGGGGGCTTTTTATTTTCGTTTTCATGATAATAACCGCCAAATATGTTGAGCGTGAATATTTTTTAGAAGAGGTGGATTTTGTCTCCGATTTTTGTTTTAAATTTGTTGGCCGCGTTGCCTTGGTTTATGGATATTTCTAGAAAGTTGTGGCTTCCAATTATCGCCAAGGGTTCTCTCGTTTTGGCTTCTGCATAGGCTTTGCGGAGTTTCAATTTTAGTTCAAAGTTTTTAAGGGCTACATGAACTACGTCTTTGATGTTAAGTTGCTCTAGCTCTTTTCTTGTCAAATTTGTTATTATGTTTCCAAAGCCGTCTATATGCAAGATTTCGCCTATCAGCATGTTTTTCCTGTGGGTCACCTTTGTGAATTCTGGGGTTATTATCTTGTGGATTTCTGGTCCAAATTCCGTCGTTGGCGTTCCATTTGCCAAGTGGGCTGCTGCTGGCGCGAAAATGTCTCTTCCATGGAAAGTGTGGGATATTCGTGGGAGCATGAACTTGCGATTTATTATCTCATAAACGTGCTCTACGCCCTGATTCTGCGCGGCTAAAACTAGCAAGCCATTGTCCGGTCCGATATAGAAGCTGTGCCTTGTCTGTATAAGTATGGGGCGTCTTTGTGTTCCAACTCCTGGATCCACGACCGCCACGTGAACTGTGCCTTTTGGAAAAAATGAAGATGCAGACGCTAGAACATACGCGCCCATACGTATGTCAAATTTTTCAATTGCGTGTGTGATGTCAACTATGGTGATGTCTGGGCTTATGCTCAGAATTACGGCTTTCATTTCCGCAACATAGGGATCCCGCAATCCAAAATCTGTTGTTAAAGTGATTAGCGGACTCGGCATGTTCAGTTTAGTATATTCGTTCTTCTTCTTGTAATTTTTGCTCTACTGTAGCAGCGCTATCTAAATAGTCAGTTGTAATCTCTTCCAATTCTTCCTTTTTGTCTCAGCCTTTTTTAGAGTGTATGCGAACCATATCAAAACAATCAAAATAAATAATAACCCCATCCACTAAGCACTGAAGGCAAAGACTCCATTGCATAAAAGGAAAACAAAAGATATGCAAAAACAAAGAAAAATCAATGCAACGACTACAGCCTTAATCGTTTGTTTCACGGCGTTGTATGCGATTCTTTCTTATTTGCCTCTTTCTCAAGTTTTAGGTTTATTTGGCAAATACATAACCGTAGCCACAATCTTCGCCCCAATAATAGGAATAATTCTAGGGCTACACGTAGGCGTCCTTTCCACAGTTTTAGGCGGCATAGTAGCCTTATTTTTCAGTCCATATTTTTCTCCGCCAAGCTTGGTTGCAGGCGTCGTCACAGCGTTGTGCGCTGGACTCTTGTACGCTGGCAAAAGAAAACTCTGCATCCTAACCTACGCCGCATTCTTGCTTGTTTTCGGCTTTTACCCCTTTGTTGGCCCCTTCTGGCTTTATCCACTTTCAACGTGGTTCCAGATAGCTGGTCTCCTAATCCTCATCTCGCCTCTGCAGTCTAAAGCGATAAAAAATCTTGGCTCAAATAATAATTCATGGCTTCTCTTTGCTTTTTTCACAACTTCCTTAACATCAACTTTGGCTGGTCAAATCGCCGGTTCTCTAGTCTTTGAGGCTCTTATACCAGACGCGAGCTTTCTCGGTATATACTGGCAAGTCTTAACGTTCCTTTACCCGCTGGAGAGAACGATTATAGCGTTAGCTGCAATGTTCATCGGAGCAACCTTGTACAAAGTTTTGGAATCTGCCAATTTGACACAAGTTCTCAATCCCGCGAACTGACGAGGAAGACCCCCATAAAAACGCACTGATCGAAAGGCATCATCATGTCTTCAGGACCATAGACGCCATCATCAAAATCCACTGGAGCATCTCTAATCAACACTACGGGAATTTTGTCCGCAGCCTCGCCCATTAGCAAGTGGGCAGCGCAGGCTATATTATCTGCAATTGCGTGCTGAGTAATAACCAGGGACTTTCCATAGATATCCTTCTCGCCCCTTTGGTCTTTTACAGGCTTGAAACCAGCCACAGCCAGAGCCAAACCAATGGTGCCAACCTTGAGGGGTATTAAACCACTGTCAACGATCAAAACTGCAACACGTTTACTTGTCCTTTGTCCAACCTCTTCTTTAATGTATTTAACCCATTTTTGAACATCCTTCGGCCACAAAACCGCATAGCCAACAGGAGCGTTCTTGTTATCAACACCAGCGTTAGGAGTTAAGATTCCACCTTTAAGTGCCAAAATAGCTTTTTCAACCCCGCCGTAAATTTTGTCTGCTTCGCGTAAAATTAGCTCTGCAAATTTTGGTTCAAGTGAAAACTTTTGGGCAATTTCTTTAGCCTTTTCTGAAGGCGTAATTTCGCTTAATTTCACTAAACGGCCCTCTGCATAGGCGATGATTTTTGAGGTTAAGGCCAGTATGTCGTTGTCTTCCAACTGCAAGTTTTGTTCTTTCAGAGATTCAAGAATTGTTTCAACCAGATTGCTGCCTGTTTTTATGATTTTTGTTTTTATTGGAAAAAGCCTCATTACCTTTTCATCCTCCGTGCAGAACAGGAACGAGAACTATTTCATCTCCGTCCCTCAACATTGTCTCCAAGCCTTTTAGAACGCTGATTTCCTTCCCATTTACAAGTATAAGGGCGTTGGGCCTTGGGTCTTCAAGCTCGGGATCAATCAATGTCCGCTTGAGTTCAGGTAACTCTTCAACAATTTTGCTTATGAACCGTTTTAGGGTTAGATCTTCCTTCATTGGAACAATAAGTTTGTCTTTGCCTGATGCATTGCGCAAAGCTCCGATAAACTTGACAATAATGGCCATTTTCTTTTTCCCTTATCACCTGCTATAGAACCACTATTATGGAGATGTCATTGACATTTGTACTTGTAGGTCCAGTGAAAATCAGATCCTCAAGTTTTGAAAAGAAGTTGTAAGAATCATTATCAGCCAAGTATTTTTCTGGATTCAATCCTATTTTCGCTGCCTTTGTCAAGGTTTTTCCATCAACCATTGCCCCTGCAGCGTCTGTAGGCCCATCAACACCATCAGTGCTCAGAGAAGCCAAAACTAATCCCCCCGTATTTTGCAGTTTCAGCGCGGCCGACAAGGCTAGTTCTTGGTTTCGTCCGCCCAAGCCTTCTCCAACAACTGTCACAGTTGTTTCTCCCCCAGCCACTATGCCAGCTGGTTTTGAAACAGGGTTACTAGAGACTGCAACCTCATGAGCAATCGAGGCGAGCATCGTTCCAATGTGCCTAGCTTCTCCTTCCAAGGTTGCAGTCAGCAAAAGTGTGTTTAAACCGTCAGACTTGAGTTGCGCGCAGCCAGCTAAGCTTGCTGATCTGTTGTTTCCAACCACAACGTTGTAAACCTTTTTAAACACATCATCGCCAGCCTTTGGTGTTTCGGGAATTAGTCCTTCCTCTCCTTCTGACAAAACTTTTCTAATAGACGCGGGAGAATTTCTCCATAAACCGTATTTTTCCAAAACTTTTTTGGCGTCGGCAAAGGTCGTCGAATCAGGAACCGTGGGGCCTGAAGCAATAAAATCTAGCGGATCGCCCACAACATCCGAGAGAATAAGGTTCAGAATAATGGCAGGATAGGCTTTTTTCGCGAGCCAACCACCTTTAAAATCCGAAATGTGCTTTCTAACGGTATTAATTTCGTTTATTGTTGCGCCGCTCTTAAGCAGAGCATTCGTAAGCTCCCTCTTGTTAGCGATCGATATTTCATCGCGTGGCATAGGCATCAGACTTGAGCCACCACCTGAAATCAAACATATAACCAAGTCATCCGCCCTTGCCTGCTCTGCAATTTGCAACATGCGCCGAGTCCCTTCAACTCCTGCTTCGTCCGGAACAGGATGGCTTGCTTCATGAAGTTTTATGATTTCTGTTTTATATCTATTTCCACGCGGAATGTTTACAAGTCCTTCTGTTATCCGCTTATCCAAAAGCTGCTCTAGCGCTTCAGCCATTGAACCGCTTGCCTTTCCGCCCCCTATAACATAGATGTTCTTGAACTTTTTTAGATCAAATGAATATCCATTAACGTGAAGACTCGAGTTTTCCAGTGAAATTTTTGATTTTATTATTTGTTTTGGGTCAACAGTATTCAAAGCGTATTCAAGACTTCTAATAGCCAAATTTCTGGCTTTTTGTTCGAGCCGTGTCTCGCCGTTTTCAACAATTTGTTTTTTATTCTTTATCGCGATCATTTGAAGCAACCCGTTGAAGATTTTCCCTAAAGCAATGCATAAGTGTAATAAGTCAATATTAATAAACAATTTTGCACAAAATTGCTTGGTGAAATGTATGGCAAAACCTAAAATCTATGTTACCCGAGAATTTCCAGAAAGAGGGCTAAAAGTAATCAAGGAAAATTTTGACACTGAAGTCTGGCCCGAGTACCCTCCACCGCCAAAAAAACTTATAGTAGAAAAGGCCAAAAACGTTGACGGCCTTGCTACCCTTCTGTCTGACAAAATAGATGCGGAAGTTTTTGACGCCGCACCCAAGCTGAAGATCGTGTCGCAGATGGCAGTAGGCTTTGACAACATAGACGTACAAGAGGCAACAAAAAGAGGAATTTACGTGACTAACACTCCTGAAGTTCTAACTGACACAACAGCCGACTTCGCATGGGCCTTACTGATGGCCGTAGCGAGACGAGTTGTTGAAGCAGACAAGTACATTCGCACAGGACAATGGAAAGTAGGCTGGCACCCCATGATGATGCAGGGCAGAGACGTATACGGCTCAACCATAGGCATTGTAGGCGCTGGAAGAATTGGTTATGGTGTAGCGGAAAGAGCAAAGGGCTTCAAAATGAAAATCCTTTTCTATGATGTCATTCCCAGACCAGAAATGGAGAAACTTGGGGCAAAACGCGTAGAATTTGACGAACTTTTGAAAGAATCAGACTTCGTTAGCATTCACGTCCCATTGATGAAACAAACCTACCATCTAATAAGCGCAGAAAAACTCAAACTCATGAAAAAAACAGCCTACCTGATAAACAACTCGCGAGGACCCGTTGTCGACGAAAAAGCTCTATACCAAGCCTTAAAAGAGGGAAAAATAGCTGGAGCCGGACTTGACGTTTTCGAGCAAGAACCAACATCAATGGATAATCCCATCCTGAAACTGGACAATGTAGTTGTAGCTCCACACATATCAAGCGCAAGCTATGAAACTCGTTCCAGAATGGCTGAAATGGTTGCGGAAAATCTTGTTGCCTTCTTCAAAGGTGAACGACCTCCGAACCTAGTTAACCCTGATGTCTTGAAGGTACGGCAACTATCAAAACTGTCCTGAAAATTGTTCCAAGGACTAAGCTTCAACAATTAAACAAATGTGCCCTTCATCCCTTTACTTTTTTCTAAAGAATAAAGGGTGATTTAAGTGACATCCATATTCGCGGAGAGAATGAAGAATTTAGGAACAGAAACAGCCTTCGAGGCTTTGGTCAGCCTTCGACGAATTCTTTGACTCTTTTCATTCCTTCTATGATTTCATCTTTTGCTGTAGCATAACTAAATCTTATGTATTCCTCAGTTTGACCTGGATTTTTTCCTCCGAAATGGATATCGGCCAAACAAGCGACCCCTTTATCTAATAGCATTTTTCTGAATTCTTCGGCTGACTTTGCTCCGGTTTTCTCACAAGCTTGTGTTACATTTGGCCAGACATAGAATGCTCCACCAGGACTTAAACATCTAATTCCTTCAACATTATTCAGTAATTTAACAATCAGATCTCTTCGTTCTTTGAAGCTTTTTGCCATTTTCTTCACTTCATCTTGTGGCCCATTTAATGCTTCTACAACAGCCCACTGAGTTGGTTGGTTAGCACAGCTATCTGTATTCGTCATCCATCTTGCGAAATGTGGAGCTAATGTCTTGTTTGCAGCATAGCCTAAACGCCAGCCAGTCATTGCATAGGCTTTTGAAGCGCAATCAATCATGATTGTTCTGTCTAGCATGCCATTTATTGAAGCTATTGATTGGAAGGGGGCATCATAAGCTAGTGTCGAATATACTTCATCAGAGTAAACCCAGAAATCATGGTCAATTGCAAGATCTGCTATCGCCTTTAATTCTTGCGTTTTTAGAACCCCACCAGTTGGGTTTTGCGGAGAGTTGACAATCAGCATCCTTGTCTTTTTGGTTATCCTTTTCTTAAGGTCCTCTATATCAAATGCAAATTCCTTTTCTTCAACTAATGGAAGTGGAACTGGTTTAGCGCCATGAGCAACAATTTGGCTTTGATAAATTGGAAAGCCAGGATTTGGATAGATGATTTCGTCACCTGTGCCATAGTCGGTTGTGCACAGGATGCTCCAATAGATGAAGGGCTTTCCACCGCAAGCAACTGCAACGTGCTCGGGCTTGACTTCAACTTCTCTTGTTCTACTGAACATAGCTGCTACAGCCTCCTGCAATTCAAAAATGCCTGCAGAAGGTGTATAGCCGGTTTTACCTTCTTTTATTGCTTTAATTGCTGCTTGCTTTATGTTTACTGGTGTGTCAAAATCTGGTTGGCCTATACAGAAATTCTTTATATCTGCTCCTTCTCTTAATCTTTTTTTGACTTCCGCAAGAACTGTAAAAGCATTTTCAGTGCCTAATGCATCTGTTCTCTCAGATATATTTACCATTCTAATACCCTCATATTACAAATGTTGATGAGAAAAGTAAATTTATAAAGATTTTGTCAACTGGCGGGAGATTTCAATGGAATAACAAAAGTCTAAGACTTATGAATATGCTCAATGCATTACCTCGCCCATCTCCAGAAGTATTTGGCAAAAGCTCTTTGAATTCTTTGAAAATATCAAGAAGGCACTAAATAGCATAGCTAAAGCCTGTTGAAAAACGATAAACTTAATTCTCTATTTTTTCTTCAGTTAAAGTTTCAACAATATCTGAAGCTATTTGCACCAGAGTGTGTGCTTGTTTCATGATTTTTTCACCGTTCACTTCGTCGAGCTGGGATAGTTGTTGTACCGTTTCTTCTATTTCTACAAGAAACCTTAAAACAGGATCGCTTGTTGCCTGCAATTTTCCTGCCTCTTCTCTTATGACTATTTCTATGAAGGCAGGCTCTCCTAAGCTATAGTAAATGGCGTTCCGGGCCTTTCTTATGGCTTCCAACACTAAGCTTGGAGCCATATAAGGCATGTTTCTCGCTGCTTCAAGCTCCGCTTTGGCTTCGCGTAAGTATCGAAGCGCCCATCCTCTTCTGTACTCATCCATCATTCGCGTCCGCCTCCTTCTCACTTCTAAGGTTTTGTGTCCTTCTCTGCACCTTCGTTTGAAGATCCAGTTTGTGTTCCAGAAAACACGTGTGTTATGTATCCAGCAATTTTGTTTCTAACTTTTACGGTTGAACCTTCTATAAGCGTGTCAACCGCGCGTTTGTTATTTTCAAAATCACCAGAGAATTCGCTGGGAAAACGTCTAATAAGTTCTTTGGCTACTCGTTTAATCTGTTCCGTCTTAACTTTTCCCAAACAGCAGATTCCTCCAAGGACGCACTCGATATTCATCCTCCAGCGCTCAAGACGCATTAAAGCAAACTCTCATAGAACAGCAAGCCTAATTTAAGTTTACGGATTAATCGTGGAGATTAGCCCTATAGTACAGTGTCGCATGTGATGTACTAAAAGATATATTAGTGAAAACCCAAATGAAATTTTATTCTCCGGAAGGTGAACTTTTGCCCGTTCCCAAAGTCAAGAAGGGAAAATGGTCCAAGGAGAGAGAAAGAACAAAATCAGGCAGATGGAGAAAAAAGCGCTCAGACGCAGACAAGCCTAGAAAAAGAAAATATTCAATCGCCAAATACGCAATCGCAATCATTGGCATCATAATTCTAGCCCTAATAGTAGTATACTTTCTTTTCCCGGAATTGTTGCCGTTCGTCTGACGATAGAAATGAAACTGCCGCAAAACTGGCTTTTCACAATGTCTCTTTTGAAGTCAACATAGCTTTACGTTGAAAAACTGTTCAAAGTTCCTTTCTACTTGTTCTGCAACATCAGCGGCATCCATCTTTTTGATTTCAGCAACAGCGTTTACAACCTTATGCAGAAAAGAGGGCGTTGTCATTTTGCCGTTGAAAGGCGGTTTTTTATAGACCACTGGCCCGTCAGTCTCCGTTAAAAAGTTGGTTAAGGGGACTCTCCTCACAACCTCGCGCAAGCCCTTAGAATAAACAAGCGGCGGTCCTTCAGTGATGAAGTACCCATTTTCCACAGCTTTAGACAATGTACTCATCGGATGACTAAACCAGTGCATCAAGACCTTCTTAATATTGTATGAAGGAAGCATCTCAACAATCTGTGTCGCCGCACAGTAGGAATGGACGATGATCGGCAACTCAAGTTGTTCAGCCAAACTTAGAATCTCCTTGAAAACCAATAATTGTTTATCGTACATCTTCCCATACCTGAGATCTAACCCAATTTCCCCTATTGCAACCACAGCTTCGCTTTGCTTGTGCGCAGAAATTAACTCAAGTGCTTGTTGAAGCTCACTCTCTTTTAAAGCCCTGACGTTCCAAGGATGAATCCCCAACGCAGCATAAACCATGCCTGGATACTTTTCAGCTAATTTTAAGCTTCCAACGCTTGACTCGAAGTCCATGGAATTTGAAACTAATGCAACAACGTTGGAGCTTTTGGCTTCTGCCACGAGTTCATCCGTGTATTCAGAGTATTTTGCATCTGAAAAGTGAATGTGAGCGTCAACAAACTTCATCGTTAAACCACGAACTTCCGTTATATCAGACCGACTCTTTTTATATTTTGCTTTTTCATGTGAAGCACTGGAGTATGTTGACGGCAATTTAAAGAAATAGAGGACAAAAAAGGTTAAATATTGCTTTAAAAAGAAAAAGAGGCTACGGAGAAGTCTGTATGACCGATTTAGAATTGGCTGTAGCTCCCATGCATAGATTATGCAAAAAAGCTGGGGCTGATAGAGTAAGCGAGGCTGCAGCGAAAGAATTGGCTAAAGCATTAGAAGAAATAGGCGTAAAAATCGCGAAAGAAGCTTTAGATTTCGCGATGCACGCTGGAAGAAAAACCATTAAGGCTGAAGACATCGAAATAGCTGCTAAAAAAGTAATTGGAAAATAATTTCAAGTTCCCCTCTTTTTATTGCAAAATCTGAAAAAACGCATTTTCGGCTAGACTTTTTCAGACGAATCCCACAAGAACTGGAAATATTCCCGGGCAAACCGAACCAATCCTATGTGATTGCTCCATATAACCAAGCTGGGTTTTTCTTCTCCCAAGAAAAGCATAGCTTCTTTTCCGTCCGCGATTATTCCCCCACCGAACATTTGGTCTCTGATTCGTAACTCACCTATGCCAAGTAACTTTTTCAGAAAAAGCCAATCCTCAGTCTTCCCTGCAACCATGAGCTTAACCTCAACCCGCGTTTTCTCCAGGCCTTCCAAGGAAAATTCTGCTGAAGTAATCAAGGTTTTAGCAAATTCCGGCGCGGCAATCATGATTTCTTTCTTCGCCTTTCTGAAAGTTTCCCCCAACTTATCCGTGACTCCTTGTTGACCACGCAGTATAAGTATGTCCGGACGCTCCACGAGGTCCCGCTTTTCATACATTGGCTGCAACTCACTGGCGATAATTTGTTCCCAATTTTTGTATCTGTCTTCAAGCCTGAGTCTTGTGGATGCTATAGCTTCCATGGGCGATGTTGGATAATATTTGCTTGGGCGGCTTTCAAAACTTTTGATCCAGCCCTTCTCTTTAAGCGAGTTTAAAACCTCGTAGATCTTCGAGTAAGGGACAAGGGCTTTCTTGCTAACTTCCATCGCCGTCATTTGCCCCCCTTCGAGCAGTGCAACGTAGACATCGGTTTCGTAAGCGTTCAACCCTATTTCCCGCAAGACCTGCCTTGTGTTTTCGCCAATAGACAATCAAATCCCCTCAGTCACCTTATGAAAGGTTTGGAAACCTTATTATATTATTCCCAAACACTTCAAAACACAATCGCCAGACAGCACGGTGAAAAATTATGCATTTGATTAAGAACACCAAAAGCATATGTCCTGAGTGCTTGAAAGTTTTAGATGCTACAATTTTTGAGGATGGCGGAAAAGTCTACATTAAGAAGGAATGCCCCAAACACGGCTTTTTCCAAGACGTTTACTGGTCGGATTATGAGCAGTATGTGCGGGCTGAAAAGCTTAGGTATGATGGAGAAGGACTGAACAATCCGCGCACGAAGACTGTTAATGGTTGTCCATATGACTGTGGCGTATGCCCTGAGCACAAATCCCACACCGCTCTAGCTATAATTGACGTCACGAACAGGTGCAACCTTAAATGTCCAGTCTGCTTTGCAAACGCTGCTGCCGCTGGATACGTGTACGAACCAACTAAAGAGGAAGTTGTGGGCATGCTGGAAAATCTCCGAAAAAATGATCCCGTACCAGCTACAGCCCTTCAGTTTTCTGGTGGAGAACCGACAATACGTAATGACCTTTTTGAACTTATTCGAACAGCGAAAGAACTCGGCTTCCGTCATGTTGAGGTCAACACGAACGGTGTTCGACTTGCACAAAGCGTGGATTATTGCAGAGAGTTGAAAGCAGCGGGAACGAGCACCATATACCTGCAATTTGACGGTTTAACTCCCGAAGTCTACAAATTCATCCGCGGAATAGACCTTTTGGACACGAAGATGAAGGCTATTGAAAACTGCCGCGAAGCTGGAATCCACAGCCTAGTTCTAGTGGTCACATTAGTCAAAGGCGTTAATGACGACCAACTTGGCGACATCATAAATTTTGCGATTCAAAACTTCGACGTGATAAGATGTATAAACGTTCAGCCAGTTTCCCTTTGTGGAAGACTTCCGGCAGAAGAACGCGATAAAATGCGCATCACAATTCCTGACTTTATGCGACTTGTTGAGGAGCAGACAAGCGGCAAAATTAAGGTTTCAGATTTTTATCCAGTACCCACAGTTGTGCCGGTTTCAAAAACTGTAGGTGCATTGAAAGACAAGCGCTACGTAGAGTTTACGGCACATCCCCACTGCGGCATGGCAACGTACTTCTTCGTTGAAAACGGCAAAGTCACACCAATTACGCGCTACGGAAACGTAGACAAATTCGTCGAGACGATGAAAAAAGTTTATGAAGACGCTTCAAAAGGAAACAAGAAAAAAGCCAAACTACGCTTAGTTGGAGCCTTAAAGTACGTAAAATTCGGCTTCCTAAGAAAATATGTTCTACGGGTTTTAAAAGAAGGAAGCTACGACGCACTTGGCGATCTACAAAGAAAATCAATTCTTCTTTCCTCAATGCATTTCATGGATCCCTACAACTTTGATCTGGAGCGAGTCCAACGCTGCGTAATCCACTATGCCGTGCCAGACGGACGCATAATCCCATTTTGCACAATGAATTCCATTCACCGTCCAAAAATCGAAAGAAAACTTGGAGTTCCAATCAAAGAGTGGCAGAATAGGCATAAAGTTGAAATAACCCAGCCTACTTAAACGAAGAAAACCTAAAGAATCACCAAGCGACTTCAGTTATTGGGAGTTGAAAGAAATATGGGTGGAAAAAAGAAACTTAGCTTAAAGCAAATCGAGCGCATGCAAAGTAAAAGAGACGAGGAAGACAAAAAGAAAAAGGACAAGGGCGCACCGTCAAAGGAAAAGAAACCTTCGGGAATAACTATACCCGATCCAAAAAATGACAAAATTGTCGGTGAAATAAGAAAAATGAACGTTTTGACCCCGTACTCAGTGGCTTCACGCTTTAACATACGAATAAGCACGGCTAAGAATTTCTTGGAACAACTAGAAGAAAACGGCGCCGTCCAGCTAGTATCTGGAAGCCATAACATCAAAATTTACAAGCCAGTGGAAAACTAATCCCGGCGACTTACTCTAACCCTCCCGCACGTTTTAACGGCAGCTAGGAGTTACAAAGTCAATTGAGATTCCCAGAAAGAGTATACACAACTGAAGAGGTTAAAAAAGCCAAAGAACTTATCGATAAGGGCTATAAACACCGTTTAAGAGTAAAGGGAAGCCCAAACTTTAAACAAAAAGTTATGCAAGCCCTTGGACTTGTAAAAACCGCTGGATATTACGGTTTCTTAAGAACATACATTCGTCGCATAGTCGAAATCGACGGTTTTACCCAGCTTCGCGAGGCGGAGGCGACAATCTGGGCGAACAAATTTGCTGTTGAAAACCCAGTAGACGCCGCTAGCCTTTTTGTGCAAAAGGCCAACCATATGAAAGAGTACCTTGAAGGTCAGCTTTACTTCGGCGGTTCCGCAGAAAAACGCTCAATCAAGGAACGCATAAAATTCCTTGAAATACTGAAAGGCAGAAGCAAAGAAAACGAAGTAAGAGAAGAGTGTGAAAGACTTCTAAAAATGTGGAGTGAAAGCTCCTTAGTTTACTAATAGCTCAACCTTAATTATTGTCCCACTCTTTACTTGCTTAAAAAGTTCCAGATTTTTTGTGATCTTGCCCAGAATGTTCACGGGACTGTAGGGTTGAGTCTGCCCGAAAAATACGCATATGGCGCTTCCCATAGGCCAGAAAGCGATAGTTCCATTTTCAACGTTGCTTTTGGCTTTTTCTTCACCCATCTTAACGGGAATTTCAAAGTAAACCTCTTCCTTCCATAAGGCTGCTCTGCCTTCAACCGGGAGTTTCCTGACTATCGTATCTATTGTTCTTGGCGCCATGAAACGTACGAGCTCTCCTTCTGCTTCGCCTAATCCTTCGATTATGAATTTTACCTTAACTCGGGAAATTGCCTCTTCACCACTCATTATTTTGTACCTCCTTTAACGAAGTCGTTCAATATCCCTTCGAGCGAGACGGGGCCCAATACTTGAAGTTCGTATCTAACTCTTACAGTAGGTTTGCTGAGGATCATCACTCTTCTTATGTCTATGGGGGTGCCTATAATAATAACTTCGCTCGGAGTGGAGTCGATGGTTGCTTTAAGCTCGGCTATTTGTTTTTCTCCGTATCCTACCGCTGGAAGGATTGGGCCTAGATGCTGATATTTCTTATAGGTTTCCTTGATTGAGCCAACAGCATACGGCTTCGGGTCGACAATTTCCATAGCCTCAAATTTTTTCGCAACAATTGTTGCCGCTCCATAGGGCATGTTGCCATGCGTTAACGTCGGCCCGTCTTCAATAACCAAAACTCGTTTCCCTCTAATCAATTCTGGTTTGTCAACCGTTATGGGTGATGCAGCTTCTAAGATTATGGCAGTCGGATTAGCCATCTTTACGTTTTCTTTCACTTGTTGCACCTTAGTTGGATCTGCTGTATCAACCTTATTCACAATTACGACGTTTGCCATTCGCAAATTAGCCTCGCCAGGATAATAAGCCAGCTCATGCCCAGCCCTGTGAGGATCGGCAACAACTATGTGCAAGTCAGGCTTATAGAAAGGTAAATCGTTATTACCTCCATCCCAGACGATTACGTCTGCTTCCTTTTCTGCTTCTGTGAGGATTCTTTCGTAATCTACTCCTGAATAGACAATTATGCCGTTGTCGATGTGGGGTTCATACTCTTCCCTTTCCTCAATTGTACACTCGTATTTCTCTAGATCTTCGTATGAAGCGAAACGTTGCCAAACTTGTTTTCTTAAATCTCCATAAGGCATCGGATGCCGGATAACGACTACTTTCAAATCTCTAGTCTTCAGAATTTTCGCAACTTGCCGCGAAGTTTGACTTTTACCTGAGCCTGTTCTTACAGCACCGACAGAAACAACTGAAACCTTTGCCTTTAACATTGTTGTTTTCGGCCCCATTAAGCGAAAATCTGCGCCGCTTGCCAACACTAAGGAGGCTTTATGCATAACGTATTCGTGTGAAACGTCACTGTAAGCAAAAACAACTTGGTCAATGCCGTGTTCCTTAATCAATTTTGACAGTTCTTCCTCTGGATGGATAGGTATACCGTTTGGGTAATCTGATCCCGCAAGCTCTTGTGGATAAATTCTGCTTTCTATACCAGGAATCTGAGTGGCTGTGAACGCTACAACTTCGTAAGAGTTATTATTCCTGAAATAGACATTGAAATTGTGGAAGTCCCGACCAGCAGCACCCATTATAATGACTTTAGTTCTTTGCATGAAGCCCCCTCTTAGGAACACTGAAGGGGAATCAATACTACCTAACCAGTCCATATAAACTTTAACTTCAAAATCTACCCTAATACATGTAAAACCGTTTTACCTATGTAGTCTATTTGTTCATCTGTGACGCCGGGGTGAATTGGCAGCGAGAAAACTTGTTTTGTTGCTTTTTCCGTCTCTGGAAGCCTGTGTTTTCCAAAAGTTTTGCTATAGTAAGGCATGAGATGCACCGGGTTTACGTAATAGACTTCTGCACCTATACCTTTCTTCCGTAATCCATCAACGATTCTGTTTCTCTTTTCTTCCGCCGAGTCCTTAAGCCTGACAGTGTAAAGATACCAGCTATGGCTGCAGCCTTTTGGCTCGTTTGGCAATTGCAATTTATCTGTTTTTTCAAGTATTTCAGTTAGCCTTTTCGCGTTTCCACGGCGTTTAGCCAAGAAGGTAGGCAGTTTCTCCAATTGCACACAGCCAATGGCAGCTTGTATTTCTGACATGCGATAGTTGTATCCAAGCATGAGGGATTTGTACTTCTGTTTTTCCCCGTGAGTTCTGATTGATCGCACGGTTTCAGCCGTGTCATCGTTATCTGTTGTTATTACGCCGCCTTCGCCAGTGGTTATATTTTTGCTTGCGTAGAGGCTCCAGCACGCTGCGTCAGCCAGCACTCCTGCCGGTTTCTTCTTGTAAGTTGCGCCATGGGCTTGGGCTGCATCTTCAATGATTAGCAAATCATGCTCGTCAGCAATTTCCCTGATAGGTTGCATGTCTGCTGGTAAACCATAAAGGTCCACCGGCATTATGGCTCTAGTCCTTTTTGTTATAGCTTTTTCAATTCCCTCTGGAGAAATGTTGTACGTTTCAGGGTCTATGTCCACAAAGAAGGGTTTGCCGCTAGCCATAACAACCGCTTCGGCGGTGGCTACAAAAGTGAAGCTTGGCAGTATTACTTCGTCGCCTTGTTTCACGCCTGCGTCTACAACGGCTGAGTGCAACGCCGCTGTGCCAGTGTTTACTGCTATAGCGTGTTTTACGCGGGCAAATTCTGCAAACTTCTGCTCAAATTGTGTCACCATGGGTCCTGCGCCAAGCGCATGCGTCAGTAAGCCGCTTCTCAAAACTTTAACGACGGCTTCGACTTCTTCTTCTCCGATTTTTGGAGGATTTATGGGAATCAATTTGTCATCCTCTGATAATAGCTGAGTATTGTTCATGAGCTTCTGTATTTCAATTTATCTATGTATTTTCTGAAAACATACTGAGTTAAGAAACTCTCGTTAATTATTCAACACGCATCATATATTCGGTTTTGTAGTCGGCCACGACTTTGATATTGCGTGCTCGAAGAGCACCATCTAAGCTTGGATCGCCAGTGTCAATTCTTAGACTTTTCAAGCCTCTCAATTTGTCTTCTGTAGCGACCACAACTATGTTGTCCAGACCTACGCGGCGAATTACCTCCGGGCTTATCTGCTGATTTCCCCTTCCAAATACGAAGCCTTGGCCTCCTATCGGAGTGACTATGATCTGTGCGGTTTTCCCCTTGATTTTCTCCAGTATTTGCTTCTCGTTCACATCTTTGGCCACGAGTTTCTTGTTGCAGAAGACATCCACCCCTAAGAGAGTCTTCTTTGCGTCCAAGAGGTCGCCGATGGTGCGAGTTGTTGTTCCTGGACCAATAATGCAGAGCACATCAGTTTTCATGTTTTCGATAACGTAGATTGCTATAGCTGCTTGGTTACGCATTTCACTCTCTGTTATGGGACTCGCCATCTTCGCTCCTTGAATCAAGTATGGCTTGTAAGGAGTTAGAAAGTACCCGTGAAGCCTTGCAGCCACTCGCCCCGCCCTAAAGGCTTTTTCATCAACATCCATTACTTCTGCTTCTCTTAGGGGCAGTTCTCCCCATAGAAACTCTAGAGCTATCTTTGCTGTAGCCCTAGGGTTTACCGCAAAAACAGAACTGTGCATCTTGACCCCTGTTGGAACGCCCAGTACAGGAATATCGGTGTTGATTGCCTCCAGTATGTTTCGAGCGGTTCCGTCTCCACCACAGAATACGAGAAGGTCAGTGTTTGCGTCTGCGATTTCCCTTGCGATTTCCCTTGTATCTTCAGCGGTAGTTTCTTTCTTGCTCTTTCCGAAAACTGTGCAAGCGAAGCCACAGCTTATAGCTTCTTCTTCGCCCATTTTTCCAGCTCCGACAACAAGCCGTATCTTTCCGTCGGCGAACTTTAATTCGGAGAGAAAAGATTCGGCCCTTGTAGGCGCTATGGGTTTTGCCCCGAGAAGTACAGCCTTTTTCAAAACTGCCCTACCATCCGTGCCTTTAAGTCCAACAGCGCCGCCCATTCCAGCAACAGGATTGACGATTAAGCCTATGGTCTTTACAGAAACTTCATTTTCAATTCTTGCACACAATGCGTATTCCTTCTTCAACTATGCACTAGAGCAAGTAACGGTCGAGAATGTATATACCAAGGGTCCTTTTTAACATAAAAAACTGAGAGTTTACGCGCTGTGGCGTCATTTCTCCGTGCCTCAGGCGTTTTTTCATTTGAGGAAGTTTTCAAATAAACTTCTTTTTGACCTCATCTAGCCATGGATAAAGTTTCCTAAGTTTTCTCATTGATTCTTCAACTTTTTCTGTTGGATATTCATAGGGACGTAACTTACCGCTTAAGTAATCATCGTAAGCTTGCATGTCGAAATAGCCGTGACCGCACAGCAGGAAAAGAATAACTTTTTCTTCCCCTGTTTCTTTGCACCTCAAGGCTTCATCAATGGCTCCTTTGATGGCATGGACTGGTTCTGGAGCCGGTATTATGCCCTCAGTTTGAATGAAGAGCTTGGCAGCATCGAAGACATCTAATTGATTATAAGCTTGTGTCTCTAATTGCTTCTCCGAAACTAGGTTGCTTATTGTAGGGGCTATTCCATGGTAGCGTAGACCTCCTGCATGGATGGGCGCTGGTATGAAATCATGTCCTAGAGTATGCATCGGAACTAGAGGAGTTATCCTTGCCGTGTCACCGTGATCAAAAGTGTATTCTCCCTTTGTAACCTTAGGGCAAGCTGTCGCTTCAGTTGCTACAAAACGAACGTCTTTCGGCGCCTTTCCAGTAACTTTATCGTAATAGAAGGGCCAGAAGAGTCCAGAAAAGCTGCTACCCCCACCTATGCATCCGTATATCACGTCTGGGTAGTCTCCTGCAACTTCTAGCTGCTTTTTAGACTCCAATCCAATTACGGTTTGATGCAGAAGAACGTGATTGAAGACGCTGCCTATGCCGTAGTTGGCTTCTTGGTGGGTAAGGGCATCCTCAACGGCTTCGCTTATGGCTATTCCCAAACTGCCGGGATTATTAGGGTCTTCCTTTAAGATCTCTCTGCCACTCTCCGTTTGTTTGCTGGGACTTGAATAGACACTTGCCCCATAAGATTGCATCATAACTCTTCTGTAGGGTTTTTGGTCATAGCTCACTTTGACCATGTAGACTGTGCATTTCAAGCCGAACATCATGCACCCGAAGGCTAAAGAGGACCCCCATTGGCCAGCCCCTGTCTCAGTGGCCATGCGTTCTACTCCTTCCTTCATGTTGTAGTAGGCTTGGGCAATGGCGGTGTTTGGTTTGTGACTCCCTGGAGGGCTGACTCCCTCATACTTGTAATAGATCTTAGCTGGAGTCTTCAACGCCTTCTCTAAACCCACGGCTCTGAAAAGAGGGGTAGGTCTCCAGAGTCTGTAGATTTCTCTCACATCTTCGGGAATGTCGATCCATCTTTCCGTGCTCATTTCTTGAGATAGGATCTGCTTAGGAAATATTTTAGGAACGATCCCAGGTCCGGGCGCCCTCTTCGCTGGTTCTATAGTTGGAGGGAGGGGTTTAGGTAAGTCGGGTAGTATGCAGTACCACTGTTTTGGTATTTGTTCCTCGTCTAGTAGTATTTTTCTGGTAGGCATGTTGTTTTTCTCCTATTGCATGAGTTGTAAATCGTACTTACATGTTGTATTTAAATCTTTTGTGTATAGATTTGTACCTGAATAGCTGGGGGAGTACACATTCCTTTAAGTCGCAATTCCAGCAGAACAAGTGCCTCTACTTCAAATGTTCAAGTGGCACGTCGACTCGTTCTTGTATTTTGGAAATGTGGACCATTTCCTTAGAAAACGTGACGTAATGCCATGTAGACTTGGGCGGGAGCAGTTCCCCCTTCAAGGCAGCCTCGATGACCTTCTGCTTTGGACACTCTTTGCCGTTCTCGCCAGTCTTGACGCCGATCTTAGGAGATTGATAATCGACGAAAAGGACGGGTATTTTGGAGTACCCTAGAAGTCTCAACGCGCCGATTCTATGATGCCCATCAAGAACCACGTTTGTGTTCACGTCCACCGCTATAGGTCTTTTTAGGATGCCGTCCGACTTAATTTCGGCTTTCAGGTCGTCAAGCAGTTGTGCGCCCAATCTCTCGTGGCCTCTCAAAAGAGAAATTTCAACTATTTGGACGTTGTAACGGTAATCCTGATCTGCTCCTTTGTAAACTTGTGATATAGCCATTCATGAGCCTCCAATTAGGACATAATTTGTTCACTAAAGCTCTAATTATTGCTTTTATGTACGTTTAAGTTCATTGAAAGTTATTAGATTGCAGATAACATATTTATACTTTATTGTACAGAACTGTACTCAGAGGAATGGACAACGTGGAGTAGTATCAAAAAATATCTGGAAGGGCGTCCGGAACGACTTAAAGTAGCTCGTGTCCTTGTCGAAAATGGGTTAAGTGTGAGAAACGGAAAAATCTACCTCAACGAAATTGAAGTTCCACCAGTTCGTGTTGCCCGCGTTGCCGGAGTGGACAGACGAACAGTAAATGAAACACTGAACACGATCAACGCCAACCGCGAACTGAGGCTAATATTTGAAGAAATACGATCGGCTGGACATTCACTAAAAGAAATCGCGAAACACCTGAAGTTGGGAGTTCTTGAAATAACTCCTGTCGATGCCAAGATACCAGGTATTCTGGCGAACTCAGCGATGATCCTTGCAAAAAACGGTCTGAGCATCAGACAGGCAATTGTGGATGATCCGGAACTATCGCCCGAGCCGAAGCTCACGTTGATTGTGGAAAAGAAAATTCCTGGAGAATTGATTTCTGAATTTCTGATGATAAATGGCGTGGCTAAAGTTTCAGTCTACTAGACCGCTATTGATAGCGCACGCTGAGGACTATCTAATGTGTCGATAAGTACCATGTACAACGTTTTTTCCTGTCACCGCATCCGAGTTCGGATACGTTTTTGTTATTAGTGTACCAACCAAACCAAGGACACGCGACCCACACGGATTCATCGTCATACTTGATGACTCTAATATTATGGACTGTTTCATTGGAGCAAACGCACTTTCTCATTCCTACTATCATAGGCTTGCCAAATTTTGCCTTTCTTCCGACTTCAAGCTGGGTAGTTTTTGCCTCAGTCATTTGATCACTACATGTATTTACGTGCTTAAATTAAATATACTTTCAGTTTATAGTATAACGAGTGGTATATACCATATATGCCCTCACAAACAGCCTAGGCAAAACCCGTCTCATGATCCAATGAACCATATGAAAGCAAACATTTTTGAATTAAGCTTAGCGCAAGTGGCGCAAGAGTATATGTTTATATATATTATATATAACATAGTCTTCTTGGGTGACTGGGTTAATGGTCACGTGCCCAAGATGTAATGCGCCTGAAAATGGTTTGCGTTGGCAGTTTTGGCAAGGCAGCACTTTTCGCTGCACATTATGTAATTACACGTTCACGACAGAAATTGATGAAACAGAATATTTACCGTTAGAACCTGAAAGCCCTTTTACAGTTTCTGAAAATATGTTGATAGAGAAACGAGAACCACTAATAGATGTTTTCGAAGAAAATAATGCAATAAAGATCTACATTGAAGTGCTAGCTGAAGTTAGAAATGAAACGCGGCTAAAAGTTGCAAAAGACCAAGTTGAAATTACAGCCAGAAACTTCTGCAAATCAATAGATCTGTCAACATACAGCATAGAACAAGAAAAGGCATACTACAATTACAAGAACTGCGTACTTGAAATAATCATACCTAAAAAAGAGAAAGTTGAAGTTCTAACCGTTGTCTGAAAACCTCCTGAAATCCTCAGCGGCACAAACAGTTCTTTTTATTTTGCTGATTGAAGTTATCGGAATCAGCATAGCGTGCGCTGTTATGTTGTGTTTTTTGGTCTTCAAACCGTTAGAAATAATAGAGGCAGCATATCCGATAATTAATCCAAATGAGGGCTGCCAATGCCTAGAGTAGGTGTTTACGTTTGCCATTGTGGCTTAAATATAGCAGGCGTCGTTGATGTAGAAGAGGTTACTGAATACGCGAAAACCTTACCAGATGTCACAATTGCCAGACACTACACTTACACGTGTTCTGAACCAGGTCAGCGTATGATTCGAGATGACATAAAAGCGGAAAATATTGACCGAGTAGTTATAGCAACATGCTCTCCTAGAATGCATGAAGAAACTTTCCGTAGGGCAGTTGCAGACGCTGGCTTGAACCCTTACTTGCTTGAAATTGTAAATTTAAGAGAACACGTTTCTTGGGCTCATTCTGAGGAGCCTGAAAAGGCCACTGAAAAGGCTAAAGACCTCGTGAGAATGGGTGTGGCACGAGCCAGACTGTTAGAGCCCTTGCAAAGAAATAAAGTACCCGTTGAGAAAAGCGTTTTAGTTGTCGGTGGCGGAATCGCGGGCATACAGTCTGCACTTGACGTAGCCAACGCGGGCTTGAATGTCTTTCTGGTTGAAAAAGCTCCGAGCATAGGCGGAAAAATGGCTCTGTTAGACAAAACTTTTCCGACTCTTGATTGTAGCGCGTGTATATTGACACCCAAAATGACAGAAGTAGCCAGACATCCTAACATAAAATTGATGACATATGCTGATGTTGAAAACGTATCAGGCTATGTTGGTAACTACGAAGTCACCATACTAAAAAAACCGCGATATGTTGATGAGGATAAATGCACTGGATGCGGTGATTGCCCAAAAGAATGCACTGTTGAAATGTCAAACGAGTTTGAATTGGGACTTGGGAAAAGAAAGGCGATTTTCAGACCTTTTCCGCAGGCTGCTCCAAACGTCTTCACAATTGACAAGAAAGGTACGCCACGATGCAGAGCGACGTGCCCCGCAGGGTTGAACGCTCAAGGTTATATCGCTCTAATAGCACAAGGGAAGTTTAAGGAAGCCTACGAATTAATCATGCAGTACATTCCCTTTCCAGGCGTATTAGGCAGAATCTGTTTCCATCCATGCGAAAACGAGTGCGAAAGAGGTGAAGTTGAAGCACCTATTGCAATCTGCGCTCTCAAACGTTTTGTAGCGGATTACATGATGGAACAACCTCCAGAAAAAATTTCTCAAATTCCAAAAGCATATGCTGAAAAAATCGCTATAATAGGGTCTGGTCCCGCTGGGCTTACAGCAGCGTATGAACTGGTCAAAGTCGGATATCCAGTAACAGTTTTTGAGTCTTTACCAGAACCTGGCGGAATGATGAGATACGGCATACCGCATCATAGACTTCCTAAAAATGTTGTAGAGAGAGAAATCAAATATTTGGAAGATCTAGGTGTTGAAATTATTACGAATATTACTTTTGGCGAAGATTTGACTTTGTCGGACTTGAAGGATAAAGGATACAGAGCGGTGTTTATTGCAATTGGTGCTTGGAAGAGCCCTAAAATGGGTATTGAGGGAGAACAGCTACAAGGTGTTCTTCCAGCTGTTGAGTTCTTGAAAGATGTGAATTCAGGGAGAAAAGTGGAGATTGGTGAACGAGTTGCTGTAATAGGCGGAGGCAATGCCGCTATAGACGCTGCGAGAGTTGCACTTCGGAGTGGATCAAAGCAAGTATTCATACTATATAGAAGATCCAGAACGGAAATGCCTGCTTTTCAACCCGAAGTTGAGCAAGCAGAGAAAGAAGGCGTAAAAATTCTCTTTCTGAAACTACCTAAAAGAATTATTGGCAAAAATGGAAGAGTCGTTGCCGTCGAATGTTTGCAGATGAGTCTTGTGGAACCTGATGAAACAGGAAGAAGAAGAGTTATTCCCATTGAAGGGTCAGAGCACACAATCGAAGTTGATACCGTAATTCCAGCGATAGGCCAGATTTTAGACTCAAGGTCTCTACCAAAAGGAATTCAGGTAACCACGTATGGCGTGTATGTTGATCCTAACACTCTGCAAACGAGCATTCCCAGTGTGTTTGCAGGCGGAGATGCAGTTTTAGGTCCAGCCACAGTTATCGAGGCAGTAGCAGATGGCAAAAGAGTTGCGTTTTCTATTCAAAAATATTTACGAGGACAAGAGTTGAAAACTGGAATTGAAGAAGAAATACTTCCCCCTGTACCAATAGCTCCTAAAGTGGGAATTGAAGAAAAGAAAAGACAAATGATGCCAACTTTGGCAGTTGAAAAAAGGACTGCAAGTTTCGAAGAAGTTGAGCTGGGCTTTACTGAAGAAATGGCTATTGAAGAAGCGAAACGTTGTCTTGCTTGTGGTGGGTGTTCTGAATGTCTAGAATGTATAAAGATATGCGAGGCAAACGCAATTGATCATAAACAAGTTCCTCAAAGAATAAATGTTAAAGTTGGAGGAATAATAATAGCCACTGGCAGTGAGTTGTTTGACGCTTCACAGATTCCAGAGTTAGGGTTTAGCAAATCAAAGAACATAATTGCAAACCTTCAATTTGAGAGATTGACCAGCGCGTCTGGCCCAACTGGTGGGAAAATACTCTGTCCAGAGACCAACAGGACGCCTAAAAGTGTTGTTTTCGTTCAATGTGTGGGATCAAGAGATAAAAGGTTCCACGAGTATTGCTGCCGAATAGGATGCATGGCAACCCTCAAGCAAGCAATTCTCGCCCGCGAAAAGCTAGGCAAAGACGTAAAGATCTATGTGTGCTATATTGACATGCGAGCCTTCGGCAAAGGTTACGATGAATTCTACAGAAGAGCGAGAGACATGGACATAGACTTTGTTGCTGGAATACCTTCCGAAATCAATCTGGACGCAAATGGCTCACTTTACTTCGACGTTTTCGATAAAGGAACAAACAAGCTTCTGCAAATGCGTCCTGACCTTGTCGTGCTGGCTAATGGCCTCGTTCCAAACACTGATCTTGGAAAAATCAGCGCTTTATTCCATGTCTCCAGAAGTTCTGATGGCTTTCTGTTGGAAGCCCATCCAAAGTTGCGCCCTCTGGAAAGTGTAATGTCTGGAATCTTTCTTGCAGGCGCGTGTCAAGGACCCAAGGACGTTCCCGATTCCGTAGCCCAAGCAAGTGGCGCAGCCGCGAAAGCCATAGACTTACTAGCCAGTGGAGAAATTGAGCTTGAGCCTCTGAAAGCTGTTGTTGACGAAGACTTGTGTAGTGGTTGCCGACTTTGCGAGCCAGTCTGTCCATTCATTGCAATAGAGATGAAAACTGAGAATGTGGAAGGCACTGAAAAACTCAGAGCAGAAGTCATAGAGGCTATGTGCCAAGGATGCGGCTTATGCGTGGCAACATGCCCGACCAACGCAATTAAAATGCAGCACTACACGAATGAGCAAGTTTTAGCTCAAGTCCAAGCAGCTTGTCTAAAAACAGAAGCAAAAGGAGGCAGTTGAATTGAGCTTAACCGATTTAATGTCAATGGCCAAGCCTAACACAGAATCCCGGGAAAAAATTCTAGCGAAACTCAAAAGTAGAGAGCTTGTAAATTGTTTTCAATGCATCAAGTGTACCAGCGGCTGTACCGCGTTGAAGCTTTTGGAGCTAAAGCCTCATGAAATAGTGAAGCTCGTTAATTTAGGCTTCATTGATGAATTAGCATCTTCTGATATAATTTGGACCTGTGTAACCTGCCTGAAATGTATTCAGAGATGCCCACAGAAGGCGTCACCTTATCACATCATAATGGCTTTGCGGAATCTGGCTGTTGAAAGAGAAGCTAAAGTCCCTGAGGGATACTTGAAAGCTGTTTCGCAAATTCTTGAAACTGGATTGGCGGAAACCGTTCAGAAAGTGGTAACAAGAGAAATGGAAACTTGCGACCGCGAAAGCTTGGCATTGCCAAAAATAGTCTGCCCTAAAGAAAGTTTTCAAATGGCCTTCATGAAAATCTTGGAGGAAAGATGAAATTGAAGATTGCTGTTTTCTGGGGTTGCCGGATATTAACAAGCCAGTACGCCTATGAAATGTCGATCAGAGAAACTTTCCCGAAACTTGACATTGAGCTTGTCGATTTACCTGAAACCAACTGCTGCGGAGACCCAGTCAAAAGCATAAACGACCCCGCGGCCAACTACTTAGCTGTACGAACATTAGCTTTGGCAAGCGCAACGGGTTTGGACAATTTGCTTGTTCCATGCAACCGCTGCCACTTCGCCATATCAGAGGCCAGAAAAGCTTTGGAGAAAGATGAAAAGTTCAGTCAGAAAATTACTGATTTACTGAAGGAAGAAGGACTACACTACAACCCTAAAATCAAAATCTGGCACGTGATCGATTTCTTACACGATTTTATTGGCGTAAATAATGTTAAAAATGCTGTGCAAAAGCCCCTTGAAGGTTTGAAACTGGCAACGCATGTTGGCTGTCAGATTATTCGTTACAGCGATTTAGGAAGGGCTGATGACGCCGAAAATCCCAAGAAACTTGATGAACTGGTAGACGCTCTTGGAGCCGCAACTGTTGACTATGCTGAAAAACTCGATTGCTGTGGAGCTGCACTAATGCAAAGCCATCTCGATTCTGCTCTTTCGCTGGCTGGCACCAAAATCAATGTTCTACAAAACTTGGCAGTTGACGGTTTAATCGTATCTTGTCCAGATTGTGGATTAATGTTTGACTCTAAACAAAAAGATGCTACAACTACTGTTGGAGCGAAACCCAACCTTCCAGTAGTGTACTATACTCAGTTGCTTGGCCTCGCCCTAAGTATTGAACGAAAACAACTTGGCTTACACCTTAATCAAAGCCCAGTAAACAATCTTTTAACGAAAGTTTCGTCGTAGAAACCTAACAACTCTTATATATAGTTGATTTGGGTAGTTACCGATACGGTGAGAAGTTATGATAGATTTTAGCTTCACTGAAGAGCAGGAACTTTTCCGAAAGGCTATTCGTGAATGGTGCCAGATGAATCTGCCGCTGGAAAAGATAAGAGAATTTGACAGCAAAGGCGAAATTCCGAAAGAAGTAATCAAGTCAATGGCTGATTTAGGATTACTCATTATGACTGCCCCACAAGAACATGGCGGAACAGGAGCAGACTGGGTTACAGCATGCATTGCCGCTGAAGAGCTCGGCTATGCAGACGTAAGCATCGCTATTCCCGTGCTTTGGCTCGTGGAATCATCTTGGGGCTTTGTCGTCGATAGATACGCCACTGAGGAAGTCCGCGACGCTGTCATTCGTCCAGCCATTAGAGGCGATGCTTTCATAGGCATAGGGTCAACAGAATCTGGAGGCGGATCGGATGTTGCAGCTTTCAAGTCTACAGCACGCAGAGAAGCCAACGACTGGATTATTAACGGCGAGAAAATGTACATTAGCGGTACAGAAGAAGTCAAAAAGTGGGGAGGAGGCTATTTCATTCTCGCTAGAACGTCGCCAGCACCGCCAGAAGCTACACACCGCGGAATGACAGCCTACTATTTGCCAATCAACGCCCCAGGAGTTGAAGTCAACAAGCGCTTTGACGACATGGGTAGAATGGCAATTTCCACAGGTGGCTTCATGATGAAAGACGTCAGGCTACCAGACTCTTACCGTCTCGGTGAAGTCGATAAAGGCTTCTACATGACCATGGAAGGATTTGACACCGCCCGTATCTTAATAGCCGCTGTCTGTGTAGGCGCAGCTCAACGAGCTCTTGACATTGGGATTGAATATTTGAAAGAACGAAAGGCCTTCGGCAGCCCGATTGCTAAATTCCAAGGGATTCAGTTCGAACTGGCCGACGACTGGGCACAACTCGAAGCTCTGCGTACACTGACTTATCGCACCGCTTGGATGATGGACAAACGCTACAGAGAAGGCAAGTTCCACCCCTTAGAAGTAACAAAAGTGATTTCTGCATGCAAGCTGATCGGGCCGCACCTAGCCTTTGACATTTACAAACACGCCATGATATGGCTTGGCGCGTATGGCTACACAAAAGAGTGCCCGTTAGAAATGGGACTTCGTGGCATAATGTCATACTGTGTTGGAGCGGAGGGAGCTACCAACATTCAAAGAACAGTCATAGCTAGAGAGTTGCTGGGCAAAGAATATATCGCCCACAAATAAACTTCTCTTTCTTTTTTTGGAGATAAAAAGTGTAAATTATCATTGAAGTTGTTTTTTTAGAGCGTCCTTTAAAGCTGGCAGTATCTGATATAGGTCGCCTACGACTCCGTAATCCGCAACTTCAAATATCGGTGCTTCTGGGTCTTTATTGATTGCCACTATTACTTTTGAATCTCGGATTCCAGCCACGTGCTGAATTACTCCTGAAAGACCGCAAGCAATGTAAAGTTTAGGTTTGACTTTGTGACCTGAAAGGCCAACCCATTCCGTAAACCATTTTCGGTCTTCAGCCAATGGTCTGGTGTTGCCCACCTGTCCTCTTAGAACCTGCGCTAACTCATCAAGCAAAACCTTGTCCTCTTTCTTTTCCAAGCCTCTTCCACAACTGACTATGATGTTGGCTTCCTCAATTTTCACGCTTGACATTTCAAGCGGCTTTGTTTCAACAACTTCGATTCTAGACTCTTCAATTTTCACATCTAACTTTATTACTTGGCCGCTGCGTTCTTGCGCTTCGAGTTTTTCAAATGTTCTCGAGGGCACTGTTGCGATTTGTGGTTTAGTTGAAAAAGCGATTCTTGCCACAGCATTTCCACCGTAAGTGATTCTTTCAGCCACGAGTCTCCCTTTTTCGTCAAGGCTTAACTTGGCGCAGTCAGGAACACATCCTGTGTCAAGCCGCATTGCAAGCCTAGCTGCAAGGGGTTTGCCATTCCTTGTCGAACCCACCAGTAAGGTTTCCGGTCTGTAGTTTACCGTCAAATTGTGTAGAACGCTCAAGAATGGTTCAATTTGAAAACGTGCCAAAGTCGGATTGTCGACCAAGTAGATTTTGTTCGCTCCATATTTTGTTAAATCATCTGCTTTTTCTTGCACGTT
Organism: uncultured Candidatus Bathyarchaeia archaeon; assembly: GCA_964603675.1. Lineage (GTDB taxonomy): Archaea > Thermoproteota > Bathyarchaeia > Bathyarchaeales > Bathycorpusculaceae > CAZRVS01. Next base: position 413,619 of record CAZRVS010000001.1, read on the forward strand.
GTTGCCGATCAAAATTGCCGCAAGTTCTGTTTGCAGCTTATCTGCCAATTCGCGTCCCTTTCCCAGCATTTCTAGCATCAGATCGTAGTTCTCTGAGTAAACCCATATGCCCTTGTTTTCAACCATGAACTTTCACCTTCCAACAACTCCTTCTTGAATCAAGGCCTTGGTCAATTTGTCAGCAATTTCTTGCACGTTCTCTCCGGTTATCATGACTTTTTTGCGTTCCGTTTTAGGTGCTGTTACCTCAATTATCTCAACTTTCGCGTCAAGTTTTTCTCTTGGGATGTTTAAATCCGCGACCGTCAATGTGACGATTTCTTTCTTTGAGGCCTTCATTATCATCATCAAAGACGGAATTCTTGGTTGATTTATCTCTCGTGTAACGCTTACCAAAGCAGGCATTTTTGCCTTAACGGTCTCGTATGCGTCTTCAAGGGCTCTTTCTACAGTGATGATGTCTCCTTCCACTGAAACTTTTCTGACGGAAGTTGTCTGCGGCAGACTCATCAGTTCCGCTAGTCTCGCACCAACAAGACCGGAGAAACTATCCAACGATGTTTCGCCACAGAGAATCAGATCGAATTCCCCGATTTTTTTAATGGCATGAGCCAGAATGTAAGCTGTACCTGAAGTGTCTATGTTTTGTAAACTCGGGTCGCTAACCATGTAAGCCTTGTCTGCGCCCATCGCAAGAGCTTCTCTCAAAACAACTCGCGCATCTTCAGAAGTCACAGTCACCGTGACTATTTCAACGCCGCTTATTTTCTCTTTGATTCTTATGGCTTCTTCTAAAGCATTTTTGTCGAAGTCACTGATCTTCCTTGGCGCACCTGCGGTTATCAGCTGTCTTGTTGCAAGGTCGACTTTCAGTTGTGTCACGTCAACCGCTTGCTTCAGACAAACGATTATCCTCTTCAAACAATTACACCCTTAATAGTTGGTTTTTGTTACGGAAATAAGGCGCTAATAATGGGTATTAAAAGTTATGTCGCGCTTCCCGTGTTAGCATATCTTATTACTTGATCAGCGGTTAATCCTGCCAATCCTAGTTCTTCCAAGGTAAGCCCTTTCCCCCAATAATCGACGCCTAGAATCGCTCCCCAGATCTCAACCATCGCATTAATCAGCGGAGCGGAAACACCAATTGAAGCTGCCAAGCGAGATGCGGGGACATAGAAGTGGCACAGGTCTTCCAACAATATGGCCTGAAGGCGCTCAGCGGGTACATACCTATCTGCGTGAGGCGATTTGCGATAGGCTTCGCTAACGTCCGTTCCTTCATAGCCATAGATTCTTGTAGCCTCTTCGAGCGCGGTTTCTGTCACATCACAACCCAAAGCTTTTGCAACTTTCACCCTTTCTCTATCAAAGGCCTCTGCCAATCTGGCACCGCAACTTGTAGCTTCCCCATAGAGTTTGCATCCCTTGTACCGATCGAAAGGCATCCCAGCGATTGGGAGTAAGAATGGCGCATGCAAAGATGGGTTTCCCACTTCGAAATTAGTCCAAAGCACATTGGGAACTTTTCTGTGTTGCGGATAGACTAGGCTTATGATTTGTGATATTTTATCGTTTCCATTTCCGGGGAATGTCGCGAAGATTATGTCTCTCTTAACATTGTATATGTGGGCGTGATAGTCTTTTTTATCGCTCAAGTAAGGCATAATGTTTGCTTCGGCAATCGTGACCTTATCCGATCTTCCGCTCTGAATTAGTGCCTTCCCAAACCTTAGAGAAGCAAAATATCCGGTGTTGAATAGTACAGATTGACCAGATTTTAGGTATGGATAAATGGACTCAAAAAAGGCCTTGTGACCGAATGACGGAGCGGAAATCATTATTAATTCTGCGTCTGCAATTGCTTCCTCAGGATTCGTAGTGACTAAGTTTAGCTTGGCAAATCCAACTTTTCCAGACTGGGTTTTTCCAGATAGTTCCAATCCTCCCTTCTCTTGAATAGGAACAATATTTTCTTTGTAGTCATCAAGCTCGAACAAATTCACCGTATAACCCATCAGGGCCATATCAGCGGCAATAGCGGAGCCTGCTCTGCCTGCTCCACAAACAGCGAAAATTGGCTTTTCCATTTTTTCACCTTAGGTGGTAAGTCTTTTTTTGAACTCTATATAAACTTTCTGCGCAATATTGGCGAATGTTGCGTGAAGCTGTGTAAGTTTTTCGTTAATGATTTCACAGTTAACTTTGTTCAAAGCGTTTAGGAGCTTTTTGGCGAAAATTGGAGATGTTATTTCGTATATAGTGGATTGATGTTCTGCAAGAAAAACGAATAGGCAAACCAATTGTGCGCAACCAGAAGTATTCGATCTGAAAATAATTCATCCCATGCACAAATTATTCGTTATTCCTCCCCAGAAAGAAACCGAAAACAAAATAAAGCCGTAATTTTACAAAAGACGAGATAAACGGAGATTGTAATAAACATGGTGATTCTTGAAGAACCCATAGAAGATGTTTTGAATGTTAGAAACTATATTAATGGAGAATGGGTTGAGTCTGAGGGAGAACTTGTTGACGTAGTGAACCCTGCCACATGCAAAGTTATAGCGAAGGTTCCGATTTCGACAAGAAATGAGATAAATGCAGCTGTGGACGCGGCCAACGAAGCTTTCCCAGAATGGAGAAGAACGCCTCCACTTGCTAGAGTTAGATGTTTATTCAGACTTAAGGAGTTGATGGAGGAACACTTCGAGGAACTGAGTAGAATCCAGACGATGGAGCATGGAAAGACCATTGACGAGTCCAGAGGAGAAACGAGGCGCGGAATTGAAAATGTTGAAGTTGCCACTGGAATTCCATCGTTGATGATGGGCTACAATTTAGAGGATATTGCCGCAGGCATTGATGAATACCTTATTAGGCAACCCTTAGGAGTCTTCGGAATAATAGGACCTTTCAACTTCCCATTTATGGTGCCACTTTGGTTCGCGCCATATGCCGTAGCCACAGGTAATTGCATCATAATAAAACCATCAAGTGAGGACCCAATTAGCCAAGTGAAAATAGCAGAGATGTCAGAGGAAGCCGGCTTCCCACCAGGCGTTTGGAACGTCGTCAACGGCGGAAGAACCGTTGTATCAGGCATTCTTGACCATCAGAACATTAAAGGAGTATGTTTTGTTGGATCTACTCCGGTAGCGAAAGATGTTATCTACAAGAGATGTGGAGAAACTGGAAAAAGAGTCATAGCTCAAGCAGGTGCGAAAAACTTCCTTCTAATTATGCCGGACGCTGTACTAGAAAAAACTATAGTTGCTTGCATGACATCTTTTTATGGCAACGCTGGTCAAAGATGCCTTGCGGGCGCCAATCTTCTCGTTGTTGGTGAAGGCCTAAATGACCAAGAATATAATGCGTTTTACAGGAAAGTCGTAAACACATTTGCCGATGCAGCTTCCAAGATAAGAGTTGGTTACGGACTTGACGAATCCGTTCAGATGGGACCGGTACGCGATAAAAGCAAAAAAGAGAGGATTGTTGAATTTATAGATAAGGGCGTAGAAGAAGGCGCGAAACTCAGGCTCGACGGCAGAAATATAAAACTCATCGGCGACTGGCCTCACACGTGCTTTGTTAATCCGACAGTTTTTGAAGATGTTACACCTGACATGGTTATCGCCAAAGAAGAAATCTTCGGTCCTGTTGCAAGCATCATAAAAGCTAGAAACTTGGACAGCGCTATTGAGATGATTCATGCTAGTCCTTTTGGCAACGCAGCATCCATCTTCACTTCAAGCGGTAATTTCGCTAGAGAATTCCAATATGGAGTACAATGCGGCAACATAGGTATTAACATTGGAATTGTTGCTCCGATGGCTTTCTTTCCATTCAGCGGAATGAAGGCTTCATTCTTTGGAGATTTACATGGTCAAGGCCAAGAGGCAATCCGCTTCTTCACGGAGAGCAAGGTCGTAATTCAAAGGTGGTTCTGAGAATGGAGGAAACAGAGACAACAGCCGCCGCTATCCTCAGCTTTGTCGAGAAACTCGAAGATGATTCCTCAAAGTTCTATGGTGAACTGGCTGAGAGATACGAAGAAGGCAAAGAGACATTTCTTTATTTTGCTAAAGAAAGTAAAAAGAACAAAGTGCTGATTGTAAGAACATACCAAGAAACTATAACAGACGCTCTTGAGGCATGCTTCTGCTTCAGAGGCCTAGGTCTAAACAATTACCTTTATGAAACGAGATTGACAGAAAGCACAAGTTATTCTGACGCCCTGAAGGCGGCTATAGGACTTGAGAAAAAGGCTCATGAATTCTATTCAGATGTGGCAGAACGAACAAAAACACTTCTTGCAACTATACCAATAGCCTTCACGAGGGTGGCTAAAAATAGAAAAAACCGAGAGCCAAAACTGAAAGCTCTCATCGATAGCTTAGACAAATCTAGAGAATGAAAGATTAATCCTTCAAATTGTGTAAGGCATAACCGAAAGAACTGTTATCCTAGAGTTTCTCCGTTGCCTTCTCAAACATCAACAGAACCATTTTTCCATCAGTGGATGCCTTCAGGAGCACAAGCGTCACTTACGCTACGCATAATTCTAGCATGATCCAAGAGATTAACGTTATGGTGGATATGCGTATCATGCATCTGTATACATGACTTTGAGATCCCCACGGTATCTGATTATAGTTCTGGCGTGTGCGAGATCAAAATCAGCGTCTGATCCAATTTGCCGTTTTCAAATTTCCAAATTGGTAACAATCCTCACCTGGGAAAATTCGAGACCTTGCTCGGACCATGATTAGCAGAGTTTCTTCGTAGGGTGCTCTAACTCGCTCAAGTTCCTCAAAGGTATACGGACTAATGGTTCTTGCTAAAATCGTGCCACCGGCCACAACTTTTCCTTGAGTTTCCAATCCGCCATAGACTGGGCATAATAGTCCACCGTGGGTCGGACGCCACACTATCCTATCCTTGATCATGCATTGTTTTTTCGGCATTATGGGTTCGCCGGGAATCATCTTTATGTGTTTCATCACGTTTTCTACGCCTACGACGCCCTCCTTAAGATGTTCTTTACATCGGAACTCCGGCGATCCAAGTTCCGGCGTGAAGCCTACTACATTGCTTTTCAACGCAAATTCTAAAGCGGTGCCGCCAAGCGAGGAGCTTTTGTACAAAATTTCTTGGCCAAAAACAGTGGCCAACTCTTCGCTTCGTTTACCAGTCTCACTAGCAGACTCATGTATATAGGTATAATTGACGTTAAGTGGAAAGTCCGGTCCACAGTGAAGATCTATTAAATAGTCTGCATTCTTAATTATCTGTTGTGAGATTACATGCGCTATTCTTTCAGATAACGATCCGTCACTTTTTCCAGGAAATATCCGATTCAAGTTTGAGAAGTCAAATGGCGTGTTCCTGGTTCCACTTTCGTAGGAATGCGGATTGGCAACCGGTACGGCTATTATCGTCCCAGAAAGCTTCTCTATGTCCGTTTTTTCCACAATTTCTCGTACAACATCGATGGAAAATGTCTCGTCGCCATGTATAGCTGAAAGTAGGCACAGTTTTGGGCCTTTCTTGGCACCGTTTACAATGTGAACCGGTATTCGAGATTCACTACCGTCAGCCATTTTGGCAACACTAATTTGGAAGAATTTTTTTGTTTTAGGTTCAAAAGTTGTATTTCCAATTTTTAAGCTCATTTCCAGATTCACCTTTTACTTGGAGCTTATTCCCGTTTTATTTAAATTTTTTGCATATGTAGCGTGCGGAAACAATCAAAGAAACGTCAAAGTCAGCTAAACGGAAGCTGCTTCAGAAGAAGGTATATTCTCAAAGGGGACATTTACAACCACCTGAGAATTTGTATTACTCCAGAGAGCATACTTGGGTTCGAGTAGGAACGGGCAAAATCGTAAAGATAGGCATTGCGCGATACGCGGTAGATTTATTGAAGGGTATCGTTTAGATTCAGATCAAAACTGCAGGGAGTAGGGCCGATAGGATGATCCCTCTTGGAATGTTGGAATCCGTGAAAGAGAAATGTTGCAGATATATCTCCTCTTTTCATTAAAGAATGCTGAATTTTGCAACAAAGTAAATATACGTAAACCTTTTTGTATGCGCGCTCGATTTTCACATAACATGAAACTAACAAATGAGGGGGCTATTAACAGGTGAAAAAAACGGATGTGAAAGCATACTTTTGGTCAGGAAATGAAGCATGCGTTGAAGCAGCAATAACTGCAGGGTGCCGCTTTTTCGCAGGTTATCCAATAACACCAGCAAACGAAATAGCTGAACATATGTCATCGCGTCTACCGTTGGTCGGTGGAATATTCATGCAGATGGAAGATGAATTGGCTTCCATAGGCGGCATCATGGGGGCAAGTTGGGGTGGGAAAAAAGTCATGACTGCCACCTCTGGACCAGGCTTTAGTTTGATGCAAGAAACTATTGGCTGGGGATTCATGACTGAAACTCCTTGCGTTATAGTTGATGTTCAAAGGGTTGGGCCTGGCACTGGACAAGCGACCAAATGCGCCCAAGGTGACGTTATGCAAGCCCGTTGGGGAACACACGGCGACTACGCGGCCATTTCTCTCTGTCCAAACTCAGTTCAAGAAACCTTTGAACTTACTATTAGAGCTTTTAATCTATCTGAGAAATATCGCACGCCCGTAACTCTTTTGACAGATGAAGTCATAGCTCATCTTAGAGAACAAGTGATTATGCCACCGCTAGAAAGTATAGTAATAATTGATCGCAAGAAGCCTGAAGCTAGGCATCAAGCGTTTTTTGGTTTAGAAAATGTCGCGCCGATGCCGTCAGTTGGTGAAGGATTCAACGTCGCTGTTACCGCTTCAACCCACGATGAATATGGGGTTCGGTTTACCGCAGATCCATTGGTTCATCGGCGAATGGTGCAGGCAATGAACAACAAGATAAAGAAAAACGTAGACGATATTGTAGAAGTCGAAACATACAACATTGACGATTGCAAAGTGGGCATAGTCGCTTATGGCGTTACATCGCGAGCCATCTACGAGGCTGTTGAAGAAGCAGAAAAAAGAGGAATCAAAGTGGGTTACGCCCGCCTAAAGACACTTTGGCCCTTCGCGGAAAAAACCGTAGAAAGACTGGCAAAAACTGCTGATAAGATAATTGTTCCAGAAATGAATCTTGGACAAATAGTCAATGAGGTGAAAAGAGTTGCATGTTCTGCAGAGGTAGTTCCCCTGAACAAGATAGGTGGCGGAGAATTAATTACGCCAGAAGAAATTCTATCTCAGATTTTGGGAGGAAACTGAAATGACTGAACGATTCTCTGCTCGCAAATATATGAGAGATTTGAAATATCCTTTTTGTGCAGGGTGCGGCTTGTTCTCACTCAGCGACACGTTTCTCAGGGCTGTTTACGAATTGGGTTACGCTGACCTAAGCAAGTTCGTTTTCTGCAGCGGAATAGGCTGTTCTTCATGGATTCCTTCACCATACTTTGTCGCTGATTCCGTTCACACGCTACATGGACGAAGCGTCCCGGTCGCTACCAGTATAAAGCTTGTACGTCCCGACCTTAACGTGGTTGTTTTCGGCGGAGACGGCGACATAGTTGGAATAGGTTTAAGTCACTTTGTACATGCCGCAAGAAGGAACACAGACATCCTCGTCATAATGGGCAACAACATGGTATACGGAATGACAGGGGGACAAGTTGCGCCCACAACTCCATTCAAAACGAAAACAACAACGTCGCCCTATGGGAGCGTTGAACATCCCTTAGACGCTACAAAACTTGCTGTTGCAGCCGGAGCAGCCTACTCGACACGATGGACAACGGCACACTTAAGCGAACTGAAAGAATCCATTAAGAAAGCGCTTCAAATGGAAGGCTTCAGATTCATCGAAGTTGTAAGCCATTGTCCAACAGCATACGGCAGAAGAGTTGGATTTAAAGACGTTGGAGAAATGCTAAAATGGTTCAAAGAAAACGCCGTTCCCGTCAAGCAAGCAGAAAAAATGAGCGAAACAAAGCTTGAAAAAAAGATAGTTATCGGAGAATTCGTTCAAAGAAAGCGCACAACACTCGTTGAAAGCGTTTACACGATGTTAAAGGAGGTACAGAAAAATGCCCAAGAAAACTGAAATAAGAATAAGTGGCCACGGCGGACAAGGGGCAATTTTAGCTGGACAAATCCTAGGCAAGGCTGCAGTCTTTGATGGGAAAGAAGCTTTGCAAACGCAGGCATATGGGGCTGAAGCAAGGGGAAGCTTAGCCAGAAGTGAGGTAATAATTTCAGATGGCAGAATAGGTTTTCCAGCGGTTAGAAAATGCAACATACTAGTAGCGATGAACCAAGAATCCCTAGACGAACACTTGTCAGCTTTAAGAGAAAACGGAGTTCTGATAGTTGATAGTAGCGTAGAAAAAATCCCAGAGACCAGAGCGAAAACATTCAAAGTTCCAGCGACGGAAACTGCTAAGAAAACATTCGGAGATAGCATGTACGCAAACATGATAATACTTGGAGCTTTGACAAGAATAGCCAAGCTAGCCAGCGAAGAAGCGATTGAAACAGCTATCAAGGGAAGCGTCCCCGAAAAAACAATAGAAACAAACATAAATGCCTTCAGAAAGGGTCTACAACTCGGACAAACATAGAAAGGCGCATCAGAAATTAAGCAACGAAATTTAAAGCCCTTAGCAGGGCTGTTTACATATCCTTTCGTTTTTATAATAACATTCCTGTTTCAAAACAACAGAAGCTCCTTGATAAAACTAATAATACTGTTTTCAATAAGAAAATAGTAACATAATTGAGAAGCGGTGGTGTCTGTGGAATACGAAGTTAAATGTTCGGTCTGCGGCCGTTCGAGTGACAACTTACTTGATTTTAAATGTGTTTCTTGTGGGCAACCGTTAAATGTCCAGCTTGACTTGGATTTTAAAACTAGCAACGTTAGAAGCCACGTGTATACAGTTTGGCGCTACACCAATTTTTTCCCATACGTAAAAGAAACGGAGATTATTACTTTAGGCGAAGGTTGGACGCCTTTAGTCAAGATTTCTGAAAACGTTTACTTTAAACTTGAAAATTTGAACCCTACAGGCTCATTCAAAGATAGGGGCTCAACAGTACTAATCTCAGCTTTGCAGAAGCATCTGAGGAAAATTGGAGGTTACATAAGTGAAGACTCTTCCGGAAACGCTGGAGCCTCATTGGCTGCTTACGGCGCCCGCGCTAACCTGAAAACGAAAATTCATGTCCCTGACAGTGTTTCTGGCCCGAAGCTTAATCAAATCCAGTTTTACCGTGCAGAAGTTGTTAAGGTTGCTGGTAGTCGTGCTGCAGTCGCGGAAGAAGCCCAGAAAACTGAAAAAAATAAGCATTATGTCGGGCACATACTGCACCCATTATTTAGAGATGGAATGCGCAGTCTTGCCTATGAAATCGCTGAACGCTTTGATTGGCAAATTCCTCAACGTGTCTATTTGCCCGTTTCTGCTGGTACGCTGCTCTTGGGTTTGATAGAAGGATTCAAACACTTAGTGAAGTCCAGTGTTATGGTCTCTATGCCAAAAGTTGTGGCTTGCCAAACACGACAAGTTTCGCCGCTTTATCACAAATTTAAGGGCTTAGCTTACATGCCGCCTAAAATTGTAACGTCTATTGCTGACGCTTTAGTGAGTGTAAATCCTCCTCTCCTCGAGCTCATGGTTGAACAATTAAAAGAAGCGAAGGGTGACGCGGTTCTTGTTGAAGAAAACGAAATCCTGAACGCTTTCAAAAAACTCGCAGCCAAAGGCTTCTTTGTTGAACCGAGTTCAGCTGTTGCCTACGCTGCTTATAAAAAACAGTTGAAAGAGAAAGAAATTCGAAATGAAGATAAGGCGGTCATAGTTCTGACAGGATCGGGGTTAAAAACAACGCTTAAACCCAGCAAGGCATGAAAAAAGTCCATCACCAAAATAGTTTCAATGTTCTGCTCCTAGAAAAACTTATATTCCAATTATGTTTTGTTGTTGTCGCACTGAAGGGGGTTATTTGATTTGTCATCACCTGCACAATCTGGTAGTGTGCCAGTTCTAATATTGAAGGAAGGTTCTGGTCGATCTAGGGGAAGAGAAGCGCAGCATGCAAACATAGCTGCTGCAAAAATAGTTGCTGAGACCGTGAAAAGTTCATTGGGCCCTAAGGGTATGGATAAAATGCTTGTTGACAGTTTCGGCGACGTGACGATAACAAGCGACGGCCGCACAATTTTGGATGAAATGGATATTCAACATCCCGCGGCTAAAATGCTAGTTGAGGTTGCGAAGACTCAAGATAACGAAGCAGGCGACGGAACAACAACAGCCGTTATTATAGCTGGCGAACTGCTGAAAAGAGCTGAAGAGTTGATAGATAAAAACGTTCATCCAACTATAATAATCGACGGATACAAAAAAGCTTCGGAAAAAGCTCTGGAAACTTTGGAGAAAATAGCAATTCCAGTAGACTTGGAATCACAAGAATACGTGAAAAGAGCCGCAATAACAGCCATGGCAAGCAAGCTTGTGGCTGAGTACAAAGAGTACCTGGCGGAACTGGCAGTAAAAGCAATGCTTGAAGTTGCAGAAAAAGAAGACGACAGTTACAAAGCGGATGTGGACGATGTCAAAGTTGAAAAGAAAACTGGCGAATCGCTTGGAGATACGAAGCTGATAAATGGCGTAGTTTTAGACAAGGAAATCGTTCATTCCGGAATGCCGAAACGTTTAGAAAAAGCGAAAATAGCTTTGCTTGACACTTCTTTGGAAATTGAGAAAACTGAATTTGATGCCAAGATTAATATTGAAAGCCCAGATCAAATGGAAGCTTTCCTCAGGGAAGAAGAAACTATGCTCAAAGATATGGTTGACAAGATTGTTGCAGCAGGGGCAAATGTTGTCATATGCCAAAAAGGCATCGATGACTTGGCTCAACATTTCCTTGCAAGAAAGGGTGTACTTGCGGTGCGAAGAGTGAAAAAGTCGGATATGGAAAAGCTTGCGAAAGCCACGGGTGGGAAGATGGTAACTAAACTGGATGACATAAGCTCAGCAGAGTTAGGTTATGCAGCCCTTGTTGAGGAACGCAAAATAGGCGACGACAAAATGACTTTCATAGAAGGCTGTAAACATCCACGTGCAGTTACGATTTTGATTAGGGGCGGAACAGAACGCATAGTGGCTGAGGCTGAACGATCACTACACGATGCCCTGTGTGTAATTAAGGACGTAATTGAAGAACCGAAAGTTGTGGCTGGAGGCGGCTCTCCAGAGCTTGAAGCTTCACGGGTGCTCAAGAAATATGCGGAAACCTTGCCAGGAAGAGAACAACTTGCAGTTAAAAGTTTTGCAGAGGCCCTTGAAGCTGTTTCAGTAACGCTGACAGAAAACGCTGGTTTAGACCCAATTGACATATTGTCTGAACTGAGAGCGAGACACGAAAAAGGCGAAACGTGGGCTGGAATAGAAGTTCAACAAGGGAAAGTGCAAGATATGTCCAAGATTGGTGTTTTCGAGCCTATAACAGTGAAAAAGCAGATAATCAAATCGGCAACTGAAGCTGCTTCTATGATTCTTAAAATTGACGATGTAATCGCTGCTGGGAAAATGAAGGCTCCCCCAACACCTCCGGGAGGAGGTCCTCCAGGTGGACCATATCCAGGCGCTGGGGAGTATTAGAACACGTCTAAAAAAGAAAAAATCTCCGTGGGTCCTCCAAAACTCACCAGATTCGAAAAAGCAAGAATAGTGGGAGCTAGGGCTCTGCAGATATCTATGGGTGCTCCGATACTCGCTGAAGTCGCCGAAGGGTACTCAAGTCCCATTGACATAGCATTGACAGAACTTGAAGCAGGCATTTTGCCCATGACTATTAGGCGAACATTGCCTGACGAAACTCACCAAGACATTCCTCTGAAGTGGCTCTTAAAAGAAAACTGAAAACTCCTAATTTTTCTTTAAATTTTCTTTAGCTTCCTCAAGCGTTCCTCGGATCCTTTTCCAGTGGGCTCCTTGCCAGTAGATTTGCCCGCATTTTGGGCACTCCCAAAAATCATCGTAGTGGACAAAGGTGCTTTTCTCGACCTTGTTCGCCAACTTTTCTTTGGGTATTGTTATTATTTTGGCATTGCACTTAGGACACCTTGAACTTTCCAGGTCTATTTCCAGGGGAATGGCAAATCTTTTTGCGAGTTCGGCTAGTCTTTCAGCCTCTGTTTGCCCTTCCATATAAAAAGCGTCGATCCCCTTAGCTGTTGCTTGCTGATAAAGCTCCAAATCCCTTGTAAGGAGAACTCGTCGCTCTTTTTTTGCTATAGTGGTTAGTTGGGCGTCATCCAGTTTGTTTGAGTATTTAACGTTATGTCCTAGTATGCGAAGCCATCGCGTCAGTTTTCCCAGCATTCCGTCCGCAACGAACTTCAAATCCATTCTCCTCGGATTATTTCACCACTTCCTGCTTTCTCCACAATTCTTTGTTGATCCATAATTAATCGGCCATTCACAAAGGTTTTTACGGCTTTTCCTTCCACATTCCACCCGTCAAACGGAGAATATTTGGCCTTTGAATAGAATTTTGAAGCGTCAATCTTGTATTTTTTGCCTAGGTCCACAACAACCAAATCCGCGTTGTTTCCCTCTTTTAAATAACCTCTACCTTTCAGGTTGAAAATTTCTGCGGGCTTTTCTGATAGAAGACGAATTACATTGGCTAGTAATAACCTGTCCTTTTTAACCATTGTTAGTAGAAGGGGAAGAATTGTCTCTAAACCTGGTATACCTACCTTAACGTCCCAGATACTGCTAGCTTTCTTCTCCTCTAAAGTATGGGGTGCATGATCCGAACCTAAAATATCAACTTGGCCGTTAAGAATACCATTCCAAAGGGCTTCTAAGTGATTCTTGCCCCGAAACGGCGGCATCGTCAACGCTAAGCTTCCGCACTTTTCCAAATAATCAACAGAAAGCATAAGATTGTGGGGTGTGACTTCACAAGTCACCGGCTTGCCAGATTTTTTCCCATCAACTACTGCGTTTAAGCCGTTTTCTGTTGTCACATGGCAGAAATGTACGTGCGTCTCGGCTTGTCTGGTAATATTCAGGAGGCGTCTAATTGCTTTCACTTCGACTTGCTCAGAGTGTGCCTTGAGATATGCATGCACATCATCGCGGCCAGCACGCTTCAGTTCTTGTTCAGCCTTCTTCAAGAGAATTTTGTCTTCTGCATGTACAGCCACTGGAACTTTTAGTTCGCCAACTTTTTTGAGGGTTTCTCGCAAAGCTTGATCATCGTCAATGTTCAATCCGCCAATCTGTTCGACCATGTACAGCTTGAAGGCTATGGCCCCTTCAGCAACAATTTCTTCTATCTCGCTTAGTTCATTTGGAAATTCGGAGTAAAATCCAACGTTAACCAAAATTTTCTTTTCTGCAATTCGCAGTCGATTTCGCAGGGTTTCTGCGCTCATGGTCATCGGAGTGTTGTTTGGCATGTCTAAGACTGTAGTTATTCCACCTGCGGCAGCAGCGGCTGTTCCAGTGCAGAAATCTTCTTTGTAAGATTTTCCCTCATCTCGAAGATGCACATGAGCATCGATCAGACCTGGCAAAACTAGAAGATTTTTTAGATCAATTTTTTGGTCAGCCTTAGGCATATTTACCTCTCTGCCTATCTTGAAAATTTTGCCCTCGTCAATTGCCAAGCTACAGTCAACTACTGCCTTATCTATGTACGCCTTAGAATTGCCAAGCACCAAATCTACAATCAAGTTTGAACGCACTCTTTGCTATCTGAATAACGTAGAACCGAATGTTAATTAAACTTTATTTTTTTATTAAAATTTAGTGCGCACACAAAAATAGGCATCATAGCCGTGTTTCTAGAAGATTATTACTGTGGCGTCCGCACACTTTTAATTGAAATCTACAAATCGTCAAAATCGTCATAACAATGCGTCTGATACTGTTAACTTGGTGTTGAGTCATGCGTTTGGAGTGCTCGAAGGCGAATGCAGAAACGAGGTAAGGAATACAAAACTATCAACATAACAAACATTAGAGGTGAAACAAAAAATAGGAAAAAACTATATAATAGCACGAGTCATTAGGCAAATTTAGTATTCTCTCGAGGAGTCTTTTCCAAGGATCTTCCAATGTTCTCTAAATTTCTGGTTTGCTTCGTCAAACTCTACATCTTCTAGCTTCGCTTCGATGCCAAGCTTTCTAAGCGCTGCAAGCATAATGTTTGTCATGTAATGAGAAGGCTGCTTATTTTCTTTCAATAATCTTGCTGAAGACTTTGTTACCGAAACTCCATGCATCTCAACAAGAGCTTCATTTTCACTCAGTTTATTGATTAATATCTTTTTCATATAACCAACGGATTCTAAATACTTCGCAATTTTTATCAAAGTATCCAAGGGTTTGTCGCTAGTTTCGATTCTGATGAGATTTCTTTCTAGAGCTTCATCTAGGTGGTATTCGCCTACTCTTGTAAAAAAATCAGCAGCTTTTTTGTCAACAAATTCAGAAACAGCTTGGCATATTGCATAGTTAATAATGTCAAGAAATTCTTCATCGATGTAATTTCTCATTTGGATCGCTCGATAGTCTATAGCAGACGTTATTTAACTTTTCGTTCAATGGTGTCCCATAAATCCCTACTGGTGAGGAGAAGGAAAACTGCGGAGAATGTTTTTGTCTTTTGAGTTTTGATGTTTCTACCTAGCTATTCTTTTTATCTTTATGTACTGTTGTTTTTGGCATTTTTGCGTCTGTTATCTTTTCTCTATGGAAAAGCAATGTTGAACACTATGTGTACTGTTTTATTTTGTGTTTGCGGTTGTTGCAGTATACATGAAATCGAGTGCTTTTCAACAATGGTTTAAGACATAGTATACTTGTGTATCTTTTCTTGGTCGAGTTCTACACCCAAACCTGGCATGGATGAAACGACGACATGTCCATTCAATTTTGACACGTCTTTGTAGGTGATCACTACTCTTGTAACATCGTCTATCTTTGATTGAGAAGCTGGACCGCACCCCTCGGACGCGTATCCTTTCTGCGTTTGTGGTGTTGAGGTTGCTAAATGCCTACTTGCTTGCCTAGTTATCTCATATGTGTTGTCCCCGCCGATGAGGCAGGGGACATCTCCAGTCTCAGCCACCGCAGCAATCTTCCTACAATTGAAGATCCCACCGTTTTTCGAGATTTTGATATTTAGTATATCAGCAGCTTCCTTCGTGATTATGTCAAAAGCTGTTTCTAGAGTGGAGTTGCTTTCATCGGAGCTAATTGGTGTATCAATCACCCGTGCAACTTTTGCCATACCATTGATGTTCCATCGTTTAACAGGTTCTTCCACGAACTCAGGATCGTACTTTTCCATCTTTCTGATTGTTCTTATAGCTTGATCTGGTCTGTAGGCTCCATTTGCATCCAGGCGAATCTTAATCTCTGAACCAACTGCTTCTCGAACGGACTTTAGTCGTTCGACATCCTCTTCCGGGTTATGTCCGATTTTCACAACAAGAGTCGTATATCCTTGCTTCACTCTATACATAGCATGCTCAGCCATTTTCTCGGAACTATCCATACTCAAAGTGTAGCTAACGGGAATCTTGCTTTGGTATTTGCCTCCGAGTAGTCCATAAACGGGCATTTGAAGTGACTTCCCCATTACATCCCAAAGAGCCAAATCAATTCCAGCTTTTGCTACTAAATTTCTAGGTAAAACTGAGTTCATCCTTTCGTGGATTAGTTCTATGTCAAAGGGATCCTCACCTATAATTTTTGGGGCAAAATATTTATCTATTATTTGTTTTGTGCTTTCAGGCGTCTCTTCTCTTACGGGTCCCCCAGCAACATAAGCTGCTTCTCCGACGCCAAACAATTCTTCGTCTGTCCACAACCATATTAACACATTAGAAAATGCTGTGGCGCTCCCATAGGAAGTGACGTATGGCTTTTCTAAAGGTATGCTAACGATCTTTGTGTCTATTCTACGTATCTTTAATTTTGTACCCTCCAGACAGCGGTTAGTGTTCTTTAAGAAATATAAAGCTCACGCTGAGGTTGTCCTTTAAGGGTATATAGCGATCAAGTATCTAATTCAAACCAAATTCTTTGACTACTGGATCAGCATGCAGCTACCTTCTAATGCATCATATCTGTACCTATTCCATGCTCCTGATAAACGCCCAAACTCAGTGCGCGTTACCGTAAAACCGAAGAAAAGAGCCAAACCCATTGAAGATGTTACGTATGACGACGATTAGATTCACGATTTGTTTTATGCTATGATTTTGAAGAAGTCCCTTTCTGTTATTATGCCTACAAGCTTTTGGTTTTGTGTAACTGGCACTGCGCCAATATTTCTGTCCCGCATTATTTTCGCTACTTGACCAACATCCGCGTGGGGTTCGATGGTTGCAACTTCTTTGGTGGCGATTTCGACGGCTGGTGTGTTCAAAACTTGTATTATAGTTCCTGATTGTAGATGTTTGAAAACGTGACCTAAGCCGAAGAACCGGATTATATCCATGGCTGTTATTATTCCTATTATTTTACCTTCGGAAATTATCGGGAGTCTGCGGAATCCTTGCGTTACCATCGTCTTTTCTGCTTCGAATATTGTTGTTTTAGGCAAGGCCGTTACAACGTTTTCGGACATCAACTGGGCGATTTTTATTCCGCTTATCAAGTTAACAAAAAAGTTTACAATATCCCTTTCTGTTATTATGCCTTTTATGCGGTTTTCATCATCGACCACGGGTAAGCCGCCGATATTATTCTCTTTCATCAATTCTATCGCTTCGCTCACTTTTGCGGTGGCTTGTATTGAAATAATGTTTCGGGTCATTATGATTTTTATAGGCTGATTTATGGCTTTGAAGAAGTTTCCGCCACATTTTTGTTGGATTATTTCAAATTTTTTTCCTCCGCCGAGATAGTCAATAATGTCTACGGCTGTTACGATGCCTTCCAGAGTTTTTGTTCCTGGATTGGCAATGGGTATTCGGTGGAAACCTTTCTTAACCATTATTTGGATTGCATCATAAATAGGCGTGGTTGGAGTTATTGTTACAGCAGGACTCTTGGCGACGCGTAGAATTTCGCCTTCATGCTTCTTTGGAGTCGGAGCTTTTAAGGAGAGAGGACCTTTTTCCTTTAATGTTCTTCTGAAAGTTTCTCGGCTCAATTTTTCTCCTCTCATTTGACGAGTGACTTGGCAACATTTTCCCGATCGACTATTCCGACAAGTCCACCTTTCTCGTCTGTTATAGGAATTCTTCCAATGCTTTTGAAAACCATGATCTTAGCGACTCTGATTACTTTTACGGATGGTTTCACCGTTATTATTCCTGTTTTCATTACGGAAGATGTTTTCCGGGAAGCCCTGAAACGTCCCTTTGAAGATTCAAATGTTGGTGATATTGCTCCACTTTCGAGAAGATCTATCTGAGTCACGATGCCAATTAACTTGCCTTTTTTCACAACTGGAAGTCCCGCGAGGGCCTTAGTTTGCATTAGGCGCCACATGTTGTCAACTTCATCTTCGGGTGTGCAAGTCACTATCTTTGTGGACATTACCTCTGAAACTGGCTTCGCAAATTTTTCTGGGCTTGTTTTAATCATCACTTCGATGAAGTTTTCTAGGCTTAATACTCCTCTGTATGTTTTATCTTGTGAGTTTGCAATTGGAACGTACCATGCATCTACTCGGAGCATTTCCTTGATGGTTAACACGACATCGGCGTCAACTGTTGCAGTATACTTTGAGTTAACCATTATGCCTTTAACGGTTATCGGTGAAATAGAGGATGAAATAGCCATTATATCGGTGCGCGTCACTATTCCCAACAGTTTTTTATTTCCATCCGTTACTGGAAGAATTCTCAGTTTGAAGTCGCGTATTACTGCACGGGCTTTTGTGGCTGGTTCGTCTTCATAAATAAAAGGATGTTTTTCATCTGCTATTTCTTTTACACGCAATCAATCGCCTCTCATTCCTCGCTTCCTAATTCAACGCGGCACTCTTCGCACAGATACTCTCCATTCACTTCTTTCAAATTTTCAGACCATATTCCACAACTATCACAGTATCCAGAGAGAGGCGTTTCTTCTTCTATTTCTTCAGTTCTGTTTGCATTTTCTATGCGTGTTCTTTCTTGTATGATTTCTATGAGTTCAGGCATAACTCCTAAAATGTCTTTGCTGGAGATCACCCCGACCAGTTCGCCCTTATATACTACTCCGAGTCTTCTGACGTCTAGTCTGCTCATCCTTCTGGCTGCTTCGCTTATTGTTGCTTCTGGCTCTATTGTGATTAATGGCGAAGTCATGATTTCCTTTGCTGTTACGGTGTCGGGTTTAATATTTTTGGCCAGAACTCTTAGAACTAAGTCCCTTTCTGTTATTATCCCTATGGGTTTTCCCTCTTTGCTGGTGACTATTATGCAGCCCAAATCGTTTTCGTTCATGAGGTTAGCAACAAGATTTGTTGGTGCCTCTTCTTCGATTGTTACAACTGGGCTGCTCATAA
The DNA here is from genome assembly GCA_964603675.1 of uncultured Candidatus Bathyarchaeia archaeon. Classification (GTDB taxonomy): domain Archaea; phylum Thermoproteota; class Bathyarchaeia; order Bathyarchaeales; family Bathycorpusculaceae; genus CAZRVS01. The sequence continues at coordinate 432,170 of CAZRVS010000001.1, forward strand.
CGTCCTTAACGAGCATTCTTGTTCTTAGTCCAATTTCAGACATTGATCTCAGCCACTCAGAACAGCATATGCCAAGTTTGCTTCAATCAAGTCAAAACAGAAATCGCACATTTAAAACTTGTCATATCCATCAACTGCAGACTGATCTAAGAACTGTGAAGTTTTATTAGCATCCTATCTTGATAATCCACATAGTCTACCGCGAGGAAGAACTCGATGTTAAGAACAAACGCGGATAAACTGGTGAAAATCTCAGTTTTCGGCGAAATAGCCAGTCCGGTTGTTGGAAGATCAGTATATAATATTTCGTCCGAGGGCGCTCCAGTGGTTCTTCCAGGCGTCGGAGGAATTAAATATAACGTGAGAGTTGGTGACCCAGCGTGCAGTTGGGAAGCTGACCATGTGGAGCCTGGCGTAAGCATAGAAAACAAGGAGAACGACCCTCGTTATGGACAAGGAGCCAACGCGGCTTTTAATGTGCTGTCCTGTGTTGGAAACGAAGCGATGGTTGTTAGCGGTGACGCGAAGGGCGCCAAGGGTGTTGTTACCGGAAAGCATGGTGGAATAGAGCATGTTCTAGTGGATTTCCAACCGGAGATTTTAGAAAAACTTATGCTCGGTGATAAGGTGCTTGTGAAGGCTTTCGGAGTCGGGTTTAAGCTTCTAGATTTTCCAGACATAAAGGTGATGAACATGGATCCTGGATTTTTTGAAGCTTTGGGACCGAAATCCAATGGTGAAAAACTGGAGGTTTCTGTTACGCATACGATTCCTGCAGCTATTATGGGCTCAGGATTAGGGGCAAACCAAACATATTCAGGAGATCATGACATTCAACTTTTTGATGAAAAAATTAGGGAACAGTATCGACTTGATGATTTAAGACTGGGTGATTTGGTGGCCATAATTGATGCTGATCACTCCTTTGGAAGGATTTATCGGACAGGCGCCATCTCCATTGGCATTGTTGTGCACACTAACTGCGTTACGGCAGGCCATGGACCAGGTGTTACAACTCTGATGACTTCTCCTTCGGGCAGGATCATCCCCGTGATTGATGCAAAAGCCAACATTGTTTCTATTTTAAAGTTGAAAGCAGACATATAGTCGTTTCAGACAGCTAACTATAGACTTCACTTGCGCTTTCTGAAGAACATCAGCCCATCCTTAGTGCAGACATACTCAAAACCCACTTCCAGCAAAGCCTTTATCTCCTCAGGCTTCTCTGCAACTTTAACGTGGAACTCTTCCGGAGCCTGTTCAAAGATTGCCTGTTCAACATTGATGTAGACTTCTGTGCTTCTAAGCGTCTTATGGCCAAGCACCCTCTTAACATGCCAAGGATCCTTGGTTTTATGGTATTCCATCGTTCCTTTCCAATGGCGTAGGGTGTGATAATGGATCTGCAGGAGCCTTGGGTTTTAAAGCTTGGCTGCTGCCTTTCTCCGGAATCTGTAGAGGCTCTCTTGGAACCCCGCCTGAAAGGCTCTGCCTCCGAAGATTCTGACGTCTGTTTTAGCCAAAGCGTTGAGCATGCTGAGGCATTTTTCGCTGATCTTTAGGGCCCTGGGATCGCTTCCCTTTTCAGGCTCGATCCTCACTACTCTACGTTCAACATCAAGGTCTGTCCACTTCAGTTCCAGGGCTTCTCCGAGGCGGGCTCCGGTTTCCTTGAGCAGCCTGAGCAGGGCCGCTGTTTTCTTGCTGCAGCAGGCTATGAGATCGTCGATTTCGCGTTCTAATGGTATGAAGGGAATCTTGGCTTTGCCCTTGTATTTTGGGGGCTTCCAAGCTATTCCATAGAGTTCAGCGAAGCCTTTGTAGGCGTCCACTATTATCTTCTTCGTGCGGTCTGAGACTCTGCGGATGGCTATGGCTTCTTTAACGCTTTCAGGATCCGTGAGGTTGGCGCCTTGCTGAATGAGGCTGCTGAGTAGTATGGTGTATGTCCTGATTGTTGCGTCTGCTCTGCCATTTTTCTTCATGTGCCAAGCGTACTCGATGATTTTTCCCTTCGCTGTGGCCTCCCGCTGGCCCACTTCCTGTCGGGTTTCCGTTATGGAAGCCAAGTTTTTCGCCTCTCTTTCCGAAACGCATACTTGACGTCTTCTATTACAGGAGCGCAAGATATTTAACCTTTCTCCTATATTAGAAGCATCATGCGATCCTACATATTCACCAGTCGAGAAAGGCAGCTCCTGCAGAGGATTCTGTACGGGGACCTCACCCTCAAGGACCGTGTTGTTAGTGCCACGCTTTCTAGGATCAGAACCTTCAATACCCTGGCGGCCGACGTTGCCCTTTACACGCGAGTCACCAGTCGACTCGCTGAACCTGAGGCCGCACAGTCGACATAGGTAGCGTTGAACAGGCCGGTCTTGGCTGCTGCGAGGATATCTTAGGCCATCCTTCCAAAGCCTTTCTGAACCGCATTCTGGACAGCACCTGGAAGGTTGACGCGGCTGGGCTTGGCTACCCAACTCCCCATCAGTTAAGCCGCTTTTGGGACCAGCGTCTCGGAAGGACTTGGGGGAGTCAACCTTTTTCCCGCTGCCCATGAGCTACGCCTCACTCTCCTCAGGCGACGCTTGAAACTCTCTGTTCCACTTCAGAGCGATCAGGTAGGCGAGACGCCACCAGCATCCCGGCTGTGGCCTTCTCTTTGGCAACGGCTGATAGATGGTCCCGTACATTTTGACTATGCGGTTCAGCTCCGCGTCGTAGCATGCTCTAATCTCGATGAGGCCCAGGTCCAGAAGGCGACGTAGCACCGTTCCGTAGAAGTTGGTTCTGCTCAGCTGAGCATCCTGTTTCCCATCATTTAGCTGATGGCTGAACCTGTTGAGCTCCGATCGCGTGCAGCTTCCACCCTTCGCCTTAAGCCAGTCTAGGAAGGCCCTGGCAGCCTTCCGGCTCTTCTCATACCGGAATATGATCCGGGTGACGTCAGGCTGCTCAGCTGCTTCTTTAAGGTTGGTTTCAACAGGCATTCAGACTCCCCCGAACGCGATTAAAAACGGTTCTTTCAGCGAGAAAGCTGTGATTTCAGCCTCTTCAGACGCGAGGCCCAGCAGACCTGAATCCATGGCTGAAGACTGCTGAACCGCGCCGGCCATGGTGCGCGTCCATGTTCGCCTATTACAAATCACAAGGTACGTTTCTCCGGCTGCCTGGTCCTGATGACTAGCCCCTTTTTGCCTGTCTGCCTGAGTGGGCTTCATGGCTTAATCCCCCTTTCCCATGGCGTTTTGCAGCTTCCAGCCGCATTCCCCGCACAAGAGGCCCCACTCGCCATTATGCTTGGTGACGCACCATTCCAGGCGCCTGCGCTGTTTACAGAGAGGACACTCGCCAGAGTCAGGCTCCTCTAGCCTTTCCAGCCTCAGCACGTCCTCGGATCTTAAGGCTTCAGCGCCTTCAACCGCAGCCTTATCAGCCCTGGGCTCAGCGTCTAAGCTGGAAGGCTCGGGAAAGGAGCCCAACGATTTAGGCGTTTGCGATTTGCTTGCCGCCTTAGGCTCTATTGGTTCAGAGGGGCGTGTTTTAGGTATTAATGATTTAGGGGGAGATTCCGGGAGCAGTATAGAGACTTGTTCTCTGAAGCGTTTAAGGTACTCATCCCATGCGCGGTTAAACTCAGCCGCCTCAACTCTAATACTGCTCCTGATTTCTCCCCCTAAATCGTTAAGGCTGTTTTCATCCTTCTCCAGTTCAATAGAGCTCGATTTTCCAGCCGATTCGGAAACGCCTAAATCAGCGGGGCTTTTCCAGTAAGCATAGGGGTTGCCTCTTCCGCCAATAGCCTTCCGGTCCGCGTAGCCCACGGCATAAAGGCTCAGCAGCTTCTCGTTGATCAGACGCGGCTTCTCCTTCAGAGCCCTCGCGATAGTCGTTGACGTTGTCGGCTCCGGCGTCCAGCCGAAGTGCCTTCCCTTCTCGTCGTAGTCTTGCTGGGGCTCTTCGTTGCCGAGTTGCTCCAGCACCTTTTCAGCCGTCTCGTCAACCTTCAACTCCTGCCTCTGCAGCCACAGGGTCCTAGCCGTTTCAAAGTCTCCGGGTTCCGCCAGGGTGTAGCCGCCGATGGAGAGACGTTTTTTGCTGCGGGCCCTGGCCACAGCCCATATCAGAGCGCCGAACTGCTTGAGGTCGCTTCTAGCCGGGGTGCCATAGATTGGAAAGTGGAAGTTGAAGGGTATGACGACTTTCTTTTCAACGGCGCGGATGAGGCGAGTGAGCTCTTTAGCCACTTCAAAATCGGACGGTAGATAGCGCTTTCCACGGCCCAGCTGCATCTCCCTTTTAATGTGCTCCATAACCGCTCTGTTTGCCTCAGGATCCTCTTCAGGGTTCAGCACCATGTAGCGGCGGGTGATCTGGCCCCCGGGATCCGTGAGGTTAGTCACGGCCGAAGCCAGCACCACAAAAGATGTGGGAAGCTCGACGTCAAAGAATTCTCGGTCAGCTGTTACGCTCCAAAGTCTGGGGCTGGCCCTATTCTCGCCTGTTATATCCTTGAGAAGCTTCACCGTCTCAGGCTGGTCAGGCACATCGTCGAAATAAATGACGCTGCCATCCAATTCAACTCCGGCCTTCACCGCGTAGTAAAGGGCCTTGGGGCTACATTCTTTTAGGCGCACCACGTTCTCGTCTGGAACGCAGCAGAGAACAATGTCCATGAGGTCGCTTTTTCCAACGCCGCTGGATCCGACAGCTATCATGTTCAGCTCGTAGCCCAGGCCAGGCGTCACCGCGGCCAGCCAACTGAGCTGGGCCTTCTCCCTGTCGCCCACGTGGACTTTACTCACCGTGTCCGCTATAAATTCAATGGGATCCCCTGTTTCCAGGATCATCCTCGCCCTTTCCTCAGCTTCAGCTTGGCTTGCTGAGGGCTGTTCAGCCGCTTCCGCCTTTTCAGGTTCAGCCATGGCCATTTCTAAAAGCTTAGCTGCTACAGGGTGAACCAGCTCAGGCTGGACGCCTAGGCTTTTGGCCAAGTTTTTCCGCGTGTGCTGCGATGAGAGATCACGGATCTTAACCGGATACTTGGGCTCGTCTCCCTTATAGATCAACGCCAGGTCCTTCTTCACTCGGATTATGAAGGGCCCCAGGGCTAGGATCCTCGACCTTTCAGCCCATTGAAACTCCTCGCAGGCAGGATCAGCTTCGAGAATAGCCGCAGGATCTCCCCCGCTCCATTCGCACTCTGGCTTATGGAACTTGGCGCACTCGCCACAGATCCTCTGTGGCTTCTCCTTATCAGCGGTGGGATTTGAGCCCACACCGCTGTGAGAAGGCTTAAATCGTTTGTCTTCAGAGTTCATGTTGGACGCCTCGGTTGGCTGCTGCGGTGTCTGGGGAAGGTGGGCCTCGCAGAGACTGAACGCACGCCCCTGGGCTGATCGGTGGCTGTGCTCGCCCATGGTCTAAAGCGCACCTTTTTCCCCCACCTTCACCACGAGTTTTTGCCGTAAAAGCGTCTAACCATGATTCTAACGGCTCTAAAACTGAGCCTAAAATGCTGGGGATGCTGTCAGGCGTCAAAGCGGCTCCCTCGATCTCGATTTCTACGGGAATGTTCCTGTGTTGATAGCGCAAAGCCAACTTCAGCGCTTGGATCCCTCTACTTCCCGGCTTTCCTGGGGATTTTGAAGTGGCTTTCTTTCCCGGCTGAAATGTACTGGCCGTTGAGATTCCTGACGATTGCAGCGATCTTCGCAAAGTTTTCCGACCCAAGGAATTGACGGGGCTTCAGAATCCACGCGTCTGCTGTCTCCTCAAACGATAACAGGCTGCGTAGGTCTTCAGGGAAACGCTCGCTGACTTTCACCGGGGCTTCGGCGGCTTCAGCCTTGTCTTTCCCTCGTTTTTTGCGTCCAACCGTGCTGCCGTTCTCGAAAACCCAGTAGAAAAGGCCGTTTCGCGTCATTCTGCCGTTGTGGGCTGCCAGGTCCTTAAGCATGGCCTTGAACTCTAAGTTGTTGACGTCCTCGCTGCGCTCGTAGGGCCCGCTGGCGCCTTCAGCATTCTCCCACTTGATCTCATCAGGATCCCATTCTTTTACCCCGGTTATCCATGCGATCTGCTGCTTAACGTTTACGGCGGCGGCTTCGAGAGCGTTGGCGAGGTCAAGTATGACCTCGAGGATTTCCTCGCTCAAGGCTTAGCCCCCGGTGCTTTCGTTTGTTCGCTAGACCCCATAGCAGCGAGCAATTGCCTAACAGCGTCTCTTATAAGGTCGGACTTGGAAGCATGCATATCCTGCCTTACGGCTTCTTCAACCGCGTCGTCAAGCGCTTTTGGAACCGGAACGTTCCAATAGGTAATGTCTTTCCTTTTTCCCATGTCCGTTCACCAATGTTGAATTGTTGAGTAACTCTTATATAACGATCAAGTCTAAGAGTAACTCAAATTGTGGAGACAACTAAGCCATGACAGGAACACATCATCAAAAAAGTTTCATGGACCTATCCGACTTGAAAGACGTGAGGATCATAGGTTTGATTCATGCCACAGGGGGATCCATGAGGACAAACAACATCTACAAAAGCAAGAAGGAACTTGGCATGAGCCATCAAACCATCACAGACCGCCTCAAGAAACTTGAAGAGGATGGCTGGCTCCGCAACGTTAAAAGCATTAAGTCAGGCCGCCTGTCCTCAATTTGGACGCTGACGCCTAGGGCCCTTCAAGCCTTTGACGCGGCACCTAACTATCCGCCACATCATCCGTTAAAAACCCTTGAAGAAAAGCTTTCAGACTCTTCCATGGAGACACAAGACAAAATGAAGCTGATTGAGGCCACTTTCCGTGATTTCCAGCTGATCCTAGGGGGCTGCGCTATGAGCTCGCTTCGCATTGCCATTATAAACGAGTCGTATGCTGAGGCCTTTGAAGGTTGGAGAACTCTCTTCACTCTCCTGGTTGAGCAGCAAAACCTAGGCCTTCTACGTTTGCTTCATAAACATAGAAAACTTGTCCTTAAGGCTCTTCCGTCGGTCAAAGAGCAGGCTTCAAAACTCGGGTTATTAAATAAGAGGGGCACGAAAAGCGTCTGAGGCCGGTCCAATAATCCTGGCTACTGTTCTGGCTGTTTTGGCAGTGGCCATCTTCCACCTGGTGCTCCGCATTTATGCAGAGAGAAGGGGGAAACGAATCTTGGATGTTAAACGCTACGGAAACGAGGGTGGGGAAGGCGCAGTGGCCAACGTGAGGAGAGATCCAAGGCGCGGGAGGGCAAAACCCATGACTGAGCCAGAAAAGAAGCCGCCAGGCGTCAAGAAGGTCTGGGTCTGTCTGCGCTGCGGCCACACTCAAAAGCACTATGCGAGGCACTGTCCCAAGTGCCGCGGAACCATGAAAGCGAGGTGGCTCACCGATGCCCTCTGCTGAGAAAACCCCAAAAAAACACGAGAACAGAAGTGCCCAACAGGGAGGGAAAGTTTCAAGGCATAAGGCCAAGCGGGATGAGACCCTTTTCCTAGAAGCCTGGGAAAGAAGACAATGCGACAGGACGTGTATGAAGCCTTAAGACAGGACCTTCTCCCAGCCGACGCGCTACGCCATGAAACGGCGCTGTCGCAGGTTGAGAAAACCGGTCGAGCTGACTTCCAAGCCAGCTATAAGCGTACAGCCCAGACGTTGGGGCTATAGCCATGTGCCCACACGTAACCGTCAAGCTGACAGAAATCCCACACATCTTAAGGCAGGAGTACCACCCGGATCAAGTTGAGCTCTATGCCAAGTGGACAGAGCTAACGTTTAAGGCTTTAACGCTTCCATCGGTTATGGAGTTCATGGAGAACCTTGCCAGCACTCTCATGCTCGATAAAGTTGAAGTCTTGGTGAACAGGCTGCCAGCTCGAAGAAGTCGGATCAGCCTTTTTGAAAAGGAAGGGAAACCCCACATCAGCATAGAAGTGCTCAGGGGTATAGCCTTTAAAAAGCGTAACTTAATCATCGTCTGGCCCGACCTTCTATGGCCTATCAAGCATACAAAACCATTTGGGCTCCCTGGGATTCGCGGTTTCATATTAAACAGCTCGATAAGGGCTATCATCCACGAGATGCTTCACAGGTCAAGCGTCCATGACGAGGCTGAAGCCAGAAGACTGACAGACCAACATTACGAAGAATTCAGGCGAACCCATCTCAGCCGCTTCGAGCAAGAGTTTAAGCCCATACTTAAAGAGTGGAAGAAGACGGAGAAGGCGATGGGGCTGTAGAGCCGTCGCAACTGGCCAAAAGGGAAGGGTTTAGCCTAGCCTAAGCAGCGCAGAAATGCCAAGATCTAAACAACGAGGCGCACAGAATACCGCTTCTTAGGCGCCACTCCATGCGCGCCAATTAGAAACTCCTGGCCTGTTTCAGCAAGCTTAGGCAGCAAAGCCTTCAACTGAAAAACCAGCGTCTGAGCGTTCACATCCCAATAAGGCATGCCCCAAGCCTTATAGCCAGGCTTCAAATGCAGCCGCAAAACCCGCACCGTACGCTCCCTGGGAGCATCTCTCATGCGCGGATGAATAATCAAAAAGCCCTCCTCCCAGCCGCTGACCGCAAGCCTAACCGACTGGCCGTCGCCAAGCTCCAGAAACTCGAAAGGCGGATCCAAAGGCTGCAGCTTAGCTTCAACCAACCCAGAAGCCTCCACCAGAAAAGAAGCCTTCAGTCATATATAATTGACGCGCCAGTTCTAAGCAAACCTCCTGGGCCTCTTCAGCAAACGGAAACACCACCCCATCTTAACTCTTAAGAAACACCCACCTACCACACCATCCACCCTCGTTTGCAAATTATCAGCTCAGCACAAAGCAACGTTGATGTTTTTCAAAGGCATGTCCCTCTGGGTTGGCTGGTCCAGTGAGCGCGATCGTTTCGCAAGCGGAAGGGTTGAAGTGTGTTTTGTTGTTCCAATTACTTCTGTAATTACCTCGTCAATTGCTGTTGCGGTTTGGTCGTCCGGTTTTGGCGGTTTGAGGGTTTCAGGCCTGCCGGGGCTGCTTCCTGGCTGGTGGGCTATGCGTCCGCCTGGGCTGGCTGCTGCTTCAACAGGGCTTGCCAATGGCTCATGCGAGCTAGGCTTGGCTGTATTTGAGGGAGAATTCGCTGGGCTAGACGCCTGGACAATGCTTTATCGACTTTTTCCGCTTTGCGCTCTTTGGCTGTGGGAAGGCGCCACCATCTGACTTGAGTGGCCACGCTTCTGTTTTGCACCAAGATGAGATCTTCTCCTATGACGCGCTTCTGCTTCTCTAAGACGGTGAGGGCTCTAAGGATCTTAGTGCGTGTGTATTTAAAGCTGGTCCGGTAGGGCTCATTTGAGAGTTCAGCCGGATCCTCTAGGCCGTTGTCCTCGATTGTTACTTGCTTAGCCAGCGTGGTCGTAGCCATGGGCCCCGCCCTGAGCAGCCTGAGAAGACGATCCTTAAGGCTGGGCTGTGGACTACTACCATGCCCTCTTGCCGCTTTAAAATTTCCACTCATGAGAGCTCACATGTAAGAATTGCTCAGCCCTTTCATATATATTGAAGCTGGGTTTTAGCCCGTTTGCTCACGGCTTCTTGAGAAACTGGAAAACATCCGCATGTGTAATTGAAGGCCTGGCTTAAGCAGAAAAAGGGGGATGTTGCGGGAGACGTCTCCACGTCAGGAGTTGAAAGCAGATATATAAGGTAGAATGTTAACTACTTGATCTTAGAAGTGAAAAGAGGTATAGTTATTGCCGTTTAAACGAAAGAGTCGTGGAAGATCAAAGGGCGGTAAAGGAAGCAGTGGACTTGTTCAATGCGCCATGTGTGGACAAATGGTGCCGCGGGATAAAGCCAAGAAGGCGACACGTAGAGTTTCCTTTGTTGATCCACAGTTAGCCAAGGAACTTCGACAAAAAGGCACATACTTGTCTTCTTGGGTTGATACGAAGTATTATTGCATCTCATGTGCAGTGCATCGGGGAATAGTTAAGGTTAGAGCTGAAAACGAACGGCGCACCCGCCCTAGAAGAAGAAGATTCTAATTTTGGGCCTTTTCCCTTTTCCCTATTGTTCGGTACATGTGTAGTGCTCTCTGTAGAACTGTTAAGTTTGAGAGCATTGCAAGCAGGATTATTCCGATGTTTAAGGCTGGAAGCCAAAAAATTGCGGCTATAGTCACTGTAGCCAACACGATCATGCGTTCCGCCCTTTCCGCTATTCCGACGGATTCCATTTTAGTTCCCGCCGCTTCCGCTCTTGCACGAATATAGCTTACCAACAAAGCTCCAATCATGGCTATTAACCCCCAAAGGGTATCGCACAGACCGCCCACTATTACGCCAGCGAACACAATAGCATCTGCATATCTATCGAATAGGGAGTCCAAGAAACCGCCAAATGCGGTTGTTTGTTCATAGAGTCTGGCCACTACGCCATCTAGTGCATCGCAAAATCCCGAAAGCAAAAGTAGAACTGCTGCGAGCAGAAGATTAAAAGAACGGTTTTGCCATACCGCGTATGAAAGAGCTGCAAGGAAAGCGAGAACTAAGCCTATTAAGCTTATCATATTTGGCGTTAACCCTATGCTGTGAGCAAGTTTTGCTTCTGACGCAAGCATTTGCTGGATTTTTTCCTTCAGTTTTGTCAGCATCGGATTGGTTCTCCATTTTTTTATGTTAATGTTTTTTATTTAAACTGGACTGTGTAATGTTTGCTATAAGTGGATGCTATAATGTTTGCTATAAGTGGATGCTATAATAATTGGTGCAATGCCCCAAAAGTTGACAACAAAGCTTTTCTTGTTTTCATTGAACTTATAAGGAAGATGACAAAATAAATAGAGACGGTAACGCCTTGTTGTGATGGAAGAGCAGACACAGCAACGTTACGCAAAACAATGAACAGAAAAAGGAGTGAAAAAAATGACAGAAAACGAAGACGTTATTTACGTTGGAAACAAGCCGCCAATGAGTTACGTTCTAGCGATCATTACAAGTCTCTCCTCAAGCAACTCCTCAGAAATAACTTTGAAAGCACGAGGCCAAGCAATAACCACAGCAGTTGACGTGGCAGAAATAACTAGAAATCGTTTCATCAAAGACTTGAAAGTAAGCAAGATAGCCATTGGGACAGTGGAGATGCCGGCGAGAGAAGGAGAGAACAGGTCCAGAATGGTCTCAACGATGGAAATAACGCTAAGCAAAGAGTAAAAACAACGCTGAAAAGTTGAGTACAAAACGACAAAAGTTCCCAATCTCTATTCCATTTTTTAATGCTTCTTAGAACAACAGAAAATCTTAAGCAGAACTAACTCTTGTTCCGCCAACTTCACCAAGTGGCAACACCTTATCGCAAGGTTAAATAATCAATTCAATGTTAAGTTAGAGAATCAAAACCTACGAATAATAAGCAAATCTATGTAATAACGCGCAAATTTGCGTGAGAAAAATGTTGGATATCAAACTCATTCGTAAAAATCCTGACTTTGTAAGGAACAATTTGATGAGGAGGGGAAACCCTGAAAACATTAGGATACTGGATGAACTAATCGATCTTGACAAGAAATGGCGGCAAATTTTGACGAAGTTGAACGAGCTTCGACACAAAAGGAGACTGATAACAATAGAGGTTGCTACACTGAAAAAGAAGGGGAAAGATGCAGCCAAGAAAGTTGCAAGGGCAAAAACTGTTGACTCAGAAATCACTAACTTGGAAAAGGAAGTAAATCAAACGGAAGAAAAGATGCGCGGCTACTTAATGCGGCTTCCGAACCTCTTGCACGAAACAGTCCCCTTTGGTAAGGACGAAAACGACAACGTCCAAATCAGAAAGTGGGGGAAGATACCAAAATTCAATTTTTCGATCAAAGACCACATAGATCTAGCCTTAGGTCTCGATATAATGGATATTGAAAGGGCTGGGAAAATTGCTGGCTCCAGATTCTTTTACCTAAAAAGAGGCGGCGTACTGTTGGACATGGCTTTGATGAAATTTGCCTTAGAAGAAATGGTAAAGAAAGGATACGTGCCAATAGAACCGCCGTATCTGATGAGACGAGAACCCTACGAGGGCGTAACAGCCCTAAGCGACTTCGAAGAAGTACTATACAAGATTGAAAGCGAAGATCTGTACTTAATCGCAACCTCAGAACATCCAATGGCCGCTATGTTCATGAACGAAGTACTAAAAGCAGAAAACTTGCCGCTCAAACTTGCCGGAGTAAGCACATGCTTCAGAAAGGAAGCCGGAGCCCACGGCAAAGACACCCGCGGGATCTTCCGAACGCACCAATTTAACAAAATTGAACAGTTTATTTTCTGTAAACCTGAGGATTCATTGAAGATGCACGAAGAGCTGATACACAACGGTGAAGAACTCGTTCAAAAGCTTGATTTGCCCTACCGTGTCGTTAACGTGTGTACAGGGGACATCGGAACAGTAGCAGCCAAAAAATATGACATAGAAGTTTGGATGCCAGCCCAAAACGCTTATAGAGAAATCATTTCATGCAGTAACTGCACAGACTACCAGGCTAGAAGATTAAACATAAGGTACAGGGAAAAAGAAGGTGAACCGCCAAGGGGATTTGTGCATACTTTGAATTCGACAGCAATAGCTACGGGCAGAACAATTGTTGCGATACTGGAGAACTATCAGCAAGAGGACGGTTCAGTTATTGTTCCTGAAGTTTTAAGAGAGTACATGGGTAACATGGAGAAAATAGGGACCGAACGGTAAAACTTTTAATACTCTTGTGAGAATTTTGAACGCACGTTTGGAGGATAAACTTGTCTTCAAAAGCAAAACACGTAAGAGATAAATGGCGAGGCAAAACATGGTACATGGTGGTAGGTCCACCCTACTTTGGAAATGTTGAATTAGGAGCAATACCAGCGGAAGAGCCCGAAAAACTGATTGGAAGAATCATCGAGTCCACTCTTTATGACGTTACAAATGACTTTTCCCATCAATACCTGAAAATGTTTTTCCAAATAAGCGAAATCGACGGTAGAACCGCTCGCACGTTGTTTAAGGGACATGAATACTCACGCGACTACTTGCGAAGTCTTGTGAGAAGGAGAACAACGAAAGTTGACGGCCTTTTTAATGTAACTACAAAAGACGGATACAAGTTGCGGTTGGCCACATCTGCTTTAACGCTTTCGAGAATTAGAACGTCACAAGAGAAAACAATTCGCACTATAATGAAGAAAATCACCAATGAAAAGGCTTCAACACTAACATTTGACCAGTTCGCACAAGAAATGGTTCTTGGAAAAATAGCATCTGACATATACAATGAGGCAAAAAAGATAGCTCCGCTTAGGCACGTAGGAATTAGAAAATCAAAGCTGATATTACAATTGGCGCAGTTACCAGCGCAAAAAGCTGAGCAAGCCTAGCTTTCTAAAAGGCTTTTTCCAAACTCGTAGCCTTTTTCAAACGCTTTCATATTTAATTCTTCGGTACCTTTGGGTACATTCGTCTTGATCGATTCTATCACAGCGTTTTTGTCTAAGGTGTTCGTAATTGCAGTGAAGGCACCTAACATAACGATGTTTGCCACTATCTTTTTTCCAAGCTCCTCAGCAATTTTTGTAGCGGGGACGCGGAAAACCTTAACGTTCATCAGTTCCTTCTCGTAAGGAATCATGTCAGGATCCATAATGATCGTTCCGTTGGGTTTCACGCCTTCTGCATATTGACTATAGGCGTGTTGCGACATCACTAGCAATATATCTGGTTCAACGACTTTCGGATAATCTATCTCCTCCTCGGATATTACTACCTCCGACTTGCAAGCACCTCCCCTAGACTCTGGACCATAAGACTGTGTCTGAACAGCGTTTTTTCCACTGTAAATGCACGCTGCTGTGGCTGCAATAATCCCTGACTTGATTATGCCTTGTCCACCAAATCCAGCTATACGAATTTCAAGGCGCACACATTAGCCTCCTTCTTTCAATTTTGTTTGAACTTTAAAATACTGCTTTTGAAGCAAGTCCCAGTACGTCGGCTTTTCAATGTTAACAAACTCGCCTACAATTATCTTGTCCTTTGTGATACCAGCTTTTGAGGGGTCGTAGCCATGCCTTATCTCCGAAGCTTGCTTGTACCATTTCATTACGTCGATGGCTCTACCAAGTTTGTTGTATCTTCCATAAACCTCTGGACAAGGCGAAACAATTTCAATGAACTTGAAGCCCTTCTTTTGTATTGCTTTTTTGATGGAATCGGTAGCTCTTCGAACATGAATGACCGTCCACCTCGCCACGTAGACTGCGCCTGCTGCGGCGGCCAAATGTACAAGGTTGAAGGGATGTTCAATATTGCCGTAAGGCGTTGTCATCGTATATGAATCTAAGGGTGTTGTTGGTCCGAGTTGCCCGCCTGTCATTCCATAATTAAAATTGTTTGCACAGATCACCGTCATGTCAATGTTTCGACGGGCGGCGTGAACAAAGTGGTTTCCACCAATAGCAAACAGGTCTCCATCGCCACTAATAATCGCGACTGTCAGTTCTGGATTTGCAAGTTTTATGCCAGTAGCCAAAGCTATTGCACGGCCGTGTGTTGTATGAAACGAGTCAGATTTCACATATCCTGCCGCGCGTCCTATGCATCCTATGCCAGAAACAACGACAAGCTTGTTAACATCCACGTTCAATTCTGCGAGCGCATTTGCAAAGCAGCTTAAGACTATCCCGTTTCCACAGCCTTCGCACCATATGTGCGGAATTCTGTCTTCCCGAAGATATTTAGCCAATGGATGTTTAGCAAACTGCTCAGTTGATGTCATGCTTTCGTCACTCTCCTTAGCGCTTCAAGAATTTCAGAAGGACTGTGGGGGTCTCCGCCAAGTTTAGGTAGAAAATGTACTGGTGTTTCTTTCGCGGCCCTCTCGACTTCACGCACCATTTGTCCAAAATTCATCTCAGGAACTACTATAGCATTTACATAATTGGCTAATTGTGCAACCTGTTTTTCTGGAAATGGCCAAACTGTTACCAGTCTTAATAATCCCGCCTTTATCCCGGCTTCTCGAGCTTTTTTCACCGCGCTCAGGGAAGCCCGCGAAGGAATACCATAGGCGACGACAGCCACATCAGCGTCTTCAAGCATAAACTCGCTAGTCTTAATTATTTTGTCGGCATTTTTCCTTATTTTTTCGCAAAGCCTCTGTACAAGCTGAAATTGTATTTTTGGATTGTCAGTTTGTGGATATCCATGCTCATCGTGTGTTAAACCGGTAATATGAACACGATAACCTTCTCCAAAACCCGCCATTGGAGGAACGAGATTCTCATCTGGTTTATAGGGAAGATACTCCTCAGGCGGAACAGAGGGTTTCTTACGTTCAACAAGCTTAATCTCCTCAGACGGAGGAATTGTAAGAGACTCAAACAAGTGGCCCATAAAGCCGTCTGCCAAGAGGAACGTGGGAACACGATAAGTCTCAGCGAAGTTGAAACATTCAATTGTCAAATCAAACATTTCCTGAACTGAAGCCGGAGCCAAGGCAATAACTTCGTAGTCTCCGTGAGAACCCCATTTTGCCTGCATAACGTCTTGTTGTCCGGGTTCTGTAGGTTGACCAGTGCTTGGAGAACCACGCATAATGTCCACTACTACACATGGAGTTTCAGTCATGACTGCCAAACCAATATTCTCTTGCATTAGGCTGAAGCCTGGTCCAGAGGTGGCAGTCATGGCTTTCAACCCTGCCCAGCTTGCACCAATTATTGCGGCCATGGACGCCAGTTCATCTTCCATCTGAACGTAAACTCCGTCAACTTCAATCAGCCTTCGAGCCATTCGTTCAGCTATTTCCGTTGCTGGTGTAATTGGGTA
This sequence comes from uncultured Candidatus Bathyarchaeia archaeon, assembly GCA_964603675.1. Lineage (GTDB taxonomy): Archaea > Thermoproteota > Bathyarchaeia > Bathyarchaeales > Bathycorpusculaceae > CAZRVS01. The sequence goes on from CAZRVS010000001.1 coordinate 447,988, forward strand.
ACCCGCGAAGAACTTGCATCCCGCGGCTATGGCGCCTTCTGCGCATGCAATGTCCCCTTGCATAAGATATTTTCCCGTTAGCACTTCTCTTTGCACAGTCATGATTGCTTCTCACCAACGTTTTCTTTCTTATTCTCCAAGTATATTGCGAATTCGGGACATATTCTTTCGCAAAGCCTGCAACCAATACAAATGTCTTCATTCTTGAGTTTTGGTGGGTAGACTCCTTTTGCGTTCAGCCTGTCTGACTCTTCAAGGGCTTTAACGGGGCAGAACTCTATGCAAAAACCGCATCCCTTGCAGTAATCTTCAACGACATTCCATTCAATATCTGCAAGCTTCTTTCTTCGCACAGGTGGAACCGTCAACCTGCCTTTTGCACTCATGCTTTCCATCTCGTTATTTGGTGAGAAAGGTTACTAAGCTTTTGAGTCTTCGCTACCATGTTTTTCTTCTTATCATAGGCGGAATCGGGGATATAAACATTTACAAACGTAAACTTTTTTTCGTTACGCATCATAACTCAGTTGCTCAGATTTCATTTTCTCTCTTATCTCGGCGCGTTCTTCTGCAGTAATCTTGCCAAGCCGCGCAATTCGTGCGTTGACAGTGTCGAAAAGTTTCACCGTCTTGTCGTATTGCGGTATTGTCGTGGTCATTGACTGCAACCTCATCGGAGAGACGCCGTACTGCTGCAACTCCTTCTTAAGTTCAGCCACATGCTGCAATAGCTTTTCTCCTGCAAACAGACTGTCGTCTCCTTCGACAAACACTACACCGTCAGCGCCGTAAGCGAAAGCAGTTAACAAATGTTTTATGCCTATGCGCATACAGCTTGGCACTGTTATAGGTCTGATGCTTGAAGCGTAATTTAATCTTCGGGTCCCAGCCAGATCCAGAGACGAATATGCCGTTTTCCTTTCGACAAAAGCTATTATTTTCGGCTCTTTCGTTTCACCAATGCTGGCTCCGCGAATCTGCTCTTGCAACTGTCTGTCTGTAAAGTTGTTCTGGTCTATGGCTTCTTTAGGACAAACTGGAACACACGCACCGCAGTTGATGCATGCAACCGGAGAAATTGTTATGGTAGAATCGGTTATCGTTATCGCGTTAGTTGGGCAAATGGCAATACATTCACCGCAGAGGTCACATTTTCCACGGTCTATAATAGGCACTTCTGGCGAAGTAGCAAGCTCACCTTGTCCGATAAACGTTGTCGCCCTGGACGCAGCGGCCATGCTTTGTTCGACAGATTCCCTAATGTCCTTGGGTCCAAGAGAACATCCGCAAACAAAAACGCCTTCTTTGGCGCTGTCCACGGGGCTAAGCTTGTAATGTTTCTCCAAGAAGAAGCCGTCAGGTCCAGTGTGTAGTCCAAAAGTTTTGGATATTTCATCTATGTCCGGTTTAGGAATAATACCCATTGTAAGAACGACTAGATCAAATGTTTCTTCGATCGGTGTTCCTGCAATCGTATCTTCAGCTCTGACAGTTAATCCGTTGTTCGCTGGCAAAACTTTTGCCGCTAGGCCTCTTACGAATTTTACACCTTGTTCCCTTGCTCTCGCGTAGAATTCTTCGTAGCCTTTACCGTCTGCTCGTATGTCTTGATAAAAGATCCAAGGTTCTACGTCTGGTATGGCCTTTTTAAGCATTATAGCTTGCTTTATCGCAACCATACACCCTATTTTACAACAGTGTTCCTTTGCTCTTTCTTGAAGCGCACGGCTTCCAACGCATAAAACGAAGGCAACTTTCTTCGGAAGCTTTCCATCTGAGGGCCTGCCAAATCCTGCGTGCATTATGCGTTCAAACTGCAGGTTAGTTACAACGTCTGGATGCTGCCCGTAAGCGTATTCTCCAAAATCTTTCGGGTCTATTTGTTCATAGCCAGTAGCAACTATTATGGCACCGACGTTAAGTTCAACCTCTTCCGTTTGCATGTCGTAGTTTATGGCCTTGGGTTCACACGCTTCAACACATTTGCCACACGCAATTGGCACTAAACCGAGACAGTTGTCAATGTCCAACGCATATGCTCGCGGCACACCTTGAGGAAATGGAATAAAAATGGCCTTGCGCCAAGTCAAGCCCATGTTGAATTCATCAGGAATCTCGACAGGACAAACTTCAGTGCATTCGTCACAACCAGTGCATTTGTCAACGTCTATATACCGCGGTTTCACTCTGATTCTGACGGTATAGTCTCCTGGAAAGCCCTTCAAAGACACAGGTTCAGCCAAAGTCATTAATTTTATGTTTGGATGCTGTCCAGCACTCACCATTCTGGGTGCAAGGATGCAGTATGAGCAGTCGAGTGTTGGAAAGGTCTCGCTTAATTGAGCCATGTGCCCGCCTATGCAGGGGTTTCGCTCCACTAAGTAGACTTTGTAGCCTTTATTTGCCATTTCAAGGGCTGCCTGTACTCCCGCGATTCCGCCGCCGACTACCAAAACGTCTTTTTTGACTTTGTTTTTTATGGGATGCAGTTCTTCTAAATATTTCACTCGGTTTACTGCACCACGGATAACGTCTATGGCTTTTTCTGTGGCTTGCTCTGTATTTTGATGTACCCAACTGCACTGTTCGCGTATGTTTGCCATTTCAAGAAGGTAAGGATTTAAGCCAGCTTCCGACACAGCACGCCTAAAAGTTTCCAGATGTAACTGCGGAGAACAAGAGGCCACAACAACACGGTTGATTCTGTTATCCTTTATTCCACTTTCAATTTTGCTCTGTCCTTGAGTACTGCACAGGTAATCAACCGTCTCAACTATTTTCACGTCTTCAAACTTTGCCACTGCTTCTTTCACTTTTTCCACAAGAACAGTGTCGCTTATGTTACCACCGCAGTGACAGATATAGACGCCTATGCGTGGAGTGGTTTCCACCGTTTTTCAATCTCCTTAAGGAAGACAAGATCAAGTTGGATAGCAGATTTTGTTCTTAACGTGTTATTATAAGCTTTCTGTAAAAATCATAAAGAAAGAAAGTACAAACAAGGAGTTGGAACTGAGCGACGCTATGCCTTGATAATTCTTTTGATTTCTTAAAGGTAACTTTAAAATGTCAGAGTGTACAGTTTTTAAACACTAGAAGGGCACTCGATGGAACTTGCACTGAAGATTCAGAGCATAAGCGGGGAAAACGTTCTTTCATGTTATCAATGTGGTTTGTGCAGTGGGTCTTGTCCAGTAAGATTTGCTATGGATTTGTCGCCAACTCAGGTCATAAGACTCGTTCAGACGGGACATGTTGAAAGGATCTTTCAATCAAATACCTTTTGGATTTGCAGCACATGCTTTAATTGCTACGCAAAATGCCCGAGAAAGATAAACATCACGAAAATCATGGAAGCCTTGAGACAGGTAAAACTGCGAAGAGAACAGGACAAAATTGCTGTTAACAAAATTCCTAAAGAAGAATTGAGAAAACTTCCACCGATCGCATTAGTCAGTAATTTCCGTAAAACAACGGCCTAAGAGGTGGAAAAGGATTATCAGAATAGCATATTACCCAGGTTGTGCGGTGCAGACAACCGCAAGAAACTACGCGGTTTCCGGCATTGCGGTGGCTGAAAAGCTAGGCATAGAACTAGTCGAGTTGCCTAAATGGAACTGCTGCGGCGTGTTTCCGTCCCTTGCCAATGATGATTTGATGCGGCACCTAGCTCCAATAAGAAACCTTATACAGGTGCAGGGGATGAACGAGAATCGCGTCACAACATTCTGTTCCATGTGCTACCATACCCTTAAAGAAGCAAACCTTTTTGTCAAGGATGAGGAGAAGCTTAAAAAAATAAACGCTTTTTTTGAAGGGGAAAAAGAGTTTGCTGGTGGAGTAAAAGAAGGTTATAATGGCGGAGTAGAAGTTCTCGATTTTTTGGAAGTGTTAAGAGACATCGTAGGATATGAAAAGATAGCAAAAGAAGTGAAGAAGCCTTTAAAAGGCTTGAAGGTAGCGCCATATTATGGCTGCCTTGTTCTGAGACCGAGAGAAATTGGCATAGATGACCCAGAAGATCCAGTAATTTTTGAAAATATTTTGGAGGCGTTAGGCGCCGAAGTTGTTAGTAACCCGAACAGAACGCAATGTTGTGGCAGTTATCACACAGTTGATAGAAAAGACATAGTTGCAAGGTTAGCATATGACAATCTGATTTATCCACTAAGAAACGGTGCAGACCTAATCGCCACGTGTTGTCCCCTCTGCACTTTTAATCTGGATGCCAAACAAAAAGAGGTAAGAGAATTGCACCGAGACCTAAAGGAAATACCTGTAGTGTATTACACTCAGCTCATGGCAGTAGCCTTTGGCCTGGAGAGGCAGTTCTTCGGCGTTGACCTTGACCTTCACTATGTAGATGTTAAATCGCTATTAAAGTCCAAAAATCTTTATTAGAATTCATAAAGAAGTTATCTCTCTCATGATCATGTTGGTGTGGACAATGACGGAAAAAAAGTCTGAGGAAAAAGCGAAAGTGCGAATTTACATAATGGGGCGGGAGTACAGGGTCCCAGAAAGCCTTACGATTATGAAGGCTATGGAGTATGCTGGCTACCGTTTCATAAGAGGTAGTGGTTGTCGAGGAGGCTTTTGTGGTGCATGCGCCACTGTCTATAGAGCAAAGAATGATTACAAATTGAGAGTGGCTTTAGCTTGCCAAGAAACCGTTGAAGATGGCATGTATATGAGCCAAATTCCATTTACACCAGCAGAAAAACCGCTTTACAACCTAAAGGAGTTGAGCCCTTCAGTAAACGTGTTTCTTGAATACTATCCTGAAATCGCGAAATGCGTCAGCTGCAACACTTGCACCAAAGCATGCCCCCAAGACCTAGAAGTTATGGATTACGTTCAGGCAGCTCTAAGAGGAGACTTTGGAGAAACAGCGCGTCTCTCCTTCGATTGTATAGCCTGCGGATTATGCGCCATGCGATGCCCCACAGAGATAGTTCCATACAACATAGCTTTGCTTGCAAGGAGAGTTTATGGCAAATACGTTATGCCTAAAGCAAAGCACGTGGAAGACAGAATAGAAGAAATAGAGTCAGGGAAGTTTGATGAAGAACTCCAGAAGCTTATGCACGCAAGCGTTGCTAACCTCAAAGAAATATATGGAAAAAGGGAGATTGAGCCGGAATGAGCATTAAATTGATAAGAGGATACCCTGAGTACATGCGCGAATCCATAAAGACCGTTGAAAAAACTAGAGACGCGAGATTGAAAGAGAGCTTTCCACTTATGAATCTTAAAGAAAGGGAGGAAATACTCCGAAAATTCCATCCAGATTACAAGGAGAAAATGAAAAGAGCCGTAAAATTTGGACCCAACAAGGGGGACCCAATGCCCCACGAGGTGGCAGATCTAATTGAGGCTCATCCGCTAATAAAGCCGAAGGATATAGATTTGTCAAAAGTAGATTTTGACGTTGACGTTCTAATCATAGGCGGCGGCGGAGCAGGAATGACCGCTGCTTTATGGGCAAACTACAGCGGAATAGAAGTTGAAAACATACTTATCGTACAGAAGCTAAGACTTGGCGACTCCAACTCAATAATGTCTCAAGGAGGTGTACAAGCCGCAGATAAATCAAATGATAGCCCGGTGCTTCACTACCTCGACGTTGTGGGTGGTGGGCACTTCACTAACGATCCAACACTTGCTAGAAAACTCGTCACAGACGGCCCACTAATAATAAAGTGGCATGAAGAGCTAGGCGTAATGTACGACAGAGAATCAGATGGCACAATGATTACGATCCATGGAGGCGGAACATGCCGAAAAAGAATGCACTCAGCAAGAGACTACACAGGTCTAGAAATAGTGAGAAATCTTAAAGATGAGATTCTAAACCAGAAAATACCAGTTCTAGAGTTCAGTTCAGCCGTGGAATTTCTCACAGACAATTATGACCAAGTTGCTGGAGCCGTCTTGTACAATATGGAAACACAAGAATACTATGTGGCAAAAGCGAAATCAACAGTGCTAACTACTGGAGGCTTCGGCAGACTTCACATACAAGAATTTCCAACCACAAACCACTATGGCGCAACAGCCGACGGAGTTGTCCTATCTTATCGCGTCGGTGCAAAACTGAGAGATATGGACGCTGTGCAGTATCATCCTACAGGCTCTGCATATCCAGAACAGATAGTAGGATTACTAGTAACAGAAAAAGTGCGAGGACTGGGAGCGCAACCAGTGAACAAGGATGGATTGCAATTTGTCAATCCCCGCGAACCGAGAGATGTCGAATCGTCAGCAATAATCCGAGAATGTTATGAGAGAGACAATGGTATAGAAACTCCCACTGGGATGAAAGGAGTCTGGCTGGATTCACCCATGATAGACATGCTCCATGGAGAAGGAACAATAGCAAAGGAACTCCCAGCCATGCTCAGACAATACAAAAGATTTGATGTTGACATGACAAAAGATCCAATTCTGGTATTTCCAACATTGCACTTCCAAAACGGCGGCGTGATAATAAACGAAGAAGCCGAAACAACTGTCAAAGGATTATTTGCAGCAGGCGAAGTAACAGGCGGAACACACGGAAAGAATAGACTGATGGGAAACTCCATACTTGACTATAGCGTTTTTGGAAGAATAGCTGGAATAACTGCAGCAAATCACGTGAAAAATGCTGAAGTTGGCAAGTTAACGTTGGATCATGTAACAAGATATGAAAGGATGCTGGAAGAAGCAGGGATAAAAACCAATCGAAAGGCGCCAATTCTGCTCCCAGAATACAGAGGAGAAAAAGTGCTCTCCCGAGCATTAGACTTGCTTTAAAAAACATGGTCTAACAAGAATGTTCTTCTTCAAGCAAAACTTTTCCTGAAGTTGAAAAATTATAAATGTAAAGTGCATGTCAACTTACTGTAGATTACGAACGGTGAAAAAAATGAAGAAAGTACGTGTGGTTTCCTATGGTGTAGGTGTTGTGGGCGGTTTAATCGCCAAGTTCTTATTGGAAAAGCAAGGTGTGGAAATAGTCGGCGCGATAGATGTTGCTGAAAACAAAGTTGGCAAAGACTTGGGCGAAGTTCTAAGTTTGGGAAAAAAACTTGGAATAACCGTTTCAAAAGACACAGACGCCGTGCTTGCAAAAGCAAAACCGGACGTTGCCGTGCATACGACATCCTCATATCTTAAGGATACGTACCCGCAAATAGCCTCAATAGTAAAGAATGGAGTAAACGTTGTATCAACATGCGAAGAACTTTCATACCCTTACTTAACCGAGCCAAAGCTCGCACAAAAACTTGACGAACTCGCCAAGGAGCATGACGTGACAGTTTTAGGCACAGGTATAAACCCTGGTTTCCTGATGGATGCCCTTGTGATAACGCTTACTGCCCCATGCCAAAAAATTGAGAAAATACAAGCGGTAAGAGTTATGAATGCTGCCACAAGAAGGGTTCCATTCCAAAAGAAAATAGGAGCAGGCTTGACAATCGAAGAATTCAAAAAGAAAATGGAAACAAAAGAGATTACTGGGCACGTTGGACTTGAACAATCCATCGGGATGATAGCTGCTGCATTAGCATGGAAATTGGATAAAATAGTGACCGAAAAAGTTGAGCCAGTAATAGCCAAAAAACCTATCGAGAGCAAAAACATAAAAGTTAAGGCAGGGCAAGCGGCAGGCTTGAGACAAAAAGCAAAAGGCATTCTCAACAATAAAAAAGTCATAGTCCTCGATTTTCAAGCTTACATAGGCGCTGAAGAAGAATATGATGCCATAACAATCGAGGGCATTCCGAAGATTAACCAGAAGATTCAGCCGTGTGTTCAAGGTGATATAGGCACAATAGCGATGGTTATCAATTCGATTCCAAAGGTGATTAAAGCACCAGCCGGCTTACTTACGATGAAAGATTTGTCCATACCATCCGCAGCCATAGAAAATATAGGTAGATATGTAGAGCTGTGAAAAATCGTGTGATCTGTAGAAGATGACAAAATATCGAGTAAGTGTAGACATCGGCGGAACATTCACGGATTTAATTGCTTTGAGTGAGGAAAACGGCGAAACTTTCAACATAAAGGTGCCGTCAACGCCAAAAACGCCGTCAAACGCCGTTATCGAAGCATTCAAAGAATTTCTGAGAAAGACTATGGTGTGATAATGGACGCTGCCGCGATGAAAGTTTACTGGGATGCTACGCAAAAGCTTAGAGCAACGAAAGGCACCAAAACTTATAGAATTGATTAAAAATAATTGTGCATGCTAGGTGATAATTGTGGAAACTTTGGCGGGAGTTCATGTAAAAGGAACATTCTCTCTTTCAGACCTGATAAATAATTCCAAAAACAAGGATAGTTTCCAAAAAGCAGGAGCAATGGTCTTGTTTGTTGGCGTAGCCCGTGGAGAAACTTGGAAGGGCGAAAAAGTTCAGAAGTTGACGTTGGAAGCCTATGAGGAAAAAGCAAACGAAGTTCTGGCAAAAATCTGCAATGACTTGAAGAAGAAACTTGGTGTAGTTGATGTCCAAATTCACCATTTGCTGGGAGAATTTGATGTTGGCGAGGATCTCGTGTATGTTTTGGTAGCTGGTTCTCACCGTCAAAATGTTTTTCCTGTTTTAGAGGAAGCGGTGGAAAGATATAAGAAAGAATCGCCGATCTTCAAGAAAGAGGAAATTATTACAGGAAAAGGCAAAAGAAAGTCTTATTGGGTAACAGAAACTGGAAAACACACGTGATTTGCACATGAGAATTCAAATCATAGTGCAAAATGCAGAATTGCCATTTAGATAAGGGTTATATGGTTTACAATAGAAATAATGTAAAAGGAGACGTGACCTTGGAAAAGAAAAGTTATCAATGGTTTGAAAGACGTCGAAGAACAAAAGGGTTAGAGCTAGCTCATGAGCAGATAACAAGGGCTTTTGACACCGTGACTTGGCTTCATAAGGCTATACAAGAATTTTCACAAGGAAAGAAGAAAGAAGCGATGCAGCACATTGAGAACCTCTTCAAAGCAGAAGAAGAAGTTGACAAGCTACGTACTGACGTTTTCAAAGAGCTATCCAAGGGTGCAGCTTTGGTTGCTGATTACCGTGAGGACTTGTTGCATCTTGTGAAACGGCTAGACACGCTCGCAGATCACACGAAGGACGCGGCAAGATGCCTACAAATGCTCATCGACGCTAAAATTCCAGATGAGCTGTGCGAAAAAACGGTATTCATGGCTTCTAAGCTTGTGGAATGCGCCCAAAACTTGCGAATCAGCATCGAAAAAATTTCAGCAAACCCAGCTGGGGCAATCGAAGGAGCCAAACGAGTTGAAGTACTTGAACATGAACTTGATGAAGTCTACCTCAAAACTAAAGCTTTATTCGTTAAATACGGCGAACAAATTAACTGTGGCGCCATGGTAATTTTCGATGATCTGATCGAGTTCATTGAACACGCCGCGGATATGTGTGCGGATACTGCTGATTACATCGTCGTACTTTCAAGCAGAGAATAGTATGAGAAGTGACGCGATGCTGCTGGTTCAAATTTCGGATGTCCATTGCGGTCCAATGTTTCGGAAGGAAACCTTCAGGACGGCAGTCAAAGAGATTAACGAAATAAAACCTGACGTGGTGCTTGTCACTGGCGACTTGACGGAAAACGGTCTGATATCAGAGTTCAAGATGGCCTCGAGAGAACTGAAGAAACTCAAGGCTGAAAAAGTAATATTCGTAAGCGGAAATCACGACTACCGTTCAACTGGTTACTTGCTTTTTAGAGAATTTTTCCCATTTTCGCAAGTTAGTGAAGTTGAAAATGCGGTAATAGTAGTTCTCAGCTCTGCAAGACCAGACAGGGACGACGGAGAAATTGGTCACAGACAGAACCTATGGCTCGAAAAAGTACTTGAAAAACATAAGGACAAAATGAAAATTGTGACGATACACCACCACGTAGTCCCAGTTCCAGACACTGGAGCAGACCAAATAACCGTAATTGACGCAGGCGACGTGCTGCGGAGCTTAACTAAGTCAAATGTAAACTTGGTTCTCTGCGGGCACCGCCACAGGCCATGGCGATGGAACGTAGAAGACATGCTCGTGGTCCATGCTGGCAGCGTTTCATGCGAAAAGTTGAGGGGCTTTTTCTGCAATTCCTACAACGTTGTGACTATCGACGGAAACAAAGTTGAACCTAAACTGAAGATAGTCAACGGAGGATTTGTTGACTTCAAGGAAATAATTAAGAGAAGGGAAATTATTCAAGAATCAGATATTTCACAATACAGCGATTCATTAGCAGAGTGAATATTTTGTAATCATACTTTGCATTCGGTAGGGTTTTCTGGCGATGAATATCGCCTTTTGGCTTTCTAGATGGTAGGGAGATTTGTCAAAACCGCCGTAGACCCCATCAATTTTAAAACCCACATTTTCCAGTAATCGCTCTATTTCCTCTTTTGAAGACATCCTTGCCTCAGCATATTCGTAATATTTATCTCTCAATTTGCCATTTCGATAAACGTCAAAGAATAGATTCACCGAGACCACATTGGATTGGGAATTTCGTTTGGAAAATATGGTTCTAACGACTTCCTCTTTCGCGTCCAGTTCTTTTCTGTCAATCCACCAGAAGCTTTCAGGTTTTCTATCCATAGTTTGTGATGTATCAAATGCCAATTTGCCTTTTCTTTTGAGCCCATTATAGACACTTGCTAGACACTTCTTCTGATCTTCACTAGTAATACAATGTTCAAAGGTTGAAGAAGCCATATAAATGAAAGGAAAGGCTTCTTTAACCTTGAAATTTTGCATGTCTCCAAATCCCAGTATTACGCGTTTTCTAACAGATGCTTTTTCCTTTCTCAGTTTTTCTCTGGCTACTCTAAGCATGTATTTGGAGTTGTCAATACCCCAAACAGTTACGCCTGCTTTGGCTAATTCAATGGCTACTCTCCCAGTTCCTACTCCAAGCTCTAACGCTTTTCCGCCATGTTTGATGGCTAGCTCTTTGCAGAAGCCTATGTCATCCTCTGTCCCAAACAAGTCATAGAATTTTGACGCAGGTCCATAATTCACTATGATCACGCACCTCCAATTTTTCGGGATCTTCTCTGATCATTCTTGCGCTGGAGTTTAAGAAAGTTTATCCAGACTTTTGTAGAATGTTGTGGCTGGGTAGCCGAGACGTTTACTGTAATTAGAGCAGGTTTCGCGGTTTGCTTTGCAAGAAGAAAATTTCTTTTGTTTTTCAAGCAGTCGAATTTTTCAAACTGTCTGGATAGGTCAAACAATTGCTACGTTGATAATGGACTTGAAAATAGCAAAGAAAGCAGATAACAACATAAAAACAGACAAACAAAAAGAGGATGCTAGTTTAGGCTTTCAGCTTCTTCTTTTCCTCTTCTTGCAATACCCTTCTTAAGACTTTGCCAACCAACGTCATTGGTAATTCTGTTTGAAATTCAACTTCTCTTATTGCTTTGTATGGTGCAACCCGCTCGTTTACAAATTGCATTATTTCTTGTTCTGTCGCAGTTGTTCCCTCCTTTAGCACCACAAAAGCCTTTGGAATCTCGCCAGCAGCTGGGTCGGGCTTGCCGATAACTCCGCAGAGTTTTACGGCTGGGTGTTCATGGAGTACATCCTCAATCTCTCGTGGGTAGACGCTGTAGCCTTTATACTTGATAAGGTCCTTTTTCCTGTCAGTAATGTAGAAGTATCCGTCTTCATCCACCTTTCCAATGTCACCGGTATAAAGCCACCCGTTCCTAAGCACGTTCTCCGTTTCTTCAGGCATTTTCCAATAGCCTTTCATCACCTGCGGGCCTTTGATGATAAGTTCTCCGATTTCTCCAAGGTTAAGCTCCGTTTGCCCAGTCTCCTGATCAACAATCGTTGCATCTGTGTCTGGCCACGGTAAACCTATAGACCCTACCTTCACAGTTTTCATTGTCCGATCAAGTGGGTTGCAATGCGTAACTGGAGAAGACTCTGTCAACCCGTAGCCTTCAACGAGGACTCCTTTTGTTATTTCCATCCATTTCTTCTGCACTTCGGGTGGAAGCGGAGCCGAGCCTGATATGCAGAAGCGGACAGATGAAAGATTGTACTTGTTCAGATTTGGATGTGAAAGGAGCATCGCGTACATTGTTGGTGCGCCGCAAAAGACTGTTACCTTGTATCTTTCGATGGATTTGAAAGTGCTTATTGCGTCAAAGCGCGGAAGCATAACCATTTTTCCAGCAAGGTACATTGGCGCGTTCATGCCAGTTGTCATTCCGTAGATGTGGAATAGGGGCAGTACTGTCAGAAAAGTTTCTTCAGCCGACTTGCCTTGAAGCCATTCAGTGCACATGACGGCGTTCGAAACCAAATTCATGTGTGTTAACATTGCTGCCTTGGAGATTCCAGTGGTTCCGCCAGTATATTGAAGAGCTACCAAGTCTTCTTTCGGGTTAATTTCCACTTTTGGAGGATTGGCATCATACTTGCCTAGCAGTTCATTGTAAAAGTAGACGTTTGGTTTACGTTCCACCTTTAGCGACGGAATCTTTCCCATTAAGGAGCCTATAAAGGCTGTGGCCGTAGGCATGTACTCCTTTAGGCTTGTTACAATTACTCTTTTCACTTTAGTTTTATCCAAAACTTTCTCCACTATTGGATAAAGCAGATCCAAAACCACTATTGTTTCGGCTTCGGAATCAGCTAGCTGATGCCCGACTTCGCGCTCTTTATATAATGGACTTATGGCTGTTTCAATCGCTCCAATTTTGATTGCGCCATAATATGAGATTATAAACTGAGGAATGTTTGGTAAGAAGATCGCTACTTTATCGCCTTTTTTCACACCCATATCGTTAAGTGCTGTTGCAAACCTGTCAGATGCAACATCCAACTGTTTGTAAGTTATCTCTTTACCAAAGTAAACTACAGCTGTATGATTTGGATGACTTTCCGCGGTTTTTCTCAAGAACTCAAAAAGCGGAATTTCCGGATACTCTATATGCTTGGGCACTCCTTCAGGCCAAAATTTGTACCACGGTTTTTCTGGCTTTTCTGCTGCCGGTACTTTCCGTTTTTTCTTTGCCCTTCTTTTAACACTCATAATTAGCCCTATTTTATAAATATAAGAGAGGCTGGCAAATAATAATACTTTCTACGGACGGTTGCTTCGCTTGAAAATTGAAAAAACATGGATTAAATGTGAAGACGCAAGGCTCTACGGTGAACTACATGTTCCAGATGCCGTTCCCGCACCTGCGTTGCTTATCTGTCACGGTATGAGCGGACACGGCTTCCGTGCCTTGAAAATTTATTCGCTTCTAGCTGAAGCAGCTTGCAGAAGTGGATTAGCGTCTCTCGTTTTTGATTTTCGCGGCTGTGGTGAAAGCACTGGCAAATTTGATTATGGCTTTGGCGAACAGCGAGACATCAAATGCGCGTTGGATTATTTAGCTTCCAGACCAGAAGCCCTCAACGGTAACATTTTTGTTGCTGGCCATAGCCTAGGCGGAGCCGTCTCACTATATGTGGCACAGAGTGAACCGCGAATTAAGGGCGTTGTCTTGTGGTCCACTCCGTGCAATCACACTTACAACGTTAAGAAATTTATCGCTCGCACAAGAGGTAAACTGGGATTGTACGCTTTCTTGCTTTTCTCTTGGATAGACAAACTTTTCGATGTTTCCAAGTTGTTCAAACTAGAAGTTTACGGAATCGCCTTGCGTCCCAAGCATGTTAAAGAGAAACTTATGAAACTAAATGAGTGCGAAGCTGTTTCAAAATTGAATAGCATGCCTTTGCTCGTTGTAATCGGCGATAGAGATGTTGTTGTTGGAGTGGAAGAAGCACGCGAAGTTTTCATGCGTGCGAATGAACCTAAGACTCTTCTTGTGATAGAATCGGCGAGCCACACGTACAATGGTAAAGAAGACGAATTAATCACTAAAACAATTGATTGGATAAAAAAAGTAGCAGTAGGATGAGACTGGTTTTTTGTATTCTTTCAACTAGAAGGGGACAAACTCGTATGTTGGGTTTCCTTCAGGCGTGACTTTCGCCACAAGTTTGGCCTTCATGCCCACTTTGACTTCTGACAGTTTGAATCCTGTCAACCATGCAAACACTTTCACGCCTTCTTTTAGCTTTCCGATGGCGACGGTGTAGGGTCTGATATGCTGGAAGGAAGTGGGTCTAACCACTACGTGCGTGAATGTTTCGATCTCCGCTTCGTTACTAAGTTCAACCCACTCCAATTCCTGTGATAAACAGTCTGGGCAGTCAGCAGATGGAGGGAAATACAGTTGACCGCACTTTACACATTTGGTTGCGAAAATCTTTCCTTCCTTCAAGCCTTCCCAAAACTTCAGAGTCTTGCTTATCGGTATGTCTTGCACAATTTTTATTTCGTGAGATTTTATTGCAGGCATAGAAATTGAAGACATTTGAATCACCTCCGCAATATCGTCACGTAGCAGTAGTGTCCTGTCCCACCCACGTTATGGGCAAGTCCGATGTGGTTTTTGAGCGGAACTTGTCTTCCTTTTTCAGCCTCTCCTCTAAGTTGCTTAGTCAACTCATAGATCATCGAGCAGCCTGTTGTGCCTATGGGATGCCCCTTCGATTTTAGGCCGCCGTCCATGTTCACTGGTATCTTGCCGCCTATTTCGGTTTGTCCTTCGCGGATGAGTTTGGTGCCTTCGCCTTTGCTGCACAGTCCGATGTCCTCGTAAGCCAATATTTCCGCTATTGTGAAGCAGTCGTGAACTTCTGCAAAGTCAATCTGGTCTGTTGTTACTCCTGCAGCCTTGTAGGCTCTTTGAGAAGCCAACACGCTTGCCCCTAACCCTACAAAATCGGGTCTTTTGCTCAAGTTTGCAGTTCCGGAAGAGTAGCCTATTCCGGCAACCCACACTGGAGTGTCAACCTTCAACTCTTTTAGTTTATCCTCTGAAGCAACGATAACGGAGGCAGACCCGTCAGTCATTGGACAACAATCATACAGTTTTAGGGGTGAAGCTATCATCATAGACGCTAATACATCATCAACCGTTATTTTGTTTTTAAGGTGGGCAATTGGGTTCATCGAGCCGTATTTGTGGTTTTTCACAGCAACCAATGCTAAATCTTCTTCCGTGGTCCCGTATTTGGCCATGTGAGCATTGGCGTACAGTGCATAGTAAGCTGGAAACGTGATTCCAAAGTTGTGGAATTCCCAAAGGTAATATCCTGCCCTTCCAATCCACTCCATAGATGTTGGAGTATCAATTTCCCTCATTTTTTCGACGCCTAGGGCCATAGCTATTTCGGCTTGACCGCTGACCACTGCCGAGTATGCCGTGAAAAATGCTGCGCTACCGCTTGCACACGCGGCTTCGCAACGAACTAATCCTGCTTTTGTTAACCCGCAATATTCCGCTGAGACGACTGCTGGCAGTAGCTCCTCATACCAAGCTCCAGCTCCAACGGAACCAACAGCTGCAAATTGAATGTCTTTTGCAGCTAGACCTGCATCTTCAAGTGATGGTCTGACAGCCTCAAAAGTCAGTTCCGCAACATTCACATCATTTCTGACGCCGAATTTTGAGTTACCAATTCCTATAATTGCCACTTTTCTCATGCTACCACACTTTTCTAATACTTTATACATACAAAGACGAAGAAAAAGGAAACGGGGATTTTGAGATTATTTACCTTTGAAGTCAGCTTTCCTTCTCGACATTAGGGCTTCTACGCCCTCTTTGAGATCTTCTGTAGAGAACGCTAGTCCCATCAAACCTGACTCTAGTCGCAAGCCCGCTTCTAAAGGCACTTGGGTTCCAAAATTCAGCGCATTTTTCGCGTACCTTAAGGCTATTGGAGGGCCTTCTGAGAGTTTTTTAGCCATTTCTCGAACTTCATCTCTGAGCTTGTCAAAATGCACAACTTTGTTTACTAACCCTATTTTCAGCGCCTCTTCAGCTTTCAGCCTGTTTCCTAGCATCACCAGTTCTTTAGCTTTAGCCAGCCCTACAATTCTGACAAGTCTTTGAGTGCCGCCCCATCCTGGTATGAGGCCTAAGTTTATCTCTGGGCTGCCAAGTTCAGCGTGTTCGGCAGCCACTCTGAAGTCGCATGTCAAGGCCAGTTCTAATCCGCCGCCGAGGGCAAAGCCGTTGATTGAAGCTATGACTGGCTTGGACATTTCTTCTATTTTGCCGAAGACTTTTTGTCCAGCTCTTGAGAATTCTTCGGCTTTCACCGGTGTTGCCTTTGGAAATATGGTTACGTCTGCGCCTGCGCTGAAGGAGCGGTCGCCTTCGCCGGTTATCACAACGCATTTCACGCTGGCATCTCTCTCTGCAGTGTCCAGCATGTCCGAAAGTTCTTCAATCAAGACTTCATTAAAAGCGTTTAATCTATGCGGCCTGTTCAATATTATCCACAGCGTGCTTTCTTCCCTTTCTACCTTGATTGTTTCATACGCTTCACTCACAAACATCACCTACTCTACGTTTATCCTGTGCGCATATATGATTTTTTCACTCAGCCTTAGTATTTGCTGAGAAGGTACTTGAGCACTTGCAGTTTTTGGATTTCGCTTGTTCCTTCGTAGATTTCAGTTATTTTTGCGTCTCTGTGGTATTTTTCAACGCGGTATTCGCCGAAATAGCCATAACCACCCAACGTTTGAATGGCTGCGTTTGTAGCTTCCATTGCCACTTTGCTGGCGTAATACTTAGCCATGGCAGTTGCCATAGGATCCATTTTTCCCGCGTCAACCAGCCAAGCCGCTTTGTACGTGAGTAGTCTGGCAGCTTCGATCTTTGTTGCCATTTCAGACAAAGTCATTCCTATTGCTTCATGCTGTAGTATTGGTTGTCCAAAGGCTTCTCTTTGTTTGGCATATTTGAATGCAATTTCCCACGCTCCTTGTGCCATGCCCACTGCTTGGGCGGCTACTCCGACTCTTGTCTTGTCGAAGAACTCCATTGAGTAATAGAAGCCTCTGTTTAGTTCGCCAACCATGTTCCAATCAGTCACTTTAACCTGGTTGAAGTTGAGCTCTCCAGTTATTGAGGCTCTGATTCCCATCTTATTGTGCAATTTTGTAGCTTCGAGGCCGGGCGTTTCTTTTTCAACCACGAATAGGGTTTCGCCGCGGTATGTAGGCCGAACCTTTATGTCTGTTTGCGTTAAGACTATGATGAAGGCGGCTGTTGTTGCGTTCGTTATGAAAGTCTTTTGGCCATTTATCCACCATTCGTTTCCGTATTTGGTGGCTGTAGTTTCCATGCGTGTTATATCGCTTCCGCTTACGTTAGGCTCAGTGAATGCCGCTGCAGATATGTAATCGCCCTTGCATATTGGAGGCAGATACTTGTCTTTTTGTTCTTTAGTACCGTGTTCAATGATGAATTCGCTGCCGAAGTTTCCGCTTGAGATCGCAACGCCGAATGATGAATCTGCTCTGCATAGCTCCTCAATCACTATGCACGTTTCTAGGAGACCGCAGCCTTGTCCGCCGTATTCTTCGGGGAAGAACATAGTCGTAAAACCTAGTTGAGCGGCTTTCTTGTACAAATCGAGTGGGTATTCTTCTTTTTGGTCGAGTTCTAGTGCTAATTGCTGGTCGAATTCTTTTTCGGCAAATTCTCTGACAGCATTTTTTATGTGAATTTGCTGTTCATCTAATTCAAATTTCATTGATAAAATCCCCTTCCAACTTTCTTTCCAGTCCAGCCTTTACTGACGTATTCTTCAAGCAGTGGGCATGGTTTATACATTTCCATGCCATACTTGGCGTGAAGTTCTTTGAGTTTGCTGACTATGGTGTCGATGCCTGTTCTATCTCCGTATTCGCACGGGCCTGAAGGCCAGTATGTGCCCAGTTTCATTCCGGTGTCTATGTCTTCTGGGTTTGCGGCGTCATCATGGATAATCCATGCGGCTTCGTTTACGGCTACTGCCCATGATCTGTCAACATCGTACTCATCAAGCAGGTTGAAGGGTATGCGTGGCCTGCCTTTTGTCCAGTCATAGAATCCGACACCAGTTTTCTGTCCGAATTTGTGTTCTGCCATTAGCGGGTCAACTACTTCTTTGCATGGTTTGAATCTTTCTCCATAGGCTTCATATAGTATGTTGCCGACTTCGTAGGCTATGTCAAGTCCCACAAAATCTGCCAGTTCGAACCAGCCCATCGGGAAGCCTCCAGTATACTTTACTGAGGAGTCGATTGCTTCTTTTGTTGCTTCACCTCGTTGGTAGGCCCAGAATGCCTCGTTGAATACGGCCCCTAGTACTCTGTTTACTATGAAGCCTCGCACGTCTTTTCTGACGATTATTGGTGTTTTTCCGAGTTTTTTAGCTAGTTCTGCCAGAGTGTTTACTGTTTCTTGGTTTGTATCGTCGCCTTTGATGACTTCAACTAAAGCCATCAGTTGCGGTGGATTAAAGAAGTGCATTCCTGCAACCTTGTCTGGGCGTTTGGTGGCTTTGCCCATTTCCGTTATGCTTAACGTTGACGTGTTGGACGCGAGTATGGCGTGGGCAGGTGCTACTGAATCTAGTGTAGCGAACACTTTCTTTTTTACTTCCATGTTTTCTGGAGATGCTTCGATGGCGAAGTCTACGTTGCTGGCGGCCTGTTCATAACTTGTTGTTGTAGCGATTCGCGCGAGTGCGGCGTCGGCGTCTTCGCGTCTGATTCTGCGTTTTTCGGCGAATTTGTCTAGGCTCCATTTGATTTTTTCTTTGGCTTTTTGAAGTATTTCGTCACTTATGTCGACAATCGTGATTTCGTATCCTGCCATTGCGAGAAGTTGAGCGATTCCGTGTCCCATCGCTCCAGAACCTATTACTGCTCCCTTTTTCAGATTTTCAATTCCCAAAATGTTTCCCCCTGATACTTTACTGTCGAATTGAAATGTAATAAAACTTTTGAGCAATTCAACTTGGTTAGTTTTGGAAGTTAGAAAAGGGGGGAAAGAAGTTGCTTATTGTTGTTTCATGAGGAAGTTGCTTATTGTTAGTTTTTGGATTTCGCTTGTTCCTTCGTAGATTTCAGTTATTTTTGCGCAACGGTGGAAGCGTTCAACATGGTAATCTGCCAAGTAGCCGTATCCTCCGAAGATTTGGATGGCGTCGTCTGTAACTTCCATTGCTACGCGGCTGGCGTAAGCCTTAGCCATCGAAGTTGCCACAGCGTTTGGTTTTTCGTTATCGTAAAGCCAAGCCGCCTTATACGTCATTAATCGTGCTGATTCTGTTTTTATAGCCATTTCCGCCAGTTTAAAGGATACAGCTTGAAAATTGATTATGGGTTGACCGAACTGTTTTCGGTTTTTTGCATAGTTTAGGGCTTTTTCAAAGGCGCCTTGCGCCATACCCACTGCTTGGGCCGCGACTGTTATGCGGGTTCCGTCAAAAAGTTCAAGCGTATAGTAGAAGCCTCTGTTTAGTTCGCCTATAAGGTTGCCTTCTGGCACTTTCAGGTCGCACAGAGAAAGCGAGCCAGTAACGCAGGGTTTTATGCCCATTTTGCCATGCAACTTTGTTGCATCTATTCCCGGCATGCCTTTTTCCGCGATGAAGAGGCTTTGGCCTCTGTGTGTTGGCACTGCGTTTGGGTCTGTCTGACAGAGGATTATGAAGGTGTCCGCTATTGTAGCGTTTGTTGCGAATTCTTTGGCACCGTTGATTATCCATTCATTTTCGGTCTTTAACGCTTTTGTGTCCATTCTGGTTATGTCGCTTCCATGTTCAGGCTCAGTAAAAGCCGCGGCAGCTATTTTTTCTCCTTTTGCGAGGGGTGGAATGTATTTCTGTTTTTGTTCTTCTGTGCCATGTTTTAGCAGCACGTCTGGAACCATTAAGTTTCCAAGAGAGACGGCAACTCCTAAGCCAGGGTCAACGCGGCACATTTCCTCAACAACTATGCTGTCTTCTAAGACTCCGTAGCCTTGTCCGCCGTATTCCGATGGGATTCGCATGCTTGTAAAGCCTAGTTGAGCAGCTTTTTTGTAAAGACTCATTGGAAATTCTTCTTTTTGGTCAAATTCCAAGGCAAGTTCTGGCGTGAACTCTTTTTCGCAGAATTCGCGCACGGCACGTTTTATTTCCTTTTGTTCGTCGTCTAGTTTGAATTCCATTCTCACATTTCTCCGTGATTCAGAATCTAGGCTTTCTGTCCTTTTAACTCATAAATTTTGTTTTTCAAGGAAGGCACAATTTTGAATAGATCGTCGACGACGCCGTAGTCCGCGAAGCTGAATATTGGGGCGTTCGGGTCTTTGTTTACGGCTATTATTAGGTCTGAGTTTTTCATTCCAAGAACGTGTTGGAAGGCTCCGCTTATTCCAAAGGCAATGTACAGTTTGGGCTTAACGATTTTTCCTGAACTGCCTACTTGGCGGTCGTTTGGGAGCCAACCTTTATCCACGATTGGACGTGAACATGCCAAGACTGCTCCGAGGGATTTTGCTAATTCCTCCATTATAGGCATGTTAGCGGCGTCCTTTATTCCTCGACCGATGCCTACAAGTTTTTCTGCGGTTGTTATGTCTACACCGCCGGGCGGTGGCAAAATGTATTGGATGAAGCGTTTTGCGGTGATTTCCTCTGTAAGCGGTGATGGCGTTTCTATGATTTGCCCGTCCAGTGGTGCGGGTGGTTTTTGGGCTACGAAGGCTGCTTGGCGCACGGTCACTAAATAGCTTTCTGTTTTGCGGAGTGTTGCTTTGACGTTGACTTTGCCACCGTACATTTGTCGCGTTACCGTGAATGTGTCGCCTTCTGAGTTTATGTCTATGCAGTCTGTTGCGAGGGGTAAGTTTAGGCTGGCAGCGAGTTTTGGGGCTAGCTCTACGCCGTAGGATGTGTGTCCAATCATTGTTAAAAGTGGATTGTGCTCTTTGATTAAGTGCGTTAATATTTTCTGGTAAGCTTCAGAATTGAAGTTTTCCAGTTTGGTGTCTTCGACGAGCAAAATCTTTTTTGCATATACTGAAAGCGTTTGAGCGTGTTGTTTAATGTCTTTACCCAGCATTACTGCGGTTAGTTCAGCATTCGTTCTTTCAGCTATTTCTCGAGCTTTTGTCAACATCTCGTAGGTTATGTCCCGTATTTGTCCTTGCCTATGTTCGGCTAAGACATAAATTTCCGTCATTTTAAATTAACCCCCTTGCCTTGATGATTTCGGCTATTTTTGCTGCGACTTCGTCTGGAGCGCCTTTGATGAATTCTGCCTGCTTCTCCACCGGCGGCACGTAAAGCCTTTCTATTTTGATCCATGAGCCTGCTTCGCCAACATCTTTTTCGCTTAAGCCCGTGTCCGCTAGTGACATTACTTTTATCTGTTTTTGCATGGCTTTGCGGATGCCCATTATCGAGACATAGCGGGGCTCGTTTATGCCTGTCTGCACTGAAAAGAGCGCGGGCAGTTTTATTTCGAGCTGTTCTTCTAATCCGCCTTCGAGTTCACGATTTATTTTTGCTGTGCCCGTGTCTAACTCGATTTTTTTGACCATTGTTGTGTGGAGTATGCCTAGCATTTGTGCCAGTATTGGGCCGACCATGGCGCTACCGTCGTCGCCTGTCTGCATCCCAGTCAATATCAAGTCGTAGTGGAGGTTTTTGATTGCGCTGTGGAGGATTTTGGCTACGGCGTAGCCGTCTGAACTTTCAAATTTTGGGTCTGTTAAGCGGATTGCTGTGTCTGCGCCTCGGGCCAGACATTTTCTGAGGGTAGCGTCGGAGTCTCCTGAGCCTAAAGTTATGGCTGTGACGGTTCCACCAAGTTTTTCTTTTATCCGAACTGCCTCTTCCAACGCGTAATCGTCCCATTCGTTAATGTCAAAGACCAAAGCAGTTTTCTCTATGGCTTTGCCGCTGGCGTCGATTTTTAGTTCTGCCTCGGCTGTTTCTGGAACATGCTTAACGCAAACGATTATGTCCAAATTGTGTTACTCTCCTAGATGTTTGTGTGTTGATTTGTGATTCGTTGTCATATAATTTTTGCTTGCAACTACATATTTTAGAACATTGCCAAGCTTACAACTAATAATGACGTATCAAAATTGCCAGCTACTTCTCAGGATTTTAACGTATGCCCTTGTAACATATAGTATTCCGATTGCCGAAAGAACAGCCCACACGACCGCAGAAATTGAAAGTCCAAAAACTGAGGTTCTCCGCACTTATAGAGGTAGTACAAAGCAAGAGAAACCAATATCAACGTCTCATTTTCTTCGCAAATCAGATGCTTTTTTGTAGTTGTGTATCTAAAGTTTGATTGTTACGTGTTTTTTCTGTTTTTCTCTGCACTGGTCGAGTGTTTCCACTGCGCGTCTCATGTGGGGAATTGTGATTGACCCGCCAACAACCAATGCCACGTTCAAAGCCTCAAAAAACTCCTCATCTGAAACGCCTTCCTGGATACAGCGAATAACGTGATAAGTGATGCAATCATTACAGCGCAAAACAAGCGAAGCTACCAAGCCCAACAACTCCTTTGTCTTAGAATCCAAAGCTCTCTTCTCATAAGCGCGACTATCCAAAGCAAAAAACCTTTTAATCTCCAAATTGCCGCCGGAAAGAATACGCGCGTTCATCCGCTCACGATAACGCCTAAACTCTTCAAGCTCACTCAATACAATCCCTCAATGCCCTCTGAGAGAGAACACTATAAAATGTTTGCGTCACCCCAATTCCAAGTTTAACTTATATCCCAAACCAAAACGTTTTAGAATTCTTCATCAATTGCAACTATTGTGACAAAACTCATAGCACAACACACGTAACTAATTTGACACAAAGAAAGCGGCAGAATTAGTAAGAAACGAGAAAGGGCTTCAAAAATCACATTCCACACGTGCGTCAATGCTCTTAACTTTTTGTTTTCTGTTTCCTTCGCTTTTTGGCTCTTCCACAAATGCGAGTAAAAGCAACAGGGAGAACAGCCCAATAGCGCTGCTCAATTCTACAATCTGGATTTTGGGTTTAACCTGTATATAGATTGGAGTGTCAGTTGAACTCCAACGTTAAGCCTATCGCAATACTCGAACACAATCTACATAGAGCAAGCGTAAGTTCGAACTCCTGTTTTCCCCGCAATGAGAACTTCCGCCTTATATATGTCCATGGTTTATGACATAAGCAAGAAATTTGAGTATACAAAACATAAGAATTTAGACAGGAATTTGAAACTTCAGGGGTAAGCCACATCAACAGGCACTTTCTTCAGTAAAGGACCGCTCAATTGAACGAAGCATGCATTTCGTGTGAATGATAACCATCGCCAGAAAGGCGTGACGGTTCACCGAATCGAATCCTAAGCTTTAGGCTTGTAAGAGGAGGCGCGTCGAGTTGACATCGACCTCTATGATTTTGCAGTTTTTGAATTCTTTGGATTCTCCGAGTACATTCTTAACGATTACGCTGTTATTTTCTGCTTTTGCGTAAATCACGTCTTTGAATACCGTTTTTCCGTTGAGAATCACGTTAAATTCACACATTTTCCTTACCGACCAATAGTTAATAAGAACATTAGCTTGGTTATAAACACCTTTGAATTGAAGCTTGCGCTTTTTGCTGGTGATTTAGATAATTCTCCCTGTTCTTTGGGCAGGAAAGGATCGCATGAAAACTCAATATGCAGATGTAGCGGGTCTTTACATTATTTACAAGGACGTAGGTAATCTCTGGGCTTCACAGCGAGTTATAGACTAGTACTCTCCTTTAGGTATCAACTACTCCATACATTTGATTAGGTGCAAGGATCTCAGGGAACATCTTTCTCAATTCTAGACGAGCGTCATAGCAAAGATGACATTCGTCCACGTAACTTTCTTCATGTTGAACATTATACTTCCTGACAAGTTCAGCCGGGCCTCCTTTCAGAATTGGACCACATATCGGATGTCTATATGGATCAAAGTCTTCAAGTAATTGATGCAGCGGGATCTTTTTCATGTTGCCTATAGTTATGCCCTGACAAACATGGATATATCCGAAAGGATCAATGTGAACCCGCTTTTGATTCGAAAAATCTTCATCGGAGCATCTGCTAAATTCTTCCCACGGCTTTCTGGACAAACCCTGCACCAGTTTTTCAGTGGCTCTACCTTTGAACAAAACCGCACCATCAATCACGGGTTCTCCTTTCCAATTCTTTGCCATCAAATATAGCTTCGGATCTTCTATCCTAATATTACTGACTGGCAATCCAAGATTTTTAGCTGCTTGATAAGCATACTTTGCCAGATCCTCATCTTCCTCACCATAGTGGAAAATGTCGTCGCTGATTACTGCGTCTGAAACGCCTATTTCAGAAATTGGACTCAACCATTCTTTTGCATCTTCAACTGAAGTCGCCCAATAGGCATTGCTGATAAACCCAATTTTGTACCCCAGCCTCTTTGCTTCACGCAATCCCCACAGCAGAATAGGATAGTAAAGAACTGGTTCACCGCCTTCAAAATAGATCCACTCGATGCTTTCAATTCTCTGTGCTTCATTAAGTATTTCTCTTATATCTGAAATCTTCATTATTCCCTTAGCGTCGGGACTACCGAAAACAAAGCAGTGATCACATTCCATATTGCACTTGTAGGTCAAAAGAAGATGCAGTCCGCTTATGGGCATGATTGTCACCAACCGATTAAATGCCTACTCACACATTTAACGATTTGAAGAAACCCAGATTCAAACGAGTGCACATAAACGCATCGGTCTACCTCGATCTAGCCTCTTGGCATGGGCTAAAGCAGCAGTTGCTACCTTTATATTATATGAATTACCATCATGTAGTTTAGATAAGTAATTATAATCCATGATAATTATAGGTTTCAAATCACGTAATTGGTTGAAAGATGAAGTAAATGCCCAAGAAAAGCGATTCTTCACACATTGACATATTCCAACTGCTAACGGAAACTGTGGAGAAGGAGAAAAAAAAGAGGAGAGAGGAGCTTCTAGCTCCGCTGAATGTAAAGGAGTTTTTTGCAGAGGGGAGCATAACTATTAACAAGAAAACATGTAAAGGTGTCGAGTGCAAGCTCTGCGTCAAGGCATGCCCAACTAACGCTTTGTATTGGAAGTTTGGCGAGGTTGGAATAACAGAGGAGCTATGCATTTACTGCGGTGCGTGCGTCTTAAGCTGTATAGTGGATGACTGCATAAAAATTGTTAGAAGACGGTTGGACGGCGAAATTGAAAATTTCAGCAAACCAAGGGAGTTCGTAACACTTCAGCATAGCATTAACACGAAAAAACGCTTCGAACGCATTAGAGACGTTTTTCCAAAAACGGAGGATTATCTTAAACGATACAAATCTGCGCACAGTTTCCTCAGGTTGGCATTTGTTAAGACCAAAAAAGAGAAAAAGTGAGTTTATCGGGTTTATTGCTCTATTTGAATTTTCTTTCCTTTGAGGGGTTTTTTCAATGGAATCATGATGTTCAGCAAGCCGTTCTCAAACTTGGCTCTGGCCTTGTTTTCATTTACATGATGAGCTAGAACGTAACATCCGAGAAGAACGATGTCTTCTCTCGGGCCTTTGACGCAGAAACTCTGGTCAGAAACTAATAATTCGATGGCTTCCTTCTTCACGCCCGGCAACTCAACTTGAATATAATAGTTGTCAAGGTCATGGTCGACATACACTGTTGGAGCTGAAACTGGCTTCGTTTTCTGGACTGGTTTCTTGCCAGCTTTCTTTTTAGACATTTTAACACTCACTCCTAAAAGCCAAGATATTTCTACCTATGCTCTCTTTTCTAAAAAAACTTTCCAGTTTCGCGTATCAGCGGGCGTGCATCAGTCCGTTTCCAATTTATGATTCAACATACTCCAGCTGTTTTGCTCCGCAATATTGGCATTTTACCTGAACTTCTGTTAGAATAAGCCCTCTGTACGGCGCCCTGCAAAATGGACAGATGAAAGCTTTCTCTTTCACCACCAACAGGCCACCGATAATATAGTCTGTATTAAAGAAATTTAAGCGATAAAGGTTGGCATGAAAAAAATATCGGTATGGGGGAAACTAGAACGGCCAAAATGTCCAGACAAGTAGTCCAATTGCAGCTAGGATTAGCGCTATTATTGCAAAGACTATGACGGCCAATATGCTAATAGCGAGGGCCTTCAGCCAGCCACAGTCAAAGAAGTGCTTTACCAGACCGAGCCAAAGTATCAATTGGATGATGGCAGCGAGGATTCCCGTGAAAAAGGCCCCAAAGAGGGTGCCTACAACCGTTCCAAGGATGACTATCCAAATTGCGTCGGTGAACTTTGCCTTTTCTTTTCCAACAAGAGCTCTTCCTGCTAGCCAAAATACCGGCGAAAGTATGATGTGTTTACGATGATGTTTATGACTAGGACGTCCAGATTAACTGCCATGTCCGATTTGCCTCCTGTGCTTTGTAAAATTGTGGATTATCTTTATAATTCTTGCGCCATCAATTCACAAGGTTTTGTCCCACGATAATTAACCGGCATCCATGGGATGTGTCGGCAACCTTCATTTCTGCTATTTAAATAAGGAAATCTAACGTTTGCAATGGCCATTTTTCTCCTGACGAATTGCATCATTCACTCCGTTATACTGTCCTTAATTCTGTAGAAAGAAGTTTTGTGCTTGGAATAAGCTTTGTTGCAAATAACAAATTTCATATAGAGGTCAACTAATCTACAACGAGGTGCAAGCTCATAAACGAGTCATACTTCAAGAGAAAAGTTGAAGCGATAAAAGTTAAAGAGAAGAGCATATCCCAACTCTTAGCTGAAATGAGCCGAACAGCCTACCAGGGAAGAAAACTAGGCGAAGCCGTTGAAGTTTGGGACGCCATGCTGAAGGAAAAAGACTTAACAATTATTATGGGCTTTTCCGGCTCCATGAGCACTGCTGGTCAATGGATCATTGTTAATTGGCTTATGGAAAACCGGTTTATCGACGTCCTTGTTTCAACAGGCGCCAACGTTTCCGAGGACATTATTGACGCCATGGGCTTCGGCTACTGGCAAGGCACACAAATGACAAACGATGAAGCACTCCTGAAAGCAGACATAAACAGGTATTACGACGTTTACGGAAAGGAAACTGACTACAGAAAAATGGAAGAATTGATGACTAACTTCTTACTGACTTTGAAAACTGACTTTCCATACTCGTCCATGGAACTTCTTCACCTATTCGGCAAATGGCTGAGCAAAAAAGGAGTAAAAAGCATAGCCGCGATAGCTGCTGAAAACAAAGTTCCAATTTTCAGTCCAGCAATGGTTGATAGCGCTTATGGCGAAGCCTTCTTGATGGCGAAAAACCAAGGCCACAACATACTGATAGATTCAGTTAAGGAATTCGACCAGTTCGTCAGCATAGGTGAAAAAACGAAAGACATCGGCGTCATCTACATCGGCGGTGGCGTGCCAAAAGACTACACACAACTCATAGCCATATCAGTTTCACCCAAAACAATGGACAAAGGCGTTCAGGGAAGAGAAGGTTTTCTACGGAAGGGACTGCAAGAGTACTATTACCCACACAAATACGCCATCCAAATCACCACAGATTCGCCTCAGTGGGGCGGCCTGTCAGGCTGCACTCTGGAAGAAGCGATAAGTTGGGGCAAAATCCACAGTGAAGGAAAAAGAGTTGTGTGCTACTGTGACGCAACCATTGCCTTGCCGCTTATAACACACGCGCTCAATGAAAGAGTGAAGTTTAAGCGGAAGGCTCCAGACCTCTCATGGTTCTTCAAAGAAGTATCTTAGGGTTTCCCTAGCCTAGTAATTAGCGCGCTTATCATTATCGGCAGAATAACTGAAGCGTCGCCCTCAACCATAATGCGCTTCGCTTTTTCGCTTATTTTACCCCATGAAACTGCTTCTTGCGGTCTAGCTCCAGATAGACTGCCATCCCACTCGTCAGCCGTGCTCACGTACACAGCGTAATCTAAGCCGTCTTTGAACTGGTTCCACCATATCGTGTGATGCTTCGATATTCCGCCGCCTACTATTAGGGCGCCACTTTTCTTTGCAGTAAAGATAATATCGTTTATTTCTCCAGAATCTTTTAGCAAGTTAAGCTTGAAGTCGTGATCTTGGGAGAAAAGCCAAGTTTGATAGCCAACTGCTCCGTCTGTGATGCCGGGCACGTAGACTGGTATGTTATTTTTTGCTGCCCAGTAAAGAATGGAGCTTTCATTGCATATGCGTTTTCCTATTTCACGGCATAGTTGGCTGGTTGAAACTTCCGTTACGTTTTCTTTCCATAGGCTTTGCAGTAAAGATTGCATCTTCTCTTCTATTATGATGCCATAGCTATCATTTGGAACCAAAACGTTTCCAAGGCGGTTTATTTTCTTTTCATGGAGTTTAACGTCGTTCATCACGAAGGAACCTCTGTAATAGTTTCTCCAGCACCGTGCAATGTCATGGTCCAGCGTTCCACATGCCGTGATTATGATATCAACGAGATTTCGTTTTACAAGTTCCTTCAATGCGCCTCGGGTTCCAGTGGCCACAAGGTTTCCAGTAAAAGAAAGAAACTTTACACAACCATGCATCTTAATCATACGTTCTAGAATGTTCACCCCTGTAGCAAGTTTTCCAGCAGTGAAGCCCCAAGCCTTTTCCATCTGTAAAACAAGCTCGTCTACGGCCATTTTTTGGGAGAATTGGTAGTCCTCAATAATATCTTCCAACATGTGTTCTTCTCCCTCTAGCTATGACAAATTGTGGAAGTTGGAATAAATAGCTGTCGAAATCCTTTATGGATTAGACTTGTTTTGGGCCTTCTCGTATGCGGAAAATGCTGTGCGAGTCATTGGAATAACTAATTGACTAAATATGCTATGATGTTCTCGTACAAGTCTTTGTTTCTCAAATCCTCATAGCGCGCGTAAATGCTCGGGTTGTCGTTTACTTCGACTACGATGTAGTTGCCGTTAACTTCTTTGATGTCAACTCCGTAAAGTCCCTTCCCAACTACGCTGCAGGCTTTCAGCGCCACTTCTTTCAGCTCAATAGGCGCATTTTCTTTTTTCAGTGCCACTGTTCTGCCCCAGATAAAGGTGGGTTTACCTCTAATTTTGGCGCCGTGTTTCCACCTGCCTTTTGGGATCATGTATTTACACACGTAAAGAACTTCATTGTTCAGAACTCCAACTCTCCAATCAAAAGCCGTTGGCATGAATTTTTGCACGACCAAAACGTCGGATTTTCTGAAAAACCTTTTGGCAACTTCTCTGAAACTTGTTTCGCAAGCCACTTTTTCAACATACCTTGAAAAACTGGTGTAAGGCGCTTTCAGGACAACTGGTTTTCCGAAGGTTCCGAAAATGTCCAAAAGCTGTTTATGGCGCAATTCGTCTTTGGTCAAAAAGACTGTGGGAATGCGGGGTACATCGTATTTTTTGAATAGGGCGTATAGGTGAATTTTGTTTCCGCATATCTTTATTGAGTCTGGGTCGTCGACCACTTTTAGCCCCAATTCCCAAGCAGTTTTGGAAACTATGTATGATGTATATAGTGGGTCAGTTGTAGCCCTAATGAAAACAGCGTCGTACTTGGGAATTTCTGGAATATCCTGCCTAAATAAGAAGTTGAATTCGTGTCCTAGGTTTTCTGCTGTGAACTTGAAATTCTGGAGAGCTTCTTCCTCTCTAGGATCGGAAAAATTGTATTTCTCAACAAAACAAGCAATCTTAGACACTGAAGCGTTCACCCTGCTTCGAAATTCGCGAAATCTCCTCGGAAATCAATCTTAAGTCAGATTGGGAAAGCTCTTCTTTTCCCAAAGGTTGAAGCCCACACAAGTAAACCTTTCCCTCAGCGCGCTGAACATGCAGCCTGCAAATGGGAATCTTGAATATTTCGTAAACCTGTTGTGAAACCTTTTCTGTGTCTTCATCTAGTTCACACTTGCCAAAAACGGATCTGAACGAAATCAGTTCACCC
The DNA here is from genome assembly GCA_964603675.1 of uncultured Candidatus Bathyarchaeia archaeon. Classification (GTDB taxonomy): domain Archaea; phylum Thermoproteota; class Bathyarchaeia; order Bathyarchaeales; family Bathycorpusculaceae; genus CAZRVS01. The sequence continues at coordinate 477,898 of CAZRVS010000001.1, forward strand.
TTGAGCGGCTGCACACAAACTGCGAACTTGTAATTCATGCTCAAACTTTTGACTGCCCTGTAGAGTGCGCTCATGTTTTTGGCAATTTTGAAACCGTCGTGAATGAAGGGGTTAACAGCGAAAACAACCAATGGAAAACTGAACTCCGAAATTATATTTTTCACGGAATCCGTTACCACATATGGTAGTGTCGGAATCCCCGCTTTTGCGGCTCGAAGTAGGAGAATCGGGGTTCTGTTGACATCTATTATGTTTTCGCTCGATGGGATTACCAAGTTGCCCAGAATTTCCGCGTGCAAAGACACGTAGTATCCTGTTTTTAGGTAACGATAATCGTTGTTGATGTTGAGAGTAAAATCTTTAATTGATGATCCCAGAAACTTGGAAGGTTTCAACGTGGGCAGATCGGTTGTTAGGTCGATGTTTGAGACGACCAGCACTCATGGAACACCAGACAATTAAAAGGTGCGTATTGCAACGGTCATATTTAAGATTAACTGTACGAAAAGAATGATTAAGAGGACATTGGTTTGTCTCGTGGAACTGTTGTGTGATTTTTGACTATACCTCCCTATATATAGGTTGAACTTCAAAGGAGAATCAATGTTTGACTCTTAGGTAGTGAGTAGCCTTTAGCTTGAGGCGTATAGATATTCCTATCGTGCGTGTGCACACTGATTTCAGCGAATTTACTCCAAAAGACGGGTGCAGGGGGTTAGGTTTAAACATCGGTTTAAATTCTTGGTTTTTGCATGGAGTCGAAATCCAACTTCAAATTCATTTGAAGTGCCGGTGGTTGATTTGACCACGCCACACAAAACATTGGAGATGTCTCCACAATTTCCTCGTTTTTCGAGATCAAAATGAAATTGTTCTTCCTCGAGAAATCATAATAACTAGGAATCAAAAGAGAGTAGGTTTGTGAAATAAATGAGCCAAGAACTCAGGTTCGGAATCATCACAGTTCAGAATCTCCCGTGGAGGAAGGAGGTTGAACGCTGGAAATTCATCGAAGCACTGGGGTTTGACAGCGTTTGGGTAGCAGATCACTTTGTCGATCCCTATCAACCAAACTCTCCATGGTTTGAGGGCTGGACACTTCTGGCGGCCCTAGCCAGCCAGACAAGTCATATAAGGATCGGCACATTGGTTACTTCAATTCCTCTGCGCAATCCAGCTATGTTGGCACGTCAGGCACTCACAGTAGATCACATCTCGAATGGTAGGTTGGAGCTTGGGCTCGGCACCGGCGTTTCTTGGGACCCTGTTTATTCAATGATCGGAATTGAAAAGTGGCCACCTCAGGAACGGGTAGCCCGATTTCGCGAAGTTATAGAGATCGTTGACCAGTGCCTCCGCAATAGAGTCACAACCTATAAAGGGCAATATTATCAACTTGAAGACGCGGTCATTATACCCCCGCCCATTCAGCAGCCGCGCCCTCCAATCACGATTGGGGCAACGGGACCGCTTATGCTAGAGCTCGCGGCGCGTTATGCCGATACATGGAACTCTGTTCCAGGAGAATGGCGTACATCACCAGACAAGATGTTAGAGTATACTCGTCGAAGAAACAAGCTACTTGATGATTACTGCGAAGAAATTGGCCGGGATCCTCAGACTCTTCGGCGATCCTTATTGGTATTCGGATCAGAGGCAGAAACCGTATTCAGCTCATTAGATTCCTTTAAGGAAGTTGTTAAGCGTTACCGTAATGTAGGAATAACTGAGTTCATATTTTACTATCCTGAAAGGGATGAACAGATCCCGATTTTCGAGCAAATAGCCAAAGGGATCATTCCGAAGCTGCGGGCGACACAAGCACACGACTAACAATCCTATGTCCTTATGATAAAAACGAATCAGGTAGCAGGAAAAACAACAAGAACTTAAGGCTTTCTTTTTCCAGCGTTTTTTCTGACCTTATTGAGGGTAGCTCTTGCTCTAGGTGCTATGCCGAAGAATTTCTTCAGTTTTTCGCATGCATAGTCTTCACGGTATAATACATCGAAAACATGCCAATCGGATGTTAAGAAAACCACAGTTATGTTTAAAATTGACCGCATACTATAAACGCACTCTGAACAAATAACCACATAGAAAAGAGGAAATGTTACGTACAAGCCGCTAGAGGTCTTGGGTCCAGAACACGAGTTTTCCCTTGTCAACGGGGAACTACAGGCTTTGCCCATCGTAGACAAAGTCATAAAAGACTTCTGCGGGAAAGTCGTAAACTTCGTTGAGTTGCCACAATTCACCTTTGGAAAAGAACTCCAGTTGCATGTCATGGAAATAAAGGCTAACGCGCCCTTCAAGTCGCCTGAACTCTTCGAAGAAAACATGCAGAACGCCGTGGCAACTCTTCTGGATTTCCTAGGAAAAAAGTATCGCGCCCATCTTCTCGGAACAGGAATGCATCCTTTGCTTAGGCTTGAAGAGACAAGTGTGTGGCCTCATCGCCACCGAAAAATCTACCAGTCGTACAGCAAAATTTTCAATCTTAAACAGCACGGCTGGCTAAACATTCAAAGTTTCCACTTAAATCTGCCTTATTCGCGTGAAGAAGAAGGCACTTTGTTGCACAACTTGCTTGCAAATATCTGCGCATATTTGCCTGCCATCTCCGCTTCCTCACCGATCTATGAAGGAAAATTAGGCGAAAACGTCGATAATAGGCTCTACTTTTACATGCTAAACCAGAGGGAAGTGCCTTCGATAACTGGAGACGTTATTCCAGAATACGTTTCCTCCTTTAAGCAGTACAAAAAAGAAATCATTGAAAAATACTCATGGGACTTGGCAAAAGCTGGCGCTGAAAAGCTTATTCTTTTCAAGGAATGGGTCAATTCCCGAGGCATTATCTTTAGATTCGACAGAGCAGCGATTGAAATACGAGTGATTGACGAACAAGAATGTGTCAAGTCGGATGTGGCGCTGAGTTGTTTCATTAGAGCCGCGCTTAGGGGGCTAATCAGCAAAAGAGTTGAGACTTTGCCCCATGGGCTTCTGGTCAGAGACTTCAATACGGTTTTAGTGAATGGGCTAAACGCCAAGGTTCTAAACCCGCTTGGAGAAACTGCACGGCAAGTCTGTCAAAATCTCCTCAAAATCGCTTGGGAAAGTGCGGATCAAGACGAGAGGAAGTATCTACCGATAATACAGAAAAGAATAGAACGCGGCAGTTTGTCAGAAATTATCAAAGAAAGAGTTCTCAGAAAAACTCAAAAAACAGATTTAAAGGAAGCGATCATAAGCATTTATTCAACGCTTTTGAATCACCTTGCTAATAATGAGCCGTACTTCTAAACTGTTAAGGAAGATTCTCATGTCCAACAAAAAGGGAAGAAAAATTAGCTTTTTCGAAACTTGCCATCAATGTAGACTGACTTGTTGTCGAGGCACAAAACCTCCAATAACTTTCATGCGAAGGAAAATTATAATGAACTATTTGGAAAGGCATAAGATTTTCATTAAGAAACCTTTTGTTCAAGGAGCCTATGCGTTTCCAGCAGAGGATGCGGAGGGCTACTGCATATTTTATGACAATAAAACCAAAAAGTGCGCAGTGCACCCTGTAAAACCAGAAACTTGTAAAGCGGGTCCAGTGACGTTCGATATAAATTTGGGGGACCGAAAAATTGAATGGTACTTGAAAATGGAAACCATATGTCGCCTTGCAGCAAGATTATATGAAAATGGAGAATTGTTTCAAAGACATCTGAAAATCGCTAAAAAGGAAATAAATCGTCTTGTTCGCGAACTTGACTCTGCGGCGCTGAAGGCAATATTGAAAATAGAGGAGACTGAAACGTTCAAAATAGGCGAAGACGTCTTGGCAGAAGATGTCTTGGAAAAACTCTGATTCGCCTAATGGTTCTGCAAGGCTTGCCACAGTAAGTTAATAAGGGAGAAAATTTGAGTTTTAGTCGTTAGAAATAGTATAACCATAGGTGAGACAATTAGGGGAAGGGGAAGGTTTGAAAGAAATTGAGTGGAAGTTGCTCTCTGAACTTATGAAAAATTCTCGAAGAAGCGATAGGGAATTGGCGAAAGCCATAGGCGCTTCTCAGCCTACGTCGACCAGAATTAGGACAAAACTGGAAAAAGAAGGATACATCAAAGAATACACTATAGTACCACGCTTTAGCAAACTGGGATACCACATCCTAGCTCTAACATTTTTGAAGATAGAGACGAAAGTCAGCAACGAAGAGCTTGAAAAAGTCAAGAAATCAGTCCCTGAACAGCTGGCCAAAAGCCCATTTGGTGTTGCCTTGCTCAAGACTGGAATGGGACTTGGTTTCGATTCGGTCATCATCTCATTTCATGAAGATTACGCATCTTATGATAATTTTAGAAGCACGATAAGGAAAAATACATTAGCTGACATAATTGATCTGCAAGTTTTCTTGATAAGTTTGGATGATGAAAGTCGCTATCTACCGTTAACTTTCTCGATACTTGCAAACCACATAACAAAACTAAAGGAAAAAGAGCATGAAAAAAACAAAACCTAGGTTGAACCCAACCTTTTCAATGATCCACGAGATGTGATATTGAAAAAGAAAATCCGCGGCCACCCTGAACAGTAACTTTTTACAGAAACCCTATTTCTTTCAGTTTCATTCCGACGGCCATGCTTCCCTTGAACTTGAGTTTTCCAGTCATGAAGGCCCTTTCACCACTCAATTTGCCGTTGACCATGTCAATGTAATCCGTGTCCGCCATCCTGATCGATATGGAAGGAGAGGGATGTATTCCCTGTTGTACCTCAAGTTTCTGATTTTTCATTATTACGATCCAGTCGCCTCCGTTTGGTCCGGTTATGTTCATTTGGATTACAGCATCAACGCCGGCCGCTTTACTTGCGTCAAATTTGCTGGGCAAGACCTTCTCAAAGAACTCCCTAGGCGTTTTGACTTCCATCCGCATTCACCTCCGCCCTCTTGTTTTGTGTGTTATGGTTACGAATTGATTTAAGTATTTTTGATAATCGCATCTTGCAGCAAGATGCCCCTCACCGAACTGTAACGCACAAATACGCAGTTGAACAAAACAGCTCTTGACGCAAGCACCAAGAAGACGATTAGGCTTATCAGAAAACGAAAGAGGCCAGCAGTTAAACTTTATTTCTACAAAGCCATTCTTCATTAATAGAGGAGAAGGGCAATATTTTGATAAAGGGATTATATCTAGCCACTTTCGATGTTGGTTCTGGATTTTGTAGATGCCATATCTTTGATTCAGGAGGCCATGAGGTTTCCCATGCCTCAAAGGAATTGTCTAGAACATGGCTTGCAACCGACTGGGATGCTGAGGCTGCATGGCAAGCATTGAGTATGGTAATGCGAGAAGCAATAAGAAAGATAAACGTGTCAAGTGACGAGATTGCAGGTATAAGCTCCACTGGCCTCAGGCAACAAATAATCCTTTTAGATAAGCAAGACGAACAAATTCGTTTTCCTCCAACCATTGAACTTTTTGTTGAAGGCGAGCTAATCATATCTCAGTACGGCGAGAGAATGTACCTGTCTTCAGGTCACTGGCCTATTCAAGGAATCATGGCTCCACACTGGCTCTCTTATCTGAAGAATAATAAGCCTGATATTTTTCAAAAAATTGGAACAATCCTTAGCGTCAATGATTGGGTGCTCTACAAGTTAAGCGGTGAGAAAGCTGCAGAACCAGCAAGCGCGTGTGAAACCTGTCTTTTTGATATAGCGAAACTCCAATGGTCCACAGAAATAATCAATGAACTCGGATATTCCAAATCCATTTTTCCCAAGATTGCCAAAAATGGGCAGGTCATAGGAGAGGTTATAAGAAAAGCTGCAGAACATACGGGCTTGAAAGCTGGAACACCCGTAGTCGTGGGCGGTCCAGACACGCAGTGCGGTCTGATAGGATCAGCAGCAGTTAGAGAAGGCGACACAACAGCAGTAGCTGGAACAACCACTCCTATTATGATGGTGCGGTCTTCACCCATCTTTGACAAGAAATGGCGCACTTGGAGTGGCTGCCACGCAATTCCAGGAAAATGGGTTCTAGAAAGCAACGCTGGAATCACAGGGTGGATTTTCCGTTGGCTAAGAGACGAGTTCATGGAGACTGAAGCTTCATTGGCGGATTCTAGAGGTCTCAACATTTATGACTTCATGTGTAGAGAAGCAGAGAAAACGTCAGTTGGCTCCAACGGACTCTTTGCTTCATTAGGCCCAACAATAATGAACACCAGGTCAAGCTCGGTGCCCATGGGCGGATTCTTTGGAATAATGAAAATGGCTGAAAGAAAAACTGGAAAAAAAGAATTTGCGAGAGCAATAATTGAAAACACGTGTTATGCAGTTCGGGGAAACTGCGAACAGATCGAAGAAATCTCAAAAAATAAGATCAAGGAACTTCGCTTCTGCGGCGGCTCGGCGAAAAGCCCGGTATGGGCAAAGATTCAGTCTGAAGTCCTGGGCGTTCCAGTTCTCGTTCCCCATGTGAAAGAGGCCACTGCTTTAGGCACGGCAATTTGCGCAGGAGTTGGTGCAGGCTTATACAAAAGCATAGAAGAAGCCGTCGACAAAATTGTGGATTTGGAGAGAGTAGAACCCGACGCAGCCAATCACGAAAAATATGATGAACTTTATGAACGTTGGCTTAGAATCTACCGCAAATTTGACGAACTTGTTGAAACGGAAGATGCTACGGAACTGTTGAACTCTTTTCTGAAACGTAGCGAATAGGAAGAGCCATTGATTTTAGATTTTGAATTTTTTCTTCAGATTTTCCCAGTTGATGACATCCTTGCCAGCGAGCACCGTAGCTACGTATTGGACCTCAGCGCATTCTTCGATCAGTTTATTCAAACTACAGGCTTCCTCTATGCTGGACCCAACTGTTACGATACCGTGGTTTTCAAGAATCACAGCGTCAAAATCTACGATCTTCTTTTGAACAGCCTCCGCAAGCTCCCTTGAACCAGGAAACTCAAAGGGAATTATAGGGACTCCTTTTGGAATGAACATGAACATCTCTATCTGCAATGGAAGAATTTCGATCCCTGCAATGCCAAAAGCCGTAGCCACTGGAGCATGCGTGTGCACGACTGCTTGAACATCGCTGCGTGCCCTATAGATTGCCGTGTGCATTGGAGTCTCCACTGAAAGGCTTAATTCGCCTCGGATTTTGTTTCCTTGAAGATCTACGAGAACTAACTCTTCAGGCTTCAAAAGGTCCATGGAAACGCCGGAAGGCTTTATAAGGGCAGTATCTGTGCCAGGGATTCTTGCGCTGATGTTTCCAGTAGTTCCCGTTACTAGTCCATGCTCGTATAATTCTTTCCCTACTTTCACTATTCTTTCGCGCATACCTTTGATTGTTTCTTCATTCATTCTCTCATTTCCGCCTTTCATAAACTTCTGGGTTAAGAATGTTTCTAGGTTTTTCGCCTTTAAGAAATCTTGCAACGTCTTCTGCTATTATTTCCGCTGCCCTTAAAGGCACTTCCCGTGTCGTTCCGCCAATATGTGGAGTTAAAGTGATATTGTGAAGTTTAAGAAGCGGATTATCTGGGTCAACAGGCTCCTTCGTGTATACATCCAGGGCTGCACCAGCAATTTTGTCTTCTTTCAAGGCGTCGTACAAGGCTTTTTCGTCTAGAATTTTGCCACGAGAAGTGTTGATTAAATAAGCTGTGGGTTTCATAAGGGCAATATGCTCGGCGGTTATCTGGGGTTTTCCATCGGGAGAAAGCCTGGAATGAATTGAAACAAAGTCCGATTCGCGGAGTAATGTTTCTAAATCAACCAATTCAACACCGAGTTCCTTTGCCCTTTCTTTTGGAATGTAAGGATCGTGAGCCAGCACCTTCATGTTGAAGCCGTTCTTTGCCCTATAAGCAACCATGGAACCGACGTTTCCAAGCCCGATTATTCCTAATGTTTTGCCCCAAAGCTCAACGCCTAACTCGGGAACCCCGTAAACGCCTTTCTTCATCTCAGCGTCCGTCCTCGCGATTCCACGGGCTTCAGCTATGATTAGGCCGATTGCCAGATCAGCAACGCCTTGGGCGTTTCTGCCAGGAGTGAAAATAAGAGGGATGCCCTTTCTTCTGGCATAGGCACTATCAATATTCACAGGGCCAGATCTGCAACATCCAATTAATTTCAATTTTTTCCCAGCATCAATAACTTTTGCCGTAACAGGCGCCACGTGAACAATTAGAATTTCTGCGTCTCCAAGCGTTTCGATTATTTCCTGAGGGTCTCCCCAATATTCCTTTACTCCTTCAAGCTTCTCCTGCTTATTGAGGGATACCTCACGCTCGTAGATTTTTGTTCCCTTGATGCCACGGGTTTTCGCAACTATGCATTCTCTAATCATTGATGAGGGCACGAAGGGATCGCCATAGATAGCTATCTTAATTGAGGCTTCCTCCTAACTGTAATGCTTGATGCTAAACTTATAACCCTAACGTGCGCAATTCGCTTAGCAAAAAAAGGAGTCATAAGTGGAACTTCTAATAGTAGGTGACTAAACCTTATGATACAGATGTTCTGCCACATCTTGCAAACCGAGTTGGACGAGTTTCCTTTCGCTAGGCTTGCCTGTTTCATAGTTCCATTCTGCGTAATCAAAGTATTCTTTGGCCCAATTGTTAAAGTCAACAGTTATTCCTTTCAACGGCCCTTCAACAAACGTCGGCTTTCCCGCTGCTCTTCCCACTATTTTGAAGTCGGCAGGGGTGAATCCTTCTCGGACATTGAAGGTCTGCCTCATGCATGCAATTCTTTCTCCGCAGACTAGAAGTTCTTGCATGCTCATCTTCCATCCAGTGACCGCGTTAACGAAGTCGGCATGGTTCGGGATGCCCTCGATCGTAACAAGGGATGATGGAAATAGGCAGACTCCAAGGGAATTCACCATGTGAGTATAATAGGACATGTAGGCAATCGCCGCTCCCTTTCCATGATAATCATATTTATCCTCGCTGAACGGAGGCATCTTGACCCCTGGAAGCGTGTCCAAATAAATTTCGAAACCTTGCGTATGTCTCGCTGGTGTCGCGTCAATCACATAGCCGCTGCCATATGTGGGCATGAGCTTTGGATCGTGCATCGGAATTTCTTGACCAGCAACATGCGCCATGTATTTTTCAGAGCCTTTTCCAATTTTTTTGGCGGCGATCGCAACGCCATCTGCCAAGACATCGCCGAAGCCTTCGCGTTTTGCTATACTTTCCGTTAACTTCACTATTGAGTCTGCGTTGCCCCATTTCAACTCAACGCCTCGTGTGTCCTCTCGAGTTATCAGCCCATTCTCGTAGCATTCGATGGCGAAGGCAACGGTGCTTCCTGTTGAAATGGTGTCTAAACCGTACCTGCTACAGATATCGTTGACGAACATTATTGACTCTATATTATCATTCAGGCATAGTGTGCCAAAAGACGCCAAGGTCTCGTATTCGGGTTTCATCGCCTCAACCGCGTAGGAGCCCGTTTCGACTTTTATGTAGCCGCCGCATGGCATGGCACAGCCGTGACAAGCATATCGCCTTGTAAGATACTTGATTACGTTTTCATCGCTGATTCTTTCCGCGTTTGGGAAGTCTAGGGTAGCTGCTCCTCTCCAGTTTTTGCATGGAGCGTCGCCGCTTAGGGCCAGCATGGCCGTTGCGCCTGAGGTCCCGTACTTTGTGAAGTACTCGTAATAGAATTCCCTTTCAGTCTTTGTTAGCTCAATGAACTTTCTTCTGAGCTCCATTACTTTTTTGTGGTTGAACACGGGAATCTGCTTTGTACCTCTGACTGCGACAGCCTTGAGGTTTTTAGATCCCATTAAAGCGCCTAGGCCCGACCTTCCCGCGGCGCGGCCCTTGTCAGTTATCATACACGACATGAGCGAGAGCTTTTCTCCCGCTGGTCCTATAGAGGCAAACTGAATCCTTTTGTCGCCATGCTCTTCCCTTAGAATGTCCTCTGTCTTGTATGTGTCCTTTCCCCATATGCTGGAGGCATCTTTTATCTCCGCGTTCTCCTCGTTGATCCAGAGATACACGGGCTTGCTTGCCCTTCCATAACAGAAAACTGCGTCAAAACCAGCAGATTTGAGTTCTGCTCCAAAATAGCCGCCAGCCCTTGAGTCGCCCCATGTGCCTGTCAAGGGCGATTTGCCGACGGCGGTGAAGCTGCTTCCTAGCGCCGTAAAGGCTCCAGTTAATATGCCAGTCGTGAATCCTATTATGTTCTTGGGCCCTAATGGATCAGTTTTTGGCGTTATCTCATCATAAACTATTCGTGCTCCAAGCCCATAGCCGCCCAACCAAGTTTTATAGAAACTTTCGTGGAGGGTTTCTTCATGAACCTTTCCGAGCGTGAGATCTACTTTCAGAATCTTTCCGATGAATCCACCGGGCAAAACTTTCCCTCAAACACTTACAAGAAGTTGAGCTTAAAAAAATTAATGCCGGAATTAACGATTGTCCAACCTAGGAATTGCAGCTGATGCGACTTTATCTGAACAGGTCTTTCTCTTTTGGCCTCACAAGCTCGATTGCCTTCGCATTTTCTGCTTTTTGATAGTTATACCCTCGGATAATAGCCACTGGAACACCTTCGTTTGCTTGGCCTATTACAAGCTCAGCAGCCGACGCCAGTTCATCAGCGATTGCGGTTTGTTTCACCTTCAAAACGTATCCGAAAAGGTCTTTTTCTCCGCGTCTGTCTCTTATGGGCTTTATTCCCGCCACGCCTATGGCCACATTTATCTCACCCTCTCTTAAAGGGCGGCCATGAGTGTCAGAAATAATGACTGCGACATCGCAACCTGTCAGCTTTCTTATTCCTTGTCGAATATTCTCCGCTGATGCGTCCGGATCCTTCGGTAACAAGACGACGTTTCTGTCCCCCCGAACATTTGACCTGTCAACTCCCGCATTTGCGCAAACCACCCCATGTTTGGTTTCTGCGATTAGATTTCCGTTGCCCACTCGCACGATCTCCCTCGATTCTTGAAGAATAACCTCAACTAGAGCCGGGTCTTTTTCGAGTTTTTGAGCTAGGTCTTTCGCACGTTCAGATGGTGATATGTTGTCGAGGTTTACAATGTTTCCTTCGGCTTTTGACACTGCAACGTGGGTAACGACAAGGATGTCTCTGTCTTGTATTGGAGTGTCTTGTTTTTTGGCCGCGTCACAGACAAGTTCAGATAGGTTGTCTCCTTCCTTTATTATCGGCAAGCTTTCAACAGCAATTACATGAACAATCTTCATCCAAAGCCCTACTCCTTACGTTCACACATAATTCCGTACTTGCACAAGAAAACTTTAAAGCTTATCTGATTATACCCCATTCAACGGGGAGAAACGATGCCTCTTGATAAAGGAAGTTTCGAGGATACTTTGCAAAAAAATGTTGTTTCGAAGAATAAGTGCATCGGTTGCTCAACATGTGTCCTTGTCTGCCCCTATAATTGCCTAGAATATGTGAAAGGAAAACCCCATTTGACGAAGGAATGTAAACTGTGCGGCATATGTGCACAGGTATGTCCGCACTACGATTCTTCGCTGGGCGAAATTGAGAGGGCTGTGTTTGGCAGAGAACGAAAAGACGAGGAAGACTTTGGAATTTATTGCCGAATTGTCGTAGCTAGGGCAAAGAATAATGAAATATTAAAGGTCTGCCAAGATGGAGGAGTTGTCACTGCTCTTTTGTTATATGCTTTGAACGAAGGACTTATCAATGGCGCCGTTGTTTCTGGCGTTAGTGATGAAAAACCTTTCTATCCTATCCCAAAGTTAGCCACGACATCTGAGGATATTTTAGGTTGTGCTGGAACAAGATATTCCTACTCTCCTAATCTGTTCGCTTTGGCAGAAGCTGCAAAAAAGAAGATAAACACAGCGTTTGTCGGAAACCCCTGTCAAATACGCGCCCTTAGAAACATGCAGATGTTAGGCCTCAAAAAGTTCATTGCTCCTGTCAAATTTTCAATTGGGCTTATGTGTTCAGAATGCTTTACATATGAAGGACTTATGGAAAAGCACATTCATGAAACGTTGGGCATCAACTTGAGTGATGTCAAAACTGTAAATATAAAGGGAAAAATGATTGTCACGCTGAAAAACGGCGCGGTTCAAGCTATTCCTCTTGCAGAAGTGAAACCATACGCCCTTGAAGGCTGTGGATTCTGCGACGATTTCAGCTCCGAATTGGCTGACATTTCCGCCGGAGGCCTAGGGTTGAATGGATGGACATTCACCATCGTCCGCACTGAGAAAGGTGAAGAATTACTTTCAGCCGCTGAAAAAGCAGGCGTCATCGAAACTAGAAGGGCAAATGAAGAGATGAACGCCTTGAATTTGCTACATAAGCTTTCACAGAGAAAAAGACAAAAGGCGCTTTCTCTACGATAATGAAATAGTTTATAACATACTTGAGCGCAACTGTAATGGATTCATATGAAAATCGAAACTAGAACTATTGCCGGTACTGCTCTTCTATCCGCTTTGGTCGTCGTTTTTGACTATTCAATGAAGTATTCAGGTTGGAAGATACCGTTCCCGTGGCTTCCTATTCTCAAAGTTGATTTTACTGGAATACCGATCGTTTTATCTCTTTATCTTTTTGGCTTTATCCCAAGTGTTTTCACTTCTGCCATCGCTTTTTTTGCCATTGCCGCCCGCAGTGGAGACTTCATCGGCGCTTCAATGAAGGCGCTAGCAGAATTATTCACGATTGTCGGAATGTTTTCAGCTTCGATTATTATTCCCAAATTCAAGCGGGGAACATCATTTCTTTTCGGAATTGCGTTCCGATGCGTGGGTATGTTTTTCTCAACTCTTCTAATTCTTCCAATAGGCCTGAGCCCTTTGATAGCTGCGTTTAACGTTATTCAAGGCGCTGTCAGCATTTTTGGTGGTTACTTAATCTATGAAGCTGTCAAGAAAAGAATGCCTTCGTCCATTCAGAAAAATTCATGTGGAAATATAGGCAAAAATTAATGATGCCTTTTACTGGTTACCTGCTGTTTTCATTCGCTGATTACTTTGTAATCTTGACTACTTTTTGCATCTAGTCCTAATTCAACCGCTCGCTTGATCTGATCGTAGCTCCATGGGTCGTCCTTTAAGTCAGCTCCTTCAAAGCTTTCAATTACCTTTATTCCTTCAACATCGATGGATACTCTGTCTCCAGAAGCAAGAACTATGTTAGGGTTTCGAACCTCGCCCTTGAACGGCCCTCCGGCGATAAAGCATTGTCTTCCATCCATAACTATCAAGTTAGGGTGCACGACCAAGTTTAGATCGGCTATCTTCTTCTGCAAGTTTCCCATGTGAAATCTAATTCTTTGTCTGCGCCTCACAAAGCCAAAAGCCAATTTTAGACTCATAGAAAATCTCGCAAGAGAATGCGTTTTCATGTTGCAAACGTAAATGAGTTTTTTGGTCCTCAATGCAGTTTCTGGCAGACTTACAGACTTGACGTATTTACCACCGACGGGAACTTTAACCCACTTTTCCTTGTCAAAGATCACGATTTCAGCTCCCGCTTCCTTTGCTATTTCGGTCATTCCTATCTTTTCAAGCACTTTCTTTGTTGAAAGAAACTGCATTGACGATTCACCGAGGATAACCTTGGCGGCGCCGTGCTCATACAATAGTTCGATCATGGCTTTGACAAATTCCGGGTCGCTCGAAGCCGGCGGTGGGTCGGCTGAATTGAAGTTCGGTTTCAAAAGGATTTCATCGCCTTTTTGAAGGGTCTTTTCAAAGCCACCAATCAAGTTTACTGCCTTCAGAATGTCGCCTTTCACATGACCGCTACTTTTAACTTTACTTAAGAGTATTTTGTCGTTCTCTTTGTAGTGGTTGACCAATGATTCGCCGATTCCCTTTTCAGCATGCAATAGAAATCACTGTTAGAACTTTTTGTTAACTGAGATTTTAGTTTTACCCGAAAAATAGTTGCAAAGACCCATTAAAGCAAGGTCTAACAGGATTAAGCAAATTCTCTTCTTGAAGCTCCTAATTGGGAAATCCGTTAAACTATCGAATTTAAGATTAAAGAAGTAAGATTTGCGAAAACTTAAAAATTAATACATATTGTATATATTCGTATAGAAAGCTGCTTCTGCATTATGGTGGGATATTGAAGCGTGGGCGTCGAGAATCTTAACCATATTTTTAACCCGAAGAGAATAGCCGTCATCGGTGCAAGTGACAGAGAAGATTCTTTAGGCGCCAGAATAATGCGCAACCTAATAGGAGTAGGATACAAGGGTACAGTCTATCCCGTCAACCCTTTCAGAGTAACAGTACAAGGCATAACTGCTTATCCAAGCATTACAAAAATTCCTTGGAAAGTGGACCTTGCGGTTATAGCAACGCCAGCTCACACAGTTCCGCAAATAGTCGAAGAATGTGGAAAAGCCGGAGTTTCAGGAATAATTATTGTTTCAGCGGGCTTTCGAGAAGCAGGAGAGGTAGGTGCCGCGCTTGAGAAACAGATTCTAGAACACAAGAAAAAATACGACATGCGCATCATCGGCCCCAGCAGCTTCGGCGTGATGAGACCGAGGATAAAACTCAATGCCACATTTGCGAACAATGCAGCTATTCCTGGAAAAATAGCTTTTATCTCACAAAGCGCAGCGCTCTGCGCGTCAGTGTTGGACTGGGCCTTGGAAGCACAAGTTGGATTCAGTGCTGTTGTTTCAGCGGGCTCGATGACTGATGTAGATCTCGGCGACTTGATTGATTACTTTGGAACTGACGCCCAAACCAGAAGCATCGTGCTTTACGTTGAGTCCATCAGGGATGCACGAAAATTTATGAGCGCCGTGAGAGGTTTTGCCAGAGCTAAACCCATTGTATTAGTAAAGGCGGGACGATTTCCAGAGAGCACAGACGCAACGATTTCTCATACAGGCGCCCTGTGTGGAGAAGATGCTGTTTATGATGCCGCTTTCAGACGCGCTGGGGTGGTTCGTGTTGAAGCAATAGCGGATCTTTTTAACTGTGCGGAAGCGTTGGCGATGCAGCCCAATCCAAAGGGCCCAAATTTAACCATAATCTCGAATGCTGGTGGTCCTGGAATTATGGCCACTGACTCTTTGATCGCCAAGGGTGGAAAACTTACGCCGTTAAGTAGCGAAACAGTTCAAGCGTTGAAGGATGTTTTGCCTTCTTACTGTAGCATCATTAATCCCATTGATATCTTAGAAGAAGCCACTCCGGACAGATTTAGGAAAGTCATGGAGATCTGCCTCAAAGACCCCCACAGCGACGGTTTCTTGATAATATATACCCCTCAAGGGGCAACTGACCCGCTTACACTCGCAAAAACAACAGTAGAACTCGCAAGACAAAGCAACAAACCCATCCTTGCTTCGTTGATAAGTGAGGACTTTAATTGTCGAAGAGCTAGGCGAATTCTTCAGAAAAACGGTGTCGCAGCATTCACTACACCGGAACAAGCTGTTTCCACCTTCATGTATATGTATAGCTATACCCAAAACCTAGAGTTACTGTATCAAACTCCAGAAGAATTTTCCATAGAGTTAGCCGTTCCGACATTTCTGAAAGAGATTTTGAAAAAAGCTTTTGCTGATGGGCGCACAGTCCTCAGTCTGCCAGAGTCTTTGCGATTCTTGGAAGCGTACAGGATTCCGACGATAAAGACTCTTGTGGCAAAAAGCTCAAGTGAAGCTGAAGTCATCGCCTCTGAGTTTGGATATCCGGTCGTTATGAAGGCGCTGTCGCCACAGATAACTCATAAATCTATGGTTGAGGGAGTAATTCTAAACGTTTGGTCACCATCAGAGACTAAAGCATTTTTCGACGAGCTTGCTGAGAGAGTCAAGGGTTACAGTCCAGAAGCGGAATTCCAAGGCGTTATAATTCAACCTATGATTCGGAAAAAAGGATACGAGTTGCTGATTGGTTCAAAGAAAGACCGCCAGTTTGGCTCAGTGATTGTATTCGGCATGGGAGGAGTCACTACAGAACTGTTCAAGGATGTAAGTATGGGCTTTCCCCCATTAAATCAAGTGCTGGCAAGACGACTTATGGAGAAAACGGCAATTTACAAGCATGCAGAGTCATGTGGACTTTCCTTTGATGTCAAGCTTCTTGAAGAAATCTTGGTGAGATTCTCACAACTTGTTATAGACTTCCCTGAAATAAAAGAAATAGACATAAACCCCCTCATTGTCAATGAGAACGGTGCTCTCGCCGTCGACGCTCGCATAGTTGTGGACGCAGACAAAATTCTGCAAGAAATTCAACCCCATGAACACCTCGTGATCGCTCCTTATCCCAGGAAGTACATTTCTCAATGGCGATTGAAAGATGGAACACCAGTATTACTGCGTCCGATAAAGCCTGAAGATGAAATTCGTTTTCACGAACTATTTAAATCACTGTCAGAGGATACAATGCGTTTTCGTTTTTTCCAGATAATGAAAGAGATGCCCCATGAGACTTTAACAAGGTATTGCAATCTGGACTATGACCGTGAAATAGCCATAGTTGCAGAGCTACAAGATGACGACAGAAAAATCATTGGTGCCGTGCGGCTCATCTCGGAACCTGGTGGCAAATGCGGAGAATTTGCTGTTGTTGTGGGAGATCGGTGGCAAGGCCTTGGGCTTGGCTCAAAATTTGTCGATTACATTGTCGAAATTAGTAAGCATCTCGGAATGGATAAAATCTACGGTTACGTAGTTACAAACAACTACAAGATGATTAATCTGTGCACCAAAAAGGGCCTCACGATGGAGATGCTTGACGAAAATACAATAAAAGCAACGTTACCTCTATTATAAACGAGCCTACTTGTCTTTCTTAAGCGAAAGAACTGCTATAGTTTCAGCGTTCCACCCAGCACGGTTTTATTTTTTCACCATTTTCTGCGCAATTTCAATGGCTTTTATGGCATCTTCCGTGCTCACTTTAGGTTGCTTATTCTCGAGGATGCATTTTATGAAGTGCTGGTCTATCTGGCGATGCCCCCAGACCTTTGTTCCTTTTACTTCTATGTCCCATTCTTGCGGCTGCTCGTCTTGTCCGTACAGCATTATCTTATTGAACCAGATGGCGTGAAGAACATTCGTATTGTCTCCGTAAATCTCCAACCTAGCAGTGCTTGCTGATGGAGCTACTGAGGCGCTGTAGTGCAATGAGCCCACGATGCCGTTTGAGAGTTTTATCAGGCCCATTGTGTTGTAGGCTATTACTCCACCGTATTTTTCAAGTTTTGGATAGTTACTCATCCATTCAACATGCTCTATTTCGCTTTTAAACATCCATCTGATCATGTCAATGGACCAAACGGAAAGAGTAAAGTCAGGATAACCTCCGCTTTTTTCTACATTCCAAGCCCAAGATCCCGCCGGCCACTGCTCGGCTATGCTCATTGCAGGTATGAACTCTCTGAAGTAAATGGCTATTGGCTTGCCAATCATTCCGGCGTCTATCATCTCCTTCGTCTTTGTGTATATCGGAGCGAAACGGAACTGAAGAACAGGCATCAAAATAACTCCCGCGTCATCAGCCGCCTTCCGAAGGTTCTTCACTTGCTCCACAGTCGGAGCCAAAGGCATCTCGCACAAGACATGTTTGCCTTTTTTGATAGCTTTCATGGATAAATCGTAGTGAAAAGGTGTCGGGACTGCAAGGACTACTGCTTGTAATCTTGGATCTTCCAGAAGCTTATCGTAATCCAAATAATATTTTACGCCGAACTTCTCAGCTAGGGGTTTTACTCTCCTTTCTGTTCTAGCGCCTAGGGCTATGAGTTCGGATCCCTCAATTTTCTTGAAGCTGGGCGCGTGGGCCTGACCGCCAACGAATCCAGTACCTATTACGGCTACTCCAACTTTGTCTGGCACAAATCTCACCTATTCACGCGCTAAACTTGAAGCCAGAAATATAAAATACTTGCGCATCTTCCGACTTTCTGTTTAAAAACTGCAACTCTTCAGACAAGTTCACCAACAGTCTTTGTACTAAGAAACGTAAATAAATCGTGAAGAGAATGTAATGGGCAACGTGAAAGATATGAAAATCGCGGTGTCCGGCAAGGGCGGCGTTGGCAAAACGCTAATCGCTGCAGGTCTTGCATGCTCTTTCGCCAGTAAAGGCTTGAAAGTTATGGCCATTGACGCCGATCCATCGCCAAATCTTGGCTTGACTTTAGGCTTACCACCAGAGGAAAGCCGCAAAATAATGCCGATATCTGAAAACAAAGAACTGATTGAATCCAAAACAAGCACGGGCTACTCCGGCGTTTTCCGCTTATCATTCAGCGTGGAGGACATTGTCCACAAGTACTCAGTGAAAACTCCCTTTGGCGTCAACCTGATAGTCATGGGAACTGTGCAATCGATGGGTTCTGGATGCACTTGTCCTGCAAATGCGCTTGTCAAGTCTCTGCTCCGGCACCTGATGGTGGAGCGAGATGAGGTTGTTGTTCTGGACATGGAGGCTGGTGTGGAGCATATGGGAAGAGGAACGGCGGGAAGCGTCGATGTTATGTTGGTCGTGGTTGATGCAAACGTGAAGGCACTTGAAACCGCCAAACATATCCACAAATTAGCAGTAGGCGCAGGCTTGAAGCGGGTTCTACTCATGGGGAACAAGGTAGGAAGCCCTGTACAGAAAGAGTCTATTCAAAGATTCGTTGAGGACAACCGTCTCGAGGTTTTGGGTTTTGTGCCTTTTGACTCGAAGGTTATGGAAACGGAGATGCGAGGACAAACGCCACTGTTACAAAAGGACTCAGAGGCTGTTCAAGCCATAGAGCGGCTTGCCAGGAAACTCGTAGAGAAGGGATAACTAATAAGTTCGATAGAGAATGCTTACGTAAGAGGATGCTAAAAGTGAAGACGCTAGTGACCATTGGTCGGGGAGGAACTGGAAAGACAAGCTTTGTGGCTTTGAATGCAAAATACTTCATCGAGATTGGGCAGACACCGATACTTCTGGTGGATGCTGACCCAGACCAGAACTTGGGAGAGATGGTGGGTGTAGATCTTAAGGATTTTGGAAAGAAGACGATTTCGGAGTTGCTTGTAGAGACTTTCGTCGAGGGTGGCGGAACGACGGTTGGCGTTGCTCCTACTCAGCGGATTGAAAACAAGATATGGACGTACGGCATGTATGAAGGTGAGCATTTCGATTTTGTTTCTCTTGGAACGAAGTGGGTTGAAGGGTGCTATTGCCTCCCAAATGCGGCGTTGAAAGGGGCTTTGGAGTCGTTAACCAAGAATTATGAGTATGTGCTGATTGATTCGCCAGCGGGTTTGGAGCATCTCAACCGCAGAATAACTTCTGCTGTAGATGATATTTTCGACATTATTGATCCTTCAAAGAAGTCTTTTGAGCATGTTAAACGTGCACATCGCATAGCAAAGGAAGTTAAGATCGACTTTATGAATTTTTATGTTGTCGGCGGTTTTAGGTTCTCAGAGCATCTGAAAGGGCAAGCTGAGAAGGAATTGGAGTTCGAATATCTGGGCGAGATAGCACATGACAAAAAGGTTGAGGAATATGTCCTTGCTGGAAAGTCATTACTAGACTTGCCTCCTGATTCTCCCGCTTTTGTTTCTATAGGGAGAATAATGGAAAAGGCGGGTTACGCTAAAAAACACTAACTTAGGCGTTTCTGCCAATTTTGACGCACTTTTGACGCAAAAAGGTTTTTCAGAAAACTTAAAATGAATGCATCCCCTATACTTCCAACTCTTTAGGACGTGTCTATAATTTGAGTAGAAAGGGCTTTCACGTTAAGATTGACGAATTGAAAAGCGATTTTGGGTCTTTCAAGAATCTTGAGCTTTCAATCGGCAAATTGGTTGAAGAGAAATGGACTGAACCGATGGGGCCTACCCCCTTTCCATCAATAATTACTTTAAGAGACTGGGATATGAAACTGCTTCAACGCTATAAACCGTTTTATCTGCCTTTCTGCGATGTCTGCTGCCTCTGCACCTTCGGCAAATGCGACCTAACGCAAGACAAGCGAGGTGCTTGTGGGCTGAATATGACGGCTCAGCAGTCTCGCATAGTCCTGCTAGCTTGTTGTATTGGAGCCGCAACTCACATTGCCCACGCAAGACATCTAGTGGAACACTTGATCGAAAAACATGGTTCAAACAGCCCCTTGGATGTTGGAGGGTTAAACATAGACATAGAGGCTCCGGTAACTCGCCTAGTATGCGGAATCAAGCCTGAAAAGCTTAGAGATTTAGGCGAAGCGCTTGATTGGTGTGAGGAGCAGGTTACTCATTGTCTATCTGCAACTCATACGGGACAGGAAGGAAGCAACCTAGATTTCGAATCCAAGGTTCTCCACGCTGGAATGGCTGATCAAGTCGGCATGGAAATTGCAGACTTAGCTCAGATTTCCGTTCTCGGCTTTCCTAAAGCTGATCCAGATGCGCCTCTAACCGATCTGGGCTTTGGTGTAGCAGATGTCTCAAAACCAACCATATTGGTTATCGGTCATAATGTTCCGTCTTCGGTTGGTATAATTGATTATTTGACTGATAAGGGGTTGTTGGGCAAAGTTGAAGTTGTAGGTATCTGTTGCACTGCCCACGACATAACCCGATACACCTCAATGGCAAAGATAGTTGGACCAATTTCTTGGCAGCTGCGTTACATTAGAAGCGGATTAGCCGATCTAATAGTAGTTGATGAGCAGTGTATACGAGCGGATGCTTTAGTTGAAGCGCAAAAAGTCAAAGCACCCGTGATCGCTTCAAGCCCGAAAAACTGTTTAGGACTAGAAAACAGAGATGAAAGCCCGTCGAGCGAGATAATATCTGATCTGGTTGAAGGAAAGGTTCCTGGGGTGCTGATTTTAGACCCTGATAAGGTTGGAGAAGTTGCGGTTGAAACCGCAATGAAATTCGCTCCAAGACGAAACAAGTTCAGCATTATCCCAAAAATAGAGGAAATTATCGCAGCTGCAAAAGAATGTACAGAATGTAACGAGTGTAGGCGAGCCTGCCCGAACGATCAGCCCATACCTGAAGCAATGAAAGCGGCGGCTAAAGGCGACCTTAACCCGCTGGCTGAAATCCTCGAAACTTGCATCGGTTGCGCTCGTTGTGATAGTGCCTGTCCCAACGACTTCCCGTTGCACAGCTTCATGGTGAAGGCAGGGGAAAAATCGTTGATAAATGAGAAGTTCAAGATGCGGGTTGGACGAGGCGCAATACAAGATGTAGAGATAAGAGAAGTCGGTGGACCGATAGTTCTAGGCGAGATTCCGGGTGTAGTGGCTATCGTAGGCTGTGCCAACTATCCTCGTGGCGGAATAGAAGTTGCAGAGATCGCTGAGGAGTTCGCAAAGCGAAGATTCATCGTTGTCTCGTCAGGATGTGCTGCTATGTCGATGGCTATGGTGAAGGACGAGGATGGCAAGACCATCTACGAGAAATATTCTGGCGCTTTCGACGCTGGCGGCGTCCTCAACGTTGGTTCATGCGTGTCTAATCCTCACATAGCAGGAGCGGCCATTAAGATTGCAAGCATTTTTGCCAAGAGAAAACTGCGGGCTAACTACGAGGAGATTGCTGATTACATTCACAACAGGGTGGGTGCGGTTGGACTCGCTTGGGGTGCAATGTCTCAGAAGGCTGCTTCGATAGCTTCCGGCTTCTGGAGACTCGGCGTGCCTGTGATTGTTGGGCCTCACGGCTCTAAGTATCGCCGTATGCTACTCGGAAGGAAAGATAAGGAGGAGGATTGGTACGTGTATGACGCTAGGACAGGCGACAAAGTCTATGTAGGTCCAGCTCCTGAACACTTGTTCACTGTTGCTGAGACCAAGGAAGAGGCAATGGTGCTAATAGCTAAGCTCTGCATGCGAGCCAATGACACAAGCAAAGGGCGAGCAATAAAGCTGACTCATTACGTTGACTTGCACAGGCGCCTCTACAGTGTTTTGCCTGATGACATACATCTCTACGTCCGAAATGTGGCTGACATACCAATCACTATGAAGAGTGAGATTCTCAAGATTTTGGAGGAGAAGGGATGGACTGAGAAGCCGATTCCCGACCCCACATTGTTGCCTAGGATGATTAGAAAGAGGAAGAGTGATTGATTTGGGTGTGAAGGAGGAGCCTTGGCAGAAAGCCGAGATTGCGGGTCCGAAGAAGGCTTTGTTGATTATGAAGCCTGAAGTTGTTGTTGCTATGGTAAAGAGGGCTAAACGTCCCATCATGGTAGTCGGACATTTAGCGGCTGAAGAGTATTCCAAAGATGCTCCAATGATTGATTATGCAATTCGCATGAGCAGGGCCGCAGGGATTCCTGTTGTTGCCACAGCGCATACGGTAAGCGAGTTCATAAAGCGAGATTTCAAGTCTGCATCTCCAATGCCAGCTATGGATATTGGCGATAGACTGGCGGATCCAGAATGGCAGGGTCTTGACGGTGGGGGTCCTTATGATTTGGCGTTGTTTATGGGGCTTCCCTACTATATGGAATTCACGATTCTGTCTGGACTGAAACATTTCTCCACAAATCTTAAAACGATAAGTCTAGACAGATTCTATAATCCCCATGCATCTTGGTCATTTCCAAATCTCTCTGTTAAAGATTGGAGAGAAAGTTTAGAAACAATATTGCGCAGTTTAGGAGGTAACTGAAGAAGTGTCTATGTTTGAGGATATACCTGTCGAAGTTGGCGTGATCTACGAAGGCGAAAGAATCCGTAGAAAGGACATGTACGTAGAACTAGGTGGCCCAGACATCAAAGAAAAGTTCGAACTGGCAAGAGTGAAGAAACCCGAAGAGATCGAAGACGGAAAAGTCACCATTGTTGGACCTGATTTGAAGGAGATGGAAGAAGGCAAAAGCTATGCATTCGGCATACTTATCGAAGTGGCTGGCGCTAAACTCGAACCAGAACTGGAAGGCGTGATCGAGAGACGCATCCACGAATACTGCAACTTCATTGAAGGCTTTATGCATCTCAACCAGCGGTATGACATTTGGATGAGGCTAAGCAAGAAGTCTCTCGAGAAAGGACTAAATTCGTTCGAATATATTGGAAAGGTTTTGCACAGGCTCTTCAAGAGCGAACTGCCAATCATTGAAAAGCTGCAAGTAACTTTCCTCACTGACCCAGAAAAAGTGAAGGGGCTTTACGAGGAAGCCTTGCAGATTTACGAAGCTAGGGACGCTCGGGCTAGGGGACTGAAAGATGAGGAAGTTGACAAATTCTACGGGTGTGTCTTATGTCAGTCTTTCGCTCCGACCCACGTTTGCGTAATTACACCTCAACGCTATTCTAACTGTGGAGCGATAAGCTGGTTTGACGGAAGAGCAGCGGCAAGCGTCGACCCGAAGGGACCAGTTTTCACCATTGAAAGAGGAGAACTTGTTGACCCAGCCAAAGGCGAATATTCGGGTGTGGACGAGACTGTTAAAAAGAAGTCGTTGGGAGAAATCACAAGAGTTTGGCTCTACACGGCTTTCGGCTATCCGCATACTTCATGCGGCTGTTTTGAAGGTGTCGCCTTTTACATTCCCGAGGTTGACGGTTTCGGAGTTGTGCACAGGGGCTACAAGGATGTCACCGTGAACGGTTTGGCCTTCTCAACACTCGCTGACTCCACGGCCGGCGGACGTCAAGTGGATGGTTTCCACGGGATATCCGTCGAATACATGCGGTCTCCGAAGTTTCTACAAGCAGACGGCGGATGGAAACGGATCGTATGGATACCGAAAGAAATCAAGGAAAGAGTAAAGGAGTTCATTCCAGCGGAACTTGCTGGCAAAATAGCCACTGAAGATGAAGCGAAAACAATTGACGACTTGAAGACTTTCTTGAAGGAGCATGATCATCCGGTTGTGGCAAACTGGAAAGAAGAAGTGGCAGTCGAAGAAGCTGTGCCAGTTGAAGCAGGGGAGGAGGCGCCCATGGTGCCCGTTGCCACAGCAGCAACCTTACCAATAACCGCTGGAGGCTTCAAGATCATCTTAAAAGACGCAAAAATCTACGCCAAAAAAGTCATTATCCGGTCGATGAAAAGCGAGAAACAAGAGAAACGGTGAAAACGTTGACGGAAAAAAAGAAGGAAGAGGACCAGTTGGGCTTGAAGCTTAGTCCACGACTGCTGGAGCTTCTTGCAAAACTTCAGGAAATTGAGCTTGAAGATTTCGAGATGAACGTGGGCGATTTGGAAATATGGCTTCAGCCAGGTGCGGTTGCCGCTCCCATTGCTGCCCGACCAAAAGTTCCTCCGTTGGTGAAGGCTAAACCCACAGAGATCATCGAGGCTCAGTTTGTTCCTCCAGTTGAGACTTACCCCGGCAAAATTGTTGAAGTGAAACTTGGCGCCACAAGAGGCGAAGGAGGAACGCGAGGAAAATCCGTGGTGGTTGGAGGAGAAACCACACCTGCCTTTTACACGTTTGAGAGGCCTATGTCCCATCAGCCCGTAATCACCTTGGACGTTTTCGACATGGCAGTTCCTCTGTCGAAGGCTGTTAAAATGCACGTGAAAGAAGTTGTGGGTGACCCGGCTGCTTGGGCTAAACTCGCAGTTGAAAAGTTTGAGGCTGACATGGTCACAATCCACTTGATAAGCATCGATCCGCTCGTCAAGGATGCGACGCCAAAGGAGGCTGCGAAAACTGTGGAAGAGGTTGCTCAGGCAGTGGATGTGCCCCTCGTTATTGGAGGATGCGGTGATCCTGTGAAGGACGCGGATGTTTTCGCAGAGATTGCTGAGACTTTTGCTGGTGAACGTTTTCTGATTAGTTCGGTGACAAGGGATATGGATGTTGAGCGTTGCGCACAATTAATTAAAAAAAACGGGCAAGTCGCTTTGTCTTTCACTCCCATGGATTTGAATTTGGCCAGAGAGCTTAACCGCAGGCTCTATGACTTTCTGCCGAAAGAAGACATTGTCATGGATTTGACCACCGCAGCTTTGGGCTACGGTCTCGACTATGCCTTCACTAACATGGAGAGGGCTAGACTCGCGGGTTTGATGGGTGACCCGGAACTGGCGCATCCAATGTCTTCTGGAACCACAAACGCTTGGGCAGCTAGAGAAGCGTGGCTGAAAATGGCTCCTGAATGGGAACCCCGGGAACTGAGGGGGCCTCTCTGGGAAGTGGCCACAGCCTTAACGCTTTTGCTTGCAGGTGTAGACTTGTTTATGATGATGCATCCAGCCGCTGTAAAAACGCTTAAGAACGTGACTAAGCGGCTTGTGAATGGCGGTTCTGGCGACGCTGAAAAATTTGCTGAATGGGTTTCCATGAAAACTTGAGCCATGGAGCGGGTGCGTATGAGCGAAAGAGAAACTAAAGGAAAAGTTGGCGTGAAAGAGTTAAGCCCGATAGATGTTTACAAGCTTCTTCCGAAGACCAACTGTAAAGAGTGCGGCGAAGAAAACTGCATGGCCTTCGCAACGAAGGTCGTGAACCGCGAGGTCCCAATTGAGAAGTGCCCTCCGCTCTTAACTAAACAGTACGAGAAAGCCTATAAGCAATTGAAGGAAATGCTGAAGCCAGCCATAAAAGAGATTGTTGTCGGCACTGGCGATAAGGCTGTTAAAATCGGCGGAAAGCTTGTCATGTACCGCCATGAGTTCACGTATTTCAATCCTACAGCCATCGCGATTGACGTAACCGATGAAATGCCTGATGAAGAAGTCTTAAACAGAGTAGAGCGGACTGGACAGTTCAGCTTTGAATATATTGGGCAGACGTTGAAGCTTGACATGGTTGCTGTTCGCTCCACATCAAGCAACCCTGAAAAGTTTAAGGCAACCGTTGAAAAAGTGGTTGAAAACACGAATCTACCATTGATTTTGTGCTCGCTGAACTCAAGTGTTCTTGAAGCTGGGTTGGCAGTTGCGCCGAAAGCGAGGCCGCTTTTGTACGCGGCGACTAGGGAAAATTGGAAGGACATGGCTGAACTTGCCTTGAAGTATAATTGTCCCTTGGTGGTTTCTGCACCAGGCGATTTGAGACTATTGAAGTCTTTGGTGAAGACTTTGCTTGAGTATGGCGTTGAAGACCTTGTGATGGACCCCGGCACTTTCTTGGTCGACGGTTTGGGTGAGACGCTAAACAATTTCACGATGATTCGCAGGGCTGCGTGCAAAAGAGGCGATGAACTCTGCGGTTTTCCATTGCTGGGCGTGCCCATGGTTGCTTGGATGGACAGGGGCGAGGCGCCAGAAGAGATTGCAAAGTGGAAGGAAGCCTACTTGGCGGCTATGCTGATTGTGCGGTTCGCAGACGCTGTGATAATACACAGCGTTGACGGCTGGTCTCTTCTTCCGAACGCGGTCTTACGGCAAAACATTTACACAGACCCAAGAAAACCAGTGGCAGTCGAACCGGGATTAAAAGTGTTTGGCGCTCCAGACGAAAACTCGCCAGTAATGTTCACAACAAACTTCGCGCTCACGTATTACACGGTAGCTTCGGACATTGAAAACGCAAAACTTGACGCTTACTTGCTGGTTGTGGACACCGAAGGCATAGCCGTGGACAGCGCAGTGGCCGGAAGAAAACTCACCGCAGACAAGGTTGCAGAGGCATTAAAAACATTTGGTATAGAAGACAAGGTCAAGCACAGGAAACTCATAATTCCAGGAAAGGCCACTCGCATAAGTGGAGAGATAGAGGAACTAAGCAACTGGCAAGTCCTCGTAGGCCCCCGCGACTCATCAGACATACCAAAATTCCTACAAGAAAAATGGCAAACACAAACATAGTTTTCTTTATTTTAATTCAACCGCCCCAAAAGTGACAGCGCCCGAATTCCGAAGGGCTTGAGATTCAATCTGTGTTCTTAGTTAAACGCCAGAAACATTTGAACAAAATTCAAGCAACGGTTGAATCTATATGAAAGTGGAATGTCATTCCGTTTATCTACTACATTTCCAATATGTAGAGATATTTTAAGCCTCTCAATCGGGCTTTTATTTTGGCTTTTCATTTTAGATCATTCCTCTAAATTGCGATATGGCATAGATGGCCAAACCGAACCAAAACATGAACATAAGCATGGTAGCGCACACGTTTAGATTATTGTTTCGTTGTTTCTGCTTTATCGGTTCAACAATCTCTGAAACGTTAGGCATGATCTGAGTTTTTGATATATCACTTTCATAAGGTTCAATGTTGATCTTGCTGATCTTATTTCTATGGTAATAAACGAATTCTCCATTTTCTAACGTTTTAAGCTGATCTGAATTGTCTATGAATCCTCCAAGATATTTGAGGTCATTCGGTTCGTTACTGAATCCGAAAAACCGTTGTCCCATGAATTTCATGGTGTCTTTATCAAGCGTTGAGCTAAATTGAGTAATTAGGCCCATACTGATCTTAAAGTTTCTGCCTTGCGTTAAAAGCCTAACCGAATACTGAAAAGCCTTAGCTCTCATGCATCCTTGCGGAAAGTATTGATGGCTTTCCTCATAAATTAGGAAATACCATGTTGAACCGTTACAAATTTGATAGTCGAATAATGCGCGGTTAAAGTTTTCAACAAAGCGTTTCTGGTCTGCAAGAGTTAGAACACTCAAATCGTAGATCATGCTTTCGTTAGGTATGCTTATTTTGGTGTATGGTTGAACAGTCAAATATTTTGAGATGCTACTACGTTTCAACCAGTCCATGCTCGGATCAAAAACAAGCACTATCACGTTTTCTCTCATTAACACATCTGCGATCATCATGTTCAAATCACTTTTTCCAGAATTCCTTGAACCGCATGTATAAGTTCCAGTAGCTAAGGCCTCAGAAACATCTATTTGGAAATTCTCTGAGTTTTCCGTTTGATCAGCATAATTTTTGAATTCCGTCAAATCAGCTTTAACACCATTCCTCAGTAATTCGCTCTGAGCAGTCGCAAGATAGCCAGATTCCCGCAGTTCATTAATTTCAGGATTGTTGGGATTTTGGCTTCCATGCTTATAACAGTCTTCGAAGTATAGTTGCATGGCCAATTTGATTATTTCCGATCTTTTTGGTGTTTTTGCCATCTTTCTTTTTTCCTCCAATAACCTTAAAAATAGCTTTTTCTTTATAAAGGCTTGCTACGAAGGTTCGAATCTCAAAAACAAGCCACGAATGAGCCTAAAAAGCTTAATCTTTATCCCAAAGCCTTTTTTTCCATTTCGAACCTCGAAATTTTCTTTGTTTCACCCCAAAATAATAAAACAAAACTTTTAATTTGTCTCAAAAAATAACCCTAAATCACTTCGCTTTGTCGAAATACTCTGATTCTATTTACTCTTTCGGCAAAAGAAGCCTAATAGTATTAAGAATATTTAAATAAAGCCATAATTACTCTTATTATTAAAGAGGCAAACGTCATGGAACGCACAAAAGCCACTTTTCAAATCGAAACCTCATTATGGCGCAAATTCAGATGGCTATGTTTCCAAAACAGAACAACTGCAAGCGCAGAATTGAGACGTCTTATCGAAACCGCTCTAAAGGGTGAACAGCAATGATCGCTCAAATTCTACAAGAGTGGAAAGAGCGCCAAATATGCGAATGGGGATATTACAAGAAACTTCTCAAAAAACTCAGAGAAGCCTCAGAGCGCAACGATCTTGCACGTATGGCCGAACTTAAAGAAGCAATTCGCTCAATGGCTTGCATATGCGGAGCTTATCCCGAGTCAGAGTTACTCCGCGTTTTAGAGGAATTGGAACTCGAAGAAAACGACTTACGATATATACGCAATTCGATCAATTTTGTCACTCGATCCATAGACAACGGACACCTTGAAGACGCCGAGACAGTAATAGAAGACGTGACCCGTCTAACTTGCGGTAATTGTACCAAATGCAAAACCGCGCCGATGCTATCTTTACCGCTTATTTTACGGAATATCGACCTCCAAACGCAACCCAAACAACCACACGCCCTAACATGGCCCGATATTTGTAGCGAAGATTGCAAAAACATTCAATGCTCTTACAGAAAATCCGAAAACTTCGGCCGTCCTTGCGTTCACCTATGGGAAAACTACACTAACGACAAGTTCATCACACGAACAATTTCCAAAAGGAGACGTGATGAAAGTTGACCCTTTCAGAAGTTAAAGACCCAAGCGCAATAGACCCTAAAGAATTCAAAAAAGAAATCGAAAAAGAGAGTATCGGTAATCTAAGAATGCGAAGGGACAGCTTACAGAAGTTTTTCCGAGAAACAGACCGAAGACCGCTTGAATTAGTCGAAGAAAAAATTGAGCGCAAAACAAAAATCACATCATTACTTCAGATATTGAATGAAGAAATCACAAAAAAGGAAAAAGCCTTAGCCATCGAAACCCAAAAAATACAGGAAAAAAATAGACAGGATACCGCAAAACTAATTCTTCCAGACCTCCGAATATGTCATACCTCACAGGTTGACCACCTAATAAAAGGTATCTTGTCTATCGATGTTCTCGTATGGGAAAAAATTTCAGATGTGGAATTTGACGTTACAATGCGAACAGGAAACAAAAAACGCTTTAACCTTATCA
This sequence comes from uncultured Candidatus Bathyarchaeia archaeon, assembly GCA_964603675.1. Taxonomy (GTDB): domain Archaea; phylum Thermoproteota; class Bathyarchaeia; order Bathyarchaeales; family Bathycorpusculaceae; genus CAZRVS01. The sequence goes on from CAZRVS010000001.1 coordinate 507,411, forward strand.
AAGACCTATCAGATTCACAATGGAGAACTCTTATAGGACACGCGCTAACACCCGTCTACGTTGTATTGGAACCACAGGGCATTTACCGCAAAGGTGTGCTTCAATCATTGTGGTACGATGGCGCAGATTATAATCGCGCAAAAGGAGACGTGCTTAAACCCCGAACCACTTTGGCCATAATGCGAGTGTGAGCAAATGGCAAACTGCACCTATTTCTTAAACAAAACATGCCCCGAAACTTCCCCCGATGCCGCACGATGCCAAATTTGCATTCAATTATTGATTAGAGACAAAAAACCAATCGATCAAACTCAACACGAACACCGCCAAACTTCCCCAATGAGGGAACCAAACATGAAAGTATCCATAACACTATCCATTTCTCCAGAATTACTTGCGGAAATCGAGAAAAACATCAAAGGAAACGGCAGATCAGAAAAAATCTGCAACTGCCTAAAGGAAGGCTTAGAAGCGCACAAGAGGCCATAACAAATGCACCTAAAATTTTACGCTATTTTTAGAATACGAACAAAATTACTCTTATTTTTCATGAAAAAGGCATAAATTAACCGTTTCAGTCAAATAATGTAAGGTTAAACTTATGAGCGACATGATATATCGCTTGGTATTAAAAGCGCAATTCGAAGGCTCAGAAGAATTAGAACGTGCAACAAGAGGACTCCAGCAACTTCAACTCACAGGAGCGCAAGTCAACATTTCAATGGCGGGCGCTGGAAAACAAGCAGGCTTCGGACTCGACAGTTTGGCCCGATCAGCCATGCGCGTCGGCTTCATGTTCAACATGATGGAAAGCGCATTCATGCGAACCACAATGGCTGAGATGCTCATGACAAACGCACAGGAACGCTACAACGATGTCGTAGCCAGATACGGAGCAAACAGCGCAGAAGCAATCAAAGCTACAAAACAACTTGAATCCCAAGTAAACTATCTTAACCTTGCAAACATGCGAGCAAACGTAAGCATGGGCTTACTTGGAATACAAATAGCGCTACAAAGCAACCTTCTCAACAAAGCCACTCTATCCCAAATCGCTCATACTGTGGCCACACACGCCAGCACCCTCGCAGATTGGGCTAAAGTTGCCGCGTTGAAAGCACAAGCAGTCATGATGGGAGTAGTATCAATGGGAGCATTCACGCCAGCCATGCTGATCGGAGGGGCCGCCGCCGCAGGTATAGTCGGAGGACTCACATTATCAACGATGGCCGCACAACCCAAAAGCCAGATCAACATCAAAACCGACGTGAACGTGGAAACCGATCTGGATGATGCCTTGGCAGAAAACAACAGGAAAGTAAAGAGCGAATACAGCAGATTGAGGCCATAACCAATGCCCCCGAAACTACCGCGACACTATCATCCTCCAGATGAACTGGGACAAGCAGATTATATACATACCATAGGCATAGATCAACTTCCACAAATAGACTGGGCGCGTATGGCATTCGACACATGGACAAGCCTATTAACTCAACTTCAACCATGCACAGTAATCAACCTTCTCGCAGACGGATTCTTCACAGGCTTAGAAGGACTCGCAAAATTCGTAAACAGCTTTTTCGGAGCAAACGCCACAGCCAGAGCCAAATTTGAGGATTTATTCGTAACCACAGCAAAGATCGACAATTTAGCAGTAACCACAGCGAAAATCCAAGACTTAGCAGTGGAAACCGCAAAAATAGGAAACTTAGCCGTTACAAACGCGAAAATCGGAGACTTAGCAGTTGACACGGCAAAGATCGCAAACGCGGCTATAACAAATCTGAAAATCCTCGATGGAACAATCGAATGGGGAAAAACCGACACCCAATTTGGAATGCTCAGTTACTTCGCACATGGTCGATGGATTACAAGTTTTGAGGCAATCGTAGGCTACCAAGTTACAATGGTGGGAAGCGGAACATACGCGACAAGAAAGAACTACCTTCAAATTACAACGGGAACAACAAGTAGCAGTGTAATGCTTGTAAGAAGTTATCCAATTCTTGACCTTTCGTTCAAACCAGAATTCAAAACGCGAGTAAAAGCCACAGCCATAAATAACAATACAAGTGGCCATATCATGTTTGGCGTCGGAGAGGCATACGATGACCCATACAAATTCTTCGGTTTCCAACTCTTAAACAACGGAGACGGAACGGTAAGTATCAAATGTGCGTGGAGACATCCAGACTGGGGACTCGAAAATTTCGATACAGGACTGGATATGAACGTAGATGACATGAAAATCTTCGAAGCAAGACACATAGGGACAAGCATACAGTTCTACGTAGATCAAGAGTTAGTAAGAACCCAATCAACACACATCCCAACGTCAGGACCGATTATAGATACCTACCTTAGAGTTTACAACGGTGGTATCTCAGTAGCAGAAACAGCGGAATTTTGGTATTTCACAGTACAAGAAGGATGGATGTAAAATGAACTGGGAATCTAAATTCGAAAAAATACCACCCAACCCCGTGAACATTCAACAATATTTAGGAACAAAAATCAAAGCAAAAATCCTATCCGTAACAATACGCGGAGAAGAAATCACAATCGAAACCGACACAGCCTTAACAACAACGGAACAAGCAGAACTTACAGAATTCCTAAAGACTGGAGTAAACAGCCTTTGGAAATTCAAAGAACAGAAGGAGAAAAAAGAAAAAGATGCCAGAACTTGAACCCTTCGAATTAATCCGCGCCGCCATCAATCCAGAATCGGTAAAGAAAGGAACCCCACTATACGAGATCGAAAGCGAATTTCAGCAATGGGTAATCCTACATGCAGACTTCTTTTTGGAAAGATACGAAAAAGCACATCCAGAAAAACACTGGAAAGAAGATGAAAGAAAAAACATAAGATTAGGACTGTGTGGCCAAAAAGCGTTCGAGCTACTCCTACAACTAATGGAAATTCCATACGTTCCCAATGACCCGATCATAGATCAACGGATACACAAACCGTATGACTTCAATATCCCAAAGGCAGGAAGGGTAGAAGTCAAAACGATAGCGGCACACTGCCAAAAGGTATTAGTCAAACTTTCGGAGTGGCACGGAAACGACTATTGTGTGGCGTGGCAGATGAACAAAGATGAAACCACGCTCACCATGATCGGATGGCTAACAAAACAGCAGGTAGAAGCGTACACAGTAACCCCCCAAGGAGAAACAAAATTCAACCCATACAGCGACTCATACATAATCGACATTTCAGAACTAAACCCAACGGAAAACTTCATACAAATCCTCAAAGAAGCAAAACCCAAAATCTACGCTTAAAGAAGATTTGCACCTTCGGCGGCCATTTCATCAAAATCCACGTATACCTTTACTGTAGGGGGTATTATACAATTATAATTATTACCTGTAGTAGTAAACACATCCTTGTATGACTGGGGTGACATCTGAGGGATACGTGAGTTTCAACATAGTGGAGGTCTTTTACAGGTGAGGTGAGTATTATTTATTATATTATAATGCCCAATCTTTAGTGTACCCACGCCACTGTGAACCCTCTCCACTATGGGACACCTGAGTTTCCCACCTGCAAAGTGTGAGAGCGTTAGCAAGGTTTCTGATATTATTAAAGTTGTAGCTTCAGAAATTCAGAAATATATAATATACCACCTTTTACACGCTCTCATAGTCTGTAGCTGGGAAACGGAGGTAGGGGAGTCAGCACTACAGAGGATATGTGAATTTAGTATAAATAAACACAATAACACGGTCTACCCCCTACCCTCGGTAATGGAAAGAATGGAGCAATGTACGTCTGTACGTTTTGCACGCTTTGTGCAGTTTGGCTATTCAACAATTTTCGTAAAAAATCGTTTTATGGTATTTTTCCATGAATTTATCCGATAAATATCGAAGTTTGTTGTCTTAAACGACGGTAACGGAGATTATCATGAATTGTTTGGTCACCAATATTCACCAAGAATCACCATGAGCCACTGCCGAAAAAACATAGCCGATTTATAAGGAATTAACACATAATTGTTTAAAATTCCCAAACTGTGTCGTGAAATTAACCATTTACAATATACTTCGACAAGTCAACAAACCCTTATTAACGTCTTCTTCGTATTACTATGCCTTGAGGAGTCAGGAGAAGGCGTGAGAGCCTTCTCTCAACTCACCCAAGACTATAGAAGCAATATAGTAATTAGCAAGACCAAAAATATAAGGCTTTTGCTAAAAACGGTGAGAAAACGCCTTCTTTTGACTCTTCTATACTGAAAAGGAGTGAAAAGAATGGCGGAAAACACGACCTTAGACATGTTAGTTAAGGTAGTAGCCTATGGCGTACCCGCTTTGCTGATTGCCTTCGGCTTCTTAGCATACTTCGCTGGCTATACAGTTCAATTCTTAACGCATGACGCTGGCATGATGAACTTGGGAATTATCCTGATGGCTTCGGGAATACTGTTGTACGCTGGTGAGTTTGTCGTAAAAGTCTATGCCTATTTCAACGATTAGTAATGAAGACACCTAAAAACCATCTTCCCCTTTTCTTTTTCTGCAAAACATGAAAAAGAGGTGAAATGAAAAATGGATAATGAAAAGTTGCTACTGGTTATTCTTGCAGTAATGCTTTTGGGCTATTTGTGGACTGTTCCAACAACTACTGTCTATAATGCCATAATCACGATATTAGTTGCCGCGATTGGTGTTGGGCTATTGGCTAAAAGAAGTAGAAGAAGACGCTAAAACGAGTAGTCTAACAGACTTATTCAGAAGCAAGGTAATCGTTGCGCAAACCACCATTAGAGAACCATATCGAGAACTATCCATACGTAAAATTGGGGTCTATTTTGAGGCTCTTTCGCGAATTTTCGTTGGCAGGGGGGTTGTTTTTTGTCGAAAGAAACCCGTAGCGTGTCGCTTTGGCACGGATAAACTTACGCGTTGTCGTTCGACGCCTTATGCTTCGCATGGAGATTATCGACGGTACTTATATGAAGTCTCGATTATCCATGGTGTGAAGCGCTAAGGCTTGGTTGGTTCACCTTAAATCGAGGTTCTTTTGTCGAAAGCGCCTCAAATCCTTCCGCGCATATTGGCTACGCCATATCGATAGCGCGCTAATCACGAACTAAAGCGAATTCACAAACAGAAAAAGGGAGAGAGGGCTTGTGTACATTTCTGTACATGTTAGTACAAGTCTGATGGAATGGCTTTTCTGCCATATTTTCTGATGTGTAAAAAACATTCTACATAATCGGTTCTATCGCTGTATCTTAGCTGTGCAGAAGGCCGATCAAGTAGCGTATCCAAGCAGAAATTTAAAACACAGCATATAGGGTAATGATAGCGAATTCCAGCAATAAGATCGTTTACTGCTTTCAGTATTCGCTTTTTGAATGGTAATGAGAACCCTATGAGTATTGTTTTTCCGTAGCCCATCATGTCTGCTTGATCGTAAGTTATTAAGTCTGAAAAGTGTTTGTACTTGTGTTGCCATACCACAGTTATTTTCAATTCTAATCCTCAAAAATAACCTATTCACACAAAAGGATTTAAATTTTGTCTTATTACTATGATTAGGATTAGGAACACGACAGAAATAGAAAAAGAAGCGGAAATTAATGGTTATTTCCGTTCTCTTTAAGGATTCGTTCTAAATCCTTCTTTTCGAAAGCTTCGGCTAACGCGTCTATCATCATTTCTAAGTGTGGAGCTTTTGTTACGTCTCCTTCCATTATTGGTGTTACCATTTCAACTCCAAATTCCTTAGCCAATTCTAAGAGAGCCTTTTCCATTTCCTTTTTTGGCGTTAGCTTCTCTATTAATTTCAGCAAAACCATTTGTCTGAATGTCGCTTTTTTCAAGTCTTCTATTTGTTTGGCCAATTGAGTATTCCCATTTCCATTAGTTTTTGTTAGACTTATTAAGGGTTCTATCAGTTTGAACGCTTTGTAAGTTTCGCGGTTGTTCTGAATGTACGTGCGTAAATCTTTAGAAATGTGTTTTCCAGTCATGTACTTCATTACTGGTTCGGTCACTTTTCCATGCATGAGAGTTATTCCGAATTTTCTGAGACAATGCCATCTCACCCTTCCAGTTAAAGTAATTTTGGCTTTTTCCGCTAATCTCCTAAGCAGATCGTTTAAAGCGTCTTCGGTTATTGGGAAAAGCTTTTCAGTTTTTGAATGCGTCTTCATGTAATCTTGTAACAATTCAATGGTTTCTTTAGATAAATGGCATGAACAAGGTTCTTTTTCCTTTTCAGTTGTTAGCTCGAATTCAACAATATCTATGCCTCTATTTTCGTTTTCCGCTAATTCCATTTCTCTTTTAAGTGCTAAGTCGATTAAATCCCATTTTAGACTTGAGAAGTCTCCGACGCGTAGCCATAAATCTTTTCCGCAAGCCAAAGCGGTTCTTTCGAACAAGTCACCCTGTTGAAACATTGATCTTAATTGGTAGATGTCAAAGGCATGATCTTCAAAAACACCTTTGACTTTTTCGCTACTCGGTAACGCTTCTTTTTTGATCTCTAAGCGGTATCTATGATAAGAAAAGAAGCTTCTTATTGCTGTTGTTACTGCTAAAGCTGAGGATTCCGCTAAGGGTTCATTAGTTGTTTTACCTTTGTATTCTGTTTGAAGCCATTGGAAAAATTTAGGCACTTCGTTATCGTAGAAAAACTTAACTGTGTTATCGTTAGAGCGTCTTCTCTGTTTCATGTCTTCTAATTGCTCAGAACCATTTTCAAGTAAGCCTTTGGCTCTGCAATATTCAAGCCAAATTTCCCATCTATTCTGATATTGCCATCTTGTTGACTTCTTTCGACTGTTAAGCCATTCAGTTGTTGCCTTAGAGTTATCCATTTCAGTTTTAGTCATGTTTGTACTCTCCTTTAAAGTTTATTAGATAAATGGAGCGACAATCCAGATTCCTATATATAAGGGGGTATAGTTTCGCAGAGAGCCTAGGCTTTCTACGTCTTCCGTCCTTATTGCTCAGGATTGCCTTCTAGCGTTGGAAAAATTACAACAAAGAAAGATTAAATTCTGCTGATATTAATTAACAGAAGGTGTTTTATTTGATAGACTTCGAGAAAACCGTCAAGCACACGAGAATTTTGAACCCATTGAAGAATTTTGAAGAGGACACGATAACATTTGAGTATAGAACTGACCCCTTGACTGGACGCAACACGACCGTCATAAAGGGGATGTTAAACTACGTCAGTAGATTCTTAACGTCAGACAGCGAAGCGCTTAACGTCCTAGTTGAAAAGACAAGGGTGAACTGCCCCTTCTGCCCAGAAAACGTGAAAACAAAAACACCCATGTTCACCCCTGATTTCCTAGCAGAAGGAAGAATCTTCGTCGGCGACACAGTCATTATTCCCAACTTGTTAGGACACGCTGAACAAAGCGTCTTGGCGATTCTGTCGCGGGAACACCATCTAAACCTCAGAGAGTTCACGCCTAAACTCTTATTTGACGGCTTCAAAGGCGGCGCAAAATACCTGAAAAGACTCAGCCAAATTGAACCGCAAATACGCTTTCTCGTCTTTGCCTTCAACTACCTAACACCAGCAGGCTCCTCCATATTCCATCCCCACATGCAAATCCTAGCCAGAGACAGACCCTTCCATCTGCTAAAACTGCTTACGGAAAAGAGCCAAGCCTACTACGCAAGCAACAAATCAAGCTACTGGCTCGACTTGATATCCAAGGAAAAGGAAGCAGAAAGACACGTCCTCGAAACTGGTGACGTAGAATGGCTCGTGCCCTTCGCACCTTTAAGAGGATTAAACGAGGTCCAAGCAATAGTGAAAGGCAAATCTAACTTGCTGGAACTCGGCGACAGAGAATGGCTTGGACTGGCAGAGGGAATATCAAAAATTCTAAAATTCTACCACAACCAAGGATACGTAAGCTTCAACATCATCCTCCTTTCAGGACCGCTAAATGAGCATCTGGACTATTTTGACGTAAATTTGAGGATGATGAGCAGACCGGGAATACAGCAGTTTTGCTTCACAGACGCGTGGGCATTGCCATATTTTCTTTGGGACGGCGAAGCAGTGGAAGAACCAGAGAAACTTGCAGAAAGAGTCAAAGCGTTTCTCAAGGAGGAGGAAAAATGAAAATTTCCAAAAAAGAATTGGCTAGGATGATAGATTATACGAACGTTAAGGCAACGGCGACAAAAAGCGAAATTAAGACTCTATGCAAAGAAGCCATACAATACGGCTTCAAATGCGTGTGCGTTAACCCCATTTATGTTAAGCTCGCTGCAAACCTGCTAAGAGGCTCAAGCGTTAAACTCAGTTCCACGGTAGGGTTTCCCTTCGGCGTTTCACTTCCAGAAATTAAGGCTTTGGAGGCAGTCAAAGCCATAGAGGAAGGCGCCAACGAACTGGACATGGTCATCAATTTAGGGGCTTTAAAATCAGGCGATTTTAATGCTGTAAAGCGGGATATAGCTGCAGTCGTAGACCTGAAGCTCATGTCCAAAGACATAATCGTGAAAGCCATCATCGAAACAGCTTACCTGACTAAGGATGAAAAGATGACTGCTTGCACCCTTGCCAAAGAGGCTGGAGCAGACTTTGTGAAAACTTCAACAGGCTTTTTCGGCAAAGGCGCAACAGCCGAAGACGTCAAGCTAATGCGACAAACAGTAGGAAGCAGTATGGGCGTTAAAGCAGCAGGCGGCATCAGAACCTACGCTGACGCGGTTAAAATGATCGAAGCGGGCGCAAACAGGATAGGAACAAGCACGGCAACAGCGATAATCAAAGAAGCCCCAGCCTAGAACTTTTACATTTTTTCCGGCGCCACCACTCCGATTAAATTAAGGGCGTTTCTAAGCACGATTCTTATGGCGTCAGTCAAAGCGATCCTCGCATCGCTCAGTTCCTGCGGTTCAGCCTTTATCACAGGCAACGCATTGTAGAACGTGTTGAATTTGTCAGCTAAGACATTGGCAAAGTCAGCAATTAGGTTTGGTTTAAGGAACTCTGTGGCTTCAACGAAGGCATCGGGAAAACATGCCAAAGACAAAACCAGTTCATGCTCCAACTTCTCCTTCAAAAGTTCGTAGGCTGATTTTTCTGGTTCCCTCGCTGCTTTTCGCAAAATGCTGCAAGCCCTTGCATGAGTGTATTGAACGTAGGGCGCACTGTTCGTTTCGAAGTTCAGAACTCTGTCCCATGTGAAGACAACGGGTTTAGAGGCGTCAACATCAACAAGGGCGTATCGTACTGCGCCGATGCCGACGAAATCTGCAATTCTCTGTTTTTCCTTTTCTGACAACTGTGGAGAGCGCTTTGAAACCTCTTCGTAGGCTCGTTTTACCGCTTCGTCGATGACTTCGTCGAATGTTATGTAACGTCCTCGACGGCTTGACATTTTATAGCCTGGAAGCGTGACGAGGTTGTAGGCAAAATGAATGAAATTGTCCGCCTGTTTGCCATAGCCCAAGGCGTACAAAGCTATTTTCAACTGCAACTGTGCAAGCGACTGCTCCATACCGATAACGTTGATGATCTTGTCTGCCTTTTCAAACTTCCACAAACTGTAAGCAATATCCCGTGTCGTGTAAAGCGTCGTGCCGTCAGCCCGCACAAGCGTCAAAGGCGAAACCGCATAGTCTTCCCTCAAGCCGAGTCTAGCTCTCAAGTCTAAGTCTCGAACTGCTTTTTCAGCATTAAATTCCAAGACCCCGCCTTCACTGAAAACGTAAGGCGACATCTTCAGCCTTTGGAGAACCTCGGAAACACTGCTACTCCACACAAAGTCGCTTTCCCAATCCCAAGAGTCATAGAAGATTTCAACCCTGCTCTGGGTCTCTCTAAAACCTTCAAGGCACAGTTTGCTAACTTCCCTTATGAGTCTCTTAGCCTTTGGACCTCCTTCTTCGTAGGCACGGTTTAACTCGTTGATCTCGTCTTCAGGATTCTCATCTGCGCTTACCTTGTCCAAAAGTTTATCGAAGAGCGCTGGAAACTTTTCTTTAAGCTCCGCAGCGATAGACACCCATTCATCCAAGTCCTTGTTGATCTTTGCGATCTCGTCAACGGCTGAAACCATCTTCGCACGTTCAAGCTCTCCCTTCAAACGGTTAATTTCCACCAAACAACTCGTGATGGTATAGATTTTACCCACAAAATGATCCGCTTTTTCATCGGGTTGCGGCTTGCCAAGTTTGGCGTACCCGTAGGCCAAGACGGAAGATTGGCGGCCTACATCGTCAACATAATAGTGTCGAAAAACCGTGTGCCCCCTAGATTTCAGTATGCGGGCCAAGGCGTCGCCAAGCATGGGGTTCCTCGCTTGACCAATATGTATCGGGTGAAGCGGATTTACGCTTGTGTGTTCAACGATGACTTTGAGGGGATTTTCAGTCTTGATAAAACCGTACTCGGAATCAAGTTGTCTAGCTGATTCGATCGTCAGAGCTGAAAGCTTAGCAAAGTCCGCGTGGAAATTTATGTAGCCTCCGCCTGCCGGCATAACTTTTTCGATTGAGGAAAACTTTGACTTGCCCATGGCTTTAACCAAATGTTCAGATAGAACGATGGGTTTCTGGTTAAGCTTCTTCGCAAGCTCGAAGCACAATGAAGAAGCAAGCTGACCAAATACAGGATTCGGCGGCTTCTCCAATGCTAAATTTACAGTTTTAATTTCTGGAACAACTTTTTTCAGAGCAACATCTAAAACAGTTTCGCATTCCCTGCGGAAATCGGCAAACGGATTTTCGGAAACCATTAACTTGTTCTCCATAGTTTTTCAGAGTTCTCTAAACCTTTAAGAGGGAGCTCTATTTTAATTTGAAAATCGTCACTTATCTATGTATGGATGCAAGCAGCCATGAAGACAAAAATAATCTTTTCAGAAAAGTGTTTAGACTATGGTCCTTGGCACATAGAAGGACCTCAAAGAGTTAAAATGACACATGAAATTCTAAAGGCAAAAGGATATGAGTTCCTAGTGCCTGAGCCTGCGTCTGAAGAGAACTTGCTTAGGACACATGACACTGAATACATTTGGAACCTCAAAAAAGGCTTGGTTGAAGACGCTGACACTCCAGCGTACGAAAACATTTACGAGTACGCAAGACTCTCGGCAGGAGGCGCCATCCTAGCAGCTAAAGTCAACGGATTTTCCATAATGCGGCCTCCAGGGCATCACGCTGGAAGAAGCGGCGCAGCCTTAGGCGCATATACGAGAGGATTCTGCTACCTGAACAACATCGCCATAGCCATAAAAACCCTAAACAAGCCCACCTTGATTCTAGACGTTGACGGCCACCACGGAAATGGAACACAAGAAATCTTCTTGGGTGACGAAAAAGTAGTTTACATTTCTCTGCATCGTTACCCGCATTATCCAGGTACAGGTTACAATTCTGACGAAAATTGCCTAAACTTTCCCTTACCAGCTGACTGCGGAGACAAGACTTACCTAGAGACTCTTGACGAAGCCATAGGCATGGTTGACGTTAACAAGTTTGAGGTTGTAGCAGTTTCAGCAGGATTCGACACCCACGCAGGAGACTTGGCCTCACTTGGTTTAACGGAGAAAGGCTACGTAGGAATAGGAAAACGAATCGCGGAACTAAAGAAACGTACATTCTTCGTCTTGGAAGGAGGCTACATGGGCGAAAAAATTGGAAACGACATAGACCAGCTGCTAAAAGCCTACGAAGAAAACCCTAGTTGAAAGGTTACTGTTTATCCACCTTTTTATCCAATTAACCGAAAAATCCCTTTAAGCCTCTCTGAACATTCGCTGAAAGCTGAAAAACGCGTATTGGCGTTTAGACACGCAAGCAAAACCCAGAGAGAAATCCATTAGTTTTAGTTTAAACTTGACGGTGCGAAACATTCAAATCGCACTTTGAAAATTAGTTTTATGGGCTGATTTTATGCCAATATACATTCTTCTTTCAACACTCACTGCCGAAGGAAGGAAGACAATTAAAGAAAGACCTGAGAGGATCAATGAAGTCAACAAGGAAATTGAAGCTTTTGGCGCTAAAGTTGCCGCACAATATTCTGTACTGGGACCCTACGATTTTGTTAACGTTGTCGAAGCACCAGACAATGAGACAATTAATCGCGTCTCCATGGAACTGGGATCCCGAGGAACTGTTAAGATAATGAGCATGCCAGCTATACCCATAGATAGATTCATCGCCATGATAAAAAAATAACAAAAAAGAAACCCCCTTTTTTCTTTCGGACAATCCCCACATAACGAAAGTTTTGACGGACCAGCAATCACCCTTCGATATTCTTTTGCAGCCGCCCCACAAGAACGCAACAGAAAAAACCAAAGAAAAACCCAATTCCCCAGCAGAAACTCGGTTAGAATCGAAAGTTCAATCTATAAATAAGGGAGGGAGTAGAAGCCTCTCACAGAGCCTCTTTTCACAAGGTAAACAATATTGTTGGCGAGCACGCTGGGATTTGAACCGAGAATCCCCAGCTCCACATTGCATAAACCTGCGATTGTTGGTTTGATATCAAGAAGCGTTTCGTTGAACATTTGCGAAGCAATGAATATTGTAAGAGAAAATACGTGTACGTGTAGCATCTAAGTTTTTTTTACCAAGGATGGTTTTGTTGGGCCAAAATACCTTCGTAAATACGCTTTTGATAAGATGAATGAGCTGGATATTCTGGAGAGTGGACGGATTTCATTGAGGGTTGTGTAACTAAAAGGATCGGAGCAAAATATTACATGACCTCAGCCAGAAAAAGCAGCAAATTCTATCCCAGATACGCAAAATACTTATGAGGCTAACAAAACAGAATCGCGAGGCTAGGTTAATCGCGTGTGCTAGCAAATTGTTAGTAGGGCACTTTGCAGGATTTTCTTTCTCAATTTGCACTAATCGAAATCGAAGATTGTTCTTCCCTTTGAGAAGCTCATAATGAAACGGCAGTTTTTGCATATCATCAAAGTAATCTTGTGAGCTGTGAAGCCCCATTTACTATCCATCTTTCCTTCTTGCTTTTCGAATTCTGCGCTGTGGCACAGAGGACAAACTAGTTGTCTCTTTTCTGCCAATCTAGTCACTCTCGCTTGCCATTCTCGAAAAAATCGTACAAAAATTTTTGTGCATTACATAACACACATACCAGTCCTTACCGAAAAACGCATACAAGTCGGCAAATGAAAGAAAACCCGAAGTTTGATTGATAGATTTGTTGCAGGTTCACTGCAAACTTTTTCATGTGGAACTATTTTAACCTGCCTTGATTGCTGATTTGAAAGATAGAGTCTCTAAAGAAATAGCGGAAGTTCAAACCAAAATCTCTTGGCATCCCCTCGTTTTCTTGTCATGAGTCAAGTAGTACTATGTTCACGCGTTTCAGTTAGCCTCAAGAAATGAAGATAAACAGAATAAGACACGATTAGCCTTTAATACTTCTGTTTCTATCGAGAATTGGCATGGAAGAAACGTTTTTCGCTCTGCTTGCAGCGGCAGTTTCTGGTTTGTCAGTTGTTTTCGTGAGAAAAAAATCAGACGAGTCGAGCGTCCTAACCATCTCCATGATACTCTGTTTGATTGGCAACATCATCATTTGGCCTCTTGCAATCGTGTTTACAGATTTGAGAACGGCTAATCCCGAAAGCATAGCTATATTTGCTGTAGCTGGTTTGCTTAACCCTGGAATTGCCAGGCTTCTCTATTACAGAGGCATGCAGATTGTGGGAGTCTCAGTGAACGCTTCAATTTCTGGAACTTACCCGATGTACACTTCGATGCTTGCTGTTTTGCTGTTAGCTGAAGCTTTTTCTTTGGCAAACTGGCTTGGAGTTGTCCTCATCCTAGTCGGCGTCATCTTTATTCAAAGTCCAAGCATGAATGCCACTGGCCAGAAAAAACTTTCCTTAAAAAGTCTGTCCTTTTCTATATTGACTTCCTTGGTGGTGGCTATATCACATATCATGAGGAAAACTGGGTTAAACATTTGCAATGAGCCATTGTTAGGTGTCGCAATAGGATACACTATTTCTCTTCCACTATATTCCCTTCTTCTTATAAGCTCAGAAACTTGGCGTCGTTCTCTATTTTTGAAAAGGGATTTTCGGTTTTTTTGGAAGGCAGGCGTTGGTTTTTCTCTTGCGTGGCTTTTGAGTTTTTACGCACTTAGTTGCGGAAGAGTCTCAGTGGTGGCTACTCTTTTTCAAGTTGAACCGTTGTTTGTCGTCTTTTTCGCATACTTGTATCTTAGGGAATTGGAACATATCTCTTACAAGCTTATCTTGAGCATTGGTCTTATCGTCTTCGGAGCGGCACTTGTGGTATTATAACGCGAGCATTATTTTTCTATTTGCATATTGGCTGGTGTTTCTGAATTGAAAGCCTGTGTCAAGATGTGCAGTCTATGGCTAAGAGTCATTCAACTAGGCTGTTTTCTCTTGAGACATAGGAGATAAACAATGATGTTTACAGCATTTAATGCATCAGACAAGAGAAGGGAACAACCTATCTCAGATGACTGGAGTTTTCTAGTAGAGCGACCAAAAAGAACAGCAAGGACTTTCACCAAGCCAAGCGAGACTTGTGAGACGACAATTAAGTCAATGTGGTTTACAGAAAATGGAGCGGGCCCGCTGGGATTTGAACCCAGGATCTCCGGCTCCGCAGGCCAGTGTCCTAATCCGTACTAGACTACGGGCCCTTTTGCAAGGACTACCCCTATATTGGAGGTTTTGATTTTGCGGAAGAGTTTTGTGTCGTCTATGTCGGTGACGTATTGAAATCAGCTTCTTTAGTTCTTTTGCGTCCTCAACTGTTTTTGCTACCTTACAGATATATTCTTCGTTTATTCGTGTTGTGGTTACCGCTGGCCTTTCTTTAAGCAGCTCCAAGTCTGCCAAATTTATCACTAACCCATGGGCTGTTCGGGTAGCGCCTATTTGGCGAGTAGAACCTTTACTCGAAGGCGTATAAAATGGTTTGGCGAGACCACTCATAGAAAAGTGGAAACCACAATCACGACACAAAGTCCTCTCAGAAAACCCATACTTCTCAGCTAACTGCCCAATCACCGAAGATGAAGACCAGTGCTAACCGCATCCAACATTTCCGCCCGTCTCTTAAGCAGCTTAAGATCCAAGGTATACCTTCCCCATTACTCAAACTTGATTAATGCTCTCCAACACCACGGAGAAAAAGACAACGAGATCCTGATTCAGCAAGTCAGCCGCCCAAGAGACAACAACCACAGTATGCAGGCTCCAAGCAAACAAAAAACTCATCCCATCACCTAGGTCTAAGTGGTAATATCAGAAAGGGCTTGAAAAATCATTAATCCGAGAACCCCTAATTCCATAAAACTCAGGAAGATTGATCAAAAATAGTGCGAAATAACGAATAAAATTAATGTGATGCTGTTGTTTTGGTAGTATACGATCAGTGGTTAGATGATAGGGTCATGAGCGAAGAAAAGATTGAGAGTATTTTGAAGGGAAACACCCTGCGGGTTTATTGGTTTTTGTTGAGAGCTTCGAATGGCGTGGTTGGCGCAAGAGAGACACAACGAGCACTTAGCTTCTCGAGCCCTGCCTTGGCCGTGTATCACTTAGACAAGTTGGTTGAGTTAGGTCTAGTTGAGAAAACAGATGGTGAATACCGCCTAGTTAAAACTGTAAACGTAGGCGTCTTGAAACAATTTGTACGATTTGGATCACTCATGCTTCCCCGCCACTTTCTGTATGCCACTATGTTTACAACCCTACTGATTTTCTATTTGACGCAATTCAAACACGTAGACTTCTACAGCATCTTTGCTCTTACTTTGGGCTTACTCGCAACAGGAATAATGTGGTACGAGACGCTCAAGGCTTTGAAGCAAAAACCGTGAAATTTGAAAAAGAGAAAAAAATCACGGAAACTCTAACTACGCTTGTTATCCATCACTTTGTTTCCATTTATCAAGCCGGTTAAGACACTACTGCCTTTATCACCGGACGCAGGTTAAGGTTTCGACTTATGGCTATCGAATTAAGGTCTTCTGGTTGGAGATCGATGAGTACCGTTACTTGACCGCCACTCTCTAACTTAAGGTGCGGTTTCAAAATCACTTTGATAACATCGCTAGGCACATTGAGGTCCAAGTCGGAACTGTCGGGACGTGTTGCGTTAGCAGTTAATACGTGCATCCATATCCTAGTGTAGTTTCCAGCGGGGATCTCAGTCTCAGACAAGGTTTCAGACATATTTTGCAGCGCCAACAAATCGAAATAGAATGGTTCATTTTTCAAGGTTAGGTTATACCAATTTCCGTCCTGATCCTGTATTTTGACCCAGTCTATTGTCATATTAAGGTGCTCTAGCAGGACGGGTTTATCCATTACTCGTATGGTAAGAACACCTTTGCCTGAGACTTGGAAGATTGAATTACCAATCACAAATCCTGATATTATCAAAGCCGCCACCAGAACTCCTATAGCCCCGAACATGCCTACTTGCCGATTCCTGTTTGCCATATTGGTTTTCACTAATCCAAAACCATACTGACACTAGCACTTAATTCATCACTTTTGAACAGTATGGTTCAAAAATTTGAACGCCTTGTTCAAAAACATTGTCTTATATTCTTGGCTTAAGGTAACTCGTACAGGAAGCCATACAGCAACCAATCTCTCGTGCATTGAAGAAGCATTGAAAGGGAGAAGCTGTTAAAGAGACTCTCAAGTGGTATGCTTCCTCAAAAAGAAAAAAGATAGGAGAAAAGAAAAGTGGAAAGGAAAGCCCTTTTGATAGCTTTGCTGTTGATAAGCATGTCAGTTCTGCCTTTGATGATCAGAGCCCAAGATGAACTTGTGGATGCTGGCCAGGACCAGACAGTTTATGTAGGTCAAGAGGTTACCTTCAATGGCAGCGTCTCAGTTGACCATAGTTTCATAGTTTCTATCGAATGGGACTTCGGCGATGGAAGCCCTCCCGTAAACGGTTCAGATCCTGCCCTGCTAAACACAACCACTCATACTTATGAAACGGTTTCAGTGTACACAGCTACCCTTTCAGTAGAGCTTGATTCAGTTTATAATACAACTGAAACGGACACGGTCACAATAACAGTGGTTGATAATGAACCGCCAATAGCAGATGCAGGACCGGATCAGATTGTAGAGCAGACAAGTCTGGCAGGTGCGGAAGTCACTCTTAACGCTTCAGGCTCCTATGATCCATACGGTGACCCGTTGACCTATGCCTGGACATGGGCTGATGGTTCCGCTACAGGCGTAAGCCCAACTGCAACCTTTCCTGTGGGAGTAACAACCGTCACTCTCACAGTAGATGATGGTCAATACACAGACACTGATACAGTCAATATTACTGTTCAAGACACCACACCTCCGATCGTCAACGCTGGTGAGGACGTAACAGTGGAGCAGGGGTCCTACGAAGGAACACAGGTTACCCTTCATGGCAACGCAACAGATGTTGCCGACATGGAACTTGACTATGTGTGGAGCGAGGATGGCGTTGTACTTGGCAACGAAGCAAACTTGACATACACATTCAACTTGGGTACACATGTGCTAACACTGGATGCAACGGATGACTCAGGTAACACGGGCAGCGACACAGTGACAGTCACAGTGGTAGACACTACTCCCCCCGAGATAACGGTATCAGTCACCCCTAGCCTCTTATGGCCGCCTAACCACAAATACGTCGAAGTAACAACTCTCGTGACAGTTCATGATGTCTGTGACCCTTCACCAACAATTACACTGGTATCTGTCACGAGTAATGAACCAGATAACGCAAAAGGCATCGGTGACGGCAACACTATCAACGACATCGTGATTGTAGACAGTTTCACTTTCAAACTCAGAGCGGAAAGAGCTGGAACTAGCTCAGGCCGCATCTATACAATAACATATCAAGCTACAGACGCATCTGGAAACATCGCAATGGCATTCGCAATAGTCACAGTACAATTGGAGAAATGAAATACATCCTATTTTCCTTTTTTCTATGACGCTGATATAGCGGTCCCAAAACGGAAAGTAATATAGAAAAGAAGTAGCATTACCACGTGCATTTTAGGCCTTGCATGTACGTAGTAACTATCATAAAAAGAGGGTTTGTGTGAGATGTCTCAACCGAGGTCTGACTCCGTACTAGACTGCGGGCGCACAAAACAAAATTCTAAGGTCTAATAAAAAGGGTTTACCTATTCTCTCCAGCTTCATTTCTTGTTTAATGTTCTCTGCAATGCATCAATTACGTTCTTTTTTCCCATGGCAAGCACATATGGGCCTAGTCTTGGTCCTTGCGGCACGCCCATAAGGATTGTGTAGAGAGTTCTGAAGAAAGCTCCCGGCTGTAAGCCACTTTTTTTAGCCGCGTTGAAGATTGCATTTTGAATTTTGTCCGCTTCATTTTCAACTTTTAAAACTCCAATCAAATCCGCTATGGCTTTCTTCTCTTCACTTGTTAGGCTCACGCTAGCCTCTTTTATCTCTTCAAAATCTCTGATCCAATTGAACGCGTATTCTATCCGCCTTTTTAAACCCTCATCAAATCCTTGACCTTCCTGCAGATAGGCATAACTTCTGAGCTTTTCGGCTATGAACTCTTCCTCGTTTCTCTTGGGCGCCATTTTAGCCAAGAACGTCAGTAGATTATATGGTATGTGGATGCTCGGTTTAGCTGGCATCTTCATAACCCAACAATACTTGTACAAGCCCCGAAGCTTAACAAGTTCCTTCTCATCCTTCAACATTTTTCTCCCGAAATACAAGTCTTCCAAATAGTCCAGCTCATCCATGTAAGATGGAATATCCGTAACATCTAAACTACGCGTCCCGACGAACCGTTTCAACATGAGCAAAAGCAGAGACTGAGGCGAACCATAACGGAACCAAACCTGCGGCGTAAAAACGTTCCCTGTGGATTTTGAAATCTTCCGCCCGCTTTTGTCCAGAAACATTTCATACCTTGCATGGGAAGGAGGCTCGTAGCATAGGATTTCACGGCAAATCCGATCGTTTATTCGGACAGAATCAGCTATATCCTTCCCGTAAGCTTCAAACCTTATGTCTAGGGCCTTCCATCTAGCAGCAAACTCGCCTTTCCAGCTTAGTTTACCTTCGTTCCTTGTAACGTCAGCCTCGCCTTTGAAGCCGCACCCTTCTATCCATCTGCCTTTGATTTCCATGCCTTCGCAAACGTATAGGACTTTGTCTTCTTTAGGCAAAAACTCCAAGGCATTCGTTGTGTATATGCGGCCGCAGTTTCCGCAGACTGCAAAATAGGGCAAGACTTCAGTATAACGTTCTTGTCCCACTTCTTCCTTAACGATTTCTCCAACTTTCTTTGCATTCAACAGCAGTGTTCTAATCTCCCCCCGCAACAGCCCTTTCTCGTAAACCTCTTTCGCGGACATGTAGTGATGTTCAATGCCACATTTGTCTAAGGCCTCAAGCAAAAGCGAACTCATATGCTTACCATAGCTTTCATGACAACCAAAAGGGTCAGGAATGCTCGACACTGGAAAACCCAGATACTTCTCTAAGGATTTAGGCAAGCCCGCTGGAACTTTCCGCAGCCCATCTTTGTCATCACAAAAGGCAACAAGCTCTGAACCATAGCCCAACTCCATTAAAGCTAACGTAACCGCGTAGGAACGCGCAGCATCGCCTAAACTGCCAATATGGGGGAAACCAGAGGCTCCAAGGCCCATCTCAGTCTTGACCATGTTCAAGCTTCTGCCCAGTTTCCGCTCTCTGCCGATTATTCTTGCGGCCATCTTATCGTACCATGTTCCATGACCAATTATCTTTCCACTCATAGCTTACTTGGCCTCTGCAATCACTGACTGCACAACAGAATAAAAAACGTTTAGAAAATAAAAACCTCTACTTTCTCCTAAAGGCCGCAGCTATCGCCAAAGCTCCAAGCACGAGGAGTATTAGAGCCAACGAATACAGCGGATTAAACGCATACAAGAACCAAGCTCCACCCACTGCTATTAGCAACGAGCCCCATGCAAACGTGCTGAAAGGGCCACGTTCATACTTAATCGGATTTGAAGCTCTAATCGCGGCCAAAGCCACTGTCCAACAACCAGAAAGCACAAGAATCACAGGCACAATCAACGTCCAATCAATTACTTGCACTGCATAGAGCATTATGGAAATTACAATAATTACTAGAAAAACGCCGAGAGAAAGTACACCTCGTCTTCCCTCAGCCATTCACACATTCACCCTAAGAAATTTTTTCGCCGCACTCAGGACAGAACTTCGAGGCCGAAGGAATCGGATGACCACACTTCGGACAATTGATCGTTCCGGCACTCGGTGGAGTAAGCTGCGTTCCGCATTCTGGGCAGAACTTTGAAGTGGCTGGAACCTTCCCGCTGCATTTGGGACAAATCACAAGCGCCGCCGCAGGTGCCTGAGCTGGACCCGAAGGCGTCATAACTTGCGGTATGAGAACCATACCAGTTCCTAAACCTGCACCAGGTGATTTCCCAAGTTCTTCTGCCGCTTTCTTCACGGTTTCCATGCGCAAAACTTCTTCTGGTGCTGCCCTTCCTGTTCTAAGCCAGAAAAGCCGTTCACGATATTCTGGCGTTGTATCTATTCCCTCAAAGCGCAAGTCAGTCAGTTCTATGCCTAACCGCTTGAAGTAGTCTATAAGCGAGTTTTTCACAATTAACGAAGTCTCATCAAGCCTTGTGAAGACAGTGAGCAAATCGTAATGCGAAAGTTCATCGATTATTTTTTCGTTCAGGAAACCTCGCAGAAAATTGTTAACATCTTCAGTTGTGTACGCGTTCTGTCCACCAATAACCTCGTTCACAAACAGTTGCGCATTTTCAACTTTGAACCAGAATGCCCCATGCACTTGAAGAGGAGCCAACTCAGTGGTCTGAGCTCGCGTACCATATTTTCCAGCAAAAACCTTCGTCGAAATGAAGATTACCGTTGCTTTGAAAGGTTTTTCTCCATACCCTGCAATTCGTGTAAGTAGGCCAGTCAGCAATGGCAGATTCAGCGTTGTCAACGTATGCCTTCCAGGACCGAAGACATCGTAGGCTTTGCCGTCTCTGAAAAACACTGCCATTTCATACTCGTGCACTACTAGTTGAGCGCCCCAAGTGATTTCCTCATTTGGGTATCTCCACACAATGTCTTCGGGACCAACGGTTTTCCATTCTATAACTTGTGGCATTTCAACTCACTCCTAAGATTACTTCTTCTCTCTTGTCAAAAGTTTCCTCGAAAGCTTCAAATTTTTCAACCAGATTTTGAATTCTTTCTTTGGCATTTTTGAAGTCGCTTTTCATGACTTCAGATTTAAACGTGCCGACATCGGCAATTATGCCGTCGACTTCATCGACAAGCTTGTTGTCAAAACCAATCATTTTATCGAGGTTTTCCTCCTTAATCTTTATTACGTCAAAAAAGCCTGCGTACCCATAATCGGCATGGTTCACTTTTTCTGTTATGCGATCAGTCTTTGCGATGAGCCGATCCATGTCCGTTAAAACTTCAAACCAGCGACGATCAGACAGTTTCTGAAAAACAGTTTTGAGATCGCTTTTTGCCCCTGAAAGTTTACGATGCAAATGATTTCGAATGAGCTTGTCAGATTCCCTTCGTAATTCTTTCTCTTTATAGCCACGAAAGCCAGGAATTGACGCTAGAATACGTTCAGAAAAGCGCATTTGCTTTTTCGCTTCTTCATAGAAATCTTTCTGGCTCAATCATTATTCCTCCCACTAATTTTCCCTTTTTTATAGATAAGACGCCTTACTTTTAAAGTTTCGTTAAAGCATACTGAAACTTGAGGAGGGTATGTCACCTTTTATGGGTGTTCCAGTTGCCCCATCTATAAGCAATTTGAAAGCTTTGCCTTTGTATTCGTACTTGACAAACCATATTGGGGCATGCAAGTAAACTACTTGCTTCACATCAAACTGAGTTTTGATTTCGATGATTTTGTCAACATCTTGCTGAATAAGATAACGATGGAGATCCTCAATCTGTTGTCTTGCAAGTCCCAAAGCTTCGTCTCTGTCGATTTCGCTGTTTAGGACTTTGGCAAAACCTTCAATTTTTCTGAAATCATACGGGATTTTGCCTTCCAGCGGAACGTCATATTCCCTTGTTGGAAACTCAGTCGCTTTTCTCGCCAGAACCAGCCAATCATACTTTTTCTCAACTTCTCCTTCTTTAGCAACAGGTGGACTTATACGCTCAAATACGCCCTTATAATTGCTCGTAGCTTCCACTGAAACGACCCAAAAAGGCAGATAGATCAAAGTCTTCTCCACAAGCTTTGATTTCTTGGCAAGGTCTGACGGCTTCAAAAAACCAGTGCGCATCCAATTTCTTATCGGTTCTTCTATTTGTGCGAGATCATACTTGTTCAAGAACAGAGAATGTTCAAATGTGAAAGCTCGTCCAGTTTCTATAACGGTTGTGTAACCGCAGTATTTGCAGGTAGCTATTATCTCACCGGGTCTGAACTCTACAGGTGCTCCGCA
Source organism: uncultured Candidatus Bathyarchaeia archaeon (assembly GCA_964603675.1). GTDB lineage: Archaea > Thermoproteota > Bathyarchaeia > Bathyarchaeales > Bathycorpusculaceae > CAZRVS01. Next base: position 529,921 of record CAZRVS010000001.1, read on the forward strand.
ATTGGAACACATGATCTTTTCAGCAATGGCCATTTCTACGCCTTCAGCTTCTCCCTTTTTGTTATTTCCCTTGCCACCATGACGCCAGATGCGGAAGCTTGAACCAATCCTCTAGTAACGCCGGCACCGTCACCAATTGTAAATAAGTTGTGAATTTTTGTTTCTAAGCTGTTGTTTAACAGTAATCTTGAGGAATAAAATTTCACTTCGATGCCATAAAGAAGCGTGTCTCGCGAGTGGATCCCAGGAGCAATCAGATTCAAAGCCTGAAGCATTTCCCTTATGTCAGATAGATAGCGATATGGCAAAACGAAACTTAAGTCGCCTGGCGTCGCGTTCTTAAATGTGGGAGTTACCACACTTCGAGCAATTCTCTCAGGCGTTGATCGCCTCCCAGACACTAAATCGCCTAAACGTTGTATTATTACTCCACCGCTGAGTAAATTTGAAAGCCGAGCGACGTATTTTCCGTAAGCGATGGGTTCTTTGAACGGTTCAGTGAAGGACGTGCTTACCAAAATCGCAAAATTTGTGTTCTCTGTTTTCCTTTCAGCATAACTTTGTCCATTAACGGTTAGAACTCCATCATAAGATTCCGTTGTGACTTCGCCATAGGGTGCAACGCAAAAAGTGCGAACTTGGTCATCGAAAAGCTTTGAGTAATAAACAAGTTTCGGCTCGTAAAGGGCTGTGGTCAGTTCTTCCATGACCGGAGCAAGAACTTCAACTCTTATTCCTATATCAACAGGATTGTTCACTGTCTTCAATCCTAAAACCTGCGCTTCTGCTTGAAGCCATTCAGCTCCGCTTCTGCCAGGCGCAATAATCACGTATTTTCCGAACAATTTTTCGCCATTTACCGTTTCAACGCCCTTAACGGTGGTATTCTCCACTATAAGGTCTTTAACGTCCGTTTTCGGCTGAAACACAACTTTTCCATTCAGTTCCTGACGCATTTTTTGCAGAGTTTCAATACATTTTTCCGTTCCCATATGACGAATCTTTTGCCGAATAAGCTTCAACCCTGAGAGAGACGCCTTACGCTCAATCTCATCTACCTTTTCAACATCTTCTCCATAAACACGTTCATTTGCTCCGAATTTCAAATAAACGCCATCAACGTATTCCACAAGTTTCTCAAGTTCTTTCGATGAGACGTATTGGTTAAGCCAGCCGCCCACTTCAGTTGATAAGGTAAGTTTGCCATCACTATACGCACCCGCCCCTCCCCAACCTGATAGAACTGCGCACGGGTCACAGTGGACGCATTCGAACCCTCGGCTTGCTGGGCATTTGCGCTGGTTTATGTCTTGCCCTCTATCAAGAATGAGAACATTGAGATCATTTTTCTCTGTAATTTCTAGTGCCGAGAAAATTCCTGCTGGACCAGCGCCAACGATTATTACATCGTACTTCAAAGGGCACTATCCCCTAGAACCCAAAATTACATGTAACAACTGGCATATATTTCTAGCGACAAAGTTCGTGTTAAAACTAATGGGTTCGTCATTTTTGCATGTAGGGCACGAGGCAGAGAAACTTCAAAGTGTTTTGCCCATTATTTTTGAATTGATGGCGTTCGTTTGGGGGAACGAAGACAACGTCGCCGGCCTTGAATCGTCTTTCTTTTTCTCCGTCAAATACGAAACCCTCACCGTCCAAGATGAAAACCTCGTGTTCCCAAGCATGGGTATGCAGAGGGCTGTGACCTCCGGGGTCCATCTCAAAAAGCCGCATGGCAAAGTTTTCGGCACCGATATCCTTGGTGATTAGCCATCTTACTTTCAATTTCGAAGCGCCTTCTTCTGCAACTTTTGCTTGAACAGCGTCATAGTGGAATACTTTCACATATTTCACCTTCACATTCCATTTTTCCATTAGGTATTAATCTTTTATGGCCTCTATGAGGCTCATCACGTTCCAGAGTTTTACCCTTGTGTAAGGTGGCATGTTTGGATCCTGCAGAATTTCATCCAGAATCGATATGACATTTGAAGCGCGAACGGCTGGTGTGTACTCTGCTGTTTGCAGAGCATTCATAGAGTCTTTCGCTGCCCTTCTGATGTTTCTTGGTGTGGTATTATCTTCAGATACTTCTCCAAGCACAATCATTGCTTGCTTTATTCTCTGTTCATATTCCTCGGCTTTCTTCTTGCGCACCATTCTTGCCACCCTATCCAATTTCGCGGTAATCAAGTTATATAAGCTTTGATGCCTATTTACTTTGGGGTTGCAAAACTTGCAAGAGAATACTGAGGAAAAGCATATTAAACGCATGGCTGACCTACTGCGTCAAGGCTCTACCCTAACGGACTTATCTTGCCCAGCATGCGCTTCTCCACTTTTCAGATTGAAAAACGGAATCTTATGGTGCGCAAAATGCGAGAAGAAAGTCATAGTAGTTAAAGAAGGAGAAGATGCAGAAAAAGTAACAAGCGCTATGGCGATGGAGAAGCTTGAAGCAACTCTTTTGGCTAAGGTTCAGGAAATACAAGACAAAATCCAAAACACGGAAAATGTTGAAGAGTTGCAGAAACTGAGCAGTGCACTTTCAGACCTGCTGGGCAATCTCGAAAGAATAAGGAAGATGAAAAGAGGATAGGTAAGGAAACTCGCGTAATGCTTGGTTTCTACGAGAACTTCCCAGAAAATATCCACAAGATAGCTACTTTCACGACTTCCATTTCAAGCAAAAAACTGCAAGCAAGGCTAATACAAGTCTTCCGCGAAATAAACTGTAAAACCTTTAATTTTGAAGACATTGCCGACCCATCAATACCTCATTGCACCATAATTTTTGAACTCGGGATTGCAGAAGCAAAAAACTTCAACTATTTGGATAAGGAGGAAACAGGCAGAGCGTTAAAAGTTGTAGAGAAAAAATCCCTTCAAGTCATGGATTTCTTTTGTGCCATATGCTACTACAAAACTGAAGGCGAAAAGAAAGCTCCATTGAAATTTGACTATTACATGATGCGCACTTTATTCAACAAAAACTCTATGGAAACACGCGTTTTTCATGAGAGAGGCCCGAGATACGTTTCACCAGATGACATCGTAAACTTCTTCGTCAACAAAATTAATGAAAGTTTTTCTAGAAAAGTTTTGAAAGTTTTAGAAGCGCCTTAGCGGTTCTTTTCCAAGAATTTGAGAACAACGTTTAGAATTTCATCTGCAACTTCCTTTTTAGGCTTGTTTCCATCAATTCTTACGAGCTCTCCGTTCTCGACAAATTTCATGTAAACTTCACGCACTTTCCGCTGAGTCTCCAAATTTTCCATGACCGATTTTTCACGCTTCAACCTTTTAATTACGATTTCAGGATCAACGTCAATGAAGATTGCGAGATGAGGCTTCAAAGCGTGTTTATTTACTTTCTTGATCCATTCTAAATCGAGCCCCACAGCGCCTTGGTAAGCTAGAGAGGAATAGATGTAACGGTCAGAAATCACCAGTTTCCCTTCCTCCAAAGCTGGAAGAACCTCATTTTCCAAATGCTCAAAACGGTCTGCAGCGAAAAGTAAAGCTTCAACAATGCTTGAAAGACGGTGTTTGCCCTGCAAGCAGTGTTCTCTGATGAACATGCCTATCTTGCCGCGGCTAGGTTCAGCCGTGTAAACAGCTTGGTAATGCTTCTGTGATCTTTTCACAAGCAACTTGGCTTGTGTAGTTTTTCCGCACCCATCTAACCCTTCGATGCAGATGAAATAGCCTTTTCCCCGCATTTTATCAGCCAGCGCAACTTTAGCGTTAGACATTATAAGAAGATACATTAATAATTGTTTAAGAAAACTGCGGAGAAACTGCAAATGCCTAAAGCATATTGGGGTGAAATAAAAGACCCAGTGCATGGATACGTTTACATAACGGAGAAGGAAAAAGACATAATTGATTCTTACCCTCTTCAAAGATTACGAAGACTGCGGCAGTTAGCTGGTTCTGAATACGTTTATCCCGGAGCAAATCATACACGTTTTGAGCATTCTGTCGGCGTCATGTATCTGGCTGGCAAAGTGGTAGAAAACCCTAAAATTTCTCAATGCATGGATGAAGAAGAGGCTGAAATGGTTAAGATTGCAGCTTTGCTGCACGATGTTGGGCACGGCCCCTTCTCGCACGTCTTTGAACAGCTACTCATCAAAGAGCTTGATAAGACGCATGAGGACATCACATCGTGGATAATTGAAAAAAGCGAATTAAGAAACTCCTTAGCCAAGATGGGGTACAAGCCACAAGATGTTGGAAAGCTAGCGGTAGGAAAACTTCACAAACCCAAAAAGGCTTTCTTGGATCAAATAATAAGCAGCGCCGTTGACGTGGACAAGCAAGATTTTATCGTCCGAGATACGCATCACACTGGCGCAGAATACGGCTACATTGACGTTTTCCGAATAATTCACGCCCTAGACATGCTTGGCGAAAACTTGGCAGTAGACTTGGGCGCCCTATCTGCCCTAGAATCCCTCATAATCGCCAGGATAGAGTCCTTCAAAAGCATATACTTCCACCGCGTCGGAAGGGCAGCCCAGATAATGCTTGCAATGGCCATGGAAAAAGCAAACAGAGAACTTGGATTAACAGATTTTAAAACTCCCGACGAATACTTGGCCATGGATGACTATACCGTTTGGACAATGTTGAAAAACTGCAAAAAATCAAGTCAAATAATAAAGAACCTTGAAAGGAGACAAATGCTCAAGTGCGCCTATGAGAGGACTTTCTACGAAAAAGACACGATGATTTCAAACGTCTTCGGCCGCGAAGCCTACAGAAAACAACTGCAGAGTGAAATCGCGAAGGAAGCGAAAGTGGAAACAGAATTGGTGATAATTGATGTGCCAACGGTTCCATCAGTGCCTTATCACCATTCAGTGCTCATGGAATCCATGGAAATACCAGTTTTCAGCAAGACACCGGAAGGCAGAAAAATGCCACAAAGCTTAAGCGAGACCTCAAAGATTTTTGAGACCCTCAAAGGCTTCATTAACATACTACGTGTTTACACAGACGAAGTGAACCGCGAAAAAGTCGAGGAAGCAACGGCAAGGATTTTAGGCAGAATCCCCTCAACAGCAAAAATATCTTATTGAAGTGCCTACAGATGGCACTTCGAGGTGAGGCTTATTCGGACCCTGACTCGGCAGAGATGCTTCCGCGATTCACCTTCTTTCTGTTTTATGCGAAAGCGGTCATCTCTGTCTGTAGTTGCTTTAACGTGTAAGCTGATAAGTAGTCGATAATGCTCAGTTTTCCAGCATTGGGTACCTAGGCGAGTAAAGCATATGGCGTGGCGTGAAGGATGCCGCCTAATACGCTGAAATGGAATAAAACAGGATTTAAGATGAGCACCTTGAGCGATTTTGCTGAAGGCTTTTTAGCGATGACTGTTGTCATTTGGATTTTTAACATTTTGTCAGTAGTTGGGCTTCACAGTTATGCATGGATAGTCTGGGTGTACGCTCTAGTGCTTTTGATTACTATCCCACTGATAGTTTATGCTCATTTGCAAGGCAAAAGCGACGTAAACAGGTTCAGGCGCATTCTAATTTCTATGATTGGGGTGCCTATTGCTTGCTGGGTTTTCGATGTTACCATCACGTACTACATCATAGACGTCAGAGGTTGGGCTGTAGAGGTGAATCCTTTAGGTTGGCCTTTAGGCATCTTGGGCGCTCTATTGTTTTACATTCCTGAACTGGCGTTCATGTACCTGTTGCTGTTCAAAATCAAACACAAGATTTCAAATTTCGCCGCCATTTTTCTAACTTTCTTGGCGTTGTTCATGGGTTTTATGAACCTGGCGGCGGGTCTTCAAAATTTTGGGGTTTCGTCGGCCTACCTTCCCGTTTTGTTGGAAATTACTTTTGCTTTGATAATCATCTTAACAAAGTCAAAGCTGGCCTCTCTTATTAAAAAGCGGTTTACGGAACACTCAAACGGTAGACTCCCAATCAAAGTTGCCACAAACGTTTAGAAGGCTTGCAAACTGATAGAGCAGAGATGCTTAGTGCGTAAACAGAAGGTACATTGACAATGGAAAGATTTTCGGAAAACGCAAATAGGAAGTAATGGTTAATTGGAAAAGGGTAAGGTTTATTCGAGTGAAAGAACATTTTGGATGATGCTCCTTGAAAGGAGGCTCCGGTAGTATAGTCCGGTCAAGTATTCCGGCCTTTCGAGCCGAAGACCCGGGTTCGAATCCCGGCCGGAGCACCATGATTATTTATACGCGAGCATCATAAGATGTTGGATTTTGTTGAAGCAACATTTTCATTTGTTTTTCCAGTTTTCTGTTCTTTCTTATACATTGGCTATTAGGGCAAAACTATTTAGTGGCGCCTGCGTTTCTGCACACGATTTCCATAGCTCTAACAAACGCTTTTGCTGCATGCCCCGTTTGTAAGTCCTGACTATTCCCAGAGTGTGGAACACATTTTGGAATACCGCAGAGAAAAAATCAAGTCTTATTTCTTGTTCGTTTCACCTGAACCGGTTACATTTTGCTATAGTAGCACCCAAGGGAACTCCTTGTATACATCTTCCATGATTGACCCTATTATTACCTGTAATACGTCAGCTCCTTCAGAAACTTGCTCAAGCGCAAACGTATCGACCCTATTCAAGTAATTGTAGGCATTCAGAAAGTATCCAGCGAGTGTATCTGGTCGATCTCTGACCCCATCATAGAGTCTTTCTGTGAATATTAGGACATTTGACGTTTCGTTTTCACCCAATAATCTGTTCATGGCGTATGAGAAATTTAGAAAACTAAGGAAAAGTCCATCAATTTTCTGATAATATTCTCGGTTATTTGGATCAAGTTCCATTAGTTGTAGTAAGGACAGATGCCCTAAATCAGAGTTTTCAAAAATTTGTCTAACGCTAATGTCGGCAAGGCTGATGTTGGAATATTCATCCATGCGCGTCCAGAACGTCACAGGTGGTCCCCATCCCGATGGAGTGGACATGGCCGATAACTTGTGCAAAGAATTAGCAGCATGACCTGCAACGCGCCCTCTTTCCTCTTGAATTGTCGAATTGAGCTCGGTGTTAAGTGACTGCAAATATATTCCAGCTGCAATCGACGTGATAAGCAATGCGATCATTAATACGAAAAGTGGTTTTGGATGTACCCGAACGATGGATCTCTTTAAAGTTGAACCTTGTTTTTCCGGTTCTTCAACCTTCGACATTAAGGAAACCGCAGCGCCACCAAAATCCGAAAGAGAATATTGCCCATTTTCCTTTTTGAGAAGTTCTTTCAAACTTTCGAGATGGTAACTTAAATGTGAACTATCAACATCAACCTGCCCAAGAATTTCACTGAAAGTTTTTGAATCGTCTGCTAAAAGGCGAAGAATTTTTCTCCTTACAGGATGCTTCAGCGAGGAGAAAATAACCGAATAGGTTTCTTCCTCATGTTGCCCTGACAATACAAACCCCAAAGTAAATAGAATTTGCAAGATGGCTAAATGTCTTTTTCTGAAGAAAATTTTAGTGAAGGATAATTGAGATTAATCAAGAAATGCTCCTCGGTGATGAAAAGCCATCTTGATTTTAGATTCTATAAAGACTCATATAGAAGCTGTTCCTATCGAATAAATCCGAAAATCAAGGCGGGAATAAGAATGGAAACATTGCGCTCATATTACCAGAAGATAATGGAGAAGGCGAAAAACCAGTTAGTTTTGGGATCAGCGGAATCTATTGTATCTTGGGATATGGAAACAATGATGCCGCCGAAAGCAATTAAACTCCGAAGTGAGCAACTTGCCCTCCTAAGCCGCATCAAGCATAAAATGAGCACGGATCCAGATATAGGAAATCTATTGGAAAAGATTATGCGCCATCCAGAATATGATAAATTTGACGAAGTTCAAAAGAGGAACATCTACCTAGCAAAGAAAAATTATGACGAGCAAACGAAACTTCCCGAAGAGCTTGTCGCTGAAATCGCAAAGCAACAGGCCATTACTGTAGATATTTGGAAAAAAGCGAAGGCATCAAAAGATTTTGCCATGTTCAGACCTGAACTCGAGAAGCTTGTTGACTTGAATAAGAAAGCCGCAGAAATTTTGAAGGAAGTAAAGGAGACTGCCACGCCTTATGATGCGCTAATAGACATTTTTGAACCCAAAATGCCAGCAAAAACAATCACAAAAGTTTTCGATAAACTGCGCGAAGGTTTAGTTTCAATACTGAGGAAATGTGAGACTGCCCCAAGACAACCAAAGATAGGCGTTCTAAAACACAAAATCCCTGTGAACGCCCAACGCCAAATCGCGAAAGCCCTCGCTGAAACCGTTGGATACGACGTAACATCAAAAAATGCTGGAGGAAGAATTGACGAAACTGAACATCCCTTTACAACAGGATATTATGACGATGTGAGAATAACAACTCACTATCACGAAGACAATTTTACGTCTTCAATTTTCTCAGTGCTTCATGAAGCTGGACACGCGTTGTATGATCAGGGCCTTAAACCAGAATGGATTTACCAGCCAGTCGGCACAAGCGCCTCTTCAGGTTTCCATGAATCTCAATCTCGTTTTGTGGAAAACATCATTGGGCGCTCTCGCGAATTTTGGGTTTACTTCCTTCCAGAATTGAAGAAAATCACGGGCTCAGCACTAGCAGATGTTGGATTGGATGCATTTGTTCACGCCGTAAATCAAGTCAAGCCTTCCAAGATCCGCATTGAGGCGGACGAAGTCACCTACGGCTTGCACATCATAATAAGATTTGATATCGAAAGGGACTTGTTCGCGGACAAAATTGAGGTCAAGGAACTCCCTGAAATATGGAAACAGAAATACAAGGAATATCTAGACGTGAAAATTGAAAATGACTCTGAAGGGGTAATGCAAGACACGCATTGGGCAAGCGGTTTGTACGGCTATTTCCCAAGTTATGCGTTGGGCAATATCTACAGTGGGCAAATTCTGACACAAATGCAAAAGGATTTGCCAAATTGGCGAAAACAACTTGAAAAAGGTAACTTTAAAAACATAAAGGAATGGCTAACTAGAAACGTGCACAGTTATGGAAAATTGTACGACCCCGCGGATTTAATCAAGGAGATCACAGGAAAAGGATTGGATGTCAAACCATATTTGAATTATCTGAATGAAAAATACTCTAACCTATACTGTTTCTAATCAGCTACTCTTTTTCTTAAACTCACTGTACGCGTATAAAATGATCTCAACTAAAAAACCGCCGATGATAAGGTATACTCCAGTCCAGCCGACAGCAGCGTTGAAATAGTTACTGCCATACAGAAACAAAACTACACCTAGAAGAATTATTGCTATACTCACCAAGTCCTTCCACGACATTTAACCCACCACATTCTGCTGAATTTAAGCCTTCTAGTCTTCCAAGGTATATAGATTTACCGATAAAAAACAGGAAACAACTGCGAATCATTGCAAAATCCAGTATCGAACCCCAGTGAAATCTCATGATAGCTGCAACCAGTAAGAAACATGTGTTCATAGCCGACAGTTCTATGCAAAAACACCGCTCTGCCCGTCGACATCCAGCTTCATATCCGACAGTTTTATATACCAGATTTGCACACAGACGATGCAGAGGCAACTCAAAATGTCGGATACCGACTCTAAAAAACCTGCAACACGGGAAGAATTCATAAAAATGTTGGTGGAAGCTGCCGAAAAAGAGATAAAATCTAAAATTCTTTCGAAGGCTAGACCGACAAAATCTACAATTTCAGGAACAGCGAAAATTTTGAAAATCCATAGGGATACACTCTATACATGGCTAAAGGAGTTTAATGTCGATTTCAAAGAGATTTCAGACGGCCTATCGACAACCTTTCGGCCTGAAACTGTCGAAGAACCAGCAGATGCATACCTGATTGGTGAAGCACTTGTAGGAGAAGGGAACGAGGTTGCACACGTCGACCTTTTGATAGGTAACAAAAATGGACCAGTTGGGGAAGCCTTTGCCGCGGGTCTATCAAATCTTTCTGCCGGACATACGCCGTTGCTAGCGGTTATAAGACCTAACCTTCCGCCTAAGCCGCACACGTTGCTTGTGCCGAAGGTTACTGTTAAAAACATGGAAGATGCGGGAAAAATTTTTGGGCCTGCACAGGCAGCAATTGCAAAAGCTGTTGCAGATGCTGTAGAAGAAGAGATAATTCCAAAAGATAAGGTGGACGACTGGGTTATAGTGTGCAGCGTATTTATTCATCCACAAGCAAGCGACTACCGCAAAATATACCAGTACAATTATGGAGCAACGAAAATGGCATTAAAGAGGGCTTTAAACAAGTACCCTACACTTGAAAAAGTCTTCTACGACAAAGACAGGGCAAAGCATCCAATAATGGGCTTCAAGGTTCCACGTTTGTGGAGACCACCTTACTTGCAGATATCGCTTGATGTGCCAGAACTAGAAAGAACAAAGAAAATTATATCGCAGATTCCAGGAAGCGACAGAGTAATCCTGGAAGTGGGAACACCCCTCATTAAACGCTACGGAACAAGAGTAATAAATGACTTGAGGCCAGTGGCAAAAGACGCATTTATTGTTGCAGATTTGAAAACTTTAGACGTAGGGAAAGTTGAAGTTGACATAGCCTATGAAGAAACAGCAGACGCGGTGGTTGCCGCCGGACTCGCCCCGCTTGAAACGCTCGCCTCATTTATTCACGAAGCGAAAAGACTTGGAATATACGGTGTGGTAGACTTGCTCAATGTGGAAGACCCAGTTGGCAAGCTTAAGATGCTAAAAGAATTCCCAGATGTGGTCATTCTACACAGAGGAATAGACCAAGAAACAGGAAGGACGATTGGATTAGACCTAATACAAAAACTGCGCAAAGATTTTCCAGATAAACGATTCTTGATCGCTGTGGCTGGCGGAATAGTACCGGAAACCGCAAAAGAAGCATTGGAAAAAGGCGCTGACATAATCATAGTTGGAAGATATGTAACACAGTCCAAGGATATCGAACGGGCTGTAAGGGAATTTCTTGAACTCACACCCAAAATGCGGGAAGACATTGACCTATTCAGAGTACACGTAGAGTAGCGTCGCCCACTCTAGTCGAAACCAACATTTCTTTTTCTACTTAAACACGTTCTATCAGGAGAAAATTCTGAAAGCTACATACGCTATGCAGAAAATTATGCCCGCTGTCAAAAATTGATACATAAATCCCAATGTCTGAGCAAGAAAAGGACCTAAAAAGGAACCGCAAGCCGCGCCTATGCTTACAAGAACGTTGAATAAGCCAGCCTTTCCGGCAGGTATGAGTTCCATGGATAGTGAAAGGGTGAAAATGTAATACAAAGCATAAGCAAATCCCATTAGAATCAAAATTGTAGTTGCAAACACTGCAGTGTACGAAGACAGTAAGACAAAAACCATTAACATGAAGACAAGGACGCTTCGAAAGAGTACAATTCTTTTCATTTGTGTTTTTTCTTCAAGATGCAACGACCTGCGACCTGCTAGAAAATAACCTGCGACTCCACCGCCGGCATTTAGCATATATATCATGAAAATCGTGCTAGTTGGAAGGGCTAAATCTTTTGAGAAGAATATGGGCAGCGACGTGAAAAATGTGCTTGAGGCAAAGGAAAAGAGAATTAAGCCGCAACAGAAAGCATAGAGATTTTCTCTTCTCAATTTTCCGTCAGAGGATAGGCCGTCCAAAATTTTTGACGCGACACCTACGCCTCTGTACGTGAAGTCTATCGTCTTTTCTATGCCTACCAATCTCCTTTCGAATATTAAGAGCGGATCTGCTACCAAGAATAGGGAAATTAAGAAGGCAATCAAGTTTAGGCCGCTGCACAATAGCAAAGTGAAATTTGCCTCAAAGCCGAAAGTGGAAACTAAAGATCCTAAAAGTAATCCGATAAGCCAGCCAACTTCCGTGAAGCCCTCATAGAAAGCATAAGATTTTTCCCATTCCTCACGGGAATAATGCTCTGCTATCAACACGTTTTTTGGTGCTTCATGGGCTACGTGAAGTATTGACATAACCGCGTAGAGAATGATGAACAAGCTTATACCGGTCGTAAGAGTGAACGCGTAAAGAAGGATGGCTGATGATGCAAATGAGAGTAGAATGTAACGTTTGTAGCGTCTTGTTTTGTCGCAAATGTAACCCCAAAAGAAGGCAAAGGGAATTGCAGAGAACAGGGCGGCTGAAGTCATTATACCTATGTCAACCAAGGACCCGCCAATTGCTACTACATACAGTGGAAGAAAAACAGAAAGTAAACCAAACGCCATTTCGTGGAAGAAGAAACCGAGACGCCACATAGCCAGAAAACGATTTCGCGGTTGGATTAAAACTTTTACCCATGAAACCTCAAGTTTTGTCTGAAGACGTTACTAATTTTTCATAAATCCTTAATAGAGAGAGATTCAACTTTCATACACCGCTGGAGAGTTACTCGCTAATGGCTAAGTTCAAGGCAATAGTGTCAGATCCAGAGACAGGAACTTCAAAAGCAATGGAGCTTGAAGAAGCCCGTGCCACTCCTTTGATCGGGAGAAAAATAGGAGAAGTAGTGGACGGCTCAATCGTAGACCTGCCAGCGCATAAGCTGCAAATAACGGGCGGTTCAGACAAGGATGGAATCCCAATGAGACCAAGCGTTCACGGAGGCGTCCGTCGAAACATCATCCTAAGCGGAGGAGTGGGGTTTAACCCTAAAAATGACGGAGAGAGAAGACGAAAAACCGTTCGTGGCAACGTGATAACAGACGAAATTGTACAGATTAATATGAAAATTGTTGAGAGACCAAAGAAACCGAAAGAAAGCAAAAAAGAAAGGTCTGAAGAGGCTAAAAAAGAAGCTGAGGCTACAAGCAGCACATAAAGACTTAACATTTATTAACTTGCTCAATTTAATCCTTCAATAATTCGCATATATTTATGGAAAAAAGAAAATGAGCCGCGAAAATAAAGCCTTACCCAAACAGCCGGAAGTCAACATTGGCACCATAGGGCATGTAGATCATGGCAAAACAACTTTAGTGCAAGCTCTGACTGGAGTTTGGGCATCAAAGCATAGCGAAGAGTTGAAAAGAGGCATTACGATAAAGCTGGGCTATGCCGACATGGCAATCTACAAATGCCCCCAATGTGAACCACCTAAAAACTATTCCGCCAAGCCCATTTGCACATGCGGCTCAAAGGCAACATTTGTACGTGCCCTCAGCTTTGTGGATGCCCCTGGACATGAGGCTTTGATGGCTACCATGCTCTCGGGCGCAGCTATAATGGATGGGGCAATACTTGTAATAGCTGCTGATGAACCGTGTCCCCAACCGCAGACAAGAGAGCACTTGGCTGCTGCTGAGGTTATCGGTATAAAAAACATCGTTGTGGTGCAGAACAAGATAGATATTGTTGATGAGAAAAGGGCGCATAAAAATTATGAGGAAATAAGAAACTTTGTTAAAGGTACAATTGCAGAAAATGCGCCAATAATCCCTGTTTCTGCTCAACGCGAAATAAACATTGACGTTCTCATTCAAGCGATAGAGGAGACCATACCAACACCGGAAAGAGATGAGACGAAGTCTCCAATAATGTATGTTATTCGTTCCTTCGACATCAACAAGCCGGGCACTTTGATTGAGAAACTTGAAGGCGGAATAGTTGGAGGCACGATACTGCAGGGCAAGTTCGTAGTTGGAGAAGAAATAGAGATACGCCCGGGAATAAGCACGGAAAAGGAAGGCAAGAATGTTTACGTTCCCTTGATCAGCGAAATAGTCAGTTTACATGTGGGCGAAAAAGGCGTGAAAGAAGCGCATTGCGGAGGGTTGGTGGGGGTAGGAACACTTTTGGACCCCTCATTTTCAAAGGCAGACGGTTTGACGGGAAATATTGCGGGAAAAACGGCTATGCTTCCTCCAACTTTGACAGAATTAACTTTGGAAACGCACATCCTCGAACGCGCAGTAGGAACAAAAGAACTTCTGAAGGTTGAGAAAATCAACTTCGATGAAACTCTTTTACTTCATGTAGGTGCCGCAGTAAACGTTGGAAAAGTCACCTCAGTAAAGAATAACATTGTTACAGTTAAGCTCACCAGACCAGTCTGTGTACATGAGGGTTCAAGAGTTGCGATTAGTAGAAAAATAGCGGCCAGATGGAGACTAATAGGATACGGGATAATGGTATAAACGTATTGTTGAGGCCTTTCATCGATCTTACTTGACCACGAGAACTCTCAACGGATTTCCGATCTTTTTCTCCAAAATTTCCATTCCGTAGTTTACGTCTTCCAGCCGCACTCTATGCGTAACCACAGCAGAAAGGTCTATTTTTCCAGAATCAACAATCTCAACCAATTGAGCAAGCTCGGATTTCAAGTGGTCATTCACACCTATAAGCTCCATTTCCTTGCCAATCATAGTTTTATAGGGAGAAATTCGGATATCTTCCGGACCTATGCCAACCAGCACCATTCTTCCGCCCTTTCCAACACAATCAATTCCCGTCTCAATTGTTCTTCTAAGACCTACGAAATCTAATACAACATCAGCGAGCCTCCCGTTTGTAATCTCAGCTATTTTCTCAGATGGAGCATCTATAGCAAAATTCACGACGTGATCAGCTCCTAGTTTCTTGGCCAGTGCGAGCTTTTCATCCGAAACATCCACGGCTATCACAAGGCCAGCTCCAAAAATTTTTGCGGCCAATTGAACAGCATTAATTCCAAGTCCTCCAACGCCGTAAATCACAACAGTGTCTCCAGAGCTTACTCGCCCTCTTTTCAAAGCGTGATGTGGTGTTGAAACGGCACACCCCATTATGGCTGCCTGTTCGAACGATATGGCGTCAGATAACCTCAAAACGTTGCGTGCTGGAACGGTTATGTAGTCAGCTAGACCGCCGTCAACATCTTTTCCTATCATCTGATATTTTTCACAAAGGTTTTCTCTTTCAGTGCGGCAGAAAAAGCAGTCTCCACAGCTTATCACGTAGTGAACGCTGACTCTGTGACCTTCCTTTATTCCTGCCGCTTGGTCACCTACCCCTGCTACTACGCCCGCAATTTCGTGGCCAAGAACTATTGGAAGTTTTCCGACAGGACTTACTCCGTCACGATAGTTTATGTCTGAGTGACATATTCCAGCTGCCTTGATGTCAACGAGAACCTCTCCAGTTTTTACTTGAGGCACTTCAACAAGATCTATGCTTAATTTCTCTTTCAACCTGTGCAATCTGGCTGCCTTCATCAGTTTTCTCAATCACACATCACCAGATCGTCTAAACATGATATGATTGGTAATTCATCGAGCGCTTTAAAGGTTCGTTAGACCTTTTTCCAGTAATTCGTCAGTCAGGTTGAGTTATCATGAACTGTTATGGATTTTGTGAAAGATTTGAGGTAACTCCAACTGAGGTATATAAAAATATGAGGCACCATGTCTTTTAAGGTAATTAGGAATGACACATTAACATGAAGACTGAACCTTGTCACAAGAGACAGATACTTAAAGTAATTTTAGATTCAAACGCGTTGTTTGTTCCGCTTCAATTCAAAATTGACATTTTTGAAGAATTGAAAAGGCTTCTGAACACGAACTTTGAGTTGGTTCTGCTTTCGCCTGTTCGGCGGGAACTGGAAAGAGTCGCAGAGAAAGAGTCGCCTAAAATGCGCAAAATCGCTTCTTACGCCTTGAAACTTGCCGAGAAATGTAAACTTGTTGAGGTGAATGAGAAAACTGTTATGTGCGTGGACGATATAATCGTGAAAACGGCTCATGAATGGAAATCTCCTGTTTTCACGAATGATAGGCAACTCAGAAAGAGGCTAAGAGATATAAATGTGCCAGTAATTTATGTGAGACACAAGTCGCGCCTGGAAATTGACGGGATGATATGACCCATGTTTAAACTCATAACTCTGCAAGACACGATTCGCATTCCGCCTGAAACCTTTGGCAAACCTCTAGAAGCAGTCGGCCGCCAACAGGTCAAAACAAGATATGAAGGAGTCGTGGATGAAGAACTAGGCTATGTCATAGCGGTAACTGACGTGGAAGTAAGCCCTGTCGGGAAAATAATTCCGGGCGACGGAGCCACCTACCACAAGGTAAAATTTTCGTTGCTAACTTTCTATCCTGAAATACAAGAGATAGTTGAAGGAGACGTTGTAGAAATTGCGGATTTCGGAGCTTTCCTCCGCATAGGCCCCGTTGACGCTTTACTACACGTTTCGCAACTTATGGATGACTTCATCTCATACGATGAAAAACAAGGCGTTTTATTGGGGAAGGAAACTAAAAGGAAACTAACGGGCGGAGACCAAGTTCGTGTTAGAGTAACAGCGGTTTCCCTCGGGAGAGCTGGAAGTTCTGGAAAAATAGGCGTGACAGCTAGGCAACCCTTTCTAGGCAAATTAGAGTGGCTAAAGCAGGAGTTGGCAAAAACGAAAGAAGCGCTGGATAAGAAAAAACTAGAGAGCAAAGAAAAAGGTGAGTAGGATGACCGAGAAGGCGTGCACGGTATGCCACACCATAACAAAAGAGAACGTTTGCCCAAAATGCAAATCAACTGCTCTAAGTGAAGATTTCAGCGGATTAGTTATAATGTTTGACCCTGAAAATTCAGCCATCGCAAAAGCCATGAATATAAAAGAAAAAGGGCGCTATGCCTTAAAGGTTAGATAAGCCAATTCTATGCTCACAGTTCAGAATACATGCAACAAAGGACAAGCCGCTCAAGACAGAGAAAGCGGCGTGCTGTCATCATCTCAAGCGATTATGACAATGCTAAAATAAAATTGGGTCTAGTTAAAGGTTGAACAAAAAATGGTCATAGTATATGCCATCACGCCAGAGCTGCGTAAAGAACTTAAGAAGCCTATCGGCAAGTTAATCCGAGGCTCATTTTCTGGAACCATGAAGAAACTTGAAGATGTCGTGAGAGAGGAAAATGTGCCAATAATAATATCCGTTGGAGATACTGTTTCAAGGAATCTTTTTAGAAGTCACATGAAACCTCAATTGTCAATTATAGATAATAAATGCATGAGGAAAAAAATCCGGCCCAAGCAGTTTACAGCGAAGAATGCGGTTTACGTTAAAAATCCTCAAGGAACAATAACAGAAGAAGCTATTACCGCAATCCGAGAAGCGCTTGGTAATGGGCAACACGTTCAAATTGTTGTGGATGGGGAAGAAGATTTGCTAACGCTTATTGCAGTTTTGTATGCTCCAGAAAACTCCCTTGTTGTTTATGGACAACCATATGAAGGCATTGTTGTCGTAAAGGCTACGCCTGAGAAGAAGGCGGAGGTCACTGAAATTTTGAAAGCCATGGAAACTGTTCGAAAAGCTAAATAAGAAGATTATTGTATCAAGTCAACACCCCAAACGAGGAAGAGGCTATGGAACTTAAGATAGTGTTAGAGAAGAAAAATCCACTGTTGAAGCGAAGAGAAGTGCATTTCAAAATAGAACATGGTCAACTAGGAAAAACACCGCAGAGGCTAGACGTTAAAAAAGCAGTCGCAGCAGAATTAAAAATAAGTGAAGACATCGTTTTCGTTAAAAAAATGCAGACAAAGACAGGAACACGCACGGCTGTTGGCGTAGCAAACGTATATGAATCAGCGGAACAAGCGAGACTTATTGAACCTGAGTACATGATTAAACGGAATACACCGCCTGAGAAACCGAAGGAAGAGGGAGAGGAGTAAACTATGTCTAAGAAAGAAGAAAAAAGAGAAGAGGTCTCTGAAGAACCTGAGAAAGAAGAAGAAAAGCCTGAAAAGCCCGAAAAACCCGCGAGGGCAGAAAAGAAGAAGAAAAAGGAAAAGGGTGTTTACACGTTGTATAAAATAGATAACGCTAAAGTTGTAAGATTGCGCCCAACTTGCGAGAGATGTGGCCCTGGATACTTCATGGGTGACCACGGTGACAGGTACACATGCGGGCACTGTGGTTTTACACGGTACAAGCGTTCTGAAAAATGAATAGTTTTAAATCTGTTACGACCTTTGATATTTTGATGGTTTGAATGATTAGAGTTAACGTTTCAATCTCGAATATTTCTGCTGAGCGTTTCTGGGATATTAAAAAGCCCATTCCGCCTATTCAGATAAACACGAACGTTAACATAGTAGGTATGGAGAAAAAGTCGGAAAACTCGCTGGAAGTTCCTTTTGTTTTAACAATCAATTACAATCCTTCAATAGCGCAGATAAACCTGAAAGGAAGCGCCTACGTGTCTGGCGACAAAAATGAGATTGAAAAAATCTGTAAGGAACATGAGGAGAAGAAACCGCCGCCGCAACTTATCGTGCAGTCAATATCCAATGTTGTCTTTGTAGAGTCCGTTTTGATATCCAGAACATTAAACATTCCGCCGCCAATACCGTTGCCACAAATACCAGAAGCGAAACCGCCCAGCGCAAAACCTGAAGGAAGAGACTACACCGCATAGCCAAGTTCAAGACAAAATCGCGTCACTGTCTTGCAACAAACCATCTACTCACTTACAATTTTCGACCTATATGAAGGGAGAGGGTAGTTGCTTCTGAGCACTAGTGCGCCATCATACAATCATAATCAACCACTAAATCTATACAAAAAACATAGAATGGGAAAGGGGTCTAAGAAACCGATAGGCACCTACCAAAGTTCTACTCTATTTACAGTTTATATAAGGAGCTATAGTCTTCTCCGAGCACTATTATAGAACGCAGTCAACCTCCAGTTGAAGCTATATATAGAGGGGGTATAAGTTTCGCCGAGCACAACAGACCCAAACGAAAATTGGCATGAGCAAACAAAGTAGCTTATTTTAGTGGAACGTACATTGATGAGCGCGATGCGCCAATGCCAGGAGTCCCATGCCTTACAGGCTTGTTTGTTATGGCAAACTCTCCTAAGTAGTGCCCAATCATTGCTGGTTTTATTTCCACCGGAACGAACTCTTTGCCGTTATGAATTAAAATTGTGACGCCAACCATTTCAGGCAGGATAATCATATCCCTTACATGTGTTTTCACTGTGACGTTCTGTCCTTTTCTGAGGGCTTCTCTCGATTCTCTGAGTTTTTCAAGCAGTATTCTCTGTCCTGGTGTTAAGCCACGATGGAGACTCCTTCTTTGTCTGGAAGGAAGCAAGCTAATGAATTCGTCCATAGACATGCTTTGCAGGTTATCAAGCGTATAACCGCGATATGTGAACTCTTTAGGCATTTTTTCTCACCTTAAGGGTAACTTTAGCCGCTATAAACCTTCTGCTATCGAGTAGCCCTTTTTCTTTTCCGTCCCGCACCCCTAGCCGCAATCAATCCGACTTTCTGCCCAGGCGGAGCACCATGGGAAGTCGTCGTGACTTTCCGTGCGCTTCTTTTGCTACTGCCATATGGATGCACAGCCGCAACCATCGCCCTTCCACGGGTTCTCGGATATTTATGCCCCTTGGCTTTCATCAAATGAAATTTTTCGCCAGCTTTCAAAAATGGTTTCTCCGTTCTGCCTGCCCCTGAAACCACACCGACTGTCGCCATACAATAATCATTGATGTATCTTGTACTTCCAGATGGAAGTTTAACCATTGTCCCTTGGGGTGTATGACCCACTACCGTTGCATAAGCGCCCGAGGATTTCGCTATTTTACCACCGTCGCCTGGGTGCAGTTCCAAGTTGCATACCATGGTGCCTTCAGGGATTTTTCCCACTGGGAGGATGTTGCCTACTTCTGCTGGCGCCTTTCCGCCTAACTGAATTTGCTGTCCCTCATACGTTCCTTCAGAGATCACCGTGTAGCATGTTTCCCCGTTTTCGAATTTTATTAACCCTAAGGGCGTTCCTCGTCCTGGATCGTGGACAAGAGTGTCTACTACGCCACTTATTGCGGTGTCAAAATATTTTTTTGGCGTTATAGCGGGCGGATATTGGGCGGGAGCTACTCTTTTGTGAGTTGAAGCTCGGAATGTGGGGCCGCCGCGCCCACGTCTCTGAACACGGATTCTTTTTCCCATTGATCATTACCCTCATGCGATTTTACAATATTCCAAGTTTGATTGCGACGTCCGTTGCTTTGTGGTCTGGGTGCAGTTTGACGAAGGCTTTCTTTTCTCCCTGAGGCGTTATTAGAAGGTTGACTTTTTCAACTTTTACTTCGTAGAGTTCTTCAACCGCCCTTTTTACGTCAGTTTTGTTTGCTTTCAGGTTGACTATGAAAACTAGCTTGTTATCTTTTTCCACCATGAGGCTGGCTGCCTCCGTCATTAGCGGGTAGAGTACAACGTCGCTTGAGTCCATCATGTTTTCTCTCCTTCGCCATAAAGCTCGTTGAGTTTTTTGATTGCGCTGTTAGTCCACAACGTAAGTCGTCCTGAATGCGCGCCAGGAGCAAGGATTTCAGCGTTTAGATTGTTAACAATGATGGCATCTACGCCTGGAATGTTGCTTGCCGCTTCTATTAGTCCTTGGTTTTCAGCCACAACTATGAGGGGTCCTACCACTTGCTTGATTTTTCTGCCTCTGCGTTTGCCTTTTCCAGCGCGTACTTTTCTGCTTTCTCTTACGCGGTAAATGTCCGCTAGGACCCCCAATTGTATGAGGGCTTCTTCAACCTCTTTGGTTCTCTTTAACTTTTCAAGATCGTCTGCGACTATGAGTGGGATTTGGGGAACGTCCTCGATTGAATGACCTCGTGAGGCTACAGCTTCTTTTGAAGCGGTGGCAGCTATTGCTGAAAGTAGGGCGAGGCGTTTTTCCTTTTTTGGAATTCGTTTTACAATTTTCTTTTCAGAAGTTGGCGGGTGGGCTGATCTTCCCTTCACTGTTCCAGGTGCAAAGGCGGCTCTTGAACTCTGGCCTTTAATCCTCGGCAGCCTTGCCATGCCCAAGCCCGTTCCTCTGGACTCCGCAGTTGTTTTTTTTCCAGCCATGGGATCTCTGCCTTGAGGTTGGAACCTTTTGGATTGTATGGCGAGGACAGCGCGTTTTATAACGTCTGGTCTTAATGGCGTTGCAAAAACTGGAGGGAGAGTTGTTTTTCCGACGGGTTTCCCTTCTAGGTCGAAGATCTTTGTCGTCTTCTTAGCGGGCATTGTTTTTCACCGTTATTTTCCTTGGGGTGATTCTAGGGATGTATAGGTGATTTGGGGTGGTTCTTCGGCGATTTCTCTTGGCGGTCGTGCTGGATAGCGCAGTCTTACTGGACGTTTTTCTGTGCCTGGTACGCT
This sequence comes from uncultured Candidatus Bathyarchaeia archaeon, assembly GCA_964603675.1. Taxonomy (GTDB): domain Archaea; phylum Thermoproteota; class Bathyarchaeia; order Bathyarchaeales; family Bathycorpusculaceae; genus CAZRVS01. The sequence goes on from CAZRVS010000001.1 coordinate 551,138, forward strand.
TCCTTCTAAGAGTATGTATGGGCCTTTGACTGGTCCGTACCTTATGAAGCCGCCTTTCACTGTTATTTCTTTGCCGTCTTTGCCGATTTTTAGGATGCGTTTGTTGTATTCTGTTCTTTGGTGGAAGCCCATTTGTCCGGCTCTTGGAACCGAGTACATCACGTGGTGGGGGTTCCATGGACCCAAGGTTGCTATGCCTCTTTTTGTTTTTCTTCCTTTGTGTTGAAGTATCGTTACGCCGTAGCGTTTTACTGGTCCTTGGAAGCCTTTTCCGGTGGATACTGCTGCAACATCTATGTATTGGCCGTCTTTGAAAACTTCTTCAGGGGTCACTGTCTTGCCCAGTAAGCTTTTTGCGTACTCAAACTGTTTTTGGATTGTGCTGCCGCCTATTTCTATTTCTGTTAAGTCTGGCTTTTTCTTTGGGACGCTCGTTTGCTTCGGCTGGGTTATGGCAATGACGCGGATTTTCGTGATTTTGTCAACGCTTTTCTGGATTTTCTCGAACATTTCTTCAGAGTTAAACTTTTCAGGAAGTATGAGCACGCGTTCTAGCTCTGCAGGCGGGTTTTCCACCCAAGCTTCTGTTAAGTTTTCAAGGCCGTAGGGAGTTTTTGTGTAGGCTCTTATGCCGCATATGATCATGGGCGGTGTTTCCAGCACCGTCGCTGGACGTACGACCTCTTTTCCAAAATTTGGTGAGCGTTTTTTATCTTCTATCGTGAATACGTAGGTCATGCCGGCTTTGTAGCCGGTGAACCCTAAAAGCCTAGGTGTGTCTGCGTCTATTTTTGGCCAGTAGCGTATTCTGGCTAGTAGGCGTTTGGCGCGTTTCCTAGGCAAATAAGCGAGTGAACCATGTCTTGGGGCGTGTGTTTTTCGGTGACCCATTGTCTTTCCGCTTCGCGACTTTTAGGAATGATAACAAAGGGTTATAAACGTTACCGTTGGCTTTTATGTTCAGTTTGTTTATTTTAGTCTTATTATGGTGAGAAAGCCTACCGTACAGGGTTTTGCATTGAATGTTAGTTTTACCTGTTTTGGAGTCTTGTTCTCTGTTGCTCTCTGCAGGTCTATACCCCCCTATAAATAGGTTAAATCCTGGGTTGAAAGGTGGAGAAGGGTCTCTGCGGTGCCTACTCCTTCCGTTGTATATAGATTGGATTCTAAACCCAAATCTAATATCTTTGTTGTGATATGAAAGACTGAGCACTGATGTGTCAAGAACTGCTTCAAGAGATAGATGGTCTAAGAGCAAACTTCATCAAGTATACAAGAAAGGCGTTTCGAATGCTGCCAAGTTTGGATAGACCTCGAATACTTGATATCGGTTGTGGTTCGGGGGTTCCTACCATTGAATTGGCAAAGATGAGCAACGGCGAGATCATTGGAATTGACATAGATCAATCTAGTTTGGATGAACTGAATAGGAAGATAGAGGAAGAAGGATTTTCAAATCGAATAAAAGCTGTGAAACTCTCTTTATTTGAGATGGATTTCCCAGACGAAAGTTTTGACGTTATTTGGTCTGAGGGTTCAATCCCAGCGATTGGATTTGAAAGAGGTCTTAAGGATTGGCGTAGACTACTCAAACCCAATGGTTTCTTGGTCATCCATGAAGAAGTAAGAAACACATCAGAACTCTCGAGGATACCTTCTCACGGTTACAAGCTTGTAGAATCTTTTTCATTACCCGCAGATGCTTGGTGGACAGAATTCTATAGACCTCTCGAGAAAAGAATTGGCGACCTACGTAAAAAGTGTGAAAATGATCCAGAAGCCCTCAAGTTACTCAAAAAGTTTCAAAATGAGATAGACATTGTGAAGGAAAATCCTCGAAAATTTGCCTCCGCATTCTACACAATACAGAAATCATAATGCACCTTCACATGCGCGCGCCCTTTTCTGGAGGGAAGAAGCTGAAACGAATTCTCAGGGGTAGGTGATTTGCAGTTTTCTTCAGCTTTCTAGTTGCACTTAATTCTCTATGTTGGGTTTGGGATATAGATTGAACTTGTGGCTGGGCTTCTGGTAAGTGTTAAATTTGTGAGTGCATAGTCTTTTCAAGGGATTTGCCGTGTCAGACATAGCGTCTAGAGTCGCTGGTGCGCTTTATAGGTCGGGGTGTTTGAAGTTTGGCAGTTTCAGGATTAAGTCTGGTGCTCTGAGTCCATATTATATTGATCTTGCATGTTTGCTCTCTTCCCCGAAGGAATTGTGCACTATTGTGGAGATTGCAGCTAGCGAAATTGGAAAGATTATGGCTGTTGAAAAAGTGGATAAGTTGGCGTCCATCGAGTTGAAGGGAGCGTTGATTTTGCCCAGCATAGCCTGCAAAGTTGATTTGCCGTGTGTCGTGGTGCGTAAAGCTGAGAAGGCCTATGGCGTGACGGGCAGAATTGCGGGGGCAGAAGTTGTGAAAGGCGAAAATCTCCTATTTTTTGATGACGTTGTCAGCGAAGGCTTATCCAAACTTGAAGGCATAAAGCCTCTAGAAGAGATTGGCGCACACGTTAGGCATATAATGGTCGTAGTAGACAGAGAACAAGGCGGAAAAGAAAACCTTGAAAAAGCAGGCTACAAAGTTCATGCCCTGGCAAAGATTTCCGAACTGGCCAATTGTCTATTTGAAAATGGAGATATTTCAAAGGAACAGGCAGGCACTGTTCTGAACTACATTAGGAAGCCTTAGCGTCTAACTCTGATCCAGTGACGACTACATTATTTTAGTGGTTGGCATTTTGGGCAAATGTAAGAAGAGGTACTTCCAGTTTTGATTTTCTCTATTGTTGTGCCACATGCAGAGCATGGTTTTCCTTGCTTGTAGCCTACCAGAAATTCGTCCGTTGTAAGCTTGCCATTCTGTCCATAGAAATCTTTCTCGTAAGCCAACCCGCCTAGCCTAATGCTGCGGATCAGCACGCTGTAAATTGCGCTGTAGAGATCTTTCATCTCGTTCTCGGAAAGCGTGTATAACTTGCGGTTTGGATGAATTTTAGCTTCGAAAAGAATGTCTTGGGCGTAGACATTTCCGACGCCTGCTATGTTCTTCTGATTTAACAAAAAGCTCTTTGTTCCCGACTTTTTGTTGCCCAACATTTTTCGAAAGTATTCCAGTTTGAATTTCTCATCAAAAGGTGAAATTCCGAGCGCCGCCGTTAGCTTATGTTTTTTCAGCTCTTTCTTCGGGACAAGGTGGACGTAGCCGAACCACTGGAAATGTATAGTGAAGCCCGTTTTGTCATCAAAAGTCAATTTGAAGTGATACTTTTCTGGAAGTTTCTGCTCTGGAGTGAAATAAAGGAGTTCGGCGCCCATTCCCAAGTTTATGAGCAGGAAGTGATCAGGGTTGAGCTTGGCAAATATCCATTTTCCCTTGCTTGACACGCGCTTCACAGATTTTCCTTGAATTGTTTTTGTGAAATCGGAGACAGGCATGTTCAGGTTTTTCGGTTGATTAACCTCAACATCTACAATACTTTTTCCCGCGATTTCTTTGTCCATTTGACTGGCGATTATCGTAATTTCAGGGAGTTCCGGCATGGTTCGCACAACTCAAATTGGTTAAGACTTGCCGTGAGCAAGTATTATGTTTAGGATTTTCTGAGCCGATTGCTCTGGTGTGTTTTGTTGTGTCTATGGTTATTTCAGGTTTTAGTGGCGGCTCATACGGTTGTCCTACGCCAGGCACCGTAGGTGCCTTTCCTTCCAAGGCCTTAGAGTAGATTTGCTTTGGCGCTTGGTAAGTCTTCCGCTCACCCTCACGCTCAATGCAGATTTCCACGGGACATTCCAAGTAGGCTTCTATAAATCTAGGAATTTGTTTTCTGGCGTTTTCTCTGTAACGCCTCAAATTGCCCGTGGCATCAATAACAACCTTCACGCCGTTCTGAACCAGAAGCTGAGCGTGAATGCCCTTCTGGCTTAGGAGTTCAAGTAACGCCTCTGAAACAACGGACTTACCGCTACCTGGCAAGCCAGTAACCCAAACACACCATCCATCAGATTTAGCCATAAGCTGCCTTTCCATGTATCTCTTAAAGTGTAGTGGTAATATGTTAAGCGGCATCCCATAAAACTTATGTCTCTAGACCCTTTCAGGAGTTCAAGGAATCAGTATGCTGATAGACTATCACGTTCACACGGCGATGTCCGGAGACGCAAAAGGCACCATCAGCGATCATGTGAAAATTGCGCGTGATAGAGGGTTGATGGAAATAGGTTTTTCCGATCACTTTCACTTGGAAAAACAAGACCACTCGATGAGCTATGAAGAACTCGCTCAGTATGTAGAAAAGGGGCAGTCTTACAAGGAGAATAGCGATTTTCCAGTCAAACTTGGTTTAGAAGTAGATTTCATCCCAAACCGTGAAAAGGAAATCGAGAAAATTGTAAAATCGGGCGATTTTGATTACGTCATAGGTTCAGTGCACTTCATAAACGGTTGGGGCTTCGACAGCCCTAGATACGTCTCGGAGTACAAGAAGTGGGATTTAGCTGAACTCTATCGTACGTACTTCAGTCTAATTCAACAGTGTAGCAAATCAGGACTTTTCGACATTATCGGACACGTAGATCTGATCAAGAAATTTGGTCTCAAACCCAAAACGGACATTACCAGCGTCTTTAGGGAGACCGTTGAAGTTCTTAAAGACAGCAAAGTTTGCGTTGAAGTTAACACGAGCGGACTAAGGACACCTTGCAAGGAAATATACCCAAACAAAACGTTCCTCAAAATGTGCTTTGATGAAGGAATTCCGATAATCCTTGGTTCCGACGCACACAGTTCAGAGGACATAGGGAAAGACTTCAGCCGTGCCCTGAAAATGATTAGGGAAGTAGGATACGAAAACATTGCGACATTTAGCCAGAGAAAGATAGAACTGCTAAAGATGTGATTGATAGATTAGCGGGAGAATTCTTTTCACAGTGCCTGCTTATGCCACAATCGTTCTATGCATACCACTTGAGAATTTCTTCGATCGCCTTGCTTGAATAACCTATCTCCTTCAGCAATTTTTGCAAGTCCTCTGCGGATTCAACATCCAAGCGCGAACACCAAGAACAATATTAATTTGGAATTCATATTTATCCTTTAATTCCGATATCGGAATATGTCAGAACTGCCACCTAAACGCCGCTAAGGTAGGAGTTCACGTCAATGAAGCCGAAACTGTCATGCCTCAAAACGTTCTTCACGAAGCTGAGAAGCTTTACTCTCACGCCTATGTTAGGATACCAGACAGGCAGGGCTACGACTAAACCACGCCAAGCATAGAAAGACTGAACGACCTCCAAAATCTCCAACTCTCCAGTCTCGTAGTTCGTCGTGCAGATATCCCTATATTGCGCGTTGAAGCTTTGTTTACAACAGAAAGGTTGCATAATGCCTTAAAGGAAGCAGATTTGACAAATGCTGGCTCAGAAGCAAGTTGTGGAAGCTTTAATGAATCCTGAAGCGTATGACGAAGACCCAGGCAGCATTGAACTGGTCCAGACCCACATATCCTTTGTCTTTTTAACTAGAAACTTTGTTTACAAGGTGAAGAAGGCTGTGAACTTCGGATTTCTAGACTTCACCACTCTCGAAAAGAGACGTTTCTTCTGCAAAAAAGAGGTTGAGCTTAACAGGCGGCTGTGCGGAGACATGTACTTGGAGGTTGTTCCCATCAACAGATCAAATGCTATCAAGATAAAGGGCGCGGGGGAAACGGTTGAGTACGCTGTGAAGATGAAACGAATGCCTCAAGAAAAGATGATGAGCAAGCTCCTCGAAGAAAACAAGGTGGATGACAGGCTTGTTGACAGAATAGCAAAGATCATCGCGGAATTCCATTCAAAGGCTGAAACAAACAATCGCATAAGCAAGTTTGGCTCCTTGGCAATAATAGAAACCAATTGGGAAGAGAATTTCGAGCAAACTGAGGAGTACGTAGGCAAAACAATATACACTGAGGATTTCAAGCTAATCCGCAAAAGGGTCGAAGACTTCATGAAGAATAACGTGGCTCTTTTTAAGAAGAGAATGGCGGAAGGCCGAGTTAGGGACTGTCATGGCGATATTCATTCTGGTAACATTTTTGTTACAGACGGAATTTACGTTTTTGATGCGATAGAATTTAACGAGAGATTTAGGTATTCTGACGTGGCCGCTGACGTTGCCTTTCTATCCATGGATCTAGACTTCAGAGAACGAACCGATCTGGCTGACTTCTTCATTGAGAGATATGTCAAATATTCTGGAGACCAAAAGTTGACGAAACTTCTTCCTTTCTACAAATGCTACAGAGCCTACGTACGAGGAAAAGTAGTCAGCTTCAAACTTAAAGACCCCAACGTAGGTAGAGAGGAAAAGAGCGCAGCAATGAAAGAAGCAAAAGCATACTTTAAACTAGCTGCCACTTATACAAAAATTCTTTAATCAGGAAAAGTTCACTCAAAATCGAATTGCTTAGCTACATATTCTGGAACTTTAACCGTTCCCATGATGATTGGTTTTTGGTGGCAGTCGCTTCCTCCAGTCATGATTAGTCCATGTTTTTTGGCAAACTTTATGTAATGATTCGTTGTTTGGGCGTCGTTTCTGGAGTGCCAACACTCCACACCGTCAATATATTCTAACATTGAGTCTTCTATTATCCCCGTTTGTTCAGTCAATGATTTGGTCAGCGCCACAAGCGAGGTTCCATGAGGATCGTTCGGATGAGCCAACACTATTTTTCCTCCAGCATTCCTCACCAGCCTAGACGCCTCTTCAAGATAAAGCGGATACTTCGGAACATCACATTTTACAAGGTACTTATCAAAAGCCTCCTGTCTATTTCGAACAACCCCCTGCTTCACCAAATAATCCGCGATGTGAGGCCTCCCAAGCACTCCGTCAACAGAAGCTTGAATCTCGTCAAAATCGTTCTTCGTTAGCTTTTCAATTCCTTCCTTTTCAAATTCCGCATTAAGATTAGCTAAAATCTTCGCTGCTCTTTCCTCTCGGTAATTCGCCATTTGCTCAAGTTTCTCCTTTAGCGCGATATTCTTTGCGTTAAATTGGTAACCCAAGAAATCTAACGATATGGGTTTACCCTCGTGATATCTGGGGTGTGAGAAGGTTACGTTCAATTCAACGCCAGAAACATAGCCGATTCCAGCCTTCTTTGCCAAATCCATGGCTATCTCTTGACAATCAATCGAATCGTGATCTGTGATCGACATGAACCCAATATTTCTGAGTTTAGCTTCTCTAAAGATTTCTTTAACAGTAAAAGCCCCGTCAGAATGTTTCGAATGAATATGCAAATCTATTATCATAATGAAACGGTGTCCAGTTACCTTTTTTCCATCCCGACCACGTACCAATCCTCGGGAGGATCATGCTCCGTATCCACCGTCAAATGCACAATTCTAAGCTGCGGATACCTCTTTTTCAAATCATCCAAGTCAACGGGCTCAAACTTTTTCTTGTTGTTAAGATACGCTTCCCTAGTCAGGGCGTTTGACTCATAGTCCTCTTTAGTTCTTCTCAGAATCCTCGCAATGGACGTTTCTTCGGAACAGCGGGTTTGAAGTATCACAAAAGTCATGCCATGCTTTGCTGCAATTTCAGCGGCACGTCTTCGCAGTTCTTGCGTGACAAAAGTGGCATCCAAAATTACGCCCTTTTTATTCTTCCGAACAAGATCTTCTGCTCGACGAAACATTTCATCGTAGACAGACAACCGTTTGCTCATATCTGACGCGACTTTCTCATCAAAAACATCTTCATTCTTGAGAACTTCCAATCGAATTAAATCGCTCCGAAGAATGGGATACCCCTTGATCTTTGAGACCTCCTCTGAGGTCTCGGTTTTCCAAGTTCCTGGGAGCCCGCAGGTAATCAGTAGAGTCCCAGACCCTAACTCAGTTTTAACAAACTCGGCAAAAGGTTCCCTCAACTGCACACTCTCACAATTAGGTTCAAACAAAGTATAATTAAACCTTTACGGCAAGAAAAACTGTGTGTGAGACTATTGGTGGGCATACATACACAGTTACACCGGCGACCAGCGCGTGCCATAGATATATGGAAAGCTTTTAAGTTTTCAGAACCAAACCACTTTTATTCTATACGGAAAAGCGGTCCACCATGAACATTCTCATCCACGACGGAACCATAGTCACAATGCAAAAACAGAAAGTAATCCGCGAAGGCGCCATCGCCATAGAAGACACAATCATAACAGACATCGGAAAAACCAGCGAACTGAAAAGAAAACACCAGACAGGCTACGAAAGATTAAACGCAAAAGGCAGAGTAATTATTCCAGGCCTCATAAACACGCATCAACACGCAGCCATGAGCCTACTAAGAGGATACGCAGACGACCTGCCCCTCCAAGAATGGCTGGAAAAATGGATATGGCCAGTCGAAAAGCACATGACAGCCCAAGACATTTACACTGGCGCTTTGCTAACAGCCATAGAATCCATAATGGGCGGAACAACAACCGTCAGCACTATGTACCATTACACGCCAGAAAAAAACGAAGCCAAAGCCTTCGCGGTCGCCGGCCTGAGAGGAGTAATTGGCCACGTTTGCTTCTCATGGAGAAAAGAAGAAGACAGGAAAGCACTAGAAGAATTGGCTAAAAACTGGCACAACAAAGCAGACGGCTTGATCCGCACAAGCGTAGACCCCCACGCACCGTACACTGTGGATCCAGAGTACATGCAAGAACTAAAAGAAATAAGAAAAAAACTGAACCAAAAATACGGTTCAGAAGAAACGCCAATAATCGGACACATCCACGTGGCGGAAACCGTTGACGAACCAGAAAAAATCCAAGAAGCCTTTAACGTGCAACCAACGAACGGCGTGATGGGATACTTGGATTCCTTGGGCGTTTTGGACAAACACGTAGTTGCCGCGCACTGTGTAGCCTTAATAGATAAGGACATGACAGTGATGAAGCATAGAAACGTAAAAGCCTCACATAACCCGATCTCAAACCTTAAGCTCGCTTCGGGGATAAGCCCTGTTCCAAAAATGCTTGAAAAGGGCATAACAGTTTCCTTAGGCACCGACAGCCCGTGCTCAAACAACGCGGCAGAGATGTTTGAAGTCATGAAAACAGCCGCCATTATACACAAGGGAATAAACAAGAACCCTGTATTGCTTCCAGCGGAACAAGTTTTAGAAATGGCAACCATAAAAGGAGCGGAAGCATTGTCATGGGAAAACGAAATAGGCTCAATAGAAGTCGGCAAAAAAGCGGACTTGGCAATAATTAACTTCAAGAAGCCGCACCTCTGTCCTCTGTTCAACGAAGCAAGTCACTTAGTCTACGCGGTAAACGCTTCTGATGTTGAAACAGTGCTAATAAACGGCAAAATAGTTATGGAAAACAGAAAATTGACAACCTTGAACATTGAAAAGGTTATGGAAGGCGTGGAAAAGACGAAAAACAGTCTCCTTAATAAGTTGAAGCAAAACTAAATAGTCAAGTTGCAGTAAAGGCGTGAAGGAAGGGAAAAAATGGAGAAATTCCGAGTTAAAGACGAAGCTCTAGCGCCACAGGGTCATTTGCAAATAGAATGGGCCACAAAACACATGCCCGTTCTAAATCAGATCAAAGACAGATTCAGCAAAGAAAAACCGGTTGAAGGTCTAACAGTAGGCGCATGCCTTCACGTAACCAAGGAAACCGCCGTCCTCATGGATACTTTGCTGGTAGGCGGAGCCAAACTTGCGTTATGCGGTTCTAATCCGCTTTCCACACAGGATGATGTGGCGGCAGCCCTTGCAGGAAAAGGCGTCCACGTATTTGCTTGGCGAGGACAAACAACAGAAGAATACTACTGGTGCATTGACAAGGCGATAGACCATGGACCCATGATAACCCTTGACGACGGAGCAGACCTCGTCGGCACGATACACAGCAAAAGAACAGAGGCACTGTCAAATGTAAAAGGGGGAACAGAAGAAACAACAACGGGCGTTCTGCGATTACGCGCAATGGAAAAAACAGGAGCCTTAAAATACGCAATAATAGCCGTGAACGACGCCTATACGAAATATTTATTTGACAACCGTTACGGAACGGGACAAAGCACGATAGACGGAATACTAAGGGCCACAAACATTCTTTTGGCAGGCAAAAACTTCGTGGTCTGCGGTTATGGATGGTGCGCGAGGGGAATAGCCATGAGAGCTCAAGGAATGGGTGCGAACGTTATAGTCACCGAGGTAGACCCCCTCCGGGCTTTGGAAGCGGCAATGAACGGCTTACGCGTAATGCCGATAGCTGAAGCAGCCGCAATAGGCGAGATATTCGTAACAGCCACAGGTGACATAAACGTCATAAGAAAAGAACATATGCAAAGAATGAAAGACGGCGCAATAATCGCCAACAGTGGGCACTTCAACGTGGAAATAAGCATAAAAAACCTGGAAGAACTATCAACATCAAAAAGAACAATAAGGCCAAATTTGGATGAATACGCATTAAAAGACGGGAGAAAACTCTACGTCTTAGCCGAAGGAAGACTCGTAAACCTCGCAGCAGCGGAAGGACATCCGTCAGAAGTTATGGACATGTCTTTTGCAAACCAAGCCCTATGCGTGGAACATATAGCAAAAAAAGAAAAAATGCCGCCGAAAGTTTACACGGTACCAAGGGACATAGACGAAACCGTGGCCAAACTGAAACTCAAAGCCATGAAAATAAGAATAGACGAGCTAACACCTGAACAGAAAAAATATTTAGCAACGTGGGAAATGGGAACAATATAGCCGCAATATATCGGTAGACACGGCAAACTTTAAATGGATTAAAATAATAAACATTCGCTTACATGTGGTGATGCACAAATGGTTAGTAAAGATCAGGCGATAGGTGGACTAATATGCATAGCTTGTTTAGTAGTGGCCATACTTTACACCGCCGGATTATTCTACTTCGGAAATCCCTTCGGATCCACACCTTGGACTATTCAGTTTTGGCTCGTCGCACTCCCAGTTTTCATAGCCTTCATAGCCATTATGCTCATAGGCGCGTGGATAGGCTGGACGATGGCAACAACACCGCCGCCAAAACCAATCGAAGAAATCACAACTGAAAGAGAAGAAATGAAGGTAGAAGAACCAAAGGCTGAAGAAGCAGAAGTCGAAACCACCGAGCCCGAACCCAAAGAAGAGAAAAAGCCCGAAAGGAAAAGAAGAAGCGAGAAACAATAAATTCTAAGGTTTACCAATAGAGGAAGCCCTTCTCACTCATATTTTTCACGTTAAAGACCAAACGAGGAGTTTACTAAATGAGATGATTTTGGTTTATGAGTATGCTAAGGGTAGAGGTTACATGCCAAACATTTTGAAAGCAAAGTACAATCCTATATTAACGACTGCAGAAACAATAAATGTCACTAAAATAATTTTAGGAGAAATTGAAATATAGGAACCTTCTTCACCCTTAGGTTGCACTTCGTATTCCTTGATTTCGCGGGTTCTGCCATCAACACGAACGATAGCGGTAAACTTTTTCATCTCCACCTCAACTGTGTAGATTTCTTCCTCAAACGAAACCCGTTTAGGCTTTAAGCCCCCCTTGTATCCAATTCTTTTAAGAAAGCCTGTAGCCGCGGCTGTCACTGCTTCCGCGTTTAACTCCTTGGCCTGAGGAGTAGCTGACGTGAGAACGCCCGGAACTTTCTTCTGCAAACTCGCTGACAACTATACTGTCCCCTAAACGCCTTCTAGGAGACCTATCAACAATTTAAAAGAAGGTGTGCGTATCATGGACAACTAACTTACCCCGTTAAGTTCTTAAGCATGCACTGAACTATGTCTTTGCACATCATGCATTCGTCAGGTATCTTCTCCTTTGAAGAACGTTCACCCAAGTATCCGAAATGATGTTGGCATTCCGTCGGGCTTTCAGGCGTTTCGACTGGTTTTTCTTCTATCACTTGCGGTTTAGCCTTCTTTTCATGGGTTTTTCTTTTTTTCTTTTTAAGTCCATCACCTGCAACTGCAGGTTTCTCGTCTGCTGGTATTTCAGTTAAGCAATACGGACACGCCTCATATTGCTGTGGAGTTTGCGACTGCAAATTTACAGCCTTAAGGGGTTTGGCGAAAACTTTTCCGCATGAAGGGTTTGGACACGTAAAACCACTGCTTTTTTTTATCATTTCTTCAGTCTGTGAAATAGTTAACCCTCCTCTAAGATAATTCTGGTTACAGGTTTATAGTGTTAATGAATTCAAAATAAGTATCCAGACTATTCGGAAGTGCGAAAGCTCTCGGGAGACGCCAACCTTTTAAGGTCTTCAACTCCGTCCGCGTAGCCAGAAGCAATCAAAATATCGCCCGGTTGGATCTTTGAGTCGGGTTTAGGTCTCAAACACTTTCCTCCTCTTTTTATGGCCAACACCCACATGCCAGTTTCTTCGTTAACTCTTGCCTCCTTTAAAGTTTTGTTTATCAATGGAGAATTATCGTTTACACAAGCTTGGGTAACGGTTTCCTCAGCTTCTTTTATGGCTAGTTTCAACACGGAGTGGGGCTCTATACCTCTTAAGACGACTTCAGCCATCTCGGCTGCAGCATCCGCTATTTTTTCAGTTGCAACGCCGAGCCTAATCAACCCCAAGAAACCTTTAGCCTCTTCCTTTTTGAAGTCACTTGTTAACGCTAGCAATTCAAAATCTGTATGTAGCTTGTCAACACATTCTTCAAGTTTCTGCACTTCCTCAGCCAATTCCCTGCTGTTTAACAATAGCGAAGAATAGGCCAAATTCATCATTAACTCAGACGTGTCCTTAAGCTCAACAAATCGCTCAACAATTTCCTCAAATCGCTTCTGTCCTTGCTCCGACGTTTTTATTCCTCCAATTCTCTGAGTTTCCCTTCAGCAAGTTCTTTGAATTCTTTGATGCCTAATGGGGCCCCACGTGTTATTAGAAGGTCTCCAACTTGAATTTTTTCAGTTTCGGTTGGGTCTATCATCCAGTCTTTGTTTCGACGAACGGCAATTATGTCAACACCCATCCTCGCCGCTAAATCCAGTTCAGATATTTGTTTTCCCACGATCACAGAATTTTCGTTCACTTTGACTTTCATCAGACGCTCCTCAACCTTTTCGAAAATTTCGCTGACTATTGGATGTACGCCAATGTCTTGCGTAACTATAGCAGCAATGTCGGCAGCCGCATCTGATATCTTATCTGTTGCAGCAGCTACTGTGGAAACCCCTATTAACGCTTCAGCGTCTTCAGAGTCCCTTGCAGCAATCATGATTTCCATGTCAAGTAGGTAAGACAACGTGTCAACATGGTTTTCGAGTTCCAAAACATCTTCGGCAAGTTCTTTGTCGTTGAACAATGCGGCAGAATAGGCTAAGTCAATCATTAGCTCAGAGAGGTTTTTCATTTCTAATAGAAGTTCTCTGACGGGTATGGGTTTGTATTCTATTTTTTCGAAGTGGCGCATACTACAAAGGTCGCTCCGCGCGTAAAATATTAAGCACCGAATATTTTAACCCTACTATAGTCAGCTATCCTGTTAAAACTAAGGCGACAAGCAACGCTATTGATGTCATGCTGTCAGCAAAGGAACTTTCAATGGGAATGACGAAATTGTCGGGGTCTAGACCCCTCTGGAAAGCTAAGATTGAAATAGCGTAAGATACTGTGACAATTGCGGCAACCGCAATGGCATTTGCAGTTAGTAAGACAGAAACAAGTCCTAGGAATGCGTACAGTGTAAATATGCCGTTCACCGTCAAGGACAAAACTGCTAAGGTAACAAATATCACTATTGAAGCTGCCCAAGCGCTAAGAACGTTTGTTGCATGATTTCGTATTGAAGAAAAGGAAGGTGCAAGCAAGCCGAGAGCAAGTTTTGTTGTGGCCGTGGAACCAACAACCGAACCAACATCGCCGACCGTGTCAATCAGAGCTGGATAAACCGTGTAAATTTCCTTGCGGCCCTCTACAATTACGCTTATCCTTTTCAGAACGGTTCCTGTAATGTTAACAATGAAGGACACAAAAATTATTGTAACTAAGGATTCTCTCATAGTCTTGACGAATCCTTCGTCATGAATATTCCTAGGAATAAGGTAAAGTATCAGAACTAGATGCGCTAAGGCGATAAGGATGATGACCCATTTGCCCAAGTAACCGAAAACAAAGAACAGGTTCAGCGTTATTATGTAGCAGATTGTTATGAAAATGTCTGCCACAGTAGACATTATGGGATACACGACAATATCAGGGTCTAAACCCTTCGTGAATGATACGAAGGCCACTTTCATTGTTATAAAGGATAGAATCAATCCCAAAGCCATAGTTGCAACAACAACTGATAGGATCGCAAGGAAATCTGCAAAGGTTATGCCCCAAAACAGAGAGCCAAAAACCAAAGAAAACAGACTCATTCCAACACTAGTCGCCATGGTTATAACAATCAATGCTTCAATCAGCTTGTAGAAGCTTTTTGTGTTCATCAAAAACCTCGGATAAACGGTGCCAAGGTGCAACGCAGTGCTCAAGCGGCCGCTGAGCAAGCCTCCAATAACGCCCTTTGCGCTGACAATGGCAGGATATACGGCAATAGTCCACGGCAAAAGCTGGAAAATGCCAAGTTGAGAGGCGACCATGAAGCCGGCGAATAATCCGCCAAGATCGAAGGAATACCCAATCAGAGTCTCTTTAAATGTCTTGAGAAATGCATTGGAATTAACGGTAGTAGTCATTGGCTTGGTGGCCTCCTGAAGATCGTTTCAGATTACGTGCGAAAAAGAAAAGACAACGCTTTAGACGATTAACAAAAATGCGTGATTCAAAATCTGCAGGACATATAGGGCTTTCTATCAACAGTTTTGAAGACGACAACAGAACAGCGTCGAAGCAACGATACAGGCTGTTGGCTACTTTCATCTTGATCGCCTTCCTGGAGGCATGCTCCGTTTTCGCCCATCCATAGGCACCCCTTCAACAGTGTATTTCTGCGTGAGCCGCCAAGCTCCACTTTTATGTTCACTCCCAGATTTTTAATGAGAAGACGCACATTGCTTAAATAAGTTTCTAAGCTGAGCTTAGCGAAAATCTATACTTCAAATTCATAATTAATTAATCAGGCTTCGAATGTTTCTTGAAGTATAACCTGGGGTGAGGAAAATAATGTATGCAACGTGGATTAAAATTGACGACACTTTACCATGGATTGAACTGAAACGGTCATATCAAACGAAAACTGAGGCAAGAGACGCAGCTAAAACGATTCTTGACAAAATAGAAGTTAGAATTGTTAAAGTGCCTGAAAAAGAGAGACATGTAAAAGCATCAGCGACACCTAAGTGCTAGCCAAAAAATAAGAATTTGTGTCAAGTAGACAAACTCGTTTCTCACCAATTTCCACGTTACCTAGGATGTCTTAAGCTTCTAAGCTATGTCATTTCTAATAATCGCCCAAAAGTTGCCATTCCAATTTTCATTTAATCCCGCTCACGATTCGTTCAATTGGCGTGTATTCAATGTTGAAACCGAAGTGTTTCGGTGAAAAGAGCTGTAATCCTTTCTCAGTTCTCCACAGTTTATGCGCTTTCCTTCCGACAATAACGACCCCTCTGTCTTTTCTGAAATCTTCGCCCCAAGCTGAAAGGCCTTCACCCGAATTTGCATCAACTATGTAGATTGCGTCTGGGCATGTGATGAAGGGTTTTCCATTTTTCCAAGCTATTAAAAACTCGTTCTTGTACCATACCCTGAGTTCATCTTGTTCATAATCCCCTATACCAGTAATGATTATGCTTCCCCACATAAATCCGCCTTTTTCTTCTCTTTCATAAGATTTTACCTTTCCATGAAACAGTTTAAATCCGTTGGAAGATTCAATCAGAGCCGCTACAGGGTCTTTTCCTCTTTCTTTAGCCTCTCTTATTTCCTTTCCAATTTTTATCGTCTGCGAAATCGAGTTGGGGACGACTGCTTCCTTTATGTCTCTTCCTTTAACAGGGCATCTAGCGACTCCACACAGTCCGCCTGACGCAACTGCCATTTCACGGCATATGTCTTCTGCTCGGGCATCGTTTACCGCTTTCTTCAGTATCATAATGTCTCCGAAGGGAGTTACGATTGAGAGCGGCGTAACGGGCAGACCTTTAACGTGGGTGGTTGATATAGATATCTCTGGCTTGGCTCTCCCGCAAGCGTCTGCATCCACTGCGAAGCCGTCGGTCATCGCCGCGACGTACATGGGTACTAAGGTGTTTGCAGCTCCTATTTCACTCGGCAAGTAAGCATAGGGTTCCTTCCCTATGAATTCTGCAAGCGCCCTTTTAGCAGCGAATTCCGGTTTCTCTTTGATCCTCGGTAGGCCAGCTACTTTTCTCAGCGCTTCTTCAGAAACCCCACCGCCAACTATTCCAACGATCACGACGATTTCCTCGTCAGGAATCTCCTCGACGGTTACTAATCTAAACTGCTTATTTTTTGCGTAGACCTCCTCTATCATAGATCTAGCCCGCTCCACCTCTCCACCGCCGCCAGTCCCTAGAATCTTGGCCGCGACCAAGAGGTCTTCAACATCTTGTTTTTCAAGCACTTTCAATTTATTTCACTCCATACTATGTACGTTGTAATGTAGGCTCTACTCGAATGAATATTTGTTCTTTGCGATTTAATTTGGAGTGTTTCATGTCTTTTCCTCTGTATTGACTTTGTTTTCATCTCAAGAGCGGATAATTACCTTATCCAGTGACTTTAATCCGGCCCGACTCAATCCAAAAGGTAATTAACATGCGATTTATCAGATAGCCATGTTCTCTCATGGCAATTTTCCTCTGTGATTGCGACACACATAAATTAGACTTGCTTTCAAAAGTTCCTAATCAAGTGAGGGAACAGAATGAGCATGTACGTTTCAAGGAGAATTCAAAATCTTTCGACATCAACCATTCGTCTTATCTCCGAGAAAGCACGAAAAATGAAAGATGTGATAAGATTAGAGGTTGGTGAACCGGACTTTGATACTCCAGAGCACGTTAAGAAAGCCGCTAAGAAGGCCTTGGATGATGGGTTCACTCACTATACCCCCTTTGCAGGTTTTGAAGATCTTCGTGAGGCAATCGCAGAAAAGGCCAAGATTGACAACAAGATTGAGAGCGACCCCAGCATGGAGATTGTTGTTACGCCTGGCGCCTGCGCTGCCCTTCAGTGCGGAATATCATCGGTAGTTAACGCAGGCGAGAAAGTTCTCATACCTGACCCAAGCTGGCCTCACTACGAACCGTGTGTTCAAATGGCAGATGGCATTCCAGAACACTACCCACTACTCGAAGAAAATAATTTTAGAATAAATCCAGACGATTTGAAAAATAGAATTGATAAGAAGACTAAGGTCATCATACTTAACTCGCCAAACAACCCAACAGGATCCGTCGAAACCAGAAAGCAACTGGAAGAAATAGCTCAAATAGCTAAAGATAATGACTTGATCGTAATATCGGACGAAGTTTATGAACGCATAATATACGATAATGCAGAACATGTGAGTATGGCCTCGCTTCCGGATATGCACGACCGAACGCTCACCATTAACGCTTTATCTAAGACATACGCCATGACTGGCTGGCGCATCGGATATGCTATTGGAAGAAAAGAAATAATAACACAAATGGCAAAACTTGTGCTCTACACTGGCACTTGTGCTAACTCCATCGGCCAGAGAGCAGCGTTAGCAGCTTTGAAAGGTCCACAAGACTGCGTCACAGAGATGGTCAAAGAATACAAGCATAGAAGAGACTTTCTGATCAAACGATTAAATGAGATCGAAGGCATTTCATGCAAAATGCCGCAAGGTGCTTTCTACGCCTTTCCAAATGTAAGAGAACTTGGTCTACCTAGCTTTGACTGCGCCATGTACCTACTGGACCATGCAAAGGTTTCAACAGTTCCCGGGATCGGGTTCGGCAAATATGGAGAAGGATATCTCAGAATTCCCTATGCAACTTCGCTAGAGAATCTTGTGGAAGCCGTGAAAAGGATAGAAGCAACTATTAAGAAAATGCAAGCCTGACATTATTAGGCGCCTTGAAAATGGCAACCGAATTTCTGAAATTTCAGAATAAAACAGAAAAAGGGGGTAGGGGGTTAGCTTAGATCCACGAACGCGTTTTCTGGCATTCCGCCGGGGGCGGTACGAACAACGGTCAAAGCAGCACCCTTGGCCGTTCTGACCTCGACTTTCACAGTTTTATATTCACCAAGCATGCCGTCCGCGCTCGTTGAGTCTAGTCGTATCATTAGAAAGGCCTTTTCATTTGATTCTAGTACATTATCGGCGTCGTTGTTATATATTGCAAACTTGGCTTGGTTGTCGCTTAACTGAAGAGTAGAGTTTAGATTGTCCCAGGTTGTGGAGGTTGCTGATTCAACGCCCTGATATATGTTTAGCAGCGTGGCATTGGAGAGGTACACTGAAACTATTACTGATTCATTTTTGAGATCGATAGACGCCTTTCCTGCCGAGAGCTTCACTGGGATGAGGACGTACAGAATGTCGCTCGAGGTTTCAGAGGTTTTAGCGGTTACTACTCCATCCAATTGTAGCGCGCTAAGAGACTCATCGAGGCCTGTCTGCATAGTTTCCTTTGTCTTCTGTGTGGTGTAGAAGCCCATGTTCACCACCACGTAGCTTAATGCAGCAGCAATTATGATAAAGGCTATGAGCACTATAGCGGCTTCGATTCCAACTATGCCTCTTTTGCTTCTGAGTAGTCTTTTCAACATAGGTCTACACCGTCACCCATGAGTCTTCGGGCATAGACTCAGGCATTGTGAATTCAAGTGTTAGAGGCGCTGTTTTTTCAAGTCTGATCTCGGTTGTTATTTGTCCTCTGACGGCCGCTGCGTTGTCTAAGCCTAAGTTTACTACGAGATAGCCCTTCTCAGCTGCATCTAAAGATTCGTCTCCGTTGCTGTTGCCAATGAAAAGTTGGGCTTTACCTTCCGTAACGTTGCCAGCGAGCGCTGTGAAGTCTTCACCAGTCGGCTCCATCGTGTTGACACCATCGTATATGTTTGCCCATGCTGCCGCACCTACTTTAAGAGTTACGACAGTCTCGTTCTTCCACATTGCCACGTATTTTACTCCGTAGGCTCTCAATGGAATAACCATTGCAGTTACGTTGCTGCCGTCCACTGAGGTCTTTACGAATATTGTTCCGTCGATAGCTAGTGGCGTGCTGGCCTGTTTCAAGCCTTCCTGGATCACGACCTTTCCTCTTTCCGTGGCGTACAGTCCTTGGTTGACAACCATGAAGCTGAAAGCGGCAGCGATGATAACGAAGGCTATAAGCACTATCGCCGCTTCTAAGCCGATTATGGCACGCTTTTGCTGTATGAGTTTCTTGAGTAGGCGCTGTCGTAGCGCAGTGCTGTCGATTTTACGGTTGCACGACGGGCACGTTACCATTTTTAGCCTTGATTTTGTGTGCCACTGATACCCGCATTTTTGGCATTTTATGTTTGGTTTTTTCCTGAGTGTTTCCACCACTTACTCTGCCACCTACTCTGCTACTTACACCACCACTTACAGACTGTTATACGATATAGTAAGATTTAATAAACATTATTTGAAATACCGATTCAGAATACAGAACCGCAATATGGACACGGCACCTTGAAAAGACTCCAACACCGCAATGTCGTGAATAACCCCAAGAAACATGCAGAGGATTAGAAAATCTTCAGGCTCACACAGAACAGGAAGGGCGCACGGTTATACAGGCAATTCGAGGCTGGGCATAGAGCCCATTACCATATTTATGAGTGTTTGAGCAACCGTCCAAGTCACGCCGCTAATGATTAGCAGTATGCCCAGATTCAGAAAGAACGTCCCCCAGTACCCGGCGGAAACTTCCTTAAGCGTAAGCGCGTTCACTACAGCCATTATGAAAATTAAAGCCAAGTTTCCAGCCTCAATCAAAGCCATAGGTATGGCGTTGAAACCGAAGTAGGGTAAATCTATCAGATACGTGGACATGAACCCAGCAAGCACCTGCAAGACAACAAGCAGAACAACGCTCATGGGCTGCATAACCATCACTATTGTCTGGAACCCTTTAGCCACCACTTCCCTTGCCTTTCTGAACTCAAGAAACTTGACAACATGATTGCCCAAGGCGTTACCTATCTCAAGCGGGTTTGCGCCCCTAGTTAAAGAGTCAAGGAATATTCGGTTGCTTATGTGAACCTGGTATGACGCTGCTTCTGAAGAAAGAGTTTCAAAAGTTTGCTTGTGGCCTACCCCTAGGTTCAACCTCGCCAAAGCCTCTCTGACAAGCTTATGCAAGGGTCCAAGTTCCATGTAGAGTATGTAAGAGAAAGCTGCTTTCAAATCGGCTGTGGAAGCCAAGTTTTCGCCTAAAGCCTTCAAAAAAGTGGGATAGTTATTGTCGATCTGATTGATGTGCCTCTCGAGCATATATCCAAATATTCCCGGAATCATGACTCCCACGCCCATTACTATAAAAGCGAGTGAAGGCCCTTGTGAAAAGTACAAGAAGAAAGCAAGCACACCTGCCGAAGGCCCTAGGGAGAGAAAACCCCATTTCAAAAGCAAGTAGGATTTCGGGGGGTATTTCCCGACGTAAACAATATTTTCTCTCGGCGATGTCGTTCTGAATAGAACGTACATCATTATTACCGACAAAGCTGAAATTATATAACCGAAAACTATGGCACCTGGATCAATCATAAAAACCGCCATAATAACCAACGTCATTATAAGGAACACCGTGACGCTTTGAAAAGACGTGAATATCCCGCCGAGGGTCTTCAAGGTTTCAATCGATCGCGTATAGTATCCAGCATATTCTTCCATAAGCATTGACGATTCTATCTCCAAGTATCCTTTCGGCTCAACACTTGAGAACACGTTTGTGCAACGGACAAGAATATCCTTGAGAGGCGGCTTCACGGTTTTAGCTATTTGAGACGTTGCCTTCGTGACACCGAAACCGAAGTCCCTAGAAAGGTTGCGAATAGTCCTGAAAACTTTGCTGTAAAATCCGTATTCTTCGTTCTCAGCAATTGTTTGCACAAGATCATCAGGCGAAGTTTCTCCAAGCGATAAGCCGTACATGTGAAAAATAACTGTTGTGAGCTTATAATCGACTTTCGTTGCCACACGCTTCTTTGACATACGCCTGACTAAAAACAAAATTGCTATTCCTATGCCTAGAGTAAGCGCTGCCTCCACTATTCTTCCAACCAGCAAGTAGTAGGCTGAAAATAGAAGCGACGGAGTCAACACCAGAACAGATTTTTTGAGCCTAACTAGTTCCAAGGAACCTTCATCTCTTTGACTTTACGGTAAACGCTCCAGAAGCCCTCGTTCCGAACCGCTATGATTGTTTTCCATACGTCGGTATACCTTGGAAAGTTCTCTGAAAGAAAACTGAGAACTTCAGCCCTAGCTTTAATTTCGTCATAGAGTTCCATCAGCCTTTCTTTTCCCCATCCTCTGAAAGTAAGAACTTTGTTTTCCAAATGGTAACTTGAACCCATAAAGCGGAATCGATCCATGTCCGCGTCATACATGAAAACAGGTAAATAGTTCAGTCTGCCCTCCTCTGGTTCAAAACCGATTATCTCGTTGACCGATGTCACCCTCCTGATGAACTTATTTCCTCGTTCCATTCTAGCTTGGAAAATGGCCAAGTTCAACCCGTCAATGTGTGTTTTTGGAATATTGATGGGGTGAGATGTGAGCCTTTGGAATAACTGCCCTAAGGTTCCAGCGTGCATGGTTGACAAAACCGGGTGCCCAGTTTCGATAGCTTGAAAGGCAACCCTTCCTTCTTCCCCTCTTATTTCTCCTACTATTATATAGTCGGGTCTTTGTCTTAGAGCTGCTTTCAAAAGATCGAACATGGTAACTTGTACTCCAGTGTGCAATCTTGTGACTTCTCTGATCCAGTTCTTGTGGAATATGTTGATTTCTGGCGTTTCCTCAATGCCTATGATTTTTGAGTCGGAGCCTATGAAACTCGTGAGGGCGTTCAAGCTAGTAGTCTTGCCTGAAGCTGTTTCTCCGCAGATCAACGCGGAAACACCGACTTCAAACAGCATCCATAAATATGCCCCTAACATGGGTGAAAAGGTGCTCCACTTGATTAACTGTGCTACAGAAACGGGTTCACTCGGGAACTTTCTTATTGTAAAGTTGCTTCCCCTAAGGCTTATGTCCTCGCCGAACACGATGTTAAGCCGAGATCCGTCAGGCAGGTGAAGATCTATTATTGGATGAGTGTAGCTAAGCACCTTCCCGTACCTTTCGGATATATCCCTCAACAGACGGTTGATTTCATCCTTTGAAACGCCCACGTTCGTCTCGAGGTGCCCAAACATTTTGTGGTAGACGAAAACGTTACCTTCTCCAGGAATGCTTATGTCTTCCAGCCAAGGATCTGCCAAAAACCCGTCAAGGAAGCCGTGCCCAATTTTCTCCCTCAAAAAGTGATATAGTACGGTATTTTCATTTTCCTCTTTTGGAATTTTAAACATCTTTGTTTTTATGCCACGTTTGAAAAAAGAGGCTAACACCTTTTCTTTTTGTTCAGGATATTCCTTGGCTTCCACTAACCTAGCAACGGCAGCTTCAATTGCGTCTAGTAGTTCGCGCTTTGGCTTTTCAGGTTCTATTAGGCTATATCTTCCAATTTCTCCGCCGATGTATACATGAGCATAAATGCCTAAACCCAAGGGATAAAGCAGGCTTGACTCTTTTTCAATTTCTTCTGATTCAAGGTTCAATGAGTATTTCGGCTTGTCAGTTAACTTCTTCATATATGCAGCCAGATAGTCATGTTCCTTCGCCGCCTCTTCCAAAGTCTGACACACGGTTTTTTTAAAGGGCCAAATGTCTCCTTCCTCTTCCTTCTCCTTTGCTCGTAATAAAACCTTGAAGTTGAACTTTCTAAGACTCAAGTCGAGTTTGGGTTTCTTAGGCATGCATGGTTCTCCTAGACCTTTACCCCGCTCAGAGGCATGACTCTCAAGCCAATTTGAGGATTAATTTCAAGTGTTATTGCATTCTTTCTTTCACCGCTTACGCCCCAAAGCTTAACAATTCTCAGCAGTTTCACGTCAATTCCTGAAATGCTGGTGTTTTTCAAAACAAGGTACACGTCTGAACTTGCTCGCAACTTCATGATTGTCTCTTCAGAAAGGAACTCGGGATGAAAAGTAACGACTACGGTTTTGCCATCTGAAACGAAGTTTTTGATTCTGGTGATGAACGTTAGAAATTCGTGGGGCGGCGTCTCTACTGTTAACACACTTAGGCTGTCAACAACGATAACATCGTAATGCTTCTTTTTCAATTCAAGAAAATTTGAAGTAACCCTAAGGAAGAACGAGCTTAGAAACTCACTCCACCTGCCGCCTTCAACATGCAAGGGATAAATGTTCAATTGACCCGAAAGATAGTAACTGTACGCATCCAATTTTACGGATTCCATCATTGAAAGGTATTCTTTCACCGTTGCCTCACTTGATATGACGCAAACCCTTAATCCGCTCCGAAGCATCGCTCGAACCGTCTGCTGAACGAAAACAGTCTTCCCAGAACCATAATCGCCTTCAATTGATATCAGGCTGGGACACGGTATTCCCCCACCGAGGTCCCTGTCCAGTTCTGTTATACCTAAACTCACGATATTCATTGTTCTCTTGCAGCCTCCGCATTTACTGTTACGCCGTAATGAGAAGCAAAAGTGACGCAGACGACGCTTTGTGACGGAATTTCTGGCGCGCCATTTGGAAGATTGAAAGTTATTAGAGCTTCCTCTCCTGGGTTTATGAAGCAGTGAATTTGTGGGTCGAAGGTGTAGTTGGTCTCTGAAACTCTGACCTCGAACACCTCATACGTTTCAATCATGTAGGATTGCCATTGAGAACTGTTTCCATAGGAGCAAAGGACGGTGTTCCATTTGAAGCCGTTCTGATCGCTTAGAAAAATCGCTTTGCACCCGAAATTCTTTACAGTGATGTTGCATGACGTGGCGTTCACAGTTTCAATCTTCAATTGTAGTTCGACATCAAGCCTTTCTCTCGCACGACTGACGTATTCTTTGGTAGCGTAAGTTAGATCTCTTAAGCCCTGAAATGCGGCTATTGAAAACGAGGCGAAAATAGCAAGTAATCCTATCAGTACGATGGATGAGGCGATTGTTACTGAAAAGCCCATTAGACCACCTCAGGGTGGACCTGGAAAGAGATAGCTGCTTCCTATTCCTCTTGAGGGAACGATCTTCGCCTCAAAAACTGCGCCTTCAATCGTACTTTCTGAAAAGACCCTTATCGCAACTGTCTCTCGAGGTTCCCAGATGCCGTCGCCGCTTGCGTCTGTGAGATTGAATTGGCCACTTCCAGCTTCTGCAGTTAAGTTATAAGTGTAGAGTTGAGCTTGGCAGTATTCGCCAACATAGATGTCCAGGTAGGCGAAGTCTTTCAGTGGAAGGGAACCGATATTTTTGGCGTATATCACGAAATGCGACGGAGTTGTCGAATTATCCACGGTGGCGTAGACTATCTCTAACTGTAAGCTGGTCATCCTTTTGGCGTCGCTAACGTTTTGCATCAGTTCGTTTTGAACGATGTTGCCAGTGTAGAAGGCGTATGCTGAAAAAGCGCTGGCTAGGCAGACAGAAGCTATTACCATAATTATGTGGGATAGAGTTACGGAGAAACCCATCATTCAACCTCTCCTGCTTTCTTTAGTTTGCCTTCTGCTATTGAAATGAGAAGTTCTACATCGTCCGAACCTATTTTTATCCCAGAAATTGAGGCTGCCTTGTACATGTTTAGTAGGAACTGCCCTTTCGTGAAACCTTTTGATCTAAGTTCTTCAGCAGCTATGGCCAAAGAAAAAATGTGTTCATCGGAGCTTGCGGGCAAATATCCAATAGACTCGTAGGACATTGCGAGCTGTCGTATATCATCCGATGATAACCCCAGTTCAAGGAGGCCCCATATCCAGTCCAAGTAGGTAGAACCAGTCCTTGACAATTCTGCCTGAGGTTCTAAGGGAACATGCGGTTCAGGCGTCTCAGCTTTGGTTTTAGTCTCTGACAGTGTTGGTGGTTCCTGCGCCTGAATTTCAGCTGGTTTATCCAAAGGTTCCTTATTTTCCTCTCCGGCGGGAGCGTCGCTCTCGAGTTTTTCTAGAACTAACGATTTTACTCCCGAAGGAAGCCTGTCATTGTTAATTTTCTTTAGATCTTTCTCACTTGAAATAGTTCTCAAAAGATTGAAGGGGTTCTCGATCTCGCTTACAGCTGAACGAATATCCACAATTGACTTTTTCAACTCAGTCACGGTTGCCTTGAGATCTAGCGAAAGTTTATCAACGTCAGATCGAAGTCTTTCCATTTCTTTACGTGTGTCTTTTTCACCTATCTGATTCTGCAGCTCAGCAGCTTCTTTCTGCTCATTTTCCATGCTCGCGTTATTTTCAGTTTTTTCATCTGACATCTTCGAAGCTTCTCTCCTCATTAGATACTATTCATTTACATTTATCATACGAATCCAGAATCATATTTAACAAGTGTGAAATTCAAATCAATATTTGTAAAATTTGTAGTTTTGATTCTAAATAATGTATAAAAAATTGAATTTAATTCGGAATCTGAACTAAAACACTATGCGATTGCTGCTTTGATCAACCACAACTCGCTACGCTGGACCTTTCTTATCTTTACGACCCTCTTTCAGCATTAAACCGCAGATTACATCAATTTCTGTCAGGACCATGCATGCAATGATGGCTGGGTAGAAAGACCCTGACGAGGCCCAAAGGGACCCTACTAGCAACGGTGCAACAGTAGCACCGGCGTATCCGCCTACCAGCATAAACCCTCCAGCTGTTGCGGAGTGCAATGGGCCCACAGTTTCTACAGGCATCGCTAGTACTATAGGGGCCATACCACCGATGAGGAAGCCATAGACAATTGCTGATATCCATAGGGGGATGCCCGTAGTTGTCCCAGTCAAGTAAAGGGCGATGCCAGCTATGAGCGACAGAACCCAGATGAAAGGTTTCCTTAAACCTATTCGATCAGAAAGAATTGGTATGATGAAACTGCTTGGAATCATGGACCATGATATCATTGACGTCGTTAACCCTGCCGTAGCTGGGTCTATCCCTTTTGACTCGAGCAGAGTCTGAAGGAACCCAAGTAATCCTACTTGGGGAGCGAGTAGGAAGAAAGTTGTCACCATTAAGATCCACATGGGCTTGCTTTTGATTACCGTGAAAAGAGACTCTTTAAACGGGACTCCCTCGAACGCGGCGGAGGAATTCTGTAAAGAAACTTTTGCCGACTTCGGGCGTTCTTTGGCCAAGACTATCCACAGAAAGGCAAACACCAAAGTGAACGCTCCGATCGTAATGAAAACACCCTGCCACGATCCAACCCAAGGGAGTAACACAGCAGGAACTAAAATGAATGGTAATGCCATGCCAACCTCCATGCCCGTAAACATGACGCCGCTTGCAAAAGCATATTCTTTACGAGGAAACCACACGCCCGTAACCTTTGGCATATTCGGGTAGGCTATGGAATACCCAGCCCCGCAAAGAAAGGTGGTTACGGCTAGCATTGTGAAGTCCGTCGCGAACCCTCGCAACAAACCAAAAACGCCCATTAGTAGTCCGCCTATCATAACTGTAACCCGGACGCCGAAGCGGTCAGCGAATAAACCTCCAGGAATGCACAGTATAACCAGGGATACTGGAACTAACGCTATGATCAGACCAACTTGTTCACCAGTCATTGACAGATCTTCCATCAAAGTCAATATCATAGGTGAGAAACAAAACCAACTCATTCCCTGGGCGAACAACATAAGCCATGTGATGGCTACCATCACCCAACGATAGGATGAAACCTTTTCACTCATTTTTACGTCATCCCGCCAGAAGTGTTTAGTTAACAACAGAAAAAGGATATATAGTTTTGCAGTAAAGGCGTGTCATAACAGGGTTGAGGAAAACCGGCGTTCTAGTGCTTCCAACAAAAATGGTAAGAACAATAAAGAACCCTTTCTTTAGTCAATTTCGCGCCATACGTTAATCGACTGAAAATTTTGCTGAGGCACATGTTGTTCTTCAAAGGAAGGAGGTCATCGTATTCTTTGAGTCATGAAAAGGACGAGGTAGTTAGGACCACTGTTTGGTCCGCTGGTACAGGATGCTGGCGGGTGTGCTGTACTTACTTATATTAAAAGTGGAAAATTGATAAAGGTCGAAGGTGACCCGGACCATCCGTGGAATCAAGACCGCTTATGCCCAAGATGCTTGGCGAGAGTTCGAATCTCTCCCGGGCCTACCATAGAACAATAGTCAGGTCAATGTTCAAACTCTCGGCTCGCTGATGTGCGACAGATGGGGTTTGCACTGTGGCCAAGTGACGATGTCTCCACAACCCCCTCCTTTTTAGTGAATTCGTCAATGTCGATACTTAATAGGTGCAAGCGACATTTTAGATTTGTTTGTAGGATTTTGAAAAATGAGAAATCTTAAGGCAGAGATGTTTAATAGGAAAGCATCTGATCCAAGAAACAAGCCTGAGCAGATATTAGAAATCTTAGCTTTGCTGAAGGGACAAAATGTTGCTGATATTGGAGCTGGAGGTGGTTATTTTTCTCTGCGGTTCGCTGATGCAGTTGGAAGGGAAGGGCGAGTTTTTGCGGTTGACACAAATCAAGAATTCCTAGAATTTGTAAGCAATAGTGCTAGTGAAAAAGGGCTGAATAATGTTGAAACAGTCCTTGCCACGGAAGATAACTCGAATTTGCCTGAAAGAAGTTTAGATTTAGTCTTTATGCGTAATGTATGTCATCATTTATCAAAACGAGTGGAATATTTCAAAAAATTAAAAGATGCATTGAAAGCAGGAGGAAGAATTGCTGTCATAGAGTATAGACGTAGTGGACGTTTCAGTTTTCATAGAATGCTTGGACATCATGTGCCCAGAGAGATTATTATAAAAGAAATGAAAGAGGCAGGATATCAATTGAAGAAAGACATTGATTTCTTGCCAGAGCAGTCCTTCACGATTTTTTCCCTACATAAAGAAGAATAATAACGTCTGTAGTTAGCTAGCTATCAGTCGTCTTTAAACCCTAATTTGGATTTGAACCTTCCCACAGCGGAGATGCCTATTGTAGACGCATTCCTTTTGCTAGTTGGATTATGCAAACCCGAAAATCTTAATCTTGAACTGGATTTACTGTTAGTCGGTGAAGATTAATTTGATTAGAGACTTGAGGATAACAACGCTTGCGGATAGCTTAGTTATGACAAAGTGTCTTGGCCAGTGGGGCCTCTCCTTCTTCTTGGAGTTGGTTGACGCGAGGGGCGACCCTAGGAAGATAGTCTTCGACACGGGGATACATAAAGAGTCACTGTTGTATAATATAGAACAATTGAAGGCGGATCTGAGTGATGTGGACTGCATCGTAATCAGCCACGGCCACGGCGATCACACAGCAGCCACGGTTGAGATAGTAGAGACTGCAAGTGGCGTCAAAGTCCATGCGCACCCTCACACTTTCCTCCCTCGGTTCTACGAGGACAAAACAGGAAAACGGCGAAAACATGGTGTTCCCAAAGACGAGGGATTGGAGGAGATTGAGAAAGCTGGAGGAGAGGTCTTTCTCAATACGAAGCCTACAGAGATTATACCAGGAATTTGGACCACAGGACAAATTCAAAGAGTAACACCGTTCGAACGCACATTGCCCCTTTCTAAAGGAGAAAAGCCAATTATAATCGTCGATGGAGAGGAGATTGTTGATCAGATTCTCGATGATCAAGCGCTCTGGATGGATGTGAATAGTGTCGGACCCTTTGTGATCACTGGGTGCGCCCACGCGGGACTCTTGAACACAATGTTACAAGTTCAGAAAATGGGTCACTTCCAAAAAATGCATGGACTAGTCGGGGGCACCCATCTTGTTGGACATTCAGAGAAATATCTTCAGCAGACAATTAAGGGGCTTAAAGAATTCGGATTGGGTTTGATTTCGCCGTGTCATTGCACTGGATTCAGAGCAACAGCGGAACTTTGGCAGGCCTTCCCTAAAGCGTTCGTTCTCAACTTCTCTGGCAGAGTAATTGAAGCCGAAAAGGAACCGGAGAAGCGTGTGATTTAACTATGGCATGCTTTTCCTATAGCCGGCAAGCTAGAAAGAAATCTGAGAAGTTGATCGTCTTGAAAGCGAAGTTTTCAACAAATTAGTTGGATTCGTTAAGAGACAGCTAAAAGCGTTCAAGGTCGATATGGTTAGGGCATCTGCCTGGGCCACCGTCCTTTTTTCTTTAAGACCTTACCCACATAGGTATTTCGTTTCTTTTTTTGGTGATAAATATCTTAGGAGGAGGAATCGATTCTTTTTTTGCTGCTTGGCAACTTTCGCATGTAGTATATTTTTCCTTCATATTCAAGTTCTACAAGTTTGCTTTCACGCAAAAGTTTCATGATGATACGCCAATCAGTAGATGATTTCTTCAGAAACTCTTTGATTGCTTCCTTGCGCATTGGATGGACAGCCATAATGCTCAGCAAGTCTTCTTCAACTTTTCCTGTAAAAGCGAAGGCATTGCCCTCGTAACCTATCAAATGTTCAACTCTGTCTGTGCCTAATTTTTTAGAGAACACTTGAAAGGCCGTGTTTATGGTTTCTTCTTTGGGAGGTTTAACCCACTTTTCTGTGGGCGGCCTTGTTGGAACAGCAATGTAGGTCTTATCCAGCCTTTTAAGCTTATTAAGAAAATCTGCTATTTTTTCAATTTCATCTCCATAATTTATGCCGTCCACAAACATTGTTTCGCTGATGACTTTTCCATTGAATTTATCTGAAAATTCTTTTATGCCTTCTAAAATGACGTTTAACCTCAAATTTTCATGAGGCCGATTTATTCTCATCCACAAATCTTCAGTGATAGCGTCGACTTTCAATGAGACTATGTTTGCCTTCATTAAATCCTCTTTTACATAATCTTGCCAAATCAGCGAAGCGTTAGTCAAAACAGCTATCGGAATTCCTATTTGTTTTAGAATAGATATTTCCTTGCCTAGGTTGAGATCTAAAGTCGGTTCTCCATCTGGAACAAAAGTGAGGTAATCTACCTTCTCGTTTCTTAAGGCTGCTGCACCAATTTTTTTCCTAACTTCTTTGAAAATGTCTTCCGATTTATAGAATAGTTGTCTTTTCGTTGTCATGTTCGTGGTTTTTCCTAACTGGCAGTAAACGCATGAATAGGAGCAAGTTTTTGGTGGAATGTTGTTTATTCCGAGACTTCGGCCTAGACGTCTTGATGGAACTGGACCAAAAGCCAGTGTCTCCACATCTTCCAGATTAGCCACATCCCTATTTCAAGGTTGAAATGATTCTCTTCCACATTCCAGCTATCTCCTCGGCGACATCGCTTTCAGAGGCATACGTCACTATTGGTTTTCCGTTTACCATTGCTTCCGTAACTATAGAGTCAAACGGGATTCTCCCAACAATTTCTATGTCGTTTTCTTCACAAAAACTCGCGATTTTGTCCGCGTTATCCTCATTGATATCATACATATTTACGCAAACAAGTGGTGGTATATCAAAATGCCTCAGCAACTCCAGCGCCCTCTCAAGGTCGTGCATTCCAGACATCGTTGGCTCCGTAACCACCAAGCCAGCATCTACCCCTGAGACTGAAGCGATAACAGGGCAACCTATTCCTGGAGGCCCATCAATTATTATCAATTCGCTGTGTTCTTTTTCTGCCAAGATTTTGGCTTTCTGCCTCACCATAGTGACAAGTTTTCCTGAATTTGCTTCGCCGGGATTAAGCATTGCATGGGCCATAGAGCCGAACTTCGTCTTTGAGACGTAAGCATGTCCGGAAATCCGTTCGGTCAGAGCTATAGCGTTTTGAGGACAGACGATGGTGCAGACACCGCAGCCCTCACAGGAAATGTGGTCAACCTCAAAATTTTCTTTTATGGCTTCAAATCTGCATTTTTCTTGGCATAAACCGCACTCTGTACATTTTGCTTTGTCAATGACTGCAAGTTCCGAACCTTTAAACTCCTGCTTTTCAATTATTTTAGGATGTAGAAGCATGTGGAGGTCTGGTGCATCAACATCACAGTCAGCCACAACAGCTTTCTTGGCTAAGACTGCGAACGAAGCGGTTATTGTTGTCTTACCCGTTCCGCCCTTGCCGCTTAAAATAGTCAGCTGTTTCATTTTCAAGCAAGCTTCCTTATTTCATCAAAAAGTGTCTGAAACTTCTCTTTCCACTCTAGCATTTCTGTGCCGAAAGGGATACCTCTAGAGTAGAGTTCAGCTATTTTCCTTTGGAAAGGAATTTCAAGTAAAAGAGGGATTGACTTCTCTCTGCAATATTCATAGACTTTTCTGTTACCTATGCCTGCTCGGTTAATAACCACGCCGAAAGGAACGGCCATATCCTCCAAAACCTGAACCGTTATTTTTAAATCATGCAGACCAAAGGGCGTGGGTTCTGTAACAACAACACAAAAATCGCTTCCTTTCACAGTTTCAACCACTGGGCAAGAAGTTCCTGGCGGGGAATCAAGAATCACGTTCTTACGCTTCACAATGCATCTTTTAACTTCTTTTATGATAGGAACCGCCATAGGTTCGCCTACTTCAAGTTCTCCGTAAACAAGCTCAAAATCCTTGACTAAACCACGCTTCAAGGTCCCAATTCTATGCTTTTCTTCAGCAATCGCTTTCTCAGGACAAAGAAGAGCACATCCACCACAACTGTGGCAAAGCTCTGGAAAAACTAGAACTTTCTCTGAACTGACGAAAATAGCATTGTATTGGCAAAATTCGGCGCATTTCCCACAATGATTGCATAGTCTCTCGTTTACGACTGGAACGAAAACGTAAATCGGTTCTGTGTGGCTTATCTTTGGGTGCAAAAGCAGGTGAGCGTTTGGCTCTTCTACATCGCAGTCCAGAAGCTGTACGTTAGCTATGGAAACTGCAATGTTTACAGCAACTGATGTTTTTCCTGTTCCCCCTTTCCCGCTGGCTATTGAAATTATCATGCGACTGACCTGCTTGAATCTCCTAGATTTTTGTAGACACCGATTCACGTTCTTTTTTGTGATTCTATTATGTCTTTGTGGTAGTTACTGTATAGAGCTATGACCGGGTTGTGACCTAGCAAGCGATCTTTAACTATAAGGGTTGTGACTGGCGCCTTCGAGTTTATAGTAAAAAGCATGTCATGCCCCAAGCATAAACCAACGATGATATTAATGTCTGTTCCAGCGTTATTAAGAAGTTGAGCTTGAAGAATTGGATTGCAAGCAGCCTCGAATTTCAAGGGATCACCAATCTTGTATTCTTTTGTCACATTAAGTTTTGTCTTATCGGTGCCACCGCACTTACATCTAACTGATGCAACGGCAAATCCTGCCCTTTCAAGAATCGCTACAATTCTAGCTGCTTCGTCTTTCATTCCAGCGCAAAAAGCTACTCCCATTTTACTGGCGTGAATCAACTTGCCAAATTCTATCAATTCCTTAATTCTGGGTCGCACAGCCATGCGTATGCCTCTAATCGATTCGTATGCCTCCTTTTCAGTGACGGTAGCGGGAATATAGATTCTCTTTACGTCATTCTTTCCATATTTTTCAATTACTGACTTAATCATTTCCTCGCTTGTTTTCATGGGGCAGTATTCTGGAAGTATATTTTTGTTAATTTCCTCTAAGGATACGTTGCTACAATAAGCCGCAGAACATTTGGCACATTGAGGATTAACAGCCGTTTTCATACACTCTCCATTATATTTCTAGACGACCCCTTTGTTTCTCGTACTCTGCGATTGCCTTTCGTAGTGTTTTTATAGCTAGCTTAGGACAATCAAGCTTTGTTTTTGGTAAACCTCCCAGCGCGTTTAACACATCTTCCTCTGTTATCTTCTTTGCTTGATCAACGGTCTTGCCTTCTATTAGTTTAGTCATGGCGGACGACGAAGAGGCTGAACCGGGACAACCTAGATAGTAGAACTTGGCATCCTTTATAATGCCCCTTTGGTCAATCCTTAGATACAATTTTATTAGATCACCACATGGACCAAGATAGGTTGTGACAACCGTAGGATTCTCTAATGCTCCTACATTAACATTGTTTACGTATAGTTCGATAGCTTTCTTAGGATACCCTGACTCCTCCAGTAATCTCAATTGTTCTTCTACTAGTTTCCTTGACATTTTTTCACTTCCAAAACCATGCGTTATCAGCTTTCAACTACTACTCTAATGGTGGTGTGCATGGTGGCAACCTTCTGTGAGTTCCTGAAGTTTATCGGCTTCGTATGCAGCGATTACTTCGCCAACCGTATTCGCGCTGGCTCTTAACACCGCCACTCCAGCGCTTTGGAAAGTGCTCAAACCCCTTGGACCCATTCCATAAACTATGATGGCGTTGGGCTGCAGCGCCAATATATGGTCGTGGGTTTGTCCCCTTCCCCCAGCATGTTCACCTATATTTGGAACATTTTTAACCTCTAAGACCTCCCCGTTTTCGTCTAATTCTACAACAGCAAAGTAAGGTGCTCTTCCAAAATGCTCCGCTAACTGAGCGTTCAAGCCGCTTTCATCTAATGTAGGAATTACAATTTTGGCTTTCACCCTGTCACCTCCCTACTTGTTAATTCAAAATATTTTCTCGAGTTTTTTGGTGTATTGCCTCTTCGCGCCCTTCTCTTCATGCCTTCTATGTACCCCATTGTCTCCGTCCCCTGCCGCGTCCTTTGCCCATACCCATGCCAAAATGTCCTCCAACAGTAGGTGCGCCTGTCTCCTTTAGTTCGCCTCTTTTGTATTTTTCAACGACTTCTCGCACGGTTCCAAAAGCACCTGTTACAATTTTTGTCCCTGTGGCCGACAGTGCTTGAAAAGCGTTGGGTCCGACATTTCCTGTTATGAGAACTTTTGCACCTTTGTTTGCTATGGTTTGGGCGGCTTGGATTCCAGCTCCACTCATGTTCCCTGCTGCAGTGTTGGCAACCGCTTCAAAGATCATATTTTCTGAATCCACAATTATAAGGTAGGCTGCTCTTCCGAATCTTGGGTCAACTGAAGAGTCTAACGTATTTCCAGTAGATGTTACACAAATTTTCATTTTTTCTCTTCACCTATTTCGAGTTTAGACTTTCCTTTTAGAAAATCTTCGATCTTCTTAACTATTTTCATGAAGCTTTTTGATGCAAACGAGTCTGAGTGCTCAATTGTGAAGGGGGTTCCTTTGTCAGAATCTTCGCTAATTTTCTGGTCTATCGGTATGCTTCCCAAGAATGGAACAGCCATCTCCCTTGCTATCTTTTGTCCACCTCCAGATTGGAATATGTCAAATCTTGTCCCGCATTTCGGACAAACAAAACCGCTCATGTTCTCAACTATGCCTATAATTGGCATCCCAAGCTTTCTTGCAAATGTGACAGCTTTCCTAACCACGACCTGCGAAACCTCGGAGGGAATGGTCACTATCACTACGCCGTCCATCTCTGGCAGAAGCTGAGCAACGCTTAACGGTTCATCACCTGTCCCTGGCGGTAAATCGATAAGAAGAACGTCTAGGTTGCCCCACACAATATCCGACAAAAACTGGCGTATCGCAGTCATCTTTAACGGACCCCGCCAGATAACAGGAGAGTTCACGTCTGGTAGCAGAAAATCCATGGAGACAACTTTAATTCCCAAGGGACCCAAAGCTGGAAAAACACCAGGCGGTCCAGCTTGCAGTCTCTGACCTGTTAGTCCAATCATTTTCGGTACACTGGGGCCATGAATATCAGCATCTAAGATGCCTACGTGGTCAACGTGTCCATGCATGGCGAAGGCCGTTGCAAGATTCACAGTTACTGTGCTTTTTCCCACGCCGCCTTTGCCGCTTATCACAGCTATCTTATGCTCAATTTTGCTCATCCTCGCCTTCAGTTTCTCTTCTTGTTCGCGCATCTGTTTCCTTCTCTCGTCGATTGTTTTAGCATTACTTGTGGCACTCATGAGATACACCTACGAGCTATGTTTGATGTTTTAAGGGGGTTCAGCCTTCAGTTTTGATAGCGCTTCTTTTATGGAATTGGCTACTTTTGTGTTGGCTTTAACTGAAATCGTTCTTATGTCATGTTGTTCAAGTAAACCTGAAGCCCCTGGACCGAGTTCAGCAGTCAATACCAAGTTTACTTCAAAATCTGCCAACGTCATTACTACAATTGGTCCAGATCCATATTTGTAAGAGGACGCTGGATTATCGATTACTTGCACACTTTTAACTTTGTCATCTTCAACATCTACTACGGTGAAAGTTTTGGCTCTGCCGAAAACTTCAGAAACAACATCCTCTAAACCATCATGCCTTTTTGTTGGAATAGCAATTACCAATTTTCCCATATCACTCAGCTCTTAACTTTTAGTTACAGTATTTGAAACTAAAAAAGGGGAAAAATCATTGTGAGGAAGGTCGCCATGGAGGTCCTCCGCCTTTTCTTCCTCCAGGTGGCCCCTTATCCAATCTGTGAATAACCGTGGCTGGCGCTCCGCATCTTGAGCAATTTGGTGGTTTTGGAACTCCTTGTGGAACTTCTATTACCTGCCCGCAGTTGCTGCATTGAAAATGTTTCATTGGTAGACTCAATGGGTTCACGATCCTGGTTACTGCTTTGTTTCTTGTTCAAGCTTTGCTTTTAATTCTCTGATTCTCGTTTCGATTTCGTTCATTTCTTGTTCAAGGTCTGCTCTTTCTGCTTCTAATTCTTTTTTGTAGTTTTCTAGTGCTCCGACTTCTTGTTCTGGAGATTGTGTTGGGGCTGCTGGCGGATATGTTGGTGGTGGATAAGCGTATTGCACTGGCGGCGAATAGGCGTATGGATAGTAAGGAGGGTAGCCCCACCATCCTCTACCAAAGCCCCTGCCCCATCCCCTGCCAAAGCCTCTACCGCGTCCTCTGCCAAAACCTCTGCCCCAACCTCTACCGTATCCAAGTATAGGATTCATGTATCCTGGGACAGGATAACCAGCACAGTAACCGGCTGCTCTTCCAGTCATGGGTCCTAAACCCCAAGGTCCTGTTCTGTCGCCTCTTGGCATTTTTTCTTTCACCCCTATTTTGTGTTTATGCACATTTTATCAATTATGAGAATATGCACAGAAATATATAAAAGTTCCGCTTCACATATTACTTGATCAATAAGCAAACGTGAGAGACTTTGTGGCGACGAAGACATAGACGTGGCAGAAAAGGAAGATTCCCAAAACCCGTTACCTTAGGGATCATTCCACCCACGAGCAGTTTTACCCCTAACCCTCATAAAAACCCAGACCCCATAGTCCTAGAAATGGCAGAACTGGAAGCCTTCAGACTTGTAGATCTAGAAGGATTATCACAAGAAGAAGCCGGACAAAGAATGAGTATCTCAAGAGGAACCGTGTGGAGACTTGTGCAAAGCGCGAGGAAAAAGACCGCTCAAGCCCTCAGTGAAGCAAGACCGTTAATCATTGCACCACCCGTCTCTGAACGCACCCCTTCAGAATAATGAGAAAGACAGAATGTTCTACTTAAGAAGTTAGTAATGACATCTGTGATAAGGACGCTCTGTTCTGTCTAAGAAAACCGTAATTGAAAACTTATGAAGCAAGAATGCTGTTCACGCCCTATCATTTTGGTCAGCCCTATGTCTGACGCTTCTTTTCAAAAAGTATACGCGTGCCCCAACATTCATTCTGGACATGTTTTTCAAGTAAGCTCAAGTGGTTGAAATAGCATGAGAATGTCGAATTCTCGTCTGTGCAGCGAAAACGCTGCTGAAATCCACATGTTTCAATCGCAATCAAGCTAATCCTTACGAGAGTATTTAGAAGAGTTTGAAGATATCCGGGCTTGATTGAATATAATAGATGAAAGAAAGCTTCTCTTTTGCACCATACATGGATCTGTGTTTCAGCTTCCATCCGCAACGGTCAAATTGAACCCTCTTGTCCAAAATAGCCTGCAAGCTAGCCTTAACTGGTAAAATGGCGCCGGGGAAGGGATTCGAACCCCTGCGAGCCAAAGGCCCACTGGCTTACTTGTCTTATGGCAAGGCCCTCTGTGTTGCTTTGCAAGGATCTCGAGGCCAGCGCGATAACCGCTCCGCCACCCCGGCCCGATAGACACAATTGCTTTACTGTCTAAAAGGGTTTTCACTGTAAAGTCAAGAGGGATGGGAAAAGGTAGCGCTTTTTCTTTTTGGCCTTCTGGATGCCCCATTCACTTAGTATTTTTGTTGCTTCATTGGCTATTTTTATAGCCTTTTCTTCGCCAGATCCCGGTTTGAATTCGTTTGTGCAACGATTTGCATATACTGCACATACAGAACCAGCTCTCAACCCTAGGAGACTCGCTAATGTATATAGTGTTGCTATTTCCATCTCAAAGTTTAGAACACCCGCATTCTGCAATGCAGGAAGCAAATTCTCCGTTTGAGATATGGAGGTTTTGGCTGGTCGATTTTGTCCTGCGTAGAAGTCTGCTGTTGTAGCCGTTACGCCTACGTGGTAATTCCTTATGCCTAGGCTTTCCGCGGCTTCAATCAAAGCTAACAAAACTTCGTAATTAGCCGCCGCTGGATACTCGGGCATAACATAGCAGTTACTGGTACAGTCCAAACGGACCGCAGCAGAAGAAATTATCACGTCACCACATTCTATTTCTTTCTGGATGGCGCCTGTACTACCCACCCTAACGAACGTGCGCACGCCTATACTGGAAGCCTCATTAACGACAATAGCCATACACGCTGGACCAATCCCACTCGATAAAGCAGAGATGGACACGCCCTTGTAATTGCCTGTGAAACTGCGGAATTCGCGGTGACTCGAGATCTCCTTGGCAGAATCCCACAAACTGGCGATTTTCGGAACTCGATCAGGATCGCCGGGCACGAGTAAGTACTCGGCTAGATCGCCTTTTTCACACGCGATATGGTATTGTTTGCCGCTGGAAGACATTGAGTGCATGTTTATCCACCATACTAAAAGTTAGCAAAATAAGATTTAACACTGATGCAAATCGCACGTACAAACTCCTTCGCAAATTGGCGTCTTTTTCACACGACCAGATCCGCCATGTCTACGCTATGCTCATAAATTTGCCTCAGGAAGGAAGCTGAGGCCAAGATTTGCGGTACAACGTCAAGCGATTGATCCCTTGCAACTTTCTCAATGCTAGCGAATGTTCTTTCGATTTTCTCTCGCATATTGCGGACGTTTTCTGCTAAGGCTATGTCTTTATTTAAGAAGGATTTCAGGGCGTTTTCATGAGCCTCGAAGCAAACCGCATGCAAGTCAACAAACAACTTTCTTAAATCTTCAGACAGCTTAGCACCTTTTAGTTCAATTGTCTTGTACGCTACTCGCACACAAGCGTCACCAATCGCCTCAACTAGGCTCGCAGCCAAGCGATAGTCTAAACATTCGATTGGGCCTACGCCAAGCTTCTCACTTAGACTAGGGTTCTGAATTATCGTACGTAAAATGCGAACCAAGAGGAAGTACAGCCTGTTACTTTCATTATCGCGGGCAATCACGCTTTTCGCCAGTAACAAATCTCCGTCAACAAGAGAGTTAAGAACATCACGGTTCATACCAGCAGCAATCGCATAATTTCGCCGCAAAATCTTTTCAGGCGGAAAACCCGAAGGCTCCAATAAACACTGCAAGACAATCTGGGAATAATTCTCTTCAACAATCTCCAACCCAACTAAAGTACCTACCGTAGTTTTGACGATGTTCCTTGTATCAAAGTTAATACGTTCTTTCGCTTCAACACGAATGATGTCAAAGCCGAGAAGATAACGGCCAATAATCTCACGACTCAGATGTGGACCAGGCTCCAAAGTAACTGTGCGGGGTGAAGGCTCGCTGTCATATTTTGGATCAATGAGGAGTTTGCCGTCGCTGGTTTCGTTAATAGCAACCAAGGCGCCCTTCTTCAAACCATACTGTTCAGCCCAAGGTCTGGGTAAACAAACAAAGAATGTTCCAGTTGGAGTGCGTTGAACCTTGCGTAATTCGCCCATACAAAATGCAACCTCATAATTCGATTCAGGTTTTGATAGTAAGATATCTAAACAAGACCCACTTATATAAACTTGCACACGAGTGTTAGAATTGAAACCCAAAGGTATAATCGGTATAGATTTGGCAGGAACTGCTGAAAATCCAACAGGATGGGCATTTCTAGAAAATAGGACTGTGAAAACCAGTTTGCTCTACGAAGACGATGAAATTTTAGATGAAATCACTAAAAGTGAGTCCATACTCATAGCCATCGACGCACCTTTCAGCCTTCCAGAAAGGGGATTAATGAGAAAAGCAGACAGAGAAATGATTAAGAAGGGGTATAAGGTTTTCCCGCCGAATCTTCCAGCAATGAAAAAACTTACATTGCGGGCAATAGGATTAAACAAGTTAATAGCGGACAAAGGACACAAAATAGTAGAAGTGCACCCAACATCAACACGGAAAGCCTTAAAAATGCCTTTAAAAGACTGGCCCGCAATTCAAGGAATCCTAAGAGGAATGGGTTTAAAAGGAGAAATAGAGAGAAGACCTTTAGCACCCCATGAAATCGATGCTATCACAGCGGCCTTGACAGCATATCTGCACATCAAAAACCAAACAGAATCAATCGGTGGTCCACAAGAAGGCTATATAGTCCTTCCAAGAGAAATCAATTGGAGAACGATCTCGATTTGAGTGATAAAGAAAAACTGCTGAAAGCCGTGGAAATAACAATTGCAGCAGGGTACCAACTAAACAAAGAAGCTTTCGAATTTCTATGCGTGATTGCCGCCACAGAGGATCCAACAGCAGTCATCAACAAGGCTTTGCAGAGGATAGAAGAACGTGAGGAAAAACCATTATTCATTGATAGAGACTTCTTGGAAGAACTGCTGAAAGAACCAGAGGTAGCGAAAGAGGCGCAAGCTCAACCGCGAGAAGGGGCTGTTGAAGAGGTGGCAGAACAACTGATAACCGAAGGAAAGGCTACTTTTCACCCTTATGCCAAAGATGTCGAAGCAGACATTGATGTAATCGACGATCCGACAAACAATCTAAGTTCAAACGGAACGATCGAAGATTATCTTCAGTATTTTGGAGACAGGTTCAAGCGGATTGAACGATTGCTGAGGCAAAGGATCGACGTTAAAGCCGCGACTCCGATAATAGAGGCGCTGAAATCTCCGGCCAGAACGAAACTAAAGATAATCTGCATGATAGCAGAAAAGCGGGAAGCAAAACAACAGGTGATATTAACAGTTGAAGATCTGCAAGCAAATGCCACAGTGCTTGTAACTCACAATGCCCCACAAGAACTCATGAAGAAAGCACAATTGCTTTTGCCAGATCAAGTTGTCTGTTTGTCAGTCATGAAAACTAGAAGCAATCTCTTTATTGCTGAAGACATAATCTTCCCGGAAATTGGCCAAAAACCTCAACGCAGATCAACAGAACCGGTCTACGCCGTCCTTACTTCTGACATGCACGTCGGTAGCATAAAATTCCAAAAGGAAGCCTTCAATCGCTTTGTACTATGGCTTAACGGCAAGTACGGAAATGAAAGAATGAAGGAAATTGCGGGCTACGTCAAGTACGTTTTGGTTGCGGGAGACATCGTTGATGGAATCGGAGTTTACCCTAACCAGATAAAGGAATTGGCCATAAGAGACGTCCATAAACAGTATAGACTTGCTGCAAAATCTATTGAGCAGATACCAGATTATATAGAAGTCGTAGTTGCACCTGGAAACCATGACGCTCCAAGAAAGGCGCTACCTCAGCCAGCCATAGCAAATGATTTTCTAAAAACGCTTCAAGAATCACGAAAAATTCATTCTCTCGGAAATCCCTGCTCCATAAGTCTTCACAATGTGGAAATTCTAATGTATCACGGGCGCAGTTTAGACGATATAATCTCCACGGTTCCCGGCATGGATCACGCGCATCCAGAGAAAGCAATGAAACTGCTATTACAAAGTCGCCATTTAGCGCCTTTATATGGTGGAAAGACAATGGTGTCTCCGGAAAATAGAGATTTTCTAGTCATAGAACGTATTCCAGACATTTTCCACGCTGGCCACATTCACGTGTTAGGCTACGGCAATTATCGCGGCGTTTTGATTGTAAACTCGGGCGGATGGCAAGAACAGACAGATTACATGCAAAAGCTTGGATTAGTACCGACACCAGGAAAGGTGCCAGTGGTAAACCTGCAAACATTAGAAATTACAGTTCTTCCATTCAACTAGGAAAGCCCGCGGGCAATCAATCTAGCCACGCGCAGAGGTTCAGGAACCCTGCTGCAAACAGCCAAAGCTCGAGCGAGGTTAGAAGCCCATTCAACATTCCCTCTCACTGTTTCCATATACACTGGTGATGCCCAAGCTGATGCAACTACTCTATGAGGCCGCCCCAGCTTTTCAAAAATTCTCCACCTCGTTTGCCAATCTTCAAAATGTTTCTGAAGGGCGCTCTTCACAGCTTGATTACGTGGTTTCGTACGAGATATTATAATAACTGGCTTGCCGAATTTTTCGAAAATTTTTTCCGGATCAATCACATTGAAACCTGCGAAAGAAACTCCAGCAAGCAGTATCGCATCAAATTTCCAGTCAATTAGGAGTGCATGAAGTTCTTGTGTAGCATCCAAGCCGTCAACAGTGATCTTACAGGCTTTTACGGCCTCAATTTTTGACCCACTGAATAAAACTGCGATGAGCAACGCCTTTTGTGTTATGCCCTTCTGGAAACTTCCGTCTTCAACTCCTACTATTCGCATGCTTTGAAAGGCTTTTTGGCTCATAATTGATCAAACGTCCGAGTCTGTTGTCATTTCCGAGAACGTCTTTAATAATAGTACGTGATAACTCCAGTCTAATCTTTTTTGTGCGTCCATATCTTCCCATACTCACTACTTTGGCGTTTAGCAATCCCATGGTGTCAAGTTCGTTTACTAAAGTGCTTAAGCGCCGCTGCGTAAGGATGTTTGCGCCTAATTCTCCGCATAGCTCATTGTAAACATCGTAGATTTCCCCGGTAGTAGGATTACCAACGTTTGCCTTACTCAAATGGTATACACTCAGAAGAACCAGCTTTGAGTGCAAAGTCAAATTCTTTAAGGCTTCCACGACGCGGTTATGTTCAATATGCTTCTCTGCTTCTCTGACATGCTCCTCTGTAACAATGAGCGAGGCCGTTCGTTCAGCGACTTCGCCAGCAACACGTAGCAAATCCAATGCACGTCTTGCATCTCCATGTTCGGCAGCCGCCAAAGCAGAACAAATATTTAAGGCCCCTTCAGAAAGAGCGCCATTGTGGAAAGACAGTTTCGCACGCTCTAGAAGTATGTTTCGCAATTCACCGGCATCATATGGTCTAAAAACGATTTCTTCTTCGCTAAGGGAACTAAAGACACGTGGGTCCAAGTACTCTTTCAGCCGAAGGTCATTGGATATGCCGATAATCGAAACCTTGCTGTTGCACAAAGCCTCATTTACCCTCGTTAACTCGTAAAGGAGACCGTCGCCACGCGCCTTAATCAGCGCGTCCACCTCGTCTAAAGCCACAATAAAAATGACTTTTGATGTATCCAATCCATTCCTAAATCTATCAAAAACCTCGCCGACTGATAAACCTGTGAATGGAACTGAGACGCCAATGGTTTGACTTAAACCTGCAAAAACGCGGTATTCGGATCCAGCCATTCGACAATTTACATAGCAGAACTTAACTAGCGCGTTATATTCCTTTGCTTTGCTTTCCAAGTGACTGAGCACATATTTTGTTACTGCCGTTTTTCCTGTTCCAGTATTTCCATAGATAAAAACGTTGGAGCACCTTGCCATTTCAAGGACGGGAGCGACTGTTTCTCCGAGTAACCTAATTTGCTCTTCCCTATGAGGCAATTTGTCAGGTAAAAAATCGTGCCTTAAAACCTCTCTATCCTTGAAGAGTTTAGCGCTGTTTACGAACTTTTTGAATACATCGTCAAGTATGTTTACGTCCTTCATTGCAATCCCTGCTTTCGGAGGCAACACCGTTATTTCATGTGGAGAAGATAAGGTGTGCAGTATAAAAAACTAGATTGAACCACAATATTCCTAAAAGTAATCATTGGCTTAATCATCAAGTGAAGTAGAAAAAAGGTCAGACACACCCCAAAATTTCCGTTGGAACTCTATTTCAATCTGTAGGAATGATGTTGATTTCCTTTCTAAAGGAAATATACTCTGACATGTAAGGAAGTTCAGAACTATAATAATGATTATTGTTAAAGATTTTAGATAACTACCAAGAAAAATTACAGACGATTCAAAGACTGCATAACATTGATGTACTCTTCCAGAAGAAATGGAGGGGTCCCGCTGTTTTTCCCAAACGCAAGGCTGATTGTTTCGATATAGTTGACGTCCTCAGTCTAAACTCTCAACAGCAAAAGACGGTTGTCTACTCTGGAAAGTCACTCCTTCCGGTTGCTATGCGTGTCGTTTACCGTTTTAAATTCACACTTTGTGAAAATCTTGTGAAATTAACTTGAAAATGTCTCTTCCCGTCGGTTCTTTTACGCGCAATTAACCCTTTCATGTCCCTTTTCTGTGAAAGACTCACCCCTGCGTTTCTACTGGAAGTCCACAGCCAAAAACAGTTTAAAGCGCATTGGTTATTTCAAAAAGTTGTGAACCTTGTAACCGCAAAAACGGTGGATTTTGTGGTCCGTTTATAATTTTCTGTTCGCAACCTTCTCTTTTGATTTGTCCTTCTTCACCATAACACCTATAAACTGTGAAGTGTAAACTTGTGAACACCGCCTAAGGATGTACACCATAAATGCCAGCAAAGAAAATGCGCGTAGAGCTCTTTGACAGTGAGGGCAACCGCTACACAATAGCCTTTGAGGGTCAAATAACTAGAGAAAAAGCTGTTCGCCTTCTGGATCTTGTAGAATTACTAGGCGGAATGCCTGAGGATGGAACCAACTTTGGCTCCAGTGCAGCGGGGGTCACTGGCCTTTCAAGATATGAAAAGCTGCGTGTCGTTATTCAGAAGAACTTTCCCCTAATCTGGTTCTCCTCCAGAGAGGTTCAGTCCATTTATGAACAGGAACTTAAGGAGCCCATAGGCCTTAGTACCATATCAACGTACCTTGCTAGGATGACAAATAGAGGCATACTTTTGAGGGCAGGAGCAACTAACAATTTGAAATACAAGGTTGCGCCGAGTTTTCCACAAGCCACCGTTAAGCAACAAATATTGAAATGAGCTTGCTTGGAAATTTTTTGGGCGTTGAAGGAAAAAGCGTGCACACGGGATGCCTTAGCCGAAAATTTGGTATCTTCTTTGGTCACA
Source organism: uncultured Candidatus Bathyarchaeia archaeon (assembly GCA_964603675.1). Classification (GTDB taxonomy): domain Archaea; phylum Thermoproteota; class Bathyarchaeia; order Bathyarchaeales; family Bathycorpusculaceae; genus CAZRVS01. The sequence continues at coordinate 595,600 of CAZRVS010000001.1, forward strand.
AAATATAAAAAGCTCCATGACACAATTTCTAAAATAACACTTTACGTTAAACTTGCATGAAGGGCGCACTCAGATTGGACGATAATATCAAAGTCGACTTCGTTGAGATGGAAAAGAAACTCAGGTATTACATGGATAAAGGAAGGACCACAGGTTCAGTTGAAATCAAAGAAGAACCAGTCATAGCGATTAAGCCAGACGCTTCTTTGATAAAACCTTTGAAGAGAATGAGTGGATTTTCTGGAAGTTTCGTCGCCGTTGACTGCTCAACCAGGACGCTTAAGAGGGCAAACAATTGGGGCATCTACCTCATGCGTGCAGCACATGCCGCAGTTAAGGGACGCGATGTTGACTGGAGCTATCACGAGAGAGTATGTACAGTCGTTGGAGATGCCCATGTACGTAGGAGTTTCTTGCAAGACTTCAGAATCGAGTTAGAAAGCCAAATTGCGTTAAACCTTTTGAAAGGAGGGGGATCTTGGCCTTACTACGTACATGGGGATGTACGTAGTATTTACCTCTTACTGGATGGTGGTGGATATTTCGGCGGAGACAGAAAATTCCGAGTGTCACTTTATGAAGAATGCAAGAAAAACGGGGTGAACCTTTTGGCCATCAGCAAGAACTCACCTTCATTGCACGATGATAAGGGAAGAGACTTCGTAGCTACTACGTACATGATGGCTCCCTACGATGTTTGGGTTTACTATCCGGTCAGGAAAGCTGACAAAGATAAAAGTCTGTACGGAGACATCGCTGTTGTAAAACTGTGCGAAGACAGCCCTCATGTCTTCCGTTGCGATATTATGGACTATCTAACTAATAGCGAAATCAGCGAGCTACTTTCCCCTCTAACTTGCATATCAGAAGATCCACGTTGTGTTGGTTACCCAATAAGTCTTTATCTGGCGCATGAGTTTTCTGCGCCCTCGGATTCAATGTTGCTTACTTATCACGATCAGATTGAGGAAACGCTAAACGGCGCTGGTCTGCTAGAAGCCCTGCGCAGAGAAGAATTGTCTTGCCGATTTGCAGATGAACTCCATGGTATAAGATACGCGTTCCAGTGGGAGTGGTGGAATGAGCAGTTCTGAGTCCATAGGCTTTGTATGTGGAACAAAAGGAGACTCAGTGTCTTTCTTTGTCAACAAGGGGGTTACCCTTTCTTTTGGGCAAATTGTACGGATAGACTCGGAAGAAAGAAGTTTTTATGCGAGAGTTGTTAACGCCGAGAGCAGCTCCACACTTGACACGATTGAGCAACTGCGGGAAGCGGAAGGTAAGGAAGCCTTTGGGCCGTACTCGGCCTATAGAAGTGTTGAGGCCGTCCTTTTTTTGGAAAGAAGAGCCCACAAAGTCCGATCTCCAACCTTTAACCCAAACTACAGAGACAGAGTGTGCGTTGCCAACGAAGAGGACTGCTCTGTCCTAAGACTTTTAGGAGAACTGCAGATGGGACAGTTGCGTTCTGGAGAACAGTTGTTAGGCTCGGTTGGCATAAACGTCGAAGCCATTCCACTGATGATGGGCATGTTCGGTATGACTGGATCAGGAAAAACAAACACTGAACTGATTCTGAATGCTGAGATCATCGATAACTCTCCTAAAACAGTTGCTTTGATTTTTGACTTCGCAGGCCAACTTCTCGATGGCAAAGGAATCAACCCCCAAAAGGGCTTGAGGGATCACCCGTTGTTCCACAGTAAAGTCCAGCATTACTCTGCTCGTGACGGAAAAATGACCGTCGGCTTGTACACGATCACTCCTGAGAAACTTCTTACAATGTTTCCAGACATAGGTCTGCCTCAGTTCAGGTTGGCCCGGAAACTTTACAAGAAGCTGGGCAAGGTTTGGATTGAGGAAATCCGGGAAGTATACGGCACGGAAGGGCATGCTGGGATAGGGCGCCTTGGAGACTACAAGATGAAAGCCGTGATTGAAGCCTTGATGCTTAAACTATCAGCGCTTTCTCATGACCTCTTTCCAGTATCCGATTACAGTTTTGTCGACAGCATAGTTCAGAATATATGTAAGGGAATAAGTTGTCTCGTAGACATTTCAGGCATGAGTTCCGAAGAACAGAACAAAGTCACGTGTCTAACGGCTTCAACGATTGCAAAACATTATAGGCGCATATGGGAGGAGAGCTATGAAGAGTGGCAGAAGCTTCCAACGCTTCTAATAACACTTGAAGAAGCCCATGAATTTCTTGACCCAAACAAACCGCGAACCATATTTTCGGACATAGCCCTAACATACCGGAAATACCGGGTTGGGCTCAACGCTGTAACACCAAGGCCTTCAAGGATTAATTTTGATGTTTTCGCCGAACTATGGACCAAGGTTATCATGAAAACAGAACTGAGGAAGGACAGATCATACTTGACGGAAAATACTCCCTATCTCGAGTACAGTGACACAGAAATAAAAATGCTGGATGTTGGCGAGGCGTTGCTCATATCTGAACCCAAAATAAGATTTGCTGTTCCAATAAGAGTAATCCACTATCCAGAGTATCTCGATAAGAGAGGCAAGGAAGACTATGGGCTTCCGGAATCACAGAAACTTTTGGATATGGATAAACGACTCAAACAGCTCAGCGGACAAGAAAAACTTTCATTGGAGTAACTATGCCTGTTCACTTTCTGACTTTTTCAGAAGTTTTCTCATTTCTTTTTTGACCCTATATTTAAACGGAATCTTGTTTGTTTCTCTTTCCAGATAGCCCTCTTCATAAAGCTTTTTCATCAGTCTGGCGGTGTGCTCCCGACTAAGCTTGACCCTTTCCTTAATTTCAGGCGCCGTCTTGGGTCCTTCTGACGAAAGCATTTCTAGAACTGTTAACTCGGTTTCTGTTAATGGAGCTATCGCTTTGTCTCTCCTAATTGGTATAACAGCCTCCCCCTTTACTTCCGGAACAACTGAAGATTGCTGCAATTGCTCTTCAAAGCCTGAAATTTTCGTTTTCAACACTTCGTGTGATGCGTCAACGTCACGTACTTTCTTATCTACATCATCCAACCTCGCCAATATCTTCTCGCTGCTGTCAGACGCGACGCTGACTTTGCTTTCCAAAAGTGGCAATTTTTTCTCTAAATTCTCGACTTTCTTCAAAGCAGTATCAACTCTCGAAGAACCCGCTTCCACCTTGTACCCGACGATTTCCAATTTCTGAGCTTCCTGTTTAAGTTCTCTATTGAAACTCAAAATTATATCTTGAACGACTTCCTTAGCCTTGTCGTACTCCCTTTTAGACTTTCGAATTTGCCTGTAATATTCAAACGCAGCGCCAATAGTCGCGGTAAGTAAAACACCTAAAAGAATTAACAGAACTTCAGTCATGTAACTCCCCTATGTGATTCACGCGTGATTCACCTTGTTGCGTCACACATCACAGTTTATTGTTGATAATTTAAAGATTATGGTTCTTTTGATGGACTAAGGATAGCATGATGTCACACATCACAGATACATGCAAGTGATGTTGCGAGGAAGCCCGCTCAATTGATGTTCAGAAAACCTCTTTTCTATGCTTATTCTCGACTTCCAGCTTTCATTGCGGTTTAATAAATATGCGTTTATAATCTTGGAGTGACTCTTTTTTGATGTGATTTGTGATGTCACACTATGCCTTCTGCCGGGTTTGAAAGCTTCTTTAGGCTTGTTTCAAGCTCTTCCCGTATGATATCTATGATTTTTAGATGTTCATTCAGTTCTTTTTTGTTGTTTGGTATGTCTTTATGTGCGTCAACGTATTCGCGTAATTTGTTCGCTATTTCGAGGTATGGGTCAAGAGTTGTGCTTTCAAAAATGCCTAAGTACCCCAAGAGTAGCACTGTGTATATTGATTTTATGACATTTTCTTTTGACTGTTTTAACGTCCTATTGAAGGCTCCGCGGCTTATTTTGGCCTTTGTTAGCCTTAATCTGGCTTTTTCGTCATATTTTAGCTGTTTGCCCGCGATATTTTCGGCTAAAATGTCAATTAATAGCGTTTCGAGTTGGGTTTTCGTTAATTGGCTATTTTTGGTTAGTATTTTTGCAACGGGATCGTTTAAGGCCCCTGTTAGCCACGATTGAACGCTTTCTTTTAACTTCAAGCTCATTTCCTCTGTGTTGTCTTCAATGGATACTTTTTTGTATACTGGCTGAGTTTTTAAGATTATCGGGAGGCACGAATGACTAAAGCCCAAGTTTTGGGTGCAAAGAATTTTATGCTGAGCCAAACAATGTATACTCAAGGGGGAACCCTCGTTCCGCGACTTTAAGCCTTCAAAACGCATGAAACGACTAAAGCCGTCAGGAATACACCGATTTTTTGTTTTAGCCAAAGAATTACCGGATATTATTAATTTGAGCATAGGAGAACCCGATTTTTCACCGCCGAAACACGCTTTGGAGGTCGCTTGCCAAGCTGCCCGAGAAGGTAAAACTCATTACGAGCCCACAAATGGTATACCTGAACTGAGAGAGGCCCTAGCGCAGAAAGCACGCTACGACTACGATCTAAGCTATGATGCAGATTCCGAGATCCTAATCACTGTTGGTGGTACAGAAGCGCTTTTCTTGGCAGGTCTTAGCCTCGTCAGTCCAGGCGAGAGAGTAATAATTCCTAACCCTGGATTTGTGCTTTATGAACCATGTGTCTTGTTAGCGGGCGGTGTTCCAGTGTGCCTTCCGTTGTTGGAAGAGAATGACTTTAAGCCATTTATCCACGATGTGATGTCACTTGTCACGGGCAAATCACGTGTGATGATTTTGAATTATCCGAACAATCCGACAGGCGCGGTTCTCTCATATGATGAGGTGGCCACTTTGGCAAAAATCGCGGTGGAACGTGATTTGATCGTGATTTCCGATGAGGTTTATGAAAAGATAATCTATGATGCGGCCAAGCACTACTGCATGGCAGCCTTTCAAGGGATGCGTGAACGTACGTTGGTTGTAAGCTCTTTTTCTAAAACCTACGCTATGACTGGCCTAAGAGTTGGTTACGTTTACGGTCCTAAAGAGCTTATTTCCAATTTATGGCTTGCTCACCAATACACAGTTGCCTGCGTAAACAGCATATCACAATATGCTGCACTAGCTGCGCTAAGAGGACCGCAAGATTTTGTCAGTGACACGAAACGAGAGTTTGACCGGCGACGGCAATTAATCTACAAGCGGTTAAATGAAATTAATGGTTTCAAATGTGGGCTTCCAAAAGGGGCCTTCTACATTTTTCCGAACATAGAAGCTTTCAAAATGTCTTCGGAACAATTTACAGAATATTTGTTGAAGGAAGCACATGTAGCCACGGTTCCTGGCTCCGCCTTCGGAAGTTATGGCGAAGGATACATTAGGATTTCCTACGCGGCTTCTTACGAGCAGCTTGAGGAAGCTTTAGACCGAATAGAAAGGGCTGTCAAGAAACTTCAGTAGAATGTTGAGAGCCACCTATTCACTACCGTATGGTCTTTACAAGTTTTCTGCATGTTTTTTAAGTTCATCAAATAATTCTGGACGTAAGTCTTTCAGAGTGGGAATAAAAGTTTCTATTGGTCTTATGTCGCTGTAGTCAATTTCATCTATCATGAGGTCTTCTTCGTCATATTTGGCTTTTAAGAGAATTTTGCCAGTGGGTTCTACGAGCCTACTTCCACCCCAAAACTGCAATCCATCTTCCACACCAACAAGGTTAACATAGGCTAGAAATGCAGAATTTTCCACTGCCCTTGCCAATGTCAAGATTTCAAAGTAAGTTCTACGAACTGCTGGCGAAGCGGAAATGCATACAAGTAATTGAGCGCCTTTCAAACGAGCTAATCGGCACACTTCGGGAAAATAAAGGTCATAGCATATGCTTAGTCCAATGTTGCCTATAGCTGTATCAAATGCGGCTACATGATATCCTGGACGGAAATATCTCTTCTCTTCAAAAATACTGTGGGTGGGGAGGTACATTTTGCGGTATTTTCCTATGAAACCTTCTGGGCCTACGAGAACTGCAGTATTAAAAATTGTCGCCTGTGATTTCTGGCTTAACTCAGGCATGCCAAAAACTATGTGCATTCTATTCTTTTCCGCCATGTCTTCTATTCTTTTGGTTGCCGGTCCCGGTATTGTTTCTGCCAACTCATAGATTTGGTCTCTAACTACGTACCCCGTCAACGAAAGTTCTGGAAAGATTACAAGGTCTGCAGCTTGTTCTTTGGCTTTGACTGTAATTTCCTCTATTCTTCTTATATTTTCCTTTTTGTCTTCACGTTTACAGCTTATTTGTGCAAGAGCTATCTTGACTTTTTCTTTCATTCATCTCCCTCTTGTAAATAGCTTAGTAAGAGGCGCGTGGAAGTCTGAAATCCATCCCCACCGTCCTATATTCAAGTTTTGCTGTTAATAACATTCGCCTCTTGTGTTCCGAAGAGAGCCATCTGTTTTTCACTTTTTCAATCATTTTTTTGTCAAAATCCAACTGTCTTGCTATTTCTTCTGTTTTCATAAAACGTTCCAGTCCATAAAGGATAAGATCAAGCATTTCGTATTTGATGCCGAGTTCTGCTTCTGCAAGTTGATTCGGCCACAAGGCCGGTGTAGCAGGTTTGGTTACGATTTCTTTTGGGATACCTAGATGTTGGGCGAGTTTACGAACTTGGGTCTTATACAAATCCATTATTGGCGATATATCTGCTGCCACATCTCCCCATTTTGTGAAGTACCCCATCATTGTTTCTGATTTGTCCGAGCTTCCACAAACAAGCATGTTAAGCCTATTAGCGTAATAATAAAGACAAACCATTCTGGTTCTTGCCTTTATATTGCCTTTCCCAACCTTTTCAGAAGGGTCAAAGATAGGTATTGACTTGTAGAATTCTCCTAAAACTGGCGTGATGTCACATAACACTGTCTTTAAACCAAACTTTTCCGCAACAAGTTTTGCATGTTCAATATCCTTGGGATTATACGTTTCTTTTTCGGGAAGCATAAGCCCTAAGACGTTGTCGCCTCCAATTGATAAGGCGGAAAGTGCGGCGACAGTGCTGCTGTCGATTCCACCAGATAACCCTAGAACTATGCCTTTCGCTCCAGAGTTTTCTAAGTAGTCTCTGATGAATCTTTCTATTCGTGTTTCTGTTTCTGGCAAGTCCAACTCTAGCACAGAACTTTTCAATTTCAACTGAATGCACACGTCCCCATGTTTTATGGTAGTAGGCAAGTATTTAAGCGCAAACACAAATACTAATGGAGTGTAAATTTACGTCATAGAGGGATTAAAAGATGGGGCGAAGGAGAAGAAAAGTTGTTCGTATCCCCAAGAAACGATTACCTAAGTTCTTCTCTTGCCCTAAATGCGGGAAAGAAACAGTTAGAGTTGAACTGCTCCGAGAGGAAAGACGCGCCATTGTAGGATGCGGTAGTTGCGGCCTTCAAGAGGAGTTTCAAATTAAGCCTGCTCAAGGCGAGATCGACGTTTACTGCATGTTTACTGATAAGATTTACGGGTCTTCGAGGAAATCCCCTCTAACAGGCACCAAAAGCGCTTAGGTAGGTGGGATTCTGCATGCTTGGACGTGTTGAAGAATACTTAATCGCAAGAATCAAAGCGGAAGGTTCAATCCATATCACCCTCATAGACCCAGAAAAAGTAACGCCTCCCCAAGCTTCTAGAATCGCAAGCAACGCAAAGAATAGTGGGACCTCCGCTATAATGATTGGTGGCTCAACGTTCGTTTCACAAGTGCACCTCGATCACGTTGTTAAGGCTGTTAAGCGCACGGTAAGAATTCCAACAATTCTTTTCCCGAACAATATAACTGGAATAGGCCGTCACGCAGATGCCATATGGTTTATGTCTCTTCTGAACTCCGTGGATCCTTACTTCTTGATTGGCGCCCAAATTCTAGGGGCTCCGCTTGTCAAAAAGTACTGTTTAGAACCAATCTCAATGGGGTACATAATTGTGGGCGAAGGCGGCACAGCTGGAATTGTAGGCAAAGCTATTCCTGTCCCGTACAATAAACCAGAACTTGCAGCCGCTCATGCGCTGGCGGGACAGTACTTGGGCATGCACTTTATATATCTCGAAGCTGGATCTGGGGCAATGTTTCCAGTACCGCCCGAGATGATTCGCACTGTCAAATATTTCATTGATGTCCCATTGATAGTTGGTGGAGGCATAAAAACCAAAGAGCAAGCCTTAGCAGTAGTCTCTGCTGGGGCAGACATTATTGTGACCGGTAACATTATTGAAAGCACGGATGTTGCGCAAAAGGTTTCTGAAATTGTCGACGGCATCAAGCAAGGCAAGGCATAGAGAATGCTTTTTTTGAGTAAAATTCAACGAAGAAGGGTGTTACACTAAAAACTTTTTGATTTATTTATGCTAGAAAGCCAAAATAGACGCTACTGGCACTGAGGTTTTTGGAGAACGACTATTTGAACAGTGAGATGAGTGAGGTTTATCAGCGCTACGTGGAAACCATTGAGGACCAGCTAAAGCAACTTTATTTGATAAGCGAAAAGGCTAGGGAGAAAGGAATTGATCCCGCATTGAAAACTGAGTGCATGATAGCGAAAGACCTAGCTGATCTTGTAGAAGGACTTGTGGGACCAAAAGGCGTGGCTGCAAGCATCAGAGAACTGAGCATGAAGCTTCAAAGGGAGGAGTTAGCCTTTAAAGTCGCCGAAGAAATTGTTTATGGCAAATTCGACCACTTGGAACCTGAAGCTGCAGCAGAACAAGCCATACGCACGGCCTTGGCAATTTTCACCGAGGGGCTCACTGCGGCTCCGATACAAGGCGTAGCTGAAGTAAAAATCAAAACTAATTTTGACCGGACAAAATACCTTGCCATATATTTTGCAGGGCCCATAAGGTCTGCTGGCGGAACAGACCAAGCGTTGACTTTAGTTGTTGGCGACTTTGTGCGGCGGCTACTCGGGCTCGATCGATATAAACCTACCGACGAAGAGATTTCCCGTTTCATTGAGGAGTTAAGGTTGTATGAGCGTTCCGTGGGCCGCTTCCAATATCACATTTCGGATGAAGAGTTAAGGAAGGCGCTTGAATGGCTTCCAGTGGAAGTAACGGGCACAGAATCTGACCCAGTTGAAGTTTCTTCTTTCCGTAATCTTCCAAGAGTCGAAACCAACCGTGTGAGGGGTGGTGCCCTTCGAGTCGTGAATGATGGTATTGTCGGGCGGGCTCCTAAAGTTTTAACCATTGTAGAGAAGCTTGAGTTTCAAGGATGGGATTGGCTTAGGGAATTTCGCAAGAAATCTGAAAAGAAATCAACTGGATTTATGGATGATGTCATTGCTGGGCGGCCAATATTCTCTTTTCCATCTCGACGCGGCGGTTTTCGGCTAAGATATGGCAGGGCGCGAAATACAGGGCTTTCAGCTGTGGGGGTTCATCCAGCAACGATGCTTGTAGTTGGAGGGTTCCTTGCGTCTGGCACACAGCTTCGTCTAGAGCTTCCTGGGAAGGGCGGTATTGCCGTGCCAGTGGATACCCTTGAGCCTCCAGTTGTTTGTTTAAAGGATGGCTCCGTTGTGCGAGTTACCGTTGAAAACTTCAGTAGCATAAAAGATAAAATTGAGAAGATTCTGTCCTTGGGCGACATGCTGATCAGTTATGGCGATTTCCTTTACACCAGTAAATCGCTTGCGCCTTCAGGATATGTTGAAGAGTGGTGGATTGAAGACGTTAAGAAAGTTATTATGGAGAAGTTTAGTGGAGACTTGAAAAGAGCCGCGGAAATCACCAAGGTTTCAGTGGAAAAATTGAAGGGTTTCTTGGAAGACCCATTCATCAATAAGCCTACAGCTAAGGAAGCCATCACACTATCTTCACTCTTACATGTGTCTCTACATCCTTTTTTCACATTCTTTTGGTCAAACCTTTCATCAGTTGAAACGGTTAAGCTTCTAAGAAAGTGGCTATTGAATTCGGAAGTGCAGGTCGGGGATGGGGCTGTTGAAAAAATTGTTGGAGAAACAGAACCGAATGTAGAAGAAGCTTTGAAAGCAATCTTTTTGCCACATAAGATTGTGGGAGGCAGCATTGTTATTGAAGATGAGTATGCTCACGCTTTTGCTTTTTGTCTTGGCTATGGGGCTTCCCGGGAAGTAGATGCTTCTGGAGAATCTGTCTTGAAAGCGATTAGCTTACTTTCTGGTGTGGAAGTTAGAGAAAAGGCTCCCACGCTTGTAGGTGCACGCATGGGCAGACCTGAAAAAGCGAAAAGGCGGGAGATGAAACCTCTTGTTCATGTGCTTTTTCCTGTAGGTTTGGCTGGGGGTTCTCACAGAGACATCGTGGAAGCAACGAAGAAAGGACCTACATTCGTTGAAGTCGTCAAACGAATGTGTCCGAATTGTAAGACCTTCACTTTCAGACCCAAGTGTTCTCAGTGCGAGTGTGAAACAGTTGGTCAGAAGTGGTGTCCCCGCTGTGGTAGAAGCTTGAAAAACGATGTCTGCCTTGTGTGTAAGGCTGATGCCCGGCCCTATCAAAAACAGGCTGTCAATTTTAAAGAATTGCTTGAGAATGCTTGTGGTCATCTAAATGTTTCTATGCCTAAAATTTTGAAGGGTGTTAAAGGGTTAACGAATGAAGATAAGACTCCCGAAGTTATTGAGAAAGGCGTGTTGCGTGCAAAGTATGACTTGTCAGTGTACAAAGATGGGACAATCCGCTTTGATGCCACGAATGCTCCTTTAACACATTTCAAGCCTGCTGAAGTCGGTGTTTCGGTTGAAAAACTTAGGCAGCTTGGCTATTCTCACGATATATTTGGCGCACCCGTGAAGGATGCAAATCAAGTTTGTGAACTGAAAATTCAAGACATAGTCTTGCCAAGAAAATCCGCAGAATACTTCGTGCGAGTTGCAAACTTCATAGACGAACTCTTAACAAAAGTTTACCAACTTCCAGCTTACTATAATGTGAAAAGCCAAGATGACCTCGTCGGGCATCTGATTTTAGGTTTGGCCCCCCATACTTGCGTCAGCGTCCTAGGCCGCATAATTGGTTTTGCAGATCTAAGTGTTTGCTATGCACACCCTATTTGGCATTCAGCCAAACGAAGAGATTGCGACGGCGATGAAGACACGCTTATGCTGGCTTTGGATACTCTCCTAAATTTTTCTCGCAAATATCTGCCTGCACAAATAGGTGGCATAATGGATGCTCCTCTGCTTCTGATTCCTTTTGTGAATACCAAGGAGGTGCAAAGGCAAGTTCACGACTTTGACGTTGACGGAGCATATTCGCTTGAGTTTTACGAGAAAACGTGGCAGAAAGTTGAAGCCCGGCAAGTTAGCGCACTAATAGACTTGGTTAGTTATAGACTTGGAACTAAGGCGCAGTTTGAAGGCTTCAACTTCACTACGCCCGTTTCAAATATAAACATCGGCAATCGAGAAAGTGCCTACAAGCAATTTAAGACAATGATTGAAAAACTGAATATGCAATTAGAATTGGGCGAGAAAATCCAAGCCGTGGACGTGAAACAAGTTGCTTTGAAAGTTTTAACAACACATTTCATCAGAGACATTGCAGGTAATCTGCGTGCCTTTTCCACGCAAGGTTTCAGATGCAAATCTTGCAATAAGCGTTACCGTCGCTTGCCTCTCCGCGGCAAATGTCTCTACTGTGGCGGGCAATTGACTCTGACTGTTTACCGGGGCGGCATCGAAAAATATCTTGAAGCAGCTCAACATTTAGTCGAAAAATACGGATTACCTCAGTATTATGCGCAGAGAATATCTTTGATGAAAGAGGAGATTAACGCTATGTTCGACACCAAAAAACCGAAGCAAATAAGCCTAACAGATTTTGCCTGAAACGAAAACTTTTCTATATAAGGCTACAACTCTATCTTTGGTGAGTCATTATCCAAAAAATTTACCATCCTAATGCGTATCTGTCAAGCATAAAAAATGTTAAACCAGGGTTAAGGTCTAGAACCAAAATATTGAACGTTTTGGACAGGCAATCAGCTGACGCAAGAACCATTGCAAGAAAAGCCGAGTTGTCTTATGAAGTAGTTTTGCACCATTTGAGGCTTCTAGAAGCAGAAAGAATGGTCGAGCGAAAAGGAACCAGACCATATGTGTGGATGCTTACTGGTTTGGGGCAGAAGCGTCTAGTCAACTAGGAATCAAAAGGTGCATTGACATGGCGTGTGCATGCATTTCGGGCATCGGTTGTTATACTTGTTGAAAGCTGCCTTTTCAAGATCTACGCTCGTTATGTTAGCGAGGGAAGATAGCCATGCGATGACGTCGGCAAACTCATTTTCGAGGGCTTCTTTGTCACCCTTTTCAAGTGCTTCGCCCAGTTCTTTAACTTCATCCACAAGCCAGTTATACGTATCTCTTATACCACGTTCACAATCCCTATGGAAATATACGCGCCTCATCATCTCCTGAAACTCATGTATGTGCATATTATCCACCATTTCCTAAGATACTTATGTCTCGTCAGAGTTTAAAATTTGAGCGAGACTTTTCTGCGACTTTGTGATTATGTGAGTTACCCTAACGCCCTTTCTTTCTAAATATGCGGAAATGAATTTCGGTGACAGTGCTTTGGATTTACTTCCATGCACATAATACATGCTTTATTGTTCTTTGTGATTTCTAGAAGTTGCTCTATGCCACCTCTGAAAATTTCGGTTCGCATATGCCGTTCGTATCCGCCTTTACGATAGCCTCCAATTCCTTGCCGAGCCACACGTATTCAATGCCGTTTTTCACAAGCCATTTTTGAATTTGCTCTTTTTTGAAGTGTTCAAATCTTGATGTCGGGAAACGACGGACATCCACAAGCACTTGAATTTCCTGTTCTTTTAATAATTCTAGAAAAGTGGCTATGGAGTGGTTGCTATGCCCAATGGTCCATATTTGTGACTTCTCTTTCATTGTCCCCCTGACTACTATTGTTAAAGTGCTGTGAAGAATTTAGCGGATTTTCATGTATTCGTAGGCTTCTGTTGCACTTTCGAAGCAGTAGTGCACTTTTTGATAGTCTTTTCTGAACTCTGCCACATCTGCTTTTATCTTTTCTATCGGTTCCTTGTTTATTATTGTGCGTTTGATGAAGTCTGCAATTTCAGCCATTTCAGGTTCTTTCATTCCAAGTCTGGTGATTTCTGAAACGCCAAGTCTTATGCCGCCTGGATGCATGAAATGTCTTCCTTCTTTAATATCCCAAGGTAGCAGGTTTCTGTTTATTATTATGTTTGCTTTCTCTAATGTTTCTTCCAATGTGCCTCCGTCGCCATATTTTGTTATATCTATCAAGATTACATGGGACTGCGTGAAGCCTTTGTGTTCCGCCAAAACATTAAATCCCCGTTCATAAAGTGCTTGACCCAGGGCCTTAGCATTTTTTACTACCTGCTTTGTGTATTCCTGTCCAAACTCAAGCATTTCCGCGCATGCAATGGTAACGCCTGCCACCGCGTGCAAATGGTGATTGCTCACCATTCCTGGAAACGTTGCCCATTTTATTTTATCGGCATATTTTTCCCATGATACAATTCCGCCGTGTTGGGGACCAAAAAATGTCTTGTGCGTGCTCAGGCTGACTACATCTGCGCCTTCTCTAAGTGGATCTTGGAATTGCTTTCCAGCAATCAGTCCCGCTACGTGGGCAGCGTCATAAGCTACTGTCCCGCCTACAGAGTGGACTGTTTCTGCTAATTCTTTAACTGGGTGGGGGAATGGGAAAACGCTTGCGCCGAACATGACAAGTTTTGGAGATTTGCCTTTTGTGGATAGTTCTTTCATCTTGTTTTTCGCCCTATCCACATCTATGTTCAGTTCCTTGTAGTCTAAGGGTAAATATTCAACTACTAATCCACGCACGGCTCCTGCGGTTCCGCCTAACTCTTTCTTGCCAGTTGTGATGTGTCCGCCGCATGGAATAGAAAGCGCCATCATAGTGTCTCCAGGTTCCGTGAAAGCCGTGTAAAGAGCCAGATTTGCTACAACGCCAGAAATAGGTCTTACATCAACAAATTCAGCGTTGAAAAGCCTCTTCATTAACTCGATGCATTTGAACTCCACCTGATCTATGTAGCGGCAGCCAGCGTAAACTCGTTCTCCTGGCCATCCTTCCGCGTAGCGATTTCCGAAGTCTGTTGCCAAAGCTTCGCGGACTGCTGGGCTTGGCACGTTTTCGCTTGCTATGAGTGGAATGCTTCGTTGGAACCATTGGTGGTGTTCCATAAGAAGGGCCAAGATGTGATCATATTCCTTTCGATGTGCTGACATGATAAACACCTCTTGCATCACACTATCAAACACTCACGAGTAAAAAATCTTTCGAAATAACGCAACATTAATAATGGAGGAAATAATAGGAATTTATTGCCTCAAACAAAGAAAGGATTAGATGTATGAGCAGAAAAAAAAGAGAAAGTACTGGTCCTATGCCCGCGGCAAGTGCGGGTTTGCTGAGGTTTTTCGAAGAAGAAACGGAAGGCATTAAAATTAGGCCAGAAATTCTCATGGTTTTATCAGTAGTCTTGATAGTCATATCTGCTTTGGCCAAAATTTTTTTCATGTGAAGTCTTGGATTTTAGCGCCGTGAAGAGTGCAAAACTTCCATTCTCTGAACTGAATTGAGATGAATGAATATTTCGCTTCGTTCTTCTCTGCTGGCGACTTGGGGTATGGGCTGGGCGATTGTTGCTCGGAAAACGATAGCCTCGGCATCTGAAAGCCATATTCCGGCGGGTTCACGAGTTACAGCCGCCAAGGTTCCTTCAAAACCGTAGGAAGGATCCAAAATAATGCGTACTTTCTTGCCGAGATTCTTTTCGAGCATATGAAATATGGTCGGCGGCAACTCTTGCTCTGGCATAGACTTCGCAAAACTATTATTATTAGCACCCTATAGATAAAACGATTGCTCTTACTAAGATATACTACGCTAATGATGTACCAGCTTCAAGGATATTTTGCATTGCCCGTTTTTTGATCGTTTTATGTTAAAATTTTTAACCTATCTTATGTAGAGTTATTGGAAATATGTTTCAAGTGTCGTAAAAACTTATTCCTAACTTCGCTACACTTAATATGCATGTTTTATCTCATAAAGAACTCTGACTTGAGATGGTGGAAGTGGAATCTGAAAACTCGCTAAATCAATCTATGAACAGAGCGTTGAGACATTATTCGTCACTATTTTTTCTTCCACCATTCAAAGAGGCTGTTGTGGCCTTGACATTGCTTTGTGTTGGTAGTGGGCTTTCTACTGCTGTTCTTTTTCCATCTTTGAGCGGAATAGTTGATGGGTTGTTTCTTGGCATTTCCCTTTTTCTTGCAAATATGCTCTTTGACTATGTTGTCGTTAAGTTAGTTCTGAGACGTGACCCCATTTTTATCTTGAGAAGAACTGTAGCGCTTTCCCTTTTCTGTTGGGTTCTTTGGCTATTTTTCATTACTTTAGGAGTTGCGTTTGGAGTTTTGTTCGATTTATGGTGGTGGATTAAACTCTGCCTCTTAGGTTTCTCCGCGGTGATAGCTCTCCGTTTTGTCGTGTTCCTTTCCGCGTCTTCCAAGGGTTATAAGCGGATCGTAGCCGCCTCTCTACTTCAACCATTTCCTTGCATAGTTCCCTTTGTGATATTTTGGACAAAAATCAGCTACACGGTGCCTTTCAGGGTCTTGCCCTTTTTGGCAATTTCGCCTTTAACATGCTTCTTTTCAAGTTTCTTCTTCATTTACCTCATAGACCGAATGGGTCAGGGAACGTTTGGCATCCGTGCAATGTCTCTCTTCAAAGCGTTCTTACTTAATTGGGTCGTGAACCTCAATGGTCCCTTTGAAGACTTTCTCGAAAAATTGGGTGAAGAACAGGATGTGGAAGTCTCTCTAATTAAGTTCGACTCTCGTAAACCCAAGACGGCTATAATTGTTCCGTCCGTTCACCCTGGACCTTTCAAAAACATTGGAAGTAGCCTTTTGCCTTCTATGCTTAAACATGAGTTTGAAAAAGAGTTTGAATGTGACGCTTGTGTCCCTCTCGGCATTCTCGGTCATGAGCTTGATTTAGCTTCGCAGCAGCAGAATCAAAAAGTAATTAACCATATAATCACTTCGGCAAGATTCAAAGTTACGGGGGGAAAGGCAACTTCCTTTGTCAGAGTTTCCGATGGATTTGCCACTGCTTCTTGTCAAATTTTCGACGATGTTGCTTTCGTTTCTTTCACGCTTGCCCCTAAGACAACTGAAGATTTACCACAGGAGTTAAGTCAAATTGTTCGCCAAGAAGCAGAAAAACACGGAATCACCTGTGCTGTTGTCGTTAATGCCCATAATAGTATCGACGAAACAGCAAATATGGAACAATCTTTAGGCGTGTTGGAAAAAGTTGCAGCCAAATGTCTCGAAAAAGCGGCATCTTTAACTCCTTTGCCCTTCGAGGTTGGTGCTGCTACTGTTATTCCTGAAGAATTTAGCCTGAAAGATGGCATGGGGCCCGGCGGCATCACCGCGGTTGCGGTTAGAGTCGCAGAACAGAAGACCGTTTATGTCGTTATTGACGGTAATAATATGGTTTCTGGACTGCGCGAAAAAATTCTTTCAGCCCTCAGTTCAATTGGTTTTCAAGAAAGTGAAGTTTTCACAACAGACACACACGCAGTGAGCGCTGTGGTACTAGGCCGTCGCGGATATCACCCAATAGGCGAAGCCACAAATCATGAAAAGTTGATCGGTTACATCAGCAAAGCGGCAAAAACTGCCATGGCAAATTTGGAACGGTGTAAAGCTGGGGGCCTTCGAGTCACAGTTCCCAAAGTTAAGGTAATTGGAAAGACGCGTTTGGAATCCTTATCCCTTCTGACCGACATAGCCCTCCAAAAAGCGAAGAAAATCGTTTTTCCAATCTTTGCTCTAGATGGCCTAGTTTTAATGTTGATTTTAGTGTTTTTGTGAGTCAAAACTAATAAAGATGAGCTAACTTCATTTTGTATTTCTGAAGGGGGGAATGATTGTTAAGGAGATAAGAATTCACGGTCGCGGTGGGCAAGGATGCGTTACTGCTGGCGAAATCTTGAGCCGTGCCGCTTTTATTGAAGGTAAATGGGTTCAAGCATTTCCCTACTTTGGAGCTGAGCGCCGAGGTGCTCCGGTGAAGGCCTTCGCTAGAATAAGCGACGAACCTATACTCGTTCATAGTCAAGTTTACAACCCAGACTATGTGGTGGTTCTTGATCCAGTTATCTACAAAGTTGTAGATGTGACTGAAGGTTTGGAGAAAAACGGTACAGTCGTAATAAATACAACTAAGAAACCTAGAGAAATGGAGCTGAAAGATTATCGAGTTGCAACCGTCGATGCGACAGGAATCGCGCTTGAACTAAACTTACTTGTTGCTGGCTCCCCTATCGTCAGCACTTCGATTCTAGGCGCTTTTGCTAAAGCAACAGATGAAGTTAGGCTAGAAAGCGTTCTTAAAGCCATAAAAGAAACATGGGCAGGTAGCGTGGGTGAGAAAAATGCAACGGCAGCGGAATTGGCCTATGAACGCTTGATAAAAGGATGGTGAAATTGTGAATCCGATCCCAAAATCGCGCAAGGAAATGTCGCTTACAGCCTTGTCTGCTCCGACAGTTGGCAGTATGGGAAAGACAGGGACATGGAGAACTTTTCGGCCAGAAGTTGACTATTCCAAATGTACTCGGTGCACACTTTGCTGGATTTACTGTCCCGACGTAGCCATAACTCGGCAAGAAGACGATTCTCCAAAAATAGATTATGATTACTGTAAAGGCTGCGGAATATGTGCTAACGAGTGTCCAGTCAAAGCAATAGCAATGCAACGGGAGGAAGAGTGATGGCACAAACGAAAATTGACACGGCAAACCACATTGTTGGCTACGCCGCGAAAGCAGCGAGAGTTAAAGTTGTTGCAGCATATCCTATAACACCTCAGACCACTATTGTTGAAAAAATAGCTGATTTTGTTGAGGGCGGAGAAATGGATGCCCAGTACATTCGTGTGGAATCTGAACATAGCGCAATGGTGGCGTGTATAGGCGCCGCCGCAACTGGCGTTAGAACCTTTACTGCAACCTCCTCTCATGGATTGGCCCTCATGCACGAACCTCTACATTGGGCGTCAGGCTCACGGCTACCAATAGTGATGGCTGTTGTTAACCGTGCCATGGGCCCAGGTTGGAATATATGGCCCGACTTCAGTGATACTCTTTCTCAGAGGGATACTGGTTGGCTTCAGTTTTACTGCGCTGACAGTCAAGAAGTTTTTGACACGATAATTCAAGCCTACAAACTTTGCGAAGATGAGCGAGTATTTCTACCAGCCATGGTTTGCCTCGAAGGCTTCATTCTTTCACATACTTATGCACCTGTACAAATTCCAGAACAGGAGAAAGTCGACGATTTTCTGTCACCCTACAAGTGCGGATGGGTCTTAGACGTCAATCGTCCCTATTCCCACGGAAACATGGTCTCGCCAGAATGGTACATGGAATTTCGCAGCATGATTCAAGAAGCCATGGAAAATGCCAAGAAACTTATACCGGAAATCGACAGGGAATATGGTAAACAGTTTGGTTTTGAGTACGGAGGATTAGTTGAGAAATACAAATGTGAAGATGCAGATCTAATACTGCTAACGATGGGAACAATGGCAAGCGATGCTAAAGTAACTGTGAAAAAAATGCGTAAAGACGGGCTAAAAGTTGGCTTGGCGAGAGTTCGAGTTTTTCGTCCGTTTCCTGTGGAAGAAATAGAAGCCATTACGGAAAACGCCCAGATGCTTGCAACAATCGACCGCCATGTATCCTTTGGAAATGAAGGTTTTCTTGCCACAGAAGCAAAAGCAGCGCTTTACCGCAAAAAAGATTCGCCTCTAATCGCAGGTTTCTTGGCAGGTTTAGGCGGAAGAGACGTGACTCCTCAAACCATTGAGAAAATTGCTCGGAAATCCCTGAAATCGTTGAGCATAGGTAAGGTGGAAAAAAGAGTTGAATGGGTTGACTTGATGGAGTGAAAAGAATGGTAACAATAAAAGAACTTCCAAAGGAAGAATCTTTGTTAAAAGGACATGCAGCATGTGCTGGCTGTGGCCCAGCTATTTCACTTCGTTTGCTCTTTAAAGCATTGGGAAACAAAATTATGGTGGTAGTCCCAGCGTGCTGTTCAACCATAATTCAAGGACCTTACCCATACACTTCCTTTGCGGTTCCTGTGCAAAACATTATATTCGAATCCGCTGCAGCAGCAGCTTCAGGAATTGTTGCTGCTCTTCACCAAAGAAAACTCGAAGACATAACCGTCGTTGCTTGGGCTGGCGACGGCGGAACAGTAGATATCGGCATTCAAGCCCTATCGGGAGCGGCTGATAGAGAAACCGACTTTATCTACATCTGTTACGATAATGAAGCCTATGGCAATACTGGAATGCAACGAAGCGGAGCAACTCCGTATGGCGCATGGACCACTACAACACCCTCAGGAAAGAAAGAACGCAAAAAGGATTTGCCTATGATTATGGCTGCCCACAAGATACCCTACGTTGCCACGGCATGCCCCTCCTACCCAATAGACTTTGTAAACAAACTCAGAAAAGCCAAGGAAATAAAGGGCACAAAATACATTCACATTCTGGCGCCTTGCCCCACTGGTTGGCGTTACGATTCAAGCAAAACCGTCGAAATGGGGCGTCTCGCCGTGCAAACTGGCCTATGGGCCCTTTACGAAATTGAATATGGAAAATTCAAACTTAGTCCACCAAGCGATCGCCTGCTTGACAAGACTAAACGTAAACCTGTCAAGGAATATTTCGCGCCGCAGGGCAGATTCCGAGGCCTAACCGAGGAAGACGTTGAAAGAATACAGCAATGGGTATATGAAGACTGGGAAAGCTACCGTAAGCTTGCATCATACTAGTGTAAACAGTACGTCCGCTTTTGCGCGCACTGGAAAATATAAGAAGCTTACGCTTTGCTATTGATCCGTCTTGCACTATTATCTATGATTGATCGATGGAAAGGGAGCCAACCTATGGCAGGCGATAAACAGAAAAAAGAAAAGACAAGAGAAAGGGCCAGAACCCCTCAGAACGATAATACCGTTTTTGTCGGCAAAAAACCGGTTATGAACTATGTAGTTGCTTGTCTAACCTACTTTAACTCTGGAGCGGCGAAAGTTGTTGTCAAAGCGAGAGGACGAACAATCTGTAGGGCGGTCGACACCGTGGAACTGTTAAGACGCGCTTTCTTGAAGGATCTGCAACTACAAGACATAACAACAAGCACAGAAAAAGTTGCAAGAGAAAATGGCCAAGAAGCGAACGTTTCAGCCATAGAAATTACATTGATTAAACCATAATTTTTCATTCATGGATGCATTCGAAGAAGCTACAAAGTCTCTTTGCTCTCTATTATTCTAATTTGTCGTTTTTCTAGCTCATCTAGAATCTTGTTGAATGTACTCTGTGTAGTTGCCACTTTTTCTGGAGGAATGACGCCTTTTTCTTCTATGATTCTTTGATCTAATAATTGAGCAATGATTGATGCCGTGTAGGCGGTGGTTCTCGCCATGGCTGTTATTCCACGCTTTTCGTCGTAATAGTCTATCAAGTGATAGGCGTAGAAGGTTTTCAAATCTTTCTTTGTTCCATTTACTTCGACTTTCATTGCCAAAACGTCTTTAGATTCTGGCTTACGAAGCTTTTTTTCTAAAAGTTCAACAGTGACTTTGCGTGGTGAAACAAAAGTATTTTCGACTTCTACTGGTTTCTCATCAAAGAAACCTAGAGCCTTTAGAAGGTTAATCTTTTCAACGTGCCCGGGGTACCTGAGCGTTTTTTCCCACATACTTTTAACGTTCTTCACTGTGTAAATCAATGTCCTGAGACCATCTGTGTAGAATGCCTCAAGCTTACCAACTTTTGGAAATTCGATGATTTCCAAGCCGCTTAGTGCTTCCGCTTCAACTACTTTGCCATCTTCAACAATCTTCGCCTTCCTAGTGTACTCGTCGATTAGGCCTGCCACCGACCATGTTACCGTATAATCGAGTGGGGGCACAAGTTTTTCTGGCAAGCCGCCGACGAGAATGTGAACATTTTCAACGTGATCAAGCTTGGCGGCAGCATGGCCCACAAGTATGTTGCTGAGTCCAGGGGCGACTCCGCAGTCTGGGATGATGGTTATGCCCGCCTTGCCGGCGGCGTTATTTAGTGTAAGCAGGTTCTGGGGCATGTATGAAACATCAACCATGTTCACTCTAGCTTCAATGCAAGCCTTGACTGCCTGAAAGCCTACTTCTCCAGGTAAAGCTCCTATGACCAAATCAAATTTTTTCATGGTTTTAACAAGCTTGGAATAGTCTGATATGTCCAGTTGAATCCAACAAACATCTTTAGCTTCTTGTTGACGTTTATCAGCGACTGTGACTTCGATCAAAGGAGCATTTTCAGCTAAATCCCTCACTATGGCAGAACCAATGTTTCCGTATCCCAAAACAAGCACTTTCATGTTTACCAATCCTGAAGCCTAATTCTTTTCACTTTCAAATCTAAAACTTTGCTCTCTGGGCTCAGGCTTTCGATTATTGAAAAGTTAATTTTTTCGGCACCTTGACAGAGTCTTTTGATGGCGAGTCACTAAAGAAAAACTTGGATTGAATTTGTCAATTTTGACAAACCGTTGGAGAGACAATTATTGTCGGCGCACAAAAGTTAATACTTTGTTCTTGTTCGCTAGTCTTCGATGGTGAGGTAAAGTGAATGCTTATCCAAAAATAGTTGTTACGCCGCCAGGGCCTAGGGCTAGGGAGTTGCTGAAGAAAGATGAGAGATTAATTTCGCCTTCGTATGTGCGGTTTTATCCACTCGTGATCAACTCAGCTAATGACTGTATAGTAAAAGATGTTGATGGAAACGAATTCATAGATCTTAATTCTGGTCTTGTGTGTCTAAACGTTGGCCATAATCATCCCAAGGTGGTCAGTGCCATAAAGAGTCAGTGTGACCGCTTTCTGCATTATTCCAACACAGACTTCTATTATAAGGAAGTCATCGATCTTGCGGAAAAATTAGCTGAGATAACGCCTGGAAAATTTGAGAAGAAAGTCTATTTTGGTAATAGCGGCGCTGAGTCTATTGAAGCCGCGGCTAAACTTGCCAAATGGCACACTCGCAAACAATTATTTATAGGCTTTATCAGCGCTTTCCATGGAAGAACGATAGGCGCACTATCTTTCACGGCTAGCAAACCCACCCAGAGACGCTACTTCTTTCCAGTAATGCCCGGCGTCACCCACGTGCCATACGCCTATTGCTATCGTTGCCCCTTCAAACTGAATTACCCAGAATGCCATTATTGGTGCGTCGACTTCATTGACGAGTTTGTTCTACAGAAGTACGTGCCACCAGAAGATGTTGCGGCAATACTTGTCGAGCCAATTCAGGGCGAAGGCGGCTATGTCGTTCCTCCTCCGGAATACTTCCAGAGGCTGAAGAAACTGGCTGACAAATACGACATCTTGTTCATTGACGATGAAGTGCAGGCGGGAATGGGCAGAACCGGCAAATGGTTTGCCATTGAACACTGGAATGTTGAACCAGACATCACATGTAGCGCAAAAGCGTTGGCATCCGGGTTACCGCTAGGCGCAATCGTTGCAAAAGCGAAGATTATGGATTGGGTTGGAGGTTCTCACGCGAGTACCTTTGGCGGAAACCCCTTGTCTTGCGTTGCGGCAAGCGCTGTGATAGACGCCATAAAAGAAGCGAAACTTCTAGAGAATGCCAATAAAATAGGCACACATATAATGAAAAGGCTTGAAGAGTTAAAAGAACAAAGCGAAATCGTTGGCGATGTAAGAGGAAAAGGTTTGATGATAGGCATCGAATTGGTCCAAGACAAGGAAAGCAAAAAGCCAGCATCTCAAAAGGCTAACGAAGTAATGATGCGCTCGTGGAAACGCGGCGTAGCCGTTATTCTCTGCGGGGCTTCCACCATAAGAATTGCACCGCCACTCACAATATCAAAAGAGCTTATGGATACAGCACTGGACATTGTTGAAGATACAATAAAAGAGGTAGAAAAAGAAGCCTAAGCACAAACGTGTTTGCATGGAAATCCGAAAATTAACAATAGATTACTACGAAGAAATTATCAACCTCTGGGTCAAAGATAAGTTACCCTACAAACCTGAAGGACGCGACAGCAAAAAAGCGATGACCAAGCAAATGCAAGCAAACCCCCAATTCTTTCTGGGGGCATTTGACAAAAACCGTCTTGTCGGCACAGTCATCATAAGTTGCGATACACGAAAAGGTTGGATAAACCGCCTAGCTGTTGACCCAGACTACAGCCGCCGCGGAATCGCAAAGACCTTAGTTGCCGAATCAGAAAAAATTCTTAGGAAACATGGTATCCGAATTTTCTGTGCCTTGGTCGAGGGAGACAATAAAACCTCAAGACAACTGTTTAGAAAATGCGGTTACGTTGAGCATGGAGACATGATTTACTTCAGCAAACGCGACACTGATGAAATCTGAGAATGTTTTCGTAGCGCTCAAACTCAAAATGCGTAGATGGGATAAAATTACTAATGAAAATTGAAACCGAGGATTCTTTCCTTGTGAAGAGAACTCCTCTTGAAGCCGCTCTTTAGAAATTTTTGGAAGGTGCTTGGTTTTGCTATCAGTTCCTTTATCCTATTCATCCATCAAATACAAAGTCGAATGCAAACGAACGTCGTAACACGATTGTTAGTTACGTACTGCAAATGTTACACTTGAGCGCGCTCTACATTTTTATAAGACATAGGGTTATTCTTGCTTTCTTCGTGAGTGTGTGTCTTGAACGAGCGATGGATAGCTGTCATCAATCTTTCGGTTATTTCTGCCTTTGTGTTTTTAGGGGTAAATGTTGTTTCGCCTATACTGCCTCAATACGCCATGACCTTCAACATTCCTGTTGCACTTACAGGTTGGGCCATTTCCTCCTACGCCTTAGCCAGAGTTGTAACCGATTTGCCTGCAGGAATGCTTAGCGACAAGTACAGTAGAAAAAAAGTCATGATTATTGCCCTTGCAATCGTAACCTTCTCTTCCACGGTTGCAGGTGTAGCGCCAACCTATCTCATACTGATAATGGCGAGGGTGTTATCTGGATTAGGTTCAGCGCTTTACATTACCTGTGCCACAAGCTGGTTAGCCCACATCTCATACGGAAGAGACCGAGGTAAAATGATGGGTACATATTCGACTATGATTTTTATAGGTATATCAGGTGGGCCGGCGATCGGAGGGTTCGTAGCAGCCTATTACGGAATTCAAGCACCCTTCTACGTCTACGCATTGTTAGCCTTCTCGGGCATTGTGTCTACCATTTTCCTCCATGAACCGATTTTAGAAAACGATACACACGAACACACAGCTCGTTTGAGTGACCTAAAAATAGTTTTTTCAAATCAATCATTTATTCTTGTTAATTTCTCAGTGTTCGCGCTCTTTTTCCTGAGATCAAGCGTGAGAAGCACTCTTCTACCTCTCTATGCGTCCATTAACCTTGGACTGAGCGAGGGTCAAATCGGCCTTTTGATGACTGTTGCGATGATAGCTACCGGGTTGTTATCCTTTCCTTCCGGTTGGCTCTCAGATAAGGTTGGAAGGAAAATTCCTATAATTACTTGCGTTTTTTCTTCGGCTTTCATCGTCTTACTCATACCGTTCCAAAACAGTGCGGAAAGTCTTCTTACGTTTATGGTTGCTTATGGCTTCGTAACAGGGCTTCAGGGGTCAATATCAGCGTGGCCCGCCGATGTTGCACCCTCAGATAAAATGGGAACCGCTATTGGAGTATACAGGTTCATAGGTGATTTAGGTTTCTTTCTCGGCCCCATAACAGTTACCTATGCCAGCGACTACTTCAACCCCAACCTAATAACTTTACAACCCTTCCTGATCCCATCCATAATCGCCGCAATCGCAGGGGTAATCCTCATCAAAGCCGACGACCCATCTAAAAAGACATGACACTAGAGTCAAGAGAATATTTGAAAAATCTTGAAATAGGGATTTATGTCTAAGGATAAAAGAGGCACTACGAAACTTGTTGTCTTTCTTCACAAACGTCTCCATAAAAGTGTGAAGTAATATGGCGCGGGCGAGTCTTCGAAGGCGTATCTAATTATTCCTTATGTTTACCAAGGTTTAGCAATGACTTCTTTTATTTTCAAATCGAAAAACCTTGCTGCATTGGCTGGTTGTATTCGAAGTGCTGTGTCTGCGCCTCTTCCTGTTCCGGCGATGGCAACGATATCTCTATCAGCAGGAATTAAACCAGCGTCTGCAGCCATCAATGTAATTTCCACACATACTTTTGTTCCTTCGCCCATAAGCCTAAGCACGTTGGAGATCAACTCCAAAGGTTGTAGTGTGCCAAAATCTTTGCGGATTGCCCGTTCCGCGCTGCTTAAAGCGTGGATTCCTGTGAAGATTTTGCCTCCGTTTGTCAGAATCTCGTTCTTGAGCTGTTCTTTTAGATCAAATTCCCCAGGTTCTCGGAACCCAAAGCAATGGGTAACTACAACAACATTTTTGTCTTTGAAGATTTTAGACGCTTTGGCTCCAGTTTCGCCTGTGGTCGTGGCGACAACAACGTCTCTGATCTCCTCCCCTTTGAGATATTCTTTAACAATTCCCAAAAGAGCATCAGTGTTTTGTTCGCCCGCTTCTTTAAAGTAGGTTGTCTTTTTTTCGATCGAGCTCATAATTTTCCCTCGGCTGAATTTTAACCTTTAAGCTCTTAACCTTTGCCTTCTATTTTCTGGCTTTTTTCGTGGTTTCCTTTTCAATTGTGTTCCGCAAACCCTACATTTTCTAGAGTTATAGTTTGCAGGATATTCCCTGTGGCATGCTGGGCAATATCTTACCCATTCTAGGAGGCGTCGGATGCCAAAGGTTGCGAGCGAAGCAAATTCTATGCCTATTTGAGTGGCGACGTTCTGAATTGAGTAATCATCTGTGATGATAAGGGGATAATAACCCGAAGTTTTGAGCTCTAGGGCTAAGGCTAGAATTTGCGAGTCTGTTTCCGACAAGAAATAAGAATCTCCGACGCTGGTTGCAGAAGCTTTAACTTTACGTAGGAATTTCTCGAGGGGATTTTTGACTTTTAACTTCCCGCTTTCCACGGCAGTTTTTAGCCTTACCCACGCCATGGAACCTGGTTTCATTTCCTCTTTAACCATGGGAACTGTGACTTGTTCTTCACTTATTGAAGAAGGGTCAAAACCCACAACAAATGCAGAGGTATCCAACACTATGACTCTTCTATCTAACCTATCCTTTTGAATCTCTCATCCCATTCCTTTGAATATCAACCTACTTCTTAAGCGATGATAGAAATCCTCCTTGAACCTTACAAAAGAGGTTTCGTATTTGGAGTGCGTGACCACTAAGCGGGGATTTTCGGAAGCTATAGGGTGACGGTAGTTTCCATCAATGAAAACAACCATTTTTTTCGGCCTTACAGCCTCAATTGTGAGAGTTGAATTTGCAGGAAAAACAAGTGAACGAAAAACCGTTAGAGAACAGATGGGAGTCAAAACAAAAGCGTCCACTTCTGGATCTAGAACAGGGCCGCCCGCCGAAAGCGAATATCCGGTGGACCCAGTCTGTGTTGATATTATGAGGCCGTCTGCCTGAGATTTCAAAATAGGTTTTTCGTCCTTTAAGATACGCGCGTAGAATATTTTCAAGGGTTCTCCAGATGAAACAACGACATCATTCAATGCGTCCGGCAGGTTCACTCCATTCGCTGATACTGCAAGTTTCATGCATTTTTCAATTCTGAACTCGCCTTTCAAACATTTTTCTACAGCGTCAAAAGCTTGTTTAGGGTCTACTTCGGTTAAAAATCCTCGAACGCCCATGTTAATGGCCAATATTGGCGGTTCCGGTTTGGGAATTGCGACGCAAGTTCTGAAGATTGTTCCGTCTCCGCCTATTGTTATTATTAAGTCTGTTTTCATCCGCTTCAAGGGAATCGTTTTTTCTTGAGGGTTCACTTTTCCAGCTAGCGTGTCTTCTACGTATGCTTCTAGTCCTTTCTTTCTTAGGTATTCTGCCAAGTTCTCTGCAAGTTTTATGGCGGTTTTCTTGTCGAAGCGGGCGACTAATCCGACGCTTTTAAACACCTTTTCCACCGCTCAGGTAAATAGCGATACCTTAATCTATATATGGGTGTTGTTTAAAATTGCTTTGAACAAACAACTTAACAAGTTGGTGGCTATATGAGCAAACCGGTTGATGTTGGAAGTCTGCGTGTTGGCGGCTATTTGATCATAGATAATGAACCGTGTCGCATAGTTGGTATAACAAAATCGAAACCCGGAAAACACGGTTCTGCCAAAGCAAGAATAGTGGCCATAGGCATTTTCGACGGTGCAAAGAAGAGTTTCGTCAAACCTGTGGATTTGACCGTGGAAGTACCGATAATTGATAAGAGAACAGGTCAAATATTCGCTGTTAACCCTTCTGGCGTTCAAATAATGGACTTGGAAACGTATGAGTATTTGGACGCTTCTTTCCCGGAAGAAGAAGATTTAAAAACGAAACTCATTGCTGGCGCTGAAATCGAATACTGGAGAATAATGGGTAAAATCAAGATTGTTAGAGTAAAATAAATTATGTGCTATGCCTCAGACTAAGCTGCTTTATGTTTTGCCGATTTTAAGCTTATTTTTTGCATTTGAGCTATGGCGTTACTCAGCTCCACCAATCCCAGTTGAGCTTCTTGAAGCTGATATAGAGAAGCAGGAGAATTACTCCCCAGCCTAAGGTGATACCTGCCACTTCGAGTATTAAAATTTCGTTAAGATACGTGTGACTTGTCCATGCACTTATACTGCATAAACCCACGAGTAGCAGAATGAACACGGCTATTTGGATTGCGCGTTCAGTGGTCAATAACGTTTCCCCACACGCTTTTTAGCAGTTAGCGTCATTATTGTTAAAAGATTTTCCATTAAGGTTTATTTTCTCGTCTCGTATAATGTAACTTTTGGAGCCAATGATGCTAGAAGAGCCGTCTGAATTGTGACGACATTTAGAAGGCTGAGGCTTCAGCATTTATTCTACGGGGATCTCGTGTTCATCTTTTCGGGGGAGACGAATCTCCAAGACTCCTTTTTTGAAACTGATTTTCATTTTGTGAATGTAGACTGGTACGGGAACACGTGTTCGACATTGGAGTGTGTGAAATTCGCCTTTGTGGTGGGTTATGCCGAAGTCGTCAAATTTTATTTTCTTTTTCATTTCTGCTTTTATTTCTAGCGTATTCTTGTCTAACGGTGTGACTTTCACGTTTTTTTCTTGCGTGTAAGGCAAATCAACGGTGACTATGACTTCTGTGGATGTAATAGTTATGTCGCGAAGTGGCTCAATCGTGCAAGTCTT
This sequence comes from uncultured Candidatus Bathyarchaeia archaeon, assembly GCA_964603675.1. Taxonomy (GTDB): domain Archaea; phylum Thermoproteota; class Bathyarchaeia; order Bathyarchaeales; family Bathycorpusculaceae; genus CAZRVS01. Next base: position 624,047 of record CAZRVS010000001.1, read on the forward strand.
TTGGTTCCAGCTTGGTTTTTCACCGAATCTCTTTTCCAGTTCTTCAGCCCACTCCTCCAAATCTTCAAAGTATTCATCCATTATGTCAAAGATTGAACGTTTTTTCTTAATTGACATCTATTCTCCTCCTTTACGATACGTACACTGGAATATCGTACTCCTGCGTTTTCTTCATCTTTGTCATTTCTTGCTGGGTTCGTTTCATAACGTCCCTAGCTCTCAAACGGATGTCTTCGCCTTTTTCTAGGAGTTTTGAAACGTCCACTTTTGCCTTTGTGATACTTGTCAAACTTTTCAGCACCTCTGCTGCTGCTTCTGGATCTGGATAGTTTGAGAAGCATTGCGCGAGTAGCGTCAAAGCTGGAAAGTCTGTTTTTGCGCAGTTCTGAAGCATTATTGCTTGAGGACCCACCATGTAGCCTTCCATTAAAACTTCTATGCCTTTTTCCTGGACTATCTTCAAAGATTCAGGAGTTGATGCTGCAGCAAACACTTTCAATTCCTTCGCATTTTGCCGATCTTGGATTGGAATGCCACTCAACGATATCATCATTTTAACTTCCTTGTTCTTTCCCCAATCTATTAGGGCGTTCATTATCGAGTAGATTATGTCTGCTGGGATAGCAGTTTCAGAAACAGCTAGGAGAAAATCATCATTTCCAAAAATTCTTATAGGAGAATGTGGCAAGCCTTCATGTAAAACTATAAGCGGCGGCAACAATTTCGAATCTAAATATGCTACCTCTGCTAGGTTAAGCTCTGAAATCAAATGTGAGGAGGCTATGACTCCTACTAATCCCACATCTGGAAAACCAAAAATCATTGTGGCATCGGATGGAATTTCCTTCTTTTCGATAATTTTTACGTCCTCATCCAAGTTTAACCCTCATATTTCTTAGAAGACCGCGAAATGTAAAAAGGTTATGGACATTGGGCAAAAGACTGCAATACATATTTAAATGCACCGAAGGATTCTAAAATCTGGAGAAAAGCATGGCTTTAGAACGTTTGGGTTCCTCACTTTACGACGCCTTAAAAAAGGTTTTCAGAGCCTCCGTAGTAGATGAGGCTACCGTAAAGGAACTTGTCCGAGACATACAGAGGGCTTTGCTTCAAGCCGACGTTAACGTTAAACTTGTTCTTGATATTTCCAAGCGGATAGAAGAAAGGGCATTAAAAGAAAAGGTCCCTCCAGGTATTTCAAGACGCGAGCACGTCATAAAAGTGGTTTATGAAGAATTAACGCGCTTCGTCGGCGAAAAACAAGTACCTGTAAAAATTGAGCCTGGAAAAAAGAAGGTAATAATGCTCGTAGGCATTCAAGGCTCCGGAAAAACAACAGCAGCAGCCAAACTCGCGAGATATTTTCAAAAAAGAGGACTGAAACCCGCTTTAATCTGTGCAGATATCTATCGGCCAGGTGCCTATGCACAACTACAGCAATTGGCAAATAGGATAAACGTGCCAGTGTATGGCGACGTAAAAGCCAAAGACCCAGTCAAAGTGGTTTTCGAAGGATTAAAACAGTTCAACGAAAAAGACTTAGTACTCATAGACACTGCTGGTCGACACAAGGAGGAGCAAGAACTCATCAAAGAAATGAAGACCCTTGAGAAAAACATTAAACCTGACGAGGTCATGATGGTAGTCGACGGCACAATTGGGCAGCAAGCGCTCGTCCAAGCAAAAGCCTTCCATGAGGCAACTCCCATAGGCTCAATTTTAGTAACCAAGCTCGATGGTTCAGCCAGAGGTGGAGGGGCCCTTTCCGCGGTTGCAGCCACAGACGCGCCCATAAAATTCATCGGCACCGGCGAAAAAACAGAAGACATCGAACCTTTCATTCCTTCTCGTTTCGTCGGCCGTCTTCTGGGCATGGGCGATTTGGAAACTCTGCTGGAAAAAGTTCGCGAGGCTGAAATCAAAATCCCAGAGAAGAAAGCTCGAGCAATGTTGAGCGGCAAATTGACTTTGACAGACATGTATGAGCAGTTTGAAGCCCTTAAAGGCGCAGGTCCTTTCAGGAAACTCTTAAAGATGATTCCAGGGTTGTCCTACGATATACCCGAGGATAAGCTGAACTTGGCTGAAGATCGTTTAGAAAAATGGCGTGTCATGATCCAATCTATGAGGCCTGATGAAAAGGAAAATCCTAAAATTTTCAATTCTTCACGGATAAGGCGCGTTGCGCGGGGTTCTGGAACCAGCGAAAAGGAAGTTAAGGAGCTTCTGAAGCAGCATGCAATGATGCGTCGAATGTTAAAGATGGTGCGGAGGAAAAAGAAATTGCCTTTCTTCGGCAAAGGGTTGCCGCCCGAGTTTAAGTAGCTTGGCTGAAGTCAGAAGGATTGCTCATGGATGTTTTGGAAAAAGCTTTGAAAATGCTTGGGAAATACCCTTTGTGCGACCATTGTCTGGGGAGACAGTTTGCCCTCCTTGGGCACGGGCTAGAAAACGATTATAGAGGTAACTCCATAAAACTGAGTTTAACCCTTGAAGCGAATTCCCTTGTCCTATCAAAAAATAAAGAAGGCGTGAGAAATCTCAAAATTCTTGCGACCAACGGTTTCTCTAAAGTAGCTGAAGAAACTCTGGGAAAATTGAAAAAGCGCATTCCAAAGAGAACTCTTTCTAAGACGTGTTTTCTTTGCGAGGGCAAATTTCAGATTCTTGATGACTTGGTGGAGAAAGCAAAGAACAGGATCGAAGACTACGAATACAACACTTTTTTGGTTGGAATAAAGCTTCCAGTTACGGTTGAAGAGCGTGAGGACGAGTTTAAAGCCGAGTTTAATGTAACTCATGGCGAAAGTATGAAAAACGAGTTTGGAAGGGCGTTAGGCAAGAAAATCGCAGAACAGACAGGTAAAAATGCTGAATACAAGAGACCAGAGATAGTCGTACTTGTTAATCCATTCTCTGAGGACGTCAAAGTCCAAATAAATCCGCTTTTCGTCGCTGGTCGATACACGAAACTCGTTAGGGATCTACCGCAGTCAAAATGGTTCTGCTCGAATTGCCGAGGAAAAGGCTGTGAATCATGTAATTGGACTGGAAAAATGTATCCAGAGTCCGTGGAAGAACTAATCGCAAAGCCATTTCTAGAGAAAACTAACGGTGAGAAAACGTCATTCCACGCGTCTGGAAGGGAAGATATTGACGCTCGAATGTTAGGCTCTGGCAGACCCTTTGTCATCGAAATATCAAAGCCCAAAAAAAGATTCTTGGACCTGAAAAAAATCGAGGAAACTATAAATAAGCACGCCAAAAACAAAGTTAAAGTTTCAAACCTCAAATCTGCAAACAAGAATATGGTTAGGAAACTGAAAAGAGCAGAATCTTCTCAGAAAGAATACCGTGTTCTTATTGAGTTCGAAAAAGAAATTACGGATAAAGACTTGCACCTTCTAGAAGAAAAGTTGACTAACATCATCGTTAAACAGAAGACGCCTCTCCGTGTTCTGCATAGGCGAGCAGATTTAACGCGGGAAAAGTACATATACCAGGTTAAAGTAAAGAAATTGTCACCTAAGACGGCTGAAATGAAAATTCGTTGCCAAGGAGGCCTTTACGTTAAAGAATTGGTGACTGGAGATGAAGGAAGAACCGCGCCCAGCATTTCAGAATTTTTCAACAACAAAGCGAAGCCTATAAAACTTGATGTTCTTAACGTTATTATGGAAGATTAACAGGGTGAAAAAATGAGGAAATCAAAAGGATATCGCGCGGGAACGCGTCGACTTTTAAAAAAGGAACCCAGAGAACGGGGCAAAATAAGGCTGAGCAAGTTGTTGTATGAGTATGAGCCCGGCTCCCAAGTAGTGATCAAGATTGATCCGAGTGTTCAAAAGGGGATGCCTCACAAGCGCTATCATGGCAAGATTGGCACGATAGTGAATAAACGTGGGCGGGGCTACGTTGTGACTGTTGCCCAAGGAGAAGCCGTCAAGGAGATTATTGTTAGATCCGAACATTTGGAACCATATGAGGGCAGTTAGAATGGAAAAAAGAGAGTTAACAGAAAAGAAACTCACATTACCACAAGTTAAAGAGACACTGGAATCTTTAGGTGAAGAAAATTTGGACCAGTTCCAACGGCGCACGTTGGATTACGTATCTAAATTTTCCAAGGTAGATAGCGAAACCGCTGAAAAACTTTTGGAAAAGCTTGTGACTGAATACGGCTTGGAAGAGGAAGAAGCCGTTCAAACAGTTAATTGCATGCCGGAAAGTGTTGAAGAACTGCGAATTTTTTTGGCAGGTGGCCGCAAAATTATTGAAACTTCAAAGTTGGAAGCGATTGTCAGCCTCTTGAACGAAAGTCGAAAACCGACATAGAAACTGGATAGAATTTTTAAGCAGTAAGAGGATAAAATAGAGACGAAGATTATGGAGAAGCGATACGAAGAGTACGCTTACGTCTTAGACTTCTTGTTTCATGGCCGTCCGGGGATAAGACCCACGGGAAGGGCTGGTTATCGAGCGGGAGCCCTAATTCAGTGCGTGGGCGAAGAATTCTTCACGCTTCTAGAGGCTTTGGTTAAAGAAGGTGTAACGCTTAAACCTAATGATCGCGTTTATGTCGGAAAAGAGGCGCGTGAAGAAGTGACATACATTATCGGGCGGATAGGCTATGAGGAGCTCACTGCCGCTGCAAGAATGGAGCTTCCCGTAGTAGTCAGTAGAATAGTTTTGAACCGTGAGAAATGGTTCATAAATTTCTTTAATACCGCCCGGGCTGTGACGCCGCGTATGCATGCCATAGAACTGATTCCGGGCATAGGAAAGAAGTATATGTGGCAGGTTATAAATGAGCGTGACAGGAGACCTTTTGAAAGTTTTGATGATTTGCAGAAACGCACGGAGTTGCCTAACCCTGTTAAGTTGATTACTAAGCGGATTATGGAAGAGTTGGCTGGTGACAGCAAGTATCGTTTGTTCACGCGTGCTCAATAGCACAATTGAGGTTGTTAATGGGGTAATATGAGCTTATCAGAAACGAAGTTTCTGCTTCGAAAGCATCGAATTCTTCCGAACAAGCTTCTGGGACAAAATTTCATGGTTGAGCCTCTAGTTTTGCAGAGCTTGAGTGATTGTGCTTCGGTGAACCGTAATGATGTGGTGCTGGATGTTGGTGCGGGTTTTGGTTTTTTGACCCGTTTCTTGTCGAATAAATGCAGTCGTGTTGTGGCGGTTGAGAAGGATTCGCAAATCGCAGAAGTGTTGCGTGAACAGCTCAGCGACTTGAGTAATGTCACAATAATTAAAGGTGACGTGTTGAAAGTGCCAATTCCCAGCTTCAACAAGGTGGTTTCAGTTCCTCCGTATCAGATTTCTTCGCGGTTGCTGGTGTGGCTTTTTGATCGAGGCTTTGAGTGTGCTGTCTTGGTTTTTCAGAAGGAATTTGCAAATCGACTTGTGGCTCCAGTCGGAACGGAGGAGTACGGGTGGTTAACGGTTTTCACTTATTACCACGCAGAAGTTGAATTGTTGGATGCTGTGCCAAGATGGATGTTTTTTCCAGAGCCAGAGGTTGATTCGGTAATCGTGCGCTTGAGGCCGCAAGAAGTGTCGCCATTCGAACTGAAGGATACAGCGTTGTTCAGGCAGATGTTGCGGTCGCTTTTCGCCCAGCGTAACAAAAAAGTCAGCAACGCCATAGTTCCCTTCATCAAAGGCACGCTTAGAATTCCAGCAGAAGAGGCCAAGTTGGTTAATACGCTTCCGTTTCGTGATAAACGTGTAAGAGCTTTGGCTCCTGAAGATTTTGGAGCGTTAGCAAATGCCCTTGTCGACTAAGAAGGTGTTTTTCGGGAATTACGTCTTCACTGTGTGGGAGAATGTTTACGAACCCGCTGAGGACTCGTTTCTCTTCGCCGAAAATCTTGACGTGAAAACGGCCGAGAGGGTTCTGGATGTGGGCAGTGGATGCGGCATATTGGGCATACTTGCGGCAGAAAAGGCAAGCACAGTGGTTGTTGTTGACGTGAATCCATATGCTGTTCGTTGCGCAAAAGAAAACGCGACGCTCAACAATGTACGTAGTAAGATGGATTTCGTACAGGGCGACTTATTCACGTCTTTAAATGAAGAGGAGAAATTTGACGTTATACTCTTCAATGCACCTTACTTGCCAACAGATGATGCAGAGGGCAATTCTTGGTTTGAGCGCGCGTGGGCTGGCGGCGTCACTGGCAGACAAATCATCGATCGCTTCGTTTCTGAGGCGCCAAGGCACCTGAAGCGGAAGGGCCGAATTCTTTTAATGCAGTCTACACTCGCGAATGTCAATAAAACATTAATCGAGTTCGAGGAGTATGGTTTGAAGGTAAGAGTTATCGCAGACTGCGCTTTGCCCTTCTTCGAGACGATAACTCTCCTAGAAGCCAAACATTCTGTCTAAGATCTTTTTTATTACTTCTACATTGTGGAGATGTTCAGCCCCGAAACCCGTGAAGTTGCGAAAGAAAACTAGAGGATTACCCAAACAATCAGAATAATCTTATTCCTCTAACCATCGCGCTCTCAGCATCTTAGTATTAATCTCAATAGTCTTATGGTACAAAAAGAAAAATCGCACTTGAACTTCATTTACACTGAATTATTTTTCCTAGAAGCCTATTACTATATATCATCTAAGAGGTAAACGTAGTCGCTTAAAGTTTCCACTCAAGTGAAAAAGAAAAACCGCATCTAATATCACACTCTCTTTTTCTCTCTAGTTTTTCTATTTATTAATAACGAGCGCTAATTCTATCTATTTGTTAGGAAAAGAATTTAGGTCCCACTTCATACTTTTCAATTAATTTATTAAAATAATCACTCGTAGATCACAGTTTCCAAATATATTCATGGTCAACCTTTTAGAGTTATTTTGAACTAGCGCTTTACCTCCTCAATAAGGGCTTCAACTTTCTAGCTGTAATCTTGGATCTATATTTTGAACTTGCGTATATGTTGTAGCATCCTTTTCTCTAAACTCGAGTTAATTTAGAACTGATTTAATACTCAATAATTATCTCACTGATACCAAATTGATCTGTATTTTATAGAAATAGTAATTACAAAATTCTAATAATAAATATTAATATTTAAATTATACAAAGGTATTTTGTTATTTTGTTTATCACAGACTTTTTTGGGTTGTGGTCAACCAAATGTCTTTCTTCTCATACCTTAGGTCGATGCCTTATTTATATATATGCTTAATAGTTTATTTATTACATTTAGTCTTTTGATTGTCAAATACTCTGGAAGATTAGTGGGTCTAGGGTTTTACCATAATCATTATTATCAGATATCGTTTTATGTTTATGAATGTGAAGAAATTGTCTTTGGATAAACCTTTCAAGTGTCATTCGAATTTGCATTTTTAATAATTCTGCAGTCAGCATACTTGGCTCTTTTATGTGTAACAATATGCATTGAGAGATATTTGTAGAAAATCTAGACAGCAAAGAATAATGGTAGAGATCGACGACACTAGTAAATTTTCTCTAAATACAATACATTTGCTCTTACTCTAACTCTAAGAAACAAACCACGCTTCTTTATCCTACTTTTAAAGCTAGCGTACATGGATTTTGCAGTTTTACCAGGCACTTCTATTTTCAATAGTCTTTCTGAACTAGCTACTACGTCGTTGAGTATATCATCATACATGCTGTGCTTTGTACGCTTGGTTGGTGGTAACTCTCTAATTGGTGTAAGTTTGTATGGTTTATTTGTTTCAACTATTGCCATATGCATCGCCCTAATATTTTAAAGCTCTAAGTATATAAGATCTTTGAAACGTGCCTTTAGCAATAACATAATGAAAGCTAGATTATTTATTTCTCGCCTTTGACAGACAATTTAATACAAGTTAACGTCTTCACTTCATTTCGCATACTTTTTTGTTATCTACTTATTCTTTGTCGAAATCTTTGATTGTTAGATTCAAAGCTTTCCGAAGGGCTTTGGCAAGGTCAACGTTAACAGAATTTGATGCGCTTGTAAGTTTATCATTTTGTTCTTCTGTTAATCCTATTTGTATTGGTTTCTTGTGTGGCTGCCCCTTTTCCTTTGCTTCATATTATTTGTTGAAATCCTCAGTCTTAACCCATGCTTTCGCAAAAATTTTTAGATTCTCAGGTTCCCTTTATCTAAAAGTTTTGTGATAGGTTCTAGCTCTACGATTCGTTTCTATGACTTTAAGCTGTTCTGTTTTGCATTGAAGTTGCTGTCTTAGTTCTTCAACCTGTTTTTCAGATTCTGTAGGTTTTGGTTTGTCAAGCCTCAAAAAGGGCATAGCTTTTCTTTCATAAAGTCTTCTGTAAAATTCTGAAGCATGCCAATTCAGTGCCACACGTTTGTAGTTGCTGTTTTTCTAGTTCATGAATTTATGATTTCAACAGAGGTTAAAACACTCTCTGAATTCTAGCCTACAACGTAAGGCGAAGCAAAACATCATGCTGATTAACGCGCTAAACTCGTAGTTCAGAGCCCAACTCGCACATGTGAGAGGAGGTGAAACCACAGAAACCCGCAAAACACTAAACCCGCTATTCACCATGCATTTCAACCTATATATACGGGGGTATAGTCTCCGCGCACAGGCACCCCAGACACGCCAAACAAAAACCGTCAAAAGATATATAACACGCAAACTCAGTATTGGTAAAAAAGCCTCCAGAGGCCACACACCATGGGCATCCTAGGAAGAAACAAACTAAAAGAACTAATCGACAACTACAGATGCATATACCCCTACGACTACAACTTGCTCGACGGCGACGGCTACATCCTAACAGTCAAAGAAGAAACCACACTCCACTACCTAGAACACAAAAACCTCATATCCTACGAAGTAGTTTTCACCCCACCAAACTACGTGTCTCACTTAACAGCCAAAAGCAAATACGGCCGCATGGGCCTATCCTTCCTCAACGCCGCAAAAGTCCACAGCGGCTTCATCGGACGCCTAGCCCTAGAACTCGTAAACCTCAGCAACGACCGCCGTCCCATCACCATCAAACGCGGAGACCCATTCATGCACATAGAGTTCGTAACGAGGGACGGGGAACCAGCACCTTACACGGGCGAATACCAGTTCCAATACTTGACCGACGAAGAGATACAAATGTACGTTCCAATATTGAAAAAGGTCTTTTCAAACTACGATGAACTTGCCAAAATATGGTTCAAAAACAGAAGACTACAACCGTAAACGCTCTTAAACGCAACTCTTCATATTTCAAATATTAATTTCAGATTCATAACTTTGATCAACAAACTCATAGCTACAAATCGTTTAAATATCACTGTTATGGTATGGCTAAAGGGGATATCAAATGCGCGCGCGTAATTACAGGGCTGTGAAAGGTCAGCCCTACACAAGAAAAGAGTTCGTTAAAGGCTTTCCACCGCCGAAAATAAACAAATTCACTATGGGCGACACTAAAGCAGACTTTGAATATGTAGCAAAGCTCGTAGCTTTAGAAAGAGCTCAAATTCGCCACAGTGCTTTAGAAGCTGCGCGTGTGGCAACCAACCGTTTACTGATGGATAAACTCGTCAACAATTATCTCATGCAGATTCGTCCTTATCCGCATGTCATCCTTAGAGAAAACAAAATGATTTTTGGGGCGCATGCAGACCGCCTTCAGGATGGAATGCGAAGATCTTTTGGAAAACCCATCGGAACCGCAGCGCGTATAGAACCTGACCAAACAATCATAACGGTAAAAGTTAATGCGAATGGCGTTGAAATCGCCAAAGAATCCTTAAGGCGTGGAAGCGCCAAACTTCCTATCCCCTGCAGAATAGTTATTGAAAAAGTACAAACCGAAGAGATGAAGGTAAAATGAGTGAAATGAAACAAGAATTAGTAATTTGGTTCGAAAATCTAAGAAAAACAGACATTCCCAGCGTTGGGGGCAAAAATGCAAATCTAGGTGAAATGACACAATCGCAAATTCCTGTCCCTCCAGGATTTGCCATAACAGCATACACCTACAAGCGGTTCATTGAAGAAACAGGGATATCAAAGAAAATTTATGACATCATAGCAGAGAACGTTACCAACCCGAATGACCCAGCGCAATATGAAATCGCTTCCAAAAAAATCCGACAACTCATAGGATCATCACCCATGCCTAAAGACATCGAAAATGCAATAAGATTAGCTTACGAGCAACTGTGCAACAAGCTCAATCTAAAAGATGTTTTCGTTGCAGTAAGGTCAAGTGCAACAGCAGAAGACCTGCCAGATGCGTCTTTCGCTGGGCAACAAGAAACATATCTAAATGTTCGAGGCGCCAGCGAACTTCTTGAGAGTACTATCAAATGCTGGTCAAGCCTTTTTACTCCACGCGCAATCTTTTATCGCAATGAAAAAGGCTTCGCCCACGAGAAAGTTTTCATTAGCGTCGGAGTTCAAAAGATGGTCAATTCCAGAGCAGCGGGTGTCATGTTTACACTTAACCCAGTGACTGGAGACTCCACCCAGATAGTCATCGAAGGCAATTATGGTCTAGGCGAGGCTGTTGTCTCTGGGGCTGTTACGCCGGACGATTTTGTAGTTGATAAGGAAAGCATGAAAATCAGTGAAAGACGTATAGCCAAAAAAACGGTGCAATACGTTCGTGACCCAAACACTGGCAAAACCGTACATCTAGAAGTTCCTCCAGAAAAGCAAGAAAAGCCATGCATAACTGATGAAGAAATTCTCGAACTTGCAGAATTAGCCAATCGCATAGAACAACATTATGGAAAACCCCAAGATATTGAATGGGCAATCGACAGAGATCTAAGTTTCCCCGCTAACGTATTCATTGTACAATCAAGACCAGAAACTGTATGGAGCCTAAAACTCGCAGAGACACCAACAAAGGCAGAGGTTAAAGAAACGAAGCCTACCGCAGAGCTAAAAGTAGCCGTCAAAGGAATCGCCGCGGGCAGGAAGGTCACCGCCATCGGCGTGGCAAGGGTCGTTTCAAACACCGAAGAAGCCGCCAAAATAATGAAAAAAGGCGACATCCTCGTTACAGAGGTTACTAATCCAGATTATGTGCCTTTCATGAAGCTTGCAGGCGCAATAGTTACAGATAAAGGCGGAGTTACATCCCATGCAGCCATCGTAAGTCGAGAACTGGGCATACCCTGCATTGTAGGAACTGAAAACGCAACGAAGCTTATGGTTACTGGTAAAGAGTACACCGTGGACTCGAGCAGCGGCGTCGTTTATGAGGGCAGGATACCCACAGCGGAGCGTGTTCCACAAGCAGCGGAAGCGGTGGGCGCTCCAACAGCAGTAGCCGCAGGCGTATTTCAATCGGTACCCGTAACCGCGACAAAAATTTACATGAATCTTGGTGTTCCTGAAAAAATTGGAGACTATAAAGACTTGCCCTTCGAAGGCATAGGACTCATGCGCATAGAATTCATTTTGGCCAGCTACATAGGCGAACATCCCCTTTATCTCATTGAAACCGGACAGGGTCAGACCTTTGTCGATAAGCTCGCCGATGGAATGGCCACTGTCGCTAGGGCTATACAGCCACGGCCAGTTGTTGTGCGTTTCAGCGACTTCAAAACAAATGAATATAGAGATCTGAAGGGTGGCGAGAAATATGAAATTGTTGAAGCTAACCCAATGCTCGGCTGGAGAGGTTGTAGCCGTTACATAAGCTCGTGGTACGAGAAGGCTTTTAGACTTGAATGCCAAGCGGTTAAAAAGTGTCGCGAAGAATGGAGGCTCAAAAACGTTTGGGTCATGCTTCCGGTTGTACGCACTGTTTGGGAAGCTGAAAAGTGCTTGAAAATAATGCGGCAAGAAGGCCTAGAAAGGTCAAAAGATTTCAAAGTCTGGTTCATGGCAGAAACGCCGTCAATCGCCATAGTTGCAGATGAATTCTCAAAACTCGTTGACGGTTATTCAATAGGCTCAAACGATATGACACAAGGCGTCCTAATGATCGACAGAGATTCCGAACGGCTGGGACAAATGGGCTATTTCGATGAAAGGGATCCGGCCGTAAAGAGGATAATAGCTCATCTAATCAAGGTAGCCCACGAACATGGATGCACAGTTTCGATATGCGGAGAAGGGCCGTCAAATCTGCCCGATTTCGCAGAATTTCTCGTCAGAGCTGGAATCGACAGCATATCCGTTAATAACGACAAGGTAATTGATACAAAGAATCTTGTCGCGAGCATAGAACAGCGGATAATCCTCGAAAGACTTTCTGAACAATGTGAAAGAGCCAAAGGGCGTCCGATCCGAAAGCCAAGACAAGACTGGGAATGGACACCGCAGTGGGATGAAGAAATAAAATAGTGGAATTCATTGGATTTCCTTTCAATACGCTTCTGCCATCTATTGTTTTGAGCGTATGGGCATGAAGAAATTTGATTTCGAAGAGGAAAGAGTAAAACGAGAAATAATCAGACTTGGTGCAAAACGAGTTCTGATTCAACTTCCTGAAGGCCTGAAACCAGAGGGGCCTAGCCTAGCGAAAATTGTTGAAAAAACTGGCGCTCTACCTATAGTTTCTGCAGATCCATGCTACGGCGCATGCGATCTAGCAACGACTGAAGCTGAAAGCTTAGGAGCAGATCTGATAATCCATTATGGTCACGCAAAGCTGGTAAAACACGAGCAGGTGCCAACAATATACGTGGAAGCCAGAGCCACAATACCTGTTGAAGATGTTGTGGAAGAAGCTTTACCTATGCTGGAAAAATGGAGTAGAATTGGGTTAGCAACCACAATTCAGCATGTTCAAACCCTTGACGGCGCCAGAGAAATTTTGCTTCGTGCGGGGAAAACCGTCATCATAGGTGACGCGGGACGCACTAATTATCCGGGACAAGTGATTGGTTGCGATTATAGCAATGTGAAATCAATAGCCAACGAAGTTGAAGCTTTTCTTTTCATCGGCGGTGGACACTTTCACGCCTTAGGCATAGCTCTTGCAACGTCCAAACCGACGATAGTTGCAGATCCATACGAAAAAAGGGCGTATGCTGTTGACAGCGAAGCTCAGAAAATCCTTAAACAAAGGTGGGCTAGTATAGAAGAAGCCAAAAAAGCCAGAACCTTCGCTATCTTTGTTGGATTAAAACTGGGACAGAAACGGCTTGATGAAGCTTTAAGACTAAAGGAAAAACTTGAAAAAAGTGGGAAAACAGCCTACCTTTTCGCTGTCAGGGAAATTCTGCCTGAAGTTACAATGGAATTTCCGACAGTGGACGCTTACGTGGACACCGCTTGTCCCCGCATATCACTTGATGATGCTGCAAGATTCCCAAAACCAGTGTTAACAGAAAACGAGACCCTTGTAGTCCTTGGCGAGTTAGCATGGGAAGAATTGCTCAGAAAAGGCTTGTTCGAAAACTAGATTTGGAGATGTTTCTTTCTCAGATTAAGCCACATCCCTCTCCTAAAGCGAGTCTTGAACAGTATACCATTCCAGCAGATGTCGCAGCAAGAATTCTCTACATCGCAGCCTACGCGTACGACGATATTGTAGATAAGACAGTTTTGGATTTAGGTTGCGGGACTGGTAGGCTGGCTTTGGCTGCTTCTTTCTTGGGCGCGAGACAAGCGGTGGGCATAGACATCGACAAAACGTCAACAAGAGTTGCGCTTGAAAATTCAATAAAAGCAGGGTTTAAAAGCAAGGTGCAATGGATCGCCGCCGACATAAATGCGATAAGTGGCAATTTTGATACTGTTTTGCAGAATCCGCCTTTCGGTGTGCAAAAACGTAAAGCCGATCGCAAGTTTTTGGAAAAAGCCTTGGAGGTTGGCAGAGTGACATATTCGCTTCACAAAAATCCTATCAAGGGAAAAGAACTGATAAAAAAATTAAGGAAAAGTGGAACAGACGTTATTCAGGCTTCTCCCTCTCCTTTTATTGAAAAGTTTGTTGAAGAGCATAATGGAACCATCAAGGCGGTCTACGCCATGCTAATGACAATTCCGCGTATGTTTGATTTTCATACTAAACGAAAACATGAGTTTGTGGTTGATTTGTACGTCATAGATGGTAGCAGAAAAAGTAGTGAACCAAATGGTTGTTTCCACTGACGAACGTAAGAGAATGATTAAAATGCAAGGCCGTGTTTTATCGAATCAATTAATCAAAAGGTTTATTGATAAGCATGAAAATTTAGATATACCTACTTAGAGAATGTCTTTGCTTCACTGTATACTTAATAGCAAAGGGAACTTGAATGAATCACAAATCATCTGAACAAAAAAGTGGCCATTTAGTGTTGCCTGGAGACCGCCTAGGCGTTATTGAAGAGTTTATCCCTGATTCTGGGACTTATGTGAAAGATGGAATAATTTACTCTGAAATTGTTGGTCGAGCCTTGCTTGATCTCTCGAACAAGCGGGTTTCGGTTTATCCGCTGGTTCGTGGAGTCAGTGTTCCTGAAGTTACCACTACAGTTTTGGGACAAGTTTCCAACACTCAGTCTGATAATGCTCTGGTGCGAATTTTCAAGATAGGCCAGAAGAAGCTTTCAGGTGTTTTCACTGGTGTTCTCCATATATCTGACGTGCAGCAGAGATATGTTGATTCCATGAATGAGGTATGTAAATCTGGCGACATCATACGAGCTAAGGTGGTGAGTGACAAGAATCAGGTTTACCACTTATCCACTACTGACAAGAATCTGGGCGTAGTTTACGCCTTTTGTTCGCAGTGCGGTTATTTGCTCGGGCCAAGGCGACATGAGATGCACTGTGCAAGATGTGGGAGAATTGAAAAACGCAAGATTGCATTAGATTATGGAAAAGAGGTAATGTGACAAGGAAAGGAGAGTTCATGAATGAAGGTTAAAGTTTTGAAGAAGACTGACCATGAGTTTAAAATAGAACTTGAGGGTGCTGGACACAGCCTCTGCAATTTGTTGCAGAAGAGGGTTTTGGAGGATGAACATGTCGATTTGGCTGGTTATGATGTTCCTCATCCTTTGGCGTCAAACCCGATAATTTATGTTCGCACGAAAGGAAAAGTGAAGCCTGAGAAAGTTTTGACTGAAGCTGCTGAGAAGGCTCGAGAGATGACCGAAGACTTCAGCAAAGAGCTTGAGAAAGCCCTCAAGAAAATTTGATTCTACTCTTTATCGTTGTAAGCAGTTTGGTCAGTCCCTCAACTTGGTTATCGGATTTTTCCAATATCGCCACACTATCCTCCAAAGTGATGTAGCCACAAAGCCAAGCATAAACCATTAACGCTTCCGCTGCATCAGCGAAGGCATGTCTATTCATTCTTGAGGGCAAATATTCTCTTAATCC
The DNA here is from genome assembly GCA_964603675.1 of uncultured Candidatus Bathyarchaeia archaeon. GTDB lineage: Archaea > Thermoproteota > Bathyarchaeia > Bathyarchaeales > Bathycorpusculaceae > CAZRVS01. The sequence continues at coordinate 639,339 of CAZRVS010000001.1, forward strand.
AGCGTTCTTTAGGGCTTCAGCAAGCATTTTCCCTTTTGCTTTTGTGCCTAAAGGCTCACCTTTCCTTTTTGATAAAGCTAGCGAGCAAACAAAGTTTATGTATGCATCTCCCAGCGATGCAAGCTCATTGTCTGTCATCACCTGCGGCAAATTGTCGTACTTTTTCAAGAAAGAGAATAGTTTGTAACCTTTTGACAAAATTGGGCATCTCCACTTTACAATTATTTCTCGCTAAACTTATAATGCCTCTTCCTCCATATTTTGATGGTGACGCTGAGGAATTGTTTTGAGTTTCAAAAAATTTCGCGTGATCAAGCCTGAAATTCGTGTTTTAGGCGTTGATGATGGCGTGTTTACCCCTCGGATGGAAGGCTTAGTGCAAGTTGTTGGAGTTGTTTTTCGTGGTGGTTATTGGCTTGATGGTGTGATGCACACAAACGTAGAAGTAGATGGATTTGACGCCACTGATAAAATCACTTCCATGATAATCGGCTCGCCCCACTACAAACAGCTAAGGGTTGTAATGCTTAATGGGCTTACATTCGCTGGCTTCAACGTTGTAGATATCAAAAGGCTTAACATGCAAACAAAGCTTCCTGTCATAACGGTTACGCGCGAAAGACCAAATTTTGCCGAAATCCACAAGGCATTAAAGAATTTGCCCAAAGGCGAAGAACGTTGGAGAGCGATCCTGAACGCTGGGAAAATATTTGAAGTATCTACCAGAGATAGAAGAGAACGAGTTTATATGCAAATTTCGGGAATTTTCGAAGAAAATGCCAAGCAAATTTTGCGATTAACTTCGACTCGTAGCAATATCCCAGAAGCTTTACGTGTCGCGCACCTTGTTGCATCTGGAATCAGTAGTCTTTAGCTCTGATATTTATTGAAATATGAAAAAGTTTAAAAGAGACCACGCAAAGGGAAAACAAACGGATAACGGAGTCACCGAACCATGGAATTTTGTCCGAAATGTGGTTCCCGTCTTGAACCAAAGAAGGTCAAGAGTGGAAAAGAGACCTCCCTTGTGCTTGTTTGCCCAAAATGCGGCTACAAAAAACAAGAATCAAGCAAAAATGTAGAAAAGATTGCCAAAGTTATACAGCATAACCCACAGCAATTTGTGGCAGTGATAGGAAAAGAAGAACAAAAACTGCGCACGTTACCAACCGTTAGGATTGAATGCCCTAAATGCGGAAACAATTCAGCTTATGTTTGGCAGGTGCAGACAAGAGGAGCTGATGAGTCTTCAACTCAGTTTCTGCGCTGCACAAAATGCAACTACACATTCAGAGAATACAGCTAACCCCATTTCTTCCTCTACGATCAACGCCTTGGCGCTTTTCTTTGGAAATCAAGTCTCTCCAAGACGTCAGTCTGCGAGATAACTCTCCATGAGTCTTCAAAGTAACGCTCAATCATAAAGGATTACGCTTAAGTGTGTAAATCTTTTATAACAACTCAGCATATCCATTAAAAGAGGGAACGCAATGTTCAAACTTAAAGTAACTGACGCCAAACTCTTAAGAGACATGACTACGGCGATCTCTATTCTCGTGGACGAAGCAACCTTCAAAATAGATCCTGAAGGCCTGAAACTGCGGGCAATGGACCCGTCGCGTGTCGCCATGATTGATTTCGAGTGGCCTAAAACTATTTTCGAAGAATACGTATGCGCAGAACCCACAAAAATGTGCATAAACATAAGCGAGTTGCTAAAACTGCTCAAAAGAGCAGGCAAAGACGAGATTGTAGAACTGTCCCTAGACGAAAAAACGGGCCGCTTACAAATAAGAATAACTGGAAAATACTCCAGAAACTTTACGATGCCGACGCTTGAAGCGTCAGAAGAAGAAGTCCCAACGCCGAAAATAACTTTCAACGTTAAAGCTAAAACAACGACGCAGGGTCTAAGCCAAGCCATAGAAGATGCGCAACTCGTAAGCGATCATGTTCGAATAGAAGCGGACAATGAAAAACTGGTTTTGAACGCATCAGGCGATCTTATGGGTGCGACGATAACGCTTCAAAAAGGAAGCGATGCACTCTTGGACTTGGAGGCAAAAGAACCGTCGAAGGCAACTTTCAGCCTAAGCTATCTGTCAGAAATAATCAAGGCCGCATCTGCCACATCTGATATAGCGACGTTTGAATTCTCAAGTGACATGCCCATACGAATAGACTTCCAACAGACAAAAGAGGGGAAACTGATTTTCTATCTTGCCCCCAGAATCGAAACAGAATAACGTGAAAAAGAATATGGAACTAGCCACGGTTGAGTTCACCAAAAATGATCTAGCGAAATACCCTTTTCTTAAAGAAACCCAAGAGTACGTGAAAAAACTAGGTTTGCAAATTGAAGATTTGGCAAGCCCAGAATTCGCAAAGGTTCTTGAACGTGCCGAAGAAAGGGTTGAAGAGGCGATCTTGTACATTTTAGTGAGCAGAAAACTGCGCAACGAGGAAATAGAAATTCTGTCCTTCCCAGTTGCGATAATGTTGACTGTGGCAACTGAAGATTCTTTCATCAAGAAAAGGTACGCCTTAGCAGAAGCAAAGCAAACATACGCTGATATGAAACTTGAATCTAACGAGAAGATTTTGGCGTTCGTAGAAAATTTCGGTTGGAAGCTTGCAATAAATAATATTGCTGTGGCACCTTATGAATTCAGTCTTTCTTTTACGGATTACCTTAGAAACACAACGCACTTAAAGGACAAAAAATGGAAACTTGTAAACCGACTTCTATCTGACGGAAAAGTTTACGTAAACCGAAATGAGACCGCGAGGTTGCTGAGCGAAGAGGTTCGAAGGTACGTTGAAAAACGATTAGAAGTAAAGCAGTTGCCCAGATTTCCATCGAAAATACTGGAAATAGCGGAAAGAATTAAGCAATTATCCGTTGAAAAAATCGGCAAAGCTGAAATGGAAGGCTTCCCGAAAGTCGTAGCGCAAGCAGCTTTTCCCCCTTGCATCGAAGCATTGTATGAGTCAGCATCTTCAGGACGCCACCTTTCACACGTAGGCAGGTTCACATTAACTTCTTTTCTTGTGAACATCGGAATGACACCTGAAGACGTGAATAACTTGTTCAAGAATTTTTCAGATTACAATGAGCGAATGACGCGCTACCAAGTTGAACATATTGCAGGAGAGAGGGGTTCTAGAACAAGGTATACTTCACCGAAATGCGAAACATTGAAGACTCATGGGGTATGCGCCAATCCTGATGGATTATGTCGAAGAGTACGCCATCCATTAGCCTATTATAAAAGGAAACACAAGCAATGAATCGATCAAGAAACCTCGATCGAGAAGGGTTCTATTTTCTATATAATGTTTATTAATAATTGGAACATTGCGTATAGATTAAGGAACAGCGATGTGCTTCCATTTGGAAGGCAATTTAGACGTAAGTTCTGAGATTGGGGTAATCCTTCCCACGTACTGTGAGGCACAGAATATTGAAAGTTTGATTAATGAAGTTGAAAGCCTACATTTGGATGTTTCCATACTGGTAATAGATGACTCTAGTCCTGACAAGACAGCAGAAATTGTAAGAGGTCTGCAAAGGAAATACGATAATGTTCTTCTTCTGGTAAGACCTGAAAAATACGGGTTAGGATCAGCGATAACAGATGGGTTCAAAACGTACTTGTCATTGAAAAATTCTCCTAAATACATAGTTACTATGGATGCAGATTATTCGCATAATCCCCGAGATATTCCGCGACTAGTATCTGATATGCAATGTGGATACGGCTTAGTCATCGGAAGCAGATATTGCCAAGGAGGCAAAATTGCTGGCTGGCCATCTGCAAGGAAAATAATCAGTCGGTTTGCAAATGCCATAGCCAAGTCGTTGGTGGGAAAGGAAGTACATGATTGCACAAGCGGTTTCAGATGCTATTCCACGATATTCGTTGAAGCGAGCATTAGTAGTTTGCATAGTCAAACCTACGAAATCCAAATTGAAACGGTCAAACAGGCATGTTCCAAGGGGTTCAGTATTAAAGAAATCCCGATATTGTTTGTCAATAGGAAAAAAGGAAAATCAAAACTGACAATGACGGAAGTTAAAACCTTTATTTGCTATATCCTCGAAACTATGATACACTTGTGAACGTAGCAGACTTCGAATGACACAGAGAAGAATCAAAAATCACTCAGAAACGATTGAGGAAAATACAAATGAAACGCCGTCTAGGCAACAATATCCTTCTAACTGGTAGCATTATGGTATTAATCGCTAGCATAGTTCTTGCCATTGCAAGCCTATTTCCAATAGCGAGTATTAATGAGGAAACTCGAGTTCTCATCGATGATTCTTTTGAGTTATCCCCGTTGGAAATACGAAGACATGGCTTAGGAAGTTTTCGAGGCGGAGAAAACATCTCCCTTTTGATTACTGAAACCATGAATCTGCCTATCAACTATTCAGTAGTAACCTATGGTGGAATGAACTACACAAATGAGACAATCGGGAACGTAGAATATTCTTTCGTCACCGGAGCCGACTATTACGAAGTAGTCTTTTTCGGTGATCCCGAAACTGCGAAGAACATAAATTTCAAAGTTCTGATCCAAGAGCCAATTATTCACTATCCATTTTCGTGGCTTAACACTCCAGCCAAGGCACTGTTTTTCTCCAGTCTCGGCTTTCTCACACTAATGTTGGCAAAATCTGCAATGACTGAAGCTTCTGAGACAAACTCACACAAGCTTAACATGCAGTTTTTCAACCAAAGAAACCGCAAAAAGTTGTTGATTGCGCTCCTATTATCACTAGCTTTTTGGTTTTTCCTTTTAATGATAAACTCGTATCCGTTCGCAACATTTGAAAACTGGTATACTGATCACTTAAGACATCCTTACTCCGCAAACTTGTTCACAAAAGTTGGATTTTCCATTTTTGATACCCCTTTGGGAAAGCTGGCAAGCCAAGACAACTCATATTATAAGTTTGTTACGTGGCCTGAAATGCCGCACCTGTACCCTTTGGGGAGCGTTTTCCTTTTTCTTCCTTTTGGCATGCTACTTGAACAAGCTTTTCCGCGAGTTTTTGTTTCCAAAATGGAGATAGCTCTTTTCCTAGTCGTCTCCCACATCTGTCTATACTATTTTATTCCAAAACTCTGGAATTTGCGGATTAACCGTCCATTGAAATTGCTGGCAATGTACCTCTTTTACATAGTTTTAGTAATGTACTCGGCTAATGGAATGTTTGATACAGTTGCACTTTTGTTTTCAATGATAGCTTTAGCTATGTATATGACGAATCGATATGACCAATTCATTCTGTATGCTGCAGTCTCCATGACTTTTAAATATCAAGCAGGCATCTTTCTATTTCCGTTGATTCTTCTCAGTTTGTTGAAGCTTTTCGAAAAATCTAGTTTCTGGAACGTTGCAAAAAACAAGGTGATACTATTTGCTGCTGCGCTTGTAATCGTTGACCTATTTACCGCTTATTTGAGCGCGCCTTTCTTAGCGAGTGCTAGACCTGAGTTAGTAATGAATGGCGTAAACGCCTTTAGCCCGCATGCGCAGCTATCTTGGGAAATACAATCAGCCGCGGTATTGCTAACTCTCGCCGTCACTCTTCTATCAGCCGTTTATCTGTTGCATAAGAGTAGTTTGAACGCTTTGTTTTCAATTTACGCGCTTTTGCCGTGCTTCACAATGCCTTACTTCCAGCCTTGGTATTTGCCTTTCTTCTTTGTTTACGCTTTATTCCCAAAAGACAAAAGGGCGACAGAGGTCACATTGCTATGGCTTGTTTTCATGGTTTTTACGCTTTCTTTTGGCGGGCTTTCCTATAGTCCTCTCCATATTCTGAATAGTATCCAAGGAGTACTGAGTCTATAGTCAACTTTTTAGGCTTAATCTGCCGCTTTGCTGGTTTTCCTAAAGAGGACCTAATCGTTAAATTGAAGTAAAATAAGTCACTTATAGGAATGCTAGGGAGGGGACAGCTTTGTCTTCTATGGATTTCGTTTGCAGGAAATTCTCAGAGTTTTACGAACAACTTTCTATAGAAATCCCTCTTCCTTCTTCATTTCAACAAAGAGAATTCGGTTTCATTCTTTTCAAAGAAAGAATTATGGTCAGGCACAAAAACTTTGCGAATATAAGCGATTTCAAGTCATTCCTGACAGAATTTATTCCCTCAGATGTTTACCATTCCTGCGCTTATTATGAAAATCCAGATGCTGAGATGGACAAAAAAGGCTGGTTAGGCGCCGATCTGGTTTTTGATATTGACGCCGATCACATTCCTACGCCTTGCAATAAGATTCATGATGAGTGGACTTGCAATAGCTGTGGTTTCAATGGCAAGGGAATTACGCTTGAAAACTGTCCAATTTGTGGCGGCCAAAAGTTTGATGTTAAGACTTGGCCATGTGATCTCTGTTTGAATTCCGCCAAAGAAGAAACTGTGAAGCTTCTAGACATGTTGCTGCAAGATTTTGGTTTTTCTGATAAGGAGCTGCACGTGTTTTTTTCAGGGCACCGTGGATATCATGTGCACGTTGAAAATGAAGCTGCTAAGACACTTGATGCTGTGGCACGTAAGGAAATTGTTGATTACGTTACTGGTTTAGGTTTGGAACTGTTCGGTGGCTTGAAAAAGGAAAATTTGAGAACAAGGCGTACTTCTCAACTTGGTGACCTATACGATTTTGGCTGGAGTAAACGAATGAAAGTGGGGATGCAGAATTTTATTCTCAATGCTAAGGAGGAAGATTTGCGGAAAATGGGGCTCAAGAGAAATCTTAAGATTATACTGCAGAACAAGGAAGCAATTCTGGAACGTTGCTTGGACGCGGGTAAATGGGGGGGCTTCAGAGGAGTGAGCGTTGAAACGTGGAGAAAGATAGCTGAGCATGTGGCGAGTTTGCAATCTGCAAAAATCGACACTGTTGTCACTACTGATATACATCGTTTAATTAGAATGGTTGGTACTTTGCATGGCAAAACAGGCTTCAAGAAAGTCGAGTTTCCAGTTTCAGGCATAAACGATTTCGACCCATTCAGGGAAGCAGTGGCCTTTAAAGGAGGCCTAGCGAAAACGTTCGTTTCCGACGCGCCAGAGTTTAGATTAGGTGATCACGTGTTCGGTCCTTACAAGAATCAAAAGGTTGAACTACCTGCGGCTGCAGCTATTTTGCTTGTCTGTAAAGACAGGGCTGAGGTGTTAGAGTAAAATGTATGATGATTTGTACAATGCTTGGAGGCGAGAACTTGAAAATGTTGAGCTTGAAAGGCTTCCTCCAGATTTTTACATGAAGATTGCTGATTATTTGAAGAGGCTTAAAGAAGAAAGCCGGATGCTTGATAAGAGAACGATGAAGGCGAGCCTTCTTGAAGGCGAGATGCGAAATGTTAGACGCATGCTTCGTGAATTGATTCAGTTACGTTATATAAAATTGGTTAGAAGGACTAGTGGAGGTCAGAAGGTTTCGTCGGAATTGTTGACGGTTGAGGAAGGAAAAATACGCGGGGGGATTTTGCCTCTTGCGGAAGCGTATCAAAGGTTTGTCAAAGGCCTTCTGCAGGGCCATGTTGCAAAAGTGGAAATTGAAAAGGCGCACAAGAGGGCCGTTTTGCGGTTTTCCAAGGACGTTCCAGCAATTATTGGCGCGGACATGAAGACATATGGGCCTTTCAAGGTTGAAGACGTTGCTTCTGTGCCTGTCGAAAATGCTAAGGTTTTAGTCAAGCAAGGTTTAGCTCAAATTATTGAAGTTACCTAGCAGGAGAAATGGAGTCAGCCGAATCTTTTGTGGTATTGTTGTTCTTCGGCTCTTTTTCTTCTCTACTTGGAGTCGTCGGCGGAGGTGTGAGAGTGTCTTATTGGCCAGTTTTTCCCTTTTTGATTCTGTTCCATAGGCTTTGGCTTGCAAATATTATCAGGGGGTATGATATTATCCATGCAATTGAGTATAATGGACCATGTAAATTATGGAACATTTGCACTTGAGGTGAGAGTTCACCGTATTCGATTGCAATCGTGAAAATGGTTGCTATTCTCAGAATGTTGATAAAATAGGTGACGAAGGCCCCAATTGCGAAGTATATTGTTTTGTTTTTCCAAGAAAAGGGAGTTCTCTTTAAAAACAGCAGAATTGTGACGGTGAAGATTAGAAGGCTCTCAATGCCTGCGCATGGCCAAGCTATTCCAAAAGTGGCATTCCTTGAAGGGTCATTTGGATCCACAGCAGTTAGAAAAGGCAAGCTGCCGAAATAAGAGTCTTCTTTGATGAACAGGTTAGTGTTGTATCCCATCAGTCCAAGCGCATTTGCTGCAAGCGTGGCTGTTGCGGGAACGAGAAACTGGAACGGTGCGAATTGTCCATAGGGATAAACGTTGTCAATGGTGTATAGCGCGCCAACGATTCCCAAGAAGAAAACTGGCACCGAAAAATCCGTCAAACCCTTGATTCCGAAAGGCAAGAAAACTATTAAACAAAAGAGGATAGTGAAAACAAGGTATTCCGTTGAGAGGGGCATGGAATCTGCCCACATAATGCCGCTTTGTCTTGCCAAATCCGCGATGATCGTGTTTAATCCCAAATAGTTAGAAATAATCACGTATATTGTGGGAAGCAGCAGCGTTATAATAAACGCGAAAGATCTGGTGGAAACGGGCTTAATCTTTTTTGTTTGAAGGGTTTCCCAACCGAGGATTAACTCTAAGGCTATTAGCCATATGAAAAACAGTTGGAACGTTCTGCCTTTCCACATCAACTCAAACGAGCCTGGATCCAAGAAATACAGCCATAGGAGTGGCACGGCAAACGCCAGTAACGGCAAGAGCTTCATCAGTGAATGCGCGTGTTTTTTGAGGATCGACAGAATGGTTTGCATTCTACGCTACCAAACCCGAATTGAATATGATATATAACGGTGAGCACTCGGTTTTAAAAAGGATGCGCATTCTGTAGAGCATGTCTTCCGTTAGAACGCTTGGTCAGAAACAACAGATTCTATTTGCAATCGTGAATTAAATTTCAATTCCATTCCTTCTAATGAGGATTTAAACATCCTTCACATTCTTATCTCAACGAATAGGATAGGGGACATACTTGCCGAAGTATTGCCCTAAATGCGGGACAAAATTAATGGCAGAAGACGCAAAGTTCTGCCAAGAATGCGGTTCTGCTCTTCAGGCTGTAGTAGTCTCGGAAGAAAAAATTACCACAGAAGAGACCACTAGAGAACACAAGAAAACAACAACCCAAAAAAGCGAAATTCAACAGCCTTAGCGATACGACAAAACTGCTGAGTTCGTATATGAGGTCTTACACTGCTCCAAGAGAGGGCAGCATGATCCGTGAGTCAACGGTTTATGTTGGCGGTTTGAACCACACAGCGTGTCTTGCTTTAACGTGATCGATCGTGCACTCTGGACAGTATGGCTTTCCCTCATGGACAAAAACCTCTTCATCTTTTATTTCAGCATTACAATCGGTGCAACGAGTTTTTCCCAATATAACCACCTATCCTGAAATCGTAATTCTACCACCAAGAATTAAACATTTCGCATATATAGAGGCTGTCGTAGACCAAAAAATAAAATAGTAAAGCAGTTGACCTCGACGCGTTGAAGAAACGAGCAAGTAAGACTAAATTTTAATCCAACCCAACTCCGACAAAAAATAACAACTCAAACATAAACCCAAACTTTTAATTGTGAAAACCTACGCCGCTCGCGCAAGGTTGAAGGGTGATGTTTCTGCTTTCAAACCGTAGAAATAATGCAGGTTGTGTTGTTAAAATAGAGTATTGCTTTATAGACGTGTTCTGATTTAAAGGGGAAAAAACAAGATTGCAGGTATCGAGATCAAAATTAATATTATGCTATACAATATTATCATGTAACATATCTCTTTCCCATTTTCAGGCCAGCTTTTTTCCAACAAGATTTTCATGGGAACCATTATTAATTCTGAAAGTTGTTTTGGAAGTGGGAGTAGGAATGAAGTGTTGTTGCGATATTGTATATACGTTTCGTCGTGCTTTCTTATCATGATGTTTTCTTCGTACATAGCGACTGCGATTATTATCAAAGTTGAAAGCAGCCAAGGCAAGCTTGGCGGCGGGATGTACCGACCTCCAGGCGGATAGACAATCGTTGCCTGAAGGAGCAATCCGTAGCTCCATACCAAGAAGCCTAAATATTGTGGGTGTCGTGAATATCGATAAATCCAAAAATCAATAATCTTGGCGCCCTGAAATTTTCCATAGAGCCAAGTTACCATGCCGAAAGAAAAAACCATGAGGCCAATCCGGGTGATCATAAGTGACAGTGGGTAGCTTGCCCATGTGGGAAAGGTATAATCAGCCCACGGGACAGGTGCTGCGAGAAACTCCAAGAGAAAATACGGCAAGTACACGACATGTCCCAATCTAAGAACGTTTGGGGATAGGTCGAGAAAGGGAACCCAAAGAATTCTCGTGACTCCAATTCCCGCAAGGAAGAACATATACGTGGCAAAGTATCCAAATGTTGGCAGAAACGAAAATATTGAGCCTAATTTAGACAGCTTCAACCGACTGGTTACAAAGCCAACTAATATCAAAACCCAAGTAGTCAAAAACAAAGCGTAACCGATAGGCTTCAAGTCGATAAGTCTCTGCCAATCCGGAGCGTCTATAAACTCTTCACGCAGGAGACTGTCGATTACATGTGGAATTTCAAATGTTGCATAAATCAATGCTACCGTAAATATTGCTGAGAACATGATTGCAATGATCAGTGTAGGAGTCCTCTTCAACGTTACTCCTCTCTCGCAAAATATATCATCAAAAATTATAAGGCCTTTTGAGGATCTTCAGAAGCCCAAATACACACGTTCACCGATTATCTTAAGTTTATTAGTAGGTTTGGGTTTGGGCTTCAGCCTATTTATAAGGGGGTATAGCAAACAGAACGCGCCAGAGAACACTAGTGAAAAAGCGAAAAACTATAAGAGTGCGTACGTTTTCTCTATTGCAAAGTTGGAAAGCGATAAACATGAACGTTCCAAAAGAAGTCAAAACGTATTGCCCAAGATGCAAAACCCACCAAATCCACACAGTCACCCTATACAAAGCAGGAAAACGAAGAGCCCTAGCCAAAGGAGAACGCCACCACAAAAGAGAAAAAAAAGGCTACGGCGGACAGAAATACCCGCTTCAACGCGAATTCGCCAAAACAACCAAAAAACAAACCCTAAGACTCAAATGTAGAGCCTGCGGCCACATGAGACACAAAGACGGCATACGACTACGAAAGCTAACAATAGAATAAAAAAGGAGGTTAATATTATGACCGAATGGAACAAACTCATCCCAGAACCAACAAGCACCTTTCTACGCGTGAAATGCCAAAAATGCGGCAACGAACAACTAATCTTCAGCAACGCCGTCAACAAAGTCACCTGCAACGTCTGCGGCGCAGAACTCGCAGAACCTTCAGGCGGAAAAGCAAAAATCAAAGGCGAAATAGTCGCAGTTTTTGAATAGGATGAATGCTAGAATGGCTATTAAAAAACCTGAGTGGCCCGAAGTCGGCGATCTAGTAATGGGCACGGTAGAAACCGTCACAGACTACGGTGCCTACGTAAAACTAGACGAGTACGACAAGAAAGGGTTGCTGCATGTTTCTGAAATATCTTCATCTTGGATTAGGAACATTCGTGATTTTGTTCGTGAAGCTCAGAAGGTTGTTTTGAAGGTTTTGCGTGTGGATGTGGAGAAGGGGCATATTGACTTGTCCCTTAGGAGGGTTACGAAAAGGGAGCGTATTGAGAAAATTAAGTCTTGGAAGAAGGAGAGGAAGGCTGAAGCTTTGCTTCGAGGTGTTGCGGAGAAAGTTGGTCTTCCGCTGGAGGAGGTGTATGAGAAGGCTGGTGTTCTTATGGAGCAAGAGTATGGGTTGTATGAGGGTTTTGAGAAGGTGGTTAAGGAGGGTGTTGAGGTTTTGACGAAGATTGGTGTGCCTGAGGATCTTGCGAAGGTTGTTGCTGGAGTTGCGGAGGAACGGATTCGTTTGAAGATGGTTAGGGTGAAGGGTGTGGTTGAGCTTCGTTGTATGAAGCCTAATGGGGTTAAGATTATCAAGGATGCGTTTCTTAATGCTAAGAAGGCTGAAAAGTCTAAGGGGGTTAGTATTCGTTTTTATGTTATTGCCGCGCCGAAATATAGTGTTGAGGTTTTGGCTGAAAATTATAAGCGTGCAGAAGATGTTTTTCAAAGGGTTACGGAAAACGTGGTTTCGAATGTTGTTAAGGGTGGTGGGCAGGGCAGTTTTAGAAGGGAAAAGTAATGGTTTGGCTTTTGAGAAAGTGTGAAAAGTGTGGAAATTACACGTTAAAAAAGGAAGGGTGTCCGTACTGTGGCGGAAGTGTTCGAATATGTCATCCGCCGAAATTTTCTCCTGATGATAAGTATCTCAAGTATAGGGTAGCGTTGAAGATGGAGCGTTTGACGGAGTGAAAACTACTTATATTAAGGAATTTGCAGAGATTGAATTGCGCAATCCTGTATTGATTGAGGGGCTTCCAGGGTTGGGTCTTGTTGGCAAGATTGCGACGCATTATTTGATTAAGCAGATGAAAGCTGAAAAGTTTGCTTATCTTTATTCTCCGCATTTTCCGTATTTTGTGCTTGTTAATAAGAAGGGAAATGTTCGACTTTTACGTGGGACATTTTATTTTTGGAAGAACAAGGGTGGGAAAAATGATCTTATGTTTTTCACGGGTGACAGTCAGGCGCAGACGATTGAGGGGCAGTATGAAATTGCCGATCGTATGCTTGATTTTGCGAAGAAGCACAATGTGGAGACTATTGTTACTATAGGTGGTTATAGAATGGAAGCCAAGGGTAAGCCGAAAGTTATTGCGGCTGCCACGAATCCGAAGCTTTTGGAGAAGACGTTGCGGGTTGGCGCAACTGTGAGTCCGATGGGAAGTCCGATTGTTGGCACTGCTGGCTTGATATTGGGGTTAGCGCGTTTCAGGAAGATTGATTCTCTTTGTCTTTTGGGTGAGACTCGTGGGTATTTGCCTGATCCGCTTGCGGCGAGGAGCGTTTTGGAAGTGTTGAAGTCTATGTTTGGTTTTGATGTGGAGTTGGGTGGTTTGGATGAGGACATTGCGAAGGCGGAGAAGATGGTGACTCGGTTGCAGAAGATTGAGGAGAAGAGGGCTTTGCAGGCTGAGGAGATACGGAAGGAAGAGGATAAGAAGACCACTTACATTTCTTAAGCGTTGAAAAGAAAGCTTTCTTTTGTTATGCTCAGCAAAACTTAACCCCCCTCTATAAATAGATTGAATTGCCGATTCGACTTTCAGGGCTCCAGCTCTGCTTCTAAATTAGTGAAGTTTGAGAGAGAAGAGAGAGAATTAAAATTTAATCGCGCGCGCTAAGCTAAAACGTTTTAAGTCGCTAATGCTTAGTGAGAGAGAGAAAGATGCGGAACTCCACCAAAGAGTAGCAAGAATCCGCATCAGACATTTTCCTCTAAGATGTGATTGCCATGAATCTACGGTTGTACGTATCCAAAAGAGACGATATGAGAGACTACTCTAAGGGGCACCGTATTCGATTTGTAGTTGTTGACTTAGATAAATCAAGAAATTATCCAGCAAATTTCGTTTGCATGCTACCACAAAAACCAGATGCAAGTAGTAAGCCTTCTAATGTTTTTTCTAGGATCTTTGGAAATGATAGTTTAGAATTAGCTAAACAACTTTTGACTAAGGCTTTGAAAGCTGAAAACGATTCAGAAATTAAAGCAGAGATTGAGAAGCGGTTAAGACTGCTTGAACCTAAACCAGCCGTTCAAGTTAAGTGTCGTGTTTGCGGAAATTTCTTTGAGCCTAAAAGAAGAAGATTTAAGCAAAAAATCTGCCAAGAATGCATACAGAAAGAGGCTATAAGTCAAGAATGATTATCACGGTTTCAAATTCCTGCTGTGTGTGTGCATTAAATTTTAATCCAACCAACCAAGTTTTTCAATTAGATTTTAAATGCACGCACAATTCACAACGATTCTGAAGAATGATGGTTCTGTTGTCAACGATTGTTGACCTGTTGGTCAAGGTTGATAGAATTATATCGAGCTGTCTGCTATATTGATTATGTGAATTGGTATGAGTTCAGATGAAATGTTTGAAGCTGTCTCTCATCCAATCAGGATCGATATAGTGAAAATATTAGCAGAGAAACCTTTGGGTTTTGCTGATCTTAAGAGAAAATTAAAGATTAGTAGTAGCGGCTTGCTGGATTTCCATTTAAAGAAACTGGATGATCTGATAACTGTAAACGAGGGAGGGTGCTACTCCTTAACTGAAAAGGGATTTGCAGCATTGACAACAGTTGAGGGTGCAGCTGGATACTATAGGTTGCGTTCAGCTCAAAAGAGATCTTTTTTCCTTGCTTTAGCTGTTAGTGTTCTTGTTAACATTGGCACGCTTTGGGTTGCATTTCAAATTGAAAACTACATGATTTGGTATGCAATAGTATTACCTATTACCTTGGCTTGGATTATATTCTACAGTTACTGGACTCTTATCAAAAGAAGAATACGTCTCAGAACATAGCCGAATGTGTGGGGATTGAATCTTAATCTGAATCTTATGGCTCGAAATCTAGTATTTGGATGGGAAAGAATCATGAGTGAAGTTAAGAAGTGCCCAAAGTGCAATGGAGAAATGGTTCAAGGTGAATTTCTGAAAAACCTTCCGAAAGTTGTTGTCTTTCCAAAAGAGCGTCGGCGGAGCTTTGATAGGGTCGTTCCGACTTACTGCAAGAAATGCGGGTTCATAGAAATCTACAAGGAAATGAATGAAAAGAAGGATTAGAAGTCCATAGCTTTTCCCCAAAACCAAAAGCGTATACTCGTTTCCCGACTATACTGTATCCTTACCCTATATTGGTATGATTTCTAGATACTCTACCTCTCTTTATGACCTGAAAATACACTATGTTCTGAACCGTGTATACTGAGCACGTGCCCTTTTTCTGGCTCGTGCCTTCCCACGTAAAAGTTGGTTGGTTGGATTAAAATTTAATCCATCACGGTTGCAAATAGAATCTGTTGTTTCTGATCGGGCGTTTTCATTGAAGGCTTGCTTTTTAGAATGCACATCTTTTTTTAACCGAGCGCGCACCTTCATACTACTATCAATTCGGGTTCCGTTTTCTGCATCTTCTAAGAGCGCTCTACTTATAGCATGTGATCGATTTAATTCCAGCAGCCGAAGCACATGCCCAAGACTACAAATTCCGACATCGCCGTCGTCGTCTTATGCAGAAAAGAAATCTTTCCCGATTAACTCCACGATTTTCTCGGCTGCGTTTCCGTCTCCAAAAGGCGACTTGTCAGGCAGTGCTTTTCGCTTCGCTAAGGCTGTTTCCATAGCCGCCAAAATCTCATGCTTCTCAGTTCCGACAACTTTAGCGAATCCAGCTTCCACCGCTTCAGGTCTTTCAGTGGAAAGGCGAATCACTAACACAGGTTTCCTAATGCATGGCGCCGTGGCTTCTTCCTGAATTCCCCCCGAGTCTGTCACTATTAATTCACAGTTCTTCATCAAAAACAGAAAGTCTAAATAGCCCACAGGCGGCAAAATCTGCAAATTTTCTATTTTCTTGATTTTAGCATACATTTTGCTCTGCCTCAGTCTCTTCTTTGTACGGGGGTGCATCGGATAAACAACCGGTATCGGCGCTTTTGCGAAGGCTTCCATAAAATTCGTTAAAACCGTGATGTCATCTACATTTTCTGCTCTATGGGCCGTTACTAAAGCGAATTTTCTGAAATGAACATTCTCCAGTATTTTCGATTTTCTCTCTGCTATCGGCAAGTGTTGAATCACTGCGTCTATGACCGTGTTTCCAGTAACGTAGATTTTGCCCCAAACATTCTCTTTTTTCAGGTTGTTCTCTGCGGTTCTAGTAGGGGCGAACAAGTATGATGATAAGTGGTCTGTTAGGCGCCTGTTGTGCTCTTCGGGCATGCGCAGGTCAAAACTTCTTAATCCAGCTTCCACGTGCCCTACGGGGATTCCTCGTTTGTTTGCCGCCAAAGCTGTTGCCAATACGCTGTTTGTGTCTCCTTCAACCAGAACCAAGGAAGGCTTAGTTTTCTCCAAAAGTCTGTCAATATGAACTATTATGCGTGCTGTTTGCTGGCCTTGGGAATACGCCTTAACCTTATATGCGTAATCAGGCGTTGGAAGCCCAAGCTCATCAATAAATTGCTGCGACATATTATAATCATAATGTTGACCACAATACACAAAAGTCAAAGGAGTCCTGTTTTTCTGCAAAGCCCTAATGACAGGCGCCATCTTTACGATTTCAGGTCGCGTGCCAACGGCAACCATTACCATCTTCATTGACATTCACTTTTAGCAGTCTGAATATTTTAACGTCACACAGCTTTTAGCATTTCCTCGTGACGAGTAATCTTTTTGACAAAGCTTTATTCAAAATATTTTTGCGAAGTTCTAACTCTCAATCGGTTAAATAAATAATGATCACTAGATTGCGTTACTCTGAGTGACATACAAAGCATCTTTATTATCTTCTCCATTTAATTTTCGACAAACTGAACTCTCGGAGCTCTGGCATATGCAATTGTTAAGGGAAAAGAAGGGATTAAGCGTCGTAGTTACCACCCTAATAATCCTCGTAGTTTCCGTACTGCTAGCAACCATAGTCACGCTCTACGCTGTGAACGTGACCACAACAAGAGTCCAAGAAGAATCCTTGCTTGTGACTAAACACCATATCTGGTATAACGCTTCTGGCTCATGGAGTCAAGCAGCCTTTGTCGTAGTGAACACCGGTGGACGGGACGTTGTAATGGACAAAATTTCTGTCCGTGGACAGGAGTGCAGCTGGGCAAATATTTACTGGTGGAAAGCCAATGAGACTATTACAGCAGACTTGGGTATGACCCCCGACCAGCTTAGTGGCCTTAGCACCAGTATAACAGTTCAAGGGTCACCGCGCGATTTCGTGCAAGCCAATACTGACCCAACTCTAAAATCTGGTTCGACAATGGTGCTTTATATCATGAACCCAGACAGCATCGCACTAAACGACGTTGGAACCACCGCAGGCATAACAGTCTTCACCGCAAACGCCCAATACTACAAGGAAGCAAACGTAGAAGCCGCAGTGTAATTGCCCACACTTTTTCTACCGTCATCTTGACTCTTTCAAGTCTTCTTTAGGCAACCTTCTCTTGGCTCGTAAATCGTTCCTTCGCGTAATAACTGGGCAATCAACCGTTCTGTCTCACCTCGTGAAACCTTATATTTCGATTCCAACTCGCTCAAAAGAGCCACTTTTTCGACAATGCCCGTTTCCTTCTCCATTTCAATTAACGTTGAAAGGATTATTTGCAGTCTGTCTCTTACGCTCTTAGGCTTTCCAGTCATTATTAGATCTATGTCAATTTTGTATGAAGTCACGTCTATCCCAACTTCTTCAAGCGACCTTTTCATTATTGATACGGCTGCCTCCGCGTCTTCGGCTAAAACTTCTTTTCTCAACGCTGCGCGTGCTCTTGCTTCAGCAATGCGCACCAGAGACTCAAGTTGGCGCGCAGTGATCGCAACTGGTGAACCTTCTGCTTCGCTTGCTGAACGCATTGCCAAATAGAAATCGCTAAGGCGCTTTAGCGCTTCATTAGTTAAAACCGGTCTAATTCCTTTAGCGTAGCTCACATATTTTCGCATGAGCTCAGATTGCATAGGCGGTTCCGCAGGGCTCAGACCTTTTCTGTGAATTTCCAGAATGTGATCTGCCATTTTTCCATCTGCTTCTTCGTTTGGCACATCCCTTAAAACGAAGATTAGGTCGAATCTTGAAAGGATTGTCACTGGTAGGGAGATGTTCTCAGCCACTGTTCTATGCGGTTCATATCTTCCTAACGCTGGGTTGGCAGCTGCAAGAATAGCTGTTCTGGCGTTAAGTGTTGCGACGATGCCGCCTTTCGCAACTGAAACTGTATGTTGCTCCATGGCTTCGTGAATGGCAACCCTGTCTTCAGGTCGCATTTTATCCATTTCATCAATGCACGCAACACCTTTATCAGCTAACACTAATGCTCCCGCCTCAAGGTTCATACCGCCGCCTTTCTCTCGTATAACTGCAGCAGTCAAACCTGCCGCGGTTGTGCCACGACCTGAAGTGTATAGCCCTCGGGGCGCTATCCGTGCCACATATTGCAAAAGTTGAGATTTGGCTGTTCCTGGGTCTCCGATTAAAAGAGCGTTTAATTCTCCTCTTACCGTTATGTCGGGTAAAGTTTTGGGTACGCCGCCGAAGAGAAGGTACATTATCGCTTCTTTTACATGTTCATATCCATAAATTGAAGGCGCGATGGAATTGACTATTTTTCGATGTATCCACGGGTCTTTTGCAAATTCGAGGATTTTTTCTTCTTCTTCGGGCGATGGAAGTGTAGTTTCAGGCTCTTTGCCTAGAACTTCAATTGAGTTAGCATCCAAGTACAAAATGAAGGTGCGAAGTTTACCTACTCCCGGGCGTGATGGCGCAAATGCGCGAACTATCCCAACTATAGAAACATGATCGCCTGGCCTAGCGACATCTACTATTTCACTTCCTACCAGCTTGACGTTTAATGTGCGTGGAAGCTGACCGGCCGGGAGATCTTCGGGTCTTTCTTGGAGGCGAAGATCTTGGGAATCTATGAACGCGGATTCTTCTTGGACAAATTCAAACGGACCTTTTGCCCTGCACGATGGGTCGGAGCATTCAAACGGCGCCCTCAGAAATTGCCCGGTTTGGTCTATGCGTGTTATTGTCCCGCATCTTTTACATTTGAACGAGGCCTGCATAACCATGGGACGGACTGGTGTTGAACGCACAACTATGGCTTCAACCAAGGCAAGTCTTCCAATATTGTTTGAACCCAGTTTTCGCAATTGTGCCTTTTCTAAAAGTTGGACGATTCTAACAGTTACCGTCTCTATTCTTTCGGCATACTCGGGGTCTTCTATTTGCAGTTGTGCATAGGCTGCATTGTTTGCGTGTTTCAAGTATTCGTCAGGCTTTTCTAAAAGTATTTCGGCAAGCTTTTGGTCAAAGGCGAATAGTTCTTCGAAGTCAGCTATTATCGATTCTCTGCCTGCTATGGCCATCTGCGAAATCTTTTGGCGATATTCCTCCGTTTTGAAAAATTCAAGAAAGCGTTCTTGTGGGTCTACCGCTTCTAGCACTCCAGTCATTCTTCTTCCCCGTTGTGTTCCAGTATTTGAACTCTCCATTCACTAATAAACTTGTAAAGCTGTTCATAGATGTGTTTTTCCTCGTTCGTGAAATTCTTCAAAACCTGCTCCGTTTGGGCTGGGGATGAAGCCAACGAAACTATCTTCTTCAATCTTGAATTTACAATATCCAATGCTAAATGCCTAGTTTTCTCGTAGTCCCGCATTTTCTCAGGCTGTTTGGCTATTTCTCCTTTCAATTCTACAAGGTATCTGCGAAGTTTAGGGTAGAAGTTATCCGGGAGTGTTGATATTTTTCCTGCAGCTTGAACGCGTTCCTTCCATTGAACCTTGTAGATACTAGTTGAATCCAGTTTTTCTTCTTCACGAAAGTTGATAACTCCTGATTTTTCAAGTTGGCAGGCTACCCAATAGGGAATTTCATATTCGTTTCCCTCTTCAAACGGTCCAACGTTTAGCCCTGCAAGCTTAATCTCCGGAAAATTCCGATTCGCTACTATTTTTACATGTGAATTTTCAAAGATGAAATCTAAGTTCTTGATTTGCCGTGAGACTGCTGACTTCAACTTTTGTCCCTTCCCCCTTCGAATATGCGAGTTTAGAGTTTAGTGGAGATATAAAGGCTGCAGTCTAAAAAATGTGACGAAGGGATTTAAGAAATTCCCATTTCACAATTACGAGTTTCTTCAATTATGCAAGAGCTTAGGGAAATAGGCAGTTACACTTTTACGGCCATACGCCCAAGGTTTTTATTGCTTCAACTACTCTTCCCACTCCGAGCATTAGCGCTGCTGTTCGCATAGTTACCTTTTCTTCTTCTGCGATTTTGTGTACGTCGTAGAATGCTTTAACGATTTTTCCTTCAAGTTTGGTGTTCACTTCATCAAGTGTCCAGTGTTCCCTCGTTAAGTTTTGAACCCATTCGAAATAGCTCGTTGCTACACCACCTGAGTTTGCCAGGATGTCGGGAATGAGAAGTACGTTCTTTTGCTCAAGCGTTGCATCTGCATCTATTGTTGTTGGTCCGTTTGCCGCCTCAACGATTGACTTTGCATTTATCCTGTCTGCATTAGCTCTGGTGATCTGGTTTTCCAAGGCTGCTGGAATTAGAACGTCACATTTTAACTCTAAGAGTTCCTCGTTTGTAATGTTCCGGCATCCCTCAAAGTTTGTGACTGATCCTGTCTGGGCCTTGTGTTCATAAACCTTATAGGGGTTCAAACCTTCTGAAGAGTATATTCCTCCTGTTGAATCGCTCACAGCGATTATTTTGCATCCCCAGTCGTAGGCTATTTTTGCGGCGTTCCATCCGACGTTTCCAAAGCCTTGAACTGCCACTTCCGCGCCTTTCATTTTTGATCCTAACAGCTTGATTGCCTCCCTTGCACAGATAATAACACCTAAGGAAGTGGCCTCTGCACGACCTTCGGAACCACCTACGCTAATGGGTTTCCCTGTTACACATTCTGGGACACTGTATCCCCTAATCTGACTGTACGTGTCCATTATCCACGCCATGATTTGTGCATCTGTGTAAAGGTCTGGGGCTGGTACATCTCGGTAAGGTCCAATTATATCAAAAATCAGACTAGTATAGCGGCGTGTTAATCGTTCCAATTCGCCCCGAGACAGTTCCTTTGTATTAACGGCTATACCGCCTTTGGCGCCGCCATAGGGGATGTCAACAACGGCGCATTTCCATGTCATCCACATTGCCAACGCTGTGACTTCATCCCGCGTAACGCTTGGGTGATATCTTATACCACCTTTGAAGGGTCCCCTTGCATCCATGTGCTGAACTCGACATCCCCTGAAAACTCCAAGTGTCCCATCATCCATTTTGACTACTATTGAAACCGTAAGCGATCGCTTAGGGAATTCTAGCATTTTATGTATTCCCGGGTCTATGTTCAATTTTTCTGCTGCTATCTTTAACTGATCTAGCGCAGTATCCAATGCGGATTTATTTTTTTCTTCCATTAAGTTGTCTCCATTAAATTTGGAATCTGTTATTCAATTAAAGGTTTAGTTTTCTCTAGAAGTAAAAAAGAGAAGGAGAGGTTTTACTCAAGGATTCTTTCTATGGCGTTCTTTTCGACTTCATCGGCCATCGGGATTCCGGTTACTTTTGTTGCTCTTTCAGACAGACTCATCAAGTCATTCCTGTCGAGTAGGTCAAGTTTCCACTTTCTGTTGCCTGCCATAAGTTGCTTCAGTCCTATTCCTATCCTATCAGTTAGGTATGTATAGAGGCCAACAGCTTCAAATGGTATTTCGTTGAAGCGTTCGCCATATTTTTCTTTCAATTCTGGTGTTGCTATGAAGAACCTGTCTGGTGTGGGACCGAAGCGGTCAGCGAAGGCTTTCGGCAGTTTGCCTTCTTGGGCTAACTGTTTGAAATAGCTCGACTTCATGACAGCCGTTATGGGGGAACGACCCATAAGAACCGCTTTTACGAATGACCCTTCTCCGAAGTTGCTCATGGCCAGCGCTTTGAAGATTGAGGTTTCTTCTATGAATCCTCCAGCCATAATTAGATCTGGAACGTGACGCCCCTTCTTTTTCAATATTTGCGCGCACTTCAGAACCCAACTTTCAAGATAAACCGTTGGAATGCTCATCTCGTCCATCATGGGTACTGGACTCATGCCTGTTCCACCTCCGGCGCCGTCGAAGGATACTGCATCAATTTTTGCTTCCGAAGCTAGTTTCATTGTGAAAGCGACAGCAGATGGTCTATATGCCCCAGTTTTTAGGAATACGTGTTTTGCGCCTTGCTTTCTTAGCCATTCTATGTCTTCTACGAAGGTTTTCTCTTTTGGTATGCCCACCCGACTGTGTCTTTCGAACGATTTGAACACTCCTTCTTTAAATGCCTGTTGCACGCTTAGGTCTTCAGGGTCAGGGATCACTATGTATCCTCTTTTCTTCAGCAGTATGGCTTTTTCTAGGTCTCTCACTCGCACTTCGCCGCCTATGGCCTTTGCCCCTTGTCCCCATTTTCGTTCAATCACGTTTGCTTCTAGTTTCGAAAGGGCATAGACGTCCACGCCTAATCTTTGGTCTTCCACATTTGTCTGAACTACAACATCTCCGTATTTTCCATCCCAGAATCTTCGGAACATGTCAACTCGCCGTTTTAGCTCTTTAGAGTATGTCACTTTGCCATTCTCTATTCTAGACTCTGGGTCCATGCCACAAACGTTTTCTCCGATTATTATCATTACTCCTGAAAGAGCAGCCCCGACAGCCAAGCCTTCCCAATTTATTCGTGCGACATCAGTTGAGCCAAATGCCCCATTCAATATGGGAAGTCTCAGAGGTACGCCTCCAACCTTCGTTTCGGTGCTTGCGTTTGGGAATATGGCCACATCTGAATCTTCTTTGATTCCGTGGACTTCGAATAGGCTGGCCTGGATGTTAAACTGAGACCAGTCCAATCCGAAATCTTTGAGAGCTCCAGCAGTGCTAGAACCAAATTGAACCGGTTCTGGGTAAAGGGCTTCTCTTCCTCTAAAGGCGGATAGACTGATCTCGCACAAGAATGGGCAATCGCGTATGCAGATGGGGCACATTCCGCTTGTCGCGCTTGTGTCTTTGACGCGTGTGATCGTTCCTGTGGTTGATTTTCCGTTCAAATAGGAGCTATTTTTTTGTACACGTTCGGTCATTTTTTATTCCTTCTTTATGCTTCAAAAGGGTTATTTTGAATGTGAATTTAAGCGTTACTTTGAAATACTGCAAAAATGAACATGAATGAACATCGTAAAGTACGATACCACGGATTGCTAGAGGATGTCTATTTTTGAGTCTTGCCCTGAATACTCATGCGGCCTGTACGTTTCAGGATCGTATCTCCCGCCAGCCTTTTTAACCGTCAAAAAATTCTTGTTTTCTCTCCTCGATAAGTCTATGACTACCTGTGTCATGTGCTCGATGATGGCGCAGAACTCTTTTGGATGCGCATGCTTCGCCATGCTCCAGCATGCTAAGGTTCCGAATGCGTACAAGGCAGGACAAACGTGTCCGAAGAAAGTTTTGACAGCCTCTCTTCCCCAGTGATGTTCCATGATGGACAGGCTGCTGAAAACAAGTCTTGTGCCAGGAGTTACGAATTCCCTTTCAATTCTTCCGAAGAAATGATGAAATCGATCTGGATCTTTGGAGTTAGGAGCCTTTCTTATCCATGAAGGAGCATGATCATAGAAGTCGCTGAATATGAACTCGCCCTGTCCAGAGGCTTCTGAGAAGCAGTCAAGGACGAGGATTCTCTTTTCCCATCCTTCAGGCAGTGTTTTGATTAGAGGCTTGAGATGTATCATTAGAGCTTGAGGAGGGTATACAAAGTCTAGGTAGATGACTTGATTTCCTTCAGTTATGCCTTGTTTCATGAAGGCGTGGAGAAACTCCCTAGAGAAAGTTCCAGACTCAACCTCCCACAGGACGTTTTCGCCTAGTAGCAAACCTCCGCCTAACAGTTTGTCAAGGCTTTTTATGCCTGTGGAGTAGAACCGTGCTTGTTCATCTGACAAATGTTGCACTCTCGTTTTTTGATGCGCCAGCGCTGTTAAAAACGTTGCGTTGCGGTTTTTATACTTTAAAGATTTGTACAGGCATGTACATGATGGACACAACGTTTCTATAGTTGAACATGGGTCTGACTATACTTCAGGAGGAATAAAAACGTGTTAAATTCAATGGAGCTTTCGGCACGAGAATTAGGAATACTAAAGCTGATGGCAGATTTCTTCGCTGAAAAGCCAGAACTTACAGCCAAAATCGAAAGTTATTCAACAGCCCACTATGCGCTCTTGACCACGTACTCGGAAAACTTCGGCATTCCAACGGAAGATGCTGCAAGAGTCCTTGAGGGTCTTCAAAATAAAATTGACGAGGCTGAGTATGTTCACGTAAAAGCACCGGCCCCGCTGAGAAAAATGCTGCCTCTGTCAAGAGAAGAACTGAATATGTTGCGAGTCATGATCGACTATTTCTCTGAAAACCCTAAAATGACGCCAGCTGGAACTTTTCTGTCAAAGAGAAGCGAAGCCTTAGCTGATGCTTACCACTGGTTCTATGGCAGCAACGGCAACGGCGAAGTTTCTAGAGAGGTTCTTCAAAACTTAATTGAAACGCTTCAGACAGCCTTGTTTGTCAAGATAGAGACTTTGGCACCAATAGTTGCTACGCCAAACCCTTACGAGGCCGCCCTTAAGCAATTGGACATCGCTGGTGAAAAATTAAACCTTGCACCAGATGTTCATGAAATTTTGAAGCATCCTATGCGCGCCTTCATAGTCAACATTCCTGTAGTTATGGAGGATGGAAGTGTTCAGGTTTTCACTGGATATCGTGTACAGTATAACGATGCGTTGGGTCCAACCAAGGGCGGCATTCGGTATCATCCAGATTTGACACTGGATGAAGTCACGGCCCTAGCAGCTTGGATGACTTGGAAAACTGCAGTGACGGGACTGCCACTCGGCGGCGGCAAAGGCGGAATCAGATGCAATCCGAAAGAAATGTCAAAAGCTGAATTGGAACGTCTAACAAGAGGTTACGCGCGTGCCATCGCAAAATACATAGGGCCCTTCACGGATGTGCCAGCCCCAGATGTCTATACAACATCAGAAATGATGGCTTGGATCATGGACGAATACAGCGAAATTGTAGGCTATCCCGTATTCGGAGTGGTCACTGGTAAACCGGTAAACGTCGGAGGTTCCCGCGGACGAAACGAGGCCACATCGAGAGGAGTAATGTACACAGTTGTTGAAGCAGCCAAACATTTAAGTATAAATTTGGAAGGCGCCACAGTAGCGGTTCAAGGTTATGGAAACGTCGGATACAATGCAGCACGCTTACTCCACGAAGTTGGTTGTAAAATCATAGCAGTTTCTGACTCCAAAGGTGGTATATACAATTTAGACGGCCTAGACCCAGGTAAAGTGTTAGAACACAAAAATAGGACTGGTTCAGTAGTTGATTACCTTGACAGCAGCATAATATCGAATGAACAACTGTTAGAGCTTGAGTGCGATATTCTAGTCCCTTCAGCGCTAGAAAACCAAATTACAAGCGCCAATGCAACTAAGATAAAAGCGAAGATTGTAGCAGAAGGTGCAAATGGACCAGTAACACCTGATGCAGATGACATTCTGTTCAAAAACGGAGTGTTCGTAATCCCCGATATACTCGCGAATTCTGGAGGCGTTATTGTAAGCTATTTTGAACAAGTACAAAATCAAATGCTATACTACTGGTCGGAAGAGGAAGTGCGAAGTAAACTGAAGGACACTATAACTAAAGCGTTCAGCGACGTAATTAATATGTCTAAACAGCGCAGCGTGAACATGAGGGTTGCAGCCTACATGCTGGCCGTTAAAAGAGTTGCCGACGCTATGCAGGCACGCAAGGGGAGGACTATTGCCCCCTTAGAAGCGCCAGTACCAACCCGTTAAATTCCCTTCTTTTTCGGACTTCTATCGTGTACATTCAGGAATTTTTGTGAACATGTTTAAAAGCAACCGTTAAAAAGTCTCTCTCGGAGAGCACGATGTCGATACACCTTCACACCACAATAACCAAGAAAACGAATGATATGCTCGAGGAACTGGCAAAAACCTACGGCACAAAAAGCCGCGTTCTTGAAAAAGCGGTAGAAACCCTGCTTAGAGTAGACAAAGTCGGCTCATGTGAAGACTGTGTAATAAAATTGAAAATGAGCGAACAAACGAACTTGAGGGAAGCCCTAGACTTGACCTGCATGGGCAGAAAAACGATGGACACCCTCTTGGACGTTGCAGTTGGCGACAAAACCATTGAAAGTTTCATAAAAGAACAGAAAACAGAAGCAAAGAATATTGTTGAAATTCTTAAGGGTTCCGTAGCGTGGAGAACCCCATCAAATTTCAAAGAATTCATCATGATTCTGGAAGAAATCAAAAGTCTAACAAGAATTTTTGACATCGCATCCTACAGCGACATGGATAACGCTGCCATTTTGAGACCCAAAGTTTTCAAACGTTTGCCAGAAATAGTGGCTTTTCAAGTCGCCACAATGCTTGAAGGCATTGGAGCCCCCTTCGATCTTCGTTTAGTGGGCGAAGATATCGCAGTCAAAATGATTCGCTCGGAAATTTATCCTTTAAGAAGGAGAGAATTCGGCGAGTTTCTAGAGCAACAAATTGAAAAAAGACTTGAGAACGTAACACCAGGCTTGTTCAGAAATAACCTAATGCTGGTCGGGCCAGCGTTCATGGGTTGGACCGAGAAACACCTCGAAGAACCAGTGACTGAGCTGGGTTCTGTCATAGAAGATGTCAGGATTGCTCTAGGTGTGGACGAGCTTCCGAAAGAACCCAAAGATTTCATGAAAAGTTTGCTTTCTGGCTTCATTAAGACCAATTGGTTCAAACAGGCCAAAATACTGACTGAAAAAGAAGGAAACATGATCGAATTAGTATATCAAGTAACCAGTGTCCCATTAACTCGATTATCCATTGCTGCTTTTTCTGTCATGCTCGCGACCCGAGGATGGAAACTTGTAAACTACTCCTTCGAGCATACTACCGTTAATATGACGATTCAATTTGTAGGAGCAGAAGATCAAAGTGTCTTCGACCAGATAGCCGAATTAAGTCTTTATCAAACAATTGGCAAACAGTTCTTGGATATTATTCCTGTTCCCCGCGAACTCTTCAACTCTTTTGCTTCCAAAGTATACGAGGGTGATAGGCGAAAATTTGATGAAGTATACCGAGCCACAGGGGTTCGCATATCCAACGCTATTCGGATGCTTGCGAGAAATGACCCAGAAAAAATCAAGAAACTTTCACAGAATTTCATTCTTAAGAACATCAGCATCGTACAGCCAGACGCCGAAGTTAGGTTTGTGGATGATGAGCACTTCACTATAATATTTAAACGAGTAGATCCTCTCGTGATGAACAGTCATCGGACCCTAATAGAGTCGATGTTCAAAGAGCTCGGTTATGATATTTCAACCACGCTCTTCCAGAATCTCCTTAGCTTCAAGCTGAAACTGTTGGCGAAGCCAATTTTGGAAGAAATGCCTAGAAAAAGGCTGATGCAGACACTTATTGATGCGATGTCTTGCGAATCTGTAGAAGAAGCCTTTGCGCTTGAAAAAGAGCAATTGGATGAACTGTTTCCCGAGGACTATCCATGGACAATTAGAGAAGTTGGTGACAGACTCATTGACATGTACAGAGAACTTGGGATCGAAGTTGAAATAGAATACTTCGAAGGTGGCTTTGCGCTCAAATATAAAAGTTGCCCGTATCATAAGCTGGTTAAAACCCAACAAAAAACATGGCTTTGCAATCTTCGAAAAAGAGCATTAGAATACGTCACTTCAAGGGTGAGCCACGGCCAAAAGGGCAAAATCAAAATTATAAAATCCCTACTCAAGAACGAACATCCATGCGAATACGCCGTATTTCTCACGGCTTTCCTCGAGAAAGAAGAAAAACAAGCCGCGAAGTGAAAAACTAGATACGCTCCAGAAGCACTTTCATTCTATTTCTTATTATCCTTACGAAGTCAAGCAAATGAAAAGAGCATTAATCCTGCAAAAGCGTATTGCAGAAAACGGGCAGAATATGGAATCAAGAGCCGATCTTTATTCTGTTATAAGCATTTATTAGTTATTCCGTGTATCAAGCTATAGGAGGCTTAACTTATTGAGCTTTGAAATGTGGGCTGAAAAATATAGACCAAAAACGCTGAATGACATGGTGAATCAGAAAGAAATAGTTGAACGCTTAAAAAGTTTTGTTAAATCAAAGAATGTCCCGCACTGTATTTTTGCCGGACCTCCGGGAACTGGAAAAACGACAGCAGCCCTTTGTTTAGCAAGGGACCTTTACGGTGAGACCTATAGGGAGCATCTTATGGAGCTAAACGCGAGCGATGAGAGGGGCATAGATGTTGTTAGGGAAACTGTGAAAACTTTTGCTAGGGCCCGATCTATTGGTGGCGTTCCGTTTAAAATATTAATTTTGGATGAAGCCGACAATATGACTACTGATGCGCAGCAAGCTTTGAGGCGAACTATGGAGCGGTACACTGGGACTTGTCGTTTCACTTTGTGCGCAAATTATAGTGGCAAAATAATAGAACCTATCCAATCAAGATGTGCTCCATTTCGTTTTACTTTCTTGCCCAGAGAAGAACATGACAAATACTTGAGGCATATTGCAGAAAGTGAAGATGTTAACCTTTTAACCGATGGGGCGGATGCTATCTTTGAAGTTTGCGGCGGAGACCTCAGGAGAGCAATAAATACATTGCAGGCTGCGGCTTCACTAAACAAACCTATTGACGCTAAACTTGTCTATTCGATAACTGGACGAGCAAGCCCAGTTGATGTACAAAAAATGATTGAGACAGCGATGAAAGGCAACTTTTTAGACGCGAGAAAACAACTGCGAGATATGATTCAAAAATATGGTGTAGCCGGAAGCGACATAATCCGACAAATTCACACGGAAATTTTCAGAATGGATATTCCGGAGCAATGGAGAATAAAGTTAGCTGATATTGCAGGGGAAATAGATTACAGACTTGTTGAAGGCGCTGATGAGGAGGTTCAACTGAGCGCTTTGTTGGCTAGGCTCGTTGAGACTGGCACTGAATTGAAAAGATAAAACAGGTGTAGCGTTTGCATGCCGCTTGGGCTGTCAAGAATAAACCAAAATCCGTAGCTGAAATAATTGGAAACACAGATGCAATACAAAAGTTCACTGATTGGGTAAAATCTTGGGATAAAGGCGTTCCTAAAAAAAGAGCAGCGTTTCTCTATGGGCCTCCGGGCGTCGGAAAAACAATCACCGTTGAAGCTTTGGCTAAAGATCTACGTATGGAATTTGTAGAAAAGAATGCAAGTGACTACAGAACAGAAGACGCTATAAACCGATTCGCGGGTTTGGCTTCACAATATGGCTCATTGTTTGGCGGGAAAAGAATCGTTTTGCTCGACGAATTGGATGGACTGACAGGAACCGTGGACAAGGGTGGAGTAAAAGCAATAACCCAGATCGTAAAGACTGCTCAGTGTCCAATAGTTTTGATTGCTAACAACGCATATGATCCGCGGTTTACGAATCTTCGCAATTATTGCCTACTGATTGAATACAAAAAACCGCCTGTGGGTGAAATCACGAATCACTTGAAACGTATATGCGAGGCTGAAAAGATTGAGGCCGATGAAAACGCATTAAAATTTATCGCCCAACGTTCAGGAGGCGATGTACGTTCGGCGGTAAACGATCTTCAAGCTTTGGCTCAGGGAAAGAAAAGGCTGACTTACGATGATGTTTCTTGGCTTGGCTACCGTGATAGGCAAGACTCCATCTTCAACGTTCTTAGAATGATAATTTATGGACGAACATGCTTTGGTGCAAAGCAAGCGGTAGATATGGCTGACGTCGACATTGACATGCTCTTTGAATGGATATACGAAAACGTTCCCTCACACCTTACCGACCCCCATGACTTGGCAAAGGCCATGGACGCCCTTTCGGTGGCGGATCTCTATCGTGGTAGAATTCGCGCAACCCGAGATTGGAGCCTTCTGCGTTACGTGATTGATTACATGACATGTGGCGTGGCTATGGCTAGGCAGAACACAAAGGTTCACGGTTGGATACCGTTCAGGTTTCCCGGGCGCATACGTATGTTGTCGAGGTCCAAGGCTGAACGGGCCATGAAGCTAAGCATAGGCCACAAAATTAAGCGCAAGAGTCACATTTCAGCCACTCGAGCTTCAAAAGAAGTTTTGCCCTATCTAAAAATCATCTTCAAAAACGATATGAAAATGTCTGCTGGAATTGCTAAGTGGCTTGATTTAAATCAAGAAATGGTTGAGTACTTAGCTGAAAACAAGAAAAACGCTGAGGCAATCAGTGAATTGCTAGGCTAAAAACAAAGTTCAATCTGGATCAAACAGAGTTCTTCAGTGAATTTTGCTCCCTTCAAAAATGTCTTTCTCAGGCTGTAGCAACACAACGCTACCTTTGCCGTCTTCAGCAGCCAAAATCATGCATTGGGATTCAACACCCATAAACTTGCGCCGTTGAAGGTTAAGGACGAAGGCGCACTTTTTCCCAACGAGGTCTTGCGGTTTGTACCACTGCAAAAGTCCTGCAACCGCCTGTCTTTTTTCTGTCCCAAAATCAACAGTCATTCTTATGAGGTTTCTCGAACCAGGAATTTGGTTTGCCTCAACTATTTTTCCAACACGAAAATCTAACTTTTGAAACTCTTCAAATGAGATTTCCATTTTAACAGCACCATTCCATTTTCATGTGGCAAAAACTATTAAGTTTTTTGCGATTCTCGTTCGAGTTTTATCTTTTCAACAGTTTTTGCCACGCCATCTATGCCTTCGATCACCTTCGAATGAATTATTTCGAACGCTTCCTTTGAATTTAACCTAGGCAAATATTCCCCAGTAGCTTTCCTAGTTAGAAATCCTGCTGCATTCAAAACTTCGCCGTTTAATCGCGAATCCATCAAGTCTGCCAAATGACAAATCAAAGCTTCAACTGTTCGTGGTTTAACTGGACCGTGGGGACCATGATGAGCACTGACGACATGAATCAGTTCTAATGGAAAGTCTCTTCGGACCAGTTCCGAAATTGCCAGAGACACATGGTCTAGATAGTCCGCTATGTTTGTTGAAGTATAATCGCCGTTCTCATTTACGGCGTACGTGATCGGTTTAAAAATATCATGCAACAAGACCCCAGCTATCACTAAGTCACGGTTCACTTTCCCGTGATAAACTTTCTCGACAGAATCGCACAATGCAAAAGCCAGATTTGTTGCTGAAACAACATGCTCCATATAGCCGCCCAAATAGCAATGATGATGGGACAATCCTGCAGGTGCAACGTCGAGAGGTAGACCTGAATATGTTACGCCATTTAATTCAAAAGTGGGGTCTCCCAGCAATTCCTCAACTTTTTTTCTGAGTTTCTTGCTGCGAATTCTAGCTGTTAACTCCTTTAATTTTGGGTTCAGCATCCATTTCACTTGCTATCTATTTTATTGTTCAAATAATTTTGATTTTTCCTTTTTCGGCCGCTGCTATTCTATGAGCTTGTAAAATTGGCTCTGGAATGCGGCTGTTGCGCACGCAATGCTTGACGATTTTCATGGCAGTCTCAAGTGATATCATATGACCAACACTGACATAGACAGGTTTGGATCCTTGTTTTGTCGTAACTATTGAACCAATCACTTCGCCATTTTGTGTTAAGAGGATGTTCCCTCGCTTTTCTACGATTTCGCCAACAAGTTTGCTCTTTGCCACGCCAATCGTTGGTTTTCCTAGTACAAGTCCTAGGTGGCTCGCAAATCCGCATCTATAAGGATGCGCTACTCCTTGTCCATCGACAAGGAAAAGATGAGGCTGCAGATGCAGTTTCTTGATACAGGTAACTGAAGGAGGAATTTCTCTAAAGGAAAGTAAAGTTGGGATGTATGGGAAGCAGGTTTTGTGAATGGCTGTTTGAGACTCTAGAAGGTCTAGCGAATCATAATCTATAACTGCCACTGTCCCGATTGCCTTGTCTTTTACATAGGCAACATCGACACCAGCAACAAACTTGATCTTTTTCGGCAGTCGATCCTCAGAAATGATTTTCTTGGACAGGCATAATTGCGTTTCATGAGCTTTTTTAACTGAAAATCTAGTTACAGCACGAGGGGAACCCATTCATTTAGCCTTCATAGGTTTGTCTTTTTTCTTTCTGTAATTTTTCAAAACGTTTCAAATAATCTTCGAGTGATTTTCTCCTTATCTCTTGAGTTATGTCTCCACGGGTAGTTTCGATGATTTTCCTTGCAATGTCGCATTTTCTTCTGAGTCCGGGAACAAGCATATAGGCCTCATCCATGGCCATGAGCTCGATGTATATTTCATCCATGGTCTCTAAGCATTTTTCTCCCTTTTTTACGTCTCCCTCACGTAAAGCATCTAAGGCTAGGCGTCTGTACTCACCTATAACATCCGCCAATCCAAGCACATAATCAACTGAAGGCACGTTAATTTCTTTTGGAGTTACGAACCTCGATTCTTCAATCAGCTTTAGGAATATGTTCGCTTCTGAATACTCTTGAAGGGCGGCGTTGAACATACCGCTGTAGATGACCTCTGGATATTTGGCTGAAGAATCATAGAGTTCTGAAATGATCTCTTTCGCGTTTTCGATGAACTCTTTTGCTTCCTTTGACCTCTTTCGATGAATCAGCAGTATTGCCTGTTTGGAGAGGCTTGTTGCCTTTCGCATGTTTTCGTGAGCTTTCTTTCGTATCTTTTCTTTTTGCGTAAGTTCTTTTCTAACTCTGCTCAAAACATTTTTTAATGAACGCAAAATCTGCACCATCTATATTTACAATTCGAGCATAACTTATTATTTATTTCATTCTAAAAAATGGAAAATAGAAAATGGTTCCGGTATATAGACATGTCACTTAGGCTTCTGGTTGTTCAGGTTCTTTCCATTTCTCGACGAGTAGTTTGTTGTCTCCAAGTTTAAAGCTCACTTTGACGAATATGGAGTCTGCGCCTTTGAATGGAAACATGCTGTCTTCGGCTAGGTCCTTAGGCAAGTAAATCAAGTATTTACCGTCTTTTCTTCTGAACAAGCGTCCTCTTCCTTCGCTAACCATTTGTTCACCACCTTAATTAATTAAATTACTGGTTCAAGAGATAGGCCACTGTCAAAAACACTATATAAGCCTTGTTCTCATGCAATTCATGATAGAACTATTAAGTCTATTAAATAGTGGCAAAATTTGAATTATTTGCTAGAAATATGAAACGGATTCAACTGGTTCCAAATTTGAGAGGTCTTTCGCGTTCGCTTAGCAATACAACTCGGCTTTCTTTTGATTCATCTATAATTTTGTAGCTCGTTTCTTGGGCTAATTGCATGGCAAACCCGCGGACTTCCTTATGATTTGGCATGTTTTCGTAATCTAAACGAAGATTGGAGAACCCAACATGCATATACGCCTTAGGTTCGACATATGTCGGATTCGCCCTTTGAATCAGTTTAGCGTATCTTTCTATGTTTTCCATGTTATATTCGCGCACTAGCGTTATTCGGATTACGGTTGGGCATTTGAAGCTGGGCAAAAGCGCCAAAGTTTCATTCAATTTTTCCCAAGCTCTCGGGATTTGGGGACGGCAAAGGCGTCTAAACACTTCTTCATTTGGAGCACAAACAGAAACATAAAGTTGAGTTGGCTCTTCACTCAATTTTGTCAGCTCTGAAGGCACAGTTCCGTTGGAGACGAGAAACGTAGTGAATCCCTTCGTGTGAAAGGCTCGAATTAGATCTCCTATGGGCTTATAAAGGGTAGGTTCGCCAGTCAAGCTTATGGCCGCATGCTTAGGAGTCAATGCTTCCTCGAATTTTTGCCTGTTTGTTTTCGGATTGCCCTTATATCCACTTAAGATTTCATGTTGTGCCTTAATGCTTCCTTCAATGATTTCTTCTGCCGAATCCCATGTAGGGAATTTCATTTCATCCCACGTTATTTGCAGATCTCCACTCTGAGCTCTCCAGCAAAATAGACACTGTTGTGTGCAATAAAAAAGCGAAGGGGTCATCTGGATACACTGGTGTGTCTTTATCCCGTAAAATTTCTGTTTATAACAGGGTCTATCGTGAATTAGAGTTTCATATAGCCACCTGCACCTCTTGACGGCTGAATGCCGACCCACAAGGTGATACCTTTGTTTCTTCAATGCTTGTATGAGCGAAGGTGGAACCAGCGCCTCCATGATACATCACTTGTCTGGGGAAGCATTTGCTATCTGAAACAGAAAATAGTTAGGGATCGGTTTATAAAAACAGTCTCACTGTAAAAATGGCTTTTAAACTTCAAAACACTATTCAACTTTTGGGAAGTCAACACAGAACTTCGACCCCGGTTTTGATTTCCTCAGGCTTTTCTCTTCTCGAGAATTGTTCTTCTTAATCAATTTTGTATTTCTTAGCATTTCCGCTTCTTTTACTCCGTGTCTTGTGCCTTCACGCACGCCTATTATAATGATGCAATCAGCAATCATATTTGCTTCTTGAAGCTTTACAGCTGAAGTCTATACTCTTCTAATTTTGCTGTAATCTGATATGATTTGAGCCGATTGGTTGAACCAAGTTGTTGCATTTTTCGGGAGAGATCATCATCGGACAAGATTTTGCCTGAAG
Source organism: uncultured Candidatus Bathyarchaeia archaeon (assembly GCA_964603675.1). Lineage (GTDB taxonomy): Archaea > Thermoproteota > Bathyarchaeia > Bathyarchaeales > Bathycorpusculaceae > CAZRVS01. The sequence continues at coordinate 673,843 of CAZRVS010000001.1, forward strand.
TTTAGCATCTTGGAATATGGCAGTTGGTCTTGTTAAAGGTAAAGTTTAAAATGTTCTCTGAATAGTAAATGTTCACGTTGCATGAAGAACGTTTACCGAACATGCGAGGGGTAAGCTTAACTTGAAGAAAAAACCTGTTGCAGCCGAGATCTTGATACTACTGACTATAAGTCTTACTTTCATGTCGCTTTTCTCGACTGCAGGTGCCACCGACGTGTTGATAACTGCTATTTTCCCAATGACGCAACATGGAAAAGTCGGCGAAGAAGTCCTCATCATTGGGACCATAAACACAACCGATGGTTTATACGAAGTCTGGTTTGGCGATAAACTGATGGCCAACAAAACTGCAAGCGGAAACGACATTGAGGCGAACTTTACCATTCCAGAACTTCCAGGTGGAAACTACACGATAATGTTAGCAGACGTCAGTAAGAACATCAATTCCACAGCAACGTTCTACATAGACACCGCTTATTACATAGAACCAATTGCACCTGCGCCACCTGAACAACTTAAAGAAGGAAGCCCGGTGGTTTTAAACATCACCATTACTGGGGGACAACCAAACACCACATATTACGCAAATGTGACTGTTAAGCTTCCAGACCCTCTTGAAACGGCTTATTCAAGTATAGTGCCGCTTACTAACACAACTAACACAGGAAATGGATATGGAAATGTAACATATCCACATGCGACTCTGTTTCAGCCTTCTGATTCACACACTAATTTTACGGGTTTATACAACGTCTATTTCAATAAGACTCAAAACTTGGCGAAAAATCAGTTTTTTGTAGGTTTTACAAACGCAAGTGAATATCACAGGGAAGAGCTCGTGGAAACAAGAGCCATAGGCTATCAACCAAACGAAACTGCAACAATCACTATAACATGGATAAAAACCAATACGACTCTGTACTCCGAAGTAGTAAACGCTTCAGACCAAGGAGTAATCAGCACAACATGGACAGTTCCATCGAACGCTTCAATCGGCAATTACAACATAACAATAACTTCGGAAAACACGGCGAAACAAATACTCGACTCACAACTCTTCAGCGTCCCGGGGTATTCAATAGAAATTTACACACGAAACTTGGCCGGAGATACCGCGCCACAAATATTAATCGACGCTTTGGATGAAGCAACAAACACAACATTTAGCAACACAAGCGAAATCACTGGGATAGCTTATCTATGGCTTGAAAAAGGCAACCATACGTTGGAAGCTTTCTGGAACAAAGTAAAAGTCGGCGAGGAGCAAGTGACCATTGTTGGAAAAGATGTTTACAATTTAACATGCGAACTAACTAACTTGAAGATAACAGTCAAGGACAGCAACGGGATTCTGATTCCATTTATTGAGTTGAACGTTACCTATCAATACGTGACCACGAAGGAAAGCAAATTAGAAAATAAAAGCGCGTTTGGCCAAACCGACATTTTGGGTGTTTTTTCCTTCAACTCTACGCTTCCTCACATAAACTACACCGTAAATGCCTCTCGTTATGGAATAGTTTTTAACACCAATAACGAAACCATTCAGGATTTGCCAGCGGAACCATTTTTCCAAGTGACGATACTTTGTCCAGCTAAAACATTAACTCTGAAAACACTGGAGCATAATCGAGGTCCACTTCCGAATGCACGCATAGAGATGATTGAGCAAATGGGCGGGATATCCTACAGCGAAGTAACCAATGATGCGGGGGCTGTCACTATTAATTGCACATTTGGAAAATACGAAGTTAAAGTTTATGTGGGTAGCATCTTGTTAAATGAAACCTTCATTGAAGTTTTCAACGACACACAAAATGAAATCTATTGCCGTCTCTATAACCTGACACTTTCGGTGAAAATCATTGACTATTTTGGGCAGCCAATTCCAAATGCAGATGTAACCTTGTATCGAGAAGATCTAACGCCACGATCAACCATGACACTACCCGATGGCATGGCCACATTCAGCAACGTGATTGGCGGAAACTTGCAGGTAACCGTGGGTCTCCCTGGACAAACGCAACAATATGCGACAATGGAATATTACATCGATGAACCGACCCAAATTGAGATTAGAGCAGGAGAATATGTGGTGTTGGCAGGCTTGCTTATCGAGACAACTTTGCTAACAACTTTGCTGATAATTCTGGCGTCAGCGATTTTTGTCATCGGTATAGAAGTTTACCGAAGGAGACGATTTAAACAGACAAAACGTGAAAGTTAGACGGGCAATCAAGAGTTTGAAGTAAAAAAGTTTATATTGAATCTAATGATTATTTTGTTCTCGGAGAATGATATCGCAACAGTGAAATTTTGTTGATGAAAACCCAGAGGTCGTGTACCCGTTGGCTCAAGTAAAAGCTTGTTCTCCTACGTGTCAATCTTTCAAGTGCGCCAAAAACGCTGCTTTCTACCGTCGCGATAGTGTGTGGTGCAGATGGACTGAAGAAATGTGCAATGTTGCAAACTGTACCTATGCTCTTTGTGTGAAAAGACGCTTGCTTCCAAGAGGAGTGTGCGGAGAAACCGTGAAACGAAAAACTGTGGAAAGGGCGCCTGAGGAAATTATTGGACCAGCGATAAAGCTTCGAGGAAAGACACTGCGCAAAATTGGAGAAAAAGAAATCTTCTAATGATTGCATTGGTGCTTCAGAATCTAAGCGGCATCCGCCTGAAAACTAGCGAAAGCCCATCCAACCTCCACTTTTATCTGGCTTGAACACGCTTAACAACGGGCGGCTTTATCTTTTTCAATGTTCTGTAGCCGCAAACAATGCATTTTGTTTCTCCACCGCGGAGTTCCAATTCTTCAGAAGGAACTTTCGCTCCGCATCTCATACACTCATAGACGATTCCTTCTGTTATCTTCTCCATATTGATTTCCTCTTCCTACAAAGGAAAACTGTTTTGCTTTTAAATGTTTCCAGACGATTTTGCATCAGCGAAGGGGTTATACTTGAAAAGGCGTCTGAGAGATATTCTTTCGAACTTTCTTACCCCTGAGGATTTAGCTATCGTTTCCAATTCTTACGATATTGTGGGCGACATAGTAATCATGAAATTTACTGAAACTTCCAGAAGACATTGTCAGGATATTGCGAGAGTAATTCTCAGCCTTCACAAAAATGTAAAAACGATCTTGGCTCAAATAGGCCCTGTCTCTGGAGATTTTAGGCTTCGAAAGTTACAGCATGTTGCAGGCGAATATAAAACAAATACCGTCCATAGAGAGTCAGGGTGCATGTTTGCTGTTGATGTGGATAAATGCTATTTTTCTCCCAGGCTTCTCTATGAAAGAAGACGAATCGCAGAATTGGTTAAGAAAGACGAAGTAGTGATTAACATGTTCGCTGGCGTTGGCTCCTTTTCCATAGTTATTGCTAAACATTCAGAGGTTGCAAAAGTATACTCGATAGACGTTAACCCAACAGCGATTCAGTTTATGCGAGAAAACATTAGATTGAATCGAGTCTATGGGAAGGTAATTCCAATATTTGGCGACTCAAAAGAGGTTGTCAAAGGTAAATTTCGCCACATGGCGGAAAGAGTTCTTATGCCTCTACCTGAAAAGGCGCTTGGATACTTGCCCTACGCCATATTAGCTCTTAGACAAAGTGGAGGCTGGGTTCACTACTATGACTTTGAACACGCGAAGAAAACTGAGAATCCAGTTGAGAAGGCCAAACTCAAAGTAGCTGAAAAACTTGACAGTCTAAAAACACCGTTCGAATTTTCGTTTTCCCGTGTTGTTAGAACAACTGGTCCCAACTGGTACCAAATAGTCTTGGACATACATATTAAACGATTTCAATAAATCTTTATAACACTACTTTGTCATCTATTTAAGCAAGTGAAGAGAACATGAAAAAGAAACTAATGGATATTCTCGCTTGTCCCATAGATAAGCATCATCCCCTCGAACTTCTCGTCTTTGAAGAAAAAGACGAAATAGTGGAAGGGCTAATCGTTTGTCCAAAATGTTTAAGATGGTACCCAATACGAGATGAAATCCCAGAAATGCTGCCAGACGAACTGCGGAAGGAAACTGAGGATTTGTCTTTTTTGAAAAAATGGAAGGAAAAAGTTCCGGAAAAGATACTTTCGGAAGGTAAACCATTCAACTCGAAGAGCTCAAAGGTTAAATGAGGATTAAGTGCATCAATTTTTATTCTAGTCTGATGGCTCTGTTTTTTGCTGAAGACTGTAGTGCTGCTTCAGCTATTTGGAGGGCTTTTAGGCCGTCAGCACCGGTTATTAGAGGCTTTTTCTTCTCTAAAATACAGTCTGCAAAGTGTTGCAGCTCAAGCTTTAAGGGCTCTTGCCATGCATATCTTGGTTGTACTGTTTCTTTTGTGTCTTCAACCATTAATTCTTGTGTAATGTAATCTAGTTTCATTATCGCCTCGCTTCCAGTAACTATCAACGTTCGCGTTTTGTACGGTGTAAGCCAGTTAGATTCTATGAAGGCGCTTTTTCCGTCCTTGTAACTGAGCATTATCTGAGCGTAATCTTCAAATTTTCTATGTCTCATGCTTCCTGTTTTTGCGTAGACTGTTATTGGATCTTTGTTGAATATATATCTCATAACATCTATATCGTGAATTGCCGTATCCTTGACCACTCCAACATCACCGATTCTTTCTGGCCACTGAGAAACCCTCTTTGCAGTAGCACATACGAGGCTGCCAATTTTTTTGTTTTCAACCGCCTCTCGAATGTACTGCAATCCTGGGATAAACCGCATCAAAAAACCCACTGTGAGGTGTAGCCCTTCTTTGTCTGCTATCTCCAAAAGTTCTTTTGCCTGTTTTACGTTTTCAGCCATAGGCTTTTCTACCAAAACGTGTTTTCCGGCTTTCAAAACCCTTAATGCTTCCTTCGCTAGATTTGTTGACCAACTGCACACGCTCACCGCGTCGATTTCTTTGTTCTTCAACATATTTGCGCTGTTTGTATACGGTTTTGTACTGAACTGTTGGGCTATAGTTTTTGCTCTTGCAGGGTCTATATCGCAAATTGCCACCAGTTTCGTCTTTGCCAGTTCTTTATAGACCCTTGCATGGTTTTTTCCCCAGAAACCCGTTCCTATTACTGCTACACCTAATTTTTTCATTTCTTCCAAGCTCCCCTGCCTAGGCCACGATAGATAAAACCTTCTTTTTCAACTTTATCAGGGTCAATTATTCCTTCAAAGTCAACGATTGCAGCCGGCATTTTCATTATGACCCTCAATTTTTTGAGGTTCAAACGTTTAAAATGGTCATGACCAGTTAGTATTATTGCGCAGTCTGTGCCTTCCAAAGCTTCGTTCAGGCTTCTCTTAAAGGCGAATGGTATGTCTGCTAGTTCAGTTTCCGAAAGATAAGGGTCGTGAAGGCTGACTTTTGCGCCTTTCGTTTCTAGTATTTCAGCAAGCTTTCTAGCAGCTGTTTTTGGAGAAGTTTTCATGTTTGGTGTCTTTGCGATGCCAAGTAAGGCAATTCTTGCTCTTCTTAATGTTTTTCCACAGCTTCTCAGTGCTTTTTGCGTCAAGTTGGCTGCGTGTCTTACCATTTCCTCGTTTATTTTCCTAGCGATTGTAAGAATCCGGAGTTTCGTGTTCAGGTTATCCGCGTCTTCCAGTAGAAGATACGCTTCTATTCGGCTATTTTCTTCTGGCAACGTTGGCAAAGAGCTTGTGCTTTCAACATCCATGTCTAAGAATCTGAGAACTTCAAGATAATCCCAGCCTACTTTTTCGCAGAAAATGGCAAATTCATTCGCAAAGGCCAAGCTTGCATCTCTTTCTGCAGCCTTGAAAAGAGTAGCCAATTCTGTTGTTTTTACATTTAGTGTTTTTTTAACTCCTCTTTTGGTGATCGTTTCCAGAATAATAGAAGCGGAGTTTAGACTATTTTTTTCCAGTGCTGCTACTTTTAACTCTCGGTCGATCAGCAACTCCGTTGTGTGCTCATCCGAAAGTTGAATTGGACTGTAGGCTAAACCAAAATCAGCTCCAACTTTGAATCCCGATGTGTTCTCTAGGATTTGTTTAAGCACTTCTTCTGTAAAGCCAAATCCAGCGATGCCTCCGAAAATAACCAGTGAACCACGGCGGAGGACCGACCCCACCTGCTTACAAACGCTTTCTATTTCTGAATAATCAGCTTTCTTCTTTTCATCAATTTTCACGGTGGTTGTTATCATAATTATGTCGCTTTGGGAGACAGCCTGCTTCATGTCATTCGTAGCACTTAGTTGACTTGTTCTTACAAAACTTTTCAGCTTCGATTCCATTTCATGTTTTATGAAAGGGACTTTTCCTTTGGTGAAAAGTCTTACGACTGTCTGGTCTGCATCTACACATATAACTTTGAATCCAGCCTCTGCGAAAACAGTAGCATAGAGAACACCTCTCTGGTCGCATCCTATAATACCGACAGTGTATCTTCCACGTTTTTCAGCCGTATCTATTTCTTCTGGTTTCACTTGTAGGACGGAGGACATGGTGAGGGTTCTCCAAATTTTATTTCTAATAAGCTTATTATCTGCTTAGAGGTTTTCGATTATCTTTCTAAGTTTTGAACTATACTCTTCCACAAGCTTTAATGCTTTTTCTTGTTTCTTGGCTTCTGCATATAACCGATAAACGGGTTCGGTTCCGCTGGGTCTTATTAAGATGGCACTATTGTCTTCAAACCATATTTTCACTCCATCGATTGTACTTGTGTTTAACCCTTTTGCTTGTTCAACCAATTTTTCCAATAGTTTTTCTTTTTTCTCTTCTGGGCATTCGATCTTGCCCTTTTCAATGAAATATCTGGGCAGTTCCCCCAGCAGCTCTGAAAGTTTTTTGCCAGTTTTGACCATGATGTTCAATATCAAGGCTGTTGTCATTGCTCCGTCTCGCACTGACTGGTGGGGCCCATAGAAGATTCCTCCGTTTTCTTCTCCTCCAAGCTTGGCTTTCATTTTTTTCATTGTTTGGGAAACGGTTACGCTTCCGACTTTAGTCCACACTATTTCCCCGTTGTAGGCGTCTGCGATATCCTTGACAAGTGTGGAAGAGCTTACTGGAGTGACTATTTTTTCATGTGCGTTCTCCATCAGAAAGTATTTTTCAACTAAAGCGAAGGTTTTGTCTCCCCAATAAATTTGACCGTTTTCATCTATGAAAATGGCGCGGTCAGCATCGCCATCGTAGGCCACACCCAAGTCTGCACCTACGGCTTTTGTGGTTAAAGCCAATTCTTCGAGGTTTTCTGGTCGCGGTTCAGGAAGCCTTCCCGGAAATTTTCCGTCAATATTTGCATTTATAGTCGTGACTGTGCATCCTATGTCCCGAAGCAAGCGAGGCGCCGCCAGACCGCCAACACTGTTAGCCAAATCTGCGACGACGTGATAACGCTTTGCAGCTATTCTTGAAGTGTCTACGTGTTGCTTTATGGCCTCTATATATTCATCAATTATTCCAGGTAGCTCGCGTGTTTTGCCTATTTTGTTCCATTCTGTGAGGAATATTTTTTCGTCAAAGAATATGTTTTCTATTTCGATTTCCTGTTTTCGAGAGATTTCTATTCCATCATTCCAAATGACTTTTATTCCGTTATATTGCGGTGGATTGTGAGATGCCGTTATTATTACTGCTCCGTCCATCTTGTGGTTTTTTACTGCGTACTGTAATGTGGGTGTGGGTGCCATTCTCGCGAAAAATACGTTGCACCCTGTTGCAGTCAGCCCTGCAGTTACTGCTTTTGCAAACATTGGGCCACTTGTCCTAGCATCATAGCCCACTATCAAGTTTTTGTTCTTGAAGAAAGTTCCAGTCGCGGCTGCAATTTTAATGGTTATTTCAGGGGTTAATTCTTTGTTGACGAGTCCGCGGATTCCGTTTGTTCCAAACAGCCTCCTAGAGCTTATCATTTTCACTATCTCCCAGTTTTAACAGACAATTTTGTCTTTTAATATGTTTTCAGTAACTTCTTTCGCTGGGCAAACAGAAACTCCTTCTCCGAATAGAACGTTGTCCTTGATTTTTGCGTGGTCGCCTACTATACAGCCGTTATTGATCTTTACTTTTTTTCCAATTGTTGCGCCTTCGCCGATTATGGCTCCGTTTATCGATGAGAAATCACCTATCACAGCCGCTGGGAAAATTACTGAATTTGTTATTTGTACATTGTTTCCGACAGAAACGTCACGTCCCAAAACTGCGTATGGTCCAATAACTGATTTTTCTCCTATCGAAACTTGCGCATCAAAAGCAACTGGATTTTTCACTTTAATTTTGTTTCTGTCTCTGTATTTTTGTTTTTTAGCGAGTAAATCTAACAAGATTTTGTTTGTTTGTAAGTATTCTTCGGGTTTGCCTATGTCAATCCATAGGTTATGGACAACGTATCCGTATAGGGCGTTTTTTTTAGCGAGTTTCGGAAAGACTTCGCGTTCTATTGAAACTGCTCTTCCTTTTGGGATATGCTGGAAGATTTTTGGGCTTAGAACGTAAACTCCAGCGTTTATCAGATTTGATGGTGCGGTGTCTTTGGGTGGTTTCTCGATGAATTTTTTTATGCGGTTGTCCTTTGTTAGTTCGGCAACTCCGTATCTGCTTGGGTCTTCAACTTCGTAAAGTGCGATGGTGGCTAAATTGTCTTTTTCTTTGTGTTTTTTGAGGATTTCTGTGTAGTTTAGGTCTGCGAATATGTCTCCGTTTAGGACTAGGAATGGTTCTGTGTGTCCGATGAGTTTTTCGGCGTGTTTTATTGGTCCTGCTGTTCCGAGGGGTGTTTTTGGTGGGTCGAGGGAGTATTTTATGTTTAGTCCGTGTTTTGGGATGTGTTGTTGTTTTATGTAGAATGCTGTTTGTTTGTTGACGGCGAGTATGGCTTCGTTGATGTTGTTTTTGGTGAGTCTTTCGAAGGTCCATTGGAGTAGGGGTTTGTTGAGTATGGGGAGGAGGGTTTTGGGTCTGGTGCAGCTTAGGGGTCTTAGTCTGGTGGCGAATCCGCCTGCGAGGATTAATGCTTTCAGTTGAGCGTCACCTTAGAGGGTTTATAGTATTTGCGTGTTTTAATATAAACAGTTATAGTCTATTGTGGAAGCAAATTGGCAACTTTTGGTTACGGGATGTTATGGGATGTGATTTTTGCTGGGCTGATGTGCGATTTTTGACTATAGCCCCCTTATATATAGACCTCTGGTTAGGTTTCATCCTTTTTTGAGCTTCTACGTGTCTATCGTTTTTTGGCATGTTTTTGGAGTGAAAAGCTGTCTGAAAGGATGATTTCGCTAAGCAATAGGCTGATAGAGATAGGGGACAAAAGGACAGATTAAAGAGCTAGAATAGAAGACGAAATAAAGAAAACTGATTCTGAAATTGATGAGTTAGTCTACAAGATTTATGGATTAACTGATGCAGAGAAACAGATTGTTGAAAACAGTCTAAAGTGAATATTATTTGAATTTCCTTCCTTCATTATAAAAGAAGTGCTGGAAATGTTCTGTATCCTTTAAAAGCTTCATCTTGAGGCGGCATAAAAACTACTATTTCGTCCTTTCTCCATTTGTCAACAAAACTAAGAAGGTCTTTCGTTAAGTCTTTGATACCGCCTAGAGCATGATATTCAAACCAAACATTAATTGGGCTTAGACCTTGCTCAATTAGTGGGGAAATCGATTTTTCTCTTATTTTTTCCATAATCGCCTTTGTCTTGGCAGGTGATAAAACATGGGCATGGTCATCAAAGAAAATGGCAAAACGAAACAGGTAATCTGAAGTAGGGCTAAAACATCTCAAGTAGCTAATATCATCATCCACTTCAATTTCGGTAACATTTCCATATGCACTCCATGAACCGAAAATACGGATTTTTTGCCAATAAAAAACTACGCGACTTGAACCCCAACCAAAAATATCTTGCTTCTTCATCTTATCATACATAGAATTTGATATTGATTTGTCAGTTAAAATAACACCCCCACTAATCTCAGAACTGGTATTATCAGCATTATATTTGACCAGTTTTTCTTTAAAAGCTGAAATTTTTTTTTGAGTAATTGTCTGGCTAGTTACTTCAAACGCAGTAAGCCCCGAAGGAGAAAATCGCGGTTTCTTAAGACTCTTGTGAAGAGGAAGTTCAGAATTAAATTTGGCAATACAGTCTATATCGTACTTTTCATTAGGTTGCTCACATATCTCATAGCCGAGAGCACGGATTAATTTCCAAGCTTTATCCTCTGCTTCTATTCCTCGGCTTCTGGGTTCTTCCCCCATTTAAGAGCCGCCCAATTATGCGCTGACATATTTGTAGTTGCCGCGTGTCCCAAATCGGCGAACCTCTTTTTTCCTCATCATACGTACAAGTTGTGTTGCGACTGCGGCTTTCTTATAATACAAACCGTTTACTTCGAGCACATTCATTATTTCCTCTAAACTTCGTGGTTTCTTGCCCCAATCTTTTTTGAATAACATTGAAATAGCCTCTGACATTGCATCTACTTTGCCGAGTTGAGGAGGAAACTGCGTTGCTGGCTCTTCAGGGACTTCTGGGATGTCTGTTGTTGCAGGAGGTAGCTCACCGACTACTTTTTGGAAACCTCTAATGAACTTGAAAATAGGTTCCCCCATAAGTTTTTCAACGTTAGAATGCTCACCTTCAATTTCTACTTGGGCTTCACCTATTCTGACAATAATTCGGGAGCGTTTATTTTCATCATTCATTTATATTCCCCCTTCTATCATGGGTTAGTTATAATATAATAGCTTTAAAACACTTTTTAGTGTATGTCTAAAAGACCACTCAGGAGCCTATTCTAGGACCCTATTTTTCTTTCATTTCTCAAGTACTTTGTCAGCAAGACCTTTTCACTTATCAAAGTATCAATAGTCTATGTTTTGCTGTGCTTGATTCGGTGCAATGCTATGGTAACCTTTTAATCTCATAGCTGCACTAACCTAAAAAGGCTCAGTTCAAGGGTTTTTATTCCCATTCTATTGTTGCTGGAGGTTTGTGAGTTATGTCATAAACAACTCTGGTGACTTCTGGTATCTCGTTGGTTATTCTTGTTGAGATTTTCTCAAGAACAGCGTAAGGAATTTTTGCAAAGCTGGCCGTCATTGCTTCGCGGCTTTCCGCGGCTCTGACAGCAACCACGTAGCCGTAGGCTCTGGAGTCGCCCTTCACGCCTGTAGCCTTAGTGTCCGTTAAAACCGCGAAATACTGCCACAGGTTTTCCTCCAAACCGCCTTTCTCAATTTCCTCCCTCACTATCCTGTCCGCCTTCTTTGCGATACTAACCTTCTCTTCGGTTAATTCACCTATTATCCTAACAGCCAACCCAGGACCTGGAAACGGTTGCCTACAAACTATTTCTTTGGGCAAACCCAGCATCTCGGCAACTTTCCTAACTTCATCCTTATACAAATCACGAAGAGGCTCCACAATCTTCTTAAACTTAATTTTTGCAGGCAAACCCGCAACATTATGATGCGTTTTAATCTTATCCGAAAATTTTCTGAACCCCGACTCAATTCTGTCCGGGTAAATAGTTCCCTGAATCAAATACTCAGCCCCTGCGTTTTCCGCTATTTCCTCAAAAACTCGTACAAATTCTTCTCCAATGATTTTCCGTTTCTCTTCTGGATCAGTTACGCCCTTCAGTTTTTCCATAAACCTCTCTTGCGCATTCGCAATCACAAAGTTGATCTTGAACTTTTGAAACGCTTCTCTAACCTCTTCAGGTTCACCCTCCCGCATGAACCCATGATCAACAAAAACCGCTGTGAGCCTATTGCCTATCGCTTTGGCAGCAAGCGCCGTTGCAACACTTGAGTCTATGCCTCCGCTCAGACCAATTATCGCCTTTCCTTGCCCTACTTCTGCTTTTATCTCCGCTATCATTTTTTTTGCGATGTCTTCCATCTTCCAGTTGGCCTCGCATCCACAGACTTCGAAGACAAAATTGCGGAGCATTTGAATGCCGTTTTCTGTGTGGACGACTTCAGGGTGCCACTGCAAACCATAGACAGGCTTTTCTTTATGTCTAAATGCCGCAACTGGACAGTTTTCAGTATGCGCCAAAACCTCATATTCAAGTGGCATTTCAAAAACTGTGTCACCGTGGCTCATCCACACCTTCTCTTTCTCGCCCAAACCTTCCAATACACCTATAGGTTTGTCGATTTTGACGTAGGCAATCCCGTATTCTTTGCAGAGTGCGGGTTCAACTTTTCCTCCCACCATCTGAGCTACAAGTTGGTGCCCATAGCATAAACCAAGGACTGGCAAGTTCATTTCTAAAACTCTTCGTTCAAGCTTTGGCGCGTTCAGCTCGTAAACACTTGCGGGTCCTCCGGAAAGAATCAAGCCTTTCACGTTGAATTTCTCGTTTAAAGTCTTGATTTCCTCGGGTTTTATGTCATGGGGAACTATTTCTGAGTAGACGCCATGCTCTCTGATTCTTCTTCCTATTAAATGACAGTATTGTCCTCCGAAATCAAGCACCAATATGGCGTCGTATTTCATTTTTTATCTTCTCGTGTTTCAGATAAGTGCTTGGTGTTTGCTCTGATAAATTAAGATTGTTACCGTGGTGCCGTTAAGTGTAAAGGTACTTTTGCAGTTCCCACGGAGTTACCTCGCTTTTGTTGCTGAGCATGTGCGGTTTATATTCTTTCCATTCCTGCATTTTAAGCTCCATGTACTTCGCAGCGTTTTCTTTGCCCAGCGCTCGTACGCAAATGTCATCGCTCTGCCATTCTTCCAACGCCTCTTCTAAAGACCCGGGCAAAACTTTGATTCCGAGTTTTTTGCGTTCAGCCTCGCTAAGACGGTAGACGTTTACGTCTACTGGGTCGCCGGGATCTATCTTTTTTTGTATGCCGTCGAGTCCTGCTTCGAGCACTGTTGTGTAGACGAGGTATGGATTACACAGGGTGTCGGGGCATCTGAATTCTATTCTAGCTTCGTTTTCTTTTTCCGGAAAATATTCTGGTAGTCTTATTAGGGCTGAACGGTTTCTTTTGCTCCATGTGACGTAGACGGGTGCTTCATAGCCTGGAACCAACCTTTTGTAGCTGTTGACCGAGGGCGCTACTATGGCGCAGAGAGCTCTAGCATGCTCAAGGATACCGCCTATGAAATACGCGCATTTTTGCGAAGTATGCGCATATCCTTTGGGGTCAAAGAAGTGGTTTTTTCCATTCTTCGGGTTGAAAAGTCCCAAGTGTATGTGCATGCCATTGCCTGCTTTACCGAAAAACGGTTTTGGCATGAAGGTCGCTATCCAACCATATTTTCTGTTTGCAACGGCTTTGGCTGCAAACTTGTATCGCATTATGTTGTCTGCCGTGCTTATTGGATTTGAGTATTTGAATGTAATTTCATTTTGAGCTGAGCCTACTTCGTGGTGTTGCCGCTCGATTATGAGTCCCATTGTGGATAGAGCATTACATAACTCCATGCGGTAGGATTCTGTAGCGTCGCGGTCAGGGGCTATATCAAAATATCTGTGCTTATCTGTGAGGTGGTTTTCTACTGGTTCAATTTTGCCTTGTTCGTTCTTTTGTACAAGGTAGAATTCTAGTTCCGCGGCTGCTGTCGCCTCGTAGCCTTCTTGTAATGCTCTTTCCATGGCTTTTTTGCATGTGTATCTTGGGTCACTTTCAAATTCTGTGCCGTTTGGTTGGAGAATATCACAGATGAAGCTTGCGACGCTTTTGTCGTAGAAATAGTAGGGAAAAACCGTGAACGTGTTCGCGTCGGGTTTCATGACCATGTCGCTTTCCTCTATGCCGACGCCGCCGACTATTGAGGAGCAGTCGAAGCCCACGCCTTCTTCCAAAGCGTTTTTTGCTTCTTCTGCTGGTATCGTCCTGCCTTTCAGGGCTCCAAGCATGTCTGTGAAATGCAGTAACACATAATCAGCGTTTTTAACTAGTTTTAGCGTGATTTCGAGATCTTGATTGTTTTGTCGCCTTCTCCGTGTCATGCCATTCCTCGCAGTCAAGTTTATACTCAGATTGAATATTTCTGGAAATATAAAAATGTTTTTGACAAAAATAATGACAAATGTTAAATAACACATGCCATAATTGGATAAATGTTAATAATGGTGACGTGAGAATGCAGTTAGACGAGACAGATGGCAAAATATTGAAGGCCTTGACTTCGGATGCGCGGTTGTCATCGCGGCAAATTGCCAAACAATGTGAGATATCCATAGGAACTACATTGTCAAGAATAAAGAAAATGGAACACGAAGGAATCATAAAAGCATATTCAGCTATACTAGATCACGAAAAACTCGGATACGAACTGACAGTTGTCACCGAAATAACCGTTTCCAAAGGTAGACTTCTAGAGATGGAAAATGAAATTGCGCGAATTCCAAACGTCGTCAGCGTGTACGATGTGACAGGATTGACAGACGCCGTCATAATTGCAAAATTCAAAACCCGCGAAGACCTAAGCAAGTTCGCAAAACGCTTATTGGCCTTGCCCTACGTTGAAAGAACAAACTCTCATGTAGTATTGACTACGATAAAAGAAGACTTCCGCCTACTCTGAATAAAATAGCCTCTATTTTCCTTTTTTTATCCTTTGTCAAACTAAGGCAACATTTAATTTCAACCTTAAATTAGAAAGTAGAATGGTCAGCCGAGGCTAGGCGGGGGTTGCCAAGCATGGCCAAAGGCGTAGCCCTGAGGCGGCTATCCCATAGGGGTTCGTGGGTTCAAATCCCACCCCCCGCACCATATTTACACAAGATTCGCGCGCATACTTGACTAGCTCGTTTAACTTATCAAAATCGTATGGCGTAACTGCGAAAAAGCTTTAAATCTATTGTAATATTACAGTCTTTTTAGTGACATTTCAAAAAAGTAGGGAGATATATGTGTAAGGAAGAAGAGAAATGTGAGTTTGAGCATGATCTGAAAGGCTGTGCGTTGAAGCACATAAGCAAAGCACGAGATTTGATTTCCAAAGGCAAGATCGAAGATGCTGATGTCGAGCTGAACTATGTTGAAAAACATTTGAAAGAAACGTAGATTCATTTAGCCGTCTCGGGAGAGGCAAAGAAAGCAACTTACAGTTCAAGCTCTAACTCGGGTGAATTTCATGTGCGGTGACGGATGCAAAGAATGCTCTCCGCAGGAGTTTAGTAAGTTTCAGAAGTACTTTAGGGCTCTTCACTGCCCAACTAGATGGACTATTATCCGCCTCATAGGAGATGAGACAAAGAGTACTAACGAAATTTTCGAAGGTTTAAAGGAAGCAGAGAAAGGACTTTCTAGGTCCGGACTCTATTATCATCTTTCCGAACTAGAAGAAGCTGGCATCATTGAATTAGTAGAGTATCGTGAGGTTGGAGGCGGTGCCCCTGAAAAGGTGTGGAGATTGAAAACAAAGGAAATCAAGATTAACCTTTTAACGGATCTACCAGAGGTGTCTATTCACGAAAAGTGAAAATGCGGTAGAAGTTTCAAGTCTTACGAAACGTTTTGGTGAGTTGGTGGCTGTTGACCACATAAGCTTTCAGGTTAAGAAGGGAGAACTCTTTGGTTTTTTGGGACCCAATGCTGCAGGTAAGACCACTACGATTCGGATGCTCACTGGGGTAATCAAGCCAGATGGAGGTACAGCCTCCGTCTTCGGTTACGACACTCTAAGGGAAGGCCTCAAGACTAAGCAGTTGATGGGAATCGTTCCTGAAATGGCAAACGCCTACGTGGACCTCTCAGCTTGGAACAATCTCATGTTGATTGGAGAATTGTATGGAGTCCCTAAGAATAGGAGGCAAGAAATAGCTATCAGACTTCTGAAAGATTTTGGGCTCTACGAGCGGAGGAACCACCTTGTCAAAGGCTTCTCCCGGGGAATGAAACAGAAACTGCTTCTCTCTATGGCGTTAATTAATGAGCCTCAAATCCTCTTCCTAGACGAGCCGACCTCTGGCTTAGACGTGGAGAGTCAGCGACTAATAAGGGACATGGTTCGAGAATTCAATAGGGGCGGCACAACGGTGTTCTTGACAACACATAACATGGAAGAAGCCAACCAGCTTTGCGATAGGATAGTGATCATCAACCACGGTAAAATTGCAGCAATCAATAGTCCGGAAAGGCTTCGGTTGCGAAGTAGTGGATTACAGTCGATAGAAGTAAGTTTTGACAAAGCAATAAACATCGAAGATTTGTCGCAAGTTCGTGGCATCAAGGAAGCAAAAAAGACGGGAGATAAAATAAGACTCTATGTAGACGAGCCAAGTGTGGTAATAGACAAACTTTTGGATTTTGCGCGCTCAAAAAGACTTAAGATACTCTCCCTTAACACCCTTGCACCCACTTTGGAAGATGTGTTCCTTAAACTTGTGAGAGAAAGTTAAGAATGGGCGGTGTTTTGATGGAATACAACGTTTGTTGGGAGCAGTTCAAGCGTTCTTTTGCAATCGTCAAAAAGAACGTTCGTATTTATTATTCTAAAGGCCCTGTCATTATTTTTGGCCTTCTAGTTCCCTTCTTTCTTTTTCTGTCATTCTACATTGGGCGAAACATGCCTGCTGAAGCTCTTATGCCAGGATTGCTTGGAATGACTGCTTTTTTCACTGCTACTTCGGTTGGACCCGCCATAGTTCCATGGGAAGCGAGAGCAAAAACTTTAGAAAGGCTTATATCCTCTCCGATTTCCATCTGGACGATCTTTCTTGGCGACGTGCTTTCATCATTTCTTTTCGGAGCCCTTGTATCTGTATTTCCAGTTATTGTTGGCTCGTCTATTGGCGTCGAAATTGCCAATCCTTTGCTTCTTGGACTCGGAATTGTTCTTGCAACGTTCTGTTTCGCATCCTTCAGCGTATTATTGTCAGCTTATCCTCCCACGGACACTCCAGCCAGCGTAATGATGTTGTCATCAATGATCAAATTTCCGCTCGTATTTATAAGTGGAATTTTCATTCCGATAGAAGAACTTCCGGTTTGGGGAAAGACTGTCTCTTCCATCTCGCCTTTAACATATTTTACAGACCTTGCAAGACATGCTATACAAGGCAACGGTTATTATTCAATTGGGCTGGACCTTGTAGTTCTGATAGCATTCGCGATCGTCTTTCTAGTTACGGCCATAAAGATCCATGAGCGCACCCTGCAGAAGAGGCTCTGAAAATTCCGAGAATTTAAGCCGAGTTCTAGACCGCTCGTCAGCTAAAAAACGTGGATTATAAACGTGTATGTGAACCTAACCCCCCGCACTGTAATTTCATGTATGATTTAAGCCTGTTTTGATTGAAGAAGACTATTCCGAATGTTGTAGGTAGGAAAGAGACCTGAATATGCGTTTAACGGCAAAATATCGTTGCATATAGTGTGGCAATGGTTCGACTATCGGTAGGAAGAGACGGTAGTCGTAAAGAAGCATAGAAAAAGTCGTATATGCATATAATCTCTAAACACAAGAACCTTACTCTAGAATAGTACCTTCCGATTTCAAAATTTGCTTCTACTATTTTGTGCCGGTATTTCTGGAAAAGGATTTAATTCAACCATGAGCGCTATAGGGCTGATGCCAAGATTTCTGCTATGTCCATGACTTGGATTTTGCCTTCATTTCCTGTTGTTTTGACCGCATCTTCTATGGTTAACAGACAGAATGGGCACGCTACAGCTAAAATTTCTGCGCCATTTTCTACAGCATCCTCAACTCGAATTTCTGCAAGGCGCGATCCAGAAATGTCAATCCACATTCTTCCACCACCGCCTTCGCAGCAGAGGCTTCTGGTTCTCGAACGGTCAAACTCCAACAGCTTCACGCCAGGTACGTTTTCAATGACTTTTCTTGGTTCTTCATAGATGCCGTTTTGTTTGCCTAGGAAACATGGGTCATGGTAGATTACTTTCTTGTTTACTTCTTTTGAGAAAGTTAGTTTTTTGTCATCGATTAGTTTGGTGAGTAATTGCGTGTGATGTTGCACTTCGAAGCTGGTTTGGTTGTATCTATTTTTGAACGCGTGGAAACCATGCGGACAGCTTGTCACTGCTTGTTTTACGTTGTACTTGTTGAAGATTTTCATGTTCTCTTCGACTAGGAACTCGAATAAGCCTTTTTCGCCCATGCCGTAAACTTCGCTTCCACAACAGCTCTCCTCATCACCAAGAATGCCAAAGTTTACTCCTGCTTTTTCAAAACACTTTACGAGGCTTTTGGCGACGCTTTGAACTCTTGGGTCGTAGGCTGATGTGCAGCCGACGTAGTATAGGATTTCCGCGCCTTGTGAGATGTGCTTAACATTTGACCCTTGAAGCCACTCAGAACGTTTGCTGCGAATTCTATCCCACGGGTTCCCGTTTTTAAAGATGCTTTCCAATGCATCTCGGATGGTGGGAGCAATTTGACCTTCTTCAACTGCCATACTGCGAATGTCGATTAAGAACTCGTAGGGATTCAAATCTTTTGGGCAGCGGATACCACATGTAGAGCAAGTGGTACAGCTCCATAACTCATTCTGTGGATGAATAGTTAACTTGCCCATGGCGGAAACTTCGCGCATGTACATTCTAATGTTTAGGTTGGCCTTTCTTGCAACAGGACAGCAACCAGTGCACATTCCACACTGAATGCATTCAAGAAGCTTATGTTTCTGGACAAGCTCCTGAACGTTCATGTTCAACATCACTTTTAACTGAAATGAGGAAGTAAGATTTTTAATAAGTGTTTTCCCTTGTATGAATCAAAACACACGATGGAAAGTGGGGATTAACGCGGATGGAGAAGAAAACGCCGAGAATCGGCATCTTTGTCTGCGAGTGCGGCGGAAATATAGGCGATGTTGTAGATGTTAAAGCCGTTGTTGACGCTGTCAAAAACTGGGAAGGAGTTGTCGTAGCAAAATTTCACGAATACTTGTGCTCGAAACCAGCCCAGGAAATGATACTTGAAGCGACAAAGAAGGAGAATTTGGACAGGGTTGTAATTGCCAGCTGCACGCCGAGAATGCATTTAGCCACATTTCAGAGCGTTTTGGAAAGGGCTGGTTTAAATCCCTACATGCTCGAGTTTGTGAATATAAGAGAACAAGACTCATGGGTTCATGGAGCGCATGCCATATCGCCAGAAGCCACAAAGAAGGCCATAAGCCTCATAAGGGGCGGGTATGAACGAAGTCGAGAACTTGAGCCGTTAGAGACCATAAGCGAAAAAGGCTCAAGAGAAATGCTCATCATAGGCGGAGGCATAGCTGGAATTACTGCTGCCCTTGAGCTTGGCTATCTGGGCTTTAAAGTTCATCTTGTGGAGAGAAAGCCAAGCATAGGCGGTAATATGGCAAAACTTACAAAGGTTTTCCCAACTTTAGATTGCGCTCAGTGCATATTAACGCCGAGAATGGCTGAAGTGGGAAGAAATCCAAACGTAAATTTGCTTACTTACGCTGAGGTGCAGGAAGTTAGTGGAAGGCCAGGCAATTATGCTGTTAAGGTTTTTATGAAGCCTCGTGGTGTGGATGTTGAGAAGTGCAGAAGCTGCGGTGTATGTGCAAAAGTTTGCCCCGTAACTGTTCCAGACGAGTTTAATGAAGACTTGTCGCAGAGAAAAGCCGCCTACATAGAGTTTCCACAGGCTGTTCCCTCGGCTTACGCGATAGATTTCAACGCTTGCACACGATGTGGCAAGTGCGAACAACTATGTCCAGCTAAAGCCATAACATTAGATGATCTAGGTAAAACCCTTGACTTGCATGTTGGCGCCATAATTTTGGCCACTGGATACGAGCTTTATGATGCGCGAAACTTGGAGATTTATGGTTACGGTAATTACAAAGACATCATAACAATGATGGATTTGGAGAGGCTTACTTCTGCCACTGGACCGACGAGCGGCTATATTAAATGCGCTGATGGCAGTGACGTACGGAAAATGGCGATTGTATTGTGTGCTGGATCGAGGGATAAGAACTACATTCCCTATTGCAGCCGCATTTGCTGCATGTATTCGCTCAAGCAAGCTTTTGTGCTAAAGAAAATGCTTGGCATTGACGTGACTATCTACTACATTGATATTAGGGCTACTGGCAAGGGTTATGAGGATCTTTATTGGCGGGACGAAGAAGCTGGCGTAGTCTTTATAAAAGGAAAGGTGGCCGAAGTCTATAAGAACAATAGTAATGGTAAGCTTGTTGTTTTGGCTGAAGACACGCTGAGTGGGCAAACGAGAGAAGACGACTATGATTTGGTGGCGTTGGCCACGCCAATGGTTCCGCCTGCTGGACTGAAGGAATTAGCTGATAAGATGAAGGTTTCCATTGGCGAGGATGGTTTCGTAACAGAGAAGCATCCGAAGCTTGATCCCGTGGACACATTGGTCACTGGAGTCTTTGTTGGTGGTTGCGCTTTAAGCCCCAAGGATGTGCGGGACACTGTTTCTGATGGTTTGGGTGCAGCGGCTAAGGCTTCGTTGTTCCTTAAAAGCGAATATGTTACAACAAGTCCTGAAAAAGCATATGTAATTCCGGATTTGTGCAATGGCTGTGGTGCTTGTGTTCCAATATGTCCTGTAAACGCTATAACAATGGAGGAGGGCAAAGCCAAAATTGACCCCTTCCAATGTACGGGGTGTAGCGCTTGCATACCTGTGTGTCCGCAAGAAGCTATCGACTTTAAGAATGCGACAGCCAAGCAGATTATTGCCACTTTGAGAGGCGTCTTAGCTGACAAGCAGGCTAGCGAAGTTAGGATCGTGGCGTTTGTTGATAAGAACGTAGGTTATACAGGTATGGACTTTCTGGGCTTAGATCGTACGAATTACCCAGAGAACATTCGAATCGTCTCGGTTCCGTCAACGGCTATTCTGGGTTTGAAGCATCTGCTTTATGCCTTTGCCTATGGTGCTGATGGTGTTTTGGTGATTGAGGGGTCGCAAGAGATTGATGAGAAGTTTACCAAGAAGAGAATGGTCGATATAGGGCGCGAGTTAGCGAAGTACGGAATTGAGAACATGCGGGTTCGCTACAGTTATGTGCCATTACCTGTGTACAAGAAGGCTGCAGAACTATTCGGCATGTTCACGGACAGAATAAAGAAGTTTGGACCGCTGCCTAACGAGAAAAGGAATAATGTGAAGCAAGAACTAAAAGCGTGACAATAAGTTTTTAGCTTAAGGTACTTTTTCAAATTTTGATTTTAGTGCGCCGCATATGGGGCATTTCTCTGGCGGTTCCCGTTCAGCAATGTGACCGCAGACTGTGCAGACGTAGTATTCGGTGAGGCGTTGCGCTATTAAGTCGGTGAGCGCTCTTTTGTAGAGGTTGGCATGTTCAGCTTCAACATCCCGGGCTTGTGAAAATATCAAGGTAGCAGTTTCTTCGCCGTCTTCTTCAGCTTGTCTTATCATTTCTGGGTAATGGACTCCATTAACTGCGGTTTCTGATTGAAATGCTCTTTCTAGGTTGGTTTGTGTGTCAGCAACAGCTTCGAGCAGGGCGAAATGTCGTCGGGAGTGGACAGCTTCAGCTGCAGCGACAGCTCTGAATAGGTGGGCCATTTGTGGTAAATCTTCCTCTGTGGCTTTTTTAGCGTACATTAAGAGTCTTTGGTTGGCTTTTGCTTCTTCTACAAAAGCTGTGTGTACGTTGTTGGCGGTTTTTTCTTTCATATCCATTCTCCTCTTCGTATATTGCTGATTAGGTAGTTACTTTTTTATCTACAGTTCTTTAATAAAAAATTTTTATGCTTTGAATAGACACAAAAGCTAGTAGAATTTACTATTCGAGTTGTTAGGCTGGTTTGTAGTCTTCGACCATGTATAGAAATGTTTCCATGACTTTTCTTATGAGTGGAGTGCATATGTTTTCTTTGATGTTTTCGTCTCTGAATTTTCTTATTCCTTCCAGTTCGGTTAGTTGACATTCTGTTATGCAACTGCAGTGGATGGAGCCATATTCATCAACGATTGAGTTAAGGAATTCGAAGACTGGGCGCTGGGTGTGCATGAAGTGACGTTTTGGGTTTTCTCTTCCGTATTTTTGGCTTAAGCCCATTATAGCGACGTTTATTGCTCCGCAGATGCTGCCAGTTCTCACGATTCCGCCGCCGTAGGCTGTTACAGTCTTCGGAGTTACGTCGATTTTGTAGTATTCTTTGAATATTGCCATGTATACGGATTCGGCGCAGTTCCATCCTTCAACGTTGAAGTAGTGGAGGGCCTTGTTCACAATTTTTTCTTTTGCTTCATTCTGGGGCATGGAGATTAATTGGGCATCCAGCAGATTTAAGCGTACATATTGTGCTTTTCGGTTGCAATGGCATCTGCGCCTTATAGTGTATCGGAAGGTTTAATGAACCCTCATCTCTATGCGTTTTGAGTGGTGACCTAGCAATCTTTGAAACCAGGATGCAAAAGGCGAAACCAGTAGAGCTTCTAGAATTTGTAGCTGCGTCTACGGTTTTGCTTCTTTTGCCTTGGTTTTTGAGCTTGGTTCTTATTAGAAAATCAGAAAGTCCAATTTCGAGATGTTTTTGATGATGTTTTCTTGGTGATTCTGCCAAAGCCATCCTCATATTAACAGCTGCCTTTTGGATTTTTCTTATCTTCGAGTTTCTTGTAATGGAACAGATGGTTATAGCATTACTGCTATTTCTTGCATTGCTGGTTCCTTTGTCTATAATACTGTATGAGTACAGGAAATACAGGCAAGTTTGGAATTCAATACTCTCGTTCCTTTAAGGGAGATTTTGCGCTAACCATTTACAATCTTACGGTTAAAATAACCAATAGGAGACGCTCTCTCTGAGGTTACTTTATCCCCTATATATGAAAAAGCAGTTTTAAACATCCATCTTTTGAGGATCTATAGATTTTCGCGTTCTAACCGTTTAGCTATAAGGCTGAAAGAAGAATCTGCAGAAGTGCCCTATAAAAGATAATAGAATTAGGCTCTGTAAACAAAATCGGAAATTTCTCCCGTAGTCCTTCGCACGCGTTAAAAAGGGGGAGATGTGGGGAGGACTTTATCTTTTACTCGGGTCTTCAAATCTCAATATCCTTGAAATCATCAGTGCGAGCCTGTCACTATTATCAATGTGCCTGTGCCATTTACAGGGGTACCAAAAGGAACTGGAAATTCAGTTGTCGTGCCACGATATTGCATTTTGGAACCAACCAGATGCGACCATGTGCCATCTGCGCTTGTTACTCCACCGTTAGCCACCCACCTAAAATTACTCATTCTCCAAACACCTTCGTCAAATCCCGAGATCGATCCATCGTCGGTCTCGATTATCCATGTTTCAGAAAAGTGTTCTGTTTTTCCTGGAAAACTGGCCCCCGTCAGGGTGACGTAGATAGTTCCGTTGATGTCTCCCGAAACGGTTCCAATCCATGTGTACGGCGACGTGCCAACTCCAAACCCAATCCAATCCCAATTGAGCTCTATATACAGTTCACATCTAAGAGGCTTCTTAGGCTGTGCCGCTGCCGTAGCTACTAACATGCCTACCAAAAACAGTGCCAACATTATTGCTGTAATTAATTTTGTTTTTATTCTCATTCCTCCTTTTTTCATTTTGGTCTCTTTCATCCGTTAACTCACGGATAGGCGGTCCCCTACCTCCAAACGATTCACGTCTGGCTTGCATCTTTTTAGACTTCAGGAAAAAATCACATGATATCTGGTTTTTGTTATTTCAATTAATATGCCTTGTTTACTGAAATAAAACTTGTGGAACTATCTTCTATCGTCTCTCCGCTTAAACAGAGTAAATCACGCAGAGGGGTTTTGGGGTTGGGGGTCAATCTATATATAAGAGGGGCTAGGCAACACACAGAATCAGAAACGCCATACACCAAAGAAGGTCATAGCGGGCCCGAGGGGATTTGAACCCCGCGGGGCGAATTTGTACTATCCCCTTTTTTCTGTTTTGCGACATACATGTTTTTAGTACTTGTTTCATCCAATCGTTCTAGGCTCTTCTAGAAAAGTGTTGGTGCGTAATTTTTTGGTTCTTCAATCAGGAGTAGCGCTTGTTTCAGTTCTCTGAAGTATTTGAGCACGGTTACGCCTTTTTGCGTAATTGCATAAACCACTCTTTCTTTTTCAACATTTTTTGCTTCGACTAGGTCATGTTTAATTAGAAAGCCCAAGTACGCCTTAAGGACGCTGCAGTTAATGTTAGATTTGTACATTATGTGCGTCAGCCTTAACGGGCCTCTATGTGCTAGAACATGGAGGATTTCAACGTGCATTTCCAGTTTAGATCGCCTCATGAAAAGTCTCTCTTTTTTCACATTAAT
Organism: uncultured Candidatus Bathyarchaeia archaeon; assembly: GCA_964603675.1. Taxonomy (GTDB): domain Archaea; phylum Thermoproteota; class Bathyarchaeia; order Bathyarchaeales; family Bathycorpusculaceae; genus CAZRVS01. The sequence continues at coordinate 698,103 of CAZRVS010000001.1, forward strand.
GGTTTTTGACTTGAGGTTCTACGGTTTCAAATTCGATTTTCTCTTCTTTATTCAGAACTGTTTGCATGTTCGCATGCGCGCGTTTCAAAACGTCAAGTCTGTTTTCGAAGGCAGTCACCATGTCATCTAGCAGTATTTCCCGTAGCTCGACAGAGAGCCCATTGATTTTTTCGCTGAAAACCAAGGCCATTTTAGCTTCCAGCTCCCGTCTGTTTTTGGATGCAGCTTGTTGCGTCAAGGGTTTTCCTCCAAAGCGGATTCATAATTGGAATTAGGCGATTTAACTAAGTTATGACTTTGAAATATGGATTCAAAATACTATTCATAGACCTCTGACGAAGGAGACCAGCCTTCTTGAGCGCGCGCGCTTTTCTACAAAAGTAGCTCACCGTAAACGCTCTATGTTTGTAGCTATTTCCTGCAGTTTTTTTGTGAATGGATGGTTTGGTTTTTCGGAGGCGAATAAGCATTCTCCTCCAGCGGCAAGTACGTCGCAGAAACAGGGTACAGTTCCAACCATAGGCAGCTGATGTGTTTCAAGCTTTATTGAATTATTTTTCTGGGTTTTTGATTGAAGATATTCAAGGGGTACTTTGTTTATTAGGATTCCTGTTTTCTTCTCAAAAAGTTGGTAGAGGTCACGTATCATCCGCTGGGTTCCTTCCACATCAGATTTGTCTGTAGACGTTACCACCAGCACCGTGTCGGCGCTGACGATGGCGTTTATGGAGGAATACTGAAGGCCTGGGCTGGTATCAAAGAATACGTAATCAAAGTGCACATCGTTAAGGAGAGATGTCTTAAGTGAAATGAGCCGCCCCAATGCCCTCATTTCCCATTTTCTATCTTTAGCTATCATTTCGCGAATGGTTTCGGTTGAAGGGTTTGCCAAACCAACAAACAGTTTCCCTTTTTCCATGTCCACGGTGCTGCAGTCTGTTAAAACATCTTCTATTGTACAAGCGTTGTTTAGATAGTCGTTCACCCAATACTTCTTTCTATTCTTGAAAGTCGAGTGAAGGCTCGGAGCGCGAAGATCCAAATCTAGTAGACAGACTCTTTTACCCATCTTAGCAAATATGATTGCCAGATTCACCGAGAGCAACGTCTTTCCTGTTCCTCCTTTGTAAGAGTGAAACGTTACGATCAACTTTTTTCCTCCAACTTCCTCATGGCTTTAAAAGACTGAGAGGTTTTGGAGCATTCATCGGAAACGCGCGGTCTGCGAACCCTCTGAGTTATCAAACGTTTTTGCCGAAACTCGTAGCCACATTCACATTTGAATCCCACAACCTCGTTGTTCCTTGCGAGCAAGCTGTGAACTCGTGACGCTCTACATCCTGTCTGCTGCTTGTGCAGACGCCAAGATAAGGCGAGATCATCCAAGGTTAAAGGTTGAAACGTTTTCGCTATAAAGAAGTACCAAAAGCTGTAAACTGCCAAAGTAAGCCAAAAACCCCCTATCAACGAATACAGTAGCATTATTGCTCAGCCTTCTTTGTCCTACTTGAATTAAGAAGCAGTTCTGCAGTTCATCGTATTTAGCTTCTGTGAAATTGGAGTCTGTATTACGAGTAACAGTACATATTCAGAATCCGACTCAAACGTTGCATCAAGAGATGCGTTGCCCCGAGTCCTAGAAGCCCGTCAGTTGCCTACGCAATATTTCTTGTTTTTATTCGGATTTGGAATTCGATAGAACACTATTATAGAAGAATACTCTATAACATGCTTCTATTTGGAGTCTGAATCTTATGGACTCTTCGAATCTTTTGGAAAAGTTGCAGAGGCGAATAATAAAAGATTTCATGGACATCTTCCTCTTAGCAGAGCTGAAAATGGCTCCTTGAGCGGCTACGACGCTATCAGCCTCATCCACAGAAAATTCGGCATCTTGGTGAGTTCAGGCACCGTCTATTCCCTGCTGTACTCTATGGAAAGGAACGGATGGATACGCGGGGTTTGGAACCACCGAAAAAGAACCTATGAACTCAGCGAAAAGGGAAAACGAGACATGAAAGTCATCGCGAAAGTAAACGCGGAAGTTCAAAACTTTTTGAAACGCATCTCATTGGTCAACGCAATCTGCTGAAACTATCCTTCCACTACCCTAACTTTTTTTACCTCAGCAAGCCACGGGATTCTGGGCAACCCCTTAGAAATGCTCTCAAATATCTCCTTCTCAAGCGTCTCATTGGTAGTTCACTTCCCAAACGCTATTATCTCAGTCTTTCTCCTTTCTGTTTGAATTGAGGACAGCTATGAAATTATTTAGCTCTCTTTTGAGTTGTTTTTCATTTCCACCTTTTAGGATTGTTATGCCGTATACCTTGCCTAGAGAAAGTAGTTCTTCACGGTCGGACAAGTCAATTAGGAGAGCCTCTGTGGGGTTTACGTCCATCTTCTTCCCTAGGAGGGAAACGGCGTCGTTTTTGTCTCCAGTGAGGGATACATCGGCAACCAAAAGAATATCCTTTCTTTTTGCCACGACGCCAAAAGGATGCTGTACTCCGGATGTGCCTGTTAATTGGAGATTAAATTGAGTATCAAAGCCTTTTTCGCGAAGGATTTCTCCTATGTTCTCGAAGAGTGGTAGGTCTTTGCTTAATTTGTTGATTGTTTCATTAGCTATCTTGTATGCGTATATTTTGATGTATTTTGCTTCTTGATGGGTGAAGCTTCTTTTGCATTGTTGACAAAAGTGGATGACTTCGGGTGTGTCGAAACGGTGCCCGCATTTTTCGCATTGGTAGCAGTTTCCTATTCTTCGATATTGCACGGCGTCATCAACGAGTTCGGCTTGGCATTCTGGACAGATTAGAGATGAGCCTTTTATGAATTTGTCTTTTGAGCCCATGTAACCGCATTTCATGTGTTCGAGGAGTTCTGTGTACTCCACGTTGATGGAATTGCATTTCGGACAGGCATATTTTGAGAAGACCTCTGGTGAACCACAGTCTGGACATGTTAAGACGCGATCTAGGAATTGGGCTACGAGAGCTCCTTTTATCTCCAAGTTTTCGAGTATGCCCTTTACATGGGTTGGATCATCAATTCCCAGGGTTTCTTCAGCCTCGAGATAGTGCACTCCCACTTCGCTTAGACGCGGTGTAAGCTCTAAGACGCCTCGTTTGATTAGTTTGCCCAGAAATTTTTTTGCTTCAGGATCCGTTTGCGCCGTTTCTGACGTTTGATTCATTGGTTCATGTCCTCCTAAACGCTTGAGATGTTAAAGAAAAAGAGTGTAACGATGCAAAGGATGACTGAATGGCGCAGACCAGCAGACAAGGTTCTGTCTCCAATTTTTCCTGCTATGAGGCCACCGAAGATTGATTCGATGATTGAGGCCCAGAAAAGGAGTGAATTGTAATAGTTGACGTCGAGAACGCCTGCCAAAAATCCAGCTTCTTGTACTATGGCGCCGGCTGAAGCAGCGCTTAAAGGGATTAGAAACTGATGCAATACGACATAGGCGATGACAAGGAATATGATGGTGGCCATGTATATGGTCATCATGTAGGGCCTCATGTTGCTGTACTGCTCTTCCTTGTACTCGTCGAGGCTTGAGAAGAGGTTGACACTCGTGTCGAGGACTTCAATCATTTTGCCTCCTGTCTGATGGGCTTCAATTAGTATGGTAGATAATCTTAGGGCGCTTGGGCGTCTAAGGCGGTGAGCAAGAGACATGAGCGAATCTTCCCAGCTTGCTCCTAAGATGAACATTGAAATGGTGTGTTCAAGTTCTTCTGAGAGAGGTCCATAGTCTCTTTGGGAGGCTTCTTCAAGAGCTCTTGGAAGCGTCAATCCTGATCGGACTGCCTCAGTGACGTCTCGAAGAAACCTTGGAATGTTACTGTCTACTTGTCTGCCCCATTTATAGTTGTTAAATTCAACTATGGCTGGAAAGCTGAACGCTATGATTATGCCGAGGGCCATGGTGTTGTTCACTCTCTGGCTTAGCGGGATTAGATAGGGTCCTTGAGGTGTGTAAAGCCCCAACAGAATGGGGATTAACATAATTGAAAGCCCGACTGAAGCTGAAACCGCCCAAACGGCGATTCGGTATTTCTGTTTGAAGTACATTTCCTATTCTTCCTCCGGTATGACACCGTTTAGGATGATGATGAAAACTGTGCTGATTATTGGGAGTCCGAAGAAAACTAGGAGGTTCAGTTGTTCCGCTGGAGATAGGCCGAATGTGACGTTGCCCATAATCGATAATATTGTTAGCATGACTATGAAGACTATTGGACCCATGACCATTGCTGCGATGTAGATTTCTCCAAGTGCTATTAAGGTGCCTAGTGTCTTCTTTAGTTGTTCCCGTTTTGTGTGGAGAAGTCTGTTAGTTTCAAATGTTAGAAGGTTTTTAAGGTCTCCGCTTGTTTTCACTGTGTTTGTGATTCCGATAAGGAGCTTGGAGAAGGTTTCTGAGGGGCTGTTGAGTGTTACGTCCCGAAGTGATGAAGTTACGTCTAATCCAAATATCTTGATGTTTGTAATAAGCCTTTTAGCCAGGTTCTTAATTGCAGGACGTTGTTCCACCTGAGTTACTCGTTCGAACATTCTTTCGATTGAGATGCCTCCGGCAGATAAGACGCCCATGTATCCTGTGGTGTAAACGAGATTTGCGTCTATTTCCTTCCTTTTTTGACCTCGACGGTAAAGAGGATACAAGATAAACATTATTGGAACGGTTAGCGAAATGACACATGAGAAGGTTAGGACGGCTATAATGTATTGGACTAACGTTAGGTTGAAGAGATGATGTAGTAGAGCGCCTATTGCGAACGTTGAAACAAATACAACTAAGGAAACGAACAACATGAGGGTTATATACGACTCGTAAAATCTGGAAATCCCGCTTTTCTGATAGACTTGCTTGAAAACCGTGAAACGAGACGTTATCACTTGAACGTGTGCCCCAAATAGTCTGTAACTTATTGCTGTTAGGTATGATGTTCTTTCTGTTTTCACCATTACATTTCCAGCCTCGCTCTGTTATAGACATCGTTAGGACTGAGGTAGTAGCTTCTCACCACGTTAGCCGCATCGTCGTAGGTCTTGATTTTTTTGTGAACCATCCACTTCAGGATGTGTTCCCTTCTATTCAACTCGTTTACGAGGGTTTCCATTGGAACATGCTTGAGTTCGGTGATTTTTTTGAAGACGTAACTCTCGCTGGCTGATTTAGGGCTGAAGATGAAAGAGTCGCTTCCCGGGTCCCACTCGTACACTTTCTTGAACATTGCTCTTCCGGTTTTGTCGTCAACTCCTGTGATTTCCGAGACATCCAAGGCTCGGCGAACTGTGGTGTCTCGAAGTTTTGTTCTGCCTATCAAGACAATGACATTCATCATCGGGATTAGCATTGGAGGGATATTCATTGGTTGGGTTAGTAGCCTTTTCTCTACTGTTTCTACGTTTTCGGCGTGGATTGTACAAAGGCCACCGTGACCGACTGAGATGCTTTGGAAAAGTGTGTAGGCTTCTTCGCCTCTTATTTCGCCCACGGCTATGTAGTCTGGTCGTTGTCTCAGAGATGATTTCAAAAGGTCGAAGAGGGTTACTTCTTGGACGCCTGGTTGGAATGATGGGCGTGTTACCATTGGTATCCAGTTTTCATGGAGGCGAAGTTCTCGGACTTCTTCTATGGTGATGACCTTCATTTCGGGTCTTATGAACATTGAGATTGAGTTTAGTAGAGCGGTTTTGCCTGATGCGGTTGCGCCGGCGACTATGATGGATCTTAGGTTCTCGATGAGTATCCAAAAGTAGGCTGCCATGTGGGGTGATATTGTGCCGTAGTCTATTAGGTCGATGATGGTGAAGGGGTTTGCCCTGACCTTTCTTATGGTGAAGGTGTCTCCTCGTTTGGAAACTTCCTCTAATGTGAGGTGTACTCTGAATCCTTCGGGAAGGGCTCCTTCTAGGATTGGTCTTGAAACTGATATTTGGTGTCCTGCTTTGTAGGCTAGTTGTGTAATGAAGGCGTCTAATTCTTCTTTTGAGTGGTATATGACATTGGTGGGAATTGACTCGTGTTGGCTGTGCCAAACATAGATTGGGATTCCTGTGCCGTTGCAGCTGATGTCTTCGATGTTTGGGTCTCGGATGAGGATGTCGAGGATGCCGTAGCCGAGGAAGTCTCTTTTCATGTAGTAGATGAATTTTTCAACAGAGTCTTCGGAAATCTTGAGTTTGAAGGTTTTTATGGCTCGTTTGATCTGTTTTGTCAGGTAATCTTTTATGAGGGTTTCGTCTTTTAGAACAGCCAACGGAACGTTAGCCTCTTCCTTTATGATTGCCTTAAGTCTTCTGAGGGTTTGTTTCTCGTGTTCGTCCATTGTTGGTTCAACGGTTAGGTACTGAAGTTTTCCAGTTTCCTTGTCCATCTCGATACCTACGTAGCCATAGGGGTCGTTGACCGGATAGAATTCCTTAAACGTGAGAGGTGACTTTTTCTTGGGGTCTTCAGCTTTTTGTTCAGTTTTTTCGGTGATCATCTGGCTTCGGCTTTCTTCGGTGGGCGTTCCCTTTTTTGATTTCAAGAGTCGTCGCAACAACATATTATCTTGGCACCTGTGTTATCCGCTTCTGCGCAACGAGGCTTCCCGCCGTAACATAAAGAATGAACGTTTGTCCAGCTACATTTTTTGACTGAAGTGTCACCGTGTATTTTCCATTAGCCGCAGTGTGTAGCCAGCTAGGATTAGAGATATCATTATTATTATCATCCCTAAAGGCGACGCTTGAACCATTAGCATATATACTGAAATAAGTTGGAACCGAATCACCAGTTGTGGATGGTATAGTTATATTATAGCTTCTCCAATCTGCTGGTGTTTGATAGTAGGGTATCGTATCAGGACCTGTAATCGTTATCGAATACAAGTCATAGTTGAAGACGTTACCCATTTCTGTTACTAGCTGAATAACATACTGGCTGCCTTGGGTTACGGTGATGGTGGAACCGATGCCTGTGGCAGTGTCCGTGGGGTTGACATACATGTTCAGTGAAGAATATTGTTGAGTTACTGGAGTTGATGTTTTGTTCTGTACTCCTAACCAGATGAGATGGACGTTATAGGAACCTGTGTTCTTCAAGGTCATGTTTAACTTGTTGCCACTGGTTATTGAGACGCTGGTGAATTCGATCTTTTCTTTGTTTCTTTTTAAATCCAGCTGTTGCATGTCTTGCACAGTTTTTGTGTAGTCTTCTGTCACGTTGACGTTAACAAAATAGTACGTGAAACCTGTCAACAATATAAGTAATATGAACACTGCTCCGACTATGGAGCCTGCTCCTCGCTTGTCTCGGCTAAGCTTCCCAGTAAACCACATCTCTACTTCCTCGCTCACTAACCGCGATTATCTCGTAGGTTTCACCATCTACAATCGAAACCGGTGACGTTAACTTAACAGAAACAAGATTTTCTGCCGTTACGGTTGTCCCTCTTCCATCTGTGAAGGCTGAAGCTGAAACTTGCGTTCCATCTATATACACGGCGTCGATGGCAAGTTCGATTTTTCCATAATTTAAAATTGTTATGTTCAGGTAGTCATTCGAGACGTTCCACCAGACAGTGGTGATCAATAGTCGTTCTCGAGCACGTTCTTCTCTTCCACTTGTCTGTAGTAGAAAAGAACTCCCCGAAGAACTGAAAGCGTTTAGGCTGTAGGCGTATAGCCCGGCTCCGAATACAGTAACGATTAGAAGTATGATGAGGCTGGCTACGATTTCGCTTACTCCTCGTTTGTTGCGGAAAAAAGAGCGGGACATCTTCTTCATCCTACCTTTCTATCAGGAAGCCACGAATAGGGGGAAAGAGAGAGGATTTTTATTTTGCTTCGACGGATTGAGAGACTGTAGTACCATCCTTGCAGGTCACTTTCACTTCATAGAAATAACCTGTTGTCATTGTAGGGCTGACTTCCAGGTAAGACACAGATTGCACTGTGATCGAAACGCCTGCAACGGCAATCGCAGTGGTGTTTGCTTCTTCGGTTCCGTCAACATATATTTTAGAAAGCAAGAGATCTTTGCCACCGGTGTTTCTGACGTATACCTTTATTGTATCAGTTGTTGCATCAGCATAGATGGAGTCAAATTGCAGTTTTCCCTGTGTGCCTCCAGTAGTCGTTGTGGACCCTCCGATCCATCCCATGACGTATGCGTAGACGACGACACCCGCAGCAACTGCGAGCAACATTAGAATTAAAGCAGCGATCACTGGAGAAAACGCTCTCTTTGTCCTCAATAATTTTTTCATTTTCCTCATGTTTTGTTCACACCTATACTTGACTATGCTACGGCTTTATCTAAGGCTGGTGTAACTATACGCGACAGCGTTCAGTGACACTTGGCAAACAAACAGGGTTTACGAAGATGGAAGTAGCAATTTCGTCAAAATGATATCCAAAATATTAATTTTTGATCTGAATTTTAAATAGTCACTGATAGAAGAATCAGTTGGTTACACTATACTTAGATAATGCCACGGCATTATTCTTGGCATGAAAATAAAGCTTAAAAACGGAGATGTTAGGCATGCTCAGGCATAGAGGAAAGATGGATGATTATTCAGCGAAGCAGTTGCAGAGGCTATTGGATGGTTTAGAAGCCGTCAGAAAAGGCGACTTAACAGTGCGGATACGGAAGGAAAAAGAAGACGTTTTCGGTGAGCTATCGGATTCCTATAACGGTATGGTTGAATTAATCAGCAATTTAGCCGATGAGGTTTCACGTGTAGCTGAAGGTGCGGGCAAAAAAGGTAAGCTTGATGAGAGGGCATCCCTGCCCCAAGCAAGGGGTTCTTGGAAAGTTGTTGCCGATACGCTGAATAGTTTGATAGACTCGATACAAACACCAGTGAAAGAAGTTCAAAGAGTTCTTACTGCCATTTCCAAGGGAGACTTGACAACTAAAATCTCGATGGAAGCAGCTGCTGGCGACTTTAGGGTGATGGCTGATACGGTGAACAAAACAGTGGATGACTTAAACAGACTGGCAGGTGAAGTTAGCAGAGTTGCGAGAGTTGCTGGGGTTGAAGGCAAACTCGGCGAAAGAGCAAAGGTTGAAGGTGTCGCTGGATCATGGAAAGACATCGTGGACACACTGAACTACTTAATAGACTCGATTGCTAAGCCAGTGCTAGAAGTTAGAAGAATAATGACCGCTATTTCAGGAGGCGACCTTACCCAAAAGGTGCAGATAGAAACCGCTGGAGACATCAAGCTTCTAGCTGATGTAATCAATAAGACAGTGGACGATCTGAACAGGTTAGCAACTGAAGTTTCTCGTGTTGCAAAAGTTGCTGGGGTTGGAGGCAAACTCAGCGAAAGAGCTACAGTAGAAGGCGTCAAAGGCAGCTGGAAGGACATCGTGGACACACTGAACACTTTGCTTGATTCCATCATTGGACCGGTGCAAGAAGTTGGTAGAATAGTCACTGCGATTGCTAAGGGTGACTTGACACAGAAAGTAACAATAAAGGTAGCGGGAGATTTTGAGACTTTATCAAATACGATCAACAATATGGTGGATTCGCTTAACACGTTGGCGTCAGAGGTGTCAAGAGTTGCTAAAGAAGTGGGTGTTGCAGGGAAACTTGGGGTGCACGCTGAGGTTCCTGGTGTCGCTGGGTCTTGGAAAAACGTTGTGGACACACTGAATGGATTGGTGGACACACTCACTGCACAAGTAAGGGGAATCGCCAAAGTCACGGTGGGTATATCGAAGGGTGATCTCACGCAGAAAGTGGAGATTCCTGCAGCTGGGGAAATAAAGGCTCTGGCCGACGCAATCAACGGCATGGTTGATGACTTGAATAGGCTGGCTGGCGAAGTTGCTAGGGTTGCGAGAGTTGCTGGGGTTGAAGGCAAACTCGGCGAAAGAGCTACAGTAGAAGGCGTCAAAGGCAGCTGGAAGGACGTTGTAGATACACTGAACCGTTTGATAGACTCGATAGCCAAACCAGTACAAGAAGTTGCTAGAATTGTGACTGCTATTTCTAAGGGTGACTTGACACAGAAAGTAGCGATTGATGTAACGGGAGATTTCAGAGTTCTAGCTGAAACAATCGATGATATGGTGGATTCGCTTAACACGTTGGCGTCAGAGGTGTCAAGAGTTGCTAAAGA
>CAZRVS010000001.1:708345-723381 GCA_964603675.1 uncultured Candidatus Bathyarchaeia archaeon
GCTGGCTGGCGAAGTTGCTAGGGTTGCGAGAGTTGCTGGGGTTGAAGGCAAACTCAATGAAAGAGCAAAGGTTGAAGGTGTCGCTGGATCATGGAAAAACCTTGTAGATACGCTGAACGCTTTGCTTGAAGCGATTGCCAAACCGACGCTTGAGGTCAGCAGAATTCTCACCAACATATCCAAAGGTAACCTAACCGAGAAGTTTGGACTCGACGTTGCTGGTGACTTCAAGGTGATGGCTAGTACCATCAACAAGACTTTAGACGATCTTAACAGGCTGGCTACCGAGGTATCTAGGGTTGCCCGAGTTGCTGGTGAGGAAGGAAATCTCAATGAGAGGGCAAAAGTTGAGGGCGTCGCTGGATCATGGAAAGACATCGTGGACACACTGAACACTTTGATCCAAGCGATAGCTGCTCCAATAATGGAAGTTCAGAGAGTTCTAGTTGCCATGTCTCAGGGGGACTTAACTCAAACGGTAACGCTGGAAAAGGCGGCGGGTGATTTTAAAGCTATCGGAGACACAATCAACCAAACTGTGGAAGATCTCGGGACACTAATCAGGCAGGCAGGAGTTGTAGGCGAAAGCGTTACAGGTGGATCAGATCAAGTAGCTAACTCTGCAGCGGAGGTAAACACAGCTTTGCGACAAGTCGCAGACATTGTGGGACAAGTATCTGAGGGAGCGCAAACACAGTCCAAGAGACTTGAAGAAACTACCAAAGTTGTCTCTGATTTAGCAAAGAGCATCCAGCAAGGTGCAGCCAACGCAAGATCAGCGGCAGATACCACAGCTGAAGCGGCTCAGCTAGGTGTAAAAGGAACAGAAGCAGGAAAAGAGGCAGCCTTAAGACTGAAAACAATCGATGAAGTTGTGAAAGCAAACACAGCAACAGTCCAAAAAGTAGATGAAAGCGCACAAGAAATCACGGCCATCGTGGGAACAATCAATGAAATCGCAGACCAAACTAATCTTCTAGCCTTGAATGCAGCGATTGAGGCAGCCCGTGCAGGAGAAGCAGGAAGAGGATTCGCAGTCGTTGCGGATGAAGTTAGAAAATTAGCTGAACGATCAAAAACATCAACTAGCGAGATCGAGGGATTAATCAACGAAGTGAGAAAATCGGCAAGCGGTGCAGTCAGCAGCATGACGCAAGGAGCCGAACAAATTGCTGAAAGTACGAAAATCGTGGATAACGCTCTATCCATCCTAGATCAGATCACTACTGGAGCACAAGAGATAAGCGCTAAGGCCCAAGAGATAAGCGCATCTACCCAAGAGCAATCAGCGAGCACAGCGCAAATGACAAAAACAATAGATGAAATCGCTACGATATCCGAACAGAATGCTTCTAGCTCACAAAAAATGTCTTCATCTATACAACAACAAACGGCATCCATGCAGCAAATGACATCATCTGCCCAAGAATTGAGCAGTTTGGCAAAGGAACTTTATGAGGCGATTCAACGGTTCAAACTGTCATCCGAAACACCAGTCGAAAAGAAACAAGCGACCACCAGAGGTCCATATAGAAAACCGACAACGAAACGAACAGGAGCATAATAGAATGTCAGCGAAGACAAAGCCAACAATTGAAGATCCAACGCCGGTCATTGAAGAACCAACAACCGTAGAAGAAGGAGAAACAACCCAGTTCGTGGTCTTCACTCTTGCAGATGAATACTATGGGCTTGATATTCTGGACGTTAGGAGGATCCTAAAAGCAGAGGGCATGACAATGATTCCTAACACCCCCGATTTTTTGAAAGGAGTAATCAACCTACGGAGCAAGATAGTTGGAGTAATAGACATCGAGAAAAGGTTTCTCTTAAAAAGAGACGAAGAACATAGCAGCAAACACATTCTAATAGTAGACATGGGAGACAACACATACGGGTTGCTAGTCGACGAAGTAAGTGAAATCATCAGATTATCTAAGAATAACATCAAGCCAGCACCTCAAATAATAACAGAGAAGCTAGGAATCGATTTTGTAAAAGGCGTTGGAACAGTTGGAACCAAGCTGATAATATTGCTCGACCTAGAAAAAGTTTTGTCCGAGAAAGAACTGGTTGAACTAAGCAGGATATCAGCCAAAACATATCGTACAATTGAACCAAAGAAAAAAGGAAAGGAAGCAAAAAAGCAAGGAATATCCGAAGAAAAGTTGCTAAAAGCGAAACCCACAACAAAGCGCATAACCACAAAGCAGAAACTTGCTGAAGAACCAACGGATTAAGCAAGAGAAAACATTTCCGATGAGCTAAGTCAACTAAACTCCTTCCTTTTTTTACTGACTAGTAGCAGAACATGGAGGATGCGTAGATGATAAAGGTGCTTGTGGTTGACGATTCTTTCTTTATGAGGACGTTAGTTTCTGATGTGTTGAATTCTGATCCCGACATAACGGTTGTTGGCGTTGCCAAGGATGGTAATGATGCCTTGGGAAAACTGAACTCTTTGAGACCAGATGTGGTTACATTGGATTTTCTGATGCCTGGATTAAGCGGGTTCGACACGCTTAAACGCATTATGAGGGAATGTCCTACGCCGGTGGTGATGTTAAGCGCTTATACTGAAAAGGGCGCAACAGTAACTATAGAGTGCCTTGAAGCAGGTGCTGTGAGTTTCGTTCTCAAGCCCGCAGGGGCCGTTTCTTGGGATATTGAAAAGGTTAGAGAAAAGCTGACAGAGGAGATAAAAAAAGCTTCAAAGGTTAACATTCAAAAGGTAGAGTCTATACTTGCCAGAAAACGAGTCAAACAGCTTATAGTATCAGGCGACATAAAAGAGAAAGTAATTGTCCTCGGTGCATCAACGGGTGGACCGCCAGTTTTGGAACGGATTCTGTCAGAACTCCCTTCCAATTTCCCTGCGGCAATTCTCATCGTTCAGCACATGCCCGCAAAATTCACAAAATCCCTAGCTGAACGTCTGGATAGCATGTCTGAAGTTGCAGTGAAAGAAGCTGAAGCAGGAGACATAGTGGAGCCTGGAAGAGCCTACGTTGCCCCTGGGGGTTTTCACATGACCGTGAAGAAAAAAAGAGTGCAAGACAAAGCGAAGGTCATCATCAGTTTGAGCCAAGATGCATTAGTTCATGGTTTGAGGCCTTCTGTTGACGTGACCATGAAGTCGGTTGCTAGCGTTTATGGTAAAAATGCCGTGGGGGTCATTTTGACGGGTATGGGCGAGGACGGGGTAGAAGGAATGAAGGCTATTAAAACAAGAAACGGCAAAACAATTGCTCAGGACGAGGCTACATCTCTAATCTTCGGTATGCCTAAGCGGGTCATCGAGGAAGGCGACGCAGATCACATTCTTCCCGTGTTTGAGATCAGCCAAGGAATAATTCGCCTGATGTAGGAGTGTGAGTGGCGACTATGGATGTGTCGAAGTATAAAGATATGTTCTTGAGCGAAGCGAAAGATAACTTGCAGTTGTTGAATGAGTCCTTATTGAAATTGGAGAAAAATTCGGCTGATCTGAAATCTCTTGATGAAATGTTTAGGGCTGCTCACAGTTTGAAGGGCATGGCCGCTACTATGAACTACAATAAACTGGCGGGGTTATGCCATGCGATCGAAGATGTTCTGGATGAGGTGAGAAAGAAGGAGAGCGAGCTGACGTCTGATATGGTTCAAGTGTTTTTCGAGTGTTTTGATAATTTGGAGTTGTCTCTCAGAAGGATTTCTGGTGGTGAGGATGAAGCAGATGTAGCTGCATCCTTGTCGAAACTTAGTCGTCTTTTGTCTGCGCCTCGTGAAAAATTGGTTTCAGAAGTTCCGAAGGGTGCAAGACTGGCGGAGGAGTCTTCGTCTATCGAAGAGATTCGTGAGATAAAGGTTAAGGTTGAGACGTTGGATGTGCTGGCGGGTCTAGTGGAGGAGTTGTTGGTTAACAAGATGTTGTTGGATACGTTTTGTGCGTCAGGAAAGTTTGGGGATTTTCCTGGTGCTTTAGATACTTTGGGTAGGCTTGTTTCTGATTTGCAATATAATGTTATGCAGGCACGTTTGGTTCCTGTTGGACAATTATTTAGTAGGTTTTCACGAATGGTTCGTGATTTGGCAATAAAGGAGCAAAAACAGGTTATTTTGGTGATTGAGGGTGCTGAGATTGAGCTTGATAGAAAGATTGTAGATAAGTTAGGGGAGCCGCTGGTTCATTTGTTGAGGAACGCAGTGGATCATGGCATAGAGTTGCCAGAAGAAAGAAAAAGATCCGGAAAACCAGCGACTGGAAGGATCAGATTAGTTGCTAGAAGAGAGAGGGATTATGCCGTTATTGCAGTGGAAGACGACGGCATGGGAATTAGTGAGGAGAAGATAAAGAGGGTTGCGATGGAGAAGGGGATAATAAGTAGGAGGGAAGCAACGGAGTTGAGTTATGATAAAACTGTGACGCTGTTGTTTGATAATAGGTTTAGTGCTACTAAAATGGTTACTGAGGTTTCGGGTAGGGGTGTTGGGCTTGATGTTGTTAGGAGAACGGTTGAATCTCTTGGCGGAACGATTCAAGTGGTTACTGAGCTTGGGAAGGGTATGAAGGTCACTTTGAAGTTTCCGCTTACGTTGGCTATTGTTTCGGCTTTATTGACGAGGGTGGACAGAGAGATTTATGCTGTTCCTTTAACTAGTGTTGCGAGGTTAGTTAGAGTGAAGGCTAAGGATGTTAAGAGGGCGCTTGGTCAGGAGGTGGTTGTTTTATCCGAGGGGAATGTTCCGTTGTTGAGATTACAAGAGTTTTTTAACAGTGCATATGAGAGGGCGGGAGGTGCTTTAATGGTGCTTGTGAAGCGTGGGGATGAGTTTCTTGGTTTGGGTGTTGATGAGTTGCTGGATGAGCAGGATATTATTGTTAAGCCTTTGGATGGGTTGGTGAGGCAGAGTAAGGTTTTCGCTGGGTTTACGATTTTGGGAGACGGGAAACCTGCTTTGATTTTGGATGTGAATAGTTTGTTTGATTTGGTAGTTGAGGCACAGAGGTTATATTGTTAATGCCTACGCATCAGATCTGCCGGTCAGAAGGTGATAGAAAGAGCGCGTGTCCGATTGTCACTCTTCGAGCAAAGAAACGGTTACACCAGCCTTAGATAAAGCCGTAGCTTATGTTTTGGTTATTGGAAGACTTAAGCCATGACGGAGGTGTAAAAATGGGTACAAAAATATTAGTCGTTGATGATTCAGCGTTTACGCGGCATATTGTTAAGAATGCTTTGATTGATCGCGGTTTCCGAGAGGTGATTGAAGCAGAGAATGGCGAGGAAGGATTGAGGAAATATGAAACAGAAAAGCCTGATGTGGTGCTTTTGGACGTAATAATGCCTGGCTTAGACGGGACTGGGATGCTCAAAAGGGTGATGAATATGGATAAGAATGCAAAGGTGATAATGCTTTCAGCTGTAGGTCAAGAAAAGACTAGGGAGCTATGCAACAAATTTGGTGTCGCTGGGTATGTTATTAAGCCTTTTGATGAGAAGCAGTTAGTGGACACTGTAGAGAAGACCCTTTATGCAAAAGAGAAGGAAGAAACATTAACGAAATTGACCAGGCCCGAAGAAGATGCGTTAAGAGAGGTTGGTTATAGGGGTGCGTTGCGTGCAGCCGAGGCTCTTTCAATGATGATTGGGCAAACGGTCAGTGTGAAGCTGCTAGCGGCGAGGATGACTACTTTAGGCACTCTTCCTGGGCTGGTTGGAGATCGAGAAACGATGGTCAGTGGGGTATATCTTCCGATGACTGGAGACGTTTCAGGTTCACTATTGATGGTTTTTCCACAACAGAGTGCTTTCAGTCTGGTAGACATACTATTGAAAAAGAAACTGGGAACTACAAAAGAGTTAGATGAGATGGACAAATCTGCTTTGAGTGAAGCTGCGAATATTCTAGCTGGAAACTGTCTAACTGCTTTGGCACACACATTGAGAGTGCATCTTGTTGAACATGTTCCAGATTTCGCGTATGACATGGTGGGGGCATTGATTGACAACGTAGCCGTAGCCTTTGGGCAAAAAGCTGAGCGGGCATTGACAATACAGGTGGAACTAAATACTGCAACAAAAGTTAACATGCTGTTATACTTCTTCCTCCTGTTCCCACTGAAAGAAGCTCATGTAATGCTGAGAGCACTTAGGGCAAAGGTTGGTACATGACATCCCACACGACATCGTAGTAGTGGACACTGCTCAAGTGAAAGTTACCCAACCGCCCAACAAGCTAGTGGCGCTTGGAGTAGGCTCTTGTATAGTGATAACGTTTTACGATCCCATACTCAAAATTGGAGCAATGGCTCACACTATGCTGTCTAACAGCACAAAAGGTGGGCTAACTAGTAATCCATTGAAGTTTGCTGATCTGGCTATAGATGAGGTGTTTAGGAAAATGCAGGCTTTGGGTTCTCAAAGGCGAGATATAAAGGCAAAGATTGTCGGTGGGGCAAATATGTTTCCAAGTCTTGGAAATGAAGGTTTGATGTCCAGTGAAAAGAATGTTTTGGCTGTAAAGGAGAAGCTGAGGGAAGAAGGAATCCCTTTGGTCGGAGAGGTTGTGGGGGGCAGTGTTGGCAGGTCAGTGGAATTTGACACAGCAAGTGGAATCGTAACTGTTAGAGTAAAGATTTGAAATAATCAGGTTTGTAGGGGGTGTCACTTGTTTCCGTTTTTGATGGTTACACCAGCCTTAGATATAGCTAGAACATAGTGTATCTTACGAAATAATGCCAAACTAGGTGAAATTAAATGACGTATTTACTCAAACTATACATAACTGGAAAAACACCTAACAGTGAAAGAGCGATTACGAATCTGCAAGCAATCTTGGAGACAAAACTAGATCGAAAGTACAAACTGAAAGTTATTGATATTCTGAAAAACCCGAAGCTTGCAGAAGATGAAAAGATTATGGCAACCCCCCTTTTGGAAAGGGAATTGCCGCCACCAATTAGGAGGATTATTGGTGATTTGAGCGATAGAGAAAAGGTTTTGCTTGGCTTAGATTTGGTTTCCTTGGAGGTTAAAAAATGACAAATAATAAAGATAGTTCAAAAGTTTTAACAAAGGTGCCTTCTGGCATTCCAGGGTTTGATGAAATCTCAAGAGGTGGGATTCCAAAAGGAAGAACAACCCTTGTTTCCGGAACCTCTGGAAGCGGAAAGACGGTCTTTGCTGCACAGTTTCTTTATAAGGGCATCATGGAACATAGGGAGAACGGAGTTTTTGTGACTTTTGAAGAACGACCTTTTGATATATCTAAAAACATGAGCAGTTTTGGTTGGGACATCAGCAAGCTTGTAGAAAAAAAGAAATGGGCTTTTGTTGATGCATCTCCTGATGAGGCAGATAAAGTTGAGGTTGGGCAATATGATTTGAGTGGCTTTCTTGCGAGAATAGAGTACGCTATAAAAAGAGTTAATGCAAAGAGGGTTGTGATTGATTCTATTTCTGCTCTGTTTCCGAGGTATGAGGATGCTGCTATAATAAGGAGAGAACTTTACAGGATTGCTGCAAAATTGAAGGAAACGGGCATAACAGCAATAATGACGGCAGAAAGACCGACCGAAGAGGGACCGATATCAAGGTTTGGTGTTGAAGAGTTTGTTTCCGACAATGTTATTCTGCTTCACAACAGGCTTACCCGCAGAGGTGATAGGGAAAGAACATCCGAAATATTAAAGTTCAGAGGCTCAACGCATGAAGCAATCGAGGCTCCACTTATTGTAAGTGCAAAGGGCATGGAAATATTCCCAAGACCAAAACCTGAGTTAAGAGGAAAAGGATTCATAACTAAGATAAGCACAGGCATTCCAGGCTTGGATGAATTGCTTTACGGAGGCGTTTACAAAAACTCTACTACATTGATTACTGGAGCAAGCGGAACAGGAAAAACAGTAAGTGTTATGCATTTTATTCTACAAGGTGCTGAGAGTGGGGAGAAATGTCTGTTTATCGAGTTTGAGGAAAGCCCTGAACAACTCTACAGAAACGCTGAATCCTTTGGATGGAATCTAGAAAAGCATGTGAAAGACGGTTTTGTTCAGCTTGTTTGCCACTACCCAGAGGATTTAAAGGCAGAGCAATATTTGAAGATAATTCAGGACTTGGTCTTAAAAAGTGAGGCAAAAAGAGTTGCTCTTGACAGCCTATCTGCTTTGCAAAGGATTTACGAGCCAGAGAAATTTAGGGAGTTCGTGATTGGCTTAAATGCGTTCTTGAAGATGCATGACTGCACATCAGTTCTTGCTAACACCACTAGCGAGCTTTTAGGCATAACTCAGATAACTGAAACTCACCTATCAACAGCAACGGACAACATTGTTATTCTGAAATACGTTGAGCTTGGAGGACAAATGAGAAGACTTTTAACAGTTCTAAAAGCGAGGGGCTCCCCCCACATAAAAGAGTTGACAGAATATGCAGTAAGAAAAAACGGTATGGAAATAATAGGGCCGTTTAGAGGCTTTGAAAACCTATTAAGCGGAAGCGCCAGAAAAATAGAGGTAGGTTTTACCCCCGAAGAAGAGTTCATTGTACAAAGCAATGAAGGGAAGATTCAGTGACAAATGAAAGCGTGAATAAGCGAGATTTATTTTTTAAAAAACTCGCTTCGGCAAGTTCAAAGAAAATAAATGATGCGCTCTCTGAACTAACTGGCGAAAAAACATTTGTAGAATTTTGTGAAGTTAAATATGTTAAAGTTGAGGAAAAAACATTGATTATTGATGCCCATGAAAGATGTTTTGGTGTCTACTCAGCAATTTCACAGCCCGTTAAAGCTGTGGCAACGGTATTTTTCCCAGCGAGGGCTATTACTAAATTGCTTGACCTGGTTAGAAAAAGATATTCCCAACAAAACGGTTTTTCACATGAAATGAAATTATCCGCGTTTAAAGAAATCGGCAACATTATTGTTTCAACGTACTTGTCAGAGTTTGGCAATTTATTAAACGCTAGAGTAATTTCATCTCCTCCAAAACTAATCTACTTTAAAACTATGACTTTAGCCAAAAATATTTCCTCAAAAACCCCTTTTAAAACATCTAATCTTGTTTTAATCGGAAAGTTTCATGGAGCCTCAAATGCGGTAGAGGGCAAGCTTGTGTCACTTTTTGATCTACCCTCCTTTGATGAGCTGTTAGAAACACAATCACGTATAATACCAATTAACCCTAAAAGCTGAGGGAAAGAAAGTGAAAATAGAGGAAGTAACGATAATCTATTCAAGCAAAAGGAACCCGGAAGCGCAAAAACTTTTCTCCGAAGACATTGCTTATCTTCGCGAAACTGGAACAAACGCCCAGTTAATTGACATTGATGAAAAACCCGACCTCGCTGAAAAATACAGGATAATGACAACTCCTATTTTGTTAATACGAAAAAATGGCGAACTGAACAAATACATTGTAGACATAATCCGCTTAAAAGAAATATTCTTGCAAACATGCCTCGGCACGATTAGTAAAAAGTAGTGAAATCCACAAACGTATCTCTGAAACTTTTTGAATGCTGTCACCCGGTGCCGTTTCTGATGGTTACATCAGCCTTAGATAATGCCACGACATAGGTAAAGTATGAAATGACATCTTAAATGGACTGACCATGCATGGAAGAAGAACTCACTGAAATGAAAAAGGACGTTCTGAAGGAGATATCGAACATGGGCGCTGGAAACGCCAATACACTCCTCTCAAAAGAGATTGGGAAAGAAATCAGCCTATCCACACCCGTCTACAAGCTAATCTCTTTCGATCAGTTTGAAAAATCCGTCGCGGTTCCAAGAGGGGTTGCTATTTGCGCATTTGCCAAGTTAAAAGGTGAGCTACTAGGGAGTGTCATGTTAGTTTTCGACAGAAAAAGTGCTTTTGTACTGGCAGATCTGCTGCAAAAAAGGAAAATAGAAACAACTCAATGGCTATCAGAGGATGATCAACTGAAACTCAAAGAAGCAGGTCATCTTGTTCTCAGATGCTACCTAAACGCAATGTCCCGTTTCCTAAACTATGAACTTAACTCAGAGGAACTCAGAATATTCTCAACACTGGGAGACTCGGTCATAGATTTGATGCTGTTGGGTGCTAACAAGTCAGACTGTTTTATCGTATTGGAAAATAATTTTGCAGAAAAGACAGACAATGTTGACGGAAAATACGTTTTCATACTTCGAGCAGCCGAAAACCTCAGTTTGCCATTGTTATTGAACAAAAAATGGAGGGACAAATGATGAAAAAGGCATTAATTGTGGACGACTCGGCTTTCATGCGAATGCTACTAAAAAAGAAACTATCCGACCTTGAACAAACAGAAATACTCGAAGCAGCAAACGGAAAACAAGCAATCGAAACCGCCACAAGAGAAAAACCAGACTTAATACTTCTAGATATAGTCCTACCAGGCATTGACGGTGAAACCGTTCTCCGTATGATAAGAAAGGCGAGGATACAAAGTAAAGTAATCATGGTCACAGCCGTCGGACAAAAACCAGTAATCGAACGGTGCGAAAAATTGGGCATCAGCGGCTACATCACTAAACCGTTTGACGACGCAAAAATAACAGAACTAATAAAGAATACATTATAGTGTAAACCTCATTTCCGACAGAACGGTGGTTCCTTGGAAAAATGGAAAATGCTGCAAACAGTAGGCATAAAAAATTGATTGAATCAAGTGACAACGAGAGATTTGAGCAAATTCTAATCGATGCGATAGACGAAGCATTATCTGTCTTAGGCGAAAGCGTACAGGCATCAGTATATTTTCATTTAGAGGACAAATTTAAGATTAAAAAACATGAAATTCCACAGAGAGTTGGCGAGTTTTCGGATGCGCTTGAGAGTGTTTTCGGGATGGGCGCCTGCACTCTTGAGATACTGTTTATGAAAAATCTTCATTCCAAGATAAAGCTTGTTTGTAATTGGCCCACAGGGTGTAAATGGGTAGTTCCTGAAGTGACGTTTCAGGAATATGTTTGTTTGATGAAGCAGAAATTCGAGGAAGTTAGTATGAACAAGAAGAAAATGGCGTTTTTTGTTGATGCAGGCGAAAAACAAGAACAATACATTTGATGACAATCCGCTTATAAAAAGCGGTGGTCATTCCATAAAAATATAATATAATCAAATTTCATATAAAAAATTATGAACTATTTCAATATCCAAAATACAAGTGTAATGAAATTATCAGACTGCGAGCATGAACAATGAGGTACAATGCACGATCGAGAGAATGACACGAGAAAGTGCGCTATAGTCTAAGCACTATACAATTTTCAGATTCTGTCGTCTAAACTTTTGTTCCAACCACATTGATGGCAGCTGAGTTGCTTCCTTTTCAAGTCTATGCTTAGTTTGGTATGACACGAAGGACACGTTATCAGTTGATCACCTCCTAAAGTGTAATGCCGACTCATGCAAGCGTGCTCTAACAAACATGAACACAAATCGATTGGGATGGTGATTTGATAAAGAGTTTATGAAATAGAAACACTAATCGATAGCATTTCAAAAAATGAATAAACCAAGTCGAAGATGGCGCGCACAAAGCACTGGAATGCAGCCAGCAGTAATAGCCTCTGCCCTTTTTCAAACACATGTGGTTTAATTTTGCCAGTAGATAGCTCCCCAAAAGTTGCGCGACTTGACAAATCTAGGAAAACGCGGCAGATTAACTGAAGCCTATCTTTCTTTCTGGTGCGTACATTGATCATAGTTGTACTTGTCATGAACTCCGCGCGGCGGCAATCCTGTAAACTCCCTTCGTCGTCGTTTTACTGTGGGAAGCCAAGTGATGGCCAGAGAAGCCAGCAGGGTTGCGGAGAAACTAAGCAATCATTTAGGCAACTAATAATCACCTACATGACAAAAGGCTTAATGAGCTAGGGCACTTAACTTAACAGTATCCATTCAGCATGCCATAAAACAGAACACACGCACGTAACTAAAACTTATTGAACAGCAGTAATCTCGAACTCACAATACACGTCTCCCATACCCATACACTTACTCTCAACACAACTTACCTTTCTCTCCAAAACCTCCGAAGCAACACCAACCCAATACCCCCTAAAATAATGGCAAACAGGCCTATCCGACTTCACATCCAATCCCAACGCAACAACAAGCGGATTATTCTCCAACGTAATCGTCAAATCTCCCCGTTTCTCATCATACTTCTGAACCCTAGGTGCACCCCAACCAGTAACCCTAATCTGATGAACAATATTTTCCAGCACCTGGCGCTTATTGAAAGAAACTCTCTGTTGCCGCAACGCTTCTATTTCCTTCAAGACATCATAGCGTCCCGTTTCTTGTCCCATCATATACAACATAGTTAACGCAGCACTACCGAAAGCACTCAAAGTTTTCGTCATCTTAATAAAAGCCTCAGACGCTATGAGAACCATACGCTGATAGCTCTCTCCGAAACGCGCAATCGCCTCACCCTTCTCATCATCCAATATAATACTATTCTTTCGAGAGATTGCAACCAACTCCTCAAGGCTTACATTTTTCCGTTCTAGACACTGGTATCGGCGACACATCAATACCATCCGTAGATATGAAGAAGTCATAACAACTCAAGTCATGGTCAGCGCCGCGCATCTTAGGAACAAAAAGCTTTCTCCTAACTCTAGGACCATTAAGTGAGGATTCTAAGACTATCAAGCCATCTGCTAAAAACTCTTCAAAGCCAGAGCCAATATCAATTTTCCCCCAAGGTACCTCAACAAGCAAAAGAGACGTGCAACCCGCCTTCTCAAGAAACATATTAAGCATTCCAACGAAAGCTCGAGCGTCCGCCTTAGTCTCAATATACATCGTCATCGCCGACAAACTGTCAATCACAACACGCTTTGCGCCTGTCAACTCGATGTCAGACATCATAACCGCAAAGTTTGCGTCAACGCCTTTTTCTCCCTTGACATTCATGAGATCTAGAAAGCTAACTTTTTTTTCCTTCATTAACTTCTCAAAATCCCATCCAAGTCTCAGCGCATCCCTCTTCAACTTATTAACACTCTCGACAAACGAGACGTAAATACCGTTTTCCCCATATTTCGTAGCACCACTATACAAAAACTGGAACCCAAGCGTTGTTTTTCCAGCACCAGGCTGACCAGCCACAAGAATTGTGTCACCCCTATTGAAGCCGCCTCCAAGTATCTTGTCCAAACTTGAAATTCCAGTCAAAACTTTATCTGTCATATTAACCATCTTTCTGCCTCCAAATTCACAATTTTATAATTTCATCACAAAACTGCCGAATGGTCGCAATCACCTTCGCGTCGATTCCCTCCCGCACAGTGAAAATGACGCCATCAAAACCCAAAATCCTAAGCCTTCCAATAAGAAAGTGTAGAAACTCCAGAAGAGAATCAGAACTGTTGAAAACCAGCAAGGTCGCTATAGAATCGAGGAGAAGCCAACCCGGTCCATCTTTACTTTTTATCCGTTTTACAGCCTTTTCAATAGCCATCTGCGTCGCCGAAAGGTCAGAAGCAGAAGAAACATAGAAAATACCACTCACTTCAGCGGCACCAACATTCATAGAAACCAAATCCACGACCCACACACGACCTTCCTCAAGCGCTTTTTTCAGATTATAACCATAATCCTCAACTTTCTCGATCAAATTGTTAGTGGGCCTGTTAGAGGAAACGTACACACCATAACCTCCACTTTTCTCCTTAAAACTCAAAAACTCCGCTGCCAGCTTGATCTGATTCTCTTCAGCCGGAAACTCCAAAATCACAATCGACCCAGAAGAAACATTCGCAAACTTGGTCTCAATCCCCACCCCCAGTTCCACCTCTGCCAACATTAGCTAGGCGAGTCCTCAACCTTATGGTACATTAAGACGTATTCGTCACCCTGCTTAAGAGCCAACACGAATTTCGTTTTATCCGTCACGCCAATCAGCTTAGCAACCTCCATAGGAATCAACAGATACAAACTCTTCCGAAGACGAATAGGCTTCAACTTTATCCCAGCCACGCACAACACATCCAACAACTGCTTTTTTCTTCGTCATAGACTAAGTTACGGCATTATCTAAGGCTGATGTAACCACTTCTTGGTCTTTACGGTGACAGCACACCCGCCGATTGAAAGGCATTTAGAGAAGTCCTTGATCACCGAAAACTAGCTTAGCACGTGAAATATATACACTCACTCTTTAGGATTGAATGTAAGACCAAGTTTGGAGCAGATATGCTCAAACACTTTTTTTTGAAGAAACCTTCCGCCGGACCCAAATAAATTATTTAATGCCTCATTGAAAAGCTCCACATGGTCTTCAATATTATTTTTCGGAAGGTTATATTTATGCTCTAAAAAGTAATACACAGCCTGTGTTCCTGCTTCACAAAAAATATGTTTGAAAGTATTATGGACAGATTCTGCAAAAAAGTTCTTAAGATCAACGGCTTGAACAGATTTGGAAGTTATCAAGTGACTGTGAATCTTAACCAACTTGAGCAAATAACTCATGCCGTTTGATACTATATCACCCGTTTTGTAACGACAAACCACTGTAATAGGAAAGTTGAATCTTCTCGGAAGCAACTTTTCAAACTCCATACATGACCTCAGAGCGTTCTTCTGAAAGAAACAGGCAGGCTCAAAGGAAAACCTAAGTCCAGAAGACCCCTTTTCTGTCACACGGGATAAGGCTTTCATCCACTTCTTGTATACTAATGCTTTGTTAATAACCTCGTCTTCAACATACCACTCTTTGCTAGCAAGGACCCTTAAGGCCCCAGTTTTTTCATGGTTGCCTACATCGATACCGGAAGTCGACATGTCTTTAACTATTTGTCTTGGACTTTGCTCGTTTGACACGTATATTGCTGCTTCTCCTTTTTCCAAGCCATGATTGATGAATGGGAACATTGTTTGATATTTTTCTTTTTGGCTGTTATAAAATAATACTAAGTGACTACCTTTTGGACAGCTTTCAAACAGTTCACTCTTTCTACAAAGCCTATGCAGTTTTGGGGGGGGGGGGGGGGGGGGGGGGGGGGGGGGGGGGGGGGGGGGGGGGG
>CAZRVS010000002.1:0-668596 GCA_964603675.1 uncultured Candidatus Bathyarchaeia archaeon
CTATGATTATGTCTCTTATTCGCTGAACCCTCTCCATGAAGGGACTTGATGACGCCCTGTCAGCCAGAACCTTGTCTGACTTGCGAATGGCTTCCTCAATGGCTTCTTGTCTAGGCTTTTCTGGGTTAAACCAAGTAATGAGATATCCTTCCTTAAACGGAGTCTGCCTATCATCCATTTTGTAACCCCTTACATACACCATGCCCTTCCGCTCAAAGCGACGCACATTAGACATTACATCCCTGGTCTTGACACCCTTGTTCTTCAGTAACTCAGCTAGTTCGCTGGAGAAGAAAGCTCGATCCTTGTTTTTCCTGATAAAGTCAAGGATGGTCTGGGCTTTGCTTCGCTTGCCGCCGCCACGGACATCCAAATACTCCTCCGCATACTTAACAAACTCGTGGCCATCAATGAACAGGAAATCTTTGCCTTCGGGGCGAAGAAGGTACAAGTGGTAGGGCCTGGTGTTCTGTCTTATCCCAGCTCTTCCCTTAAAAATCCGCTCATGCTCATACAATGGCTCCTTAGTGCGCAGTATAAGCCCTCTCTTCCAACAGAGAAGAAGAGAATTATTTACCGCGCTTCCACTAAGCCTAGTAGCTTTTACGATATCCCTGCAGCTTCTCGGCTTACAATCGTTCAAAACTGACAGAATCAACTTCCTAGACGGACTATATCGACCCATAATGGACCATGGGAAAACCGATAATTTAAACCTTCCTCCGAAATAGAAACCCCCTACAGAAAACAATAACCATTTAGAACCGTTCTACTCCAAAAATATCCCCAAAAATACCTCAGATTAAGGTTTTGAAGTGGTAGCCCGGGAGAGATTCGAACTCTCGTCGAGGGCTCCAGAGGCCCCTATGCTTGGCCGCTACACCACCGGGCTTTGAATGCTCACAAATTTAAACCCAAGTTTCTTTGTAATAACTCTAGCGTTAGACTAAAAGAAAAAGACAAAGAGAATCATGTTTCATTCTTTTTTCTTCGTGGCCTCTTTGACGCAGTAACATCCTTCACTAACTGGGTTCCATTTGTCGCAGCACCATAGTGTCGCAACTATCGGGGTCTTATTTTGGGCAAAACGCATTGAACAGAATATTTTGTCCGGGTAATTATAAGGGCTGTGGTTGTTGCAATTTCCGCAGAACTTTTCCACTTTAGTTTTCTCTTTCATTTATTTTCCTCCAAGTTACCGAACTTTCTCGCGTTTCAGATGGGGCACTCGCCTGAACTCTTTGCCTATCCTCTCAGCAACTGAAGCAACTATTATGGGTAACATTATCATGGCGTCGCCGATAACCATGACTTTATCTGCCTTGCTCTTCACCTTTCCCCAGCTTACTGTTTCTCTCAAGGTTGAGCCTGATAAGCCTCCAGTTTCAGCGCGATCCATGGTTATTATCACGGCGTAGTCCATGCCTTTTTTGGAGGCAAGGGCAGCTGATTGGACCGTGTTTCTCGGCACTCCTCCGCCGACAACTATCATGCCGTTTTTGGGAGAGCTTTTGCAGATACTAACTATTTCTGCCACATCCTTGAAAGCGTCAACTATTAACGGGTCTTTACAGTTTTCCCGTGAAGCATGAAGCCAATGGATGAACCCGAATTCTGAATCGCGGAGTGCTGGAAGAAAAATCGGCACTTCTTCTTCGTAGGCTGCCCGCAAAATAGAGTTTGGATCATTTAGCCTCCTGCCTAGTTCCCATGCAAACTCGTTCGACGAAAGATTGTTTCCGCTATTTTCGGCGGCTATCTCGCTGTACATTTCGGCTAGCTTGTAGTCTAGCCTCACAAAGTCTTCTTCCGGCACGAAGACATCATATATGCGGTATATGTGGTACTTGTAAAGTTCATTGTCATCTGCAAGCCAGCTTCCCTTATAGTGGTGCCCCCCTACGGCTTCTATCGCGTCATGGACCATATTAGCGCCTGTGCTTACAACAACGTCGATAAGTCTCTGGCGGATTAGATCAGCAATTAATGAGCGCATTCCCGCCGGAACCATGGCCCCAGCTAGAGACAAGTATATCGTGCATTCTTTATCGCGCACCATCCTTTCATAAATGTCACATGCAGTTGAAAGTCTTCCAGCTCCAAAAGAACCCGAATTCTTGAATTGCTGAACCAGCTGGTTTACTGTGAGGTTTCCGCTTATTTTTATGTGCTTCACTGGATTTTGGAGAAAATCTCGTCTCTGCATCAGAATTCACACTCAGAATCTCAGATATTTACAGTAAAGAAAAAATAGCTTTCTATACTTTTTGCTGTCAAAATCCAAAAGACAATAACCAAAAACTGCGGAATATTTTATTCCAAAATGTGAAAATAAGCTCTTTGTAAAAACTATGGGAAACATCATTTTAAGCTTGTATCAAATATTTGCGAAAACAATTTGAACAGATTCCGAATCCGAAGAAGAACAAAAAAGGAAAATTGAGGAGATGAGGGGTTAGGCTTAGCTTTCAAGATTTTTACTGCATTCTGATATTCAGTTTTAGTGGGCTGAACTTCTTTCTGTGTCTAATTGCAATTGCTGCAACTGCAAGGCTTGCTACGATCAGTACCAGTGGGAGTACGTTTGACTGGAACTCTGAAATAACCCAAGTGCCTTGGATTTCGATCAAGTGACTCGAATGCGCATAATTCAGTTCTATCAAAACGTATTCAGCGTTTTCAGTCACAGTGAAGTCTGTAGTATTCAACGGAATTCCATCAATTTTGACGATCCATTCTCCTAAGGCAGCATAGAGAAGTGACCTTGGAACTATGACTTGGCAGAATCCAGCGCCCGTGTCTCCGGTGACGTTGAAGTAGATTTTCTTGCCGCTTGGATTAAAGTTGAACTCGCTGAGCGTCGAGTTAGTAAAGATTGGCACATAATAGGTTTCCCCAGCATAATCTATAACTTCTTGATACGCTATCTGCAAGACCAGATCTTTCAAAGTGCTTATGGTGACGTTTTCCCACTCCATTGTTTTGTAATCCAAAGATATGGCGTCTGGCGTGGGCATAGTTACTGGCGCATATGGAAGAACCACGTGCGTTCCGTTGAAGCCTCCAGTTACCACAATTCTTAGTTTCTCAAATTCTCTAGGAGGCTCTTCTGGATTGTAGCTTGTTGCGTTGAAAAACTCTGTTAGTCTAAATCTAATTAAGTCCATTGTTTCCTTCGGAGGCTTGACTATGATGCCGTCAAAGCTTATGTACTGCCAATCAGGGCTCATTTTGAATTCTAATTGACAATTGTTCATGTCAATTTCCATCTCGTCAACCAGCAGAAAATCTGGTCCGAGCATCCATGGCTCTGTTGCGTTTATGTAATCTATATAGCAACGCTTAATGTGGTTTAGTTCCGCCTTAAAGTCGCCTTGGAGAACCAAGTTTGCATCAAAACTGCCTGTCCCATTAACGTAGTTTACAGTAGTATTGGCGTAAGTTAACGTGCAGTAGGTGGTGTTCAAACAGGATTCGAAGACGCTTACCAGTTCAGGCGGCGCCAAATCTGGGATGAGTGGAAGTGTGTCAGCTTTCAACTTGGTTATATTCGCCAAAAACCACGCCTTCACGTTCAATTTTTGCGACGCATTCGTGTAGGACGCATTGAAACCGAAGTCGCTTATGGCGTATGCCGTCATGTTCGCAATTTTCAGCGCTGCTTCGAATTGCGTTCTTACGTCGTCTGGCAATGTTGGAGGTATAACTTCGAGCGCTTTGCTCCACAAAGCCTTAACATCGTCTATTAGGTGCAAATCAAGGGTTGCAATTCTGGATGAATAATAGTAGTTCACCTCGAATGAGGCGCTTTGGACAGAGGAGAAGGCTGAGTCCAGAGCGGCGTAGAGAAGCGGATGGATTTCTGGGTCTCCGCCAGAGACTATTTCGTTCAGAAGTTGTGCGATGGCATCTGTGAAGTTTCCGGTAATGGTGGCGTTAAAGGCAATTTCTGCGCCAATTTCTTCACCTTCGGGGGCTATTGGAGTTTTTTCGGTGTCCAGCTGTTTGCACTCAAGCATGCCTTCAGTCATATTGTAGACTAAACCTGTTGGTCCCGGAATTGCAGAAATTATCTCATCGAGGGTTGTTGAGTTTATTTCCATATCAAAGTAGTTGCCGTAAAGAAGCGTTAGATTGCCTCTCAACAAGATGTGTGTCTCGTTCGAGTTGAAGTAAACTATGGCATCGGTTAATGGAAGGCCTGAAACTGCGTGGAAAGTTATGTTTCCCGCTATTTCATTTCCTATAACGTCTCCCGATACTGTGAAATCGCTAACGTTCAATGGAAACATGCCCTCAAATGAGGGTATTTCTGTTTGGCCCCAAACGTCCAAGCTAAGCAATCCGTCTGAGTAAATCCCGCCAATTGTGAAGTCGCTGGTGTTGGTTGGATATTCTGTGCTTCCTTCCGGAGGCATAAACATCGTAGCATCCAGCGTGGCGTTCAAGATTCCGTTCTTATACTCTGCAAAGGCGTAACCGACGATTGCGTCGAGCGGCCATTCCATTTCCTCTTGAGGAGGCACAAACGCGCCGTCCGTTGTGATTATCGTCGTATCGCCTGTTGTCGAGACTAATACCGTCGCGTTCACTAGCAGACCCGTGTTTTGCGGATACGCGTGCGTACCGTTGATTGTTCCGCCTATTTCGACTGTGCCATCAGGATAAACAATCAGGTTGACTTGCATGTCTCTTAGAGGTGCGTCGAAAAGTGCATAGTCGTACTTTGTTGAAAGTTGAGCTGAAGCAATGTAATCGAGTTGTAGATAGGGAAATACAGGTTCGGTGAGGCGGATGTCGGTGATGTTTGTTGGGCTAAAGCGCTTGTAGGCAAGCATTGGTCCCGAGTAGTTCAGATATACCCATTGCAAACCGACTTCAAAATCTTTCTCTACTGAGAGAGGTACGTACAGAGTTTCATAGTAAGTGTCGTTCACTTGTTCCACTAGGCATTCAGCGGAAACTTCGTATCTTCCTGCCTTGGTGACGTTGACTTGGATTCCAATTGCCAAGTAGTCGTAGAGGCCGTCTCCGTCTCTGTCCACGCCCATATCAGAAACGTTTCCTGTTAAAAGCGCAAGTGACTCAAAGTCGGCGTAATCGTAAGCGGCGGAAAGAGGAGTGTTTGTCAATCTGTCAAGAACAACGCCTGACGACCAGCTAGATATTTCGGCTTCTCCAATGTACGTGGGGTTAATCTCGGAAGAGTAAATTTTCGGTCCATAGACTGTCATATTTATTACATGAATACCGACTTCGAGGTAGCTATAGAAATTCTCGTATACGTAAAGGTAGTTGAAAGCGTCGTCAACGAGACTTCCCATCGTTATATAGTACTCGCCTGCTTCAGTGACGTTTATTTCAAGTCCTATCTGCAAATAGTCAAACTTTCCGTTTCCGTCACTGTCTACGGCCGCATCAAAAATTGTTCCAGTGAAGTAGGCCGTGGTTTCAAATTCCACGTAACTGTAGCTTCTGCTCAAGTCAAGATAACTTTCGCTGTCAAGTTGGTACGAATAGCCATCTTCATAAAGGAAGACAGACATGAAGCTTACTTTGGAAATGTTGATTGCATGAGAAGCGTACATTGTTGCTCCTGGCAACTGAACGGTCATGTTCCATATTCCCGTGTCCAAGAATTCTACTGTATTATTGTAAATGCTAATGTACTCATAATCGTAGCCAGACACGTTGATTAGTCCTGATATGTAACATTCATAGTACTCAGCGTCTGCAACATCCACCTCCACTTCTATTTGCAAGAAGTCATAAAGTCCATTGCTATTAGCGTCAATTGCTTCATCAAAGATGTTGCCCGTCAGGGTAGCTCCAGTGTCAAATAACGTGTAGTCATAAGTTGTGGATAAGTACATTTCGTTGAAGTATCCAAGCCAATTATAATCTTGATCGTAAAGCGTTACTCCATATAGACTGGTTACGTTAAGCTCCCTGCCGTATATCGCTATCCCATTAAATGGGAAAGTCAGATTCTGCAGGCCTACGTTTAGGTAGGTTTCTTCTGAATCATAGAGGTACAGAGTATAGCCGTATTCGCCTATTAGCGCGTTAACTTCAACAATGTAGTATGCCGCCACAGAGACGTTGACTTGTACGTCCACGACTAGGTAATTGTAAAGACTATCGCTGTCTGTGTCTTCTCCCCGATCATAAACGACTCCTGTGAGTTCTGCATCACTCGGTGGCTGTGCAGCTGCTGGCGAGATAATTGACACTTGAGCGAAAATTGCAAGCAGCATTAGTGCTATTGCTGATATCGCTAAAATTTTCTTCATTCTTATCCCTGCATGATTTCTTTTCTTTGTACTAATTATTAAGTCTTAATGTTTGACTGAACCTTTTATATATATTTTAGTGAGTAAAGATTCATAACCTAGGCTGGCTCACAAAGTGCGTTTGTTAACTCTTTGCTTCCGCAACCTGTTTCGAAGAAAAACCCGGACGATTCTATGCATCGTAGGCGTTGCGTTAGCAGCAACGTTTGTAATAGCCGTGGGCGCGACAACGCTGCGGTATACAACCGTGATTAAGGAAATGAACGTGCTTTTCAGCGGGCAGCTCATGGTTGTTGACAAAAACGCCATAGTGGTTCAGGCAATCCCTATAGGCGGTAGCATGCTTCCTCAAAACTCCACGGTAGACAAGATACAAACCATTGCAGGGGTGGAGAAGGCTGTGCCCATATTGTTTGTTACGCCCATGAGTGTTGGAGATTTAATGGAGCTGGTGCCTGTGAATTTTAGCATGGGGATTCCTGTTGAAGATTGGCGTTTGATACTCGGTTCAATTCCGTTGAAGGACGGTGTTGGGCATTTCCCAGCTAATGAGTCAAGCAACGAAATTGTTATTGGGTTTTCGCTGGCAGATCAGTACAGTTGGAGTGTGGGAACAAAAATCGATGTAGACGGTCGTGAGCTTGTAGTCACTGGAATTCTGGACACCCGATTAGCTTTGTTAAATCGTTGTGTTGTGATGCCTCTCGCGCTTTCGCAGGAACTGTACAATTATGGCGGCCGTGTAAACATAATTACAGTGAAGCCTGTATCAGGTTATTCAGAGCGAAATCTGACTGAAATCATCAAAGGCGAAGTATCGTATGTTGATGTTTTGAGTGAAGATGAAAGGAATGATATGGTTCAGCCCATTCTCGCACAGGTGGAGACTTTTAACGTTGGCATTCAAACGGTAGTTTTTGTTATGAGTTTAATCCTAGTGATGACGGTTACCATCATGAGCGTTTCTGAGCGGCGGAGGGATTTTGCGACTTTAGATGCCATGGGGGCACCGTTGAGCTATGTATTTCGCGTTGTCATTTTGGAATCATCGTTGATTGGAGTTTTAGGCGGCGTTTTAGGATTGATCTTTGGTTCTTTGGCGGCTCTTCTTTTGGCGAGTGTTTATACAAATATTCCGATTGCCTTGTTTTTCCCGAGTCTTTTTGACATTGTGCCTCCGCTTTATATGGTTGAAATTTTCGTCACGATTGTTGCTGTTTGCTGCGTGGGCGGCATAATTCCAGCTATAAACGCGACAAAGATGCGGATAGCAGAGGTTCTGAGGGCTGAATACTAATGAAGATCAAAACTGTGGGTTTGACGAGAAAGTTTCGCATAGGCTCAGCAGAAATAGTTGCAGTTAACAGTGTGGATTTTGAAGTTAACAAGCCGGAATTGGTGGCGATAGTTGGGCCTTCAGGCTCAGGAAAATCCACGTTTCTGAACCTTATCGGATTGAATGACTGCCAGAATTCTGGGAAAATTTTTCTTGATGATGCAGACGTTTCGCTTTTGTCAGGTGGAGCACGCAGGCGAATTCGGCTGTCTCGGATGGGTTTTGTTTTTCAGACTTTCAACTTGTTGCCGACGCTTAATGCTTTGGAAAATGTAGAGTTGCCGATGGCCATAGCTGGCAAATCTCAAAAAGAGCAAAGAGAAAGAGCCGAAAGACTGCTTGAAGCCGTGAAGTTAAGCAAAAGGGCTACCCATAGACCTAAAGAGTTGAGCATTGGCGAAATGCAACGCGTAGCCATAGCACGGGCACTTGCGAATGACCCGGAAATAATTATTGCTGACGAACCTACTGGAGAGCTGGACTCAAAAACTGCTAAGGAAATAATTTCGTTGCTTTTTGACATAAACCGGAATAGGAAAACGACGCTGGTTGTTGCTACGCATGACGAGAAGGTAGCAGATGTTGCGGATAAGATTTACATGATTCATGATGGTAAGTTGGCGCTTCAGAAGCAAAATTGTCCTTTATAGTAGTGTGAAGTACGATGATTTGATTTTGCCCTTGTTGTCTACCACTACTTCGAATCTTTCAGCCCACGGGTGGCCTTCCAAATTTATGGGACATGTGCCTCTAACTATCCAGCCATCGCCGTCTTCTTCAACGATTGACACATCTATTCTTTCAGTGTTCTTTCTTTTTTTAAGAAATTCAAGTGCTATTTCGTTAGCGAGTTCTTTTGAAACTTGGGTCATTGAAGGGTTTCCTCCTAAAGTGTCTTAGTTATTTTAAAAGTGGGTAGCCTTAAGGGTTATGAAACGAAAATAGTTATTAAAGTTAAACAAGTTCTCAGCAATGTGTTCGATAGGTTCAAATTCGATAAGCGTTCAGTCTCTATTGAATGTTCATGAGCGGGAAAAAGTGGATAATATTTCATTTGGATATGGATCATTTTTTTACGGCTGTGGAGGAGAGGGAGCGCCCTGAATACAAGGGTAAGCCTGTTATTGTCGGTGCAGACCCGAAGGGTGGAAAAGGCAGAGGAGTTGTAAGCACCAGCAATTACGAGGCTAGAAAGGCTGGTGTAAGATCTGGTATGCCCATTTCCAGAGCTTGGAAGCTTTGTCCTGGAGCCATTTACTTGCCAGTTAATTTTCCGCTTTACATCAGAGTCTCCAATGAGATTATGGAAGTAGCCCGAAAATACGCGGATAAATTTGAGCAGTGGGGCATAGACGAAGCCTTCTTAGATGTGACGTCGAAGGTGAAGGATTACGCGGAAGCTGAAACGCTTGCAAGACAGATGAAAAAGGAAATTTACGAGAAAGAAAAGCTCACGTGCTCGATAGGTATAGGACCGAACAAGCTTGTCGCTAAAATTGCGAGTGATTTTCGCAAGCCTGACGGATTGACAATTGTAAGTAATGATGAGGTAGAGAAGTTTTTGGCACCCTTGCCTGTGCGGAAGCTACTTTGGGTTGGGCGTAAGACCGAACAGAAGCTTAAGGCTATGGGAATCGACACTATTGGTGATCTTTCGCGTTTTGATCCGATGGTTTTGGCTGAAAAGTTTGGTATCGGAGGAACGCAGATGTATTTGATGGCTCATGGCATTGACCACAGCGAGGTTGAGGAAAGGGGTGAAGTCAAGTCTATAAGTCGCGAGTTGACGTTTGAAGAGGATACCGCGGATTTTGAGCATGTGTTAGAAGCTTTAGATGGTCTTTCTGAGGAAGTTTGCGGGGATGTTTTAGGGCAGAATCTCTTCTTTAAGACTGTTACTGTGAAGATACGTTATGAAAATTTTGAAACGCACACTCATAGCAAGACTTTGCCTTTTCTTACAAATCGAATACAAGATTTGAAGAAGACGGCGAGAGACTTGGCGCAAGCTTATCTGAGGCCTGACAGAAAAGTTAGGCTCATAGGTGTTAGGGTTTCAAGTTTTGTTTCTGCTGCAAAACAAAAAACATTAGCATGAACCAACTTTCTCATTTTACTTTTCAGTGATACCTCGCATTTTGCTTCGCAATTGTCTGCCTTCAAATAAAAACAACTATTTGCCTAACGCTCAAGAAGTGCTATTGCGGTTTTATGCTAGGATATTTTTCTCTTATCCTTGCGTCTGCTATTTTAGCAATCATGACATTTGAGATCAAAACGTATTTGACTCCTGTGAGTTCTGCAAGATCTGCGGGTTTTTGGTCTTGCGTAACGAGTAACAACTCGTTGTTATTTGCGTACTCCACAATGTCCTTGTCTTTCGCCCCTTTCAATCCCACCTCTTGGGCAGTCAACACTTCCCAGCCTAGGGTTTCAAAATACTCTTTCAAACCTGCGTACATTTCATCTAGGAGAAGCTTCAACACGATCGCCTCATTGTTGCTTAACCTTTAACAATGAGATATTTGATGCTTCTTTTTAAGTTAGCGAACATAAACTAGTTGACTCTCGGACATCAACCATGTGTTCTAAAACGTAGAAATATAACTTTGTGTGTTGACATTTTAGTCGGAAAAGCAGGGTGTTGATTTGAGAAAGGTTTATGGCGTTCTCACGTTGATCATTCTGATTGGCACAATAATTGGTGTTATTTTTGCTTTTTACATGAAGCCTATGTCCCAGACCGTAGTTGAGGATTTTGAACAGGGTTTCGGGGAGTGGATTTCAGATGGAGATGTTCCCTTGGATCCTAACAATTCAAGTTACCCTGTAGAATGGCATATAACTCGCGTGTCGAATCTTTCCCAATCTGGACAATCTTCTGCTGAGCTTTTCATCGATGGAAGGCAAGACGACGGAACCATTTGGATAGAGAGGAAAATAAGCGCAGAAAAGAACTCACCCATAAATGCCAAAGTTTCTTTTTGGTTCTACAGTGAGCAGGAGAGTTTCAACGTCATAGCATCCGTATGTGCTTATGCTGGGATCAGCAATCCCGAGGTTGAGGGAGACTTCGTAGTACTCGGACCTGCCAATGAAGTAGCGGGCTGGAAGAGCTACGCTCACACGGTGAATTTGAATACTGGATCTAGCGGAGAATTCTGGGTTGCTGTGGGAATCACGGTGCGCTGGGAAACCTACATGACATATTATGTAGATGACGTTAGAATAGAAATTGCGTGATTTACCTCAAAACCGCTTTTTTCTTTGAAAACCAAATTAGGGCTTTCTGGAACGTTTACGTCAGAAGCAACCATCAAGAAATTAGTCACCCTTTTTCTTTCTTCTGGCTAGATACAGGCTAATGAAAACAAGGACAGCTCCTACGATTTGGATTGGTGTCATGCTCTCTGATAGGAAGACCCACGCAAAAGCAACGGCGACGACTGTCACCAAGTTGTCGTAGAGAGCGGTTCTAGCGCTGCCGATGCGGCTTACACCAGTGTACCATATGACGTAGCCAATGCCTATGGCGAAGCATGCGGAAAAGGCAAGACCTGACCATGCTTGAGTTGAAACAGTGTTCCAGTCTTGCGCGTTTAGGAATGGAATCGAAACAAGAACCAGCGGCACTGCTCCTATGGCCACGGTTAAGGCTGTCAGTTTTAAGGGACTGTACTCTTTTAACATTGGTTTGGAAAGAACTGTATATGAGGCCCAAAGTATCGGATTTGCGATTGATAGAAGGTCTCCGATCAAGGTTTGGTCTGTGATAGTCAGGGGTTTTCCTGTCCCCGTTATGATTAGAACTACACCTATGAAAGAGATGATTATGCTTTGCACAATTGCTTTTGTTATTTTTTCTACGCCAAGTATGGCGCCCAGAAGGACTATGAATATGGGAGTCGTGGCAATTATCAAGGAACTGTTGCTTGCAGTTGTACGAGCTATGCCTTGGATAAAGAAGAGCTGGTATGCCGTGTTTCCGATGAGAGAGAGAAGGATGAAACGGTTTATGTGCTCTTTGCGGATGCCGAAGTTATGCTCACGAACCCATAACAAAGATAGCAGTAGTACAGAGGCTGTGCCGAACCGAATTGCATTGAAGATTAGGGGATCTAAATCTGTTAAAGCGCTCTTGACCATGGAGAAATTTATGCCCCAAACAAAGCTCATGGCTATCAGCATCAAGTGAGCTGAGGAGAAGTTCCCTCTTGAAGGTGTCTGCGATTCTTCTGCGGCCATTGATTCATCTCTTTGTGAAGGCATGAATCATTAGCAGACTGATACGTGCTAGATTAAAAACTTTCCACACGTACAAGCACTAGGCGATAGACAAACAGTTAATTGGAGTTTGAAACTCTGCCCGATTGAATCCAAAATTTTGATGCTTCATCTTTCAACTCTTGAGGCACATCCAGATCAAATTCACACCTCAAAAAGTTGTTCACCAAATCCTCCTCTGCTTCTGCTCGCGACGCAAACTTGCTTAGATCTTTACTCTCTGTTATCATACAAACTCAGCAAATCAAAGCAGGATTTTTTCTCCATCAAAGTTTAGTGCCAAGTGTGCAGGCTACTGTGTGGCAGAATGGTACCAGCTTATTATGTACTCTGGCAATTTCAGTCCTCTCTTGCCCAACCTTTCAGCCAATTTGACTGGCAAGGGACTCAAGACGTATGCCGCCCTTGTGTAGAATCTTCTTGGCTGGCCTGGTTTCGCTTTTTCCTCTAAGACTATTTTGAAATCTGCTTTTTTGGCCAGAGTGGAATCTTTTGTTCCCGTTATCGCCAAGACGGTTCCGTTGAGTTTTTTCACGGCATCACACCAGATGATGACAGGTTTGGTTTCTCCAGAAAACGACATCAAGATCTCGAGATCTCCCGCTCTCGGGTGCGGAGTGTTAACGCCTCTTGTCACATAGACATTGTCGCCCAAGAAGCCTTTGATGTGGAAAAGTCGTACGCCTGTCATTTTGGCAATTTCGTTTGCTGTTCCCTTTCCACCTACGAATACGTTAGTTCTTCTTTCCAGTAAATCGACAAGGCGGGAGTAGGTTTCTGATTCCACGTTTGAGTCTACTATGGCTCCTATCTTCGCAAATTCTTCCTCGCAGAGATGAAACACGTCTTCTACTTCCAAATTTCGGAAGATAGCCTCAATCATCATGCACAAAAGGAGGAGACTGCCCAGTTCGAAAATGTCGCCCATCATACCTGTCTCGCTGTACTCAAACGATGGCTTTGATCTTCCTCGCCCTTTAAGCTGAACCACATGTCCGTGTTCACGAACTATCTGAGCCAGTGGAGAATTCAAATTGGACGTTAGTAGTCCCATCGAAAACTTCGATGTTTTCTTTTCTTCAATGTATTTTGCCAGATCTTGCGCCATCACTAGCGGGTCATCAGAGAAGCCACTACCGGAGTTTATCAAAAGCAAGGTTTTCTTGTATCGCCTTTCTAGGTCAGCCGCTGCGTCGTACATGTTTTTGCCTGGAAAACCTGGATCATCTGGAGTTAATACCACCTTGTTCCTCCAGCCTACTTGGCTGATTGCGATTTGGCTCATGGCAGCGTTCAAGGAATACAGTGATCTACCCGATCCTCCACATACGACGCAATTAGCTGATTTCAGATTTTCGTACAGTGGCAACAGGTTTTTTCTTCTAATATTGAAAATGTTATCCCTGATCTTGTTGACGTATCCTATACAGCTGACCTTGCTCTTAATTTCAGCCACACTCCATTTAACAACGAAACGCCGCTAGTCTATATTATCCTTACGCCACACTATGCTTCGGCTGGGATATTTTACTTTTCGCACTCTTCCGGATTTAGCGTCGCCCGCTCCATCCATACATCCTATGAAAACGCGTCTGCCAATACTTATTCTGAATTCATTAAGGATAAAAAATTGAATTCAATACTCCTATACAGAGGGTTTATCATGACAAAAAAGGCAAAGACAAGAACAGAGGAACAAGGATTTGCTTTGACTTCAAATTGCCCATACCACTTTGGGTATTTAAATCAACGCCCAAAAGGGGAAGAAATACCTGAAGAATGCATTACCTGCGAGAAGAGTATGGATTGCATGCTTTCTAAGCTCGAAAGTAGCTCGTCTAAACCTGCGAAAAAACTCAAGATTCCGACTATTAAGCAAACTCAAGAGTCCGTGGGCGAGCGTGCTGAAGAAACTCTGAAAAAAGACTATGAGATAACGCCCACACAAAAAAGTAAAACTGAACCCGCGTCCGCAGAATCTTCACAAGACCAATTTGTAGTTGAAAACCTTGGTATGCTCTATGCTTCATGGTCGAACACTGTCCGCGTCCACAAGGAAATACTAACGTCTTGGGGCAAGAAAACAAAAGAGGTGGAAATTGAAAACGCTGACGGCAAAAAAGTGCAATGCAAAGTCCAGCCTATGCAAGATTCAAGCAAAGGAAGCATACAGATTCCAGATAAGGTGCAGCGAGACCTGCAAATCGTAAAAGGCGAAAGTGTAAAGGTTAAGCCAGTGATCAAATCTTAGAAACGAATTCGTCGAACCTCAACTTATGCAGTGCACACGAAGGCGGAAATAATCTTCTGAAACAATAGCTTGTTCTAATATACAAAGGAACCTTTTAGAATTATGGGTTCTCCGTGGGGTTTGCCGCCTATCAGCACAAATCTTGTTTTCTCTTCCATAACGACCTCCACTTTCTTGCCCATTGTGAGCAAAGCAGCTTCACCCCTGTTTACGCTTGTGCCCGCAATGGTTAGGCTTCCTTCCAGCACATATAAAAAGACGTTAGCTTCAGGGTCAACGTCATATACGATTTTGCCTCCTGTCTCCGTGGTGGTTATGTCTAAGTATGTGATTTTTGTGTGCAGCTTTAAGGGCGACTTCTCGCCTACTATTTCTCGTATGCGAATGTTGTTCAATTCCTTTTCAGGTATGGCACTTGACGCGAGTTGTTGATACTCAGGTTCGGTGTCTCTAAGCTTGCTTGGGAGTCTTATCCATAGTTGCAATCCTCTGTTCATTCCGTTCGTTCCAGGTAGTTCCGAATGAGTTATCCCCCTGCCTGCTGCAAACTTTTGCAAGCCACCGGCCAGAACGGTGCTATCGTTTCCAAGGTCATCGATATGGTGAAAACCTCCTTCAAGCATGTAGGTGATTGCTTCAAATCCTTTGTGTGGATGAGATGGGAAGCCAGCGGGAGGTTCAACAAAGAACTCGTCTAACAACACAAATGGGTCAAAATGCCTCAGATGTCTCGTAGGAAACACGCGTTTAACCGTTGCCCCTTCTCCTTCAGCGGTTTCAACAGCAACAACTATACGCGCAACTTCTCTAACATAATCATGGCTTGGTCTTTTCATACAAAAAACTCCTATGGAGGGGTTATCTTCAATGTAATAGAAAACTTGCGGAAATTTAAGGAATGCGCTCCCAAAACTGACGATAAAAAAGGGGATGCGTCGGATAGTTAGGACAAAACTGTCAAACTCTTATAGGGTCCCGTATTGTAAAATAGATTTTGATAGACGAATAGTTGGGTGGTATTACTGTTTGGGGATGCCATTATGAGGAAACTTTTGGAAACTTTTGTCCACCGACCGGGTGTGCACTGTGAATCTTCTGCTTTGCGTGACGTTTTTGAATTTTATGGATTTAAATTCTCAGAAGCAATGATTTTTGGATTAGGAAGCGGCCTAGGCTTCACCTATTGGCACGCTAAGAACATGCTCTACCCGTTTGTGGGGGGCAGATCGCGAGACCTCTGCGGAAATCTATGTGATAATCTTGGAATCACTGTTAGAGTGAACAAAACCGCTAGCAAGAAAAGAGCCTATGAAACAGTAAAGGAGTCGATTGGCAAGAATATCCCAGTCATGATTCATGTTGATATGCCCTATCTGAAATACTTGAGCTTGCCTAAAGAAGCGCATTTTGGCGCGCATGTGGTTGTTATCGCAGGGATAGACGAGAGTAAGGGAGTTGCGTATGTTGCCGACACGGGTTTTGAAAAACTTCAAACG
Source organism: uncultured Candidatus Bathyarchaeia archaeon (assembly GCA_964603675.1). Taxonomy (GTDB): domain Archaea; phylum Thermoproteota; class Bathyarchaeia; order Bathyarchaeales; family Bathycorpusculaceae; genus CAZRVS01. Next base: position 15,661 of record CAZRVS010000002.1, read on the forward strand.
GCAACTTTGAAAGAACTTGAGGATGCAAGGTCTTCGAAATTCAAGCCTTTTCCTCCAGAAAATAAATGGTTCACATTCAAATTCCCATCAAAACCGACTTCATTGGAGAGTGCCATAAACAAAAGTATCATAAAAACCGTTGAATTAATGTTGCACCCGCCTATAAAGAATCTTGGAACAAAGGGAATTCGATACTTCGCAAGTGAAATAGTGAAATGGCCTGAAAAATATCCATCTGAAAGCCCTCAGTTTAAACCACTCTATGAAGTTACGTATGTCATGCTGGAAGAAGATGGCACTGGAGGCGGATGTTTTAGATATCTCTACCCAAAATTTCTCAAGGAATCAAGTGTTCATCTTGACAAGAAAGAATTAGCGCGTCTTGGTGAGCGCTATTGGCGCGTGGGAGAAAAATGGACCACGGTTGCTCGTTTAATTAGGGGCATTCCAATAAATCCGAAAAATTGCGTCGAGGCCAAAGAAATTCTGTTGGAAATCGCTGCACAAGAGGAAGAAATACTATCTTCACTGAAAGCCGCATTTTGATTCGGTTCACACGCTATCCTTGTTGAGTTCAAAATTTCCCAATAAGAAATTTGTCTAGCGTCATCTATGGAAGCTAGACTTTATATCTGATTCCTAACATGGAATACAATTGGAGGAAATTTTTTGACAGAAGCTCAACCAGTACAACCAGCACAACCCGTACGACCAGTGAAAAGGGCAACCGCTGGGTTCGCCATATCCCTCGTCGGCGGAATCATAGACGCCATTGTCGCACTAATACTCCTAGCTGCCGCTTCCCTGTGGGAATCACTCATAGGCAACATGCCAGGCTATGCTCCTGGCCTTGACATTGGTGCGTCCTTCTTAGCCCTGTGGGGCGGGATAGGCTTGGTTCTAGCCATACTAGTCATAGTTGGTGCCATTCTCATCTACATGCCAGGAAAAGAAACCATCGGCGGCATCCTCGTAATAATCTTCTCGATCCTCAGCCTCTTCTTCACTACAGGCGGCTTAATCATAGGCTTAATCCTTGGAATAATCGGCGGAGCTCTAGGCATCGCCAAAAAATAAGACTATATCCCTTCTTTTTTCTACAAAACTCAACTCTATTTCGTTTCAGCGCCCGCTTCTTCCAGCAAACGCTCATACTCCTTTAAGAAAGATTTGCGCATACTGACTCTCTTTTCCTCAGGAAGAAAGGAAGATTCAACCGCATTGAGACTCAATCGAAATAGCTCAGGAATCGTAAAGTTAAGCCTCTTGTGAAGTTGCAGGTATTCATTATTCATGTCGGTGGCAAACATTGATGGGTCATCAGTGCTCACTGTCACCTGAAGGCCTTTGTCCAAAAAAGTCCTAATGGGGTGTTCCTCCAAAGAGGATACGACTCCGGTTCTTACATTGCTGATAGGACACATTTCTACTGTAATACCTCGCTTCAGAAGGTCGTTCATCAACGCAGAGTCACTGCCTGCAGAGATTCCGTGACCTATATGTTCGATGTGAAGGTGCCTTATTGCATCTTTGACGCTTTCAGGTCCAGCGGCTTCTCCTGCGTGGGCAACGAGATGGAGTCCCATATCCTTCGCTCGAAGGTAGACAGGTGCGAAAGGCTTGGGAGGAAATCTTTCTTCGCTGCCTCCTATGTCTATCGAGACAATGTTATCGCTTTTGCCCTCTATCCAGTCGAGGACTTTCATTCCCACGTCGGGTCCATAATTCCGAACGAGGTCTATTCTAAGGTTGCACTCGATGCCAAAGTCGTTGTATGCTCGACCCGCGCCCCTGTTGATGGCATCAAGCATTTTGCCATAATCAAGACCCCTCCGAACATGGTCAGGCGCAGAGAAGCTTGCCTCAACATATCGTACGTTGCAACGGGCGTCCGACTCCAGCAGTTCATACGCAATACGTTCAAATTGACCTTCATTTGTGATGCAGTTCACTATAGTGCTGTAGACGGATATGAAGTGGGGAAAATCGCGGTACTGGAAGAAACGCCAAGCTTCCTCCAACGTCTTATAGGGTTTCTCTAAACCGCCTTCTTCTGCAAGCCAGAGGAGGGTCTCTGGTCTCGTTGAACCCACAATATGGATGTGCTGCTCAACCTTTGGCAAAGCCTTGATGAGTCCCTCAACATCCATAGTTCCGCACCGAAAGTCGAGTATATGTTCTGAAAATATAAATAAAAGTTCCTTGGTATTTCTCACGATCCTAATACCACCATAGGCCTCACATGGAAAACTGCTAAGATTCCAAAATAGAATGCGCCACACATCAAAGCTATATTCAAATCAAATTTCTACCTATAACTTGAACAACCGCGCTGCATTGAGGTATCAAAAAACATTTAGTTCAAAGGTCCGACGTGTCGGGATACGTTCAGGAAAGTTCGCGACCAAGTCCATTCTCTATCACAGGTTTCCTTCATTTAAAGCTGCCAGAAAGACGCGTTGGTTCTCATACGAAAGTGTAGATGACAAAATGTAGTATAAATCCTAAAATCCCAGTTTGAATTCCCATTTATGGCAAGTTAACTGTATAATGAAAATCAATCACTGACTATGAGGCAGCCCTTGTCTCTGTCCAAAAAAGAACCGCAATCATCCAAGAACATCTTAATCGTTTTGGACCTCGTTTCAATCAGGGCCCCGATGCAAAGCTTGCGGAATAAATAGTTTGCCTGCACTCTGTTCCGGAAGAAAACTCCGTTGTTGCGTTGAACTAAAAAAGCGCACGAAAAGCGAAATTCATAAACTTGACTACTCATTCTCTTATCTCGAGATCTATGCTGGAGATTTTGTAGATTCCAGTTACTTAGTGCAGTTTAGAAAAGTCTGCGCTTCTTTTTCTGTTTATCCGCAGTTTCTGGCTGCACTTCCATGGGTTCTTCAAGAGCAGTGACTGTGACAACGGACTCTTCTGGCTCTTCTTGCACTGTTTTAGTAGTTTCTTGTGGGGCTTCCTCTGTTGCAGTGGTGTCAGGCTTCTTTGCTATAGCCTTTAGCCGTTCTTCAAGCTCGCTTATTTTACCCTCTAGCCTAGCTATTGCCTCTTTTCTAGCAGCGTTGCCATTTTTATACTCTGCAATGGAAATTTTCTCTTCAAGGATCAGCATTGCTTCTTCAAGACTCTTTTCCCTTTGTTCGAGAGTGAGAGATTCTTCATGCAATTCTGATTTCTTGCTACGAAGCTGTTCTAGCTCTTCAGATCGACTCAAATCGAATCACTTCTGTTGATTTTATCTAAGAAACATTTAATTCTTTTATGAAAAAAGAATAAGGATTCATAGTAAGCTTATTCTTTACAAGAGCGCGCGCTAGCATAGTCCTCGTGATTGTTCTTGCATCCATGCTCATCACAGGCTTCACTGGACGAAAAATGGCAAAAGTTACGTTGACAACGCCTGTGATATCAAAGAAAGGTTGAAAGCATGCCTCCTGCAACTCCAAAAAACTAACCTTTATCCATTTTGGTTTTTAGTTCCGAAATTCTTGTCGATGATATAGTTTCATTCTTGGGTTTCTGTTTTCTGTGATTCGCTTTTTGCTTGACCTTTAGGTAGTTCTTTGAAGCCATACATGCTTACTGGCGGCCATCCTGCTTCGGGCATAACTGCGGGAATTAGCATTATGGTGTTTGTGCCTGCTTGCTGACCCAGCTCGTATAGTATATTCATCCATCGCAGTCTTAGACCTTCGTGGCTTTTCTCGTACATGTTCGCAGCTTCTATCATTTTTTTGGAAGCTTCAAATTCCGCGGTAGCTAGCGTCACTCTTGCGATTCTCTCTCTTTCCGCCTGTGCTTGCCTAGACATAGCATCTTGTAGGGCTGTCGGAATTATGACGTCTCTTACCTCAACGGACGTTACTTTTATCCCCCAAGCTTCGGTTTTCTCGTCAATAATCTCGCGTAGATGGTTTCCAACCTTTTCGCGTTCTGCAAGCAACTCGTTGAGATCCACTTTGCCTATGACCTCCCTGAGTGTTGTCTGCGAGGCTAATTGGGTAGCTTGAAAATAGTTTTCAACGGACAAAACAGCTTTCTCTATTTCCACAGGTCTCATGTACAAAACAGAATCCACGTTTACAGGAACATTATCTTTGGTCAAAGTCGATTCTGTTCTAAACTGAATTGTGTCCAGTCTCGTTGAAATTTTCATTGGAGCCCTGTCAATGAATGGAATAAGATACGTTATCCCTGGCCCTCTCAAACCCACATATCGTCCAAGCCTCAAGACCGGCATTCTTTCCCATTCTTTCAGAACTCTCAATCCGCTAAGCAGTATCAGTGCAACTACTAGGATTATGAAAGCAACAGCAATAGTCACAAAGTCAATCATTATTTCACCTCCATTTACCATTTATCTTTCAAGTCGTTAAGCCTTTTCTTTTGGCTTACCCACTATGAGAAAGAGACCTTCCATGTCAATCACTTCCACTTCTTCACCTTTCTCTATCCACTCATCCTTAGCTTTAGCCTGCCAAAACTCACCCACAACTCGAATTTTACCTTTCGGTTTAAGGTCACTTACCGCAATGCCTCTAGCGCCAATCAATGCTTCTTTACCTGTTCTAACCTTGGAAAGTCTCGCCTTGGCTGCTTTGTAAACTATAAACGAGAAAAGAGAAGCCATAACAGCAGCCCCTATTACAAGCACCTCTTGTATTTGCTGGATAACCCCATAATAAATAAGCCATTGAGGAGATGGAAACAAGAGTAAACTTGCAATAACCATGCAGATTGCCCCGCTTAAAGCTAATACTCCTATATGTGTTTTCAGTTCTGCAACAATCAAAACTGCGCCTAGGGCAAACAACACGATGGCACCCAACGATATTCCTACAACTCCAAAGGCGATTAAAGCTAAAACAAGGCATATAGCGCCCGTGACTTCAGCGCCATAGCCAGGTGTTTTAATCCCTATAAAAAGTAGGAATATGCCTACTATTAGCAACAATGAACTGACAAGCGGGTTCAAGAGAATGCTGAATAAAACTGTCTGGATCCCAGGCGTGTAATCAACTATGTCTGCTCGGCTGATATCGTTGAAAGATATTTGATACGAATAATTTTGAGCGGCATCATTTGGAACCAGCTTCCACACTGTCGAGCCTAGGGTTCTCTCAAAGCGAACGAGCGTAAAGTCTTCTAGTTTGCTTAACAATGTATGGATATCATCTGCTACAAATTCAACAACGTGAAATTGGAGAGCCTGCTCTGGACCCAAATTATCGTTTTCAGTTATGAAAAGTCTCGCCACAGTTTCATTTCTATCATGCAATGAAGCATGGTTTTCCATTAAGGCTACCAATGCGTTAACATATTTTGACTCGTTAATTGGTTCTCCCGTGGACAAAACTGGTTGACACGAGCCTATTGTAGTTCCAGAAGCCATGACAGCAATATGAGAAGCCATCAGAACATAGGTTCCCCCGCTCCAAGCCGTTGCTCCAGCTGGAAAGACAAAGCAGCAGATTGTTATGTTAGAGTTGTCGAAGAGATTCATCATGTTCTTAACAGCATCTACTTCCCCTCCCGGAGTGTTCAATATTACGATTATTAAGCGGATTTGTTGAGTCTCAGCCAACTTTAACGCGTCATTCACCATAGATGTAGTTGCGGAAGTTATTTCGCCGTTTATGTTAACCGTTAAAATGCTATTGACAGTATTTGGACTGCTACCTAAGTTAGTGCCCAATCCTATGAAAACAAGTAAAGTTAGTATTACAGTTAATCTTTTCAACAAGGTCAGGGCCTTTCAATTCTTGTTATAATTTTCGAAAGAAATAAGCACATCGGAATACTTCCTAGCACGCGCGCGCTCTTATTACCACCCGTGCTTAATCGTTGAAGGCGGAGTCGCTTCCTTCTTTCGTTTTTCATGCTTCTCAGCGCCCTTAAACTTGTGGATTTTTACGACACCACGTTCGAGTGCAACCCAATACTCATTATTTAGATGTCGATGGTAAACAAATTTGTTTACCCACCTCTTCAGCTCTTGTGGAGACAATTTTTCGGAATCTACCAACACGTTATTTTCATCAGAAATAACCTTCACTTTGAGGGTTGTGCGCAAAAAACTAGACAGCGATTCTCTTTCATCTTCCAACTCGCCCAAATCCACTTTTAACTTCCTCTTCCACCACGAGAACAAAGCACTCAACCTCCGCAATGATAAGAGTCACATTGGCTTAAAAGGTGCATGCGTGTTTAAGTCTGCGACAACAATTTATCGCCGAAAGGACCCTATATACGTCCCAAGAGAAGCTGCGCGCGTCCGACAGAGCCACTTTGGACATACATGAAATTTTTTGCTATTAATATGACGCACACTTTTTTTGACCGCTGATTCTCTTTCCGTAAGTATAAAGCGTGGCTATGAGCGCTTGATCTCTGAGGCCTAACTGCTTGCACAACATGGGGTTCTTGTAGATTCGAGCGGTTCTTGCTGATTGGCATAGGTGGATTACTTCTTCAGGTGTTAAAGCCTTTTTCCGCTCCATTTTGTACGTTGGCATCTTATATCTCATTATATTAGATTCCCAATGAATAAAAAGATTATCTTATTCACTAGACCATCTAAAAAGACTTCGATAATGTTCAGTCAAGGGTAAGTGTAATCTATCTATAGTAAAGTAAGAAACACTGTATATATACGAATTTTGCGATTAATGTTTCTAAATCGTTGGTTCTAAGACAGACCATTAGCTTGGATGGATAGAAGCGCGTGCGGGCGAATTCAATAATTGCTTTGGATGATGCTTGGAGGGGCTTTTGCTTTTCTCTTTACATGATCTTATTGCAGCCGTGGAATTTCAAACGCTTATCTGCATGTTTGACGCATACCAGTTTGGGAACATATTGGCAGTTACCTTAAAACTAGACATTCTAGGAATTATAAGCCATTTGCTATGGTATGAACTAGCTTGTAGCGCTAAAGTGTCTGAGCTTGAACAAGAAAGGGATTCCGACGGCATTTACAAATACGCTCGCAACGAAGGGAACCCAGTGTCCTACTTCCCAAAGGGCTCCAGCCATTAGTGCTCCCAACGAGGCTATTGTCATTGATATAGAGTCGGATGCGCCGATGGCCGTAGCTAATTCCTTCTCGGATATGTAAATCATCAAGTCCCTTCTAGCTGGCATATCCATGGCTCCGATAATCCCCAAAGTAATCATAAGTAACATTGTTCCTTCATAAGATCTCAAGAATGGAAGAATCCACCAAGTCAAGCTTGAAAGAGCTAGGTGCCAAATTAACATGTTTAGTCCACCAATTTTATTAGTCACTATTCCAAAAGGGAGAAGTGTCAAGATGCTGCCCGCCGTGAACACGGCCAGTATCAATCCTATAGTTGTCGTATCCATAAATAGATCAACTTCAGCCAAAAGCGGAATAAAGCTATAAAACATGAAAAAACCCAGTTGGTGAACTGACAAGGCTATTGATAAATATTGCAGTTTCCTCTCAGATCTTATAAGCCTAATTGCACGCTTCAGATCTTGATAAAACCCAAAAGAAAAATCTTTGTCTTGGCGTTTTTCGTCGAAACGAAACATTAGAGTTATAGCAACAATTGCCAATCCCCCACCCAAAAGGAGTGTGCTCGGGAACCCATAGTTTTGCACAGCAACACCTGCCAAGGTCTGCCCAAGAAACTGTGCAACGTGAAATAGAGTGTAATACCACGCGAATGCAATGGGTATTTTGTTGAGAAGAGCAGATTCTGAGACTGCTGCAGAAATCGCAGGGCTGATAAAGGAAAAACCAAGCCAAACAAGCACTACCAGAACAGCAACAGCTGATTCATTTGTAACGGCGCTTATTGCCAACAGAGCTAAGCCAGTCAGCGCAAACCCCAAGATTATAGGTAGCTTTCGCCCAATCCTGTCTGAAAGAGAACCGGTAATCATCATTGCAACGGAATAAAAAAGCCTTGAAACGGTAATCAGCGCTCCAGCTAGAAATGGGGAATAACCCAAATTGATGAGATAAAGAATTAGTAGAGCTGTGCCTACGGTAAAGCCCATGTTGTAAATTGCAGAAGATATTGATATTACTGTTAAGTCGGATGTAAGCCCCAATTTCTTGTAATCCATGCCTTTGTCTCCACATAGCCGATTTCTAATACCTTAGCGTGCGCACCTTTATTGCTTTTCATCTGAAACGCTTCTTTTACTGCACTGAAAGCTAGAATGAACTACAAGTTAGATACCATAATATTGAAAGCTAGCCATGAGTTGGGGGGAAAAATGCATACCTTAAAATCTTTCGCATCTCAGTCTCCATATATTCTTCAATGTTTCGAGCTATATCCGCAGCCGTTAAAATACCATAGAGAACTCCTTTTCTAACCACCGGCAGTCTTCTAATTTTATGCTCCGCCATGATCCTTGCTGCTTCCACTAAATCCGCATTTGGATCAATTGTTACTAGGGATTTTGACATTATATCTGAAACCCTGACGCTCTTCGGATCCAAGCCTTTTCCCGCAACCTCCCAGGTAACATCCCTTTCAGTCACTATGCCTATAGGCGAACCTTGCCTCAGTACTATGGCACACCCTTCAGATTTTTCCCGCATCTTCATTGAGGCATCAGCAACTGATGTCCTCTCATCAACGGTGACGATCTCTTTTCTCATTGTATCAATTACTTTCTTCAAGTATTCCATCGACCTCCAGAGGAATGCGTGCTTCCAGTAAATAGTGAAAGCGAAGATATTTGACGTTTTTCCCTTACGCAGTATTAATTAACTTGTTGTGAATTGCCATTTGCACCAATATTCTTTAGGGTGCTCATCAGGCGGACAAACGATACAGTTCACTTCCACGCTTGGATTCAAGGTTTTCGCAAAGTTTCTCAAGTAGGTAAAACGCACTTTTTTGCATGGGAACTCGCACAGACCCTTGCTCAATCTAGCCTCTTGGGTTCTGCATTCTTCTATGCACAAGATGGCTTTTTTGCTGTCCGTTTCAACGATTTTAAACGGTTGGTCCAAGGCCCAACTTGACTTACGGAGGCAGTCCATAATCGTGGCAATATTCGGGTCCTCTCCAATCTGAAACATTTTCTTCAGACTCTTTGCCTCAATCACGGCCATAGCTGCCCAAACTTCAGCATCAATCTCCGTCGCCATTTCAGTGCCAAATTTCTTCTCTATGCCCAAAAAATATAAGCCGTCAACCCGCCACATGTTGCGGATCTGAAGGAAGAAAAAGTCCAAAAGTTTCTCCAAAGGCATGTTCGCCAACATTTCACGGTCTTCACGACTTCCGAAGGGGTACTCGCCCATGTAACGCACCAACATGCAGATTAACAAGTTACACAAACTAATCATTTAAACCTTTAAAATCATGGCGATTCAATTTGGACCAGCTGCTAAAAACAATGATCTTAGGCCTAGTCCAAGGCTTAACGGAATGGTTTCCCATATCCAGCACAGGCCACCTAAAACTGGCCGAACGCCTTCTGGAGCTGGAAGCCCCAATACTTTTCGACGTCACATTACACGTGGGAACACTCGTAGTGATTCTCCTCTTCTTCAAAAAAGACATCATAAACGTCCTCCGAGCGCTTGGACACTTCGACTTCAAAACAGAAAACGGAAAGTTAATCCCCCTAATCATTGTCGGAACAGTGCCCACGGCCTTAATCGGTTTAGTCTTCGGCGACACCATAGAAGCGGCATTCAAAAATGTCCTTCCCATCGCTACCGCCTTCATGATTTGCGGCATCGCGCTTTACTCCTCAAAAATCGGCAAAGAACAAGAAGACAACATAAGTTATGTCGAAGCCTTGGCAATCGGCACGGCCCAAGGCATAGCCATAATACCCGGAATCTCAAGAAGCGGAATAACAATAGCCATAGCGCTAATCCTAGGAATAAAACGGGAAAAAGCCTTCAAATTCTCCTTCCTCCTTTCAATCCCAGCCGTCATTGGTGCACTCGGATTGACTCTTCATACGCAATACGGCGAGCTGGCAGCCGCTGGTCTAGACTGGATAGAAATTATTGCAGGCATTGTTATCGCAATAATTGTAGGCTACATAGCCTTGAAGCTCCTTTGGAAAATTCTAGTCATCAAAAAGTTTTATGTCTTCGCGTTTTACTGCTGGATTCTCGGCGTAGTTCTCATAGCGCTAAGCCTAAGCGGATTCTAACCAGAACGGTCTGCCCGAAAGAAAATCAGTTAGAAACTCGGCAAACTTGCCATTCTTCGCGTAAGTCTCAACAACTTCAGTGTTAACAAAAATTTTGAAGTCTCTGCGGAGAACTCGCGAAATCTGTTCGGCTACTCCAGCGTTTCTGCCGCCTTCCCTCAGTTTTTCATTCAACAACTCAACAACATCCGTGCATTTACGATTTAGCTCAATGACCCATCTGCCGTCTTCAACGTGAGGCCCGGAAACCACTTCTCCATTGTTAACGTATTTTGCCAAGAAATTTTCGCATTCCCTTTCCCTCTCAAGAGGCGGTCCCAAGTGTTTTTTAACCTTCGGTAGAACACGTTCTTCAAGCTCAAAAACTACTAAGTTTAGGCTGTTTTCATCACTCCAAGCAGCATCCCGTAAAACCTTAAAATCGTTTAGCTTAAGCAGTTTCCGCAAAGAACGCTGGGTGCGGTAAAGCTGACCCCATAGAACGTCTGGAACAGCATCGACCTTTCCGAAAGTTAAGAAGACGAAAGCTGAACCTTGCTCCTCTAACTTCTGCTTTACCTCTTCAACATGCAAGGCTTTAGTCTTTGGTGGATAGAAGAATTTTATGTTTGGTTTCTTAAGAAAGGGTCTTGCTGCAGCAACGAGAGTGTAGAGTTTCTGTGGCTGCACTGCTGAAGCAACATTTCTTCCCTTATCCACAGGGTCAATAATCACTAGGGGTTCTCCAAAAAGAAGCTCGATCTCCCTTTCTCTCCCCGCGTAATAGTTTTCGATGTCTATGACTATCCGCTGTTTATGTTGTGCAAAAGCCTTCAGGGCGTCAACAAAGGATTCATAATGCATTATCAGAAGTTCGCAGAGGTAACCGCTAAAACCGCCAATTTTGATTTCAGCCCCGTAAACTCCAATTCCCTTCATAAACTTTTTGAGTAGCCGAACTTCGTTTTGCATATGCTCATCTGAATGCGCTTTTATGTAGTCTGTGTGGAACGGTGTTCTGTCCGTGGCGCTTAGCCATTCCCCACGTTTCACATCATAGGACGGCACAATATTTACTCTGACATGGTCAACAATGGCTTCCAAATAGGGGTGCTCTGCAAATCGTTCAATCTGTTTTGCGCCTTCTGTGGCTTTTCTGGCAATTTTCAAGCTAATTTCGCCGAGTGATCGGCGCGGTATCGTAGTTGGTAAACGCATGAAAACGTCCACATCTGGTTCTTCCTTGAGCCAAGTGTCCTTCGCAACTGAACCTTCAACCCGCACAATCGCCTTGACGCCGTATTCTCGGCAGGCACTTGCAACTTTTTGCTCTAGCTTTTTGGCCAAACCCTCTATTCTAGCGCGATCATCTGTTGTAGGCGTAATCCTCTCCAGAACTTCTCTGCAAATCTTGCCTATTTCTTCTTGCATGACTTATCCTTTCACTCATTTTGTGGACAAAACTCTTTAAGGGTTGAGTAGATCGGACCCTTCGGTGTCAAATCGCTTTTTTTGAGCCTTAAACATTTGGCTCTTATCGTTCCGAAATCGTAACCCTCGTTTTTGACAATGAATTCTGCAAGTTCAGCCTTATTTCTTCCAGACTTCACGCGGGCAATTGTCAAGTGTGGGCTAAATCCCTTATGGTCAGGACTGAAACCTAAACTGCGCAAACGAGGTTCCAACTGATTGAAAACGCTTTTTAGTTGCTCGACTCCTTCGGTTATTCCAGCCCACACAACCCTTGAATATCGCACATTTGGAAAAGCGCCTAAGCCGCGTATTCGCACGTCAAAAGGAGCAAACTGAGTCTTTTTCATTTCTTCAAGAATTTTCTCAGCCATTGCCAGTCTGATGTCGCCCAAAAAACGAATCGTTATGTGGATGTTTTGAGGTTCCACAAGCTTGAGGTCTGCTCCAGTTTTCATCAGAAGGTTCTGTACTAATGCCAGTTTTTTCAAAACTGACTCGTTTTCCATATCGAAAGCCAAGAAGCTTCTTACAGTTTCAGCCATTTTTTTTATTCCTTCAAATACTTTCTACAGCTTCTTCTCATAAATGTTTTAATGCTAAGGGTTGACATTTAATGTGAAAAAAGGGTGCAAAATGAACGCTGAAAAGCTTGTCGTGGGCTTGGCTGGAATGCCTGGAGCGGGCAAATCATTAGTTGTTGAAACTGCAAACGAAATGGGTTATGCAGTGGTGGTTATGGGCGACGTGATAAGAGCAGAAACGAAAAAAAGAGGGCTGGCGCCAAACCCAAAAAACATTGGAAACGTCATGGTAGAGTTAAGACAAGTTGAAGGAGACAATATCGTAGCCAAAAGATGTATCCCAAAAATAGAGCAAACAAAAAACCCCAAGGTTCTGATAGACGGGATAAGAAGCTTGAGCGAGGTCGAAGAGTTTAAAAGACATTTTTTAAAATTCAAACTCGTGGCTATTTATGCTTCACCCGAAACAAGGTTTAGTCGCCTTCACAGGCGCCGAAGAAGCGACGACCCGAGTGGTTGGGAAATCTTCCATGAAAGGGACGTGCGTGAACTGAGTGTGGGATTAGGGGACTCCATAGCCATGGCGGAGTACATAATAGTGAATGAGAATGGAAGACAAGTTGTAAAAACTAAGGTTCAGCAAGTTTTGAGGAAAATCGAAGAAAAATGGACGAAATAATTGTTTACGTGGAAGCGGAGATTAATCCGACAGAATCCGAAGATAAAGTGAAAAGGGCAGTTGAAAACATCTTTGGAAACATACCCATGCAAATAAAACCTTCATATAAAGGAAGCATTCTAACTGCCGAAACAAAAGGGCGGGAGATGCTTACTAAACTGTACAACTTGCTACGCAGAGAGCGTATCCGTAGCGCTGCAAGAAAAGCTCTATTCCAAGGGCTAAAAGGAACAACTATTAGTTTCTACCTTAACAAGCAGGTGGCATTCGCGGGTCACGTTTCCTTTTCTGAGGAAGTGGCGGAATCACCGCTGGGCCCCATAAAAGTTAAGATAGAATGCCGAGACCCGCGACAGCTGATCGACTGGCTTGCCGCCAGAACCGCTTGAAACGGAGGGTGCTGACCTTTGCCTGTCAAAGCCACGGTAACCCGTCGCGGTGCTGTTCTGCTGGGAAATTATGTTGCCTGCGACGCCTTCGATGAGTTCAAACCCCTTAGAGTTGTTACCCACGCCCACGCTGATCACATGATGGGTCTGCGGCAAAGCCTAAAAAAATGCGAGACAGTTTTGATGACCAAACCTACAAGAGACCTGATTGCCGCCATGAAAGGGCCCCTTTCGCTCATGACAGGCCACGTCGAAACACTCGAGTATGGAAAAACGATCCAGTACAAGGATGAGCGCATAACTTTTTTCAAGACTGACCATATTTTGGGTTCAGCGCAAGTGCTCGTTGAAGATGCGGAAGGGAGCAGAATCGTTTACACTGGGGATTTCAGAATTGACGATACGCCCGTATTGTATGCTGATTCGCTTGTTGTTGAAGCCACTTATGGCAGTCCATGGTGCAAGCGTTCTTTTGGCATGGACGTGCGAGAACTGCTCGTTTCCTTGGTTGAGGAAGGGCTCAAAGAAGGTGTGGTCTACGTTTTTGGCTTTTACGGTAAGCTTCAGGAAGTCATGCAAATCTTGCGTAATGCGGATGTGAGGGTGCCTTTTGTCATGCCTGAAAGGGTTTTCCATGTCTCGAAAGTCTGCGAGAGCCACGGGATGCGTTTAGGGAGGCTGATGCTTTCAATGGAGAGGGAAGCTCGGGAGCTCATGGAGAAAGACGTTCCGTGTGTCGCTTTTTATCACATGAACTCAAAGAAAACCGTTGGCATAAACAGCCCTCGCATCTGCGTCAGCGGTTGGGAATTTAATTCCCCCTGCCGTAAAATCTCCGAAAAAGAGCACGTAATAGCCCTCAGCGACCACTCAGATTTCAACGGCCTAATCTCGTACGTCAAGCGTTCAAAACCGAAACAAGTAATCACCGACAACTACAGAATAAGTCACGCCGAAACACTGGCAAAAGAAATAAGTAAACGTCTAGGAATTCCAGCCGTGGCTCTCCCGAAAAGACAAGTTTCATGATTTTCCTGAATGTAACTTGTGTATATGGAATATTACGACGTAAGATTTATCTTTGCGCCACCCTATATTTTCCGTCAAGGGTTCGGAATTCACATCCGAATTCGACGATGCGAGCGCGAAACCGCAATGGCAGCTCCACTACAGCCAGAATTCTTCCTACTGCTAGGTGTAGATCTTTTCTTAGCAATAAGTCTGTTAGCATGTCTACTGGACAAGCATTTTCCATGGCATCTGCCGTATTTGTATCAGTTGGCGGCTTTAGCTGGCTTTGGGCAATTGCTCGTGAGCAAAGATTTCATGACTTTCTTCGGGGACTACATGCGCTTCTGGTACAGTTTATTGTACTTGATTGTGGCGTTGGCGAACATTGTAGCGGTGAATGTCTACCTTGGTATTATCAAAAAGTTGCTGAATTACGCGAAAGTCTTCATGTTCACGGTCACTTTTCCGTCTCTTTCATTAGCCATCTTCTTCTTGTCTAGCTACGCTGGCATTGCAACACACCCAATCGTAATATTTCCACAAATGTCTTGGGAAACCACTTTCATTGGCATAGTTGCCTTCGACACCTTCGTAGTGGGGTTTGGCACCTACGTATTCTTCAAACCAAAATGGTGGTACATCGCCACAGGTGCAGGCGCAGCGATAATCGGAGCAAGCGCGTACGCGCTCTATAAGCCTTCTTGGGGAGACGCAGTCTTCGTAGTTTCAGCCATAGCCCTTGGAATAGCCTGCATACTCGTCTTGACCGTGAGCATCTACATCCTCGTGAGAATATGGAAAGAAGCCCTGAGAGAAAGAAAAAGAAGGAGGGAGGTGAAACGATAAAATGAATATAAACTATAAGAAAAGCCTAAAACTAGTGACTTTACTTGTCACGGCTATAATCATAGCGACGGTAAGCGCGCAGACCTACATCTACATGTACGTTGATGGCAGTGTGACAATAGGAACCCAGAAATTAGTATGGCTGACAGGCGGAGATACCCCCGGAGATGCTACGATAAGCGGCGGTACAGTAACAATGGATCTAGATGTTCAACCAGGTGTAATACAAAATTTCACAGAAGGCATATTCCTAAAGAACCAAGATGGAGCAGACCATAATCTGACCATTACCGTTACAACTGCATTGTCAACAGGTACTTTCGACTCAGCGAAAGTGTACATTTACAAGAACGTAACTGGTTGGGAATCTGTTGACACTCTAGACTTGAGAGTACAAGATGATCAATACAGCTCGTATACGGGTAACACTCCACTAGTAGCAGGCGGTTACTACAGATTTACTTTCGAAATACAAGCGGATGCAAGCGCAAGTGGATCAGCAGACTTCGACATAGAGGTCGTGTATGAATAGCACTTTTTCGCTATTCATTTTTATTCTTTTTACTCTTTTTGAAAATAAGGAAATTGCCTTTGGCTTTCACTCTGAAAAGATTAGCTAACATTTAAAAGCTCTAGACAAAAACTATTTCAGGCATTTCCAATTAAAGAGCAGAATGGTGGACAATAATGAATAAATCTTCTCTGATCTCGGGTTTCTACAAGCTTACGCCGAACGAACGCTTAGCACTTGTCAAAGAGTTTGCTAATTTGTCTGATGAGGAGTGCGTTTTGTTGCAAAACACGGGTTCTTTGCCTTTGGATTTGGCTGATCGCATGATAGAAAGTGTTGTTGGTGCCATTTCTATTCCATTAGGCATAGGGGTTAATTTTCTCGTAAACAAGCGTGATTATTTGATTCCCATGGCCATTGAGGAGCCTTCAGTAGTGGCTGCAGCAAGCTATGCTGCAAAAATGGTGCGCGACGGAGGCGGCTTCCACGCTAGCAGTACTCCGCCAGTTATGATTGGTCAGATTCAAGCCGTTGCCACAAAAGATCCTTATGCGGCTAGGATGCGAGTTATACAAGCTAAGGAGGAGATATTGAAGAAAGCAAATGATCAAGATCCTGTGCTTGTTTCTGTAGGCGGGGGAGCAAAAGACCTCGACGCAAAGGTAATCCAAACGACGCAAGGGCCAATGGTGATTACCGAATTGCACGTGGACTGTCGCGACGCCATGGGCGCAAACGCAGTTAATACGATGGCTGAAGCTGTGGCGCCAATGATAGAACGTGTAACGGGCGGGCACGTTTACCTGCGAATAATTTCCAACTTGGCTACCAAAAGGTTAGCAAGAGCATGGTGCCTAGTGCCTAAAGATTCGGTGGGCGGCGAAGAAGTCGTAGACGGCATAGTAAACGCTTACGCTTTCGCAGCTGCAGACCCATACCGTGCGGCGACGCACAACAAGGGCATTCTAAACGGCATAATAGCCGTGATAATCGCCACTTGCAACGACCATCGTGCCATAGAAGCCGGAGCACATGCTTACGCGGCAAGAAACGGGCGATATACCACCCTTTCGACATGGGAGAAAAACGAAAACGGCGACCTCGTAGGGTCAATCGAGTTGCCCATGGCCGTGGGCTTAATAGGCGGAGCGGTGCGAACTCACCCCATAGCAAAGATAGCCATAAAAATTCTCGGCGTGAAAACAGCCAACGAATTCGCCGAAGTCCTAGCAGCCGTAGGCTTAGCACAGAATTTAGGCGCATTGCGCGCCCTAGCTCATGAGGGCATTCAGCGTGGTCACATGTCACTCCACGCTAGAAACATCGCCGTCGCAGCAGGCGCCACAGGTGAGCTCATAGACTTGGTGGCTCAACAAATGGTTGAAGAACGGAAAATCCGCATGGACAGAGCGAAAGAACTCATTAACGAGCTGAGCGCGAACAAGCAATAGATGCCGTTCTCCAGTGAACCCATGATTACCCATCAAAATTCAACCTATATATAGAGGGGGTATAGTTTTTTCCGAGCACTAGTATTCCAAGTGCCAAAGCCAGCATACAGATAAGTTAAAAAGAGTTCACGGGATAAAGCTAAAAATCAAACAACCCGAATCCTAGAGGAAACAGGGGAAAGCCAAAATGAAGATCATCGTCGGACCAGCATCCAAAGAACTCGGCGAAAAAACAGCCGAATTAACAGGCTTAGAAAAAGTGCCCGTTACCCACAAGACGTTCCCAGACGGAGAAACCTACATTCGGCTAGAAGGCACTGTTCAAGGCGACCACGTGATTATTATGCAGACCTCCAGCCCACCACAAGACAGCAGACTAATGCAACTAGCCTTCATGGCTGATGCAGCCAAAAGAAACGGAGCCAAAAAAGTCACAGCCATAGTTCCCTACTTGGCTTACGCCCGTCAAGACAAGATTTTCCTACAAGGCGAAACCATAAGCATCCAAACAGTCGCCCACATGCTCGCAGCAGCAGGCATAGACCAACTCATAACAATCAACGTGCACCAAGAAAACGCCCTAGCCAACTTCCCATTCCCAGCAAAAAGCCTATCCGCAATACCACTATTAGCCGAGCACTTCACACAAAAAGGCTTCACAAAAGCATTCGCCCTCGCACCCGACAAAGGCGCCATGCACATCGCCGAACAAGCCAAACGCGTTCTAACCGGAGAAGCAGGACACCTAGAGAAGCAACGAGACCGCTACACAGGACAAGTTTCCCTAGCAAAGAAAACCTTAAACGTGAAAGACAAAACGGTCATAATCTTCGACGACATAATCAGCACAGGCGGAACCACAATCGCTGCAGCAAAAACACTCAAAGAACTCGGCGCCGCAAAAATCTTCGCCGCCTGCGTGCACCCGCTACTGATAGGCGACGCAGAAAAACGCATCCTCGACGCTGGAGTTGAAGAAATCGTCGGAACCGACAGCGTCCCAAGTCACGTGAGCAAGGTTTCCCTCGCACCACTAATCAGCAAGAAACTGAAGGAACTCAAGAGTGGATAGACTTTTCTTTCTGCTTTCCGGTGAGAATGAGACTTTACCACCTTCTGAACTCAAAGCTATTCTTGAAGCCGAAAAATACCCCTTCAGAATTCTCGAAACCCTCGACCAAGTTCTAAGACTTGAAGCAGATCCAAGTTGCGTGGAAACAATAAAGCGAAGAGCAGCACTGACCAAAATCTGCGCAGCTGAACTCTTCACTTGCAACGCCAAAACACGCACAATAATCAAAGCAATCCAATCTACAAACCTTAACAACGTTATGGAAGAACATGACACTTTCGCAGTTCGCATAAGACACGTAAAGGCTTACGCCCCAAAAATCGATACCATGACCCTCGAAAGAAAACTTGGCAAACACATCCTCGAAAACACTGCAAAAACAAAGGTCAACTTGAAAAATCCAGACAAAACCTTCACTGGAATCCTAACAAATGAAAAGCTAATTTTCGGAGTCAAACTTGCAGAGATCAAACCGAAGCCTTTTGTGGAGAGACGTCCCAGAAAAAAGCCTTTTTTCCACCCCTCAGCCATGCCTTCAAAACTGGCAAGGTGCATGGTTAACTTAGCCCAGCCGCGAGCTGGCAAGCTGGTGCTTGATCCATTCTGCGGAACAGGAAGCATGCTTATTGAAGCTGCGCTCATAGGTTGCCGCGTGTTGGGTCTGGATGTTCAACGACGTATGATAAGGGGATGTTCCAAAAACTTGAACCATTTCGGCATAGAACCTGAAGGCTTAATACTGACAGACGGACGAAAACCACCAATAACGCAAGCCAACTGCGTTGTAACAGATCCACCTTATGGAAGATCTGCGACTACCTTAAGACTAACCACCAAGCAAATAGTTGAAGAGGTCTTAGCCTCGCTTCAAGACATGCTGAAGACGGAGCAGCGGATTTGTATAGCTTCACCAAAAACACTGAATATTGCGTGCATAGGCGAAGAATTGGGCTATAAACATTTAGAGTCCCATTTCGCTTATGTTCACAGAACCCTAACAAGAGAAATAGCCGTGTTCAAAAAGGTGTAATGGTCATGAGTTTGCGCGTAATATTCCTAGGAACTGCCGGAAGCGTTCCAACTCCTGAAAGGAGCCTACCAGCTGTGCTCATCCAACGCAAGGGCGAACAAATAATGTTCGATTGCGGCGAAGGCGTCCAAAGACAAATGATAAAGGCGAAAGTGGGTTTCCACAAAAAAATGAAAGTGTTCATCTCCCACATGCATGGTGACCACGTTCTGGGCTTGCCGGGACTGCTGCAAACCATGGCTTTACTTGACAGGGAAAGAAAACTGGAAATTTATGGACCGCAGGGAATAAAACGCTTTTTGGAAGGCGTCAAGGAAACGGTGCAGTTTGTCTTGACCTTTCCAGTTGAAATTCACGAAATATACGAAGCAGGAGTTGTATGCCAAGAGAAGGAATACATTGTTGAAGCAGTCTGGTCAAACCATGTCATTCCAAGCCTGGCTTATGCGTTCATAGAAAAACCTCGGCCTGGAAAATTCTATCCAGAAAAAGCCAAAGCATTAGGCGTTCCCGAAGGTCAGCTTTGGTCAAAGCTTCAACACTGGAACAAGGTTAAGTTGCCAGATGGTCGAGTAATAAAACCTGAAGATGTTCTGGGTCCACCTAGGCCTGGAAGAAAAATTGCCTATACAGGCGATACAAGACCCTTCAAAAACTTTTCAAACTTTGCCACTAATGCAGACCTGCTCATTCACGATGCTACTTTAGAAGACGCGTTGATTGAGAAGGCTAAGGATGATGGTCACTCAACACCGAGTCAAGCGGCCAAAAACGCCAAGAAAGCTAAGGTTAAAAGGCTCATCCTCACGCATATCAGTGCAAGATACACGGAAACAAACCTACTTTTAGAACGGGCACAAAAAATTTTCAAAAACACGCAAGTCGCAAAAGACTTTATGGAGATAGAACTGCCGCTCCTCGAAAGTTAACTGAACAATTGCCTTAGTTTTTGTAAGCTTTCTTCCACGTGTTCCACAGATTCGATAATTATGGTTTTGTCATACGATATTTCTTTCACTCTTTCAGCAAATTTTTGCCAATAGATTTTGCCATAACCTATGCCCAAGTGCTGATCGCTCTCTCCAGCATTGTCGCTTACATGCATGTGCACAATTTTATCCGAAAAAGTTTTGAAGAAAAGTTCCATCTGCCCGTTCAAGTGTGCATGTCCAACGTCTAAAGCTAAGCCAATGTTCTCATTAACCTCTTCATAGAATTTGGCGAAGTCTTCTACGCCTTTCATCACAAACGGATATGGCTCAGGCACATTTTCTATAGCTATTCTTAAGCCATGATCTTCTGCAATTTCGTGAAGCAACCGTGCGCTTTTACAGTTTTGAAGCCAATCCATGCCAGGATAGAACATACTAATGCCCGTTTTGATTCCGGGATGAAAAACCCAAATTTGAACGTTCAAAGCGTTTGCGAGAATGATGGATTTCTCCAGCCTCTTAAGAGCAGCCCTCAGCATGGGTTTGGACGGAGAAGCAATGTTTACATCTGCAAAAGGGGCATGAACCGAATATTTCAGATCATATGAGTCTCCAATGTCTCTCAGAATTTTAACCCTTCTTTTGTCTAGGGCGTGAAAACCGTCATCAACAAGTTCAATGTTGTCTGTCGCAACATTAACAAGAAGTTCAGTCATTTTGTTGAAGGATTCCCCTAGGCAATAAAGCATAGACAAGCCGATCTTGGGATTTCCCATATGTTTAGCTCCAACTATTTCCTGTTTTGCTCTATTCTTTCAATTTCATGCTTATAACCTAATCTTCAACAAAATCTTAATCAGACTTTTAATTGTAAAACCAGAAACCATTAAGTAGGCCTCAGCCAATGTGTAAACGGAGCATTTCTGATGTTTCGCAGCTGGCCTCTTCCCTTTTTGACAATTTTGTCGGAAACCAGAAGACAGTCCAAGAAATTGTAAGACTGTTTGAAATCTTCTGCTGGACCTGTTTAGACAGGAGACTGCGAAACTTTATACTTTTCTAAAGTGCATTTCTAATTTGGGACGCTTATGACGGAAGAAAAAAACATAGCGGAATTTCTCGAGGCACACGGTGGCAAGGCTTCCTTAAATGACATTGCAGAAAGTCTAGGTATACCTAAATATGGACCGAACTCGGCGTATACTCTTTTGCAATCTTTAAAAAGTAAAGGCATCGTTGAGCGTCAAGGCGAGCTTTGGGCGCTAGTTCTCCAAGAAATTAAGCCTGAGGAAAAAGCTCCCGAAACACCTGCACCGCCAAAGGAAAAGGAAGAAGCCGTTGTTCCAGAAGTTGAAACTCTAATGAAAGCCATGGCGAAAACCTTCGCAGAGGCGATGAAAACCGCAAAAGCCCCAGCAGATGAGTGGGAACTGGCAACAAAGCCTATGACTACAAAAATTGAACGAAAAGAAGAGGAAAAGTTAAACGCGCTAGTGTTAAGGCCGGATGAAGCGTCTGAGGCAAAAAAGCCGCTGTTAGGCTTTCCAACAAATACCTTCATAGACCATTTCTTTCTAACGCCTGAAGGAAAAACCTTGAACGGCTTGCCTATCTGCGGGCAATTCGCAATTACAGGTTTGCCAGGCACTGGAAAATCGATACTTATAGAAGAGATAGCCGTAAGAGTAACAGCTTCAGGTAGAAAAGTGCTTTTCGCAACGGCTGAAGATACGTGGAAAAGTGCTACGCCACGTTTCGATTTGCAGTCCCGACTAAAACAGAAGGCGGACATTTTAGGTTTAGACTGGAACAAGATTCGTGAAAACTTGTTCGTGCTTGACACAGTGGCTTATCCAGAACTGCGAGACTGGAACACTTTCGCGGGAACCTACCGTTACGTTGCTGAAAAGGAGAAAATCGAACTGGTGCTAATTGACTCCGTAACTGTGCTTGAAGCGTCCCGCGGAGCACTAAAATACCGTGTCATAGAACTGGCCAGATACAATCAGGTTCACGGTATAACAGCCCTTTACGTTGATCAGAGAAGCGCAGAGACTTGGGGCAGTTACGACATGAGAGGCGGCATAGGGTTAGCACATAACCTTGACGGTACAATGATAATAGATTATGAACGCCTAGGCTCGTACGACCAGCAAGCGGATTTAGCAGCGGACAGAGGTGAATTTGCTCGCATAGCCCGTGTCTTGGATTGCAGAATGAGCAACTTTGAAAGAAGAAGGATAAAGGTTGACATAACACCTGACGGTTTTCTTAGAGCTGTGGAACCCGCACCAAAAACGGAAGAGACAAAACATCAGTGAAGCTCAAGATGTCGGTAGCAGAAGCGTCTTCACTCAAGTAGCTTGTTGAAGCTTCAAAAATTATATGAATTACAGTATGACCGAAATCCTCTTCAAACATTCTAATATCTGTCAAAACGTCTAAACAAAGTCTGCGGTCTGAAAACCAAGTTGCTGGTTGTCTTATACTGTTCCTTTCGGATGCCTAACGCAATTTCCATAAACTCTATTAGAGTTTGGTTGGTGAATTCCCACGCAGGGTTTCCATATTTGAGTCCTGCGCACATGGAATCGGCATAAACAAACAATTTTCTTCCGCCAAAATTGAATTCAGCCTTGTTTGCATATGCATACTTTGGTTCGTCGAGGACCTTAAAAGGCCAGAGTTTGCATGCGTTAGGTTTCATTTGCTGAAGTCCGCATAGATACAGGCCTGAAAAGTTGCACAGGAAAGCGCAAGAACCATCGCCTCCTCTTTTGATGTACAGCTTGTCTAGGCCTGAAATGGTTTTTTCCACGCCAAAGGCATTGACGATTTTGAGCCATTCATGAAAGTTTAGAACGACGCTGTAGAGTTTGCAACAGTCTCCACATGCAGTGCATTTCCAGTCTGCAATGTATTGCCATGGGATAAACTGCATTTTTCCTTTCACTGTATTTATTCAGAAGTTAACGTCTACTATAAAATCTATTTGCAAAACGGTTTAAGCTTATCCACGATTGCGTTTGGAATTTGTGTGGCTTTTCCTGTTTGCTTATTTGCTGCTACAATTATCAAGTAACCTTTCGCCAACAAATCTGTTGATTCCTTGTTAAAAATTTTGAAGCCATATCTTACAGATTTTTCTTTCAATTCCTCAATTGTTAGTTCTACTTCGAGCAGATCGTTGAACTTCGCTGGTTTTTTGTATTCACAGAATGCTTCTACTCTTGGGAACCAAAGCCCTTCATTTCTGAAATCGGTGAAACTAAAGCCAAGAGATCTATAGAATTCTTCTTCTGCCTTTTCGAAAAATCTGAAATAATTGGAGAAATGTACGACTTGCGCAGCATCTGTATCTGTCCATGAAACTCTAATGTGAGTCTTGAAAGCAGTAGAAGCCATGTTTCTCACGCTATTTACGGCTTAACTTTCTTGTAAAGATAGATTGTGTGCGAAGGATAGCCCAACTGCCGATTTTCACAGAAATTCTCAACCTTGGCAGGTTTCCATCCTACAATTTCGTAATCATGGGAAACTATGCGGACACCGTTCTTAAGTTCAGTTTCGAGTTTAGGCCTAACCTTTTCGTTTGCACTCGTTGTCAAATAGAGAAAAACCACATCTGCCGATGTCAAGTCTACTTTGAACATGTCCCCGTTAACTATTGTCACTCTATCTGTTAGCCCGTTCTCATGGACGCTGCTTAACGCTTTCTTAGCCAAGTCTTCCCTTAATTCAACGCCAACAGCCCTTGCGCCAAAGTCCTTTGCGGCCATTATCACCGTTCTACCGTCCCCAGCGCCTAAGTCAAAAAAGACCTCTCCAGGTCTTAGTTCAGCCAGAACAAGCATCTGGCGAATCACTGGAAACGGACTTGGAACATAAGGCGCAATGAACAATTTTCGAACATCCTCAGTTTGAGTTTAGAGCCCTATTCTGAGTTTAAGCAATAATGTTCGCTCTTTAAAGATTTTCGCATAACCTCATGCGACGTAGGTTTCCCTCTTGGGCGTTGGTCTTCTAGCTTCTCCGCATTTCATGCAGCTTTGACCGCACAATTCAAGATATTTTTCTTCATCTTTAGAACCGACTGCCTCAGCGGCTTTCTGGCAAATATCGCTAGGCTCAGAGCATCCTTCTTCTTTGCAAAGGCTTGATATGTAAAGACAGATATCTTGTACGTCTTTAGGTTCCAGCACAGCCCTGTTGGTACGAACAAGGAGGCATAACTCTCTGGCCATAACGCACGTTCTAACATATTTGATTCTTCCAAGGACCTCTTGCCGCAGTTTTTTCCGGCTTATTTCCAAATTTTTTTATCTCCTCACGATCAGGCGAATGCTTACGCACAATAAGACCAGCTTTCATTTAAAAAGTTGTTGCTGGTAGTGTTGCATGCACCAAAACAGGGGCGACTGAAACTTAACACTGCTAGCAACAGAGCCAATTTTTTGCAAGAATTTTTGGGAGCAAACGCTACCAGAATCTTTTGCTTGTCCTCTTGCGTTCAGCTTCAAGTACGAGTTCATAAAACCTGTCGTTGAGTTTAGGTTCCTTTTTGAGAGCTTCGGCGACATCTGACGGTTGAACTTTTCTGGCGCTTAAAGCTACAGCCGCTGCTTTTCCATATTTAGCTATTAGCTGAGCAGTCTGTAAGGCTTGTTTTTGCAACTTCTCTTCGGCCTTGGTTAATTTTTGGCCTTTCTTTTCTATGAGAGGCAGCGCTTTTTCTTCTCCAACTTTCAGGAGCCCTATGGCTGAAGAGCCACATTTTGGACATTTCGGTTTTTCTGGCAAATCCTTAACACGCACCATTTCTAGGTAATTCCAGCAGTTTGTACACACGAAGTCGTCTGTTTCGTTCAATAATCGTGCCTTGGCCGATTCTATGAGTACAGCCCGCATTCTTTCGGGTGGAATCAAATCGGTTTTCATGCTGACCCGTTCAATGCCGACGCGAGCTACAGGAGTTGCGGTACCTTCAGTTTCAACTTTCTGAAGTTGAATTTCGCCTTCCATGATTTTCTCTAAAACGTAAACAAGTCTTTCTGCGTCCAAATCCTTAGTGAACACTTCCTTTAGACCCTCTTCGTAAATGGGTGTATCTTCGAAACTCGTTATTAGTTTCTGAAGGCTCACGTTGCTGAAGTCTGCCCATTTCTTCAAGGCCCCGAAACGGCGTGCCACATGAATAATTCTCCTTTTGAACAGTCCAGTTTTCACAGTTGACCTAGTCAAAGTGTCTCTAATTGCTTGGTCTGGCATGGCCCGCAGTTCATTAAACACTGCAAGTATTCGATCCGCGTTTGCAGCGCCCATTGTTTGCACGAAAATGCGGTAGGGATCATGTTGAACTACAATTCCATATCCAATTTTTTCGGAGAGGATCTGGCCTAACAGTTGGGCTAAGGCTCTGTTCGTAAGGGAACCGAAGTTGGCGTGAATTATGACAAATTCTTCCCAGTCTTCGATCACAATTCGTTTATCTGTAGGAACCGAAAGACTAGCGTTCACCTGCTCTATTGTTTCTGTTAAAGCGCGCAAGATCGTATCCTTGTCGGATGGGTACTTTTCACTGAGTAGCGCGCCTATCTCTTCGGGCGAAAGACCGTTCAGCATTTTTTCTTCAACGAACCCCCTAATCGAGCCCACTTCTTGGGTTATCTCAAAGGGCACAGGGATTTCCTCACCTATCCAGCTCGGTATGGCTCCTGTTGGGTCGTCGACTGGTTTTACGTAAACCCTTTCTTCTGTGGTGTGCAGAATCTGCCATGGGCTGCCTCTTATGATGAATTTTGTGCCAGGTTTGCCGTATTCAGCCATGAAGGCTTCATCCAAGATTCCTATGGAAGAATCACTTGATTCATCGACCACGAGGAATTGTTTTTCGTCGGGTATCATGGATAAGTTGTCGAAGTAATATTCAAAGAGGGCTTTTGCTCTCCGAGGTTTCAAAACAACTCTATCTTCAAAGGAAACCCAAGCCAAGCGTGGAAAACGTTGATGCATATACTTGAGAATTTTTTCAACGTCTTCGATGGTTAAATCTCGGTACGGGTAAGCGTTTCGGAACGATTCTAGGATTTCGTCAAATTCCAGTCTTCTATTCTTGAGCAACAATCCCGCGATTTGGTGGGTCAAGGCGTCGTAGGGTTTAGGCGGGATTTCAACGGGTTCCAAGTCTTCTTTCAAGGCTCTGCGGGCTGTGGCTAAAGCCTCAAGAGTATCGTCAGAATCCATTCCAACAACTAGTCCTTCAGCTATTCGGCCAATTCTGTGGCCGCTTCTGCCCACTCTCTGAATGAGCCTTGTTACCTGTCTCGGGCTCATGTACTGTATAACCAAGTCTATTCGGCCCACGTCTATGCCCAGTTCAAGGCTGCTCGTGCAAATGAGCCCTTTCAATTCGCCTCTTTTTAGTCCTGTTTCCGCAGCTATGCGGGATGGTTTGGCAAGGGAACCGTGATGTATTGAGACTGGAAAGTCTATGTCCCAAACCTTGAATCTGCTTGCTAAGACCTCTGAAATGGTTCGGGTGTTAGTGAATAAAAGCACAGACTTGTGTTTGCTCATGTAGTCCCGGATTATCCGTAATCTGGCTGCCACTTCTGGATGCGTGTAGAGTTGTCCGGCAAGTCGCGCATCTTCTTCTGCGGGTTTCGGGAAAACGATTTTCAGTCGCATCAGCCTGGCTACTGGAACGTGAACGATTTCAACGCTTCGATTGCTCCCTACTAGGAACTGAGCCACTTTTTCGGGGCTGCCGATGGTTGCAGATAATCCTATCATTTGAAAATCTCTGCCAATCAAGTTTCTAAGTCGTTCCAAAGCTAGGGATAGTTGGCTTCCACGTTTGCTGTCAGCCATCTCGTGGACTTCGTCTATTATCACCCATCTGACGCTTTGTAAATGTTGGCGCATCAACCAACCAGATAATATGGCTTGCAAAGTCTCTGGTGTTGTGATTAAGATGGTCGGTGGACTTCTCGCCTGTCTTGTTCGTTCTTTTGTCTCGGTGTCGCCATGTCTGACGGCTAGCTTTACGTCTAGATTGTTACACCACCATTCTAGCCTTTCAAGCATGTCCCTGTTCAAAGCCCGTAATGGAGTTATGTACAAGACCTTTATGCCAGGGACCTTTTGCGGTTCTTGAAGAAGCATGCTTAAGACTGGAAGAATTGCGGCTTCAGTCTTACCCGTAGCCGTAGGTGAAATAAGCAGAACATTTTTTCCCTCGAGAATTTTGGGAATAGCTTTTCCCTGCGGTTGAGTCGGTTTTGAGAATTCCCTCTGCTCAATGAGCCTTCGAACAGGCTTAACAAGCATTTCAAAAGCGTTCTCAGAAAGGTCCTCCAAACCCAGTTAAACCTCAGGTGTCGTGAAGATTAAGCGGAAAATCTAATCTAAAAGTGTTTTGGAAACTTTTTCAAAGAGCTTATATCGCCATTTTCTAAATTTAAAAGAGGAAAGCAATGTCACTGACTGAAAAAGCGAAACAGCAAGGTAAACGCCTTAGGAAGAGGAAAACGGAAATTGAGATTAGGCAGATGACGTTGGAGGATCTTTCAGACGTTTGGCATTTGGGCGAGGAGATTTTCACACCTTCCCGTTTGCAATACACTTATAGGACTTGGAACGTTGATGAACTCGTCAATTTTCTGTGGCGATCCAGAACTATGCTTGGTGGCTGAAGATACACGTTCGAAAAAAATTGTAGGCTTTATTTTAGGGATAATTTTGAAGCGCCCCTTTAGCCCCTGGACGTACGGCTATCTGAACTGGGTGGGAGTACGTAATCTCCATATTCTTTTTTTGATGTGGGGAAACTTGCTCAAATTTTGCCCCTTAGAACAAGGATTAGATGAATCAAGTTGCAGGAAAGACAGATTAGACGATTCCAATCCAAACGCCCGCATATTCTCCAAAATAGGCGAGAATTGTGAAAACTACGAGTCTCGGTACGAAGCTCAGGATCAAGAAAATGGCTAATCTCGTTTTCAGAAGACCACAAATGAAGGACAGCAATTCCACGGGCAAGACTGGAATTAATCCGAATATCGTGTAGATGATCCAGCCCCATCTATTCCATAGACGGATAATTTCCTCAAGTTTTTCAGCGGACAATTTTCTCGTGACGTACGGTCTTCCCAGCCGATAAGCCAAAGCATAATTAATCATCATGCCTACGGTGAACCCTGTGGTACCAATCAAAATAAGCGATATGGGGTTTACTCCGAAAAGGGCTGCAGCCACAATCAAGGCCGGGCTGCCCAAAGGTATGAATGTGCCAGCTAGAATTGTCGCAAGAAGAATACCCACTAATCCATAATTCGCAAAAAACGTCTCCAATTCTGAAAACAACGGCGTACTGCCGATATTGAAGATTTTCAAGAGATAAAGCACGATTAAGCCTATGACCGTTAGAATGATTGCCAATATTACAGAAGATTTTATCCATGAAGCCTTAAGCAAATCTGAAAATCCTTCGGAAGAATTTTCTGCGTCAGTTGTAGACATTGTCGTTTCCTTCTATTTTGAGCCAAACGCTTCCGACATCAGAACTTAGTATTCGATTCCTTCTCTGGCGTGAAAGCCTCTATTGAAAGGGTGTTTAACCTCTTTCATTTCCGTGACCAAATCAGCAGCTTGAATTATTTCGTTTGGTGCGTAGCGTCCAGTCAATACAAGTTCCACGTGTTTTGGCTTGTTCTTCACTAATTCCAAGACTTTTTCAAGACTTATCAGTTTCAGGTTTAAAGCCACGTTAATTTCGTCCAATACAACTACGTCGTAGCTTCCACTTTCCACAACACTTTTTGCATGCTGGAAGGCTTCCTCAGCAAGTCTGATGTCTTCTTTTTCAGCCGGTTTTTGTGTTACGAATTTTCCCCTGCCGAAGGCTTTCAGTTCAAGGTTTGGAAGCTTGCCCACCACGTACAGTTCGCCGTAGTCAAACCCGCCCTTAATGAACTGAACTATGTAGACTTTTAATCCCCTTCCTATGGCTCTTAAAGCGAGCCCAAAAGCCGCTGAGGTTTTGCCTTTTCCCTTTCCAGTGTAAACTTGAACAATTCCCCTTTCAAGTTTACGCATCATTCCGCCTTCTTAATTTTTTCCCGTAGGAGTTTTTCAGCTGCAGACGCGGGATCTACTCTCTTTTCAACAATTTTCTGCAAAAGTTGCTCAAACTTTCCTTCCCTTTTTAATTCATTGATTATTGAACTCGTTACCTTTTCTTTTATTGCTTCCATAAATTCGGTTTCAGCTTTGTCTATGCTTCTTTTTTGTCCTACTTCTTTTTGCAGAAAGCGTCTGTGCTCTTCTATTTTTTCTATAAGTTGGGGGACGCCTTCGCCTGTGAGGGCCGTTGTTTTCAGGATTGGCTGTTTCCACGCGGTTTCTTTATTGTTCAGCTGCAGCATCGCTTGAATGTCCATTACCGCCTTGTCTGCATTTTCCCTGTCAGCCTTGTTCACCACGAAAATGTCGGCTATCTCCATTAATCCAGCCTTTATGGCTTGTATTTCATCTCCCAAACCTGGAGCGTGAATAACAACTATTGTTTGCGCCACTTTGATTATTTCCACCTCTGATTGCCCAGCACCGACGGTTTCAACCAGGACGACGTCTTTGCCTGCGGCATCCAAAACTTTGACAGCGTCTTTTGTCGCCCTTGCTATTCCTCCCGAGTAATTGCGCGTAGCCATACTTCGAATAAAAACATCTGGATCCGTGCTCAGCTCTTGCATGCGAATTCTGTCACCGAGGAAGGCCCCGCCTGTAAAGGGACTTGTGGGGTCTACAGCTACCACGCCAACTGTCTTGCCCCTTCGTCTGTATTCGCGTACAATTTTTTCGATAAGGGTGCTTTTTCCAGAGCCGCTTGGTCCAGTTAACCCTATTAGGTGGGCTTCTCCCGTGTGGGAATAGATTGACGCGATTAGTTTTTTGGCTTCTGCTGTGTTGTTTTCGATGATGGTTATGGCTCTTGCTATGCTTCTGCGGTTTCCAGCCAAAACACCCGACGTTATTTCTTCAGTTTTTGTCAAAGTATTCTGCACTTCTCGAGGTTTAGGTTCTTTTGGGAGCGTTTTTTAACACGAATTTTATTATCGCTTCTGTTGGTGTTCCAGGTCCGAATATTTCTTTTATCCCAATTTTCTTCATTTCTTGCATATCTTCCTCGGGGATTATGCCTCCGGCGAACACAACAACATCTGTCAAACCTTCCCGGTTAACAAGTTCCATTATCCTTGGGAAGAGGGTCCTGTGAGCACCTGAGAGGATGCTTAAGCCTATTACTTCCACATCTTCCTGCAAGGCTGTTTCAACTATTTGTTCTGGAGTTTGTCTCAAACCAGTGTAAATTACTTCCATTCCAGCGTCTCTAAGGGCTCTAGCTACCACTTTGGCTCCTCTATCATGACTGTCGAGCCCAGGCTTGGCGATTAAAACCCTAATTTTTCTTGTGCTTTGCATTTTGTATACCTCTCTAAATTGCGATTAACTCTTTATATTCTCCGTAAACTTTTAGGAGTACCTCGGTGATTTCGCCCAGCGTTGCGTAGGCTTTTGCTGCTTCAATCATTGTTGGCATTAGGTTTTCATCTTTTTCTGCTGTATAGTGAAGTTTTTCGAGAACTCCCTTTACCTTTCTGTTGTCCCGTTCCCTTTTCAATTTCTGTACTCTGGCGACTTGTTCTTTCTCAACCTTTGGGTCAACACGCAAAAGCTTTATTGGGCATTCCTCTTCTTCGATGGTGTATTCATTACAGCCGACTATTGTGCGTTTTTTGTCGTCTACTTCCCTTTGATATTTGTAGGCGCTGTCAGCTATCTCCTTTTGGAAGAATCCCTTTTCTATGGCTGCTATTGCTCCGCCCATGTCATCTATTTTTCGGATGTATTCCACGGCTTTTTCTTCCATTTCGTTTGTTAAGGCTTCCAAGTAGTAGGAGCCTGCCAACGGGTCAACAGTGCTTGTTACTCCGCTTTCATACGCTATTATCTGCTGGGTTCTTAACGCCACTCTCACGGATTCTTCAGTTGGCAAGCATAGGGCTTCGTCGAAGGAGTTTGTGTGCAGGGATTGGGTTCCGCCTAAAACTGCTGCGAGGGCTTGGATTGTGGTGCGTACGATGTTGTTTAAGGGTTGCTGTGCTGTGAGTGTGCATCCAGATGTTTGGACGTGCATGCGCATCCACATGGACCTAGCGTTTTTGGCGTGAAATCGCTCCTTCATTATTTTTGCCCATAGCCTACGGGCTGCTCTGAATTTGGCTATTTCTTCGAAGAAGTCGTTGTGGGATGCAAAGAAGAAGGAAAGGCGGGGGGCGAAATCGTCCACCTTTAATCCTCTTTCTAAGGTGGATTCCACGTAAGCTATTCCATCATACAGTGTGAAGACTAATTCTTGTAGCGCAGTGGCGCCTGCTTCGCGGATGTGATAACCGCTTATGCTTACTGGATTCCATTTAGGCAGATGTCTAGCACAGTATTCGATTATGTCCGTTGTGAGTTTCACTGAAGGTTTTGGAGGGAATATGCAAAGTTTCTGGGCGAAAAACTCCTTCAAATTATCGTTTTGTGTTGTTCCACCGAGTTTTCCTCGGGGCACGCCTTGCTTGTCGCCTACAGCCACATACATTGCAAGAAGCATTGGAGCAGGACCATTAATCGTCATCGAAGTTGTAACTTTGTCTAGCGGTATGCCGTCAAACAGGGTTTCCATGTCCTCAAGGGAAGAGATGGCTACTCCGCATACGCCAACCTCACCCCTCGCCATTGGATGATCTGAATCATAACCCATTATTGTTGGATAATCAAAAGCTGTGCTTAGGCCAGTTTCGCCTTCCTTTAACAGGTATTTGAAGCGCTTGTTTGTTTGTCCAGCTGTGCCGAAGCCTGAAAACATTCTCATAGTCCACAAGCGACCGCGGTACATGGTTGCATGCAAACCGCGAGTGAAGGGGTACTCCCCTGGAAAACCCAAGTCACCCATATAATCTAAGTTCTTAATGTCTTCTGGGGTGTAGACGCCTTTTATCAACATATTAGAGTGATTCCGGAATTCGCTTTTCCTTTCAGGATAATGCCTAATCCAGTTTGGTAGCGTTGTCCTTTCCCAGCGTTCCCGCTTTTGCTTTATCTCTTTGATCTTTTCTTCATTAAACATTGCACGTTTTGCCTCCGTTATTGAACTTTTTGTATTGTTTGATTAACATATCGTGTGAAACTTAATAAGATATTTTCTTATCGCTTCAGAACTGTCAATTTTAACATTGAAGTTAGAGCGTTTATCTTGTGAGTTTAACATGGCGACGGAGGGTTGTTTGTATGGTTTTTCACTGCATGCGAGGGATAGACTTCCTCCGTGAAAAAGTCTGCAAAATGCTGAAGACGCTTAAATACTTGTTTAACTACTATTCGACTTTCTCAGGAACCTAGCCCAAAAGGGGAAGCTCAGTTTGAAAGGGAAACCCCTCGCTTCGATAGTTTCTGTCGGTTTATCGAAATTCGGTAAGCTGGAAGGCTTATACGCACGGGAAATTTTTGCAGAAGCAGTTAAAGAAGCCTACGACCGCTGTCCAAGCTTGAACCCCCAAAAAGACATAAAGGCAATGTTTGTTGGGCACATGGGCGAATCCTATGAGCATCAGGGACATACTGGCGCAACAATGGCTGACTGGGCTGGCCTGTTGCACATACCAGCTACAAGAACAGAAGCCGCATGTGCTTCTTCTGGAGTTGCCTTGAGAGCTGGAGTTTACGCGGTGCTTTCAGGATTGGCTGATGTGGTCCTAGTTGGCGGTGCGGAGAAAATGACGCATAGAAGTACGGCTGAGGTTACTGAGTACTTGGCTATGGCTTCGGATTACCCATTCGAACAGTGGCATGGCATAACCTTTCCGGGCCTATTCGCGTTGATGGCAACAGCCCACATGCACGACTATGGCACAACTGAAAAACAGCTGGCAATGGTGGCCTTGAAAAACCATTATAATGGAAGCCTAAACCCCAAAGCCCACATGCAGAATGAAATAACCCTTGAAAAAGCTTTGGCTTCACGAGTTATCGCTTGGCCCCTCAAATTGTACGATTGTTCTCTCATCACCGATGGAGCGAGTTGCGTAATTTTGACAAAACCTGACATAGCCAAGAAATACACGGACATGCCAGTGCACATAATTGGAAGCGGACAAGCGAGCGACACCATAGGCTTGTACGAGAGGAAAAGCTTCACGTCACTCATGGCCGCAAAACTATCCGCTAAAACGGCTTACGAGATGGCTGGCGTTAAACCAGATGACATGGATGTCGCGGAAGTCCACGATTGCTTTACCATAGCCGAAATAATAGGCTACGAAGATTTAGGCTTCTGCAAACCAGGTGAAGGTGGAAAGTTGGTCGAAAACGGAGAAACAAGGCTTGCAGGAAAAATCCCAGTTAACACCAGTGGGGGACTCAAGGCCAAAGGTCACCCGGTGGGCGCGACAGGGACTGCACAAGCTTACGAAATGTATTTGCAATTAACTGGGCAAGCAGATAGAAGACAAGTGAAAGACGCCAAAATAGGTTTAACGCATAACGTGGGCGGTTCAGGCGCGACCGCAACGGTGCACATTTACAGGAGGGACTAAGGCGTGAGCGAACAAGCACGTTTCACAATAGAACAATTCTACAAATACATGCTTCAAGGGAAACTCATGGCTGGAAAATGCACGAAATGCGGAAAGGTTCACCTTCCGCCGAGACCTTTGTGCGACAACTGTTTTTCAAAGGAGTTCGAATGGGTTGAAGTTCCTAGAAAAGGGAAGTTGTTAACATACACGATTATTCACGTTGCGCCGGTGCAATTTCAGTCCATGGCGCCATACGCTGTAGGCATAGTTCAGCTGGAAAATGGCTTGAAAATACCAGGTATGATTTCAGGCGTTGCTCCAGAGCAGATAAAGATTGGCATGGAATTGACAATGGACTTAGGAACCTGTAGTCCCGCCCAGACTTGGCCTCAGTGGCCACGATATTACTTCAAACCAGTCTAGAGGATGTTTCGAAATGAGTTTTCTTTTTTAGTTTTTACGCTTCGTGCGTCTTGTTTATTTTCGCTATCAAGATTGGCAAGTCTGTTATTGAAGTTATAATGTAGTTGGCACCATGGTTGACAAGCTGTTCCATTGAAGAAATGCCCGTGGGCAATCCAACCGCAATTGCCTTCAACTCCTTAGCGCTTCTCATGTCTGTGCTTCCATCTCCCACTACCATAGTCTTGTCTGCTGTTGTCTCCAAAGCCTTTAAGGTAGTTTCAAGATGTTCAGGGTTGGGTTTAACATATTTCACCTTGTTTCTCGGGATCACAGCATCAAACAACTCCATTAGTCCAAACCGCTTTAGAATGTAGTTTGTCGATTTTTCACCGTTTATGGTGCACAAGCCTATCTTCAAATTCACTTTCTTCAAAGCCTTGAGCGTTTCCACAACGCCGGGGAGCAAACTCGTGGTTCTTGCAGCTTCTAACTCGTATTCTTCAGCGATAGCTAAGGCGTGACCTCGAATCTCCTCTAATGCTTTTGGTTTTCTCGTGTTTTTCATGAAAATCTCGGTTTTCTTTAACATTTCAAATATGCTTTCGTTCAAGGAAAGCACTGAGGGTGGCACACCCATTCTTACGAGGAAACTTCTAACTTCAGCCCTAACAGTTCTGTAATCCAAGTTGAAGCTCGCAAGGGTCCCGTCAAGATCAAATATCACGGCTTCGATAGGCATTAGCTTCCACACTCATTCCTTTACAGGCATAAAGAGGGTAAATCAATTTTTTGACAGAAATATACTTTGCGGTAAAGCGTAGACTGATCACGCCAATTCTGCAATAGCAACTTTGGCGGCTTTTTAGTAGGGCTTCTGGGGTAAACTGAATAACCAACTGCCACCTAATATATTCTTGATGCCCTATGAACCTTGAAGAGTACACAAAAGAAAAGCTTTGGCCCCTACTAGTTGAAACTGTTCACGCTACCATAATGTACGCGAACCATAAGGCCTACACGAGAGATGAGATCTTGCAAAAAAGACCAGACATAACCCCCGCGGAATTGTCTTCTAGGCTAAACATACCTTTAGGCGAAGCGCTTGTAATCCTATACGAGTTAAGTGAGGAAAGAAAACCTAAAGCTTAGATGATTTGGACGCTTGAAGCCTTGAAGGCTATGAAAACCTCAGAGTTCAAGTTAAGTTCCATTTCGTTGAAGGACCGCTTGGTTATTTGAACGGTGAAGGGCTTTCCGACATCAACGCTAAGTTTGACAAACGAACCTAAATCTAGTATTTCAGTTATTTTGCCCTTGAAAACGTTTCTAGCGCTGGATTCAAGGTGGTTCTTGGATAAAATTATGTCTTCTGGACTGACGAAAATTGAAATTTTGCCACTGGTCGGAACTAGGGTTTCTATTTGAACGCCATTTTCAATGTCCACTAATGTTGTGCCAGCCTCCGTGAGTTTTGCGGTTCCAGTGAAAGTATTGTCCACTGCAGCGAAGCTTGCCAGATTCTTGGACAGTTTGCCGAAAATCTCCGTTGGTGTGCCAACCTCAGTTATTTTTCCATCGCTCATTAATGCGATACGCGTGGGTAGAGTCTTGGCTTGGAACATATTGTGCGTTGCCATCACAATGGTGATTTTGTGTTCACGGTTCACTGTGGCAATAACTTCTTCAAGTATTGAGGCATTTTTTGGGTCCAAGTTTGCAGTTGGTTCGTCTAAGAGAAGGAGTTTAGTCTTAAGGACTAAAGCTCTGGCTATCGCCACTCTTTGTTGTTCTCCGCCGGAAAGCTTTCTAGCAGGGCGTTTCTCAAAGCCCTCTAACTTGACTAGTTTCAGCACTCGTTTTACTTCTTCGTTACGCACATCTTTCGGTATTTTCCTTATTTTTAGGCCATAAGCAATGTTATTGTAGACTGATGTGTCAAAAAGAATTGTTTTTTGAAAGACAAGGGTGCTTTGCATGCGCGTTTTTTCGGTGTTTTTGAGGGTGCCGGTTTCGCCTTGAAACTTGACTTCGCCGTTTGTGGGGTTTTCGATAAACGCTAGAATTTTCAGCAGTGTTGTTTTTCCTGAGCCGTTTGGTCCTAAGAGCGCTAGTATTTCGCCTTCGTAAATCTGCAGGTTTACGCTGTCTACTACTTTTTTGTTTCCATAGACTTTGGATACATCCTTTAATTCAGCAGTTATTGTCATCTCATAGCCCTTCCATTCAAAGCTCCATTTCTTATTGTGGTGATTTCCCTAACGTGAAGAGCATCTTCGCTTTTCGGGCGGTGATTATTATCATGTTTATTCCGAAGACTATAATCATTAACAGTATCCCAAGAGCTATGGCTAGATCTAGCTCGCCTCTAGCCGTGTATCGCGAAATCGCTGTTGTCAGGACATCAGTCAAGCCTGCTATGTTACCGCCAACTAGCAGCGCCACGCCCAACTCGGCTATTGCACGATTAAAACTTGCAATATTGCTCAAGAGAACTCCGTTTAATGCTTCCTTTAAAACGGCTATGGATGCTTGTGATTCTGAGGCGCCCAGCGTTTTGGCGAGATTCATTATTTCTGGGTCAACCGCTTCTATTGCTGTTGTCATGATGCTGATTAGTATTGGCGTCACAAGCACGGCTTCGCCTAGTATTATGGCTCCTGGCGTGTAAAGCAATCCTAAAAATCCTAATGGTCCGCCCTTCGAAAAAATGATAAAGAGAACTAAGCCCAAAACCACCGTCGGTATGCCTATTAAAGAATTAAAGAAACCTTTGATTATGCTTTTGCCTCGAAAGTCTCTGAGGCCCAGTACCATCGCTATTGGTGTTCCCCACAGCGTTGCTAGTATAATGGCGATTCCAGAAAATAGGAGGGAACGATAGACGATTCCATAGAGTGTTGGGTCGCCTGAAATGATTAGCTGAAACGCTTTTGCTATGCCGCCTATTATGTCAACCAAGATTGTTTCCCTCTAAGTGTAAAGCTCTGGGAAGCCATTTCTGTATTGCGGTGGACATTCGGAACCGTTAAAGAAGGCATAGGCTTCTATCCAACTGACGATGGGTTGAGGTGAGCTATCCTTTAGCGGTTGTACAGCGCCGGAGAAAAGGCTTTGCCCATAGGTGTCTTTGCCATAGTTTGTTATGAACTGTTGAGTTTCAGGGGAAACCAAGTACTGTATGAAGTCCATCGCGTCGTTATAGTTGATCTGCTCATGGATAGTTTGGTTTGCCGGAACTGTTGGTTTCACAGCCATAACGCTGTAGACATTAAGCAGAGATTGCTCTTCGGTTATCAGAGCGGGCAGTGATATTATGCCATCATTGTAGAATTTTAGGTAGGTGCCTATGTCTGAGAGAGTGTAAGCTGATTTCTGGTCAGCTACGTTTAAGGTGTCACCCATGCCTGAGCCCACGCTTGCGTACCACGGTTTAGCAGATATGAGTGTGTAGTTGTAGGCGGCTGCACTCCAAAGGTTCTTTTCTTTGGAGTGTGTGCCAGAGTTATCTCCTCGAGAAACCCAGAGTTTGGTTTGACCGGACTGGTCGGCCAAACTTTCTCCATAGGCGACTATGCTTTTTAAGGCTTCAGTCGCGTTTTTCCCTGTGATTCCTGCTGGGTCAGCTTCTGGTCCGATGATGGTGAAGAAGTTGTAGGCGATTATTTTTCTGTTCACCCCGTAGCCGTCTTCGAGAAAGGCTTTCTCCACTGATGGAGAGTGAACCAGAACGATGTCTGCATCACCGTTCTGAGCGTGCTGAATGGCAATGCCTGTTCCTACGGCTACTATGTTTAGGTCAACATTGTGGGTTGCTTCGTAGTCTTTCTCGATTTCATCCAGTAGGCCGGTGTCGTAGAGGCTTGTGGTTGTGGAAACAAAGAGCCTTCTCTTTGCGAAGTATGTGAAGTAAGCCATGGTTCCAGCGATTACTACAATAGTTGCCAAGGCTGCGACTATTAGCATTATTTGCCATGTTTTCATTTTTTTCACCGTTATGTTTTTCCATTCATATCGATTAACCTTATAAATATTCCGTGTCAATAGCAATAAATGGAATGTTCGCGCAGAAAAAGCACAAGCCCTCATGCAAAATCTGGATAGAATACCAAGGAAAACCAGTTCTGGGCAAGGGCGGAGCCGAAATCCTAAAGGAACTAGAGAAGGAAAACTCCATTTCAAGAGCCGCTGAGAAACTAGGTATGTCGTACCGTTATGTATGGAACTACATACAAAAGATCCAAAAATCCGTAGGAGAGCCAATCGTAGAAACCTACAGAGGCGGCAAATCTGGAGGCGGTGGCGCAAAACTAACAGAACTAGGCAAAAGTCTGCTTGAAGAGTACAATCGTTTGGAGGACTATTTGAGTGAGGTTTTGTCAGATACGGAGTATTGGGAGGTGTTAGGGTTGAAAATTAGTGCAAGAAACCGGTTGAAGGGGAAAGTGGTGGCTGTCGACAAAGACGAGATTACTGCAAAAGTCAAAGTTGAAATAACAGCGCCCACGGTTGTGACTGCCCTAATTTCGAGGGAGGCAGTTGAAGACCTTAAGATCGAAGTCGGCGATGAAGTAGAAGCCGTTGTGAAAGCAACAGAAGTCATGATTGCGAAATAAAGTTTATCGCTTGTTTTTGAACCTCTTTTATTCTACGACGTAACGGTATGCTATATGTTCGCCCGCTGTGGCGCTTTTTCTTATTATTCGGAGTATATCGCCTGGCTTGGCGCCAATAGCTTTAACCGCTGGATCACTGGCCTTAACTTGCGGCATCTGATACGGTTGAACCTTAAACAGTTCAAGAAGCTGTTTCTTTTCTTCTTCATCTATGATTTCGTGTTTAGGAACCAAAGCGTGTTCAAAAATGTCGAAGACTGGAAAGGATTTCGGCAAAAGCTCTATTTTCTTCTTTTTGGCGCCTTGTTTAACAGCGTGTGTGTAACGGCCTTCTGTGATGACTATGGCTCTTTCAACTTCCGTTTCTTTCATGACTTTCTGCAAAAGGTTTATGGCGGCTATTCCCACGGTGGCTTCGTTGAGAATGCACCATATGACGGCCTTCGCCTTTTCCTTCGGAATTTCAATAAAATACGCTATGGCTTCTTTATAAGTCTCCTTTTTGACGAGCTTGTATTTTCTGAGTTTGATAAGGACTGCTGCCTTGCGTTCCTCTACAGTTTCCTCTTTAACACTCAAACCGTGAACCCTCGTTTACAGAACACTCGAAACCTAAACGACACCTTAACCCATAAACTTTGCGCTTCAGTCATCGAATTGAAACCTACACATCCGTTCATTTTTGACTTGGACAAGCACCGAAGCTCAAATGTTAATTGTCACGAACCAAAAAGCTGGTGAACTGGAAATGAACAAAAATCTTGCAGGCAGATGCGGCCTCTACTGCGGGTTCTGCTCGATTCATCGCGCGGGCAAAGATTCAAAAAACTCCAAGAAGAGCTGGCGAAAAAGTACAACTGTCTCCCCGAGGAGGTCAAATGCGAAGGTTGCCAAACCATAGACGTTGGTGGATGGTCCCACGAAACGAAGGGGGGTAAGAACTGTGCGATTTTGAAGTGTTTGAATGACAATAAACTAGGATTTT
Source organism: uncultured Candidatus Bathyarchaeia archaeon (assembly GCA_964603675.1). Lineage (GTDB taxonomy): Archaea > Thermoproteota > Bathyarchaeia > Bathyarchaeales > Bathycorpusculaceae > CAZRVS01. The sequence goes on from CAZRVS010000002.1 coordinate 55,356, forward strand.
GCTGTGAATGCGGCGAACATGAGACTTGCCAAAAATTTGAAGAGATAGCTAAGCTTAGCAGTGAGTTAGGAACTGACTTGAGAGAAAATCTCAGGATGATTAAAGAAGGAAAAGTTGAAGAATGGCTGTTGAAAGAAGATCAAAAGTGGCGATGCCCAAAATGCGAAAACCCCATCATCAACTCTAATGAGCATAAGACTTGCCACTGGTGCGGACAAAAACTACGAAACTAAAAAGAACAGGATAAGCCTAAATCCACACAGTGTTTCTTGATCCTCAAACTCTTAGTAACACGTTTTCCGCGTACTTTTTCATTGTTTCCGCGAACTCAGCGATTTTTTCTGGCGAGTAGGGTTTTAGAGTTTCAAATTTTTTGTCCAACGTATCCTGAGGAACAAACTGTTGGAAGGCGTGGGTTTTTGCGCCTTTTACGAGTTCGCCTATGCGAATTATGTCTTCAGCTTCAACGAATTCCGGAACAACTGTTGTTCTAAACTCATATGCCACTTTTCCAGTTTTCAAAATTTCAATCGTGCGCATAAGCCCAGCAGTGCCTTTGGAACCTAAGCGTCCATACTTTTCCAGTGAAGTTTTTATGTCTACCGCCACGTAATCCACGTATGGCAAGCACCCTTCCAGTACCTGAGGATAAAACCCGTTCGTGTCCAGCTTAACCTGAAAACCCTTTTCCTTCAGTTTTCTCAAAAATCTCGGAGTCTCCTTGTGCATTGTTGGTTCTCCGCCTGTAACAACAACAGCATCCACGTATTTCTTGCGGCTTTCAAGAATCTTGAGCGCGGTTTGTTCATGCAGAAAAGGCGGTTTTGGGTCTACCACGATGCGCCAGTTGTGGCAGAAGGGACAGCGCAGGTTGCAGCCTGGCGTGAAGAGCACCGACGCTATTTTGTTTGGATAGTCGATGAGGCTTGTTTTTTGGAGACCGCTGAACTTCATGGGGTTTTTCACTCATGCAGTCATCGGCGCAGCTGTAGCCATAACCACGGATTTGTCAAAGGTTCTGCGTATAGCGAATTCCGCTTGTTTCCCGTCGTTCCACTGGTCCACTGGCCTTAAGTAGCCGACTACCCGTGAGTAGACCTCGCAGTTTGCTCCGCAGATGGGGCATCGCCTGTGTTCGCCGCTCTGGTAGCCATGGTTTGGACATATGCTGAACGTGGGCGTCAACGTGAAGTAGGGTAGATGTGAGTTCCAAGCCACTTTTCTGATGACTTCTGCCGCAGATCGCCATGAATGAAGACTTTCGCCCAAGTAAATGTGGAAGACCGTTCCGCCGGTGTAGAGGGTTTGAAGGTTCTCTTGATGCTCCAACGCATCAAACAAGTCACCCTCATAATCCACGGGTAACTGCGAAGAGTTCGTATAGAAGGGTTTTGCACCATTAGTCACGTGTTTCTCGTTAGCCACGATTATGTCTGGGTACCTCATCTTGTCTATGCGGGCAAGCCTGTAAGAGGTGCCTTCCGCAGGCGTTGCTTCCAGATTATAGATGTTACCTGTTTCTTCTTGGAAGTCCAAGAGCTTTTCCCGCATGAAACTAAGGGCTTTTATGGCAAAGTCCCTTCCGTCAGCTGAGGCTATGTGGCAACCTAACAGGTTTAAGACCGCCTCGTTCATGCCTATCAGGCCTATTGTTGAAAAGTGGTTTTTCCAGTATTTGCCAAAACCTTCTTTGATGTGACGAAGATAGCGTCTTGAGTACGGGTATAATCCGTTTTCAGTGAAGTTCTCAAGACCCTTACGTTTTATCTCCAGACTGGCCCTGGCGATTTCCATAAGTCTTTCTAAACGTTCGAAAAACTCGGCTTCATCCTTCGACAAATAGCCGATTCTCGGAAGGTTCAGCGTCACAACGCCAATCGACCCCGTTAATGGGTTTGCCCCAAAGAGCCCGCCTCCCCGCTTTCGCAGTTCTCTATTATCTATCCTAAGGCGGCAACACATGCTCCTAACATCCTCGGGTTTCATGTCGCTGTTTATGAAGTTGGAGAAGTAGGGCACACCGTATTTTGCTGTAACTTCGAAGATTTTCTGAGTTATGAGCGAGTCCCAGTTGAAATCTTTTGTTATGTTGTACGTCGGTATTGGAAAAGTGAAAACTCTGTTTTTCGCGTCGCCTTGGTTCATTATGTCCGCGTAAGCGTTGTTGAACATTTCCATTTCCGTCTGCATGTCCCCGTAAGTTTCATCTGTCAGTCTTCCACCGAAAACGACTGGCTCATCCTTCACGAATTCCGGAAGGGTTAAGTCCAATGTCACGTTCGTGAAGGGCGTCTGGAAGCCCACTCGCGTGGGCACGTTCATGTTGAAGAAAAACTCTTGAAGGGCCTGCTCAACCTCTTTCTGCTCTAGATCATCGTAACGTATGAAAGGAACAAGGTAGGTGTCAAAGTTGCTGAAGGCCTGAGCCCCAGCGGCTTCTCCTTGAAGCGTGTAGAAAAAGTTGACTACCTGTCCCAAGGCTGTTCTGAAATGTTTTGCAGGTTTGCTTTCTATTTTTCCTGAGACACCGCCGAATCCTGAAAGTAACAAGTCCCTCAAGTCCCAGCCGACACAGTAGGGTCCCAAAACTCCCAAATTGTGTATGTGCATGTCTCCTGAGAAGTGTGCCTCGGCGATGCTGGGCGGATAAATCCTTGTGATCCAATATTTGGCTATGACCGTGGATGAGAGGTAATTGTTTAGGCCCTGCAATGAATAGCTCATGTTCGAGTTTTCTTTAACTCGCCAGTCCTCAATTTCCAAGTACTGGTCCACGAGGTCTGCTGAGCTCAGGAGGGTAGCCAGTTCTCTCATGTCATGATGCTGCTTCCTGTAGAGAATGTAGGCCTTGGCGGTTCTTGCGTGTCCGTTTTCTATGAGCATTTTTTCAACTATGTCCTGGATTTCCTCAACTGTTGGGCACCCGTCTTCTCCGAACCGCTTCTTGAGCTCAGCCACAACTTGGTCGCTTATTCTTTTTGCCGTTTCACGGTCTTTTCCGCCCACAGCCTTGGCGGCTTTCCAAATGGCTTTTGTTATGCGTTCTTGATCAAAGGGTTCTAATCTACCATCACGTTTTCTAACAAATTTCATTTTTTCACCTCTTGGAGCACTCGCTTGAAGTCTTCAGGCTCTTCGAATTGCCTGTAAACCGAAGCGAAACGAATGTAAGCTATACGGTCAAGATTTTTCAAGTATTTCATAACGAGGTCGCCGATCTCCTGCGATGTGACTTCCTCTCTGCCCTTCATCATCAAATCTTGCCTCACACGGTCGGCCAACTCGTGAATTTGCTCCATAGTCACGGGTCTTTTTTCACAGGCCTTCTGCAAACCGCGCACAACCTTATTCACATCGAAGCGTTCCAGCTTACCATCTTTCTTCCGCACCATAAGCTCCACGGTTTCAATGTACTCGTAAGTTGTGAAGCGCTTTCCGCAGTTGACGCATTCCTTACGTCTACGTATGGTATTGTCTTGTGAATCTCTAGTTTCGAGGGTTTTGAAGTTTTCAGACCCACAATATGGACATTTCATGTTGACACGTCGTACATTTCGAAGGGCTATAGTGTTCACCGAACACTGTAAGCGCTATATTTAGCGCTTATATAAGTTGTTTCCACAATAATTTTGAAATAGTCCGCTGCGTGTTTCTGGAAAGCACGTTTAGTATACACATAATCGCAGTAATAAAAAGCCGTCAAAACAAGTGCTTTTTGATAAAGAACTTGAATTTACGCGGTGTTAAAATGGCTTAAGATTTTCCATACAAGAACCTAATGAACTTCAAGGGGCTTCAACGTTTTTTGCTAGATAAAGGACAGTGTTTCTCTTCATTCTTAACAAAACCACACTGCCTATACAATTTCTGCGCGGGAGTGTTTGCCTTTAAAACCGAAAGTTCCAGCCACTGCTTCTTCAACCGCTTGGCAAGCAAGTTCGCATAATTCAGAATGCAGATGCGCCTTAACGTAGGAGGACAAAAACCAACCGTACGAGCAGGCGAGGGCTTCCGAAAAACAGAACATTTCCGCGTTCGCTGTTCTTGAAGAAGCAGAAGTTGAAAAGATTAAAAGACAGAATGAAGAAAGTGAAAAAGAGTTTGGGCACTATTTTTTGCAAAATTCGTTTTTTGCTTCCAGTTCTTTGACGCGGGTTTCGATGAATTCAGCAACTTTTTCTTCATTGTACTTCTTTTCTTTCTGTTGCCTCATCAGCTGATCTTTGATGATTTGAAGAACTTTTTCCATGTCGAAAGGCTTCATCACGTAGGCATCTGCACCTTTGTTTACGGCCGCAATTGCATTTTGAAGCGTTGGGTAGCCTGTGATTATTATTTTTCGCATCTTTGGTGTAGTACTGCGCATTTTTGTTAAAAGCTCTATTCCTTCCATGTCTGGAAGTCGAACGTCGATCAGAACTAGATTATAGAAGTCCTTTTCGCTTCTTTCTATCGCTTTTTTAGCAGTATCCACTGAGTCAACAACGTATCCTTCGTCTTCAAGGATTGTCTCCAACACTTTTCTTATGTCCTCATCATCGTCAACGACGAGGATTCTAGCGTCTTTATCCATATTTTTTCACCTCCTTCTTTTCCAGAATCTATTGGGAGAGTAACAGTGAATGTTGTGCCCTTGCCCAAGGTACTTTTTGCGGAGATAAACCCGCCGTGGGCCTCTATTATGCGTTTGCATATTGGCAAGCCAAAACCCATTCCTTTGGCTTTCGTTGTGAAGAGTGGAACCCCAAGCTTTTTCAACGTCTCTTCTGAGACGCCCACACCAGAATCTGAGAAACTGAAAACCAAGTAATCCCTTACTTTTCTGCTTTCTATTGTAAGTATTCCGCCCTCAGGCATCGCCTCTATGGCATTCTTAATCAAATTGATGAAGGCCCTTTGTATTTTCTCAACATCAATCTTTATTTTAGGCTTGTTTTTCGTTAGGTCTATCAAACGGACATTTTGAGGAAATTCCACAAAGGACAGAATGTTTTTAATTATTGATTTTGGATTGCTGTCAGTCAAATCCAGCTTAATCTCTCTGGAGTAATCCAACAAGTCATTTATGATCTTGTTTGAGTACGCTATGTTCTTCTCTATAAGCTCAATCATTTCTTCTACCTTGCCATCTGCATTTGGACTTAGTCTTTTCTTGAGGTAATAAGCGGAGCCAGCTATGCTCGTCAAAGGATTGCGTAGGTCGTGTCCAACCATGCCAGCCAATTCGCCTATAACCGCAAGTCTTTGAGCCTTGAGCAACTGCTCTTGAGATAACTTCAGCTCACGCGTTCTTTCTTCCACTTTCTGCTCAAGTTGCTCCGCGTGTGCTTCAAGCTGTTGCCTAGCATCCTTCAAACCCTGAAATAACCTAGAATTTTCAACCAACACCGCAACCTGATTCAAGAAAAGCCCCAGAGGAGCAAGAGACTCTTTCGTCGGCTTTCGACCATCCACCGGATCGTCAACGCTTAAGATGCCAAGGATTTTGCCTTCAGGTGTCCGAAGGGGAGCATAGAGCATATCCTGCGGGTGCCAATCGACCATTTCCTCTTTCGAACGTTTGCTTGGAACGCCTGAATAGGCTGTTACTTCGTCTGGAGAGCTTCCAGAGGGGACACCGTGAACATTTTTCCGAATCCATGGATCATTCCAAGGCAGATAATAAAATTCATCCATCTTAAATCGTTCAAACTTTGAACTTAATCTTTCTCGCCATACTTGTCCCGAAACTTTTCTTTCCTTTAGAAGTTTAACTTCGTCTCTGGTGAGGCCCGCCGTAACGAGGTCTATTCCTTCTAAGTTTTCGTCTTTTAAGGAAATTACAACCCTTCTCCAGCCAAAGTTTTGAATGGTTTCCGCGATTATTTTCAGTCTTTGACGAGTATCCTTAGATTGCATGATTTTTGTGGAACTTTTCATTAGATCCTTCAGTTTTCTGTAGAGTACTTCCAGCTTTTCCCATTTTCTCAGGTTGCTTATGGCTATAGCGGCATGAGAGGCCAATATTTCGAGAAGTTGGCTGTCTTCCTTGTTAAAAGCTGCAAGCCTTTCACTTTTAACGCATAAAACACCCAGAACCTCTTTGCCCATCTTTATGGGTACATCAAGCTCAGAAAGCATGCCAGAGCGATCTGCAATATAGGCTTTTTCCTTCCTGACGTCTGGGACTAAAACAGCTTCGCCTGTCCTTGCCGCCTTGACAGTTATCCCCTTTTTTCCATACAGCTGCAATTCAAAAGGCAGAACGCGTGAATAGCCTCGGCTAGCGGCCAAGCGAAGCACTTTTCCCTCTATGATAAAGAGGTCAGCAAATTTGAACCCCATGGTTTTTTTCATGGCATCCAATGTTAACGCGTGAATCTCTTTCAAACTCTTTGCCATATTCAATTTTCGGCCGTACTCATTTAGGGCAGAAAGTCGTTCCTGTCTTCTTAGGTTAGTTATGGCAGTTGCAGCATGATCAGCTAACGTGCCAAGCAGTTTTTTATCCTCTTCATTAAAGGCTGAGACTCTTGTGCTTTCAACGTTTAAAACGCCTAAAACCCTATCTCCAAATTTTATAGGTACAGCAAGCTCAGAAAGTACATCTTTTCTGCCGATAATGTACGCTTTTTCCTTCCTAACGTCTGGAACCAAAACAGCTTCGCCTGTCCTCGCTGCCTTAACGGTTATCCCCTTTTTTTCATATAATGGAAGATTCATTGAGAGCTGGTTTGGATATCCGCGGTGGGCTACCAGACGAAGCCTTTTTCCTTCAATGATAAAGGAGGTTGCATATTCAAACCCTAACATTTTCTCCATGGCGTCTAGCATGAGCATGTGAATGTCTTGCAAGTTTTTTGCCATGTTTAAATTTTGGGAATACTTGTTTAGTGCAGAAAGTCTTTCAATGAAACGTTTCCTTTCAGTTATGTTCAATAACTGAGCGATAATGCGTATTCTACCCTCTTTATCTAAGATAGGTGTAGCCTTGACCTCAACATCTTTTTTTTCGCCATTCTTGCAAACTATTTTGAACTCGTACTTTGGGAGTGCATTTTCTCCCTTTATTCTGCGCAAGTATTTATCTTCAACAAAGCCTCTGGTTTTTTCATCGAGAAGCCCCCTGAAATCACGACCGATTAACTCTTCATTCGAGTATCCGCCAAGTTGCGAAGCTTCTTCATTAACATAAATAATTCGAAAATTATCGTCTACAATTACTATGCTGTCGTGAGAGTTTTCCACTACTGAGCGAAAGCGCTCTTCACTTTCCTGCAAAGCCTCTTCCATCTGTTTGCGTTCTGTGATATCGATTCCAACGGCAATGTAGCTACCTGATTTTTCGCCTTCCTCTTGTAGGCCGGTTTCATACCAAGAAATAGTTTTCAACGTTCCGTCTTTGCATTTGATTGTAGTTTCGGAATGCTCTAACTTCCTCTTTGCCTCAATAACTTCTTTGGCAATTGTTAAAGCTTCGGTACGGTAATCTGAGTCTGGATAGAGCCAATCCCAAATCTTTTTGTGCCCAACGACTTCTTCGCGAGAATAGCCCGAAATAAGCTCTGCAGCGCGGTTCCAAAAAGTCACGTTGCCTTCCGCGTCAAGAAGGTTGATCCAGACGTTTGCCGTGTCAATAATTTTATTCTGAAACTCCAACAGACGCTTTGCCTGTTTCTCTGATCGCCGTAATGCTTCTTCGGTTTTCTTGTGCTCACTAATGTCGATGACTGTTTCAAGTAGTGCATATTTGCCTCCTGTCCATGGAATGATTTTGTTTATGCACCGGTACCAGCGCTTGTTTCTCCTATTTTGGAATTCCTCAATGTGAGTCTCTAAATCTTTTTCGAAAACGTGTTTTTTACCGCAGAAAGAGCATGGTTTTTCCATTTTTTTGGATACCCTATAGCATTTTTTACCTATGACTTTTCCGCGGTGCGACTCGCTAGCTTTTCTATTGGCAAAAAGAATCTCGTAAGTTTCAGGTTCTATAACGTAAATTGCCTGGTCTATTTCATCAGCAAACGTCCGTAGTCTAGAGAGAGTTTCTTCAAGTTCTTCGCGTGCGACTGTTTTGCGGCGTTTCTCTTTTCTCATTTGCTCAGCCTCCTCCATTCGTTGCCGTTTGCTCTTGCACTTTGGTCACGAATTCTACAAAATTGCAGATTTCTGTTTCTTCAAATTCCACGCCAATTTTCTCACAAAGGCGCTTCAAAATGAGCTTTTCAAGGTATGAGGCGCCGAACCCGAAAATTCCTTCCAAGGCGTTTGCAAATTCTGTCAAGTTGATTGGAATGTGTTCCTTTTTTACCTTGAAGGAATTTTCTAAATGAAATAATATGGCCTCTTTAGACGACTCTCCCAGTGAGGATAAGCTCTCCTCCACGGCATCTAAAAGAACACGTCTAAAGTTGTCTTGCTGCAAATGTATTCCCATAGGTTAATCGTAGATTAAAAGACAAACTTCAACAAGCATTGATAAATCATTTATGAAATGCAAATATGAATTGTTAGAGCTTGGCTCTTTTTTCTCTTTTCAGATAAGTTTGCTTAGCTGCCTTCACATAATCCCTGAACATGAGCTGTTGGCCTTCTTTCCATTCAAGGGGATGTCCTATCTTTCCGTACAAATCTTTCATTATTAGAATTTCTATGAACTGAGCGCCCAAACCAAAAATCTTCTCAAGTCCGATCTCAAAATCTCCCAAACGATGTGGAATGTCTTTCCTCGCTATTTTGAACCTATTTTCTAGGTGGAAATAGATTGCTTGTCTAGCAGATTCTCCGAGAGAAGCCAGTGCATTGTCTATGGCTTCGAGAAGAAGTTTTTCGAAGACTTTTTCCTTTTTTGGCAACTCTTGACCTCAACCTAGGTTATCCTAAGACAAGTTTTCTGGATTTGGAACTATTATTAAGTTGTTTATCAATTTTTAAAGTTAATCCTCGATTAGGCTTTTTTTCGAAACCGAAATCTGAATCGAAATGATGACTGACTATTGGAGATATCGAAAATTTTCAAACTTGGTTTCCCGCCTTGTGGATGCTTTCCTTGATCAAGCTCAACTCCTTAGCATAATCCATCAGCGCCATTCGCAAAGTTTCACTTTCGCTTGTTCCCAGTCTCCTTGCCAGCTCATTCAGAATGTACCTCTGCTCCTTGCTTAGAACCACTTTGACTATGCATTTTCTAGGCATACCCAATCACTTTCTACTGTTTGGGCCAACGGAATGGCCCGCCCATTGGCCCGCCTGCGGACCAATAGCTTGTACAATTCGCCTTTTCATTTTCGTAGTATATTAGTTTGGTATTAGTTATGTGAGGCTGATCATAGTTTGCCTTGGGAAACTACAGAACAATACATCCGAAGTGGGCATCGGAACCCTGAAGAGTTTCAGGCGGACAGTTTGAAAACTATTACATTGAGTGAAGATGAAGGCGTCAAAGCAATAGTGGGCAAGGTTAAAGGCAAAAACACCATGGAAATTCAAAGTTACCTTTTCGACAAGGATAAGGGTTGGGCGGTTGACAAGGCTAAAGCTTGGTTTGAAAAACACAATGGCGAGACCACAAGAGAGCACGTCTACGCTGTTCTTCCCTTCAAGATTTCAGAGAAAATAGTTGACAAACCTCTGCGGATTCGCGGGGTAGCCATGACCACTGGCATGAGTCGAAACTTCAATATTTACACTTCTGACGAGCTGCAAAATTTCGCCAATAAACTTGTTTCGGCACCTGTCTACGTTGAGCACGTGACCGCGGCGAATGGCATCGGCAAAGTAATCAAGACCGAATGGGATGGACACAGTCTCTGGTACGAAGCTGAAATTTACGATGAAGAGATAGCTGAGAAAATTCGTAAAGGCTTGATTAGGCATGTCAGCGTCGGAGCAGACTACGAAACCATAGACATTTTGAACGGAAAAATTCCGCACGGATTGCACAACGCCGAAATAAGCCTCGTAGCCGTGCCAGGCATACTGGAAACAAATGTTCAAATTCTTGAAAAACTGCAAACGCGCGAACAACAAACATTCGAGCCAATAATTGCCGGCGAATACATCCTTGGCTTCTACCAAGACGCTTCAGCTTCTTGCCTGAACATTTCGCTACGGTCTGGCTTGACAGAGAAAACGGCGTCTTAGCCATCATGGGAAAACCGCGACAACAGCCAGAAACGCGGCGCACGCATGCTATTTTCTTTTCCAAGGAGAAAATGTGGGATCAGATCAAAATTCGAGACTGGCTCGCGCTCCACCCTGACTACATGATTTCTGCGTCGAATCAGAACCTCACATGCATTAACGCCGTTCCAGAGAGCCTTTTCAAAAAGCCACCAGAGCCAGTGATACCCATAAGCAAAGCTGTAAGCCTGATCGAATCCGTTTTGCCCACACCCCTTGTTCAACGAAGCTGGAGTTTAGGACCCCAAAGAATGTGCCAAGAACTGCGCAAAGTCATCTTGAAACTCCAGAATTTGCAGGAGAGTCACGGAGATGACCGTAAGTAACTGAGGATGAACTCGGTGAAAACGAAGACAAATTTGGAGTGAACGATGAAAAATGACGGATTTAACTGGAAAAAGCTGGATGGCAATAGGAGAAACGGACGACCCTAACGCCATAATAGAAGCCTTCGAAGCCGCAGCAAACATAACGAAAGGAGACTCAGTTTACTTAAGCGCCGACAACAAGGTTTCCCCCGCAACCTCAGCCCAAGATTGCCTAGGCATAGCTGTTAAAGGCGTTGCCTCTGGTGAACAATGCCCCGTTCTGATCCGTGGAAGAGTCAAAGTCAAAGCTGGCGGCGCCATAACCCGCGGCAAAGCTGTTTATGGTGCTGACTCCTCAAAGAGAATACTGCAGTTGGCCGACCAAGCCGTAAACGAAGGAGGCTCAGCGTCATACACCATCTACTATAACCGCACGCTTGGAACAGCCTTGGAAACCGCCACAGCCGCAGATGACCTGCTGTTCATTTATGTGGAGAAGTGACCTGCCATTAAGCCTAGACTTTTTGAATCTTTAATGCAGCGAGACGGCGAGTTCAAAGAGCACATAGAAAACCTGAGGTACAAGACGAGTGTGCATCCGTTTCTCAAGCGGTACTGCGAAGTCGGCGTAGGAGAAGGCCTATTCAGCGACGCCGTAAACGCGTTGGGGCGTTTGCATGACACGCTTATGCAAGCTGCTTATCCAGAGATGATAGGCAGAAACATCATTACAGTGCGGCCCACGACCGAAGCGATGGAAAGGTTCCCCTTGGACGAGAAGGCTGTTGCTTATCGCTACGCGGAAGGCGCAGCAACACGCTTAAGCGGCAAGAAAATCAGCACAGTCGACGTGTACACGAACATTCTCGCAGAAGCTTCAGAGGAATGGACTCGCGAGTTTCTGGAAGACGCCATGTGGAACGTCATGGACAACATGGTTGAAAGAGTCGGCAGAGCCTTAGGCGAAGAAGAAACAAACAAGATAATAGCGCTTTACGGAGCAATCGCTGACGCGGATTTGGCAGGAAGCGCGCCGATAAACCAGGGCGGAGCAGCCATGAACTGGAACGGACTGGTTAAGCTTCACAACACTGTTAGAGGAGAAAACTGGAGACCCACAGTCTTGGCCGTAAACGAAGTGCAACTGCACCAGTTGCTCACGGATGACAAGTTCATCCACGCGCAGTACTTGCCTTCTGGACAGACGGACTTGGAGCAGGGAACGGTCACAAGCGTTTTGGGCATGCGCGTTCAAGCCAGCACGCTGGTGCCCAACGGAACAGCCTATGCTTTGGACACGCGCGTGGCGTCGCTGATGTTGTTGCGAAGAGACATAACCGTGGAAGACTGGGAAGACATAAAAAACGGCAAGTACGGCGTTAGGGCGACTACACGCTTCGGCGTGGGCATTCTCCGCAGCAAGGCAATCGGAAAAATGGCGAATATAGCTACCACGCTGTAAACTGGCGAAGGATAGGGCAGAAAAATGGCGAAGTACGAAGGCAAATGTCCCCTGTGCGGAAAACGCATTACTCCGACAGGGAAGGCGACATTGTTGTCTGCGACTGCTGGCGCTATTGCCCAATGTGCGCCGCCGAAATGGCTCCCTACACGCCTGACTTAGCAACAAACACGTACGCCATGGACGACAAAAGAGACTTAGCCATTCTAATGACTTGCACCCTTCACTCGCCCCCCTTTTATAGCAGCCAAAAACCAGTGGAGGTTATTTGCACATGAAAAACTTGCGCGAGAGATTGCATCTTGCAAAAGTAGTGTTGAAGGAACTGAGCAAGCAGTCTCTACGCAGGACAGAACTTGAGAAAAGAACTGTAAGGAAATTTGGCACTCACGCCACTTTTGAAGGTATATTCCGCTACCTCGTTCAGAATGGCTACGTGCAGAAAAGCGAGCAGAAGCATCGCGCTCCCTACGTGATCAGCGAAAAAGGTCTTAAACTTCTGGAGGGACTTTGATTGAACGATCTTTTGAAACGTTTGCTCGAAACTTTCTCGCTTAGAACCAGAAGCGGATACGCCTTTCCTCAAGCAGCCATAACATATGAAACGCCAAATATACCCTTGGCTGAGGTTATGAAGCTTTACGAAAAGGATCCCACATGTAAAGCAAGCGTTGACTTGTTGGCGGCATCAGCTGTTGGCACAGGTTTCTACACGACAGTGAACGCGGAATATAAGAAGGCTACTGAGGCAAAAAAGTTCGTGGATCAATTCAACGAAAACGTCAATTTGGATGCTTTGCTCTGTGACATGGCTCGAGTGCTTATCGCCTGTGGAAATGATTTCTGGCTCAAGCTCACTCCGGAGGCACTTGAGAGTTTACATCGGTTTCCAGTAGACGCGGTGGAACGCGTAGAGCAAAGCTGCATAAGAAACAGTGGAATAAAAATTCCGTACAAGGTTGAAGGTTACAAGCTTCGTCAAGTTTACGGTGGCGAAAGTCTATCTGCTGAAGCACTAATCCATTGGCGGATAAATTGCACTGGTTTATCCGGTTACGGCTCTGGCGTCCTGCAAGTTCTGTTGCATTCTCTGACTTTCCAATCTGACAAGAGACCAGCCTTTGCGTGGATGAAAGCCAAAATAGAACGTATAATGCCTAGGATCTTTGAAAAGTACGCTGGACCAGACGTTCTGGCGTTGCTTGAGAGGGCTGATGAAGCAACAATTCAAAAGTTTGAAAGGGCCATCAAAAATCGAAGTGAAGAGGGCGCATGGCTTTTCTACAGCGGAAAAGGCGACATAAGGCCCGTAACGCTTGATCCTCGGGCCCGTTTCGAATACTACGTTGATCATTTGATAAACCAGTTTTATCTAGGATGCGAAACTCCCTTGCCACGTTTGTTTAGCACGCCAGGCTTTACTGAAGCTTCAGCGAAAGCTGCTTTAGACCTTCAAAACATGCTTGTCAAGCCTATTCAGCGTTACATTAAGCGACAGGTCGAAAGGGACATTTTTGATTTGATTTTGGCTCAAACAGGACTTGAACCCGCAAAAGCGCAGGTTCGCCTGCATTGGGGTTCTTCTGAGACACGTGAAGTAAGCGTGTCGGACATGTTGAAAGCTGCCGAACTGGGCCTGATTCGTATGGAAGAGTTCCGGAAGAACGCTGTTAAGTTCGGCTGGGAGTTATGGGAGAAGCCCGACCCCGAAACCTCCATGGAAGGTGCAACAAAATGATTCTGGCTTTGCTCTCCTTTCCCCCAATCATCGAACGCCAAACGCATTTTCCATGGAGGCGGGAAAGATATCCAAAAAATCTGCCCGAACTGCCCACTGAAAAGATTCGAGCGTGAAAGAAGTGAGTGAAGTCCCATATGGCCGATATGATGAAGCCTACAAGGCGATTCACAGCGCCTTGATGGATATTATGCATCCTCCCCCAGGCAAAAAAATCACGAAGCTTGCTTTCAGCTGGAATGTGGATGGAACTTTGGCAACTTTGAGAGCGTATGATTATGTAGAGTTGCTTTTCACCCTCACGTTCACATGGACTGTGGATGGCGCTTTGAAAGAGGTGGCTCGATCATAGCTGACATGACGCGGCTGTGCGAGAAACCGCCATTAAGAGAATTTGAAAAAGGAGGAATAAAAATGGAAAAGGAAAAAACATTGGATAGAATCAGTTGGAAGGCAGAATTGACAATATACAAATGGAAGGACCTCGACAACAGAATTGCAGCGTTTTTGCAGCAGGGTAGAAGCATTGAAGACACCACGCGATTTTTTGGAACCCAACCAGTGATAGAAACTATGCATGACAATGTCGCATTAAACGAAGGCCTCTGTGAGCTAATCGACATGATCTGCGGACTTGGGACGCCGACAAAATGGGATAACGCGAATGCTCGTTTAGGTGTTGGAAACTCTAACACGGCAGCACAAGCAACGGACACCAGCCTTTTGGGTGCATCAAAAACTTTCAAAGTGATGGACGCAACTTATCCGCAAAGGTCAAATCAAACGGCTGAATGGAGGGCAACTTTCGGTAGTGCAGAAGCAAACTATGCATGGGAAGAATACACGGTTGTAAACGCGGCTGATGACGCGGGTAAAAACTTGAACCGTAAAGTGGAAAGCAAAGGCAGTAAAAGCTCTGGAGAAACTTGGACTCTCTCGCTAAAAATAACATTTGGTTAAGCAAGGAATAGTCAATGGGTGCGGATTACAACAAACTTTTCTTCAATAGCCTTAATTTTAATGAGATAGAAGGCGTTAATCCGCACTTTATTTGTCCCAACTGCAAAACCGAATTTACTCCTAAATATAAACCAGTTGCTAATTTCCCAGTGGCTTTTGATTTTAACCAGCAAGCAGTGTTTCAATGCCCCAAATGCGGAATTCAAATCAAACTTTACGTTGCAGTTCACAAGAGTTTGGATACAACGTACCTACGCGTTTCAGTTGATCCAATTCCTGATAACTGGTGGGTGTTCCAATGAAGCGATTGCCTAAGGAGATTCTGGACTTATTTCCCCTTTGGGAATATCAATGTTCTAAATGCGGAACTTACACTGAACCGAATGTTTTGCACTGCCCCCACTGCCTAAACCCATTCGATGAAATGAAGTGGCGTGTTCCCCCAAGATTTCTAAAAGACGAAAAAGCGATGAGCAGATATGCCCATGAAATTTTAGCACCGAAACTTGGCGAAAAACAGCGCGAGCGTCTGTTTCAATATTTCACGGAATATTTCAATAATGGTTTTGAAGAGGGCAACTTTTCAGCATGGACAGGCATAGAGGGAAATGTGCTTCCAACAGTTCAAAGCAGCACAAAACATCATGGGATTTATGCTGGTCAAGCTGTAATACCAGCTGGAGGAGCAGTGAGTTCATACATAAAAAAGGTGTTTGGCAGTTCTTATTCTACACTGTTTCATCGTCTTTACATTCACTTCACGAATACGCCTGCAAATGGCGTTTCAATGTATCTATCTTCAATATATTGCAATTCAACTGCTGAATCATTGATTCTGTTCGGAATATACAATGATGCTGAGACATTGAAATGGTTTTTATGGTACAGAACTGATGATAATATTCACGGAACAGAATACAGTACAACGCCAACAATTAACACGAGTCAATGGTACTGCATTGAAATGAAGATTGTTGAGGGAACGGGAAACGGAGAAGCGCGTTTATGGATAGATGGAACAGAAAGATGCGCAAAAACGGGCTTAACGAATGATGACAATCCAGTAGACTCTGTAAGACCTCTGCATTATTACGCCAATCCAACACCAGCCGTTACGGTTACTGTTGATTGTGTTGTTGCTGCCGACGCATACATTGGAGTTGAAGCTGGTACAGTTTTGAGAGAAGTCACAGACACATTAAGCCTCTCCGACACTGTCCTCAGCAACAAGACTTTTGCAATTTCTGATTCCGTCGGCCTTATGGATTCTTTTGGTTTAGGCGATAAAACCCTCATGGTCACGGACTCTGTGAATTTAACAGAGCTTATTACCGTGATAACTGGCGAGATAATAAAATACCTTACAGACACGATAGGCCTTTCTGACGAGGTTAAAGTGAACAAGGCATTCATAATATCAGAAACAGTAGGCCTCCTTGACCAAATTTTCCGCCATAAGACCGCCATAACAGTTGCTGATGCAATAGCATTAGCCGAAGTAGCTGCGGTGACGAAATTGATGCTCGTGACCGATCAAGTAGCGCTTACGGACATCGCTACAATCATGAAACAACTAAACGTTTCCGACACGATTACTCTAGCGGATTCTACGGCAATCCCTCAAAGAATATTGCAGGTACTGGACCAAATAAGCTTAAGCGAACATACTTATGTTGATAAAGCTTTGCAGATCACGGACATGATGAGTCTTGCTGAAGTTGTTGAGGTGGGAACTGGCGGGATCAAAAAGACGAGGCTTTTTCTGATTATTGGCGATTTGGCTGTGCAGCTTACGGGTGATTAGGCAATTCTTAAATTTGGATTCTTCTTAATGGGGAATGGCACGGCACCATGTTAAGGAAGCATGCAGCCTTTTTGTCTTTGGCTGTTCTTTTAGGCGTGTTACTTGTAGTGAATGTCAACTTTGTGGCAGTTTCTGGCTGGAGTAATGGGGGTTTCAGCGCCGATCCCGATGATCCTGATTATGGGACTCATGATTGGATTGCGGAGCACGCTTTGGAGTGGTTGCCACAGGAAGAGAAGCAGTTTTTGCTCGACAATCTTGCAAGTTTTTTGTATGGGACTGAGTTGCCTGATAATTGGCAGGTGCCGGATGGCGTAGGTGATACGGGTAAGCATCATGTTTACTATTTTGTTAATGGTTCTTTGCAGGATGATGCTTGTGCGGTTCGGGCTCGAGAGGAGTATGCTAAAGCGGTTGAGTTCTTTGGGGCTGGAAATTTTAGTGAGGCGGCGAAGAGGTTGGGGATGGTGGTGCATTATGTTGCGGATATGGGTGTTTTTGGGCATGTTATGGGTGCTGCTGCGGTTTGGGGGGCTGAAACTCATCACAGTGATTACGAGAGTTACGTGAACGAGAATTCGGATAACTACACGGATACGTTTAGCAGTTTTTTGGTTTTTGACGGTAACTTGAGTGGGGTTTCTGCCTATGACGCTGCTTTGGCGCTGGCTTATGACACGACTTTCGATGTGGACGGCGATTTAACTTGCGTTTGGATGGATCAGAACTATAACTGGAGCAACGCCATGTTTAGGAATCGTTGCGGTGAGTCGCTGAATCTTGCGGTGAACATAGTTGCGGACGTTTTGCACACTTTCTATGCTGAGGTGATAATTCCGGAATTTCCAACAGGCTTTGTAGTGGTAGTGTTTGTGGTTTTGGGTTTGCTTGTTGTTGTTTTTGTGAGGAAGAAGCGCATGGTGAGGGTATGGAAGAATGATTAGGATTGCGGGGGTTCTTTTGGTGTTGTGTCTTGTTCTGGTTTTGGGTGTGGCGTTTGTTCTTTTTTGTTTTTCTTTATTTCTCTTATGATTTTTCTCGTTTCTAGCGCGATTAAGATGCTTGCTGGTATTATTATTAGTGTTATGAAGCCTAAGGGTGTTCTAACGAAATAGCCTAAGTAGCCAATGTAGGGTATTGTCATAGTGACTTTGCCTATCACGTTTTCTTTTTTGACTATCCATTGATCTGGGTCTTCGTTGGCGTCGCCCTTTGTTATGAATCCTTCGTTTGTTATGTTGATGATTCTGTGGGTTATTGATGGTGGTTCTGAAAGCTTGAAGCAGATGATGTCGCCGATTTTTAGCGTTTCTGGGTCGACGGGCTTAATTACTACTACACTTCCAATTGGGATTGCTGTTTCCATGCTACCTGTATAAACGGGTTCGTACCGGGTGTCCCCCCAAAGTGAGACGGGTCTATAGAAGATCATGAAAACTATTACGGTTATGGCTATTAAGGTGAGTAGGGCTATTTTGGCGAGTTTTTTGATGTTCATTTTTTTCTCCGTTAGTGGGCTGGTGGAAACCAAACGGTTGTGGATATGTCCGCTGTCATGCTTAAACCTTGATACTCGTTTCCCGCTGTGGTGGGCATCCAAACCGTGATCTGTAGTGTTACGCTTTGTTCAGGTGAGATTGCCCTTTTACCGCTTACGTTTATGCCTTCGCTTAGGTTGTTTAAGGTTGTATTGCAAAGGAGATTGGGTCTTTCACCCCTACCTATTCCAAGCTCCAATATTTCAATCTGCAGTCCCGTAGCGAGGTAAGTGTCTCCGTAAAAAGTGGCGTTGACCCTGCAGATTCTGAAGGGTAAATCTCCCACGTTAATCACTTTTGAGTATTTTGTTATTTTTGGACTGCCAGGATAGAAGTAGCCGTCTTTAGATGGGTGGAATAGTGGTATTTTCGGGGAGATTTCCATGTCAAACTTTACTTTTTTTCCAAGATGTATTGTGCAGGCTGAAGTTGGAGGTTGATTAGCTATAAGCATTATGAGCGAGAGAACTATTAAAATTGTGAATATTGACGTGAAAATTTTCTTGTCCTTCACTTTTTCAGCCTTTTTGAGACACGTATTATAATAAAAAGGGGAGAAAAAAGGTTTTGTTGGTAGGCTAAGTGGCTTAAGGAATTTGTGCCAAACTGAATGTGATATTGAACTGTACGCTGTCGCTCTGTATGATGTTGTCGTTAACGTCAAGCCACTTGGTTCCGTCCCATCTCTGGAGGTCGCTGTCCAGCGTTACTCTGAAGAAGAAAGCAATCTCCGCACCCGGACTGAGCGTTCCGTAAATATAGGTTTTACCACCGAAGCCGTTAAGACCAGGGATTCCCCATGGGTGGGGCGGTCCTGCCTGCCATTGACTTATCACAGTTGATGGAACACTCCAGCCCTTGGGACCCCATCCAATGGTGCCGCCGGTATCCACTTCTTGGCTTGCTTCTGCAATATACCAGCCTTGTTCATCGTTGCGTTCTATGATTGTGACGTATGGCTTAACATCATCTGGTATGTCGTCAGGATGAATTCCTGGTTTAAGGTATTGACCCAGTTCGCCATCCGTAGGATGCGCGTAGGGTTGACTTTCAGCCGCCTGCTCCGGTTCGTTAATGCCATTCTCGTTGTTTATGATTACACTAAAGGTTACAGATAGGTTGCCAGGCAACGTGCCAACGTTCTTTAGCACCCATTTGTAGTATCCAGTATCGTCACCGGGTTTCATGTTAGACACCGTTATATTCATCACATTTGGGTCGTCTTGGCCATCCACTGTGAGGTCGAGCGTTCCTGCCGTCAAGGTGTTGCCGTTGCTTGTTTCTGTGTCATTGAATAGTGAGTATGTTCCCCAGCCGATGCTCAAAGCCAGTATGCCAATAAAGAACACGCTTGCCAAAATCTTCTTATCCATCATTCTATTTGCCTCCTTTCTTTCCTTTTATTGCGGGTATGTTTTTCGTGCCCCAGACTCGGCACGGGTTAGGACAGGCCTAACCAGCCTCGATATAGCACAGCGCTATGCCTAACCGATTATACCATGGGTTAAAGCCCGTTTTAAAACAGTAAGAACGCCAGAGTCCGAACCAACAAGTCTGAAAAAACCTTATAGAAGCCTATACCATACCAAATCGTTCTAACCCCCAAGTTCCCAACGGTTAAATATGTCTAACATCGAACCCTATAATGACCCTAATGACAGGAATTTTCAAGTTCTTGGAAGACGGCAACTGGCACTCCCTCGAAGAAATAGCAAAAGAATCAGGCGTACCCCTCGAAGAACTATCCCGCCACTGTGAAACAATCGCCAAACACAAAATAATAGAATACGACACCGCCGCCAACACCATCAGACTCGGACCAGAACCAATGACCTGGATCCTACACCTAAAAGCCCAAGAAAAAACAGAAGCCACATGGAAAAAACAAGGAGCAGCCACAATAATAATCCCACCCAAAAAAGGCTTCCGAATACAAGGAACAACAATCCACAACACAACCGACCAAGACCTACAATTAGAACTAAAATTCAACAAAAAACTCAAAGAAATAGTCATCACAAAGGCTTAAGCTTAACCCTTCTCCTACGCTTCTTATTCTCCTTGGACAACTCCTTCATCTTTGAACACCCCTCCAAAAAATAAGCCCCAGACGCCGTAGTTTTATAACACACACTCCCACTCGACTTAGTTTCCTCCGCAAGAAAACCCAAACTCAAAAGCATCCCCAAATACTTCTCCAAACGAGAAAAATTCAAATTCGCACCATAAACAATCTTAGTCTTAGTCGCCCCCTTCATACAACATTGTAAGACACCACGCATAATCTCAATCTCTCCCCTTCGACGCCCACCCATAACAAACACCAAAAGTATCAACAAGAGGGTATTTAATCATCAACACAAATCATTAATAAAATTTGTCCTCCCAAAAATACACTCCAACATTCTTGCAGATATTCAACAATAAAACCAACCTTCTGACTCAAACAACAACCGCAGATCTTTCACACGCCACTTACAACACACAGCCGCAACATACCCAAAACGACGCTACCAACAAAACACATCCCAAAAAACCTTTTCCAAAAAATCATCCCCAATTCTACCTTTTCATCGTGAAAATTGTTTAAATCTGGCTTATTCACCCATTTTCTCTCTGAGGCTGGTACCGTTTGACAAACGTGTCCACTGACGACGTCCAAGACGTAATTAATGTTACCGAAACGGATATTCCAAACAACAAAATTTTGAAAATGATCAAACGAGCAGAAATAATCCTCGAACTAGAACTCAACAAAGAAATAGACTACCACGACTGCACAGAACCAGAAAAAGAATTCATCACCGTCCTAGCCGCCATATACGCCATCTGCTACTTAACCGGCGGCTCAGCAGTCGGCCTAAACTTCAGCATAGGAGACCAAAACGTCAGCGTACTCGACAAAGCCCCACCCTTGAATGTTCTACAAACCGAACTTGACCGTATCCTAAACGGCCTAAAACAGCCCGTTGTCAGGAGCGCCTAAACCTTGACACCAATCCCAGAACCCTATTACCAATTCATAATAGATTATGCCCCACACGTTTACGTAATTCCCGAATCAGGCCCAGACCCAGAATGGGGCAAAGCAGCCTTCGCAGCCGCCTTCGCCATAGACTTCCTCTACGAAGCCTACTTCGAAGCCCAGTTCGAAGATCGAACAACCGAAATAAACAACAAAATCACCGAACTCGCCAACTGGATCCTAACCCAACAATGCACAGAAAGCAACAAACACGCCTACGGCGGATTCAAAAGCAACGAAAACAGCACACAATACTACGCTATTGACGCATGCCGCACCATACCTGCCCTCCTAAAAGACTACGACTTAACAAGCAACATGGATTACTTGAACGCCGCCAAACTCGCCGGCAACACGTTCCTCTACAACATGCAACACAAACCAAGCCAACTAGGCGTGCACGACAAATACTACGGCGGCTTCGCAAGAGCCGTAAGCATAACGGACACGTGGCTCCAACAAATGGACATCGAAGGCCTCTACGGACTCATCGGCCTAAAAATGCTCTGTGAACACGACCCAACAAACAAAAACACATACGAAACCATGATGACAGACGCAACAAACTTCCACCGCCCAGGCTTCGAACAACTCTACCTATACTACGACCCACCGCCCAACGGCGACGCCGCCTGGCACCGCACAGGAACAGACGAAAGCACAATCTTCGACGATGTCTTCGCCTACGCACTCCTCGGCCTACACGACTACGAAGGCTGGAGCATCACAACCCAAAAAACCTACAACTTCATCAACGCCATCGGCCCTTCGCCGCAATATCCGGCCTACAACCCAGCCATCTGCTGGGCAGGCTACATCAACGTCACAACAAGAGTCCCAACGTGCGATTATTACGACGCAGCAACATCAGGAATCCTAGCCCAAATACGCAAAAGCCACGACAAACCCGCCTACGAACTGAGCACAAAAATAATCAACAAACACCAAAACGAATTCATGTTCTGGGGCACAAAACACGCAGACTACACCTTCACAGAAAACAAAAAGGCCATGGCCACCGTCTGCTGGCTTGCGCGGCTACTCCTAAACTACGAAGACCCAGTAACGCGCTTCACCCAGATCCTCAAGACAAAGGGCGAAAACGTAACCATGTACCCAATAAAGGAAACAAGCGAAAGAACCTCGTACGGCGAAGGCTTTGACACACAAGCAATAGTATCTCCAACCAGAGCCGAAGAAACACTCTTGGAACCAGGCTACATCATCAACGATTACCTAACCATCAACATTTTCACGCCCATAAGACGCCACGATAAAATCCGCAGAAAAGGCGAAGACTACGAAGTCTTAAACATCCAGGAATTTGCCTTCAAAGGCGAAACCGCCTTCCGCAAAGCAGTCTGCAGGAGACTCATCGGCCAATGAGCGAAACAGAAGACCCAACCATAACAATCGCCAGACTCCTCAAAACAAAAATACGCGTCGTCAAAGATGACGGCGCCCTAGCCAACATCAAGGTGAGTAGTGACTGGAACGACCGCGAACTCTTCAAGGACTGCGAAGCACAAATAACCGTAGGTTTAGCAGAAGCCACAGACCAGAAAATCGAACTGTCAGGAAAAACCCGCCGACGCCTATGCCTCTTAAAACTTGGCGCTTGGGCAACAGACCAGCCTGGAACGGCAGAATCAGGCCGAATCATGCGCAACAAAACCGTTGAAGAAATCAACCGCGTCGTACGCGAGAACCGCGCCAAACCCAACCAAACAACATACGATTTCATAAACACTGGACCAAACACACAAACCAGCAAAGCGTATCACGGCAAAAATGAAGATTCACCGCACGCGTCCAGCTGGACAGAACTGACAAGCCTAGAATATCAAAAACTCTGGTACAGCGACGACGACCACAGCCAAATAGCTTACACGGAAAACGGCGCGTACGCGGTCATGCTTTTCCGCTTCAAAACAGAAAGCAGAGAAAAAACCGCCAAAAAAATAGTTTTAACCTTCGAAGGATATGGAACCGCGCCAAGCGGAAACGGCGCCACAATCAAAGTTTGGAACCATGTTGCCAGCGCTTGGCAGAACGCCCAAACAGGCAGCCCAAGCCAAGAAGATGAAACAATCACTATCACGCTAATCTCTGACTTGACAGAGTACATCGACAATGACGGGTACGTGTGGTTCCTCGCCAGAACAACCAACCCGAGCGACGGCGTAACCCCCGCAGTATTAAATTGCGATTACGTGTGCTGCACGGTCACCGTCAACGGAATAACGTACTGCGATATAGTCAGCTACCGCAATGCAGACCACGTGGACGTTAAACCCCTCATTTTCCGAACTGAATTCATCCTAAAATCATGGTTTTTCGAAAACATAGGAGCGTGAAAAAATAAAATGACTGAAACATACAGCGCAAGTGAAAGCCGCGTATACTACGTGGAAGAAACCACCTACGGACAAACTCCGCTGAACCCTCAAATGCTGAGCGTTCCAGCCGAAAGCATAGAACCAACTGTAAACCCAAACAACATCAAAATACGCGGAGTAGGAAACATAGACCTCCAATCAATCAAAAAAGGCCTAAGAAACGCCAGCCTAAAAATTGCCTACGCGTTGCCCAGCGAAGGCCCCATCAACTTGCTCCAATACGCCAAAGCAGAGCTAAACAAGTCCCTAAGCATCCAAGCACTATACTACAAAGGCGCCTTCGAATCAGCAACAAACATAATCAGCCTCCTCTACAAGGGGTGCAAATTCCAAAAAGTAACAGTAGAATTCAGCATAGAAGACATAATCAAAGCCAACGCCGAACTCATGGGCCAAAACCTAGAAGTTGCCACATCAAAAATTTCAGGAGCCACCTACGCCGAGCATGCTGGCGCAGTCCCATTCTTCGAGAGCTACGTCAAAAAAGGCACCGTGACCCTTGACCGCGTGACAGACTGGAAATTCACCATCGAAAACAACCTCAAACAAGTCCCGGTGATCCGCGCCTCGGAAGGTTACTTGCTCAAATACCTTCCGCACAGGCATCGCAACTTAACAGGCGAAGTGACCTTTGAGTTTGAAAGCAAAGAAGAATTCGACGATGTCATGGCTGATCAGGAATTCAGTTTAGAATTTGGCCTCGGAGGCTCCAACAAAGCAGTCTTTAATGGATGCAAATGGGAAAATATGGCCACGCCAACTCGAGTTGAAGAATTGGTAGCGTGCAAGGCTTCCTTCGCGGCAAAGGGACCAGTAACCATCAGCTGAAAGGAGACTGCTCAAGCTTGAAGAATCAGGTCATGGAGCTCGACGAACGCTTCGGCAAAGAATACGCTGGCTGCTACATTTTCGCTGAATTAAGCTGGGCCAAACGAAGCCGCATCATCCAGAAACACACCAAGTATCATCTCTCGTCAGGGCAAGTTGTCACCAGCGACTACATAGCGATACAAGCTGAAACTATATGGGCTTCCATCAGAGAACAGCCACCCCACAAGCCCGTAACGTTGGAG
The DNA here is from genome assembly GCA_964603675.1 of uncultured Candidatus Bathyarchaeia archaeon. GTDB lineage: Archaea > Thermoproteota > Bathyarchaeia > Bathyarchaeales > Bathycorpusculaceae > CAZRVS01. Next base: position 79,824 of record CAZRVS010000002.1, read on the forward strand.
AAACTGCTAAACGAAGAAGACGGCATCCCCGTAGGACTCGGCGAACTCTTCTCGCAAATCGTCAATCGCCTATGCGCCTTAACACAGGAAGAACATGCTTTTTTATCCGAGCCATCAGAAGGCAACGAGCGCACCAAGCAGTCACAGAATTCCGCCTATGCAAAGAATTCGGATGGACACCAACGCAACTCGCAAGGCAGCCATCCAAAACCATCCAACAATTCATCGTCATCCTAAACGAGCTGGACCATCAAGCAGAGGAAGAACGACAAAAAGCCGAAAGGGAGGCAAAAGCGCGTGTCCGTTGAAGTTAACCTTAACCTAGAAGGCATAGAAGAGTTTAGGCAAGCCATGGAAAGATTTGATGCTGCAATGCAGAAACAAGTGCAACGACAATTAGCAGAATGGGCCAGCAATGTTAGGGCCGAAGCCATGCGACTGGTTCCGGTGCAAACTGGATATTTGCAGAGCACCATATACGCGAGAGTCCACGAGTGGACCACCGAAATCGGCGCCGAAGCTGCCTACGCAACATTTGTGGAATTTGGCACTCGCTTTGCGCGGGCGAAGCCTTTTCTTTATCCCGCAGTTCAACAGTGCTTGCCAGAGCTTGAACGCATAGTGCTTGACGCTTTGGATATGGCTAAGATGGAGACCTGCGTGTGAGTTTCCGGGAAATAGCGGTCACCATAAGGGCTGTGAACCGTGCAAGCCACGAGTTCGCACGCATCCAGAGCGACGCTGAAGCCTTGAGCATGCGAGTTAAAAGTTTAGGCTCTGTCATGGCTGGTTTAGGCGCCGCCGGCACCGCCATAGGCTACGTTGCCCACCAGTTCGGCTTGTTAAACGATGAGCAAGCGCGGGTTTTCAACAGCGCCATGATGGTAATCAGCACCATGGGCATGTTCATGCGGACGAGCTGGGGCGTAGCCCTAGCGCAGAAAGCCTACGCAACGGCGTGCTGGATCGCAAGCGCCGCGCAGAACGCATTAAACGTCAGCTACGCCACTTTTCTGGCGTTAACGGGTGTGGGCGTCGCGGTGATCGTTGCGGCTGCGGCGGCCATGTGGCACTTCGCCAACAGCATGAACTCGGCGACCACCAGCGTTCAAAGCTTCAACGAGGCGGCGGCTGAAATGCCAGCGCACAGTCGCAGCATTCAGCGCACTGGGGAAGAAGAACTGTACAGGCGCGGAGTGGAATAAGCCATGAGCGTGGAGATTCCAGTGGTGGCAGTTGCCTTCGGCAGTGTAGCGTCACCGCAGGGCGACGTTGTTGAGCTTCTGGTGCATTTGGGCTGCACTCGGGAAGTCAGCAGTTTTGAAGTGCTACTGCAGAATTGGGATAAGAAGTACAGTCCAAGTGGCGCTAGCGCGATCAATGTGGGGATGGATGGGAGCATAAGCGTTGGCCGAGGCGCGAATTGCCCTTTACTGATTACGTGTAGGGTTGAAAGCGTAAAATACGAGTCCTCGCCCGTTGAGAATTACGTGCGAGTAAGCGGCAGGTGTTGGGGCGAACGCCTGTTCCGCAGGGTGGTGACGAAAACTTATGAGAACAAGAAAGGCGAAGAGATAGTCAAAGACCTGATTGATTATTATGTGGGTTTGAGCCACATCCGCGGCAGCACGGAGCTTATCGAGGATACGGATACTACGTACATGCGGCTGGAGTACGAGAACGCCCCCGTCATCGACGTTTTGCGGTACGTTGCAGAGAGCGCTGATAAATCTGGCATAATCGGGTTTGATTTTCGCGTGGCGCCAGATGGCAAGTTCGAGTTCTTCCCAAAAAACAGCAAAACAAGCGCTGTTAGCCTCAGCGAGAGGATTGAGTCCAGCGAGTATCGCTGGGACATTCATAGGGTTCGCAACAAGACCGTGGTTTATGGTGTGGCGGACGAGAGCGTTCCCATGGACAAGGACGCTTGGACCGAGAGTCTCTCGCCTGCGGATGGTAGTTGGAGCGCCACTTCTGGCATCGTGAGCCTTGACAGCGGAGTGAAGGTTAAAGGCACAGCTAGCATCAAGACTTACGCGCAGAATTTGAGCTATGCTGCGTGCGTTTTCACGCTTAATGCTGGAAAGGAGGTGGACGCGGAGCTTTATCCTGTTTTGAACTTGTGGCTTAGCCGTGAAAACAGCTTTAACGGGAACGTTACGTTGACGCTTTTTGATACGGCAAATAGGAGCGCGGCTCACGAATTCACTATCGGCGTGGATAAGTGGTTTCAGAAGCAGGTGCAGGTTGGCGTTGCAAACGCGGATTTGTGGCAGGTCGAAGCTGGTTTTGATTGGACTCAGGTTAAGAAATTGCGTATCGTGTGCTGGTTCGCGGGAACGGGCACGGGAAGCTTCTAGATTGATGGGTTGTTTTTTGGCGGTCGTCGCTACAGTTCGGCGCAGGAAGATTCTGGAAGCCAAGCGAGCTACGGTTTGCGCGAGCTTGTGGAAGTAGACGAGGAGCTTTACAGCGATAACGAATGCGCTTCAAGGGCTAAGGCTTTGCTTGCGCATTTGAAGGATGCGGCTGAGGATCTTACGCTGAGCAGCACGGTCATCGATTATGGCGGTTCGCCGCCTTTGCCCGGTGACAAAGTCCGCGTGGTTTTGCCGAATGAGAATGTTGACGCGGATTTTCGGGTTCTAAGCGTTGAATATCGCGTGGACGGGCGGTCGCAGGCGTTGGAGACGGTTTTGGAGTTGGGTCGGCAGGCGCCGTTGTTGGCGGATTATTTGTTTGCTTTGCGGAGCAAAACGGATAGTTTGAGTCGTTATAAGCTTGCGAGGTCTGTTTAGGCATGGCGGATAGGGGTAGGCGTACTGTTGTTGAGCTTCGTGAGGATTTGCATAGGGAACTTCGTAAGTTGGCTTTGCTTAATGATTTGCGGATTTACGTGTTGGTGAACGCGGTTGTTGAGGATTTCCTGAAGGATCAGGAAAGCGTTAAAGCCCTCATCAAGCGGTTGAGGCTTTAGTCCTCGTCTTGGCGATTTTTGTGTCACGTGTGCTGTTTCTTGTGTTCCATTAGTTCTTCTTTGGTTTTGAAAGTCATGCCGCACATGGGGCATTTGATCTCTTATTTTTGTGTTACTTCTTCGGCTTCCATTATCGATGCGACTGGGAGATTTATCTTGTTCAAGGCCGCGAGTAGGGATTCCCTGCTTTTGGCTTCGGTTACAAAGGCGACTTTCCCTTCTGGTCCGCAGCAGTAGCATGACTTGACCGTTACGTCTTTGGTTCCTGCTTTTTTCAGCATTTCTGGGATGCCTTTTGCGCATGCCATTGGGTCCATGCTTGCGGGTAGGATTGCTGAGTTGACGATGAATTTTTTCATGGGTGTGGGTGGGGGCATTATTACTGTGTCGATTATGTGTATGACGCCGTTGGTGCATTCAATGTCTGTTTTTGTGACTTTGGCGTTGTTTATTTTTACGCCTGCTGTGGTGTCGATGGTGATTTCTTGGCCTTGGACTGTTTTTGCTTTTTTGAGTTTTACGACATCGGCGGCCATGACTTTTCCTGGGACTACGTGGTACGTGAGGACTGCGGTTAGTTTCGGTTTGTCCTTGAGTAGGTTTTGGATTGTTTCGGCTGGGATTTTTGCGAAAGCCGCGTCGGTTGGGGCGAAGACGGTGAAAGGTCCGGGGCTGCTTAGGGTTTCTGCGAGGCCTGCGGTTTGTACGGCTGTTATGAGGGTTTTGAAGGCGCCTGCTTCGATGGCTGTTTCAACTATATTTTTCGTGGTTTTCACCTCCTTTTCAAAAATTCGAGAAATGAAATCTGGTTGAATTGTTATGTTTTTTGGAGTTTTAAGTGTGTGTGACTGTTGTGGGACAGCCACAGTGAATGTGATGAATTGATTGGCGGGTTTTTTCAGGTTCTATTCTGATCTTGTGAGATAAAGGGGTTTGTCTGTTTGAGTGGATAAGAGTTTTCTGTAGGCCTTCATTGCTTGGTCTCGTTTTTCGCCTTTTAGGTCGAGGATTTCTTTTTCTAGTAGTTCTATTTCGAATTTTCTTGCTTTTTGTTGGGCTAGTTTGCTTGGCTGTTTGTTTAGTTTCATGTTTTTTCGCTCAAGTTTGGATGAAATTGTTGAGATAAAAAGAGCTTTTATCTGTTGATAGAATGGTTTTCATCACATATTAGGGTTGTTGTTTGGCTGTGTAGTTGGAGGGTTTAGGGGTTAGTCTTCTTCTAGTTTGCCTTGTTCTTCGAGTTGTTTTATGAGGTCGGCGTCGGCTTCTGTTATGCCTGGCATGGCGTAGTGGGTGGGTTGGTTTTTGTCTATGGCGTCGGCGATGAAGGCTATGTAGAGGATTAGGAGGGTTCCTAACGATATGATTAGGAGGGGCCAGCCGAAGATTTCGAAGGTGAAGTCGGGTAGGAATAGGGTTAGGAGGAATAGGGGTATGCCTGCTGTGAGGAGGAGTTTGCTTTTGAATTGTACGTGGGCTACGCGGGCGTCGGCATCGCTTATGTAAGGCTCTCGGGCTTGGAACCAGAGCCAGTAGTGCGTTGGGTCGTCGTTTCCAGCGTCTTCTTTGAAAATGCGGTAGAGGATGCCGACTGCGATCCAGACGAGGGTGAACATGGCTGTTAGAAGCCGTAGATAAAACAATTCGGCAACCACTGATACAACCTAGCATAAAGGAAGGATTTAAGTTTTGTTTTTGCTCGGTTCAGTTTTTTTGTGGTTTGTGTTTTCCTTGTGTGTTGTTGACAAGTTTTATTTTCTATGAATACAGAATGGGTATTGGTGTCTTCTGAAAGGTTTGTTCTTTCGTTGACGCCAAAATTGGGGAGGAGGTGAAATGTTCGTGTTTGGTCTCTATTATTTTAGGTGGATTGGGTCATCTGAGGAGTTTAGTGAGTACGTTGGAAGGGTTAAGGAAATAGCTGATGGGATAGAAGGCGCTGATTTTAAGGGGGTGTTTGCTCCGACGAGCGAGTGGAATGCTGTGTTGCTTATTGAGGGGACGAGCTTTGACAAGATAATGGAAGGTTATAAGGCGTATCTGAAGAAGTATGGTTCTCATCCGAAGATTCCTTTGGCGAAGCTTGAGTTGCTCTTAACATTCAAAGAAATCGGCTACTGAACATAACTGTGTTAGCAGCAATAAGCGCCCTTACTCACCATTTTTTTAAGGCAAGGTGACTAGTGAGGCTGGAGAAGAATAGATGGGCTTAGCTTGAAAAAAAGGGGTGGGACAGGATTAATGAAGACGTGCGGCTTATCCTTCGCTTGCCTTTTCTGCTTCGGCTTTGGCCTTTTCCAGTTCTAGTTTGCGGATTTCTATGATGTGATCTTCGCATGCTAAGCACACGCCCATCATTGGTTCGACGTGCATGCTGTTGGTATTGATGCACAGTTCCTTTTCGCTTACGACTGCGCCTACGGGGAACTTTCTGCGTAGGTTTTCGATGGCTTCGTCTAGTTTCTTTTCTTGTCCTGCCTTGATTATGCCTTGTCTTATCATTTTTGCGAGAAGTCCTTCTTTGCTGAGTTCTAGGACGTGGGGTTCCTCGATTGTGGGGTGAAGAAGTGTCTGGACTGAGGGGGTGGAGGCTTGCAGTTGCACTGCGGGCGTCATTGCCATTGCCAGGAGTCCTTCTGCGGAGACGGTGGCTACGGGGTTTGGGCCTGGGTTTGAGCTTTCCGTGGATTGAGCTTTTTCTTCTCTGGTTGCTACGAGTGTTTTGAGCTCTGGTGAGGGCATTGCGTAGCTTCTTATGACTGCTGGGATGTAGGCTTTCATGATTCTTGGAATTTGGGGGGTTGGAATGAAGTCGAATCGTACGCCTGTTCTTGTCACTGTGATTTTGAATTTTCTCATTAGTTGGAAGTAGTTGTAGGTTAGGGTTCGGCATATGTTTGGGTTTTTGATTTTTCTTGTGGATCTGTATCTGTTTTCAACCTCTGTTTTTAGTCCTATTTGCATGTCGAATTTTCGATCAACTCTTGTTTTTGTTTTGTAGATGAATTCGCCGATGGCTCTCTCGAATGTTTTTTCTGTTTCGCTGTATTCGGGTTCGTATTCGCCGCCAAACTCTATGAATCCTAAGTCGATTTTGCCTGTGACTCCGCCTGCTTCTTTGTAGTTGGTTGTTCTTTCTTTGCTCCATTCGTATTTGCAGGTGTGGGAGAATTCTTCGATGAATTCTACTTCGGTTGAGTATTGTTGGGAGAGTTCTCTCTCCACTTTGGAGCTTCTGAAGATTTCTATCTCTACTTCTTCTCCTGGAGTTAAGGGTAGCGAGTATAGGTGTCTTCCGAGTGAGAAGCCCAGGGGTTCTATGGTGACTTTATATGTGGTTGTTACGGCTATTTGGAAGTTGGCAAGCATGACCAGTGCTTGGCGGTATACGGTGAATGAATATTCTGCTTTGCATGGCTCTTTTAAGGCCAAAGCGTCGGTCGAGATTTTCGTTTGGCATAAACTCAATTTTTTTCCTCCCATAATTTTATTCTTCAGAGGAAGATCTCAATCAAAAAAGTATCATTTGGAGATTTCCTCCGTTATCTTTATTGTTCGGTTGGATAGTTAAGGCTTGTTTAGCTGATTTTTGTTTTGTTTGACCGCCTTTTTTCAGGTCTGGTTGGTTTTAGCCCATGATTATTTTAAAGAAACGTGCTTACTCTGTGTGGTCCACTACGACAAGAAAAGCAAAATAGCAGCGGCAGACATCTAAATGTGCCTTTTTCGTTCTGATTTCTTTTTGTTTGCAAAACTCTAAATGTGAGATGCGTGAAAACCTATTGGGCGGTGGGTGTTCGTATGGAAGAGATAGATGAAGCCTTCAATTGGCTTGTGCTGATTCTCGGCACTTTGGCTGCGACTTTGATTCAGACCATGCATTTGTTTCCTTTGCAGTTTCCTCCTCTTACGGCGAGTATTGAGATTCAGTTTTTGAAGTTGCTTTTTGTGCCGATGACTGTGCTTGTTATTTCGTGGCTTAGTTCGCATTTGGTTCAGAATATGGGTGCGAGGATTGTTCTGAAGGTTTTTTCGTGGATTTATGCGCTTCTGCTCTTGTTAGTGGATCTTGCCTTTTTTGCTGGTATTCTTTTGCAGTATAACATTCCGGGGACGCCGTTGGTTGTGGCTTTGCTTTGGGTGCCCAGTCTGGTTTATCTGTTCGGCATTCGTAGGCAGTACAGAGTGATGTATCCTGATTCGAAGTTTCTCAACAGCAACAGAACCCAAGTGCTCTTTTGCATATTAATTACGGGAGCTACCACATTGCAAATGGCGTTCACAGCCCCTATGCTTCCGTAAAATCTTGTCGCCCGCTACAAGGCAGAAAAAATTTTGAGAAACCGATACGTGCACTATCTCCGCGCGCAGTCTCAGCTCACGAGGCTGACAACCAGAACAAATAGACAAGTTTGAGTAACCACGTAAGTGATCATGAATCTGATTTTGCTCCTGAGCAGAGCTGAATCTGGATAAATCTCCCTGTACTTTGGCAAAATAACAAAATAAGTTAAGACTGGAGCAAGCGAGAAAAACAGCACAATTCCCAAGGATACAAAAACATCATTAAGTATGGTTGTTTCATAGTGGAACCCGGAAGCCCAAACTAAGCCTAACATGTAATTGTAGAAATTGTTAAGCGTGACGCCTACAACCACGATCCAAGCGATGACCTTAGCTAAGACTTGGGCTCGTTTGCTGACTGCAAGCTTTCCAACAAGCCATATCAAGATCGTTATCGCCAACGGAATAACAATTACCTTAGCCGCCTTCAGCGAGGGCTCGGCAGCGCCTGGAGACATTGTGTAGAAGTATGCTGGGTACTGGCTCATTATGGCTGAGACTATGCCTATGATCAGGACCATCCATTCAAAAGCCTCGTCAACTTCTGGTTTAGTCAACGCTATCTCCTTAGATTGGGATTTTTCGGAGTTGTCTGTTTTTAAGCTTTTCACTCTGCGCTGCTGGTTGGATTGAATTTTGATGTATTGGGCACTTTGCCATCCAGAAAGAAGTGGTCACGAGGAAAATTGTCATGATTCCATGCGGAGTACTGCGGCGGACTAATGGTTCAAACCGCCACGTTTTGCTCAAACTGCGGAGCCAGAAGAAAAAGCTGATCTGGTAGTTTGGGGAAAGGTTTAAGTGTTTTGTAAACAGTATTGTTTACGGTGAGCTTTGGTGACTCAGGTTCAGCTTAGACTGTCCGAGAAGACGTTGGAAGAGATAGATCGTTGGGTAGCGGAAGGCAAGTTCAAAAGCCGCAGCGACGCCATAAAAAGCATAATCAGCCTTTATGAGGAACGCGAGAAAACGCGAGAGTTTTATAAGCTGTTGCTGAAGCGCAGCGAAGAAGCCAAGAAGCATCCTGAACGGCTTGTTCCGTTAGAGGAAGTTTAGGTTTTTGGTTTTTAGGGTTCTGTTGCATCCGAACGTGGCGAAAGCTCTGAAGAAACTTGATGCAATGAATAAGGCGAGAATGCGTAAGGCGCTTGAGGAGCTTGAAGTTGACCCTTGGAAAGCTGGGAAACCGCTACACCCCTCTGACTTTTGGAGCATAAGAGCAGGCGACTACCGCGCTGTCTACGAGATAGACGCAGGCCAAAACCAAGTAACAGTGCTCTTCATCGGACATAGAAAAAAAGTTTACGACGACTTCACAAAAATGCTCTGATCTGTCACCACCAAGAATGAACATCTTAAATCTCTTCAGCGCCCTCTACCGTTAACTTCAGTCCTGCCTGTTACCTGACAATAACAAACTGATTCTTTACAGTTTGAAACTTCAATTACATTTCAAGAGCCTTCTTTTAGGAGATATAATATTTGTCACCAAACACGCAAATATAGAAACAGCAACCATGGTGAGCATTTTTTGTTGTTAACGCTTTGTGAGCGTTTATATATGCTAAGAATACTGAGTTATGCGCTCAATTTAGAATTTTATACAACTAGGTCATAATTTAAATATTTTAACTTTAATTCAGGATTATCCTAAAAACTTTGCAAATAGCTTATTTGCTACTTACGTATATAATAATTAACACTGGAAGGCGGAAAATGAACAAAAAACGTGCGGCTGCTTGGATAATAGATACACAGAAGCACCTCCAAGAATTTACTGGGAATTATCTTTCTTTTTACGATGCAACAATAATAGCAGGGCAATGCGCAAGAATAATGGCAAAACTTCGAAGTATGGAAGTTATTGATAATTTTCGCACTCTTTCAGCAATGGCAACCCCCATTGGAATATTACCAACACAACTCAAAATGACAATTCTTCCAACATTGGAGAAGAATGGTGTAATAAACATTAAAAAAGATGGAACAGGGAATATTCAAAAAATCGAAGAACACGTGCCGCCAGAAGACGATATTCTCAAAATTACTCACGACATCTGGGAGAAATCTGATGCAAATGAAGTTGAACGCGCAAGTATTCTCAACTTAGATCAATGTTCGATACTTCCTAGAACAGAAGCAGAGCTATTGAAATTTCTTAAAGAGGATGGGCGTAAACCCAGCGATAGTGAGATGGCACTAGAACTTCAGACCGATTTTAGAATATTGAAAAAAAGTAGTTTGCCAGATTCTTCCCCCTTAATATATTCTCCTTATATATGGGGCGAAAACGCTGAAAAAATTATAAGCTTTGTATCCCACATAGATAAACCCTCTAAAGATATTGTTGAAAATCTCCTAAACAAAATCGCCCTTGAACAAGCGATACCTCTCGAAAATATAAATGCGCCATCAGAGCTTTTTTCAGCATCAAGGAAAACAGGGCTAGTTGATGTCTGCCATATTTCAACTAAACTAGGAGTCGAAAAATGCTTCGCTTTTACTCCTCGTATGTGGGGTACTCTGAAAAATGATTTGCTAATACCTGATATTTATGACGATGTGAAGCTTTTCTTGTCATCCATCAGTTTCGGCAGGCATTATTCTAATATTTCACGAATTTGGGGACCAGTAGAACTGGTGGATGCTCTTATCAGGCGAGGCGAAGTTGGACCTGCAACAGCAATAGGAAGCGACTATGTGCTTTTGGAAAAGCAGGGTATAGTGAGGGTCAAAGAGGATACTTATCGACCTGGTCGCTATAATATGTACTTAGTTAAAGAGGATGTGGCAAAAATAGCACTTGAAGTGTTGAAACATAAGAGAGTTCTGGATCTTGGCGTAAAAGATAAAACACAAGCGAAGAGTCTGTTTCAGACAGGTGAATTCGTGAACCCAGAGCAGGACAGAATTAGATTAGGAAAACTTTCGGCTTCTTCAGCCAAGGCTGAAGATCATCTTATCAAAGTATTGCGAGGCGAAGAACTTTGAAAAATGACCCGGGAATTATCCTTGAGTATAGAGTCAAGAAATTACTATTTCATCAGGGTTATTTTTCTAGAAATCATCTTACTTTAAGGTCATATTTTTATCCAGATATAGTTGATGTCACTGATATAGATGCTGTAGGAATTCGTTTCACCCCAAATTTTAGTCCCGAGGTTGTTGTATGCGAATGCAAAAGTGGCGATTCTAATGGCACCGTTGACAGAATTCTATGGTTGGCGGGGTTGTCTGAATATTTTACTGCGTCTAGTTCAATGATTATACGAAAAGCCATTCCAGCTAAAATAAAGCGTTTTGCTCAAGATATTGGAATAACTCCTATCGATTACTCAAGGTTAATGGAGATTGAGAAGAACAATGGAATACCTGCAACCTTTCTGGGATCCAATGATTATGAATATTACGAACCACGAATTCAACAGTATTATCAAAACTTTAAGGATGACCCACATTTATCAAAAATCTATTGGTTCTTGCGGTCGCGATATTGGTATAGTGAAAACTCGGCACGAGTAAAACAAACAATAACTGTACTAAAAATGCTCTCTTCTAATACCAAACCTGAGGCAATTAGGTGGCTTGCATATGAAGCCAGCATACTTTTCTCATTATCGCTGGTTTACCTATGCAAGGAGCTATTTCCTTTAACGGAGAAGGAAAGACCAGAATACATTAATAATTTGCTCATAACTGGTGTTGGATCTCCAGAATACTCAAAGAAAGTTCTTAGCGCAACATATGGATTGATAGCCTCAATTGAAAAAGAAAAAACGGGCAAAACCACTCGCCGCTCTTCTTATCTAAAGATTCCTTCTCCAGAATACTCTGCCTCTTTAGTTGAATTAATTGAGCGCATGATACAAAGACCTGTTGTGTCAATTGAAGTGCCTAGATTTCTGGATTTTGTCTGCTTTGAGTTTCTTTTTAAAGACAAACAAATTGACGATACTGTTATCAAAGAACTATTTCCCACAGAAACCTCTTTAATAGCAAAAATTGCTAAAAATATCATTAAATTCATTTTGGATAACGCAGGTATTTCGGAGGACATCTACAAAAATCTGATTGAATTCTAAGATGCCTTAGTAATAGTAAATTCCCTCGCGCTGATTTTTTCCCTTCTTCAATATTTATACTTACGTCTGCCAATTGAAACTTAAACCGATGGTTCAGTATCTCATATAGATAATTATACATGAATATTGGAGTTACTTTTTCATTTTATTGTATGAATACACCCGCGAAACTACTTGTCGTTTTCAGTAACAGGAGTGGAAGAGTAATCATACACGATTACAACGCAGAATTGATCGTTTCGTATTAGTCGGAAGATTTTGCAAATTTGTGAATTTACCAATTGGCAAATTTCGTGAGTCCTTATATTCGCTGTCGTGCCTCGCCTTATTTTGATGACTAAACATGAAGGAAATCTTGAACCGGATTAGGGGTTTAGCGGCAGGCGACTTAGTCATGCTCGAATGGCACGACGCTTCGATAGGCAAGAGCCTGAGCAACGGCGTCAGCGGCATCGACGTGCCCGTCAAGAGCTGGGGCGTCTACATCGGCGCGTTGGGGCAGAAGCGCAAGCACATTATTCTGGCGCAGAACTGCTTCCGCTACAGCGACGGCTTGTACGACATCGACTACACCGCCGTGCCCGTGCCGTGGACCACAAACGCAACCGTCATAGCCAAAGCGCATGTCGCCGCCGACGAGGCGAAGCAGCTGCTGAACAGCTTCTTAGTGAACGAGAAAATAAAGAGCGACAAGTCCAGTTTAGGACGCTGCCTAAGACAGCAGAGGATGCGAAACCATTGACAGACTGGATTAAACGCGCGTTAACGCGGAAAACCACCGACAAAACCGCATCCGCGGAAGAGGTGCCGCCCAGCGAACGCTTGGTCCTCGGCGTGAAATTCGCCATAGCCTTAACCTTCAGTCTCACAGCACTGGAGATTGCGCATTTGGCGTTACTACGTACATGGAACAGTGAAGTCTTCGCAGCCATAACGGGCTTAGCAGGCACAATCACGGGCATCCTGATCACACAAAAAACCTGAAAGCGAGCGAGAACACCATGACCGAACCACAAGTTGAACCTATAAATAGAGGGGGTATAAGTCAAAATTCGCACAACAGTCGCAACGCCAAAGAACTCATAGAAACAGAATGGAAAATCATCGACAAACTAACACGCCTAGCCGAAAAAACCCAAAGCGAAAAAACCAAGGCCTTCTACTACCAAACACTCGCAAGCCACGTTCGCACCCTCAGCATGCTTCTGAAACTGCACTCTCAACCCGACAACTCACAAGACTTGGCTAAACTCCTCGACGAAATCAACACGGAAGCCACCAAGCTCGCCAAGAGGCTCAGACAAAAATGACCCTAAAGCCAGAAGCCCTCAAACAGATAAAGCAAAACCCCTCCTTCTTCGCAGAAACAGTCCTGCACTTCAAACCCTTTGGCTACCAACAAAAACTCCTAAACGACCCAACAAAACGCATAATCGCCTGCATGGGCAGACAAACAGGCAAAACCACAACCATCGCCACAAAAGCCATCCACTATGCCTACACCAACCCAAAAACCACCACCCTCATCATAAGCCCATCACTCCGCCAAAGCATGATCATGTTCGACAAAATCCTAAGCCTGACCCACCAAAACTCGCTATTACGCAAAAGCATCACACGCAAAACACGAACCATAATCCAACTCACCAACCACTCACAAATAATCGCATTACCATGCAGCGAACACATGCTAAGAGGCTACACAGCAAACCTCACCATCTGCGACGAAGCAGCCTTCATCCCCGAAACAATAATCACAGAAATCATCTACCCAATGCTCAGCACCACAAACGGCACCGCAATCCTCCTCAGCACGCCCTGGGACAAAAACCACTTCTTCTACAAAGCCTTCCTCAACCCCACCTACAGCACCCACAAAATACGCTCCAACGAAAACCCCCTCATCCCCAACGCCTTCCTAACAGAAATGCAACAAAACATGACCACAGAAGCCTACAAACGCGAATACGAAGCCGAATTCACAGAAGCCCAAACCAGCTACTTCCCCCAAGAACTCATCCGCAAATGCATAGAACACGCCCAACGCATAAACCTCGAACCATACACAAACCTAGAACAACAAATCCAAAAAGGCCAATACTACGCAGGACTAGACCTCGGCAAACTCCAAGACCACTCCGCCCTAGCAATCGTAAAACTAGAAGACAACACTATAAAATTGCTCTACCTCCACGAATTCCCCCTCGAAACACCCTACACAGAAGTGATCGGCACACTAACAAAAGCAAACGAAAAATTCCACTTCCAAAAACTCCTAGTAGACCAAACAGGCATCGGCGAACCCATCCTCGAAGAAATCCATAACCAAGGCATAACCACCGCAGAAGGCACAAAACTCACCCAACAAACCAAACAAGAACTCCTCACAAACCTCAAACTCACCATGGAACAACAAAAACTCGCCATACCCTACCACAAACGCCTATGCACACAAATCAACGACCAACAATACGCCTACACAAAAACAGGACAACTCTAATTCAACCATCCGCCAAACAGCCACGACGACCTCCTTTGGGCACTAGCGCTAGCCACATACGCCACAAAAACAGAACCTCCACCAAAATTCTGGATCATAGCAAAAATGAGCAAAGGCAAAACCAAACTCAAAAAAATAAAAACATAAGATGCTGATAACTCAATATATGAAGATTGGGATTATTGATTCCATAAGCATCGTTTTTATTGTTGTAGATTTTGTCGTCTTATTCATCCCAGAAGTGATGAATTTTGTTCTTAGCTTAGATATCATAATAAGAATTTTTGTAATTCCAGCAATTATTGGTTTGCCTGTCTTACTGCAAATATATGCTAGATTTCTTAAGCCAAAACATCTTACAGATAGATACCCATTTGATCCTGTGCGCTATTATTCAGAGGAAGTTAACCGATTCATAAGTGGTGATCTAGCCTGTATTGAACTGTATTCATCGAAAAAAGGTCTAACAGAAAAAAATCTAGCAAATAGAATTGCGGACAATAGCGAATTCAGTTTGCCTCCAGATTTCTCAGATAGGGCAAAGGCAATTTGGGAAGACACAATTTCTGAGAAATATAAAAAGGAAGGCAAAAAAACCGGAACACATTCGACGGCAAGACTTTTTGATTTTGAGAAAAAGGCGTCAGGTCTTGTTTTGTTTTTTCAGAGAGCGGAATATTGGCAAGCTGTTACAAATTTTCATTTAGATTGGAAGGGTTGGGGCGAACATATTAGAGATAAAATTACCCCTGAACATGCGATAAAGCCTCTAAAAGACTCAGTGTATTCTGCAAATCATCTTGGTATGGGTTGCATATTGGTTACTAAGGATGGGAAAATAGTTATTCAAAAAAGATCAAAGGAAGTCGCTTTATATCCCGAACAACTCGGCTTGTCAACAGACGGAGCTCTTGCATGGGAAGATAGACCCAACAGAATTTCGGCGCCATCACCATTCATGGGTATACATAGAGAAATGAATGAAGAACTTGGCGTAAATAGGGATGATATTTCCGATATACGGCTTATTGCGCTCTATAGAAAGCTAGAGTGGGGCGGAAAACCTGCAGTTGTTTTTGTTGCTCATTCGAATAAAACTTGGCGGGATATCTTGGAGAAATTTAGAGCAGCCCCCAAAACACGTTGGGAAACAGATCGTTTAATTCCTTTAAATAACAATCGCCAAGAAATCAAACAGTTTATGGCTAGAGCCGACATATGCTTCCCAACTAAAGTAGGATTGTATTATTACTTGAAAACTCTGGATTAATGCGCGTTATTCTGCTACTCCAACTCTCGGTAGCCAGTCTCTCTTTTCATTTCTCAAGTATTTTGCAAACAGCAAAGCTTCCTCGTTGATCAAAGTTTCAATTGTCTTCCACTTACCCACTTTTATTCTTTGGATTTGCACTTTTCTCCTGTTGCTTTGTGTTTGGTTTATCTTTTTTCGTATTTTTCTCTCTGTTTGGTCCATGCTTCGTGTTTTTCTAGCAGATTTCGTATTTGTTGGTCTATGAATTCGTTTACGCTGTGGAAGGAAGTGTCCATGTCGTTTATGGCTTGTTGCAGTTTTTCGTAGTCTTCTCTTGATATTTCGATGTATTCGTATTGTTCTTTTAGGAATCGTAGCCTAAAGCGTATGGCGTCGCGAATGAACTCTTCACGCGTAGTATAGCCTAAATGCTTGTTTTCGTCTACGAAGCCTTCAATTTCGGTTAGAAGTTGAGGCGGTAGAATGACGCTTTGGGACAGGAGGTTTTCTATGGCGTCCGTGTACGTCTGCATCTTCATGGTTTGGGCTGTGATTTCGCCGAGCAAGGCTGTCAATTTCTGGTGGGCGTCGTTAGATATTCGCAGAGTTTTCATCCTTTTTCCTCACGTAGCACGGTAGGCTATTCTGTTCAGTAAAGCTAATAAAGCTTTTCGGTATACTAGATATACAAGGTATATGAGGGCTACAACGATGAAGCACAACATCAGCATAACCATGGATACAAAACTCTTCAGAGAACTCGAAAACCTCCGCGGAAGAGAAAAACGAAGCACATTCATCGAACACCTAATCGTACTATGTCTCAAAACCTACAGAAACAAAAATGAGGAAATATTTACTGGCAAAGACCGAAAAGCACCAGTAACATTCTTGCCTCCCATGAACTTCAGCAAGACCCAACTGGAATAGCACGCATTTTTTGCCACGCTATCTGTTTATTCGACGCCCCACTTCTTCGATACTTTCACTATAATGAAGATCACAAAGGCAACGATAACGAAGGTTATCAACGCTACTAGGAAATGGCCCACACCGAACTCTTGACTGCCAACAGGAAAAGCGTAAGTTGCCAAATTCTCCAAACCAGGAATAGCCAAGCCTATAATCGGCATTATCAAGTCTGCCACCAAAGCCTGAACAAGAGCACCTAAATAAAGACCCATAATAAAAGCAACCGCAAGCCCCATGACTTTATACTTTGAAAGGAAGTCGATGAATTCAGCCCACATACCCTTCGGCGGCGCAGGCTTTGGTGGAGCAGGTTTCGGCTCTAACAGAGTCCTAATTTTCCTCAATTCTTCTAGCATTTCTTCATCTTTCACCAAAAGCAATCACCACCAACTACTTTTTTCCGTTATTCTTTATAAAATTTGGGTTAGTGGGCCGGGAGAGATTTGAACTCTCGACCTTTCGGTTATCAGCCGAACGCTCCAGCCAAGCTGAGCTACCGGCCCAATTTTCCCGCAACACCAAATTTAATATAATGTCGGTTAATAAGAATTTTCGTAAATCTTTTAATTGCTATCGTTCATTCTTCTCTGTGGGCCCGTAGCCCAGTACGGATTAAGGCGTCGGCCTTCGGAGCCGAAGAACGAGGGTTCAAATCCCTCCGGGCCCGCCACATTACTTTCGCTTTTTGACAGTTATCTCATTCAGAGGGCGAAAAAGGGACAGCCACGCATGCGATTTACGGGGTTATTGCGCAGTCCCGTGATTGAGAATAAATGTCAAAGTTTTAAAGCGGCGCCTCGCTTTCTTCTAGTGGGGACCATCAACCTTGACAAATTTGTCAGCTCTCAGACTGACCGGTGTTTCCAAGAGATACGGCGACGTGACAGCAGTAGACTACCTTGACCTAGACGCAAAAAAAGGCGAAATATTCGGCCTTCTCGGCCCAAACGGCTCTGGCAAGTCCACGACTCTCAAAATGATTTTAGGATTGGTCAAGCCCGACTCTGGATCCGTAAACGTTCTAGGCACAAACGTGGAGGACGACCCCATTGCAATCAAAAGAAAAGTGGGTTACGTACCCGAATCACCCCGCGTCTACGAGTTCTTAACAGGACTAGAGTTCCTTGACTTCACCGGAGACGTTTACGGACTGCAACCCGCCGAGAAAAAAAAGCGAATCGAAGAGTTTCTCAAGGCGCTTGACCTAGAAGGAAGAGAAGGCGACACAATAAACTCTTATTCTGAAGGAATGAAACAGAAGGTCGTCATAATATCAGCGATCATGCATAAACCCGAAATTCTGCTCTTAGATGAACCCCTAAGCGGCCTAGACCCAAAATCAGCGAGAATCGTCAAGGACCTACTGCGCCAATTAGCCTCACAAGGCGTGACCACCATCATGTCCACCCACGTTTTAGAAATCGCACAAGCCATGTGCGACCGAATAGCCATCATGTACGAAGGAAGACTATTGGCACTAGGCACCATGAAAGAGTTGAGACAAAAAGCGAAAATGCCTGAGTCAGGCCTAGAAGATGTCTTTCTCAAACTCACAGGAACAGGAGACATCAAGCCCATCGTTGAGGCGTTGCTAAAATGAACTGGAAGAATGTCCTCCTGCTCGTCAGCGTCGATGTCAAGTCCTACAGACTGGTTAGAGGTACTAAATTCAGAAGATTCCGAGAAAACAAGCTGATCACATACGCACTGTACATAGCAGCTTGTCTGATTGGAGTATTGATCGGCTGGCTTGTCGGAAACTTTTACAGTGGACTATCAGACTTAGCCTTGAAGCAACTCATCTTTCAAGGTGCTGCCTATTTTTTCGTTTCGCTCCCAACCCTTTCTCTTCTTTATGGCTTAGTCTTCACCCAGATGCATCAAATCCAGCGAATTGGTGTAAAGGTGTCCATTCAACCCCTTTACTGGTTTCCCATCACTTGGAAAGAGCATACGCTCGCTTCCATACTGGCGAGCATACTTGGAACACCATTGATAATTACCATTTTCGTCAGTTCTAGCATATTCGTCGCATCCTTATTCTTGGGGCTCGTCCCTTTAGCGGTCTTCACGATACTTGCTTTACTGGCAAGCGCCATCTTGGCTAGTGCCACCACCGAAATCCTCAAAGCTTTGCAGGTTAGGCTCACAGGCGCGGTGACCAAGGTTGCCGGTCGGGCAGCCATATGGGTTAGGCTTTTAGGCTCTATTTTATTCTTCATCGTCTTTTATTTGATTTACTTTTTCATTTACTACAACGTCGTGCCCATGGCCCTCATTGAGTCGATTGCTAGCGTGCAAAGCACGCTTTGGTTCATTCCTTACATGTGGCCTGGAATGGCCCTTTCCAGTTTTATCAGCAACCTATCGTTGGAGACCGTTGCCTTTTCTCTGGCTTCACTCGTCTTCATTTATGCGCTCTTTCTGGCGGCTGTGCGTTTAAACATGAGGTTTGGTTTGTATGAGGCGCCGTCGATTAGGATATCTCGGGGAGTTTACGTTCCGAGGACTGGTTTGTTAGGGAGGTTGGGTTTCTCTCCAGTTGAAGCAGCCATCATAAGGAAGGACTTCAGGGCCTTCACTAGACGAAGCGAGCTGATGTACATCTTCATTTTCCCAATAATCTTCACTATCATGCCACTCATCGTCTCAATGAGAAGCGACGCCGCCAGTCCGTTGCCATCGGGGATTTATTCTTTTGTGTTCGCTTATTTGACTCTGCTGCCAGGGGCTCTGATGGCCACTATTCTGGGAAGCTCGATTGTTGGTTCGGAAGGGGGCAGTATAGGGTATCTATATTCTTTACCTCTCTCGGCGAAGAGCCTTGTCAAGGCAAAGCACTCCTTTGCAACTCTTTTCAGTCTTGCTGTAGGCTTGATTTGCTCGGTCATCGGTGGCTTGCTAATTGTTCCTTCAGTGCAGATGGTCGCCATAGGCCTGATTGAAGGCATATTTCTAACCTTCTCGTTGGCCATGGTTTCCCTCACCTTTGGAATAAGGGGAGCTGATTTCCGCGAGTTTCCCAGACCTAGGATGATAAGACCAAAATGGGGCTTCATTAACATTATTGTTTGCGTTATCGCGGGGTTGGCTGTAGTTTCTCCAATGATCCCTTATGTTCTGAGACTTATCTTTGAGACCAGTGAAGGTTGGCTCAAGATGCTAGTTGGGGCTATGATGCCGTCGTCCCTGCCAGAATATTATCTGTATATAGCAGTATTCATAAGCGGATTTGTTGCCGCCATCATAACTTACATGTTTCATAAAATGGCAGTGAATAACGCTGAACAGCTTTTGGCTAAGGCTGAGGTTTGAAAGGTTCAAGTCGAATTGAACATTTATATTTTCAGTTGCAAAATTAGTACGTTGAGGAAGTCTGTGGATGGAGTACGCTATAGAAACTAACGGCTTAACAAAAAGGTACGGCTCGCTCACCGCGGTGAACAAACTCGACTTGAAGGTCGAACGGAACACGATCCACGGTTTTCTGGGTCCCAATGGTGCTGGAAAAACCACTACGATAAAAGTCTTGGTGGGATTGCTAAAGCCTGACGAGGGCATCGTCAAAGTTCTCGGGCAAGAAGTTCGCGGAGACAGGCCAGATGTCAGGTTGAGGATGGGCTACATGCCTGAACTGCCAAAGTTCCCAAAACATCTCAAGGGATGGGAATTACTAGACATTTATGGAAGAATGTATGGAATGACGGCGCAAGAGCGCAAAGAGCAGATACCTAAGTTGTTAGAAATGGTCGGGCTTAAAGGCAGGGAAGGAGACCTTATTGGAAAGTATAGCAAGGGGATGCAACAGCGCATAGGTATCGCACAGGCATTACTGAATGAACCCGAATTGGTTGTATTGGACGAGCCAAGCTTAGGCTTAGACCCTGTTGGCATGGTTGAAGTGAGAGAGTTAGTGAAAGAAATCGCAAAAGAAGGCGTGACTGTTTTCGTTTCCTCCCATCTGTTGTTTGAGGTTGAACAAATCTGCAGCCACGTTACCATCATTCATCGCGGCATATCCTTAGTCTCAGACACTCTTCAAAACGTTTCCAATAAGCTTTCGGGCCCAGCAACATTGCAGGTAGAGGTAGCCAAGCTCTCTGACGCCATCGTTGAGAACGTGAAGAAACTTTCATTTGTTTCTGACGTGTCGCAAGACGGCAACACGCTGATTATCGAGTTGAAAACACGCGATGATGTCAGACCGCAAGTTTCTCAGGATATAACAAAATCTGGAGGAGTCATAGTTTCCATGAGTTTGAAGAAACAAGCCCTTGAAGAAGTCTTCATGCAGCTTATCGTCAAATCGAATGGAGGTAAGGCGGAATGAGCGCCGTCAAGAACAAAGGAGGTAGAGCAAATCCAAGCTGGACGTACCGTTTTTGGGCAGTTGTGAAATATGAGCTTCTGTGGAATATCCGAAAGAAAAAGTTTCTGGGCATGGTCATAGTTGCGTTTGTTTTCGCTACTCTGGGCTTAGCTTTGCCAGTGATTCTAAGCAACATGATAGGTCAGTCAGTAAGTCAGAATCCGGACTACGCGGTCAGCTCTGGCGCCGGTGCCTTAGGTTTCTTCCTTTTCGCCGTTGTAACAGCCATGAACAGCATTTCAGGTGAATTTGAGAGCGGCACAATTGTTCCACTGTTAACAAAACCTGTCTCCAGAACTATGGTTTTCCTCGGCAAGTTGTTCGCAGCTTTCATCATTCTTCTGTCGACCTACACTGTTCTCTTTGTATACACGACCATTGGTGGAACAATCGTGTATGGTCCTCAAAACAATCTTCACCTAGTTCCCCTCACATTACTAGGGAACGTTCTCAGCACTTTCGTTTGGATAGGCATAGTTTTAGCGATAGGCTCCCTTTCTAAAAGTTCGTTAATAGCGGCCCTCGGCACCTTTGGCATTTTTATTGCTCTGTTCATAAGTGCTCCAATTGTTTCAGTGTTTTCAGAGCAAGCGTGGGTTCTCACCTATGTACCAGGAAGCGGCGCTTCAGGAACACTCAGCATAAGTAATGGAGATCAGGGAGTAATAACAAGGTCAGTGTCAACGGGAACGGATACCATTGCCGCCAACTTGATTTACTATATCCTTTACTCCTCATCGAACGTGACTTTTTACAAAATAGGTGCGTTCACACCCGGACAAATTCCTCAAATGATTGAACTTTATGTGGAGCCCCTCTCACTCGTTCTGCTAAGGTCGATAACCGTAGCGGCAGCCTACATACTCGTGTTCCTATTCATCTCATGGTATGCCCTCAAGCGAGCGCAAATATTAGAATAGCAAACATCTTCAACATTCCACCTTTAGACTAGACTTTAGCCCCTATTGAGGAGTACTCTAAAACATGTGTCTTGCTGTCCCGATGTTCCAGTGTTTGGACCGTCTTTCATTGATTTTGTGGCGCTTATGATCTTGCGAGGCTTAAGCCTTATGTTTTGCTTCTGAGGCTCAGTGAATCTGTACCCACTTGTATATGGATTGAACCCTAACCCAAATTTTTATTGGACTTCATTGAACTCTTTAGGATATTCGACTGTGCCACCGCAGTTTTTCAACGCGTTTTTTTCCAATTCAATGGCAAAAAAGACTTTTTCAGGGACATCAAATGGTGCGGATATTCCATATTTGCTGGCTGTTTCGAAGCCGAATCTCGGATAGTATTCAGAGTGCCCCAGCACTATTACGGACTTGAATCCAAGTCTCTTAGCCTCCTCTAAACCTTTTTTGATTAATTTACTTCCAGTTCCTCTGCGTTGAAACTCAGGAAGCACAGAAATCGGTGCCAAGGCCAATGAAACGCATTTTCTCTTTCCTGCATTGATTTCTATTGGATAGAACAAAACGTGTCCAATTATTTTGTTTTTATACTTAGCAACTATAGATAAATTGGAAACATACAAGGATGTTTTTCTCAGTTTTTCAACAAGCTTTGCTTCCTTATCTCCATTAAACGCTACAATATGAAGTCTCGTTATTTGTTCGTAATCGTCTTCAGTTTCAGCTACTATTGTTATTCTCATTCTATAATTAACCACAGCCCATTTCTGAAATAAGGTTTGGGTTTGATATGCAGATTGAACTTCTGGTTCTGGCGGAGAGAATATGAAGAAGAATGAAGAACCGAGGGCCTCGTAACTTCACAGGTCTTTGCTTACTTGTAGCAGTGAGTACATGAATGTGGCGAGCGGTAAGAACCATTAGCCTAAGACCGAAAAATGAAAATGCATATAAACCTTTAAGAAGAAGTCAAAAATAAAAGTACAGAATTAAGCTATAAAAAACAAAAAGCGTGAATTGAATCGCATGAAGGCATCTGAACTGACGTAAAACATGAATTTGTTTAGCAACAAAACCTCTCTGCAATGCCTTCTGCAAAAATGGTTAAAAAACATGACGAGCAAAATTACGAAAGAACTCAAAAAGTCCATGAGGATTGATCTGTGACTGACGTTAGTATCTTTATCCCTGTCTATAAAGAGTCGGAACTACTGCCTGCTATGCTAGATAAACTGGTTTCACAGAACGTTGCCAAGGAGATTTTTGTAACCATCGATGTACCTAGTGAACACTTTTTAAAAAACATGAAGCGATTCAACGACGTAAAAATCATAATTAATAAAGAAAGAATTGGAAAAGCAAATGCACTAAATAATTCAGTGAAGTTATCGTCGGGCAGAGTGTTACTCTTTTTAGATGCGGATATAGAATTGCCAGATGACCCAGACTTTTTGAAAAAAACAATTGCTGAGATGAAGCATACTGACGTTCTTGACATAAAAAAGAAAGTTACCAAAAATTCTTTCTTGTCAAAGATGGCGTATTATGAATATTTTGCGTTTAATATTGGTGCATGGATAGCTTCAAAATATCTACAAAGATGCCCAGCAGTGAACGGCGCCGCATTTGCGATTAAGAGAGAAACTTTTGACGCAGTAAATGGGTTCAGAACGGTTGTAGCTGAAGACCTTGACATTGCAACAAGAGCTTTTATGGACAATCACAGTTTTGCGTATACAAAAGAAATTGAAGTAAAAAATGCGGTGTACTCAGATTGGAAGGATTGGATCAAGCAGAGGAAACGATGGGCTATAGGTCTAGCATTGTGGTTGAAAGAGTGGAACAGAGATTTACTGAAAAAATTCGTTGAAAAACCACAGATATTCCTTCCTGCTTTGTATTGTCTCTATCCTTCTATAATATTGTTATTTCTAGGCATATTAATGCCCAACACATGGATGTATAAATTGCTCTTAGTATTTTCTTTGTTCTTATCAGTGCAATTCAACTTTGCTTTACCAGTTTTTGTGGTATCCATTGCAACCGCTGATTTGCTTAAAAACTTGCTTGTATCGATCATTAGTTTCGCGGTAGTTTCAATTCTTTTTTTTGGTTTTTCCAGAAAACTTGGATTCGAGATGAAAATTCATGAACTTGTTTTCTATTATTTTTTCTACTCGCTGTTAGGTATAGTCATAATGATTATTGGTCTCGTTCAAGTTTTTGTCTTCAAGAAAAATGCAGCCCCAGATTGGAAAACGTGAATCTAAACGGTAATAATGCTTCGATGCAAACGACGCGACCCTAAAACCGAGTTAAAATTAGTTTCAACATTACCTCAACAAGGTTTCGTCTATTTCCACGAAGAAAACAATTCTTGGCTTAGGAACGTTAAAATTCGATAGGTAAAATATATCTTAAACATTTAATATCAATCTCACTGGGTCCGTGGCGCAGCATGGATAGGGTAAATGCGTCCCCAAAAAGCGCGTCAGCCTTCTAAGCTTGTGCGAGGAAAGCTGAAAGTCCTGGGTTCAAATCCCAGCGGACCCGCATATTGCATTCTTAAACGGAAATTATAAATTGCTAAAGCAATAATAAATGGTAAACACTTTAGTATTTGATTTATCGGTGTTTAAGGGGGATGAAATGAGCACTCATGCAGAAGATTTGAAACTTCGCTTAATGACCATCGAACTGTTAAGAACTGCAAAGTATAAACGGAACATTACATATCGCGAATTAGCCTCAAAAACAGGCCTACCAGTCACTGTCCTAAGCAGATATGCGAAAGGACACGTTCTGCCAAATACAGCAAGGGCGAAACAGCTCTGGCGAGTGCTAACAAAACTCGTCGGTTTAGAAACTGAGCTGCGAAGCAGAATAAAATTTGATGACGATGGATATTTTGACAATACCGAAATTGTGGGAGATTTTAACATTCTCCAGCAGGCAGCCAATCATGCACTGGCAAATTTTGCTGGGAAACGCGTAACAAAAGTTCTGACAGCGGCGGTTGATGGAATCCCGCTGGCCACAATGGTTGCTAACTCCCTTGGAGTGAACCTCGTAGTTGCAAAGAAAGGCAAGGAGGTGGGAGTTAAAGCTTTTCTGGATGAAACTTACGTGTTAGGCAAAGATTCGGGAGTGACCATAACCCTTTACATTCCCAAAGACGCCGTCAAGAAACGCGACAGCGTTTTGGTAGTGGATGATATGATTAAGACTGGAGAAACCCAAGCTGCCTTGGTTAATCTCGTGCGAAAAGCTAAGGCTGAAATTTCAGGCGTTTTCTCCCTCATAGCTGTTGGAGACGATTGGAAGAAAAGGCTGAAAGCAACCGGAGAATGCCCAGTAGAGGTTGTGACTTACGTTAAGTCTCCCTCTGAATAAAGTTCCCATGCGTAGCTAGGTAGGGTACACTTTTGCCCTTTCTGAAGAAGTCTTTGCCCAATCTAAGAAGGGCTGTTTCAAAATTGATGTAAGACTTTCCTTCAACCCGGTTTATATTCCAGAATTCTTCTAGCTGCTCTAAAGCGCTTTGAGACTTCTGTTTATCTACTATGCCAAGTTTCGTGGCGGCGAGGACAACCAGACTCGTGGGATCAGGTTTGGCTTTTTCCCAAATGTCTCGAAGGTCTCTTAAGAAAATGCTGACGGTCACCGGGCCTATGCCTTTTCCCAAGGTCTTTATCTTATTTTCCAAATCTTGTGCGTTAGAAGCCTTTTCGTGCAGAAGGTTTAGACTGCCATCATATTTTTTCAATAGGTTCTGCATGACTTCTAAGAGTTTGTCGGCTGTTTTGAAATCATAGCGCGTGTAGCTTCCTTCGTCCAAGATTCGGACGAGTCCTTCCCATCCTTTTTCCAGAATTCGCTTGGGAGTCAAGACATCATATTTTTGAAAACTTTTGTAGGTTTTAATTGCTGAAGTTTCTTTTATAGGCGCTCCAAAAAGGATCGATGCCAAAAACCATTTGAAAACTTCTTCGTGCTTTCCGCTCTTAAGGTTGATGCCTAAGATGTCTGAATATTTCTGGCCGAAATTTTCAACGATAGCCTTAAGCGTTTCTTGCTTCATGATTCTTTTCTTCTCTATAAAATCTTATACCGAAGAAACATAAACGGTTTATTGAGGCTTTCAAATGCGAACAATAGAATGGCGTGATGGAACAGTAGTTACGATAGATCAGACTAGGCTTCCACTGGAAACCGTGTTTATAGAAATTGAAACGTGTGATGAGATGGCTGAAGCCATAAAAACTATGAAAATACGGGGGGCACCCCTTTTAGGCGCCGCAGCGGCCTTCGCCTTGGCCTTGACAGCGTACCATTCTAAAACAAAAAGTAAAGAAAAACTGTTGGATGAACTGGAAAACGCAGCGAGAATCGTGAAGGAAACAAGACCAACAGCTGTAAACCTCTTCTGGGCCATAGATAGAATTC
Source organism: uncultured Candidatus Bathyarchaeia archaeon (assembly GCA_964603675.1). GTDB lineage: Archaea > Thermoproteota > Bathyarchaeia > Bathyarchaeales > Bathycorpusculaceae > CAZRVS01. Next base: position 105,683 of record CAZRVS010000002.1, read on the forward strand.
TCAGTAAAGCCCAAAACAGTTCGGGGAACGCTGAACATTTAAAATCTCTTGTAGTTGAGGAAGCGCAGAAAATAGCAGACGAAGACGCAACGGCAAACCGGTTAATTGGCAAAAATGGCGCTGAACTCATCCATGATGGCGACGTCGTTTTAACCCATTGCAATGCTGGCGAATTGGCAACTGTGGAATACGGCACTGCGTTAGGCGTTATAAGAGCCGCTTGGGAACAGGGAAAAAAGATAAGGGTTATCGCCACGGAAACTCGACCAAAATTGCAGGGGGCAAAGCTAACGACTTACGAGCTTAAACGGGAAGGCATACCCGTTACTTTGATTACAGATAACATGGTGGGTTACGTCATGCATAGACAATTGGTTAGCAAAGTTATAGTCGGCGCGGACCGAATAGTCCAAGACGCGGTGATTAACAAAATTGGAACTTTCTCCATCGCAGTTTTGGCAATGGAACACCACGTTCCCTTTTATGTTGCGGCTCCAAAATCCACCTTCGACTTGGCACGCAAATCCACAGATGTCACCATAGAAGAGAGGGATGCCAAAGAAGTCACTCAAATAGGTTCTCACCAAATTGTTACTGAAGGCGTTGATGTCTTAAATCCAGCCTTCGACATAACTCCACTCAAATATGTTTCAGCCATTATCTCCGAAAGCGGCATTTATTATAAGGAGGATTATATGAACAGTCTATTTAATATAAGGAACCTAAAAACTGAAGGTTAAATGGCTCATTATAAGTAATTATCGAAGATAAGCTCTTCAGAAATATTCATGAGCGTGCTACTTCAAATTGCTACCGTGAGAAAGTACTTGTAAAATGAAAAGTTTTTTCCAAATAGAATCCATATATTTTGTTGCTCTTGTTCCGTCAGGTATTGAAGGGTAGTAAATAGTGCATTCTTCTTCTCTTACTTTCCTTCTGTGATGCGTTTGTCATCTGGACTACCTTTGAATTATATGCCTGGTTGTCCCACAAAAACCTTACGGTCTTTACGAGAACTCACTGCACAATTGTACAGAGCTCAATGTTTCTTCCGAACACGTATGACCTTTTTTCTTTATGTAATCCGTCAATTCCTTAAGAATGCCCTCGAACCAAACGAGCTTGACATCGTATTTGTTGAACTCTTCCTTAACACGTTCAGGTGATATGTCCTCTTTAACAATCCTACGTGAACGAACGTGTGCCATTTTGTAATCTTCAGAACCAAATTGTTTAACGACCTCTTCACGTTTCGCTCCATTCCTACCGTTGAACGACTTTTCGTAGACTTCCTTTATTCGTTGTTCAAAGGGTTCTTTGGATGCCTTGATCGTTCGTTTTGCCCTTATAGTGCCTGCGGGTTTTATACTTACATGAACTTCTACATGTAATCGTTTGAGTTTGTTTCCCTCTGGTCTTACAGCTAATATGTCGATTTCTTGTCTTCCAAATAACAGTATGTTCGGCATCGTAAAGTAACCCTTCGAATGAAGCCATGCATTAACAATCCGTTCCGAAGCATTCATTACCTTCACCCTATTGTAACACTATAACAATTTCGTCCTTACAAACATTACACTTAACAATTACTCTCGTAAGTTCGTTATTTTCGTTCAAAACACCCTCGAGAACCTAATACGAAAAGTTGGATTCGACTTTCGGGATCTACTACGTTTCCACACTTACAGAACGTCTCTCTAACCATTCGTTTACTTTCACATTGCCTTCAATAAAATTCTTATATCGACGCGCTTTATCCAAGCCCGTTTTGTTAACTTTCATTTCATTTCGACCCGAGCGCGCGCAAAGTCATTTGGTAACTTCATGTTGTCTTCAAAAAAGGCTCTTCTTTTCTTATTAGCGCGCGCTAATGGTAAAAATGGTGCTGAGATATGCATGGCAGTTCTTAGACTAAAAATAGCGAGTTTCTTTGCTTCAGAGATTTTTTCTTAATGCATGCATCACGTCGCTTCTTGTCAAAATTCCCAGCAACAAACTTCTATCCTTTTCATCTACAACAAGGAGGCGCCCAACATTATTTTTGCTCATTTTTTTGAAGGCTTCAGCAACTGAGTCATCAGGAAAAACTACAACTAATTTTTTCGTAGCAATTTCATCGATAGAAACGCTGCTTCGATTCTCCTTAGCAACTTTCATTGCATCCTGCAAAGTGACAATTCCCACAATTTTATTTGATTCATCCATTACTGGAAAGCCGATGTGATGGTGTTTAGCTATTTTGTCGAGTAACTCATTAATCGTCATTGTTGGCGGCACTGAGGTCACTTTTTCCGTCATAATTTCTCCTACTTTTACTTCCTCTAGCAATTTGATTTCGGTCGTCATACTCTTGTATAGAAACTCTACTGCGGTGGGAACAGGAATATCTGCTTTCTTCATAGCCTCAATTTCTTGTAAAGCGGCGTTTCTTTTATGAGTGGACAATTGGAGTAAGTGGGCTAAGGTTTCTGGTTCAGTCTCTATTTTTTTAACAGTTATGATGCCTTTTTTGACGGCGCTATTGAAGAAATCTTCACCTTCCTTAGTTCTGAGAATGACTATAGACCAGTCTTTTAATGGGCTTGCACCGCCAATACTTATGTCAGCAAGTTGGGAAGTGAAGTCGGCACATGTTCTACAACGGTTCATAATATGGGATTTAATTTCTGAAAGAGGAATTTGAACAACACGGTTCTCTGTAGTTACGACGTATTCGTTCGCTGTTAGATCAACATTCTGAATTTCGTTAGCTGCGATGTTATGTTCATGCAGAAGATACTCCAATAGTCGATCCAGCGAGAAAGTCCAGAGGCAGAAGAGTCCTATGGCTATTTTGAGACTGTCCATAAGCTTGTGTTGCCAAGCTTCAAGTTTTCTAAGCGCAAGAATGTGACAGGGAACGCCAACGAAAGCAATGCGAACCTTACCGTGTTCAAAAACTGTACGACCGAAGGCTTCTCCCACAGCAGAAGGTACAATCTTGGTGTCAACGGCGGAAAGCATATCATCTGGCACGAGGCTTATCGAAGGCTTAACTTTTATAGGTACTTTAGACGAAGCTTCTGAAACTATGGCACTGTCGATTATTTTTTCGTTGATGGCAAAATTGAGAAGTGCGTTTACAACGCCCCCGCTCTTACTGGCATCTCTCAAAGTGGGGTTGGTGGCGTGGGCAAGCAAGACCTTCCTGTAATAACCTAGATTTTCTCTTCTATGAGGCGCGTCTGCGACGAACCTTAATGTTTCAAACAAGAGGGCATCGGTATGCGGGCATATGTCATAGCATATGGGGCAAGAATCCAGATGTTCGGAACAATCGTGAAGTCTCTGGGGTTTATTGTGTTCTACTTTTATGGCATGAACTGGACAGGCAGCTTCACAAGCACCGCACAAAGTGCAGAATCCGTGTTCTATTATCATGCGCTTCAGGTCGTTGTAAGCTATAAGTTTGTTCTTCTTCTCTGGCATAGTTGAGCCTTCTACTTGTAATAAAGGGAAGGTTATGCTTAAATGCATGCTCGAAAAGCTAGGGCATAAACGGAAGTTGCTGTATTACGGGTTCGATAAGATTTAAAATGATTGTGGGATAGATGCCTAAAACGATTATTAGAGCAACAAGAATGAAAATTGGAATAAGTAGCTTTTTCGGTTCTTTTATTTTAGTTTCTTCTTGTGGCGCTTTCGCGTACATGTAGTTGATTAATCTTAACAAGTATGCGGCTTGAATGATGCTGGTTAAGACGCCGATGACTGCTAGCCAGCTTAGATTTGCTTCTATTGCAGCTGTGAAAACTAGGTATTTTGCAACAAAACCGGCAAAAGGTGGAATACCTGCAAATGAAAAGGCGCCGAGAAGTAGAGCTAAACTTGTAAATGGCATTCTTCTACCTACTCCCGAAAAATCGTCTAAAGTTTCGAATCCCAAGTGGTTCAAAATTCCCAATGCCATAAAGGAAAGTGCCGTGGTTATTCCTCCGATTAGGAAGAAGTACAGGTTGCCCATAATTCCAAGCGATGTTACGCTAGTTATCGCTACAAGATTATAACCTACATCTGCGATGCAGACGTTTGCTATCAAACGTTTTACGTTTTCTTGAGCTAACGCGAGCAAATTACCCACTATCATTGTCAACGCAGAGAAAACGGCGAGCATAACTGTCCACTCCAGAACGGTAGGGGGCGTCAAAATGTAGATAAGGACTCTCAGCAGAACGTAATAGCTCCCTTGATCTATGAGTGCCGAAAGAAAGGCTGAAGAGGAAGCTGGTGCTGCTGTGTAAGCATCCGGAAGCCACATGTGGAATGGTACAACTGCAGCTTCGATAGCGTAGCCAGCTGCAATAAAAACGAACGCAATTACGAGCAGATGCTTGTCTTCTAAGGCTGTTAACGTTTGTTTTACTGCCCAGAAGTTAAGTGTACCTGTGATGCCGTAAACTATTGAAAGCCCGTAGACTATGAAAGCTGAAGCGATGACTATCATAACTAGATATTTTAACGTGGCATGTAGAGATTTGGGTGTTTTCTGGTAGAGCATTAGGAAACTTGAGCCAGCTGCTGAGGCTTCCCAGAAAATGAAAAGAGTCAGAAGGTCACCTGAGAAGGCAGCGCCTATTATGCAGCCCATAATTAGCAGCATAACTGAGTGGTATCTCTCTGAAAGTCTTTCGCTAAGACTGGTGTAGAAGATGCTGTATAGAAAGATAATTGCGCCAACAATCGTAAAGACGATTGCCATATAGATTGATATTGCGTCTATCAGAAAAGTGCTTGAAAATATAGCGAAAGGCTCGCTTGCTAAGGTTATGCTGAGAAATGGTTGGGGTGATGGTTGTTCATAATATTTGATTGCCAAATTCGCCACAGTCATAGCTGCAGTAATAAAAATTGTTGAAAACCAACCAAGCGTGAGAACAGTTGTTTTGCTTTTTCTTTTGCGGATAGCCTTAACCACTGGAATTGTTAAAAGCGAAAATAAGACGAAGCCAATTATGGGCAAAAAAACATCTAAAATTCCTATCATCGACGCTTCCTCGTTAAACAAAACTTACAGTGGTAATGAGCTGAAGAAAGAGTGTGGGCCATACGCCGAGAACTATAACAAACACCACCAAGATAATCATCGCACACTTCATGAAAAACGGAACCTCCTTAGCTTTCTTAAGTTTTGTAGGCCCCAAAAAGATATGGCCTATATATCTTAGCGCATAAGCAAGCGATAAAACGGTGGCCACCAACATTAATGCCGTTGGCAAAAGGTAAAAATTACTATTGTTGATTGCTTGAAAGGCTCCGACGAATATCAGAAATTCGCTGATAAAACAGGCGAAGGGAGGTACGCCTGCGATGCTCAATGCTGCTGTGGTTGAAGCGGTTGCGGTGATAGGCATCTGTCCAGCGAGTCCACCCATTTCACCTATGTCTCGAATTTCAAGCTGTTTCATGATGGCGCCAGCTGACAAGAAGAACAAGCCCTTGCTCACAGCATGAGTTATAAGATGCAGAACTGTTCCAGCCATGGCTTCCTGGAAGGGAAACAAGGAAAGCCCGAAAAGAACATAGCCCATATGCGCTATACTTGAATATGCTATTATTCTCTTTATGTCATTTTCCACTAAGGCAATCAGAGAACCAAAGAACGCGGATATAACGCCGAACACTGCTAAACCATGCAGGAACTGATTTCCAAAGTCGGTTGCCATGACGGCGGGGAACACCGTTCCTAAAGAAACTCGAAGTATTGCGTAGGCTCCGGCCCCGATGATAACGCCACTTAGAAGAGCAGACATCGGTGCAGGTGCTTCAGAGTGTGCATCGGGCAGCCACATGTGGACTGGCACCACAGCCATTTTAACGGCAAAACCTGCTGTTAGAGACAGCAAAATCCACTTGACAAGGTCAGGTTGAGTGGTCATTAATGCAGCTTGCGCTTGAAACATGTCCAAGTCGCCTGTAACCATGAAGATAGCTCCTATGCCTAAAAGAACAAAGATAGCGCCTGCGTGGGTGAATATGAAGAACTTGAATGCTGCTCTGTATGGTTCTTTGTAGCCCCATCCGCCAATTATAAAATATGCTGGGACAAGCATTAGTTCCCAACAGAAGTAGAAAAGCATAAGATTTGATGTGATGAAAACACCGACGAGACCCACGAACAGCAACGTCAAGAGCGCATAGTATTCAGGGAGCCCTTTCCTTTTCTGCATGTAATTGACTGAGAAAAGGGCCGCTGTGAGAATAAGTATCAAAGTTATAATAGCCATGGACAAACTGATTCCGTCAACAAATAGTGTGAAAGAAGAACCGAGAATGGGAATCCAATAATAGGACTCAACGTATTTATATCCCGTTGTGGGGTCGAGAACGATGGGTACAGTTACAGAAAGCAATACTATGTCGGTTAAGGCGATTAAGGCAACTAGAACCGCGGTTGCTTTCGCAGATTTCTTACCCATCAAATAAACAACTGGAACAGCTAATGTAGGCAAGAGTAAGGTTAACAAGAGTGTGTTTTGCATCTCATATCACGTCAACATTGTGATTATTATTAATATTAAGAGTATGAAAAATCCGAGTATAGCCGCTGCTATGTAATGCTGTAGAGAACCATGATATCTTCCCTTGATTCTTGAGGTAGATGACAACGTTCTGTTTGCTGCGATATACAATATTTCATCGACGAAAACGTCAAGATACTTGCGGGTTTTATCAGCCAAACTTATTACTCCATTTGCAATAGACTGGGGCAAACGATTGGTTGGTTTTTCAATATGTTCATGGACGCCGTTGGAGACTCTGATGAGTCCCTTGGTTATGACTCTTTCGTAGAAATCGTCAAAGAAGTAGCCATGCTCCAAAACTATAGTTAATGGAGTTAACAAAGTCCTAATTCTTGCTATTATCACGGATTTCCGGTAATAAGTGAGATACACTGGAAAACCTCCTAAGAAAAGGACGAGTAGGAAAATCGCAGTGGACGAACTGAAAACCTCAGTTATACCCATTTCACTGGCAACATGCATGAACTTGGCAACTGAATTTCCAAGCAAGCCCCAAGCGGCACATAAAATAGCGAGTATACTGGAGGAGAAGAGCATTATTTTCGGCGCTTCATGTGGATGAATTTTCTTCAGATATTCTGACTTCTCACGCAGGAAGGTAAGTATAATAGATCGTAGAGTGTAGGCAAACGTAATCGCTGTGGAAGCATAGATTGTGAGCACCAGAAAGACATCTCCAGTCGACCAAAGACTACTTATAATAAGACCTTTGCTGAAAAAGCTTGCGAACGGAGGAACTCCAGTACGGGCTAACATAACGACTATAGTGAGACCAAACGTAATCGGCATTGCCTTCCGCAGTCCACCCATCAGTCGCATGTCACGGGTTCCAAGCGTGTGAACGATGCCGCCTATTGCGAGAAAACCAAGTCCTTGAAAGAAGGCGTGGCTTAACATATGGAATAAACCAGCAAACCAGCCCTGTGAAAGATCAGAAGGGGAGGAAGCGGCACCTAACGCTGCCATCATAAATCCTATCTGACTAATTGTCGAGTAAGCGGCAACTCCCTTTATGTCAGGTGAATACATAGCCAAGGTTGCTCCAACAAATGCGGTAATAGCGCCAATCCAAGCCACAGAAGGCAACCACATAGGGATCGATAGTGTTAGCGGACCGAACAATGTGAATAACCTAGCAATTAGGTAAACTCCCGCCTTTACCATGGTTGCTCCATGCAAGAGAGCACTAACCGAAGTCGGTGCCTCCATAGCACTGTATAGCCACGTGTGAAAGGGCAGCTGAGCTGATTTTACAACTGCGCCACCAAGCATAAGAAAGGCAACCGCAGTTAGAGTTGGTAAAGGCACTGTTCCTATGTGAGCGATCGTGTAATAGAAAGAAAATGAGCCTAAGCTGGCGTAGAGAAGAGCTATTGCCGCCAAGAGGCAAACGTCGCCTAGGCGGGTGATAAGAAAAACTTTGATGCCAGCACGAACAGTTTCTGGGCGTTTGTACCAGAAAGAAACCAACGAATAAGAACAGAGTCCCACCATTTCCCAAAAAACAAACATCTGAAGAAAGTTATCCGACATGACAAGCCCGATCATTGATCCGATGAAAAGAAGCATGAAAAAATAGTATCGAGATAAGTCTTCTTCACCGGCCATATAACCTAAAGAGTAAATGACGATTATGAAACCGAAGAAAGCAATCAAATTCGCAAATAGAATACTTAACGGGTCGATGAACACGCCCGCATTTATACCTAACACGGGAATCCACGGTACCGGGGGTTCTGGGCTCGTTAAGATGTTAAAGTAAACGTCAGGAACCATAGAAAACGCGAAAACAGTAGTGACCAAACTTACTATTACTGCAAAGTAGTCTCTTGCTTTTCCACCCAACCGCGCGATGAGTGGAACAAATAAGCTAGAAAGGGATGGAACTACCCAGACAAGCCACGGCGCATAAGGAAGCAACTATACATCGCCCTCACTTGTTTCATTGTCACTTTTTTCTTCGCCTTCAATCGTTCCATGTCGCTCCAACTTCACCAATTTTCTGATGTCACATGTTCCATATTTCTTAGACGCTATGACTAACAAAGCTAAGATGATAGCAGTTACACATGTGTCAGTGGAAAAAGCGAGTATCAAAAAAGCTTCGCCTAACGCTTTGTTCAGCGAAGAGGCAAGCAACACGAAATTCATCGATGCTGCTGTTGCAATTAATTCGACCGATATTAACACTTTCAACAGATGACGTTTGGTTAGTAGACCGTAGATACCGATTGCCAGCAAGGTCATCGATAGAACCACATAGTCCATCAGCTTTTTCCCTCCTTTTTTTCGTGCAGAACTATAGCAATGCCTAAAGCAACGGTCATTATCACTAAGCCTTGTAAAACAACATCGATTGATCTCAAGTTCCATAACGCTTCTGGAAATGAAACCTCAGAAGAAATATCGGTTGGCATAGTTCTTACTGAAAGAAAAATAGAGGGAAAAGACAAAAGTAGTGCTACTGCTATGGCAAGGAACACATTCTTCAACGGTTTTTTCCCACGAGGTTTTTCACTAAGCATTTCGCCTGACAAGAAAAGAACTGCTAACGTTCCTGCACCTATCCCCAATTGAAAAACAGCAACGAAAGTAGCATTATTTATAGAGTATAAAATCGCCGCCAAGATTAGTGTGCCTGCTAGAGAGGCGACTGAATAGACTGCGTCTTCGATATAAACTGCCAAAAAAGCTGAAACAACCAACCCCATTGCAAGCGATTCCAGAATCAATTCACTTTTCGCTCCTCTTTTTGAGGTTTTGTCTGTGGCTTTACCACCAAGTCATACTTATTAGTTGAGGCTAGCTCGAAAAACTCTGAAGTTTTTATGGCATTTCTAGGGCAGCTTTCAGCACATTGATAACAGAAAATGCAAAGGTCTAGGTGAAATAATGGTCTTTTGTTTTCTTCAACATCTATCATCTCAATCGCTTTTGCTGGGCAATCTCTAGCGCACAGGCCACAGCCGATGCAAAGGTCTATATCGAATATCTGCCTGCCACGGAAACCATCGGGAACTTTCGGTTTGACCTTGGGATATTTTCGAGTGGCAGGTTTTCTGAGAATTTGAGATAACACCTCTTTAAGCATTGGTGACACGATTTTCTTGCTCATTTTCTGGCCCCCTTTATCCTCCAAGCGGATTAAGCCAAAATACCACAGCAACAGTCGCAACAAGCGATAGAATTGAGAGCGGCATTAACACCCTCCAGTTGACAGCCAATACTTGATCAATGCGCAATCTTGCAAATATGCAAGTTAAATATTCAGTTACTAAAATAACAAAGAGAACTTTAAGCACGAACCACAATGTGTGCCAAAATGCTGGCAAGCCGAAAAATACAGGTCCGTAGGGACCGCTTAAAAACAGTTCAACTACAATGGCTGCTCCTAGAAGGATTTGCACGTCTTTAGCGAGTTTTAGAAAAGCCAGTCTGCCTCCGCCATATTCAGTTTCGTAACCACCTACTATCTCGGTTTCCGCGTGGGGAATATCAAAGGGATCTTTCTCTAAATCTGCTTGAAGAGTAATAATAAATAGCACAAAAACCCAGGGGATCAAAAGAGCAAATGGAACCGACTGGCTGGCTGCTATGCCTGAAATGCTAAGGTTATTTGCAAGGAAGGCAGAACTCAAAGCAAGGATAGAAAGAGGTATTTCGTAGCCGAGAAATTGTGTCAAAATTCTGGTAGCGCCTACTGCACTGTAAGGATTAGTCGAAGACCAGCCAGAAAGAAAGAGCAGCAAGTTAGCAACCGTCACTAACGCTAATACAAGAATTAAGTCACCTTCAAAGCTAGAGTTGGGAATCACGTTCATCCCGTCAATGGGTAAGAAGAACAAAGCGAAAACGAAAATTGAAAAGGGAAGAATAGGTGTAATTCTAAAAACAAAACCTTTGGCGTTGCTTGGAACAACGCTCTCTTTTGCCAACAATTTCAAGAAGTCAGCGAAAGGCTGGAGAATACCTGCTGGACCAGTATAAGCAGGGCCAATTCTGTTCTGCATCCGAGCCTCTATTTTTCTTTCAACCCAATCGCAAAACATAGTAAACAATAGGATAAAAGTGAAGCCTGGAAAAACCAGCACGCGAAAAACAAAAACTAAATCTAGACTCATTGCTTAGTCTTTAGCCTCCCTATCTATCTGTACATGAAAAACAAGGGTCCAAACTTACAAAACTAGCAGGCACATCGGCTATGTTGCCCCCTTCTGCAATTCGGATGAAAGAAAGAATATTAGCGAACGTTGGAGTACGCACTTTAACACGTTCAGGATATGCTGTCCCGTTGCTTTTTACGTAATAAAACAGTTCACCCCTCGGTGCTTCGACACGACTGAGAGCCTCGCCAGAAGGCACTATCCTCGGAACTTTAACTCTGTAAGGTCCAATCGGCAGATTATCCAGTGCATAGTCTATTATGTTGATGCTCTCGCTGAGTTCATTTAAACGAACCATAAGTCTTGCCCAAGAATCTCCTTCCCTATAGGTTACTAAATTAAAAGGAACCTCGCCATAAGCTGCGTACGGTTCATCCTTTCTAATGTCCATTTCCACACCAGAACCACGTGCCACTGGGCCGACGACGCACAGTTTCAATGCATCTCGTTTGCTCAACACTCCAACGTTTTTCGTTCGCATATTTAAAGTAGGGTCACTCTCAAAAAGGTGCTTGTAAAAACTCACTCTTTTCTTCAAAATTGTTAGTTCTGCTTTGATTTCTGGAACCATGGCTTCTTTTAAGTCTCGTCTAACGCCTCCAATGGTGATAAATGAAGAGATAACCCTATTGCCAGTAAGCCGCTCCATCATATCCATTACCGGTTCTCGGTCACGCCATACATACTGAAACAAACTTTCATATCCAATTTCGAAGCCAGCGTGACCTAACAAAAGCATGTGACTGTGAATCCTGTTTAGCTCCAGAATTATTGTGCGTAAATATCTAGCTCTGGGGGGTGCATTCGTTCCCATCAACGCTTCAACCGCTTGACAAAAACATGTAGCATGACAAGCATTGCAAATCCCACATATTCTTTCAACCAAATAAATATCCTGCAAATATGTGCGTTTCTCTGCGGCTTTTTCGATTCCTCTGTGAACGTAACCTATACGAGGTTCAACTTCTTTCACGATTTCTCCATCAACTTTCAAGGAAAACTTCTCCGGCTCTATCAAGGCAGGATGTTGCGGCCCTATGATGATATTGACTAGCGTTCCTCCATCAGAAGACTGCTTATTACCATCTAAAACGGTAGCGTTTTCTAATCTGTTCGTGATATTCGTGATCTCAGCGTTCTTTCTGAGCGGAAAAAGGTTTTTCGGCCAGCTTTCTGGAAGGATCAATCTTCTTTGGCTTGGATGACCCTCGAAGTTTATACCAAGTAAGTCGGCTACTTCTCTTTCGTGAAAATTTGCGCCTGGAACTAGGTCGGTAATGCTTTTGATTCTCGCATCTTCTTTCGGTACTTCAGTTCTGATCGTAACTATGGTGCCGTGGGTGCGAATATGGTACATTAATTCGATTGCCTTCCCCAAGTCTACGCCTGTAATCGCCGATATGCCTGCGTTTTCATCCTCGTTGAGTAAAATTTTCAAAGTGTCTCTGTTAGCCCCGGCGTCAATTTGAATAAAGACTTTTCCAGGCTGTGGAGTTTGGATTCGAAGGATTTTTTCTCCTAGCTTATCACTAAGCACCGTCAAAATCTGCTGTTCAACGTTTGTCATTAGGTCCTACTTCCTTCGCTGATTTAAGCAGTTTCACAATTCCGTCAATTATGGCCTCAGGTTTTGGCGGGCAGCCGGGAATATAAACGTTGACTGCAACAACCTTGTCAACCCCTCCCAGCACGTTGTAGTTTCCTTCGAATACGCCGCCTGAACAAGCACATGCACCTATTGCCACGACAAATTTAGGTTCAGGCATTTGCTCATAAATGCGCTTCAGTCTATCTGCGCATTGTCTAGTAACCGGACCTGTGGCTAACAGAACGTCAGCGTGTCTTGGCGATGGTTCAAGCAGGATTCCGAAGCGTTCAACATCGTATCTAGGCGTCAATAGGGCAACGACTTCTATATCACATCCGTTACATGCTCCAGAATTAAAGTGGAGAACCCAAGGTGATTTCAGTCTCGCCCATTTTGCAGGGCTAACAATGTGCGTTACTCTTTGCCTCCATCAAAAAGCAGTAAACTCGATGCAAGCAATATAAATAAGTAAAATATGAACGGTACCATGTTCATCGCTCGCACAGCAAGAGAAGCAAAGGCCACCAGCAATACTGATGAATCTATGATTACAAAGTAGATGAGATACTTATACAGCGACACGTTGATTTTCAATTTAGGGAAAGTTGCTTTTTCTCCGCAAGCATATGTAGATTGCCCATTTTTGTTTTGGATAGGCTTAGGTGACAGCAAACGACCGAATATATAAATTAGAGAAGTTGTTGCAAATATCAAGATGAAAGCGATAGCGAATTCACTAATCATAAAAACTACCTCTCTCAACAACCAGCATTTCAGCTGCAATCCTCATCTCTGTTTCGTTTAATCTCTTCTCGAAGCATTTCTAAATATCGGCTTGTACGTTTATACACAACCAGTTCCCAAACTAACAAGGCTACAACAAAAACGAGGAGTACACAAGAATAGACCAATGATGTCAAATTCAAACCAAGGTCTACCTCCTTGCGTGAGTGCTTGTATGCTTACTGCCAGCTTTCTTCTTCTTATAACGGCGTTCAATTACTCGATCTATTAGCTGGAAAGCAGGCACGAAGATAGCCATCACTGATACGAAAATCATTGTACATAGATTCAAATCAAGGCTCCTCCAGTCGCACGTGAATAAGAGATTCTGTTCCAGACTCTCTCAAATATGGATGTGTATTTATAGGCAATGTTTGTATGTTCGGTGAACTGCTCATTCAAGGTATCAGTCTCTGGCGCTTTAAGAGCGATGACGATATTTAAGTTTTAGCTATAAACTTATATAATTGATTTAAATTTTTAAATCTAGTTTATAAAGTTTAAATTCGAGGTCATGTTGTGTCTGAAAGTAGAAAACTTCAGCGACTTGGGGGCACCAGCTTATATGTATCTCTTCCTAAGCGCTGGACAGATAAGCTGCAACTGAAACAAGGCGACAAGATCACATTAATTCTGCAGCCAGACGGCGCAATGTCCGTTTACCCGACAGCTCAACAGGAAAAGCCTAGGGAAATAATCCTAGATGTCAAGGCTGAAGACTCAAGGCAATCCCTTAAGCGGGCAATCACAGCAGCTTATGTGGACGGGTTTGATATAATCAAGATGAAGGCGAAGGAGAGGCTTCTTGAGGAACAACACGATATAATCCGAGAAGTAATTGATGGGTTGTTCGGGTTGGAAGTGATTGAGGTAACACGAAACATGATAACAGTTCAGTGCTTGTTGAAACAGACGTTACCAATCGAGAAGACAATACAACGGATTCACAATATAATAATGTCAACGTTCAGCGAAACGATCTCTGCCTTAAAAGAACACGATGTACACTTGGTTAAAGGTCTGACCAGAAGAATGCATGACATCAAAAGGCTTTCCCTAGTCACTCATCGCCTACTTCGAAGCCTGATTCTGTTTCCAAGGTCATCCGAGCAAACAAATGTGACTTTAATAGACTGCGCCGACTACCAGCAGATTCTCTATATAATCAACGAAATCGCTGACAATGTCAACAAAATCTCGGAAGCAGTCGTTATGCTAAGCGAATATGCACTTCCGAAGTATATCATAGATCCTCTGTATCAAATATTTATCCATATACAAGAGTTTTATTGCGAGTCTATTCAAGTCCTGTTATCTAAGGATGTGCAGCGGGCCAACCGCCTTCTTGATAGCACGACAACTCTCGACGACATGTGGAGGCTCTTTATAGAAGCGAATGAGAAGTCGGAAATTTCTAGCCTTACTCTCGCCTATGCTTACCTACTCATCGACAACCTAAAACAGATACAGCGGTACGCCACCGAAATCGCTGAGATTACCATTGACCGTGCCGAAGCTGAAACAAAGAAAGGATATTGACCAAACTTACCTTAGTTATAGGTCATTTTACAAAGTGCGCGTATTTCTGATGAGGCTGGGGGGACCCAGCCTTCTTTTTTCCCGGCCCTGTAGCTTTCTAGTTGTTGAGACGTGAAATAGAAAAACGGGATGCGCATGGAGAGAAATGAGGAGATATCATCCAGTATGCTGGGTTCAAATCTCTTCCGGCTCATGCATGTGCACTCATACTTCAATTCTTCCCACGAATGCCCGAAATGTCTAAAAGCAGATTCCTTTGTTCTTGGTAATAGATGGTTGGCGCAGAGGCATGAAGGAAGTAATGAGGATTTTGGTCGGAATTGATGGTTCAGAAAACTCTATGTGGGCACTTATGGAGGCTAGCAATGTTGCCAAAAAGTTTGCAGGATTCGTGAAGGGGATGACTGTGTACAAGCAAGGGATGGAAGAGGAAGCTGAGAAAACTCGGAGTAAGGCAAAGCGTTTTTTAGAAACAGAACGAATTGAATGCAGCTTGTCAGCTATTCTTGGTTCTAATCCTTCAAAGGCGTTGATAGATACGGCTAAAAACGAGAACTTCGACCTTATTGTGGTTGGGAGTAGAGGGCTAGGCAGCGCGGCAGCTTTTCTGTTGGGAAGCGTTTCCAAAGAAGTGGTTTCTAAAGCCCCCTGTGATGTTCTTGTTGTGAAGAAGTGAAAAGTTACTATGTATTGAATAAGATACGCATATTCAAAGAAGGAGTAGAAATGGCAAATATAGTTGTAACTCTGTCCATGATCCTAACTGCAGCTTTCTTGCTCAATATACTTTTCAAGAAGGTTGGCTTTCCCTCTGTTATTGGGCAGATACTTGCAGGAATGATTTTTGCCGTTCCAACTCTAAAGGCTCTTTTGTTGAACTCTGAATCTCTCTTGGCGTTGGATCTCCTTTCAACCTTCGGAATCGTTTTCTTGCTTTTTCTAGCAGGGTTAGAAATTGATGTCAGAAGGATAAGAGAAACAACTACAAACTCTATCCTAATTGTCTTAGGCACAACCTTGACGCCATTGATGTTAGGCCTCGTTTTGCTTCTGGCAATGGGATATAATTTTACAGTTGGAATTGTGTTTGGAGGCGCTTTAGCTGTTACCGTGGGAGGAACAATAGTAGGTGGTCCTAATGGATTCAGCGCGCGCAACTTTACAGAGCGTTATAAAGTGTAGGAAGTGAGAGACTAAGCTAATTTTACGTGTACTATTGAAGGGGTTCCTATTTATAAATCCGTGAAAATATGTGGTGCTGATTTCTCAAGTGGCTTTTAGCTATGAGATTCATGGATTCAAGCTATTGGACTAATGTGCGTTATAAAAAAGCGTGATTTTTGATTTTGCAGGAATTGACACTCTTTCCTTAACGGATAAGTGACTGTTTAAGCGTAGTGGCCAAATCGCATTTCCAGTACTAAAAAGTCTATGTTTCAACTCGCTAGTAACGCGATCCTGTCTGGAACGGCCTGAAATTCTGAAAGACAATTTTTGAAATGCGTTTTGTGTGCGGGCGGTTGTGGAAAACATTTTTGTTTCTTCTCCATAGTTTTGTTTAGCTTTCTCTGAAGTGCACCGCCATTTCTCGCAAAATTCGCTGTTCCATAAGTGTTTCAACGGTAAAAAACAATTCAAAACCGTTTCTTTCTGCTATTTCTAGGTATTTCCTGAAAAGAAGCACAAATCTGAGAGAAACGTTTCTTTGAAATGACACTCGCAAAACGCAAGTTTCTGAAACATTTTAAGCATGCTTAATAACTGAAATTGAAGTGTTTCACTACTTTTTGGGGATTGGTAGCTTTTTGGTAGCCTATTTGGTAGCTTTTTCCATACTTTCAACATCACAAAATTTTTGCGCGCGGGTCTACGAAGGAGGACATAAACTTATTCATTATATTTAATGAGTGAGTATTATAAGGAGGACTTTGTTAAATTTAAGGCCAGTCTCAAGTAAAAACAGAACTTCATTCCGGTTGATGGTTAAATGGGTGAGAATAAAGCTACCGTGTCTGATCGTTCAGAGCTTAACATTAAGGGTTCACTTCAGGAGAACGGGGTTAGAATTGATGAAAAAGAGAGCCTGGATGAACTCTCCTCGAGGGGTTATGGCACAACTGCAAATGACGCGTTTTTGCTTACCTTTTACGAGTCCCTTTACCTCTTGGATAAGGGAATGCTGGAAGTTGAAAATGAAATTGGCGAGAAGATGGACTTTCAAACGGTTCTTCACAGTTATGAGAGCACCGATGAAAATGCTTGGGTCAAGTACTTGGTTTATCGAGATTTGAGGAGCAGAGGATACGTTGTCAGAGAAGGCTTCGGCGAAAGCGTTGATTTCCGAGTTTATGAAAGAGGCGCTTATGGTAAAGATACTGCCACATATCTAGTTTTAAGCACGCAAGAGGGAAAACCCATTTCCGTCGAAGATTTGACGGATGCTCTAATGCGATGTCAAAGCCTCAAGAAAGAGTTGATTTTGGCTGTTATGAACCGCAGAGGAGAAATAGTTTACTACTCAGTTTCCCAATTAACATTCAAATGAAAGGGAGAGAGCCATGCCAACTTTCCAAACTGTTCGCGGAATGAGGGACTTACTTCCTGAAGAAGCTAGAATGCTAAATTATGTCATAAGCAAAGCCAGGGAAGTGGCTGAGCTTTATGGATACAAAGAGGTCATAACGCCTGTTGTTGAGCAGTACGAGCTTTTGGGGGCAAAATCTGGTGAAGAAATTCGTTCTCGCATGTTCACTTTCAAAGACTTGGGAGATCGGACTGTTGCGTTGCGTCCCGAGTTCACGGCGTCGGTGGCCAGACTTGCCACGACCACTTTGAGAAATGACCCTAGACCCCTACGGATTCTTTCGGTGGGCAGTGTTTACCGTTATGATGAACCCCAGCGAGGGCGCTACAGAGAGTTTTGGCAATCAAACTATGAATTGATGGGTTCCTCAAAGCCCGAGGCAGACGCGGAAATAATAATGCTCACAAACAGCCTAATGAAAGCAGCAGGTCTGAAGAATTATGCTTTCAAGCTTGGCCATATCGGAGTTTTAAAGGGCATACTGAGCCCAGAAAACGTGGAGGATAGGGTACAGAACTCGGTTCTCCAACTCATGGACAAAAAAGAGTATGATGAAGCGCTTAGGTTGGTTGATTCAGACAGGTGCAGAGAAGCCCTTCGAGGTTTGTTGGAACTTGAGGGTCGCAACGTTTCTGAAACCGTGGACAAGATGAAGGAATATGTTAAGGACTATGATCAGGCTTTGGCTGCTGCTGAAAACCTATACGAAATTTTGGAGCTCGTCACGGAAAGCGGATGCCAAATCGAGACTGTGGAAGCAGGTTTTGCAAGGGGCCTCGAATATTATACGGGGATGATTTTTGAAGTATACATATCAGAATTGGACATAGCTCTAGGCGGCGGAGGAAGATACGACAAGCTCATCGAACTATTTGGAGGAGAACCAACACCAGCCGTGGGCGTGGCCCATGGATTGGACAGGATAGCCCTTGCCTTGCAAACGCAAAATGCCTTTCAGGAAACTGGAAAACAAAAGAGAGTTGTGATAATTCCCGTTAAAGAAAAGTTGAAAATTGAAGCGTTGAAGATTTCACAGATGGTCAGGGATGCAGGCGTACCAGTTGAATTTGAAGTTATGGGCCGAAAAATAGCTAAAGCTTTGGAAGATGCGGACAGAAGAAAAATGGATTACGCGATAATAGTGGGCGAAAGAGAACTGAAAAAAGGCACAGTTGTAATTCGCGACTTGGCGAAGCGAGAGCAGAGTATTGTCGAAATTGGAAAAATATTGGAGAAAATAAGAGGCTAAGTCTGATTTCAGAAATCAGCTAATATTTTTTAGCAAGACTGAATGGTGAAGGTGAATTTTGTAAGGCCACTCGCCTCCTCAGACGTTGAAAGGGAAAAATAGCTGAGGCAAAAAGAATAGTCGAAACGTGCAAAAAAAGGAACAAGGGCTAACTTGAGTCTGTGAATTATGACATTCTCACTCTCTTCTCAAAAAGTCTCCAACGTCCGAAATATTCTTCACTGCAACTCCGGCTTTTTCTTCGGCCAAATTGTGTATGATTTTGCCAAAACCAAGACATTCGCCACGCTCGTTTAGAATCAAGACGTAGCCGCCTTTCTTCCATGAACCAGTCACTTTTATTATTCCTTGACGGAATATGTCTCTCCCGCAGATGAAAAGCCATGCTGTTTTCTTGTCAACGGTCACTTTGTTTGCCCCCACTTTTGAGATCATTGTCAATAGGCCAAAACTTGGGAAGAAATTTCCATTTTTAGTTTTACCTAGATAGGTGCCTGCGTAATAGAATTCCTTCTCTATGAGTTTCTTCAAATTCTCGTTCAAGAGAAAATACCTATTATCCTTTTTCACCACCAGATTTTCGTCCAAAATAACAGTTGCATTGAACCGGGCTACGAAGTCAATGATCGGTTTCATTGAATATCCACACGCTTTTTGAGTTTACAGACAAAGAAGCCTTGGGTTTTCGCAGGCCAGATTCTCCTGCAGTTTTCTATTGAAGCGTCAAGTTGCTTTCCAAAAATATTTGTCAATCCTTTTGCTCCGTAGCAGTGGATTTTTTCAATTTGCAGGTCAAGGTTCTTTGTTGCCCAGTCCATGTTCAGTTCGTTTTCCTCTGGCTCCAAGGAGCACGTTGAATAAACCATCTCTCCATCATCCTTCAGGATTTTAGCTGTTTCAGCCAAGATTTCTCTCTGGAGCTTCGCGTTCCTCTCCACATCCTTAATTGTTCTTCTTCTGAACCAGCCTTTATCTGCTGCAAAATTGCCTGAGCACGGAACGTCCAACAATATTCGGTCAAAATCCATTTTGAACTGCGATGCTTTTCTTGCATCTAAGTGGTAGACTATTGTGTTACTTACTCGGCATCGTTCCAGCTGATTCGATAAAGCAGCTAATCTTTGCCTCTTGATGTCTAGGGCGATTATTGCACCCGTGTTCCGCATTAAATCGGCTGATTGAACCGTTTTTCCACCTGGAGCGGCACAGGCATCCAGCATTGTTTTATTCTTTAAGTCTGTGAACAGGGTGGCAGGTATCTGGGCAGCTGCTTCTTGTATCGAGTATAAACCTAAGAGGTATTCTGTCGTGGCGCCGGCCGAGACCTTTGACTTGTGAACCCAATAGCCCTTATCGAGAAAAAAGACCTTTTCAAGTTCCGCGCCTATGGATTGGAGTCTTTCGACGACTTCCTCTTCTTCGGCGTTTATAGCATTTATTCTGATGGCTTGTTGAGGCTCGGCGTCCTCAAATTTCCAGCCCAGCGCTTCATAACGACTTATAAAAAATTCTTTACCAGACATCAACCGTAGATAAGGGAACTGCTAATAAAAACTTTTCAAGTACCCTTTGACAGTCTACTGGCAAAAGCCACGCTAGGCCACAGAAATCAGTTTGCCTACTACGTACAAAGGCTTTTTAGAACGTCCAAGTGACTATCTTCCGCGGACTATTTTTCCAACAATCTTTACTAGCAATAAGGCTGCCCACACAGCAGACAGAGCGACGATGAGTATTACGCTTAACATGAAAGAATTATAGTCTATTATTTCCAGAACGTAATGGAAAACAACCTGCAGTATTAGAACCAAAAGAATTATCCATGCCAAATGCTTAAGAAAGGTATCCAAATCCAAAGGTTCAACTATCCAATAATCATAACTTTGCTCACCCTTTCCCCTATAGTCTTTATGAACTCAAAATAAGTATCGTACGGCTGTAAAGTCAAGAGGTTTTCCACTCATTTCTGCCCGATCTTGAGGACAACGTATTCAATCTACAACCTAATATTCCTACAGAAATACGGGAAAAGATTAATAGGTGACAGTTTTCAATTCCATGTAGCTTATCGCTTTGAGAGCGAAAAAGAAAATGCTCCGGCAAATTGAAACAGAATCCTGTACTAATGCTCTATGCCTTGAGTATCGTTTGGCTAGGTTGGAGACTGCTTAAATATGGCACGCTATAGGCAAGTTGAAGAAATTGTTAAACTTTTGGATAACCCAGAGATAATAAGGAACACAAGCATAATAGCCCACGTAGATCACGGAAAAACCACACTTTCAGACAGCCTTTTGGCCGCAGCAGGCATAATAAGCGAACAAACTGCAGGCCAAAAACTTTTCCTTGACTCATGGGAACTGGAACAGAAAAGGCAGATGACGGTTTTCGCCTCAAACATAAGCCTAGTTCACAATTACAACGAAAGAGACTACCTCATAAACCTCATAGACACGCCAGGCCACATAGACTTCAGCGGCGCAGTAACGAGAAGTCTACGCGCAGTGGACGGCGCCCTCGTAGTTGTAGACGCCGTAGAAGGACCCATGACACAGACAGAAACGGTTCTGATGCAAGCCCTGCGAGAAAGAGTGAGGCCGATCCTCTTCATAAACAAAGTCGATAGGCTGATAAAAGAAATAAAGTTGACTCCAGAAGAAATCCAACGCAAATTCGCCAAGATCATCGTCAGAGTGAACACGCTTATAGAAAAATACGCTCCACCCGAACACAAGAAGGACTGGCAGGTCAGAGTTGAAGATGGACGGGTAGCCTTCGGTTCTGCCCTCCACAAATGGGGTTTAAACTTGCCCCACATGAAGGCAAAGGGAGTGACATTTAGCGACATTATTGACGCTTACACAGGTGAACCAGAAGAAGTTGGACAAAAAGTTGAAGCCTTAAGCAAGAAAGCGCCGTTATATGAGCCGGTCCTAGACATGTTCTGTGAGCACTTACCAAACCCCTGGGATGCACAGCCTTACAGGCAAAGCCAAATCTGGCCTGGGGAACAAGACAGTTCAGTAGGCAAAGGCATGGCTAAAGTCGACCCCAATGGGCCGCTCCTCATGTGCATAACCACCATAGAAGTTGACCCTCACAGCGGTGTCATCGCCATTGGACGCGTTTTCAGTGGTTCCGTCGAAAAAGGAAAAACAGTTCAGCTGGTGACAAGCCACCAAAAAGGAACCATACAACAGGTTTACATGAGCATGGCGACCGACAGAGTCATCGTAGACAAAATCCCTGCTGGAAATATTGCTGCCCTTTCTGGGTTACCATCACTCCACGTGGGGGAAACATTAGCAGAAGACGGCGTAGAGACACAATCATTCGAAGGACTAAAGTACGTGTCAGATCCCGTGGTCACCGTCGCAGTTGAGCCAGAAGACATCAAAGACTTGCCGCTCTTTGATAAGGTCGTACGCAAACTAACGACTGAAGACCCCAACTTGCACTTCATAATGAACAAGGAAAGTGGAGAATTTCTCCTGAGCGGTATGGGCGAATTGCACCTTGAGATTACAGCCTACAGAATGCAAGAAGCAGGGTTGAAGGTGAGGATCAGCAAACCCATCGTGATTTACAGAGAAACAATCAGCCGCGACTATAAAGGTCCTGCCATAATGGGCAAGAGCCCGAACAAACACAGCAAACTTTGGGTAAAGCTGGAAAAGTTGCCAGACGAAGTTATCGAAACAATAAAAATGGGAAAAATTTCAGAAATGCAGACCCGCGATGAAAGACAAAAAACTCTGAAAAAGTTGGGCTGGACAACTGAAGATGCCCGTCATGTAATAGCCATCGAAGAAACAAACATTCTTGTCAATAGAATAAAAGGAAGACAATACGTTGAAGAGGTATTGGATCACGTTAAATCGGGCTTCCGTGAGGCCGTGCATACCTCAGTTTTGGCGAAAGAACCAGCCTACGGATTAAAAGTAAACTTGGAAGACATCACTGTTCACGAGGATCCAGTCCATAGGGGACCAGCACAGATATTACCAATGACTTGGCGTCCGATATGGTGCTGTTTCCTTTTGAGCGACCCTAAGCTCTTGGAGCCCATTTTGAGCTTCGAATGCAAAGTTCCAAACGATTTTGTGAGCCCAGTCATCGCGATTGTGCAAAAACGTCGGGGCAAAATTTTGGACATGACAAACGAGGAGGACATGGTTGTCGTTAAAGCTGAAATGCCCGTGTCTGAATCCTTCGGAATTGCGGATGAGCTGCGGTCATCAACTCAGGGCAGAGCCTTCTGGGCAACACAGTTTAGCCGATGGGCGCCAGTTCCGGAATCGATGCAAGCCGACACGATAAGTCAGATACGCGAACGCAGAGGACTATCGCCAACACCGCCAAGGGCAGAGGACTTCTACGAAGCAGAATAGTCTCACAACCAATTTTCCACTCTTTCCAGTTTTCTTCTTTTGTCTTATTTTGGAATCTTGGTTTGGTGTGGCGAGCGTGTACTCTAGTGCTCTGCGGAACTTGTACCCCCTCTATAAATAGGTAGAACTATTGTTTCACTGAATGCGATGCTGTGGTGACCAACCTGTCTGCGGAGACAATAGACTCCTTATATAAAGACTAAAAGGCAGATGGAACAGCCTGTATAGTATTGAAAACTAGGCCCAGAAGCGCCCCATTTTTGTGTCTTTTTCTAATAGGATTATTTTGGTAATAAATATCAGTAGGTGTGTACTGCGACTTTTGACGGTTTCGCTGAGTGCAAAAAAGGACTCATGCGAGTTTCTTCTGTTTGGGAAAGTTTATTGTTGACAAGCGAGTATTGAGTTTTGATGAGTTATGATAGTCGTCGGCATCTGCAACAGTCCCAGACAGGGAGCAACCGAATACGCCTTGAAAGAAGCATTAAAAATGCTGGAAGAGTTTGGGTTTGAAACCAAGTTTTTCACAGTCAAAGGCAAAAAGATAGGATTCTGTCTGCACTGCGACTACTGCTTAAAGAATAAAGAGTGCGTTTCCAAAGACGACATGTACGAAGTTTACGGCTTGCTCAAAGAAGCCGACGGAATAATCTTTGCCACTCCCGTTTACAACGGTGCGATTAGCGCACAAACAAAAACTATCATGGACAGGTGTAGAGCCTTAGTGGCTGCCGACCGCAACTTTTTCAAACACAAGGTTGGAATGGGCATTGCAGTTGGAGGAGACAGAGCTGGCGGACAAGAATTAGCCCTACAGCAAATTTTGACATTTTACCTTTTGAATGGGATGGTTCCTGTCAGCGGCGGCTTTTTTGGAGCGAACTTGGGCGCCACTTTCTGGACAAAGGATACGCTGGAAGGGGCTAAGGAAGACAAAGAGGGATTCAGAAGTTTAAAGAAAACCGTGAAAAGATTCGCTGAGTTCCTAAAAGAATACGAGAGGTAAATTCTGGAGATGTTGTCAAACATGTTTGCAGAGGCGAAGAAAAACAAGAAGAGAAAAGTTGCTTGGGGAATCACAGGCAGCGGCGACAAACTTGCCGAAACCATTGAGATTATGAAACAGATAAAAAAGAAATACGAGAAATCAGTCAAAATAGAAGTTTATCTTTCCAAGGCGGGAAGCCCAGTTCTGAAATATTACAAGCTTGAGAATTATCTGAAAGAAAACTTTGAGAAAATCCTAGTTGAGCTTAACTCAAATTCGCCTTTTCTTGCTGGCTGGCTGCAGACGCGAAGGTACGAGTTTCTGCTGATCGCCCCTGCGACATCAAATACTGTTGCAAAAATCTCCACTGGAGTAGCTGACACGCTTCTTTCCAACGCGGCCATTATGGGCTTGAAAGCTTTTGTACCAGTTTATATAGTGCCGTCTGACTACAGAGAGGGAATCGTGTACACTAAGCTTCCAGACGGGCAAGACATGAAATTGAGGATCAGAAAAGAAGACACGGAAAACGTTAGAAAACTAGAGAAGATGGAAGGCGTCTCCGTCTTGGAAAATCCTCAAGAGATTTGCGAGGTTTTCGAAAAATGGCTCGGACATGTTCAAGCTTGATATGCTTTTAAATATGACTTGAATATTGATTGCTAATCAATTTGGGCGAGTTCAAAAAATGCTGGATCTAATGGATTTGCTGAAGCTTTTGCTTCCGCTGATTGCTGGAATAGTGCTGGGTTACCTTCTACGAAACAAAGCGCAATTGAAGCTTGACAAACTTAGTTTTGTGATTGTTATCGCCTTAATTTTTTCGTTGGGTTTCGGCATAGGTTCAAACAATGAATTGTTAAGTTCATTGCCCACGGTTGGATTATACGGCCTCATTATTTCATTGCTAACCATTTTCTTCAGCGTGTTCTTCGTAAAAATAGCAAAGAGAATGGTGAAGTTTCAATGATAAAATACATTGTTGCTGCACTGGCTCTTGGAACTCTCGCGGGGTATGTGAACAACAATTTTTGGAACCTTGTCCCTGGCAATTTAATATCTGATAATTTGTTCAGCATTTCTCTTATCTTGTTATTGTTTGTCACGGGATTTTCGTTTGGATTAGACAAGGAAGCGATGGCCAAACTGAAGAGAACAGGCACAAAAATCTTGATTTTCCCATTTCTTGTCGCTTTAGGAAGCATTCTAGGCGGGCTGGTTGGAGGATTGATACTGCGCCTTGACATCGTCGCTTCCATGGCTGTTAGCGCGGGATACGGGTGGTACACCTTGACAGGACCCTTGATTGGACAGCTGTTTGGGGCAGAATTTGGCGCTCTGGGTTTCGCTGCAAACTTGTTGAGGGAACTGTTCACGATAGTCACAATACCCTTGATGTTAAAGTTTGATAGGTACGCTCCAGTGGCGTCAGGAGGAGCAACAACCATGGACACCACATTACCAGTAATAGTACGCTACTGCGGCTCCGACATGCTCATAACAGCCGCCTCAAACGGCTTCATACTAACACTGATAGCCCCATTCACGATAATCGCATTAGCATCCCTAATATAGCAAAATCAATTCTAAGATTTCGCAAAAAGGAATATCTGAAAAAGAAATGTGAAACTGCATCTTCGCTGTTGCCGCGGTCAATCCTGCTTTCGTATTTCACTTTTCGTATTTCTTTGAACAGCAAGTATAGTCAGTTTCATCTTTCCAAAAAATATTTTCTCATTCGTTTTCGTACTCAAATGTTGATTCGATAACTAGAAATGCATATTTTCACATTATTTTGTTGTTATCTCAAGGGATTCTGTAAATTCGAACAGGAGAATAGCGTTTTCTTGGAAATAATGGAACAACTCTGACATAGTGAAATAAAAGGAGATAATTGAAATATGGAAGGCCAAGCACGCTATCTACTAGAATTGCAGAGTCTTAGTATAGTACTACTCTTGTTCCGATGTTTTTGGTTTTTGCTATGTTGTATATTTTATGGGCTGTCACAACATCCTCTGCTATTAGACCCACTGTTTTGAAGAATGTGATGTCTTTGTGGCTAGTTCTGCCCCGTACTTTTCCTAGGATTACATCTCCGAGATCGGCGATGTCGTCCTTAGATATTGTGCCCTTCTGAAGCGGTTCAACGATATCCCTTGCACCCTCAGCAATAGCATGCTCCCTCGAGTCGGCAACAATGGGTTTTTTCGCCCTTCTGATTGTAGCATCGTCAATCTCCCTGGCACGCCCCCTCAACATTCCTATGGAACTTATGTGCACACCTTCTTTAAGCCACTCACCCTTGAAAAGCGGCTCAACCGAAGTAGTCGCAGTTCCAATGATATCTGCCCCCGTAACTGCTGCTTTTGGAGTGGCCACTGGAACAACGTCGATTCCGAGCTCTTCAGATGCCTCTTTACACACCAATTCGCATTTTTCAGGCGCAGGAGTATCAATCAGTCTAATCTCTTTTATATCTCTAACCGTTTTGAAAGCTTTTATCATCTCTCTACCTATTAATCCAGCACTGAATATCGTGGCAATCTCTGCATCTTCATTAGCCATGTGCCTTACGGCCACTGCAGCACACGCCGCAGTTCTGGATGCTGTCAAAGTAGTACCATCGATTACTGCAAGAAATTCCCCAGTGTATGGATTGTTTAATATAACTGCGCCTATTATTGACGGCAAGTTACGCTTAGCAGGGTTTTCATAGTTTACGCCTACAATTTTGGTTGCGAAGGAGTCCACACTCCCACCCACGTAAGCTGAACCGACAGTAAATCCTGCATGTGCTTCATCAATAGTCATTTTGTATCTTGGCGGAGCCTTAGTATGGCCCAAAGAAAATTCCTTAAAGGTCTCTTCTACTGCGTCAACAATTTCTCTCGTCGAAACAATCTTGAGATCTTGCCTTGAAATTACGCGTATTTCCATAATTTTGTCACCTTTTGGAAGAGGTGACAACTATTGGAAATATATGTCTTTCGTTTAGAAAAAAGGCGAAAGTTTAGCAACAGTTGTTACCTAGAGTATCTATGAATTATTCACTTACCCTAATTTTTCATTTCTCCTCGAGTTTACGTGAGAACATTTGTGCCAACTGGGACGCTTGAAGCATGTGTGAGTCAAATCGACGACGCTTCTAGTACTTCAGCTTGGTATCTATGGCGTTTAAGGGTTTATCTCCTTGCAAGACTCTTCTGATGTTCTTGGCAACAAATTCAACACGTTCCAAACTTGACTCAAGTGAGCTCCCACCACCTATGTGCGGGGTTAGAATCACGTTATCCATTCTCAACAAGGGATTGTCAGGACTTATTGGCTCAACATCGAAGACGTCTAATCCCGCTCCAGCTATTTTATGTTTATCTAAAGTCTCAATTAGAGCACTTTCATCAATAACTTGGCCTCTAGAGATGTTAATGAGAAATGCTGTTCTTTTCATCATGTCGAGTTCTCTTTTCCCTATCATTCCTTTGGTTTCAGGTGTTAATACAATGCTTATTACTAGGAAGTCCGATTCGGCCAGTACATAATCGAGATCCCCTGATCCGCCCAAGAAGTCAATTCCAAGTTTCTTTCTAAACCTCTCACAAGGGCTTCTTTTGATTGCCACAATTCTCATTCCAAACGCCCTCATTCGTCTAGCGATTTCTGTTCCAATGCTTCCTAGGCCAATAATGCCCAGAGTCTTTCCGTGGAGTTTTTGCGGAGATCGCTTGCGCCACATCCCTTTCTTAGTTTCATAATCGAGCTTTGTTAGGTTTTTAGCTAAAGCTAAAATAAGAGCTATGCCATGCTCCGCAACCCATACAGCATTTAGGCCTACGGCGTTGCAAACCAGTACTCCCTTTTCAGCTGCTGCGTCTATATCTATTTTATCCACTCCTGTGCCTGCTGTCTGGATGAGCTTGAGGTTTTTACCCGCTTCTATGATCTTGCTGGGCACAGTTGAACCAAGAATTACGTCGGCATCTCGTACAAGCCCCATAATTTCTTCCTCACTCCATTTGGAAGGAGTAACAATATCACATTCAGGCAGACGCTCACCTATTCTTCTCAAGAACTCTTCAGAGCAGAAACCCGTTTGTCGCTGGGAACTAGGATACAAAACAAGTATTTTGAACCCTTTTTTCTTGCCTTTCAAACTTTTCCACCTAATATACAGCCCGATTCCAACACAAGTACGTTGAAGAACCCTTGTAAACTTAGTATATATCAACTTATTGCTAAATCATGTGAGCTTACCGATTGATTCTGAACAAATCGAAACGGCGGGTAATGATCTGCAAATATCGAAAAGATAGAAAAAAGTCCTCCATAATAACGTCATTGAAAGCAAAATAACTAAAACAGGGTTATCAATAAAACTCCACAAAACATAATCAGTGCACCCGTGAATCTCTCAACTATGCGTTCCTCTTTGAAAAATAAATATCCATAAAAAGTAGAGAAAACAATGTTAGTCCTCTTCACTGATATAACATAAGGAACTATGGCTAGAACGATTGCGCTCTGAGTAAAAAGGGACACCAAGGCGTCAAGTAAACCTGCCGCAGTAAGATCCTTTAAGTTGATGCCTGTTCTCTTCATAGATTTGGATTTGACGAAGGCAAATGGGATAAAGAAAACAGAGATGAAGACATGATTCATTATTGCAAAGAAGAAGGGACTAGAATGCATAGCACCTATTTTACTAGTATTGGAGCCTATGCTAAAAAGGATGGCTACAAACAGCATTATTAAGGGACCTTTCTCTTTCATCAATGCCTTGAAAGGGCCGAAGTACCCCTGAGATGCGTCTTTTACACTTAAAAAATAGGTTCCGAACACTATTAAAAGAATCCCGATTAAACCGAAGTAACTTGGGAATTCACTGAGCATTAAAGGTGAAGTTATCAACAGGAAAAAAGGTGTGAATGCAAGCATAGGAATTGCTAAGGAAAGGGGAGATATCTTTATCGCCGTTACGTAAAGAAACGATGCCAGCGAAAACAAGCCGCTTGTAGATATAACCGCGAACCAAAATGTCATATCTAGACGCGGTAGTTCTATTAAGAATAAAAGAGGTAAAAGGCAAAACGACGAAAAAATGGACCTTGAAAAGGTAACAGCATATTCGTCCAGATTCTGCAAACATCTCTTACTGAGGAGATCCCTCGTTGATTGGGATAACGCAGCGAACAAAGATAAAATTAACCATAGCATATTTTGCACTCACAATCAACAATATTCATGTTTACAAAGTGTGCTATTTAGTTTCCAATTTCATCGTGGTCAGCCGACGTCTATATTCTTTTAGCATCCTTGTTATCAGCTGGTCTAAAAATATTTTTAAAGCTTCTTCGTCTCTCGTTAATGATCGGTCATCTTCAAGCGCGTGTGCTAGTTCTTTTTTGATTTCTTCGAGGAACTCATCTTTATCAACGATTTCAATATGATTCGGCAAATCGAGAACTTTGTAAAGCGAACGTAGTAGCCTAACTGGTCCATAATGTGTAAATTTTGTTACGTCTCTTGCTGAACTCGCCATGAATATTGACAGTTCTAATAAGTAAGCGTCTTCCTTTTTTCTATTCTTATGACTTTCCATTCGGGTTAAGCCTCATTTAGAACTGCTCCAAGGGTTCTCGAGTTTTTCACGATAGGCTATTACTTCGAACGGACGCCTAGGTCTCGGTTTTGGGTTTTCCGCGGGATAACCTATTGATATGAGGGATATAGGTTTTATTGAACTCTCTTCAGGTATGCCTGCCACCTCTTTGACTCCAGTCCAGTTTGTGGAGTATACCCAGCATGCTCCGAGGCCCAATGCGTGAGCTGCGAGAAGGAAGTTTTGAATTGCGGCGCCCATTTCCAGAATCTTGACATTTTCGTCTTCTTCAGGTCTAAAGGAAAAGTCAACACATGCTATGACTATGACAGAAGGTTCACCATATAATCCCGGGGATATTGCCTTCAACATCTTTTTTGAGATATCCTCTTTTATTACTATGAACTTCCAAGGCTGAGTATTACCTCCACTTGGAGCCCATCTAGCGGCGTCCAAGAGTTTTTCTATTAGATTATCCGGTACATCGACAATGTTGTATCTTCTTATGCTTCTTCTTCCCGTTAGAGCTTCAAAAACTTCCATATTGCCTCACACACTAAGATATTGGAGGCGTGTGATTTATTCAGAAATTGGCTGAGCAACCGTTATCTGACCTAATCTATCTCCGCTACAGATGGTTGGAGTGGTCGTTATTCTAGTGACATATCCGTCTACTGGAACTTCTATGTGCTCTATTGACTCATAGAACAGATTGGTGACCTCGCCCATTATTTGTCCTTTTTTAACTTTTTCGCCAAGTTTCACCTTTAAGTCTAGGAAACCCCCACTATTTGATTTTACGTCTTTAGAGCTAGAGGTTAAGAGCTGTACTTTGGGTATCGTGGGTGTTCCGTCAACCATGCCTAAATACTTCATAGCGTTTGTAACTCCTCTAACCTGATGCTCGATATCCAACTCTTCAAAAACATGCTCTTCTCCGCATTGTGACATGAAGGATGGAATGCCCTTGGAACCAGCTAGGACTTGAGGTCGTCCCATCAACTTTTGTGGAATCTTGTCACCAGGGCTCCCTGCGTCTGTTATGAATTTTGTTCCAAAAGATCTGGCAAACTCAAGAGCTTTTGCATGGGAATTAGGGTTTGTAAGACCTGGATAGACTACGACAAAGGGTTCATACCGCCCACCTGGGGCTGCATTGTGCAAGTCCACGTAGTAGTCCGCCTTAGAAATAATCTCTTCGCTCAAAATGCTTGCAATTCTCTCTGTCAGGTAACCCTCTGCGTTGCCTGGGAAAGTAGCAAATAAGTCAATAGGTGCTGCGGAATTTTCTAGGATGCTAAATCTCTCCTTCATTAAGAACGCTGGTTCATTAACTATGGGTACTACGATTAAGACTCCTTTAAGTTCGTTTGAATTGATTTTCGAAGCCACTCTTCTGGCGGCTTCAATTGAACTAATTCCCGTTCCACTGATTCCTGCCGTTACTAGCAACACTGGGTCATCCTTCAAACCATTTATTATTATTATCTTCATGTTAATTGGGGTTCCATCGTGTAACTCACCTACTTTCAACGAGCCATAAGCTTTAGAGCAACTATGCGCTGAAATTTTACCGATGCTGAAACTTGACATGTTTGTCACCAAAACCATTGGAATGGTATTCAAGATTCTTAAGACTTTTGGCGCGCAACGTAATCAACTACTATAAGACATAGTATGATGTGGAAGAGGTTTGCCCTAAACTTTGGTTAAGGGATAGAGGGTTTAGTATTAGATGGCAAGATTTGAGAAAAGGAATAGTAAATCATGTTTTGCATTTACTGAAGTGGTTGAAATCGGATATAAAACAACTGAGAGAGGAGACTCCTTTCATAAGAGTCAAAATAAATCAAACACCGCTACTCATTCTTCTCCTACGCCGGTCATCGATGAAATGTGCTGTTATTTAAATGAGGGCGTTATATGCTACCGCTCAAATCCATTTGTTGAAAAGTGACAACAGGAAATCGCTTCTGTTAAGCCCCAGTATAGCCAAATTCATAAATGCTAGCCCAGATGGAATTTTACTCCCAAGAAATGGTTCCGATGCACTGAACATTGTTACGCAAGGTCTTTTAATCGAGAGAGGTAATAATGTAGTCATAAGCAACTTGGAATTTCACAATAACTTCACACCTTGGCCGAGGCTTAGAGATCAGAAAGGAATAGAAATGCGTATTGTTGAGGCGAATAAAGACTTGGTTCTTGACCCTGACGCAGTTGAAGGTTTGGTGAACTAAAAACGAGGTAATATCCATAGTTTATGTAGTGAACTTAGCAGGCACAATACAGGCAATTGATGAAATCCAAAATAGAGTCACGCGGTTCTTCTCAATAGCCTATGAAGAGCTGACTGGCAACATAGACCAAAGAGCTTTTCTAGATATTAACATAAGGGGTTCAAACGCCACACTTGTGGCTTCTCTACTTCCTAACAGCAGAATTGTGGTAGAAGCTGGTTACTTCAATACTTTGATAATGCCCAAGATCATCGGTGTCAACGAATGATTGCGCGTTTCGCCTCATTGCTTTGACGCAGAGGAAGAAGTTGAAAAATTCCAAAAAATCACAGAAATTGGCAGAAGATATAAGGGCATTATCATACTCAAGCGATTTGAATACGCCAATCTTGAGAAAGACGCAATAAGGTAGAATCTCAGGTTTTTTAGACCACTATCATCTCCAAAAAACTTAAGTTGAAACAAGTCAACAGTAATGCGGATGGAATACATGTCTGTGGAAGATAAGTTGAAGAAACTCGGATTAACTTTGCCTGAATCGCCTGAGCCTATAGCTAATTATATGCAAACAGTAACTGTAGGCAATCTGGTATATGTATCTGGGATGGCTCCACTTGCGGATGGAAAACCAAAGTACGTTGGCAAAGTTGGGCGCGATTTGACGGAGAAAGAAGGGTATAAAGCAGCGCAACTATGTGCATTGAATTGTCTTAGCGTCATAAAAAAGGCAATAGGAAGCTTGGACAAAGTTGAGAGAATAGTCAAACTAACTGGAATTGTAAATAGCGCCAGTGGATTCGCTAGACAGGCTTGGGTCATAAACGGCGCTTCTGATTTGTTAGTTGAGATTTTTGGGGAAAAAGGAAGACATAGCCGAACATGTTTAGGTGCTTATGAATTACCTATGAACATCCCATGTAACATCGATTTGATAGTTCAAACAAAGAACTGAAATGCACGTTATATAAAAAATGGAAAAGTGAATGGAAGTACTCTTGTTAGCGCACTGTGCACATTGATCATTTAACTTCGTGGAATTCTCTGTCTGAGCTGAAAAAGCTCTCAGCACCATCCTCGGTAACATACACAATGTTTTCGATACGTATTCCCCACTTTCCAGGCAAGTATATTCCTGGTTCAACGCTAAACACCATTCCGGGCTGCAGCTTCCTTTTGTTGCCTCTAACCATGTATGGTGGTTCATGCACATCCAAACCTAAGCCATGACCGATCCGATGAGTGAAGTACTCACCATAACCTGCCTTCTCTATTACCCGTCTGCCGGCCGAATCTATGCTTTCGCAAGTTCTTCCAGGACGAATAGCCTCAAAAGCTGTTTGCTGAGCTGTCTTCACCACTTCGTAGACCCTCCTATATTCTTCTGTGAACGGAGCGACCTGAGCGCTGCGCGTTTTGTCACCGATGTAGCCCTGACACTGGCCTCTACCTATCTCCCAATAAATCGGATCGCCCTTTTGGATTGTTCTGTCCAGTCCACCGCCATGTGCTGACGAGGAATTTATTCCACTCATAGGACGATGTTCACCCAAAGGTGAAAGTCCAACAGGTGGTTTGAAAAATTGCTTCTTTATTTCCAATAGATCTGGAGCTAACTCAGATTCTTTTCGACCGCTATAGTCAAGTTCCAAGGCAGCTTTCCATACCTTATCGAGAGCGTTCCCCAGCTGCTTCAGATATCCAATTTCAGCTACGTCTTTGTGGAGCCTCATCTCGCCCAGTACTGGCTCTGCAGAGACAAACTCCGATTTAGGCAATTTTTTTAGATATTTCACGGTAAACATGCCCCAATGCTTATCATCAAGTGCAATTTTTGACGCTTTTTTAGGGTTAACCAGATCTGCTACTAAATTCATCGGGTCTTCGGTTTCTTCCCAAGGTATCAGATCAAAGAAAACGTTGATATTCCCCAGTTTGAATCTTGGTGCTTCAAAGGCTGGCGTAATAAAACTTGGTTTTCCATCAACAGGCAGTATGAATAGTCTTAAGCGTTCGTTTGGGTTGCAAGTGTAATCACAAATGTACCCCATGTCTGTGCCACTCCCGACGAAAAGATAATCAATTCCGTTTTTGGTCATTAATTCTCTTGCTTTTTCACATCTTTTTTCGTGAATACTCAATACTTTACACTCACCTTTTTTAGGATGACCACAAAGGAGACGCTCAGACTATTTATTTTTTTGTTTTTCAAGAGACGGTGATAAGACATAAAAAAACTTATATCATTTTTCCATTGAACAGTAACTCATGCTAGAATTTGATGGAAAATATATACCTGTCTCGCTAGAGAACCTTCTTCATCCGAAGCACACAGCTCTAGTCATTGTCGATGTTCAGAACGATTATTGCGAAAAGGGCGGGTTTAGTCAAAAAAAGGGGGAATATCTTTCGAAGGGGAACGAAATTATTGAAAAACTACACTCTCTTATCGAGAAAGCCAGAGAAGTAGGCGTTCAGGTTATCTATACCCAAAATACGATTCTACCAAACCACAAAAGTGATTCAGCAGCGCGGCTACGATTTCTAATGAAGATCCATGGATTAGATGATCCACGTTCACTTCCCCCAGTTGTACTGGAGGGTTCTTGGGGTCATCAAGTCGTTGAAGAAATAAAACCTAAGAATGGCGATATTGTAGTTAAAAAATACCGTCCAAGCGCTTTTGTAGGCACAAATCTGGACATGGTGTTAAGAAGCAACAACACTAAGACCCTGTTGATAACTGGCGTCGCGAC
Organism: uncultured Candidatus Bathyarchaeia archaeon; assembly: GCA_964603675.1. GTDB lineage: Archaea > Thermoproteota > Bathyarchaeia > Bathyarchaeales > Bathycorpusculaceae > CAZRVS01. The sequence goes on from CAZRVS010000002.1 coordinate 140,120, forward strand.
GCAGGTATGTGTTGACTCCACGGCTAGAGATGCACTTTTCCATGAGTACTTTGTTGTTATCGCTAGAGATTGCGTGGATTCGTCTGCCAAAGACCTCCATGAAGCAGCTTTAAAAATCATGGAAACGTATTATGATGTTTTGGATTCTGATCAAATTATTGAAATATGGAACAAAAACTTCAAAGTAGAAATGACTTAGCGATACTTCGAACTCCACCTTTGAAAATCGTGATAGTGTGGGCTTCTAAAGATCTATGACTCAAGATAGCAGGAGACGCGGTGTTCATTTCCAATGTCCACATAAGCTGGTTTTGTCTCAGAGCATTTTTTCTTTGCGTGTAAGCATCTTGTATGAAATCGACATCCTTTTGGCGGATTTACAGGTGATGGAATTTCTCCTCTAAGAAAGTCTTTTGTTTTTTCACGCCTGATACCTGGAACGGGCACTGAAGATAACAGAGCCTTTGTATATGGATGTACTGGGTTGGCGAATAGATCTTTAGCATTTGCAGACTCAACAATTTCACCGAGGTACATCACAGCAACTTTATTACTTATGTGTTTAACAACGCTAAGGTCATGCGATATGAAGACATAGGCCAAATTGAAGTGCTTCTGCAGATCTTCCATCAAATTTATAATTTGGGCTTGGATTGAGACATCCAATGCTGAAACTGCCTCATCTGCCACTACAAGCGATGGTTTCAAGGATAAAGCTCTGGCAATAGCCACTCGTTGTCTCTGTCCTCCACTAAGTTCGTGGGGATATGCTGCGGCATACTCCTCCTGGATTCCAACCTCTTCAAGTAGCTCGTAAAGCCTTTTTTCTCTTTCATGCTTTGCCACTTTCTGTATCCTCATAGGCTCGGTGATAATTGTCGCGATCGTTTTCCGCGGATCAAGAGATGAGTAGGGATCTTGAAAAATCATACCCATTTTTCTTCTGGCCATTTGAAGGTTCTTTTTATTTCCGAAAATGTTCTTCCCTTCAAAGAGTATTCTGCCTTCAGTAGGGGTATAGAGGCCAACGATTAATTTTCCAGTGGTGGTCTTGCCGGATCCGCTTTCTCCGACGAGGCCAAGAGTCTTTCCCTCTTCGACTGATAGATTTATTCTGTCGACGGCATGAACATATCCAATTGTTTTTTTGAAGATAAAACCCTTCTCAATTGGGAAATATTTTTTCAGATCTTCTATATGCAATAGCATTTCTTCAAAAGACCTCCCTACCTCTGCTTTGAAAACAGGAAGCAGGACACCACATGTCCAGGAGAAACTTCCACAGATTGAGGAAACCGTTCTTTACAATTCTTTTGGGCATGAGGGCATCTTGGATGAAAGCTACATCCTGAAGGTACGTCAATGAGACTCGGTACACTACCTTCAATTGTCATCAGCCGGCTTTTTTCTTGATCCATTCTGGGGATTGCTCTCAATAACAATTGGGTGTATGGGTGTAATGAACTGTTCAGAATCTCGTCGTTAGTCCCAGATTCTACGACTTTTCCTGCGTACATTACATAAATTCTTTCAGTCAACCACGTTATTAACCCAAAGTTATGAGTTATAAGCAACAGCGATGCGCCAGTTTCTTTCTTTATTTTATCTATCAAGTCTACAATTTGCGCCTGCACGGTGACGTCAAGGTTGGTGGTGGGTTCGTCAGCGATCAATAGGAGAGGATTGGTTGAAATTGCTGTCGCTATCATGACGCGTTGCCTCATACCTCCACTGAATTGAAATGGGTATTCTCTAGCACGCTCCTCTGCATCAGGTATACCTACAAGTTCCATCATTTTAATAGCTCTATTCCAAGCCGTAGATTTGTCAACTTTCATATGTCTCTCAATAGACTCAGCTATTTGCTTGCCAATCTTGATCACTGGATTTAACGAAGTCAAAGGGTCTTGAAAAACCATTGTAATCTTTCCACCCCTAATTCTATTGATCTCTCTTTCAGTTTTTTTCAATAAGTCATCTCCTTCGAAGAAAATTTGGCCACCAACAACCTTACCTGGATGGGGGATCAATCCCATGATAGAGAAGGCAGTAACAGATTTTCCACAGCCTGATTCTCCAACAAGTCCGACTGATTCATTTCGGTGAACATTTATGTTCACTCCATCAACAGCCTTAAGTTCGCCTCTCCTTAGGAAGAACCGCACTTTCAAACCACTAACTCTCAATAATTCCTCCATAAAACCACTCTTCACTTGCTTATTCAGTCAGTTCTAAGCCTTGGATCCAAAGCATCCCTTAATCCATCACCTACCAAATAGAACCCTAGAGTCGTCAGTGTAATCGCGATGCCCGGATATATCAATATGTGACTCGCCAAGAACATGAATTCACGTCCGCCCGCTAACATAGATCCCCAACTAGGGGCAGGGGGAGGAACACCCAAGCCTATAAAGCTTAAAGCCGCTTCGTAAAGAACAGAACCTGCCATAGTCATAGTCCCTATTACAATGACCGAGTGCAATACATTTGGCAAAACATGCGTGAAAATAATATCAGCATCTCCAGCCCCGCAAACTTTTGCTGCTTGGATATACTCTTTATCCCTCAAAGTAAGCACCTCTGAACGCACTAGTCTGGCCCACCTTGTCCAATAGGTCGCTGACATAGCAATCACTAGATTGATTATGCCCGGCCCTATCACTGCCATTATCGCAATTGCCAAAATTATATCGGGAATGGACATAAATATATCTACAAATCTCATGATAAGATTATCCAATTTCCCACCAAAATATGCTGACACAGCCCCAAGCAACGTACCTATAACACCAGATGTTGCGACCACAAGACCAGCAACTGTAAGAGAAGATCTGCTACCGTATATTATCCGGCTCAGCAAGTCTCTTCCAAACTCGTCTGTACCGAATAGGTGGTCTGTGCTTGGAGGCGAAAGCGTGTTCATAATATCCTGCGAAATCGGATCGTAGGGAGCCACGAAGTTTGCAAATATAGCGAGAAAAAGTATAAACGATAGAATTGCTATTCCAACGACAGCCATTTTATTTCTGACAAGGTAACTTAATGCTACTCTGAACTCCGATTGATGTTTTATTCTTCTTTTCTTCATCTGAAACACTTTAGTTGATCTATTTGTATCGTACACGAGGATCGAGGTATGCGTACAGAATATCCGTAACGAGGTTGACTATAGCAAATGTCAGAGCAATTATTACTAGTGATCCCAAAACCACTGGATAATTTCTTTCATACACTCCGTTTACAACGTAGGAACCAAGCCCAGGGTAAGCAAATATTTGTTCTATTATGACTGCTCCCCCGAGCATATATCCAAATCTAATGCCTATCATAGTCACTATGGGCAATATCGCGTTTCTAAGTGCATGGCCAAATATCACAGTTCTTCCTGGAAGACCTTTGGCTCTAGCCATATTAATATAATCTTGTCTGAGCACCTCCAACATACTTGACCTAGTCAATCTCAAGGTCCATCCCGAGTTTGCCACTCCCAAAGCGGTAGCGGGCAAAATCAAGTACTGAATGCCACCGCTTCCGGATATGGGCAAGATTCGCAAAATGAGACCAAAGGTTAGAGCTAGCATAAGAGCCAACCAAAAGTTGGGTATGGAAATAGATAACGTAGACAACGACAAACTCAATGTGTCAATCCATGAGTATCTTTTCACTGCAGAGATAGTCCCTATGGGGATGGCTATTACTAAAGAGATACCCAAGGCAAGGAGCGCCAAGACCAATGTGTTAGGAAACCTTTCTCCGATCTCAACCAACACAGGCCTCCTAGTTCTTAAGTTAACTCCGAGATTACCCTGCACTAAACGCATTAAGAAGTTAAAGTATTGAATGTGAAGTGGTTGATCTAGACCCATTGCATGCCTGAACGCATCAAGCACTTCGGGAGGCGTCCCCGGATCCGCCCCATAATACTCTATCGCAGGATCTCCCGGAATCATCTGCAAAAGAGTGAATGCAATTAATGTTACAACAATAAAAATTGGGGGTATGAGCGCAATTCTGCGTACTATGTATCCAATCATCGCCTCATCTTTCACCCTTAGCGATCATCGATCTAGCCAAACGTTCATTCCTATGATTGGGTCGCAAATAACTGGTGGTTTGGGATGCCACGGATGCGCTATGTAGTTCTTCACCGAAAGCTGCATGCCATGAATAATTGAGGGATCAACTAGGTGAACCATGTATGCTTCTTCTATTGTTACCCTTGAGATTTCATGGACCAACTCTTTTACCCTTGTGGGATTAACGACTTGAGATGTTTGCGATAACTCATCAAGCCACGCATCTATCCTAGTATCGTTTACGCCTGCATAGTTCCAGTCCATCACTCCTCCAGAGGGAATGTGGGCCGAATGCAAGTTGTAGAGCCAACCATATGGATAATCTCCGGAACCACCCCAGGACGCCACTGTTAAATCATAGTCCATTTCAACGTAAACTCTTTCTCTTTGTACGGCTCGCTCCACCAATTCTATTTCAGCTTGAATTCCAACTTTGCTCAGCATATCTGCACAGATTACTCCAATTTTATCCCAGTCTTTGTAAGCGGCAACTATTATCGATGTTGTAAACCTAACCCCGTCGGTGCCTCTAGGATATCCTGCTTGATCCAGCAATTCTTCTGCCTTCGTTATATTGTAATCCCACATAGCTTGAGTGGGATCATAGTATTCTGGAAATCCAGCTCGAACAGGACCAACTCCAGGTAATCCTTGTCCATAGAAGATTGCACTTACTATAGCAGCCTTGTTTATGGCATAGTTGATAGCTTCTCTAACTAATTTGTTGTTGAATGGCGATCTGAGATTGTTCATAAATAGTCTTGTCTGTGAGTCTGGGCCTGCAACTACGAAATTATATTGGCCAGTTGCATTCAATCTGGGTACGTGCGCTACGTTACTGCCAGTGAATTCCATTAAATCAACGTTGCCAGCCTCAAATTCGAGCAGTTGTGTCGCGAATTCCGGCAAGACTCTATAGATAATTGCGTCGACGTATGGCTTTTCTCCCCAGTAGTCATCGAATCTTTCCAGTTTTATGTACGATCCTGAAACCCATTCAACGAATTTGAAGGGGCCTGTCCCAACAGGTTGTCTTCCGAAACCAGCTTCTCCGAGCTCATCGAAGGCTTTAGGTGAACACATACCTGAAAGCCAGCCCCAGTCAAAAGGACTATTGGGTTTTGGCACTTTGAAAACTAATCTGATCGTATATGTGTCCAAGACTTCCCAGTAGTCGACATCCACCATATTTGCCAGCCCGCGTCCCAAGGTGTTATTGTAGAATTCGAAGTTCCTAGCTACAGCGTCCGCATTGAAGGGTTCTCCGTCATGAAACTTAACGCCTTGTCTCAGTTCATAAGTGAAGTTTTTCTGATCATCTGTAACTTCAAGATTTGTAGCTAAGTGGAGAACGACATTGCCGTCAGTATCGATATCTACGAGACCTTCAAAAACATTAATATCGACACTGGATTCGATAAATCTGTAAACAGCGTCCGTTGGACTGAGACTGACTGGCTCGCTAGTATGCGCCAGAACGATGGTTCCTCCAGATTTCGGAGCCGGCGTTGGAGTAGGACCAGGCGTTGCAGTAGGACCAGGAGTAGCGGTGGGACCAGGAGTAGGAGTAGCGGTGGGACCAGGAGTAGGAGTAGCGGTGGGAAGTGTGTACACGTAGTAGGCTGCGCCAGCAATTATGACTATCAGAATGATTGCTATTGTGAAAACTGCTTGCATTTTAGTGACTGCTTTCCTATTTGTCAAACTTTCTTTCCCTTCCTTGTTAGACTAAGTAGATTTATTGCAATATAATCCAATAAAAAACTTTCGATAAATGCTTTGAATTGCAATAGAAAAGTTTTTTGGATGAAGTTATGTTAAAGCGCGCCACTAGGTGTTGGTGGATTCAGTTTTTCTGGTAAGTAAATATCAAATTTATCTCAGGCAAAGCCTTAAATAGCGTTCAGGCATGGAGTATCCAAGAAAAGGAGAATCAACAATGAGTAAAATGATGCTTAAAGGTATCTTCCCACCGATGGTTACTCCCTTTACAAATGATTCGAAACAGGAAGTTGATGAACAGGCCTTAAGGAATATAGTAAAGTTTCTCTTGGACAATGGAGTGCAAGGAATTATACCTTGTGGAGGCTGTGGTGAATGGTTGGCCTTATCCGAAGATGAACAGAAAAGGATTGTAGAGGTCACGGTAGATGAAGTTAATGGCAGAGTTCCAGTAGTGGCGGGCGCCTGTTCCTTTAGTACTAAAATTGCAGTGAGACTCGCCAAAAATGCCAAGGATGTAGGTGCTGACGCGGTAATGGTTGAGACCCCAATACCCAAGGGGACCCAGCTTCCGCCGCCTCAAGAATTATATGAGCATCATTCTTCAATCGCTGACGAAGCAGGCATCCCTGTTATGATGTACAATGGTGCTGATGTATCCCCAAAAATTGTGGAAAAATTGATTGAAAACGAGAAGATTGTTGCTATAAAGAATTCTACAAGAAACCTCCAGAACATTTACGATTTGATAAAGATTTGCGGTAGCAAAGTGGATTATTTTCAGGGCTACGGAGATTGCTTTGTACCTGCACTACTTCTTGGAGCACGTGGATGTATAACTTCTCATGCTAACACTGCCCCGAAGAAACACGTTGAACTTTATGAGGCATTTTTGAAGGGAAACATGGATGAGGCTTGGCGACTCCATCAAGAATTGATGCCCCTATGGCTTGAGCTAGGCAACAATCCTGCAATTGTAAAAGAGGCTTTGAGAATACTGGGTCATCCAGTAGGCCTTTCACGAATGCCTGGACGAAAAGAAGGAATATATCTCTCTGACGGGTTGAAGATGAAAATCAAAGACACGCTGAGTAGAATCGGATTAGTAAATCCTTAAATCTTTCAATTTTTTGTTTAATTGAGTACGATCAATTCTCGCTTGATCAAGGGTCGCGTGGGTTGCGAAAACTTGTATGGACGAGGTCATGGGCGGTAATCATATTTTTTGCTCAATGCAAGTCTAAAACATAAGAATTAAATACAGTTGGATGTTAGGCTTTTTTGGTGATAATATGGTGAGAATGACTGGAGCTGAAGCCATAGCAAAAACATTGGCAATGCACGACGTGAAGTATCTTTTCCAGTTATCTGGCGGGTCAAAAATGAAGTTTATTCCAGCCATAGAGGAGGCCGGTGTTGAACCAGTACTTGCTAGAAGCGAAAAAGCTGCCGCGTATATGGCTGATGGGTATTCCAGAATAAGTTACAAACCAAGTGTTTGTTTCGGACAAGCAGGGCCAGGAGCTATTAACCTTTCAGCTGGTTTGTCAGAACCGTATTGGTCATGTACTCCTGTTATAGCGTTGACGGGAGGCACGCCTGACTCTGATGTCTATAAGTTTCAATATCAAGAAATTGATGAAATGTCACTATTCCTCTCAACTGTAAAATGGAACGCCAAGATAACTCGTTCGGCTAGAGCGAGTGAAATCATCAGAGATGCATTTCAGATAGCAACTAGCGGGTGTCCTGGGCCAGTTCACATTAACATTCCATATGATGTGTCAAGCTCTGAAGTGGAAATGCTTGAGTTATATGGTGATAAACAATGCTCTCAATATCCATCAACCAGAGTTAGGCCAGAACCTGATAGAATAAGACTGGCGGCGAATCTTCTTGTTAGTTCTGAGAACCCTGTGATTGTGGCAGGGACAGGGGCTATTATATCTAAAGCCTGGGATGAGGTGCTACAACTCGCGGAAATGCTTTGCATCCCTGTGGCTACGTCTCTAGGCGGAAAGGGTATTATCCCCGAGAATCACCCGTTGTCCGTCGGAGTTTTAGGTACTTACTCAAAAGCTGTAGCCAACAGAGTCGTCGAAGAAGCAGACCTTGTTTTCTATACAGGCTGCAGAGCTGGAGGTTTGGTGACAGACAGCTGGAAAATTCCCAAAGCAGGGTCTTGTAAGATTATCCATCTTGATGTTAACCCAGATGTAATCGGAAGAAACTATCCGACGACTGTTGGAATCGTTGGCGACTGCAAACTTGCCTTGAAAGATTTGATTGATATCTTGAGAAGGAAAAAAGTGAAAACAGAAACTGGAAGGAAATTGAGGATCAAAAAAGCTATGGAAGGATGGAATGATGTTGTGAAGTCTGTGGTATGTTCTGATGCTATCCCCATAAAACCCCACCGCGTCATGAAAGAAATTAGGAATTTCCTGCAGAAAGATGATGTTGTGGTGGCTGACACGGGTCAGATAGGGGCTTGGACAGCCGTGTTATACGACGTTTTAACTTGCGGTAGAACTTACATACGAGCGTGTGGCACGTTAGGTTGGAGCTTTGCGGCAGCTTTAGGGGCAAAGTTTGCAGCTCCGAACAGAAAAGTGCTTAATGTAATCGGGGACGGCGGCATAGCATATCACATCAGTGAACTTGAAACGGCAATAAGATGGAACAAACCTTTCGTGGCTTTAGTTCTTAACAACCAATCCTTGGGCATGGTCCACTTAAACTTGGAAAATATTGGTTGGCATGGGTTCAAGGCATCGGATTTTGTTGACGTAGATTACGGCAAAGTAGCTGAAGGCTTCGGGGCGTACGGACGAAGAGTCGAGAGGCCAGGAGAGCTAAAAGACGCACTAAAGGAGGCTTTCGAATCAGAAAAGCCGGCAATTATAGATGTAATAGTAGATTTGACTGAACGGGCGCCCATCTCATACTATCGAACCTTGCCCAACGCCCGTGAAATTTAAAAAAAAAGTGTTTAAAAGAGGTTTGCTCCTCGCATTTTCCTTAAATTTTGACTTGTCCGTTTTCAACTACTGCAGTATCGCCGATATAGAGGTTTGCACCAAGTAACTGAAGATCCCAGTGGAACGGCGCTTTTATATAAGGTCCAGGTTCCGTTGCCCCATGAGAAGCAGGTTGGTATCTGCGTAGAACACTGTTGTCCCCTATGCCGAAGACTATGCTGCCTCTGACTCTTTCCCATTCTGCAGGTCCACCGATTCTACAGTTTGCATTCAGTCCGATGCTTGGTCCATGGGCGGGGAAACCCCAAACTGTTGGGTCACCGAAGTTGTCCAAGTGAATTTTTAGAAGCGGCCAGAAGCCTCCTCCTCCACCTTCCGTTTCAACTATTTTGTTGTCCTTTATCGTCATCTTAATCGGTTGCATAGGTATTCCGATGAGTCCCACACCTCTAGAACCCGTGAAACCGTTGACTACCATCGTTCCTTCTACCTTGTTCACAGCTCCACCGGTGTAGCCCCAAGGGGTAAAAGTCATCCATTTCTTACCTTTCACTGGCTTGGCAGGAGGAAATCTAACTGGAGCGACTTTAATTCCTGAAATGTCAGCTTTTAGGTCGGTGCCCAAATCGGATGTTATAGTCAATTCATCCTCTTTTGTCCATAACTCCGCAATCTTTGCGTTTTCCCTGCTCATCTTCTCAAAATCGACTTCTCCCACAGTTCTGATCAGCATTTCTGCAGCGTCTGGACCAGGAGTAATGTATAACATTGGTATTCCGGCTTCAACGGCGTCGGCCAAAACGGGTGTGTAAGAAATCCAGGAGTCAATTATCTTAGTAGCGGTTTTGAGGCCAGCGGCAATGGGTTTGGGTAGGTCAAGGTGAAAAACCTTCCGCGAAGGCGGTCGAGGTATTTCAACCAGAGAGACCTCAGCTCCAAGGTCGGAGGCAACGCCCGCATAGACACGTGGTATTTCGATGGGTGTTCTAGAATCAAATAATACTATCAAGGAATCCTCGCCTGAGACGCCCATGACATCTCCTAGGATCATTCGCATCGTTTTGTAAAACATTCGGTCATTTGCTGCTGGAAGCATTGCATGATCTGCATGAAACGACATTTTCCATACACCTTTTTCGTAAGTTGTATTGATAATATCCTAATAAAGGTTATCTTATTCAAGCTAACGTTAGAGGGAGCCCCCACTCAAATCTTATTTATGCAAGAAACTATCATTTCCTTAACGCGCGCGAGATTTCGTGTACCATTGCTGAAACAATTTCAGGAGTATGAACGAATGGGATCATTGAAGTTTTCTATTTTTAACTACTGTTGTTTTCTCTCCAAAGCATAAAATGAATCTTGTGAGAAACTTGATTCCATCAATGTAGTCAGTGGTTTTAATATTTTCGTTTGGAGCATGTACATTCGATCCAGCGTACCCAACCCCGCAAGCAGAGACCGTAGGCACTTTCAACCAGTTATTAAAGTAGTACATCGGGCTGGCCCCAGGCAACGTTGGGTGAACTACTGGGTTTAAATCATACACCTGCCTAGCAGCTTCAATTGCTACCTTAGACACCTTCTCATCAATTAAAGTCTTGGTTGGTTCCATTTCGCCGATCTTCATGACCATTATATCGCCAAACCCATTTTTTGCCAAATGTTTCTTAACCTTCTCGAAAACTTCTCCTGGTTTTTGTCCCATCACCAAACGAAAATGGATTCTAGTAGTCGCCTCACTTGGCAGAACAGTTTTGCCTTCGGGATATCCAGAATTGACGGAGCTCACAGTACAACTAGGTTCGAATAGCAAGTCTCTAGTGAGTTCTTCGCTGGTCAATCCTCGCAAAAACTTTTTCACCCCTAAAATCTCTTTAAGCCGCTTTTCATCTTCTGAAATAAGGCTTAACATCCTGTTTTCTTCCAACGGAGGTTTCAGAATTTTGTCGTAAAATCCCTCTATCACCACTCTTTCGTTTTTGTCAACAATTGTCCCAAGAGCCAAAATTAAACGCCAAGCAGGATTCGATACGATGGGGGCCCACCTAGAGTGCAAATCCTTTTTGGCCCCCTTCACTCTAAGCTCCATGTGTAGGATACCTTTCGATCCTAGAGAGATCACAGGTCGGTCTTTGGAGTCCTTTCGTGCGCCCTCCCATAGGCAACCATCACCACTTAATTTCTGTTTGTTTTCCTTTATAAAAAATGGCAGATTTGGGCTACCGATTTCTTCTTCTCCTTCGACAATAAACTTGACTGTGATAGGTAGAGATCCAAGAGTATTCATTAAAGTTTCAGTCGCTTTCAAGCGCGCCACAAAGTTGCCTTTGTTGTCAGCCACTCCTCTTGCGAAGATCTTTCCTTCATGTATCTGAGCGGAGAATGGGGGAGACTGCCATTTCTCCAATGGCTCGGGAGGCTGGACATCATAATGGTTATAGAAAATTAGTGTTCTTTCACTCTTTTTAGGTCCTATCTCTCCATAAATCACTGGGTTCCCATCTTTCATCGGATTTATCTTAGTTGAAATGCCGATATCTTCCATCATTCTTTTGACTAAATCGGCACATTTTTGTACACCAACACCTGTAGCGGAGATACTCGGCTGCCTGCATAGCTCTGTCAAATCCTCAAAAAAGTTCTTGCTATTTTCGTTTATGTAGTCCAGAGCTTTTTTCCATGCAATTTGATTAGATAACATAGGTCAAATCCTACTTTCCATTACTTATGATTTTGTCGAATCATTGCCATGTTTCAAACCTAAGTGAACAAGAATTTCTGCTGTCTTGAGAGCCACCCCCACAGAATCTATAACGGGAACACCTATTTTATCTTGGGCGTCTCTAGCGAATGGCGCGAAATAGCCACAACCTGGAACTATCACATCTGCCCCATCCTCCTCTATTGCCTTTCTAGCCTCCTCAATGAACAAATCCTTCGTGATTTTGAAGTCTTGTTTGATAAATTCTTCTCTTATATCCAAGATTGGCAATCCAACGCCTCTGATCGAAGCGAGTTTTCTTTCAAACCCCAATTTCCTTACAATCCTATGATCTGGTGGTCTTTTCCCTTTTTCCCCAGGCACTATTATTGTGTATTTACTACCTAGAAGAGTTGCCATCAAGTGAGCTGGCGCTCCAGTTCCAATGACTGGGATCTTGACATATTTTCTGCATTCATCAACTGCTGGATCCATTCCACAGCTAACTATTATCGCATCAAATCCTTTATCTTCTGCTTCTTTTACTTTTTTCAGTATGTTTGGAATAGCTTGTGCCACATCCTCATCGGTCTGAATTGCAGCGGGACCTTTATCCGGAGATACTAATTCGATTTCTGTGCCGGGAAAAGCCCGTTCTTTCAGATAAGCAAGTTTTCTTTTCTTCCACAAAGAAGAATCTAAAGGGTTTCTCGTCGCGCCAACAATTAGAATTCTCATAATACTCAGTCCATTTTTCGTTTAAATACAACATACTTAATAAAAATTATCATCTGCACGCGCTTTTCTAACAGTCTACACAATGGTGCCCCTGCGAACGAGTGTCCTCTATTATCTCTCTGATCCCGTCTTCAAGCGAATAAGCTGGTGCCCAGCCAATTTCTTCCCGTGCGTAGGTATCATCAAAAGATGTCTTTTGAAATATGAAAGGTTTTGCCTGTGGGTCAAATCTTATATCGGCATCAGGGATCAACTTCTTCACAATGCTCACAGCTTCTTCGATTGAATGTATTCCTCCCGATATATTATATATCCTTTTTTTGGGTTGTTTAGCATCAAATAGCATTATCAAAGACCTCACAGCATCTTTTATGTATAACCAATCGCTTACAAAATCCTTGTAGGGAATTTCAAATGATTTCCCGAGGGCAGCCTTTTCAATGAATTGACTGCAAAACGCATCAGAACCTTTTGTTCTTCCTCGGCCATAGACATTTGGAAACCTGACTCCGCGGAAATCTATCCCATATTTATTGTGATACCATAATCCGCTTAATTCACCAAAAAGTTTTGCTGAGCCATAAATCGAATTAAATGGGTATTTAATCGAATCATCGTTAATGTTACGTATCCCGCTGAATACGGCAGCAGTACTTGTAAATACAATCTTTTCTATGTCCAGCAATCTACTTGCTTCGAGAAGATTCATTGTGCCTATAATGTTTGTGTTGATGCTTCTCATAGGCGGAGCTGCTTCACTCTCGGCAGAAAGCATAGCTGCCGTGTGGAATATGTACTCGACATTGAAAGTCTTAACTGCATCAATGACTTCAGGAAAGCTTTCAATATTACTTCTTACAAACTTCACCTTATTTGCAATATCTTCTAGAGACTTTGGTGATGAGCGATGAATAAGCCCGACTACGTCATATTCTCTCTTGACAAGTTCCCTAACTAGATTGAAGCCAATAAATCCAGCCGACCCCGTGACTAAAATTGACATGTAGCATGATAATTATGAAAAGCTAATAAGTTTTTCGTGAAATGCTCATCTACCAAATACTAAGTTAAAACTAAGTCAAAACACAAGCAGGAAAAATATACACCGTATTCTCAATTTTTAAACAACTTTTTTGCATGCTTTTTATTCTATTGCCAATCAAAAATTGCGTGATCTAACGAAATATTAATATAGAATAAAATCAAAAACCCGTGAAGATGATGGAAGTTGACCGAACAGAACATTCTTGTATATATCAACGGGAACTTTTTCCCGGAAACTGAAGCACGGATATCTGTACTTGATCATGGATTCTTGTATGGCGATGGGGTTTATGAGGGTATTCGTGCTTATAGTGGATATATCTTTAGACTTAAAGAACACATTGATCGGCTATATGAATCCGCCAAAACACTAGCCATTGAAATTCCGTTGTCAAAAAAAGAAATGATGGAAACTTGCGCAGAAGTATTGCGAAAAAATCATATTGCAGATGGTTACCTGAGACTTATAGTTTCCAGAGGTATCGGCAGATTGGGAATGGATCCGCGGAAATGCGAAAAACCTACAGTTGTTATTATTCCAGCTAGTTATGTTGTCACTTTTACCGGCCTTAAACCGTTGAGAGTTATAGTTTCCTCGATTCGAAGAACACCCCAGTTCTGTGTTCCAACTTCCGCCAAGACTCTGAATTACATAAACAATATTCTCGCCAGAATAGAAGCAATAAACGCAAATGTCGATGAAGCATTAATGCTTGATTGGAGAGGCTACGTTGCTGAAGGATGTGGTGACAACATTTTCATCTTAAAGAAAAAGAAGTTGATTACGCCTCCTCTGACGGCTGGGATACTGGGCGGCATAACCAGACAAGTCATTTTAGAAGTTGCTAGAAGGTTAGATTTAGAAGTTGAAGAAAGAGATTTAACTACTCACGATTTGTACAACGCCGATGAAGCATTCTTGACAGCCACAGGAGTTGAAGTCCATCCAATAGGCGAGGTAAATGGCAGAAAAATAGGAACAGGCGAAGTTGGAGCAATTACAAGAATTATTGTGGAAGAATTTAAAAAAGAGACACAAAATCCAAGTTTAGGATATCCAATTGGATGATTTTGCGTCAGACATTGAAGAATATGTTTAGTTGATCACCCCCTGTGGCTAGGGACTTCATTTACAATCAACGTAGAAAAACAGGTGAAAGAGTCATAGCCTAGGACGGAGCGAAAAATTATTTTCGTAATTATGCCAACGCTAGAATTGAAAACTGTGGCTATCTGCATGATTTCTGTATGGGGCAAGTCAGGTCAAAGATGCTTATCTGGCGCACACCTTGTTTTTGTCAGCGTAGGCTTGACTAGAGAGTAGTTTCAGAATTTTTATGGCAAGTTTGTTGACGCGTTTGTGGACCAAGCTTCCAAAATTAGGGTTGGCTATGGACTTGACGAGACTGTTCAGATGGGACCATGTGGGGCAAGTAGAAAAAGGGAAGAGTTGTAGGATACATCGAGAAAGAATTGAGGGGAACGGAGCTGAGACTTGACGGTAGAAAATTGAGACTCTTTGGAGAGTGGCCAGTGGCATTTTTCGTCAATCCAACAGTCTTCGAGGATGATACTCAAGATATGACATTTGGAAGAGAAGCGATTTTTGGGCTTGTGGCGACTGTCATGCGCGCGCGCCATGCCTTTTGGAACAGAGATTGAATAATCTGAAATTAGCGCTCATGCGTTTGTTCTTCAAGATGAAGTATGAAGTTACGTAAAATAGTGGAAATGTTAAAGCCAAAAATAGGAATGCTGTTGCAAAACCAAATATAGATACAAAAAATCCTGTCATAGCCAAACTCAAGCTCATCCCACCATGAAATCCCATCATAAGCAAACCAATATCAGTCCCGTAAGACTCTGCAACCGTTATTCTAGCCAAAATTCCTTCATGAGCAACACTTCTCAGACCTTCAACAACACCGTAGAAAATAACAAGAGTACAAGCTAAAGCTGAACCTGAAAATCCTAGTGCTATAAGAGTGGCTGTGAAAATTGCACCGTCTATTAGTATCAGCCTACTTATTTCTGTTTTATTGGCAAAAAAATATGAAAACAAACCAGCTAATAATGTCTGCGAACCAAGAAGGACCCCGATAGTCTCCGCATTAAATCCTTGCGAATTTAAGAACAAAGGGATTAAAAAGCCAGTTATTAGTGAAGGGCCTGCTGATAATCCCATTATAAAAAACAAGATCATGAATACCTTAAAAATTCTTTCCTTTTTTGAAAAATTCAGAAAATGCAAAGCTCTAGCAGCACTAAACCTTTCTTTTTTTTCACCAACCAGCATCAAGGATAGTGCAATTCCGAAAGCGCCAAACAGAGCACACATTATGAGTGCGCCCTCATAAAGCAACCAAACTATTAAGAAACCAGTTAGGAGAGTCCCAACAGCTTCAGATAGATATGTAACCGTTTTCATATTAACTAAAGCTTTCTGCTTTTTTTCGTTATTCTCCAAAACAAAAGCTCTATTTACTGCCCACAAAGACCCATCCTTGGTTCCTTCCGAAATCTTGCCAGCCAAGAACTCGATGGGTGTAAAAGCTACGTAATAAATTGAATTCGAGACAAGGCTAAAAAATCCGCTTAGTACGAAAAAAAGCTTCCTGCCCCAAAAATCAGAAAGAGTAGCGAAAAATATCCTTCCAAGTTGCATAACGAGCGGCATGGACGAAAATATGAGTCCAATTGATACTATGTCAATATTTCTATCTCTCATCATCAACGGCAAACTAACAATAAGAATACCCTTCGCCGCAGAATGCAAAACTTGGATAAGAAGAGCGACGTTTACCTGACTTAAACATTTTCCGTTTTGCCGGTTCATCTCATGTACTCAACATTCTTTTCCAAAAAAGAAGCCCCTATTATATAAAAATTACGAATAGTCTACCTTTTTGTATTTAATTGCATGTCTATCGATATTTCGAGGAGTACTGTTAATGAACATGACAGGATTTGCTGAGCGTCAGAATTGTGCTTCGACAAGGCATGTAACGTCGCAAATTCGATTTTCTAGCGCGTAGATTAGTTGAGTAGTTCCGACGGTTAACGAATGATACTGATCTTAAAAAGCTGAAAACAGATTAACGTATTAAGGAATGTTCATGTATCTTACAAAAGCAGAAGAGAAAATTGAAGCCTCATGAATTGAGTGATGTGAAAGCACCTAACATAAGAAAAGTTGATTGCACATTTAAGATCAATGATACAAACGTCAGATAATTGCGCTTCAACATCTACATTTAGAAACGATGTTGAGGTCTAGGAATGATTCGCACGTGCTAACTCACTTCCAGAGGGATACTATTTTCATTCAAGCTGTTCTGGAGTAAACCTATTTGCACAAGAAAATGCCTCTCATATTGGAGATTGAAAATAGTTGCATTGTTGAATATTAGCTGTAGACCTGAAATGTAAATGTCAAGCAAATTGCAATTCATTGAACGCCCATCTTATCAAACAGTTGTTCAACCATTTTTTGGCTTCAGACTGTCATAATGAACCCTATCGCTTGAATGCTGCCTGACTATTGAACAATGAAGCGAACTGACGCATGTCTTTCGCAGACTTAGGTAGAAAATCTTATATGATGTTAGTAGAACGGTAAATGCGGTGTGGACTTCAAATGAAGTTAATTGATCTTTCGAAAAAGTTACATCCAAGCAAAGAGAAGCGCAGATTGGAGATTGAACTTTTTGTCTATCCGCCAGGCGAACATATGTACTACGTCAACTTGGAGAGCCACATTGGAACACATGTAGAAGCTCCCTCTCACTACATTCCGGCTAGATACGGTAAGCCAGGCAAGGACGTGTCGCAGATGTCTTTGGAGAAATTTATAGGTGAGGCCGTATTCGTAGATTTGTCTTCTGCTAGTAAGAAACAGAAAATCAAACCGCAAGACATTCAAGTAGAGATAAAAGGAGGGGACATAGTTCTTATTGGGAACAGTCCCTATACAGATGCTGATCGTCCTCAAATATCACATGAATTGATCAGGTGGCTTGTAGATAAGGAAATAAAAATGATCGGCGTCGACGATTCTGTAAGGCCAGGTCCAAGGCCCCCAGAAGGAGGCAGCGCCAAAAGTTTAGAGGAAATGGTGGATCATGATCTATTTCTAACAAATGAAATACCAATAATAGAGCAACTTGCAAATTTAGACAAACTAAAGAAGAACCGCTTCTTCTTCGCAGGGTTCCCGTTGAATATTGAAGGGCTTGACTCTTCCCCGATAAGAGCAGTAGCCATAGAAGATTTCCCACCTACCAGAAAAGAGACCTCAAATCATTGAATTTCGAAGGGTTCTATTTTTCGCTCTTTCTTTTCGCAGATGATTTGTTTAAATCTTGCATAGAAAACTTTTAAATATAGTGTCAGTTTTTCTAACTGCAACAAGTTTGTTCCATTGTGAAAAAGGAGCGCTAGGTTAATGAAAAAAATAGGTTTCATCGGATTAGGAGTCATGGGGCTTCCAATGTGCGAGAACCTGATGAAGGCAGGTTACCCATTGACTGTATGGAATAGAACAACCTCTAAAATGAAGGTGCCGATTTCACATGGTGCTGCGGCAGCAACTTCACCAAAAGAAGTGGCGGAAAATTCCGACATTGCCTTAGTTATGGTTGGCGACTCCAAGGACGTAGAAGATGTCGTGCTCGGCCCTTCTGGAGTGATTGAAGGTTCAAGATCAGGGCTAATCGTGGTAGACATGAGTAGTATATCTCCCATCGCAACCCGTCACATTGCCAAAACTCTCGAAAAGAAAGGTGTTAGAATGTTGGATGCCCCTGTGAGCGGAGGCGATATAGGGGCGCGTGAAGCAACTTTATCTATAATGGTGGGTGGCCCAAAGGAAGCGTATGAAGAATGTGTCCCAATCTTCAAGACTTTAGGAAAACAGATAACATATATGGGAGAAACTGGCTCAGGTCAAGCTACAAAGCTATGCAACCAAGTTATATGCGCATTACACATACAAGCAGTATGTGAAGGACTAATATTGGGTGCAAAGCTCGGTTTAGACTTAGATCGATTGCTACAAGTCCTTACTGCGGGTTACGCTAATTCTCGTATACTATCGCATCTTGGACCGAAGATGATTGCAAAAGATCTCGAGCCAGGCTTCAAGATGCTTCATCAGGTGAAGGATCTGAAGAATGCTTTAGACGTCGCAACCGCATTGAATCTTCCACTGCCATGTACTTCCCTCGTACACCAGCTATTTCGTGCAATCAACGCCATGGGACTTGAAGAAAAAGGTACGCAAGCTTCGATACTTGTTATGGAAAAACTTGCCGAACAAACACTCAAGTCGAAAAAAGAGTAACCTAAATTCATCCCCCTCTTTTCATCTTTTTCAGCATTCGTTTGAAATAGTTACAATAGGCTGCTGCAGGAAGATTATGCCGCAGGGAAAAATCTTCTCAACTACTGAACCAATAATTCGATTAGCCATAAAGGGGAAAGAAATAAATTGTATTTATTGTAGATTAATCCACTCATTGTTGGTGATTGGGATATGATAAAGGGAATCGACCATATTGGTATTGTAACAAAAGATTTGAGGGCGACTATCAGCTTTTTGAAGGTTTTGGGTCTAACACCTGCAAAAGAGGTGGAACTGCAAAAAGCCAAGTTTGCATTCATCCCGGTTGGAGATGGCGAAATTGAACTGATAGAACCCACCGACCCAGAGACCCCTATTGCCAAGTTTATTGAAGAGAAAGGTGAAGGAATACATCACATCTCTCTGAAGGTCGAAGGAATAGAAAAAACAATAGAAAAGTTGCGGGAAAAAGGAATTAAGCTGATAGATGACAAACCTAGGGTAGGCGCCCATGGAGTAAAGATAGCCTTTGTAGACCCTACAAGCACGAAGGGAATAATAATAGAATTTTGCGATAGCGGTCAATGAGCAAACTATTTTCATGAGCAAAAAACATGTATAGTGACATTACGCGCGCGCAAGAAAATCAACAAATACAATTTTTGCTCCCCACATAGGCTGATTCCCCATCAACTATCACTCCACGCCACATTTTAACATCAAACTGTAGCTAAATCTTGTACTCGCAATCATCTTTAATACATCAGTTTTCGTGATTTGTGCAAGAGAGTCTGGTGGGATTGCTGGAATTTGAACCCGGAACAATTGGGGTATAACCCGATAAGGGACTTCTAAGGTCTGTTTTCTCCAACAATTCGATATTCAGAACCAAGCTATAAACTGCATGTAAGAAATCCTAGTCGCGTAATCTCCCGAAAACTCTACTGTAGATCGGCATAATTGAGTATTTTGATATATGAAGTGAACTATGCACCGATTTCATGTAAACGTATCTCTTGTTTAGGAGTTTCTTCCAGAGGTTATAAAAACAACATTTGCAATAATATATTGTATGAACTACAAAGAAAGACAGGAAATTATAGCTAGTTCACCTATTTCGTTTGGTTATTTGAAGCGTTTCAATGCTGCTGCGGGTGTTCTACATCTAATACAAGGAATAATAATGCTGTCGCTAGGGAGTCTCTTAGAGTGGGAACGAAACATCTACACGTTTTATATGAAGCTGGACATAATCGCAGGACCACCGTTTCAGATTATGCCAAATCCCCAAATTCTGTTTACGGTGGGCTATTTAGGAGTGATCGTTGCTTCTTTCCCTCTGATTTCTGCTATAGCTCATTTTGCGATTGCATATCCAAAGAATGAAAGTTACACTGAGAATTTGAAGAAGGGAATGAATCCTTATCGCTGGTATGAATATGCCTTCTCAAGCTCGATAATGATTGTGTTGATTGCGCTGTTCGTTGGGGTCTGGGATTTCTGGTCTTTAGTCATGTTCTTTGTTCTAAATGCCATGATGATAATGTTTGGATACTTAATGGAATTGATAAACCAGAAGACTGAAAAAACCAGTTGGTCGTCATTCTTGTTAGGGTGTATTTCAGGAGGAACACCTTGGGTCGTAATTTACGCTTATTTCATCGCAGCCATAAGCTCAACCGGCACAAATCCTCCAACGTTTGTATACTTCATATTATTCATTTATTTCATCTTGTTCAACGTATTTGCCATCAACATGGTTCTTCAGTACAAGGGTATTGGACGCTGGAAAGACTATCTTTACGGTGAACGAGTCTACATCATTCTTAGCTTTGTGGCAAAAACAATCTTAGCTTGGCTTGTGTTCATTGGAATATTTGCGCCGTTCTAGCTACGAGATACCATTAGCTCGCCCCATTTTTCTGTGATTTCTTCATCAAAAGTGATTCAGATTCTCCCACAGTGGAAACTCGAATTAACAAGTGTTATTTTTGATGACTTGCTGCAGTTCCCCAAGCTTCAATTTTGATGTGGCGCTCTTAGATTATTGAAAGTGGACGATAGGTGAATTGTCTAGGTTTGGATGTGCATCAAGAAACTTTCTGTTACCGTGACAAATAGCCTCCAGCACTGATGACATCTCACTCCGAAATATAGACTCTCGCGATGACTTGTTAGTGAATGATTTTTAACCTAGATATTGAATATGCAGATTTTGTGGCAAAAGTTTGGACTTGATTTCGCGTTTTAAGTCTATCACTGCAGATACCACCGTTTTAAAGCATGAAAGATGTAAGAAGACCAGTTGCCAAGCCTAAAAATATCGGAAAGGGTAACCCTGGAAACATCCCTCTCTTTTCAAGCATCGCAAAGGTTAACAAACATCCCAGCAAAATGCCAGCGATGGAAACAAAACAAGGAACAACACCGAAATTGAAAAACATAATTCCAGAAAGCATGGAATAAAACGTTAAGTCACCCAATCCCATCTGAATATTCCTAAAAGAGAAACTCAAACCTCGAAGCTGATCAAGCCCCGTGCGCGCAATTTTTCCCACAGGCCCATAATAAACCGCAAAGGCATCATAAATTGCCAAGAAGCTGAGAATCAAGAAGGCACTCAAAGTTGGAATGGAAACTCCCAAAAATATTCCTAACGCTCCCCCTAGGCAGATGACAACAATGTTGCAAGCTTTGCTTCCCAGCTTAAAAATTGCAAGGTCAGCCACTACCGTGATAATTGCAGACAGTATCAAGGTCAAAATCTCTGAGTTAGGAATAGAAAAAAGGACTGAGGACAAGTAGAAAAGGGATAGCACAAAAAACGCCGTTGTCAAAGCAAAAGCAGTAACCAAAGTGACCACTTTGTGATTTTTCCGCTTTAAAAGCAGGTATAGCAGTGACGCGCTAATTGCCACGAGAATCACGAAGTAGAATGCATTGCTGAAGGATCCAGTAACATCTTCGGGAAAAGGCGTAATTTGGTAAATTTCAATAGGAGACGTTAGAATCAGGAAGGCGCAAACCAGCCCGAACAGCAGACTCACTAAGATGGGCATCAAATGCACGAAGTTGACGTTAATCTTGTCACTCAAAGCGCTTACCCTAATTGATTAATTATCGTCTCGACTTTCAAGTAACATTTGTTACAGAATAAGCTTTGCTTTCTGTCGGTGTCGAAAATGGAATTAGAAAAATACATAACACAAAACATGTTAGGACAATGCGTCAAGCCCAAAGTGTGTCCGAGTTCATGAACAGCCTCCTTTGTAGATCTCTCCAAAAAAAGCTCCATGTTAGAGCTTCTACCATGAAACTCGGGTTTAAGCCTCCACAAAGATATCAAAGCAGCCTTTCCAGGACAGTTAGCCTCCCCAAACACGAAGTTCAACTCAGGAACAAAAATGTCCACATCCCCAATCCCCAATATACGGTCCAAGTCTCTCTCTTGTAGTGCGTAATCCAGAATTGCAGCCAAAATGATGTCCGAACGGTATTGTCGCCGTGTTTTGTCGAGCGCCTCCTCTGGAATTGGCAGTGTTTCATCAAGCACTTTGCAAGACGCACCTGAAAAAATCATGTTCAAGTTTTCCTGAATCCTACTCAAAGCGTAAGGGTCTATGTGCCCAATGCGCAAGAGTCCAATCTTCATAATTTCACTCTAAACCTTAAATGCGTCTCCAGTCTTCGGAGCGATGGCTTCCAAACCCAATTCAGTCTTTATCCATTTCGCAAAAAGGTCACAGTTTCCTTCAGCCCCGTGAACCACGTAAATTTTCGGTTTTCCACCAAGTTTTCTCACAGCTTCTTTAAGATCGCTGGCTCCACAGTGGGAAGAAAAATCAAAATGCTCAACGCGCGCCTTAACTTTGCTTAGCTTTCCGTCAATTGTGCATATTCCCTTTTCCATGAGCTCTTTTCCAGGGGTCCCCGGGATCTGGTAGCTTACCAAGAAAATGGCGTTATGCGCTTTTTTCCCAATTTTCGAAATGTAAAAAACCGCTGGGCCTCCTTTGAGCATGCCTGCTGGCGAAATTATTACACTAGGTGATTTGAGGGCTTTTCTACGGTCTCTCCAGCCTTCAACCCAAGCAGCAGAGTGCATGGCATCCGCGAACAGTCGGGGGTCTTTTAGAAACTCCTTGTGATTCAATATTATTCTACTAGCCTCTCTGGCCATGCCGTCTAGAACAACTGGGTATTCAAAATGGTGTGCCGCTAAAATGCAAGCGATCTCTTGGGATCTTCCAACTCCGAAGGCTGGAACAAGAACAGTGCCGCCCCTTTCCACGATATCCGTAATCTCATCTACAAAACGCTTTTCCAGTTCAGAACGACCCGTGTGATCTTCATCTGCATAGGTGCTTTCAATAACAACCGCGTCCAAGTCGCCATAATCCATTGTTGCGCCTTCCAAGAGTCTTGTGTCAACAGTGTTGAAATCACTCGTGTAAAGCAACCGCTTTCCTTCAGCTTCAACGAGCACTTGCGCGCTTCCAGGCGTGTGTCCAGCATTCACAAGCTGGAATTTTATATCTCCGATTTTTTCTTCAACGCCGAAATCCAAGTGCTTGTTGCTTCTTGTCATGGTTTTTAGTTCAATGTATTCAAAGGGCAGATAATAGCTGGAAAGGTGGATAAAATCTGAAATCAACAATTGCGTTAGTTCCAGATTCAATTTGTTTGTATACATCGGCCTTTTTCCGTGAATATAGAATATCGGAACCGCGCCTGAATGGTCAAGGTGGCTGTGAGTCAGAATTACTGCGTCAACCTCCTTTGGCGGTACGTGCATTGGAAAACCTGGTTCATGATTAAGCATTACGCCGTAGTCTAGCAAAACTTGTCTCTTTTCAGTCTTTACACTTATTGCTATTCTGCCAACCTCGCGGGTTCCGCCCAGAAATCCAACCTGCAAATAGACCAGTCCCTTAAATATTCAACTCAATAATCATGCCATTTGCTCTTTTAAAAATGTATTGACTTATCTGTAAGAGAGACGTTGACTAATCCCTTCTTTAAAGCCTTCAAGATTTCATCCATGTTTAAGGAAGCTTGAACCTCTGTGTAAACAGTCCACAATTCGTTGATTTTGTGTGCATCACTACCAGCAATACCAGGCAAGCCCATTGTTTTAGCTAGGGATTCAGCCAGCTTGTTAGCGTAGGGTGACGCGCCACCATTCAGAACTTCTACGGCGTCAACATCATAGTTTCTGGCTAAGTCGCCTAAACCGAATTCTCTGTAAGGATGCGCTGCAATAACTAGGGCATTTCTTTCATGTGCAAAGTCAATAACGTTTTTAGCGGTCCACGGTTCAGGTGGCAATTCTGCAACGCCTAAAATTATCAGATCGCCTTCAAACGCGCTTATTTCGACTCCGGGAATTATCAG
Organism: uncultured Candidatus Bathyarchaeia archaeon; assembly: GCA_964603675.1. Lineage (GTDB taxonomy): Archaea > Thermoproteota > Bathyarchaeia > Bathyarchaeales > Bathycorpusculaceae > CAZRVS01. The sequence goes on from CAZRVS010000002.1 coordinate 164,120, forward strand.
AATATCTTGATATACGGAAGCTAATCGCTGCGCCATGTAGTAGCCTTTGACCGTGTTGTGATCTGCTATGGCTATGACTTTTATGAATGGATGTGCAAAAAGCTGGTCAACAATGACTTTCGGTTGAATTGCGGAATCAAACGAATAAGTTGTATGGATATGCAAGTCAGCTCGAATCAACGGTAATCGCTCAGCCTTCTTCCAAAATCTTTTCTAAAGCGGTTAAAATCATTTTGCCCTTTTCTTCTTTGACGTTCAAGTATTCAAATTTGACGTTTTTCTTTGAGCATGATTTCTTGCACATTTTTAGAACGGTTTCATCCCAGTTTTCTGGGTCATGGAGTAAGACAACCACTTCGTAATTAGTTCGATCAATGTAGTCTGCTACCTGATTTGCCACATATTCCTCGGTTTCTCTGTCAAGCGGTAAAGTTGTTTCATGCTGAGAAAGGGGATAGACCTCATCCAGCTCCATCGGAACCACGCCAAAAGGAGCGGCATAAAAACAAACGTGAACATGATTTGAGCGTTTTCTAGCTGCTCGTTGGAGAAACTGTCGAATTTTCTTAAACTCCTGCGATTTATGAAAAGGTTTGTTCCGAGTTTGAGACATGAGCAAAAGAATCGTTGCTTCTTCAGGCGGATGATACCTTTCAGCTAATCGTGCCCTGTGACGTATGACTTCTGGCCGAACAAGTCCAACGGAATTGAAAAAGAAAAGCCCACTTCTTTTTATTGCTGGACTGTGCCTTTCAATAAAGCATTCATAATTTTTCAGTTTTTTCAGAGCTTGAAGCAAAGAAGGGTGCCCGTGGGCCCTTATTTCCAAGTGTTCCCACAGTCTACCGTCTCTTATGGCTTGCTTTATACGCTTTAGCTCGGCTAGACAAACGTAGAGATTGTGTTCGGAAAGAAATGTCTGTTTGTCTTTTTGAGGCATTTCCAGAACTTCTTCAGGCGTTTTGTTTGTGCATTTTGGGCACGTGCAAGGTAAATAGTCAAGTTCGTTCAGCCTCCATGTGCCGGTTTCTGTCATGTAGCGGTTTTCTCTAGCGTACAATGCGTAGGCTGCAGAATCGAAGAGGTCGCAACCCAAGGCTACAGCCAAGGAAAACATGAAGGGATGGCCCGCTCCGAAAAGGTGAAGCGGCTTCTCCACAGGCAAGTTCGTTTTTGCACTCATGATCATGTCAACTAGAACATCAAAGCGGTAGCTTTCCATGACCTCTGTGGGACTTCCCAAGGCGTAGATTTGGAAAGGCAACTTTCCCATTTCCACTGCAGACCTAGCCACAAGGTCTAAGTATCTTCCTCCCTGAACGGGACCAACCCAGAGGATGTCCTCGCGAGTCTTTATTTTGAAGAAATCTTTGGCTCTTTTCAGAGTCTCATTTACTGTTTGTTCCGCATATTTCTTTGAAACTTTCCAGCCTGTGGGAATATCTAGAATCGTGGCTATGTCAGTGTCTAGGCGCTCTTGATATTCTACGATTTCTGCTGGATTCACTTCTACGTCTCCGTAAACAAGGATCTGATAAGCGCCTGAATCTGTCATTATCACGCCGTTGAAGTCTAGGAATTTGTGTATGCCCTCTTCTATGGGCTGCTTCAGAAAACGTTTTTTGAGAATGTAGGCGTTGGTTATTACTGCTTCAAAGCCGAATTCGTTTCTGATTTTTTTTGGAGAAACGCGTTGGATGCTTGGGTTTATCACTGGAAAAAGGAGGGGAGTTTCCACTGTGCCGCTCTTGGTTTTGAGCTTGCCGATTCTGGCGAGCAGGTCTTTTTCTTTTATTTCGAAACTCATTGGTGAACCTTAACAAATCAGTTAACGCACTTATAAAAAATATTGGCCCTTTGCAACAGCAATTCTTTGAGCAGAGTGCTTGAATAGCTTTGAACTCTAGCGCTCTCTGATTGACTATACCCCCTTATTTATAGGTTGAATTTCCTGTTGACTGCTGGACCTAAACTCAAATCCCTGAGGTGGAAAGCGCGCGCTTCTGCGAAAGGTCTTTATTGCCAAAAACTATTGTTGTTCATTTGAAGGTTTTTGAAATAAGAAAGTGATTTTATGGATGTTCGGAACAAAATCGTCATCATCACCGGCGCTTCTTCAGGGATCGGCCTTGCGACCGCAGAGCTTCTTGCTGAAAAAGGCGCGAAACTCGCCCTCGTCTCCCGCTCGAAAGAGAAGTTGGAGCAACTCTCAGGAGAGCTTCCAAACTCGCTGGCAGTTCCCGCCGACATGACAAAGATCTATGAAATCAAAAGGATGGTTGAGCAAGCGGAGGAGCACTTCGGAAGAATTGATGTTCTAGTCAATTGTGCCGGTCAAGGGTATGATGCACCCGTAGAAAAGACTGATATCGAGATATTCCATCGTATTTTCGACTTAGACGTGGTCGGCCCACTTGTTGCCATGCAACAGGTCATCCCCATCATGAGGAAACAAGGCGGAGGAACGATCATTAACATTAGCTCTGGCACCGCGTTGATGTATTTGCCAAATAATGGCGCATATTCAGCTTTAAAACGAGCGCTTGCTAGCATTAGCTTGACTGCACGGGAGGAACTAAAGGAAGATAAAATTACTGTCAGTGTTGTGTACCCGTACATCACGCTCACCAATTTCGAGAAAAACACCATTAAGGACCCTTCTCTACTTGAGAACAGGGAGCAAGAAGGCACCAGCCCTTTTCAAGCCGATACAGCAGAATATGTGGCGCAAAAGATACTCGAAGGTATAGAAAGTGGAGAAGCTGAAGTCTTCGCTCATGATTGGATGAAGAAAATGGCTCGCGGAGACGCCTAACCCTGCTTCCTTGCCATATATGAATTGCCTAGGTAACCTTTCAGCGGCCTAATCGTGGAGGGTTCCGGACAGAGCCAGTTCCAGCAAAGATCCGAAAAATAGGAAAATCATCAACCGTAGACTTTCAGAACCCGAATTAGACACGCTTATATCGCTTGTTCTCTCTAATACCCACCGAACATCAGGTGAAGCAAAACCATGGTCTGCACGATTGAAATCTACGAAAAGCCAAAACTGAACGATCCCATCTTAATTGAAGGATTGCCAGGCATAGGGTTTGTAGCAAACATTGCAGCTTTACATCTGATCAATGAATTAAAGGCCACGCGTTTCGCCGAAATTATGTCTGCCTCCTTCCAAGATTTTGCGGTGACCACGGAAACGGGAGGCGCGCGTTCACCCATAAACGAACTCTACTACTACAAAAGAAACGATGGTGGCCGCGACTTAATCATCTGGTACGGCAACACGCAAGCCTTGACAACTTTTGGACAATATGAACTTTGCGGCAAAGTTTTAGACACCATCCAAGAACTGGGTTGCCGCTTCGTCATATCCATAGGCGGATTTAAACAAGAAGACGTAAAGGCAACTCCGACGATTTACTGTGCAGCCTCGGACCACGAAACAGTAAACGAAGCCTTGGGTCTAGGAACGAAAATTATGGTTGGGCACATATTCGGCATTGCGGGTCTTCTAATTGGGCTAGGCAGGCTTAGAAATCTTAAAGGCTTTTCACTTCTTGTAGAGACTTTAGGCATGTACCCAGACGCGAACGCTGCCCAATACGCCCTATCAGCCTTGAGCAAATATTTGAAACTAGACATAGACCTGTCAAGACTAGACACGGCAGCAGAAGAAACAAAGAAAATACTAGAATCCTTCGGTTTAATCAAGAACATTGCAGAAGAAAAGAAGAAAGAGGAACAAAAACTGCGCTGGTTCATTTAGCCCTTTACTTCACTCATAAACTGTTCATAGACTTTCTGCACTCGCTCAGCAGCTGGCCCTGAACCCTCCACAACGCCCTTCTCTGTCAGTTTGACCTTATCCATAACCCATATGAAACCTTTATCTTCGTAAAGTCTAACCATTGTTGGAAACACTTTTTCTAGACGAGAAGCCAAGGCTTTCAAATCAAACGGCTTTTCCACAGTCGCTATTTGAGCAACAACATTCCCATTCAGGAAAATCCTATGCAAAACCTTTCCCGTCTCATCCTTTGCTTCGCCTAGGCAAAGGCTCAAAGTGTCAGGGTTAATGCCAACTAACGTGCCGCCATATGTTTTCCCATTTGCGGTTGCAACAATCACGGTTTTATCCACCAATGCCGCCACTTCGGCGAAAAATTTTCTTTGCGCTACAGACAATTCTAATCCTCCATTCACCCTAACGAAATTGCATTACAACTATTTATTTTATTTTAATAAAACCACGCATTCGGACCGCCAGATGAGAATTAATAAGCGTCAGCTTTACTCTTGTCTTTCACGGGTGTCCTCATCTTGCTTCAATAATGCAACCGTATTCGCCGGCAAATCTCTATTGACGATAAAGTTTGGACCAACCCAACTGTCATTTCCAACTTTGACGCCGGGCATAAAGAGCGCGTTTATTCCAGTTTTGACGTTATCGCCCAAAATTACTCCCAGTTTTCTTCTTCCACTGTCCATAACTTCGCCTTTCACCATCATTTTTATTGTTCCTGCGTCAAAACGGTAGTTGGCCGTTATCGTGCCCGCGCCTAAGTTGCAGTTTTCACACAGTACACTGTCGCCCACGTATGATAGGTGACCTATATGAGCCTTATCCATGATTATACTGTTTTTGATTTCGCAAGCGTTACCTATGCGCACATTCTTGCCTATGCTTGTGCACGCACGAATAAAACAGTTAGGTCCTATATCGCTTCCTTCTTCAATGAGCGTGGGACCTTCAATGTAAGCTCCAGAGCGGATCCTCGCGGTTTCCGCAACAGTAACTGGGCCAATTAGATGAGCGCCATTTTCCACAATTCCGCAGACTTCGTGTTCCATACGCGTTAGCATCCAACGATTTGCCTCAAGCAAATCCCAAGGTCTCCCGATGTCTATCCAATCATCCCTTGAAATTTTGACAGCTAAAACCGTCTTTTCGTCCTTCGGCAGAAGCGAGATTGCATCAGTGATTTCCCATTCACCTCTAGCTGAGGCCTTTGTTTGTTTTGTTTTTTCAAATATCTCCTTCGAGAGAACATACAAACCTGCGTTTGCCAAGTTCGATGGAGCCTCGTCACGGCTTGGTTTTTCGACTATTCGCTTGACATATTTCTCATTTTCAAGCTCCACTATACCGTAATTCTCCGGCTTTTCCACGGGAACAACAGCCATACTTGCAGTCGGCCGCTCTTTCTCATACAGGCCAATAATAGTTTCCAGCGCTTCTGGAGCGAACAACAAATCACCATAAACAAGAACAAAGTTTTCCTCTATGTATGGTTCAGCAACGCTCACGGCATCACCAGTTCCGAGCACTGCTCTTTGCTCCACATACTCAATCTTTAAACCAAACTTTTCGCCATCAGCAAAATACTGGCGAATTGCATCGCCCATGTAATGAGTAACAATTACTGCTTCCGTTATTCCTGAAGTCTTCAAGGCGTTCAAAACATGCTCCAGAATCGGTTTTCCACCAACCTTTATCAAGTGTTTTGGTCTTACAACAGTTATCGGCTGAAGTCGAACTCCTTCCCCTGCGGCCAAAACCACAGCCTTCATTTTAGTCAAGTTTTCAGACATCCTTCGTGTTCCAGACACTTTCATCGTTAGAAGCAAGTGCATTTAAATAATTTGGGTCAAAAGTTTAACTCCCTAAATTCTGAATGAACCCAAGCAGCTGTTTTCGTGTAGGATGCATTCCGTTTGGGTTAGAAATGTAATAGGCCGCAACCGCGTTGGCCAGCGCTAGTCTACAACCGTCTGAAAGCCCATGGCCGTCTCCCAGTATGTTACCAGCGTTCCAAGCGTCTCCTGCTCCAGTTGCCCTCAAAACCGGAACCTTGAAGGACGGAACAACACTCTCGCTTCTTTTGGTAAATGTGGCTGAAAAACTGGTTGTGTGCAAGTCAATCCTTGCTGATAGATGCTTTGCCAGAATTCTGGCAGATTCCATTGCCAACTCGTCAAATGGCAGACTTTTTTGACAGCCTCTTATCTTGTCGCTTACTTGTGATGCGTAGCAAATCGCTTCGTTTTCATTCACACTCAAAATATCAACATTTTTCGTCTGTAAAACGTTTTTCATCAAGTCGGGAATCTTTTCTTTGTTAGGATTTGGATCAGCCGTATCATAGTAGGTTTTGCCTTTTCCCTTCGTTTTCACGTCTCGAAAGACAGTTTCAGCCAATTGGGTTCCGAAACTTCTCGTACCTGCCCAATTAAACAAACAAACATAATCTGCATTTTCAATCAGTTTAAAATCATCATTGCTTATGTCGGATGGCCCAAAATCAGCGAGGGATCCCAAGTCTCTAAGCATGACGTTGACTTTTCCATTTTTAGTTTTGAATTCCAGCGCAGTTGTTATGGATAGTTTTTTTAAAATTTTTGTGCGAGAAGTGTCAACGTCGTATTGCTTGAGATAAAAGTCTATGAGTTGAAGGCCGAGTCTGCTAGTGCAAACTATTGGATTAGCCTTTAGGCCCAAGGCGGCTAGGGCGGAAGCGGTGTTTATGGCGTTTCCTCCCCTAAGTTCCACTTGGTCTATTCCATCTATACTGCCGCCTTTTCTTTGGGCAACGTCCTCAACATCTGCAAAAAAATCTTTGTCATAGTTTAGGTTGACTAGTCGGTCGAGAAAAAAGTCGGGCATAACGATTACGGTGAGCGTTTTAAAATCTTTTCTCAAAAAGCTCAATAGCTCATCTTGATAATTGTGCAACAATTCTTGAAGCCTCCGTGAGCAGATATTTACCAAAAGCTCAAATAACCTTTTTCATAATGAGTCCTAATGCGCAAGCTTCAATCTGTTGAAAACAAAAACGCAACTTTCGAGGAATGCTATTGAAATTTAAAGCTGAGATTGCCCTGCTCTTACTTGCAATAGTACTGTACAGTGTAAGCACCTTTTGTTACTTTTATGAGCCAGATGGTGAAAGGATAGCTTTTGCCTTGAGTTTGAATTATCCCTACAGAGAATGGGCTGTTCCATTAGTCGGGTTTAGCTTAGCCATGGTAGTAGTTGCCACAATCTCATATTCAAGGCGAAGCAAAGCTACGAATAGTAAGAAAGATTCCTGCGGAAACAGAAGATGCTCCTAGTAGCGTTCGTGATTTGTGGTTTTATCTGAAAAGTAGCAACATCTTGTCTTTTGGAAGGCACTTTTACCGTGAGTTTTTGGAAAGTAATTCCTATTCTTGTCATGGTGATGCTAGCTATTCCAGAACGCAATTTGCAGTTATTTTATTTTCCTTTGACTTCTGGCCGGGAGTTGCTGTTATTCTTCGTGGGGAATTACTTCGGTTTATCCGAGCACAGAGCTGACAATAATCCAAACGATATCGCCGAACAGTAGGGCTATAATTAGGCCCGCTGTGATGAATATTAGCATAGGTAGGCCTGGAGTTGCCCATACAGCGTCATTGATTCTTCCTGCTTCAACCGCTTCAGCTAATCTTTCAACTGTTGCCTCTCTTCCCTCATCTCTTGGAATAACAACAAGTTTTCTTTTTAGCTCGTTCTCAGCGTTTTCTTCCACATCTTCCATAGGATAAACGTGCCATTTTTCCTTCAATTTAGCCACCGAAACCTTGTAGCCAGTTATCAAAACCACAATTTTTTTCCCAAACGACTGCGCACCAAGGTTTCCTTCAAACATTTTATTACCAGTTTTCTTGTGCCAAATTATGTTGTGTAAAAGCATGTAGATCGCGGTTGCCGCTGCCAAGAGCACGCCGTTGCTGAAAACAGTTAATGGAAAAATAAGTTGTGAAAGCGGAGAAGCCCCTTCTGCCAGCAAAGGGATGACAAATTTTTCTGGAAAGAAGGGCAAAGCAAGGGCGAGACACATTAAGGCTTTTGAGTCGGCGCCTCCGAAACCTCCAGCGTAGAAAAGAATTATGGCGAAGACTGCAGTTAAGCCGAAAGACATGCTGAAAAAAAGCAGTTTTGAAGGCTCATAAAGAAACAATTCAACGAGCGACAAAATTAAAGCAAGGGGCGCAAAAACTATCCAAACGCGGTTACTTACTTCTCGGGTTTTATAGTCGCTCCAAGACGCATAAACGAGGAATATCAACGTCAATGTTGCCTTTGCTGCTTCAAATATCGCTTGCAAACCGTGCACCTTGAATGGTTGTAAATGTCAGCCAGCTGTATATTTAGTTGTTGTCAACTTTCGAAGATAAGATGAGCCTTCGAGGTTGTAGAGTCTGGGACACTCAAGAAGGCGTGTAATAGTTCGCTAGAAGGGAGCTCGTTCTTGGAATGGCAGAAACTGTCCTTCAGCTGGTACAATCTTGAAGTAATAGGTTTTCCCAGGTTCCCAGCTAGCTGCAAGAGCGTTCGGCCAGCTAAGGTTTATTACGGCTGTGGAACCTGCAAGAAGTGGTTTTCCTGTACCGATGTCTGTGTAGCTAGTTAGTTCTATCATATTTTCAGAGGAGTTTCCCACGTATATTCTTAAGATTCTAGTGTCCACTGTTCCAGTGTTGCCTATAGTGATTTCCGTGAGGTTTGCGTCGAATCTTACGTTTTCTTTGGACATCATAACCATTTGTTGCCCGGCGCTGCCCATATACGTCATTATCCACGCGTATGTGACGACTATGGCTGCCACGGCTATTACGATCAGCAACAATGTGGCAAGAATAGGCGATATGCCCTTTTTCGACTTTAACACGTGTCTGGTTGGCATGTCTTCACCTTGCTGTTTAGACAATCTTCAATTATTTATTTAACTTGTATGAACTGAAAATTCACATTCGAAATAAATTTTCTGCGTTTCCGATAGCTTCAACTTTGTGTTATTTGCGCTTTATAAAGAACATCAACCCATCTTTTTTGCAAACATACTCGAAGACCACTTCAAGTAATGGTGGAATTTCTTCAGCATCCTTAACTGCTTTCACAACGAAAGAGTCATTTCTTTTTTGAACAAGTGTTTTTTACATTGAATATGAAGTAGTGTTGTGTCCAAGTTTTGATGGCCTAGAAATTCTTTGACTAGCACTGGATTTTTGGTTCGTGATAAAGCATGGTTGCTTTCCAATGTCGAAAAGTGTGTAGGCCTATTCTCAGCAATCTTGGATTCCCAAGTTTACGAACTAAACTTTTGCATAGTTTGTAAAACATTGAAACTCTGGCGATCTTGTTTCGTGTGCCGAAAACGTAGATGCTTGTTTTAGGTAGTACAATAGCATGTTGACAAGTTTGTTGCTTACGTCGAATATTCTGGGATTGCCGCCTTTCTCTGTCTCGGTTAAGTCTATAGTTTTTCTTTCCAAGTCAACATCAATCCATTTAAGCCGTGATGCTTCGCCTAGACGCATAGTTATTTCTCTTAGAGCTTGTAGGAAGGCAGCGTTTTTTATGCAGGAAAGCAGTAGGCTGCCAAGAATTTTGCAGGAATGCTCTGAACAGTTTGTAAAATACAGGTATCCGAGAACAATAGAAGATTGTTCCACAAATAGTAAATGCAGGCTTATCACTTATTCGGGAACGCGGAGCCACTTTGTTGTTGGTGATGAAGAACCAAGCGCCGAGTGTGGGGCGCTTTGATATAAATACCCAAATTCAGGAGGAGAAAAAAAGTGAAACATAAGCGAATAACAGTGGTCTCTTTGCTCTGCATGTTCCTTTTGGCATTCAGTCTGACTGGCTTTTGGGCTTTTTCACGCGTATCGGACTTAGAAGCGTCTGCGCAGCAAATCGCGAAGGTTGAAGAAAGCGGTACTAGTCTGAGTTTGACGGTTTATGGCGATCCTGAAGGTGCCCGCCAAGCTTTAGAAATGTTCCAGTATCTCGAGGCACATAACATTGAATATGGAACCTCAACTACGGACCCAAATGGAAACCCCATCAACGCCGCTCTCGAAATTTCAGAGGTAGAGTTTTCACGAACCCCCGACGGGGATGACGATTTTTACACTGCTGCTGGTGCTGGCTCTGTAAAAGGTTTGGATGTTCATGTTGACATAGGCGATATGCTCAACGTTGATGTTGAGGCGAACGAGGTCGAGTTCGGGATAGAGTTTTGGAGATTGGACAACGGCCTTCCGGCCTTCAACATAACAGCAGAATTAACGGGCAACGTTTACGTCAGTCTTTCTATCGCTTTTCTACCGCTACCAGGACTGCAACAAGCGATATATGAGTTCAGCGGCGACTATTTCGTAATATCCGTATGCGTCATAAAGCCTATCGAAGTCACGATGCTCAGCCCGTCAGAGGGAGAGAGGATCTCGGGTCACACGCTGATCCAAGCTGAGGTCAAGACTGCACCCGGCATTTCAGTGGGGCAGGCAGGGTGGTGGGCAGATAGAAAACCAGAGAAACCTGAAGACCAAGGCGATCATTTTGATGGAGAATTAAACTATAACGAGACGACTGGCAAATGGGAAGGCGTTTGGCGTACGCACAGTGGTGGAAACGGGTGGTATGGGCTCGGCGTCAGAGTTGAAGGTGTTCAAACAGGGGCATCCTTCAGCACTTGGGTTCAGGATATGTGTGGTGTGGAAGTCAATAATCCATGGGTCGAAGCATGGTTGCGACATCCGGATGGAAGTGAGGAGCCGTTACATGGCGAAATTGTAATTGAAGTTGAGGCGGACGGAAATATTTGGCAAATGAATGTGTGGTTTGGTATGAGTCCTCAATGGGTCGGTGTCAGTCTTACGGCTCCAGAATACTGGCGAGATGGAAATATACAATTTGAGAAATGGGAAATACCGGGCACGCCTTGGGGATCAGGCGATCCAAGACTTACTCTCACACAAGACGTAATTGATATGCTGTTTGACGGCGAGGGTAGAGCAAGAGCGCTGAGATGCATCTACGTCGAAACATCACCACCTTGAGCAACTAGCGTCGCTGTTGACATGCCTTCTATATTTTATACAGCGGATGCTGTATTTGACGCACACTATAATTTCTCAAGACGCTGAGTGATGACGACAACATAATCCTAGAAAAGAAACAATAAGACATGATTTTTTTCTTTTTCATAAAAGTATCTTAATCTTGAAGGAGGAAAGGTGGGAGTCGGAGGAAATTAGATGTCTAAAGCTTACGTTTTGATAAAGGCTTAAACAGGTTCAGAAGATGAAGTTATCAAAAAACTGAAAAAATTGCTGGAGTAAACGAAGCCTATTATTTCCAACGGCACATACGACTTGATAGCTACGGTTCAAGCTGAGTCAATGAGTAAACTTAAGGATGTGATATTTCAACGTATCAAAAAGATCGGCAAGGTCCGATCTACTTTAACGTTGATTTTAATTGAGGAATAAGTTGCATTTTTACACAGAAAACTAGAATGATTGTGCAGAAACACTATATCAAAGATTCTACGAGGTTCTTAGAAGCGTGAAGGCTAACCCCAATAAGAGGTTGTGTTTGCGAAAGACTTCACCATCAAGATTGGAAATTCGCATTCAGAATAATTATAAAGTGCGCCATGTAGTCTAGCTCTCCGTAGATACTGTAATTGTTGGTGGGTATTCAACGGTTATCCACAGACCTGTTTTGATGCCGCTTTCTTCCTTATATATTGGGGTTGTTCCGTCAAACGTGACTACGGCGCCATTCCAAATTACGTCTAATGCGTATTTGAACTGAACCGTCTTCAGAGTCACGGGTAGCAGCTCAATTAATCTGTTAGCTGAGTCGGTCCTAAGTGCACCTGTCTTGTTTCCTGCAATGGCGTCAAAGGTGTAGAGCCTCTGGTTCGCGGTGTCTGTGAACATTATCCCGGCGCCTTGTGTGCCCGAAATGAATTGGCTCCAGTGTTGCGCCCAAGTTCCATCAGAGAAATTGTAGAATAATCCCGTTGTGTTGGTGGCTATCGGAAAACCGTTTGTGGTGCCATTTTCTGTTTGCAGCTGATTAATGGAAGTTGTAAGTCTAATTGGGCATAGGTTTGTGATGGTTCTGTCTTGCTGTGAGTCTATGAACATTAGTCTTAACTGGTATGTGTAATAAGATGCATTGGCTGGCAGAGTCAACACAATATGCGCATACAAGTTTGGACAATTATCGGCGCCGCCAGACCACTCTGCTTCTTGGTGAATTACGTCCCTCACAATTCCATGGTGAATCACGTATGCTAGGCTTGACCCGTAAACGCTGGATTCGCCATTTATCCGCATGAAATTAGCCGTGCTTGTGAAGGTTCCAGCAGTTGCTCTTACAGTAAAGCCACTTTGGAATGTGAGGGTTAGTCGCCCATTTGTTAGCACTCCACTAGCTGGATTGTCCCCTGTAAAGTATCTGTTAGTGTATGCATACGCTGTTTGAGTAGTATTGTCGCTTCCATCCCACCATATTGTCACCTTCGAGACTTTGCTATTTGCTAGAAAAACCAGCAACGTTCTACTGCTGAATAGGCTTGCATTATTCGTCAAACCCAATGGAATCCTATATTCTGATGCCCAATCTTCGACTTGAAATGGAACTTCCTGATTCACACCATTTATGGTTTGGTTGACGTGGATGGCCTTTACTGATATAGGCGGAATAGGTTTTGCTTGTGTTGTCAACTGCAAGTTTTGACCAAGCCATCTCATAGTGCCGTTTTGCAGTAACTCCACAACTAAAGTTTCATTTGGAATTGAGGAATAATTTCCAGGCACAATAGCTACAACTGTAGTGTAAATCGCGTCAACGTAGCTTTCATTGTTAAGATTGTTTTTAAAACGAATATGAGTGGTGTTGAGGTTGTTCCAATTCCATGATGCCCTTAGGCCAGTGGCGTTGTAGGTTCTTGTCAAGGGGGTTGCTGAGCTTCCGTTGGCAGACAAGACTTCAATTAAGTTCCAGACGCCACCGTCTAGTTGATAATACCATTCTAGAGTTCCCGAGCCAATACCGTAGTAGGTTATGTTGAAATATACTTGTTTGATTATTCCTGTTCCGCCTTGATAATCAGTGACCTCACATGTACCGCCACTTTTTGCGACGAGCGTGTAGTTTCCATCCGGAGCACCAGTTATTTCAGGGACGCTTGCACTGACCGCATACTTAGTTGGTAATTCGGAGTTCCATGTTAGTGTGCAAGTATAGTAGTTGAACGATGAGGCTACGACGATTATTCCCCTAGAGTCTTCTACTTGAATAACGTAAGATTGTTCATCTACTCCTGAAGGAATATCAATTATATACGTGCCGTTTGAAAACGCCATTGGCTCAGTGGTTGGGCTGACTAACTCCCATGTTGAGTTTGAGTAAACGTAACGATAAAACTTGAAATTTTGTTTTCCAAGATTTATTAATGGCTCAGTTTCATCTCTAAACACGCTTAGACATGCTTGATTGCCCGAAACGGGTTTCATGACTTGAACGTCCAGTCTGCATGAGGTTGAATAGGTTATACCATAAATCCCTAGGCCCGTTAAATCGTATTTTACAGCCAGGTTTCCCGTGCTGAAGCTCATATTCGTAAACCAGTTTGTGTAAAGCTTTGATTCAGTCACATTGAAGGAAGGCCCCCATTCTGGGCGTATGTCCCCTATGTTTTCCAATCCGCTACCTAGATATTCGGTGGCAAGCATTCGAGCGTATGACGAGTTTCCCGTAACTTGCAAGACCGAGCCATAATAGCCTACTGTAAAACCCAGAATTTGTTTCAATGCCAAGTTGGTTTCATCTATGGCGCTTAAAACTTGAGGTTGATCCTGAACTGGGCTGTTGCGTATGGTAGAGTAAGTTATTATGACCGTCGCTATGAGAATCACTGCCACAAGCAAAGCCGCAATAATTGAAAACTGCCCCCTATTATTCATTTTCTTAAGCACCTCCCACTATCCCGAGTTGCAAAACGACCAGCCGAGAAGTTCCGAAGGCTGTGTAATCGGAGCGGTACAATCTGGGCTTGTAATCACATAAAAGACCTAATGCTGTAAGTCTAATGTCTGGAGTTCTTGTCAAGCCTAACGCTAAAAACGCTCCTGAAACGGCATGTCTGAAAACAGCACCGGCAATCCATGTGCCTACCTGTTCAAGAATGTGTGATGACACTGTTAAATTATATGCGCTCAGTATTGAAGACGGCAGCGCCCTTGTTGCAGTGTGATAAGAAGACGGATAGACGCCATAATAGTTGCAATAATAGAATGCATCGGACGTAAGGGATACACTCGCTAATCTGCTGTCACTCCCGGAATCTCCGGTAATCCAAATACTATCATAACTATACGGTCTGTTGTCTAGACCTCGTAGGAAAGCGTTCAGCCCAGCAGGTCCCACATGCCTCATTCCATAAATGCCCCAGCTGTTCTGCTCGTTCGGGAACAAGGCCGCGTTGCCAACGTAATAGAGCGGATAACCAACTATGCTCACCCAAGTCCAATTGTACTGTCGCACTCTTTGGCCCAAAACGTAGCAGTAACGTGCGTATGAACTACTAGCGGCATCGTATCCAACGCCTGTACTTGCGTAATATCCTGCGGGTATAGGTACTGCTTCTCCACATGTGTTTATGACCACTGCGTTTTGAAGGGTTTCACCCTGAAGCGCTGTTGCATTTAATATTTGTCCGAGTTGTGTCGTGTTTTGTACAATTACTGTTGCTATGAAATATGGTGATAATAGATTGTACAGGTCTTTTGCTAGGCTTTGGGCTGTGTAGCCAGTAATCCACCAGCCGTTTGCATCACTACAATTCAATATGTAGAGGGTTCCTCCACCCGCTTGTTCGCCAATTTTCTCTGGAACTACGCTAAAAGTGACGTTGGAAGAGGCAACTAGGTAAGAAGAAGCATCCGAAGCTGTTCCCATATTTTCCGCGTTTGAAATGGACATGAGAGGAGTGTAAAGCTCTGTTCCGCCTCCACCTACTTCGAAGACAGTCAAGTTATAGATTGCATTAGGTGGCAAACTGGCTGAGAGAGCAATTTGCAGCTGACTCCAAAGCGTCGCATTGTCAGTCTCAAACGCAACTTTGCTCAAGTCGTGGTTTTGATCTAGTGTTTGAAGTGTTGTTAAAGCAAGTCGCCTGAGGTTTACTGGTGAAACCTGACGTGGGGAAGGCAGGACAGCGAAGAAGGAGGCTATTATGAAGGCTCCTGTTATGATGATTATTACGAGTAAAACCTCCACCGTGCGCATCATTTTAGCCCATCACCTGGTAGCCTTCTAGACTCCACAACGCAAGTTTGGCTTGGTAAGCGATGCCGTTCACTATGACTTGGCGAATATCAGTTGCAACCCATTCTTGATTGGTCGAATTAGCCCCGAAATTCACTGGAAAAGCCATGGAGCTGAGACCCCAAGGCATCATAACAACACCGCCCTCAACTGCGCTTTTTCTATATGTTACGATCAAAATCCCTGGATTGTAGGTTGGAATCGTTATCACGCTGTAAGGTTTTCCCTCACCATAGTTAACTTTACCAATTTTCCCCGTTGAGTTATCTAAAGGAACCTCGCGCAAGGTAAAATCTTCTGTCAGTATAACGAAAGATGCATTGTAGGATACTTCTGCGACTGGAGGGCCATAATACTGGACATCATAACTGTGCGCTATCAGCACTCTTCTCTCGGCTATGTTATCAATGAAAGGAATTACGTATTGCTTATCAGAAGACACACGCTCATGATAGCCCACTCCGATAAGCCCGTTGAGATGAGCATAAGCTATGAAGGCGTAGCTAACACTGTCGCTCGTTACATCTGCAAATTCCAACAAAGCTGAACCTTGATCATCTGTATAAACAGTATCGCTGGCCATACTGTAAGCTGGGTATTCTCCTCCACCTCCAGCCAAGGAAACCGTGATGAAACAGTAGCTTAATTCCGCATTTGTCAGAGGAAACCCTGTCCCAGTAACGCTAACCGATATTTTTAAAGGATTTTTGGGTTGGACTTCCACGACTGAAACGGTTATAACTGGATCCAAAGTAAGTTGAAATCCATACGTGTTATTTATTCCAAGCAACTTCGACGCGAGAGAGTGGTTAATTGCTTCCGTGTAAGGAACAAGCAAAAAGTTGCCAAATCCCATGGTTATGTTGCTGTAATAAACTCCTGTTTTTGGATAATAGACTGGTTGCCCACTTATAGATTGTAATCGCATCAGGGAAAAGGGGCTAAGTCTATATTGGGTAAATTCTGGGTCTTGTAGTCCGAAACCTGTTGGGGTGCAGTTGCTACGTCCCCAGTCAATCGGAATACCTGGGTTCAGCATTATGTTATCAAGTAAATCGCTGCATTTTGTGGCGAGAGCCCTGTGGCGTTGATATATTATCGCTGTTTGGAGAGTTTGGTTGAAGAGGCTTATGAAAAGCAGTATTGCACCTAGAAACACGGTCACAGAAACCAGATGATCAATGGTTGAACCTGTCATTTTTCATGTCTCCTCTATGTCCCAAAAGACAGCCGAATCACGCCATTCGACTGTTTTTCAGCGGTTAGGCACGCGTTTGTTGAGTTGCTCACGAACGTAGAGTTCACCCATTCAACGTTTTGTCCTAATATAACCGACGTCGTCACTGTTATTCCAACGGTTTTTAGTCTAAGCATTATGTCCAGAACTTTGCTCGAGTTCAAAGCTGGATCTAACACTGTTCTTAATGTTGCGTTTCCAGTGTAGGGATAATTTTCTATAAAGGGCGGAATCTCTAATTTTTGCGTTACAGTTCCGGCCGATATAGTTTGGTGATTTAAGGAGAAGTATATCTGCTGTATGGAGCTTCCCATGTGACTTGCGGTTTCTTGGAGAGCAAGGGTTCTACGTGAATCTACCCAGATGTTCATGAGCCAGCCCGCTGTTAAAGGGAAGAGGAAAATTTGTAAGATTAGAATCGGAAGCAGAATCACGTATTCGATGGTGACTTGGGGTATCCATATTCCTCCTCAACATTTTTTAACCGTGCAGTCCTAAGGAAACAACCACCTCTCCGATATAGAACTCAGCAATGGAATTGTTAGGCACATTTAAGGTCTCTACAGTGTTCTCAAAATTGAAGAATTCTGAGTTGAACCCTAGTCCTGCATTAGGAAAAGTAACGTTTACTCTGATCGCATTAACTCCGCTTCTTACTAGTTTGATGACGTTTCTGCCAGTTATTGTTATAGATTGAGAATTACGAGGTTGTGCTCCTGGCAGGAGGGAAGGCAAATAAAACTTAAAGTAATTTTTTTGTTCTGCTCCGACTATTGTAGAGTTCATCAGTCTCATGCAAGGTGCCACAACTATTCTCGTGTAATTTCCGTCCTGCATGGGCAATTTTTCGATTATGAACACATTACTTACTGGTGCTGTAGGCCCTTTCTGCAAGAAAGAATCGTCTGAAGATGGAAAAATGCGCTCGAAATAGTTATTGCCTAGAGTATATTGGCTTACTGGCATGTTAAACAGGATCATGCCTGTTGTATTGGTAAGGACATGCTCCCATCCTGTGGGGCCATTTACTTCAATGGAATAGGTCAAGGCTACTGTTTCAAATTTCACATTTCCGTATCTGCTTGCGTAACGCGTTGTCTGAGCGCGCCCCACAGTCCACGCAACATCGTCTATTTGAAGCCCTACGGTTTGCATGAACTGTTCAACAGCACTGAACTCATTCTCTGCCATTCGTGCGCCCAAGAAGTCATTCGCAAAAACAATTGTTACAAGTAATAGCGCCACAACAGCGCCCGTTAGTATAACGGTTGAAATGGCTGGACTGATTGCCCTCTTATCTTTTCTTAATCCACAGCGTAGATTCCTAAATCTCGTATTTTTCCTCTCCTACCCGAATTTTATGAACATCGGAACGAGCTTTGCAGCCAAAACGGCAATTATCACGAGCAAAGATGCATGTTTGAAGCCTGCAGCAATAGATTCCTCGCTTATTTTCCCAGCAACTAAACCTATGAGATAGCTGTGGAAAATCGCTGAAGTTATGAACGTCGTTATCATTGGTCCCAAGTCCTTTTGTTGTGTTGCTTGACCTGGAGCGCCAATATTGAGGGTGCCTGAGGTAAATCCTATCATCATCGTTGTTGTCGCGACGAGCAAGATCGCAGCAAAATAGGGCATCATTATGTAAGGTCGCACCGCCATCCTCTTCTCTTTTTCAACTTCTTGGGTCAAGTTGTTGAATCTAGCCAGCGATTCGATCATGGCGATTGTGCCTCCACCGACATCTATCGTCTCAACGAGCAGAAACATAACGATCTGAGTCATCCAACTTTTTGTTCGCTTGAGAAAGTCCATTATGACCTTCTTCACGGGGACACCCCAAGAGATCTCTGAGCTGATTTTGCGAAGTTCCTTGCTGAATTCGCCATAATCGCGGTGAGCTAGACTTTCAATGCACTTCTCTGGTGACAGGCCAGTTTTCCTAACTTCAGTCAAATCCCTTAGAAAGCTGTTGATGCCTTGTTCTGTGCTCGTTTTCTTCTTAGACAGTTTGCTATGCACTATTGCGGCTGGCGCCGTTGCAATGAAAAGGGTTATGGCTATTGCCACAGGCAAGTCGATCACTGTTTGAAGTGAGCTGAAAAAGGGCACGTACACGTAACCCATGAAATCTGTCAACAGCATGAATATCAGTATAGCCACTATGCTGCAGAGTCCAAACACTTTGTACGGACGCATTTCCACGACTGGCGTTTTAGGCTGCATGCTGTGAGCCAAATAAATGAACATCAGTGACAACATCGGCGTAAACAAGTATGTGTACAGAATTATGCCTGAATACATGGATATGCCGACGCTGTAAATTGATTCTACGCTGAATAGAATGTAGAAGCACAAAGACATCAGGACCATAACGATTATGAAAGTTTCCAGTAGCATTCCAAGTCTTTCAGCCGCGGCCTTGACTCGTAAGGCTCTAGTTTTAAAGATGTCTTCCGCCTTTCTCTCCAGAAAGTGGCCTATGTCGCCGCCTATTATTACTGTTGAAGCATAACCGGAGAGAAAATCTTTGAAAATGTCTAGTGGATTTTTCTTTGCCGCAACTTCCAAAGCTGTTAGCGGGTCTATTCCAAAAATTTCCACGTCTTTTATGATTTCTCTTGCTTCACCTCGCATTGCAGGCATCAGCTCAACTTCTGAGAGCCGTTTGAAACTCGTATAAGGAGCGATGCCTCCAGAAGCCATAACGCTGATGTAAGCAGATGCGAAAGGCAT
Source organism: uncultured Candidatus Bathyarchaeia archaeon (assembly GCA_964603675.1). Classification (GTDB taxonomy): domain Archaea; phylum Thermoproteota; class Bathyarchaeia; order Bathyarchaeales; family Bathycorpusculaceae; genus CAZRVS01. Next base: position 183,247 of record CAZRVS010000002.1, read on the forward strand.
TTCTCTCTCTAAATTGCTTGCTCTGTCGCTAGCTTTGGACATGGGTATTAACAGAAAACCTACCATTATGTAGAGTGGCAATGGAATCAAGAAGATTATTGGCATAAAACTATAGAGATACAGGAGCACTATGGCTATTACAGACACTGGAATTGTTAGGGTTGCAATGAAGAACATCATTGAAACATAGGTTTCAGGGTAAATTTTGATTCTTGCCCTTTCTAAAAAATCTTTGAATTCAAAGACGTGTCTTAGGAAAGAGGGAGCCACTCCCCCAAAGATGCGGAATGACCAAGCCTCAAGCGTTTTTAGAAGCGGCAACTATCTTTACCTCCTCCCCTGCAAGGACTTTTTCGTAAATTTGTTTGGGTCTAGCGTAATACTCTGCGATGATGGCAGCTACATCCTTGTAGCTTCTTATGTTGCGTTCCCTCATCCAATGCAAAACGTTTTTGCGCCTTTCGATTTCGTCTATCAAATCTTTTTTGTTCATGCCCAAACGCTCAGCAATCGATGGTAACATTATGCTCTTGTCAAAAGTCGGCAAATGCTCGTCTTTCGCTGGGTGCCACTTGAATGCAGTTCCATAATCTTCATAGTCCGCAATTTCACTAACAGTAATCACTCTTCTGTAAGCCTTTTTTTCGGTACCTTTTGTAAGGTGAACTCGCTGTATCGACAGGACAATGTTCATTAATGGAATGTACGCGGGTGCAATTTCCATGGGCTTTTGGGTTAAACGTTTAACAGCAGAGTCCAAGTTTTCCGCGTGCATTGTGCACATGCCGCCGTGACCTGTGGCTAAAGCTTGGAAGAGAACGTAAGCTTCTTGTCCTCTCACCTCACCTACAACGAGTACGTCCGGGCGGTGTCGCAATGAAGTTTTTACGAGGTCAAAAAGCGCTACTTCGCCTACACTACTTCCACCAAGTCCATAACTTTGCCGTGCGATGAGCGAAACCCAGTTTTCATGCGATAGGTTAAGCTCTGCAGTCTCTTCTATCGTGATAATTTTGCTTCCAGGCTTGATCAGACATGCCAGCGCGTTTAGGGCTGTTGTTTTGCCAGCGGCTGTTCCACCTAAAACCATTATCGAAGATCTATTTTCAAGGATAACCCAGAAATATGCTGCCATTTCCTCTGAAAACGTCCCTAAGTTTATTAGGTCTATTATTGAATAGGGGTCTTCCCTGAATTTTCTAATCGTATAAGCCGTTCCGAACGGTGTGACCTCTCGCCTGTAACAAACTGCTAGTCTGTGTTTGCCTGGCAGTGAGGCGTCTACTATTGGGAAAGCTGAGCTTACATGCTTTCCTGCCATGTGTACAAGCTTAACAACCGTGTTATCGAGGCTTTCATCGTTTTCAAATTCAAGGTTTGTTTCTATGCTTTCGTAGTTTCTATGCCAAATGTAAACTGGCTTGTTGACTCCGTCGCATGAAATATCTTCAATATTTGGATCGCGCATTAACGGGTCAATTTTGCCAAAGCCCACAAGATCTCTTTCTGCATGATAAAGAATCTTGTACCATGAAACATCAGGGAGCCAGCCTAGACTTATTCGGTATTTATCAACTATCTTCTTTGCCTCTTCCGCAAAGAACTTTCTTGGATCGGCAATTTCCTCTTTGGGCGACTCTATTTCCGCGAGCAATATTTCCAAAATGCGATTATAAACGCCCCTTTCAAGCGGGTCGAGTTGGAGCTCGTCTAATATATACTTGTATTCGCCCGTCTTCGGATTCTGAACTATTACAACGTGCGAAAAAGGTTCGTAGAGCGGATATTTATCGATAACCTTAAGCCCTTTCGGTATTGGTTTTGGCGGAGGAGGTGGAATGGGTAGTTGCTCACGTTTCCTAAACTTTATTTTGATTCTTACTTTCTTCAAGTTGGCGAGCGACTTTTTAATTTGCAACCTTGGCATTGCATGTCTCCTACGCATTTTATTTGGCGTATTCAGTCTATTAAATATTACGTCTCAATAGATAATATTGAAAAAACGTTGAACAGAACTACTCTTTCTCGCTTGCCGAAAACGAGATAACCTTCAACTTGATCAATACTACCACTATTACCAAGATCGCTATTGGAATGACAATTAACAGTATAGTCGTTATCGGCCAGCCAGTTTCTGCTGTTGTACTCGGAATCACGTTTATCGTCGTTTCGTTACTTGCACTCGCAAATCCAATTTTGGACACGTTGACTTTTATGACGGCTGACAACTCGATAGACGTCGCCGGAGAAAGGTAGTTGAATGTAAAGGTTCCATCCGAACTCGTGTTGCCTGTTGCGTTCGAAAGGCTTCCATAGTCAGTCGACAACTCAAGTGAGGCATCAGCAACTGGTGCCCCGTCGCATGTGACATTGACTTTTAAAGTTGCTGCTCCATCTGACAACATGGCTTGCGGGACTGATTCAAACTTAACGCTGAACACTTTTGGATTAACCTTTATGGTAGTTGCATTTTGACCATCAATACACCCAGTTTTCGAGGCTGAAGCCGAGATTGTCACGTCAAGTGGCGTACTGACTGGTGGGGCTGTGAAAGAAAGAATAACGTTACCATCGATGTCGGTCAGTTCAGTGGCTGTGAAGTTGCCGCCATCTTGCGACTGAATGATAACATCCGCTTCCCCAACCGGACTCATGTCGTACTCGTAAGTAACGTGGACTGTCACGTTTACTTTCTCTTCGGAGACCGTCTCACTGGGTTTCGCAGTAATTTGGACAAGCAGCACTTTAGGTATTATTGAAATAGGCGCTTGGGCTTCTCCTTTCACGTATCCAGTTTTAGTTGCGCTTACGTTAATGGTGGCGATTTCAGCATCCTGCGTTGCTACTTGGGGGGAGAGAAAAACGAAGCTAGCTTTTCCACTGGAATCTGTTTCTAATGTTGTGGGCGATATTTGACCGATATCGGATGACACAGTGACATTTGCGTTTGGAACAGGTTCCTCACCGCTTGTAACATAGACAGTTATGGTCGAAGCCTCTTCAGAGATTGCTGGAGACGGATCAGCAGTTACTTGAATTATGAGGGGTGGAAGAACTTTCAAGTACTTGTATGCGGAGCCGTCCGCGTACCCTGTTTTGCTGGCACTTGCGATTATTCTGACATCCGTTAGTTCTGTAACGTTGGGTGCAGTGAAAACCGTTGTGAAATAGCCAGAGGAATTAGTTAGGCCTGAAGTGAAGCTACCGCCTTTCACTGAAAAAAGCGTTACGTTTGCATCTCCGATAGGAGTTGTGCCGTCCCGCACGTAGACCGTGATTGGCACTTCAGTATTGTAGTTGACAACATCTTTGCCGAGCGTAATCGACGCGCTTAGAGGAACAAGATCGTCTCTAACAGTAATATCCACTGTGTCTATGTTGTCGCTTGTCGTGTTGAAATCGTCTACGACCCATAAACTGGCAGTGTAGGTTCCAATCGCGGAATATGCGTGGTCAAAAATTGACAGCGTTGTCCAAACGCTGTTTGCATCGTTGAAATCGAATGAGTACAAGTCTACACGCCCATGTGCATCTTGATCGTACGAGTCGGCGCCCACAAATGTAACTGCCTGATTTGGTGTCACTAAAGTCTTGTCAGCCCACAGTTCTGCTTTTGGACGCTTATTTTGGTAGTCAATTGGTTCTGACAAGAAGAATATGAAGTCAAGATTTACTCCGTCGCCTCCAACAGGATTTCCGTCACCATATGGATTCAAAAAGTCATGTCTTGGTCCGCTTTTATGACCCCAGTAATTGTATTCTGCATTAACAGAGGCTTGTGGCGAAACATCCATGCCCACACCATTTCCATAGATGTCGTTAAAGTGGGCTTCATGACCGGTTCCATCTTCATAATAAATTCCGACGACGTTGTTCAAAACATAATTGCGGGTAATGTTAGTGCTTGTGATGCCTGAAACGTGAAATCCATGATCATTTTCTGAAAGTGTATTATTGAGAACAACGGTTTTGTCGTAGGCATCAGCAGCGAGAACTATTCCGTTCTCTATGTTATGGGAGATTTTGTTTTGTCTTATGTTTAGCCCTGTTATCAAGTCTCTGGTTAATTCTATGCCGTTGCCATTGGACTCGATGACGTTACTTGTTATGCTGACTTGGTTACCGCCAGCAATATAGATGCCGTTTAACTGGTTGTCAGTTATCTCACTGTTTTCAATAACTGCATTGCCGCCATTTATGACAATTCCATTGTCAGAAGAGGATTTTACAAGGCTGTTTTTCAAGGTTAAGGTACCGGCTTCTAGCGTTGTTCCATTTTTTCCGTATTCTATGGTGCAGTATGTCAGTGATGAAGATTGACTTCCGCTAAAAATGATTGTTCCCCAGTATCCTGCTGCAGGTGTTGGGTTGTTAGATGTAAACCGTATCATCTTATCTTTCGCACCATTGGCGATGAGTCGACCATTTACTATTAACGAAAAGTCTCCCCCAAACCTCACTTCAACTCCAGGCTCTATGGTTAGCGTCGCGCCTGAATCTACAGTCACATTGTTTGATACAACAAAGGGGCTGTCCACAAGTGTCCAAACGGTATTGAGATAAATTGGGCCTTCCACATAAGTTGCCTTTACTGTTGGAACTAAAATCATGTTTGCAAAACTAAAAACGCTAAAAACTATGGTTAGCAAAAGGACTAGGAGTTTCATTTGTCTTTTCATTTTCATGCATCCATCTCGAAGTTGGCTTAAAGTATGGTCTGATCACTTTTAGTTTAAGCGTTATGAATTCAAAATATAACTTCAGAATCTATACTATTAACCGCCAAAAATTGACAAAAAAGAAGAAGAGATTTAACGGAGAAAAAGAAGAACCTAAAAGCAAAAAGGAGGAAGATGCTTGAAGAGTTTCACGGCATTTGCGCTAGAAGATTTCCCGTTGATAGAATCTGGAGAGGACATAGCAGAAATAATCGTCAGAACAGCCGAGAAAAACAATTTGGGAATCGATGAAGGCGACGTAATCGTCGTTGCGCAAAAGATCTTTTCGAAAGCTGAAGAACGGCTGATAAGCCTGAAAGCAGTCGTTCCTTCAAAAAAAGCCGAAGACATCGCAAAGAAAACTGGAAAAAGCGCGAAATTTGTGGAGCTTGTATTGGAAGAAACAAGAAACATATTGAAGGCTTCCAGTGAAACGCTACTGGTTAAAGATAAGCGAGGGTTAATCTGCATAAACGCTGGAATAGATAAGTCAAACGTTGAAGGAAGAGGCAACTTTGCCTTGTTGCCAGAAAACCCTGATAAATCCGCAGATAAATGCCGACGAAAAATCAAGGAGTTAACAGGCAAAAATGTTGCGTTAGTTATATGCGACACCTATAGCCGACCGTTTAGGCGAGGACAAGTGAACTTTGCAATTGGGTTGTCTGGAATTAAACCGTTCAAAGATTATAGAGGGAAAAAAGACCTTTTTGGGCAGACTTTGAAGGTGAAAAACGTCGCGGTGGTGGACGAGATCGCTGCAGCAGCTGAACTGCTAATGGGACAAGCCCGAGAGGCGAGGCCTGTGATTATCTTTAGAGGCTTGGATGATTTGGTTGAGTTTTGTGAGAAATGCAGCTCATCCAGGCTACACATTTCAAGCAAGCGAGACCTGTTTAGAAACACATTGTGATTGCAGCCACTGTGCTACTTTATTGAGTATACTTGATTTGTCAAGTTCATAGCTCATTGGAGCTTTTTGTTTATCAAAATATCTAATTCTTCAAGTCTTTCTTTAGGTATTCTTCCTGTCTTTTTATCCCACTTATGCAAATCATAATACTCATCCAACATTCTAGCCCATTTTTCTCTATCAAGTTTCTCGCCTTTCAAGGGACCTGTCTTTACAGGCTCTTTCATGAACCGTTCAGGAGGATAATCGTCTCTTCTTCCAAAATTTGTGTGAATTTGGTTGAAGTATTTTTCAAGACTCATGATTCTTTCGCCAGTGAATGTCAACTGTTCAGGCGTAATTTCTTCTCCAAGATGAGCGCTGCATAATTCCGCGTAATCCTTTAGTCCTGGAAGATTGGGATTATTCCATTCACTAATCAAGTTGCACAATCCTATTGAGTCTATGATAGCCATAAGCCTTTCAAAATGCACGACAAGCTTGGCTTTGCCTTCGTAACTTTGTTGGTCACCAGCTGTTGGAACGCCGTAGTATTTTATTCCCTCCTCTTTGGACATGCGCATTACCTCAGTTTCGGGGCACCCTCGCGTATGGGTCCCAGCTCTAGGAGAGACCATAACGCCGAGAGCCCATCCTTTCATTGTTCTGCATGGTTCTTTGAGATCTTGGCCCTTAACATGAAGACAGTATTGTTCTGAACCTCGCCCAAGCTTCTCTGAAGCTCTTTTGCAGCCCTCTGCAAGAAGATTCCCAAAGCCGTCTCTTACAGCAATTTTCTTTAGAAGAACCATTACCGCTTCATGGTTGCCCCAATTGAGTTCCAATCCGTCTGTATCGTCCTTATCAATGATGCCCTTCTCATAGCACTCAAATGCCCAAGAGATCGCGCCAGAGACGCTGTCGACATCTAGCCCGTATCTGTTACATAAGTCATAAGCCTTAATCACCGCTGACGGAGAGTACACGTCAAGTTTTGGTCCGAAATCCCAGAAGGCGTTTGCCTCGCAGCCGGCAGTTTCAGTGCCCTCATAGGCGCCGTTGGTTATCTCAAATGAGTGGCTACAGTCTACCGGACACCCATAGCAAGTCTTGATGGGTTTCACTTCTATATGAGACCAATTTTCAGGATGAAGCGCCTTGAATTTTTTGGGGTCAACGTAATCATCTTGGAAATTCCTGACAGGATTCCAAGATCGCTCATTAGTGAACGGTAGCCAGAGCGTAGTTCCCACACTTTTCAAGCCTTTACCTACTTCTGTTTTCAGAATTTTCTCGTTCATTTCCTTTACTTTTTTCTCAAATCTTTCAGCGTCAGAGGGGATAATGGTTCTTTCTTTGCCTGTGCCCTCAACTCCTATCGCCTTTAGATTTTTTGACCCCATAACAGCGCCCATCCCACATCTTGCGGCCACTCTATACTTGCCAGTTACGATGGCAGCGCTTCTCACCATGTTTTCCCCAGCAGGTCCGATGCCGAGACTTACAACATTTTTGCCATGCTTTTTATGAATAATGTCCTCAGTTTCCCAAGTCGTTTTTCCCCACAAAGCCTTTGCGTCTAAAATGTCTATGTTTCGATCCTTGATCGTTATATATGCCGGTTCTTTGGCTTTCCCTTCAATTATTATATTGTCGTATCCAGCAAATCGTAATTGAGGAGCAAAGAATCCACCAACATTTCCAGAACCAACACCGTTATTGAAAGGGCTCACGGTGTCAATCTGCAATCTGCAAGCGGCGGGAGCAGAGGTACCAACTAGCAGACCGGCAGCAAAGACTATCTTGTTTTTTGAATCAAGAGCATCGGTGCCCTTGGCGATTTCGTTGAGCAAAATCCACCTGTTTATACCTCTGCCGCCAAGAAATTTGTAGATGTTGTTCCCACCCATCTCTTCTACGGATGTTTTTTTGTTCGTCATATTTATTCTAAGAATTTTTATCGTTTTCAATTGAATCATTTCTCCTTGTAAGCTATTAACGAATTATCAGAACTTTTTTCACATATCAATGTTATGGCGCACTATAATGCAGGGCTGAGAGGCAAGAGTCAAGCCTATCTTGCGCCTGCGATAGGATATGATGATTCGTCTTCACACGAGTAAGAATGGATTGTTGCGTTTTTCTTCTCCTATCGTGGTTGAAGGCCCATGTCCGGGGTAAGCAACAAAATGGTTTGGCAAGCTTGCTAACTTCTTTAATGAAAGCCTCATATCATGAGCGGAACTCTCAGGAAAGTCTGTTCTTCCAATGCCGCATGCAAATAATGTGTCGCCGGTGACGACTTCGTTCTCTCCGATGAGCGATATGCTACCGCGGGTATGGCCTGGAGTGTGCATGATCTTTAGCTTTACATTCCCAAACTTCATTGTGTCTCCATCTTCTAAAAGTACGTTCACTGGTGAAATTTTTTCATTAATTCGACTTATCATGTGGGCATCGTATGGGTGGATGCAGATTGGAACATTGAACTTGGCTTTCACTGCACCATTTCCACTGATGTGATCTAGATGCCCATGAGTATTAACGATGAACTTGGCTTTCAACGCGTTTTTATCTGCATACTTGAAGATTTTTTCAGCTTCAGACTGGTCATCGAAGCCCGGGTCGACTACAATTGCTTCTCGCGTTTTTTGGCAACTTATGACATAACAGTTTGTGGAAAGCATACCGACAGTGAATGTTTGAATTTTCATGCACATCAGCATTTGGAATGCAGCTAAGACTAAATAAAGTGTGTGGGACCTCATCGCTAAGAATTATACTAAACAGTCGCTAACTTCATTTAAAAAGAAAAAGGGATGGATTAAGGGTTGCTTCTTTTTCTCCGCAGGAGTGTCAAAACGGTTGCTGTAAACAGCATTAAGATTGTGAGCAACGTTGGCGTTGAAAACTCCGGTATTACCTGGTACTGGAAGTAAACGTCGCTCGTTGGGCTTTTTGCCATGTTGTCAGCATTGTCGTAAGCCGTTATGTAGTACCTTATTGTCGTGCCAACCGCTAGCTGACTTGAGGGTATCGTAGCAGAGTATTGATCGCCTGTGGTCTTTTGCATTTCAATGTTTTCCCACTGAGTTGCCGTAATATTGTAAGACAGTATTACTTGTTTGACCAGGCCAATCTCATCAGTTACGTTCACTCTTACGGTTACGTTTGATCCTAATTGAATTTCGATAGTTGCGCCGGGTTGGGCTGTTTGTCCTGGTGGCTCTTGATATGGATTACCTATTATTGGTGCAGAGTTATCTATTATTACTGCACTTGTTTGGGTTGCTGTGGTACTTAAGCTGTAAATGTTGCTCAATGTTACGCCCAGATCGTATTTTCCCTCTGGAGCAGATGCTGGAATCTCAAACTCAACTGTTTGTGTCACGTTAGTTCCCGGGGTTATAGCTGTCGTATTTGACATTTCTACCAGCGTGCCGGCTGTATCATAGACTTTTATTGTTCTATTGAAGGGATTTAACTCTGTGTAGTTGACAGTTATTTCGATTGTTTTTCCTGATTGCGTATAAACTGGGCTGGCTGTTGTTGGATCTAGTATCGCGATTACTGGGGGTGCTGCTGAGATTGCTGTGAAGTTCCATGTTTTGGTTGCGTTGTTTCCAGCTATGTCTTCTGCATATACGCTGGCAAAGTATAGGCCCTCGTCCGTTATGTTGGTCTGTTTGTACAGTAGTCCAGTTGCCGAGTTGTAGATTGCGTCTAGTTGAGTTTCATTTAGCGTCATTTTTATTGTGGTGGTGTTTATGGCTAAGTTGTCTGTTAGCGTTGCATTAATCCAAACTGGCTGATTTAGACTTACTGTTTCTCCAGGTTTTGGTGACAGGGGTTGAATCTCAGGAGCAGTAGTGTCTATTACCGTTAGGTTTAGCTCAAGAAACGTTCCAGAGTGGAAGACTACTCTGGTCACGTTTAGGTTTTGCACCCATATGTCGATTAATTTTCCTTCGGTTGTTGCGCTGCAACCTATGCTGTAATAGCCGTTTGTATCTGTTGTCCATGTGCCCATAGCGTTTATTATTGTCGTGTTATCCTTCGCGTATACGTAAAGCCCCTCTGGAGCCGTTATGTTTGTACCGTCGATTCTATGGATGGTTACGTAGCCATACACAGTCATAGGTAGCAAAGGAACTGATGACTTAGCAGGTGCTATTAAGCCCATCACTGCCAAGCACGTTATCAGGATTAGGGTTGTGATTTTTGAGGCTTTATTCATTCACGCTGTCTCCTTCAACAAAGATAAAGAAAGGGAGTGTTTAGGTTATGATTGGTGGGACTAGATCTTGGTTGACGTAGAGATATATCCAGAACGCTTGCCCTGGATAGAGATCGTCACCGCCCATGCTCGTGTCAGCCATGTACCACATTTGATATTGTGCATCCCAAACGTAGACCCATCTGAAGTAGCTGCCTATCTCTAGACTCTCTACGTAATCTGATGCTGTATCGGGTAGAGGTTCTGTGAAGCCCGCCAAGTTCCATCCTGCTGGCAGGTGATACGTTCTAGGAGTTGCTGGTGGCGGTGGTGTCATGGAGCCTTGGATCACCAAGACGTCATATTCTTCCATATACACCCAGTAGCCGTTTCCGTCGGTCATCGTCTTTGGATCTTTGATCCATGCTTTTGCTTCATTGTCAAAGCCATAAGTTACTGTTACACCAGCTTGTCCTTGATCAAGTATTAATGAGTATATGTCTGCACTCGCCGTGCTGTTTGGTATTAGTGGTAGTGACATTAGGTTCCATTCTGGATATAGTTCTATTGCGCACCAGGTGCCTTTTGGCACAAGGGTTGAGCTACTGGTTTGGTTTGGCGGTCCTTCGTTTCCACCGTAGTCCACACATGCAATTGTTATGTTCGCGACTTTGCCGCCGAATGTTCCTAAGCCGATTACGAGTACTCCATTGAAGACCAGGTTAGAACCGTACGGCGTCATGGTGGGAGCATTCAAGATTACTAGAGACACGTCAAAAGAGGATCCATTTATGTAGATTCTGTAGCCTAGTACTCCAACGTTGTCTGTGGCGTTCAGGTTTCGTATGATCGCTCCGCCGCATATTGTTTGCAGTGTGAACGTGGTGTTTGAGGGGTTCACTTTGTCTCGCTTTATCTCCCATGTCTGTGTGAAGTTGTTTGGTGTTGGCGTGGCTGAGTCGACGAGAGTTATCCTGAGAGTGACATAGTCGGAGCCGGTCACACTGAACGCTGATGTGTCGGTTTCGTTCACGAAAGTGTATTCTGTAGTGTTCAAGTATATTTTGCCAGTTATTGATGTAGCTGCATTAGTGAATGATGCGTTGACTTTGATTGCGGTAGTGGTTGCGCCCATCCAGTACACCCCGGTTACGTATGGCAGTTCGCTGTCAGCTTGGTCTAAGACTTTTACCCACACTATTCTAGGCGCAGCATTGTCTACTGTTGTTGCTCTTTCCGCGGAGCCTTGGTTTCCAGCAGGGTCCGTGGCAGTCACTTTGACTGCTAATGATCCGTCTGCGATGGCGGTTGTGTTTCCGAAACTGTATTTGTACTCGTTGTCTGAGGTGCCTTTTGCGGTTACTAATAGAGTGAAGCGCGTATCGTTGATTGCGACGGTTAATGCGTATTTGGTTATGTTGAGTGTGTCGGTCACGGTTGTGTTTATCCAGATGCGGTTTGCAGAGCCTACTGTGTAGTAGACACTTGCTCCCGGCGCGTCTATTGTGACTGCTGGTGCCCCTGCGTCAACAACAACTGGAAGGTTGTACGTGCCTATCCATGTTGAACTCATGTCCCAAACGTCAACTTTCCAATCGGCTGGATCGGCGTCTGTCGCTGGTGATGTCATGTTGATCTGGATCGATGCTGATTGGCCTATTAGTATGTTCGGGCCTGTAAGCCTGAAGATGCCTGCGCCTGAATCGTGGGCTACCGACCATGTTGCGGGGCTGTAACCTGCTAGAACATTGAATGTCCAACCTGCGGGGTAGGTTATGTTGATCTCCTTTATGCCGATCGATGAACCTGTGTTGGTTGTAGTTATAGTGTATATGTAGCTCGTGTTTCCTTTCACGTGAGTTGGTGTTATCGTCGCGCTGAACTTCGGATTAAAGGTCACGCTCAGCCACATGGTGTTGTTTGAACTTGCTGTGGCATTGAGGAAACAGTCGACGCCGAGCATCACGGTTTTAGGTGGCACTCCAGGCCACTTCAAGGTAACATTGAACAATTTCCAAGCACTTGCAGCAATCTCGCTACCTTCGTTAGCGGTAAAGTTCACTGACTTTGTGCTTACAGAATGTGAACCAGTCCACCCCGTTGGCGCTTCATTGGCGACGTATGTGAAGCCAGAGGGGTATATTACATTGGTTTTGTTTATGGGGTCAGTGCCTTTGTTTGTTACGTTGAAAGTGTACTTGAGCTCAGGAACATCGGTTGTCGCTGGGGATGCTGTTGCTGTGTGTTGAACGGATTGGGCTTTGACTGCGGGTATGTATGTAAGTGCAACCATTGAAATCATCAAAAACGCTATCGTTATCAAACAAGCTGATTTCATCTTATTCGTTTTGACTGCTTCTTTCATTTTTTTCATTCAGTTTTCACGCTCGCTTTCAAAGGGTCTTTAAACGATTATTAAAAAGTTTTTAGGGGTTCGGATTCCGAACGTGAAGCCAATAGGCTTTTCTACCACAAGATAATCATTATACAGAAATAAATCAGAGGAATCCATCATGAGCGAAGCTCCAGGCGAAGCAGCTGAAACATCGTTTTTCCAGCAGAGCGATTTTGAAAAGGTAACTCAAGTGGTTATCGCAGAGTTCCAAGTGGAAGAAGCCTTAATGGAACATGGTGCACCCACATACTATCTGAAATGGCCACAAGAAACCAAGCAAGCCTTTCTTAAGCTACTGAAAAACTTGGACGAAATGAAACTAGTTGCGTTCTTACGGAAAATAGATGGAAAAATAGTTTTAAAGGTTGTTCCAAAGCCGCCTGTGAAGCCAAGCAATATAAGAACAAACTGGATTTTGTTTTTCGCCACTATTGTAACCACATTCATTACTGGATATTTTACTATTCCACCGGAAGCAGGGATTGACCCTATCATTGGCGGAGCCATATTCTCCGTAGCTATCTTGGCGGTTCTTGGCACTCACGAAATGGGCCACAAGTTTACTGCGAACAAAAAGAAAATGGAAGCGACATCACCATACTTCATTCCGGGACCGCCTCCTCTTGGAACCCTTGGAGCGGTGATAATGCAAAAGTCTCTACCGCCTAACAGGGACGCGTTATTTGATGTTGGTGCTAACGGTCCCATCTCTGGCTTCGTCATCGCAGCAATTTTTAGCGTCTTTGGCATGATGCTTTTGATTCCAGCGCCTCGGCCTGAAGGTGCTGGCGAGTTGAATTTGATACCAACGATTTGGGTTCTTCTAGCAAACTTTCTGTCAAACTTGAACCTGATTCCGCAAGTCAGGCCTCCTAACGAAGTTTTGCTGATGCACCCCATAACCTACGCGGCGTGGGCAGGAATAGTCGTTACAATGCTCAACTTGCTACCTGTTGGCATGCTTGATGGCGGTCATGTAGCACGGTCAATTGTCGGCGAAAAATGGAGATTCCTCTTGACTATATTGTCAATATTCATTCTATTGCTTCCAGGACTTGAATTCATAGGCATGGCATTCCTAATACTTTTCATGTCCATGTTCAAACATCCAGGTCCGTTAGACGACGTTTCCAGTCTATCTAACAGCAGAAAGTTGTTGACAATTGCCTTGATAGCGATTTTTGTTCTATGCTACACAATTTAATTTTGATTTCCATTTGTATACTTGTTGAACAGAAAAACAATAACATTTATTACAGATTGTTTGACTCTGGACAAGGTGAATAGTCTGAGGTGGAATCTGCGTTCGAGGTGAAATTTGAGTAATGAAAGGGGTAGCCATATTAGTTGCTTTCTTTTCACTCTTCACGGTGGCCTCGCTTTTGATTCCGTCTCCACTCTTTCCAGGCAATTTCTTCTGTACGCTTATAGGTGAAGCAGTTAGCGGCTATGTGAATTTTCTGAGTGCGATCTTTAATGGCGCGTTTTATGGTGTTATATTGTGGCTGATTTTTGCTGGCATAAGCAGAAAACTTGGAGAAGAAAAGTAGTTTAGCACTATCTCTCGCTGGATAGACCTTCAACAGGCGACAGAAAACCAGTAAGCCTAATGTTAGTTCCGCATTTGGCACACACTAAAACCAATTCTATCAGTTCGTCATTTCTTACTTTCGTCTCGATGATCTTATAGACTTCTTCTGATTCATCCTCTGGAGAGATTATGGTTTCACATTTTGGGCACGGAAAGGCCCCATCTCCATCGATTTTTGTCAAGTCAATGGTGTAGATGACGCTTTTCTTCATGGCGTCTTTTTTCATCATTTTGGACACATCTTTCATTTGTTGCCGCTGATTTTCCAAGGTTAGCCAAGAATGTAATTAACAATTATGAATCACTAATTCATATGCAAGATACATTTAAAATTAGCGTAAATCCAAGTTATGGCAAAACATTAAATGTGTTCTGGAAGTGTGACGAAACTTCAAACACATGATTTTTATGCTTTCACTGCGTTGACTATGTCTGGGCTTAAATTCTCAAATCTTCTAAGCCAGTCGACTCTTTCCCTCTTCAGTTTATCAACGTAAGCATCAATCTGTTCTTGAGAATAATACTTGGGCAGCTCAAATTTTGTCATTTGAACTCCATTAACTTTCTTAGGCACCATCGTGTCAAAGTACGGATCTTGTTTCCATTCTATCGAGTTTCTAACAATCCCTCTTATGATGGCCGCCATCTCTGGGATTTCCACTCTGAGAACGTTTCTAACGACTTTGTTGCAGCCTTCGATTTTTTCCATTACCTCTCCGACGCCGCCTGTGTTAAGGAGGTAACATTGAACCTTGTCGTTGTGTTTTTTTACGAAGTCGTAGAACCAGTTTCCTTCATCGGCCTCGTCGCCGATTATGAAGGGGTTAGTGCCAACTTCTCTGACGGATTCGCCTGCTCTGCGGGGATCGCCTGCTGAGGTTTCCACGGATTCGCCTAACATGAAAGCTGCCGCGGCTTGCTCCAAGGTCAATTTTGAAGTTATGGGCACCACAGTATTTCGCCTAGTGATGAAAATTATGACCATGCCATCTAATTCATCTAGAGGAGGCAGATTTACGCCTTCAGATTTGTCAGCTCCCAAATCGTCTCTCTGTATTATGGCTCTTCCATTTTCAGTCAAAGTTATATCGTCGAATTGGACGCCGCCGAGGTAGTCAACCAGTACGTTTTCGAATATTGTATTGTGGCTTATGGCAGCCCTGAAGATTATCGGCTGCACTTTTGGGTCTAGATATCCGGTTTTAAGATAGAAACCCCTCTCGCTGCCAAGGGCTGAGCCATCGGGTCTGATGAAGACGACGTCGTCCTGCGCGATCTCTTGTCCTTCTCCGTCCTCTAATAAGCCATGGTTGTGGCAAGCATGGGTTGTTTTGCCTGTTGCGCTGAGTCCAAAAAGAACCATGCTGTATCTTTTAATTTTTCCTGTTTCGTCCTTGGCCTTGACAATTTTTGCTCCTGCATGGATTCCTATCATTCCCTCTTTTTTCGCGGCCCACATGGCCATTCTGAGAAAGCCCTTTTTGGCTTCTCCGTAGTAGTCTGAGCCAAGAACGTAGGTGACTCCTATTTCTGGGAAAACGAGAACTTGTCTGTCTTTCTCTTGCCATTCTGGAATATAGAGCAGGAAGAATTCTGGGCCGGGGGCATCTTCTCGGAAGGGGAATAGGGTTTGTCCCACCATATAGGCAAGGCGCATCATTTCTTTTCTGTGTACTGACACGTAGAGCGTGCAGTTTGGGTTGAAGTAGGCGTTGTCACCCATTGTTCTTTGCACACATGCAATATGTGCTTTTTTTAAGTATGTATGAATTGCTTCTACGGTTTTTGGTGCATATCCAAGAATTTCCTTTTGTCTTTGGTTTAGCTTGCGTTGAAGTACTTTTTGGCTTCCGATGTTAACTGTCAGCCAAGCGCTTCTGTTTTTAACTGTTGAGACGAAGTTGTAGTTGCCATAAACTGTTCTGACACCGTAGCGTTCTGCTGTTCGTCTGAGCTCCATCGGGCTTGGACGGGCTACGTTTTCAGCATCGCGTAAGCTTCTCATGGTTTCTGAAACTGTTTGGAGCAAAACTTCCATGTCGTATTCGATATTTTCCGCCACTTTTTATCGCTTTCCCTTCTCTGATTTTTTGAAGTTAGTGATAAACCTTTTGGAAAATCCAAAATTGCTTTGAAAGCTACATTTGATAACATTTCTGTTCAAGCGCAGCTTCTACAGGTCGTAGACTATTCCCGGTGTCTTTGGGAATGGTTGTGTTTCGCCCACGTGCTTGGCTCCCACTATCCAGCTGACAAGCCGCTCCATACCGATTCCCGCGCCAGCTGAAGGTTTTAGTCTTCCTTCTTTCGCTAGCCGTAACAGTAATTCGTAGTTTTCCATTTTCACGTGATCTCTTTTCATTTTTTTGGCTATCTTATTGTATTCCCATTCTCTTCTAGAACCGGACAGTACTTCACCGTATTCGGGCAAAAGCAGATCATAGTTATCCCATTTGCCTTCTTCGAATTCTTCATGGTCGTAGAATTCTCTAGGAATATTTGTAATCCATACGGGATCGTCGTTTTCAGCAATTATCCGTTCGTCCCAGTTCCTTCCATGTTCGATTTCGAGTTCCTTTTTGTCGTAGATTTTGAATGGGCCTTTAGGAACTTTCATCTCAGGATATCTGCCGAGATAGATTAATTCGTGCCTCATGTTTTTCTTTAAGCTGCTTATTAATCCGCAGATTGTCTCTTCAACAAAACTCCTGATTTCTGTTGACGTAGCGTTTCGGATTTCAAAATCCAGTTGTGTGAACTCGTATGCATGCATTCCGCTATTTGCCCTTTCCGATTTCTCGATTCTAATGTTCGGGGACAGTATGAACAGTTTTGGATAGACTATTGAGGAAGCAACCATTTTATGAACTATCATGCTAGAAGTCGCCCTGACTATTTTTCCGTAGACTTCCACTTCGACTCGTTGCCCGATGGAAGCACCTGGGTCTGGCCACAAGGGATCCGTGGATTTCGAAAGCACCACGGGAAGTAGCCACTCAAACCCGCTGTCAACAAATTTGTAAGTGAGATGCATCAGGGCGTAAGTCATTATTCTGCTTATGCACCGTTTTCTTTCAATTTCACTTTCTGAAAGCTCTTCCAAGGGTCTTGGCACCCCGACAACTGCCAAGGTTCTTTGGATGGCTGATTGTTTAAGGCTCACAAGTGTTCACCTTCAGATCACATACGTTATGCCTATGCACTGATGCAGACTCAAATGTTCCCCCTAGATTATAAATTTTTTATAAAAATTTTTATATTTTTTCCAAAAAGTCAAGATTTTTATATGACTTTAATGTAATAATTACAATTATGGAACCGAAGCTTGACAATAAAGATTTGGCAATCTTGGCGTTAATACAGGAGAACAGTAAACTTACCGCCAGGCAGATTGCCCAAAAGATCGATGCGCCAATAACAACGGTTTTTGCAAAAATTAAACGCATGGAGGAGTTAGACATCATAAAAGAGTACAGGGCAATTCTAGACGCGAAGAAACTTAATTGCGGTACAACAGCGTTTATTCTGGCTTCCGTCTCTTACAGAATGGACGATGATGAAGCGTTGATTCCCCAAAGAGTCATAGCGGGGGAAATAGCCAAGTTTCCTGAAGTTCAAGAAGTTCACATAGTCACTGGCGATTGGGATCTCCTAATAAAACTTAAAGCACAAGACGTTGATTCTATGGGGAAATTTGTTATCGACAAATTGAGGCTTGTTAAGGGAATAGAGAAGACGCTCACTTGCATGGTTTTTGAAACCAGCAAGGAAACAACAGAAATACCGATTGAAATCCAGAAGAAATCAAGCAAAGATTATAAGCGAATAGTCAAAGGAAAAACTTGAGCGCTAAATACGAAACAAATCAAAGACATGCAAGAAACGCTGAGGAAAAACCAGCAGAGAACAGATAAACCGAAAAACAGAGTCTACCAAAAGCTAACATCTCGGCGTTTCCAGCAACAACCCATGCCCACAGTAGATTTGCACAGCGCTGTTCTCTTTGCTATGTTGGCATCACCAATGGCAGTATTCTGTAAGCCACTCCTCCGAGTAGAAGAGCAAGACCTATGTCAATGAATGTTATTGCCAAGGCTTTTTTCCACCCAAACTCTCTTTTGCACGCAGCGATTGTTGCCAAGCAGGGAATATAAATCATCGCGACTAAAGAAAAGACTATCATTTGGACGGCCGTCAAACTTTGGAGGTGCAGGCCTTGCTGTACTAAGACATTTTCTAATAAAATGAGGGCGAGTTCTTTGCGTAGAATTCCAAAAATTAGGGGTACACTTGTGACTGCTGGAAGTCCGAGCCAACCGTTGATGAGGGGGCTTGAAGCGTCAACGACATAGTTCATGAATCCTGATGAGGCTAAGGCTTCTATAGCAAAACTTCCGACGACAATTATGGGAAAGGCTATGTAAACAAAATCTTTCGTGCGGCTCCATGTTTTCATTAGTATGTTTCTGATCGAGGGAATCTTGTAAGGCGGCATTTCCATGATTAAGCCTACAGGTTCACCTGGCAAAACTTTGAAGGCAATCCGGCCCAAAAGAAAAACAAGCGCTAGGTCAAAAGCATAAAGAGCCAAGGCGGCAGGAAGCCCTACGAATCTTCCAACAAGTCCGAGAATTATAACTGTTCTGGCTGCGCATGGAATCAGAACCACAACGAAAGCCGAGAGGAATCGTTCGCGTTCGGTTTCCATAATTCTGCATCCAATGCATGCTGGGACGCTACAACCATAGCCGAGGATTAAAGGTATGAAAGCCTTTCCGTGCAAGCCGATCTTGTGCATTAAATTATCCATCAAGAAAGCAGCTCGCGGTAGGTAACCACTATCTTCGAGTAGTCCCAAAAGTATGTAAAATGGCACGATATACGGCAGGGCTATGGTTATTCCAGCAACCAGACCGAAGAAGACGCCTTTGATGATCAGATCGACAGCGATCTGTGGTAGAATTAGAGATAACACGTTTTGAGCATGCACGGTCACGATGCTGAAGGCTTGTTCTAAACCAGCAGAAAGCGTGTTTCCTCCAACAAAAATTAAGATGAACATCGATGCAAAGACGGCAGCAAGAATCGGATACCCAAAAACTTTGTTTGTGGTGACCTCACTGAGTTTTTGCTCCCAGCTTATCTTTGGTGAAGCCTCAAAAACAGTCACTGTTTCAGCAATTTTTGTTGCAAGACTATATCTTTCAGAGGCCATGACAACGGGGGACGGTTCTCCATGAATCTTCTCTAATTCGCCTGCCAAGTTTTCTGCATTTTCAAAGACTTCTGTTCCATTTTTGTAGTTTTTAATTTTCTCAGCAACATCAGTGTCCCTTTCCAGAAGCTTGATTGCGATCCACCTTGAAGGATAAACATTGCAAAGTTGTGGGGTTTTGTCTTTGACAATTTTTTCCAGATTTTGAATTCTGCTTTCAATTTCTTTGCCGTATCTTATCTCTAGCGGCTTACGTTTCTTTGCGTCTTGTGTTACTGCAACAACTTTTGAGATTAGCTCGTTTATTCCAGTCCCGCTGGTCGCGACTGTTGGTGCAACTGGTATTCCAAGCATTTCAGCCAGTTTTTCCGCATTGATTTTTAGACCTTTCTTCACTGCGAGGTCAACCTGATTTAAAGCGATGACTATTGGTGCCTCGAGTTCAAAAAGCTGTAACGTAAAGAACAAGTTGCGTTCCAAAGCAGATGCATCAACAACATTGATTGTAATATCGGGTTTTTCGATCGCGATGTAGTCACGTGAAACGATTTCCTCCATTGAGAAAGCAGAAAGGGAATATGTTCCTGGCAAGTCAATTACGCGGATTTTGTAATCTTCAAAATAGAGAGTGCCTTCGGCCTTTTCAACAGTTTTTCCCGGCCAGTTTCCTACCGTTTGATTTAATCCCGTAAGCTGGTTGAAAATCACGCTTTTGCCAACGTTTGGGTTTCCAGCCAGAGCAATTCTCAGCTGTCTAGCCATCTTGGTTTGCCTTCAAGGGTCTCACGAAAACTTTTGTGGCAACTCCATAACCGAGGGCGACAGCAACTCCTCTGACCTCGACTTGCACAGGACCGCGAAAAGGACATTTTCGAATAAGTCTGACTTCAACGCCAGGAGTCAAGCCCATCTCGGCTAGTCTTCGGACAAGCCCAAAACCTCCAAAGGCATGCGACAGTGTTCCGCGCTCTCCCTCTTGGAGATTTATCAGAGAAACCGCTTCATTGCAAGCTGTATTTTGATTTTTAGAGTTTCTTTTTTCGTTCCGCATGTTTGCCTCTCCCAATTTTTTTAACCCAAACGCTGGCTGCGAGATCATGATGCAAAGTGCACTTTTTCCCGGCTACGGTCAAAACTGTCTGCGAAGGTGACTGTCCGATTACGTTGATGGAAACGTTAGGTTTTATTCCCTTATTGGCTAAGGTTAGCAGTTTCTCGCGTTTCTCGTCAGTTATTTTCGCCACGACACAGCTTTCGTTCAAACCGATTTCTGTTAGCTGATAACTGTCTTCTTCTTTCAACTCACCATTTACCGTAGGTATAGGGTTTCCATGCGGGCACGATTGGGGTTTTCCGAGACGTTTCTCTAAAAGACTAGTCACTTCTTTGGTGAGCGCATGTTCAAGCTTGCAAGCATTCTCATGAACATCGTTCCATTTCGCATCAAGGATGTCCGTGAGTAGTCTTTCGGCAAGTCTGTGCCTTCTAATAATGCCCAAGGCCAGCCTCTCGCCCGTTTTTGTTAGTTTCACACCCCTGTAGGGTTTATGCACTATGAGACCATGTTTTTCCAAATGTTCAATGGTGTTTGTAATGGACCCTGGGACAACGCCCAGTTCTTTGGTTAACTCTTTTGTTTTGGCGGCTCCGTTTCTCTTTTGAAGTTTATATATTGCTTCTATGTATTCCTCGGCTTCATATGATAGTTCACTTTGCATCGATGAGCCTCCTAATTTACGAGCTCTCGTAATTTTTATTCTCGAACAAGCGGATAAACTTTTCTACGCATTTGACAGAATATCTTACTTCTTTTTTGAACAAATGCCTATGAGGAAAATGTGAAGAAACTAAAATCGAGTTTTTCTTGTATTGAAAAATCAAAGTTTGTAGCTATCTTCATTTCGATTAGGTCTACGTTGAGCTACTGGAATAATACAACAAAGGCAATGCTAACAGTACCGTGTTCTTCCCCCTTGTTGTAAGGGTGTATTCCACTCTTAATGGTGGTCTGGTTTTCACGGTTCTCTCGATGTATCCGTGTCTCTTTAGACTTTTCAGTTTGTCTGACAAGGTGCGGGAGTTTACGCCTAGGATTTTCTTCAGTTCATTAAAACTACTGGTGCTTTTCAAGAATAGAATGTAGAGTATTTCCACGTTCCATTTTCGGGACAAGAGATTGAAGCTTTCTTCAAGACTCTTTATGTCTTCTTTCAGGCCTTTCAAGCTTATTTCTTGATTTTCTAATATGCACTGAAGTGTTTCTTCTATTCCTTTGAGGGTTCGTTCCATGCGTGTCTCTACAAGTTTGCGGAGTTCATTGCTGAGGGTCAGTTTTGAACTCTTGTTCACTTGCAATACACCAAGTGTGCAAGAGCTTACTTTATAGTTTATAAGGGTTTACTTATACAACAAGGTATAGAAAATATACCATAGTCCGCTGAGAGAACGGGGGATTCTTGTTGAAGTTTGACGTGATTGTGGTTGGGGCTGGAACGGCAGGATGCTTAGCGGCAAAAACAACCGCTGAAGCTGGCCTAAAGGTTTGCTTAGTAGAGAGGAAAAGAAGAGAAGAGATTGGAGAAAAAATCTGCGGTGACGCCTTGGGAGAACACCATCTTAAGGAGTTAGGCCTAGAAAAGTCCCAAGGCGGCGAGTTTGAAAAAAGAATCGAAGGTATCAAAATCTATTCGCCAGATTTGAACACAATTTTCACCATCGCCCATGAGGATTTTGTGGGCTACCTGTTGGACAGGCGCTTGTTTGGACAGTGGCTTTTGAGGAAGGCACTCGACAGCGGCGCTGCTCTTTATGATTCTACGCAGTTTTTGGACCCAGTCATAGAGAAAGGGTTCGTAACTGGGGTTTCAGCCAAAAACTTGAAAACTGGAAGGGCTGTCCGTTTGAAAGGCAAAGTTGTCGTGGACGCCAGCGGTTTTTTGGCGGTAGTTCGACGTAAGCTTCCCGCCGAGATGGGGATAGAGAAGGAAGTAGCCAATGAGGATGTTGAAGCATGTTATCGGGAGATAAGGCAACTCAAGCAGGAAACTGAGGATACGAAGTATTGTGAGGTTTATCTGAACCAGAAAGTGACCCCTGGAGGCTACACGTGGATTTTCCCCAAGGCTGGAGCCAAAGTCAATGTGGGCTTGGGAGTTTGTATGAGGGGGAGATTTCCAAATCCCAAAAAACAGTTCTACAAACACATTTTGACCAAGTCTCTTTTTGATGGCTCTTTGCTTTTGAATAGTGGCGCATGGTACGATCCGACGCGGAGACCGTTGGATAATATGGTTGGAAATGGAGTGGCGATTATTGGCGATGCCGCATGCCTGGTGAATCCGATACATGGCGGCGGCATTGGACCGTCAATGCTAAGCGGAAGTCTCATTGGAAAAACTATCGTTGAGGCTTTAGAAAAAGGTGATGTCAGCCAAAAATCTTTGTGGCCTTATAATGGCAGATATATTGAATCCTACGGGAAGAAGCAAGCTAGACTTGATGTTTTCCGTATTTTTCTTTTATCAAGCAGGGACGAGGACCTGAACTACGGCATGAACTGCAAAATCTTAACAGAGGACGATATTCTGAGGACAAGTTTAGGCGACGAAGCCCATTTGAAAATAACTGAAACCGTCAAGCGCGTTTTTAGAGGGTTAAAGCGAATGAGTTTCTTAAACAAGCTTAGGCTCACGGTTAACATGATGAAACAGGTTAAAACTCATTATGACAAGTATCCCGAGAGCCCTGAGAACTTTGAGAAGTGGCGGCTTGAAACAGAGTCGTTTTTTAAGGTAGCTAGAGCAAAGCTTATGGATTGAGCATTCGCAATTGCAAAATATTGAGTTGATAAATAGAGTCTGAAGGATAATGGGCATGCGTGTTGCAGTTTTAGCGAGCGGAGGAAAGGATTCCGCCTTAGCGCTTCATCGGGTTTTGAAAGAAGGATACGCCGTAGAATATCTTGTGTCTATGTTTCCTTTGAGTGAAGACAGTTGGATGTTTCATTATCCAAATATTCAATTGATGGACTTGTTTGCGGAAACGGTCGGGACCCCCCTTGTGAAGGCAGAAACTGCGGGTGTTAAGGAAAGAGAGGTTGAAGACCTTAAACGGTTAGTTGCGACGCTTGATATTGAAGGAATAGTTTCTGGAGCAATAGCTTCCGACTATCAAAAAACAAGGATAGAGAACATCTGCAAACAGCTAAGGCTTAAATGCATAGCGCCTCTTTGGCACGAAAGCCCATACAAAATGCTAGAGGAAATCTTGAACCTTAATTTTGAAGTGATAATAACTGGAGTTTACGCATATGGCTTTACCGAGGAATGGCTCGGAAGAAAAATTGAGGAAGCAACTGTTGTAGATTTAATGGAGCTTAATAGAAAGTATGGTATTTCGCCTGTTGGTGAAGGAGGAGAATACGAAACCCTCGTGCTTGACGCACCATTTTTCAAGAGCAAAATAAGAATTGTTGAAGCAGAAAAAGTTTGGAAAGACCAAAGCGGCTATTTTCGCATCACCAAAGCAGAACTTGAAAACAAATGAATGACCATTTGCTATAGCAACTACTGCAAATAGCGTGTTTACTATTCGTCTAATAATCTAAAAACCACCAATGTGTTAGCTACCATCAACTATTTTTCACTTTCCACCAGACAAGAATGCGCGCATACCACTTTTTTGGTCTAAACAATTTGTTTCTGAATTTGTAAATTCGTGAATTTCGCTGGGGGTTCAAATAGTCACTGAAACTTTAAGGTTTTATAAGGTAACATGGAGCACAGAATCGCGTATGACGCTTAACACGCTAAACCTGCAACCTACACACGCAAAAGAAGGTGAAAACCAGAGAGAACAGCAAGTTCAACCTATATATAGAGGGGGTATAGTTTCCGCAGAGCACTAGAGTTCTGGAAAAGGTTTATTTTTAACCCCGAAACTAACATTCAAAACCACAGGCGGACAACCACGTCCGCTGGGATGTAGCCCGCATGGGCTGAACCACAAACACAACAAATGAGGTGAAAAAACAAAAATGGCATACAAATACATCGCTGAAGCATGGGCAAAATCTGAAAGATCATACGTTGACGAGCTAATGCGCCAAAGACTAATAGAATGGCGCAAACAACCAACAATAACTCGCATAGAAAAACCCACACGCCTAGACAAAGCACGAAAACTAGGCTACAAAGCCAAACAAGGCATCGTCATCGCTCGCACACGCGTCCGAAGAGGAGGCTTAAGAAAGCAAAGGCCAAAAGCTGGAAGAAGACCAAAACGCATGGGCGTACTAAAATTTAAGCCCGCCAAAAGCCTACGACTAATTGCCGAAGAAAGAACGGCAAAAAAATTCCCAAACCTACAAGTACTAAACTCCTACTGGGTAGGAGAAGACGGCCGCTCAAAATGGTTTGAAGTCATAATGGTCGATCCAAATCATCCAGCAATAAAAGCCGACAAAAACCTAAACTGGATAACCCAGAAACAACACACCAAGAGAGTGTTCCGAGGCTTAACAAGCGCAGGCAAAAAAATCAGAAGCCTAAGGAGAAAAGGAAAAGGAGCAGAAAAATTCAGACCCAGCAAGAAAACCGGCAGCAAAGGAGAAACATAGCGACCATGAACGAAGCCAAGGCTAAAATCTTCAAAAGAGGCGGAAAACAACGCTACGGAAAAGGCTTCAGCGTAGAAGAACTGAAAAAAGCTGGACTCAGCGCGAAAGAAGCCATAAAACTCGGCATACCAACAGACCCTAGAAGAAAAACAGCCCACGACGAAAACGTTGAAACCGTGAAATCTTTCTTAGAAAAAAGAAAACCCAAGCCCAAACGCAAGCAAAAATCTAAAAGATGAAAACACTCTAATAGAAAACAGCGATGCTACCTTGTCTTCTAAAACTCCAATAGGCCACATTGACATACGAGTCTTTGCCCACGCAACCGAAGACACAGACAAAGTTCTCAACGCAGTACGCAACACCCTACCAAAAGGGCTAAGTGGAAACACCGTTTTCAAAAAAACTAACTTGACGGGCCACCACAGAAACCCAATAATTCTCTTCGAAACAAGACTCACGGACAAAAATGTCCTACCGACAGTCTTACAAAACATAACCTCCAGCCTAAGTAGCTTGGATAAAGAGTTACTAAACAACGAAATCAAAGATCATCTGAAAAAAGGAAACCTGTACCTCAGACTTGACAAACAATCAGCCTACATAGGCGAAATCAAACTCGCAACCACCGACCCGATACATTTCAAAATTCACTTCAAAAACCGAAGCATAGAAGAAATAATAGAAATCTGCGGAAAAACCGGGTTGCTCCCATGAAAAAGACCTACGCAGACCTCCATCTGCGCATAAACTTGAAAGATTCTGAAAAAGTTTCTAGGATAATAACAAAGGCCTCAAGGCTAGGATACCACTTAACGGCTATACCTTTTACTCAAAACACGACAGAAGAGGAAATCCAAACCCTAAAAGACACATGCAATGAAGCCAATATAGACCTTTCATCCCGGGTAGATTTAAAACCCAGAACCTCAAAAGAACTAACTCACTACCTAAGAAGACTGAGGAGAAAATTTGAAATAATCAGCGTAATCTGCGAAACCAAAGAAGTGGCGAGACAAGCCGCAAAGGACCGACGCGTTGACCTCTTAAACTTCCCTTCCTTCGATTTTCGCAAAAGATTCTTTGACAGAGCAGAGGCTGAATTAGCCCACAAGAGCGTAGCCTCCCTCGAAATCGACATTAAACCGCTACTCACTCTCGAAGGACCAGCCAGAGTCAGGCTCCTCTCAAGTTTGCGCAGAGAAACTGCAACCGCCCAGAAATTCGGCGTTCCAATCGTAATCTCGAGCGGAATTTCAGACGAGATACTCATGAGAAAACCGAGAGAACTAGCCGCTTTGGCGTCTCTTTTCGGTTTAGATGAGACTTCTGGCATAGAAACTGTTTCGAGGAATCCTTTAGCAATCGTTAAAAGAAATAGAGAAAAACTTAGTGCCAAGTTTGTTGCGCCTGGAATACGGATACTTCGGGAAGGAAAAGATTGTTGAAAAGAATCAAAAGCCGATACCTAGCCTTAGAAATAGACACAAACGAAACGCTTAGCTCAAAAGAACTTATAGACGCCATTTGGACCGCAGTCACAAAACTCTATGGAGAATACGGCGCAAGCCTCACTAACCTAACCTTAATTGACTACAACACGGAGAAAAAAGTCGCCGTCATACGCACTTCGCGCGCAACTGTGGACATTGTTAGAGCAGCCTTGGCCTCAATAACAACAATAGCTAACAATCAAGTAGCCGTACACGTCCTAATTGTCTCGGGCACCATCAAAGCCCTTTACAAAAAAATGAAGCCATAGCCCTGTTTAGAAAGTTTATTTGATTGTTTTGCCACTTTTCTTTGGGGGATGATGTCGCCGTCCCAGCCTTAGGGCAAAGTAATTTCTTTTGGTCTTCTTTTTCTTCTTTCATTCTATTTCTCTCCCTAAAACGGGTATATCTTTCTCAGTTCGATATGGATATTTAATTTTTTCTCGCGTCACTTTTTGACTTATCATTTTTTATCATTCCTTGTTGGGATTGATATGCGTCCCTTCCGTCGTGTGTCTGTTCCGAGAGAGTTGAACTTTTAGTCTCAACGACCCTTGGCTAAAACAAGGGGAAAAGTTTACCTTGAGGACTGCGAGAGCAGAAGGCACTTTTCTATTTGGATTGGCGGAAAAGACGTGGTGTTGGCTGGGTTTCATTCCTGTGTTGGTCTTTGACTGCGTTGCCCTTCAGTTCAGAGAGGGCATAAGTGGTCTATTTTCCAGAGCGGATGGATACGTGTTTTTCATACGCGCTGGGTAATGTCTGGACATTACTTGGGTTCTCTGGGCATCCTCTCTTCCCTAAAGAGAGGTGCTTTGAGCAAGCGCGCTTCTTATTTGCCAATGATTTGCACTATCAAAATGACAATTCTGATGGCATTAGTGGTCTGGTTTTCAGGTTGAGACGTTTTGTAAGCCAATCAAGACAATTATCGAGACACGGAAGTGTTACTGTCAGAGGTAGATTTCAAGTTCGGTGTAGAGACCTTGAGACTGGACAGTTCAGCAAGAATTTTCTGAGCTAAAGATTTCGGCAAAAGCCTGTAAAACAAGCGGAAACGCACCATAAATGCGATACATGCGATAAAAACAAACAAATAGTAAATTAATTCAGCAATCATTCAATATTCCCTCCATCAAATATGCTATATTTTGGTAGCATTTAATAGTTGTTGTCTTCGTATGAGCAGTTTTTGAATAATAGCTAAGAAGAAAGCTTTTTGCTTTCAGGTTGCGACCTCTTTAACCCTTTGAGCACTTGCGCTAAGTCAGTCACCCTTTTCAAATAGTAAGTAGTGCTTAACATCCGTACCATACCCAGTAGCTTGATAGGTGTGAAGACGCCAACCTAGGTTTTGCATATCAGCAATTGCCGTAGGTGCTTCTTTGTGGTGATTAACTTGTATGCAAGTATATTCTTTCAATGTCACCTCTCACCGCCTCTTCAACGTAGGGGAGTGATATGAGCGCGATATTGTCGGTGCCGTTGAGAGTTATCTAAACGTAGCGCGCGCTACTTTGGCATTATTTTTTAGTTATTCATTTCGAGTTTTTTCATCTTCGAAAATAAATAGGTCATCTATTGTGGTTTTTAGAGTTTGAGCTATCTGGTGAGATAGCATTAGGGATGGATTATACTTGCCCTTTTCTAGGTAAAGAATGGTTTCTCTCCTTACACCCACCATTCTTGCAAGATCATCTTGGGTCAAATCATATCGTGCTCTCAACTCTTTGATTCGGGTTTTGAATTTCATCAGAATTCTCCTTTTTTGGCGTAGTACCAGCTCAGTAAGCCGAACGAGATTCCAGATACTAGCATTATAGCGATTACAGTCCATCCTGTTTCCAGTTCGGGCAAGCTTAGAAACTCGTTTCCGAAAATGTTCCATAGTAGTATTGATATCATAAAGGTCAAGTTTATCCAATAGGTGCCGAGTGCTGCTTTACCTTGAATCTTTGATGTGCGTTCATCTTTTATTGGGTATCCTGCTCTCTTGTCTTTTTGCAACTTCCAGATTACAAATATTGCCACTAGAATAATCATCACGGCATTTAGGACTAGAATTATTGGCCATCCGAATGCAGCCATATTTATTCACCTCCTTTATTAATTGCTCTTCTTTGGGTTGCTGTTGCGATTACACCTATTCCTGTTATTCCGAGTACGGTCGCGACATTTGTTGTTGTTTCGCCCAGAATTGCTCCGTCAAACATCAGTCCCGCTCCAGTTAAACAAATCAGAATTCCTAAAACGAATAATATTTTTCTATGTTTTTTCGTGTTTCTCGACCTCCATTTAATTATATCTAACATTTTATTGACTTTATCTAATATAAAGTTATATATTTCTAACTATTAAATGTTTTGGCGCGCGCGAGTAATTTATTTTTGTCTTAGTGTATCATACAATTATTTCTCCAAGGGCGTGCAGCGGCGTTTCTTGTCATATCTTTGGTAAAAGGGTTTACCCCATGTCAGCTCCTCTGACCGCATGCGTAGGTCGTATGCTTCCACTAAGTTTTCTTTGTGTCCATTTCCGCATGTTTTGTTCGCTATGAAAGGTTTTACTGCTTCTGGGTCTGCGGTGTTGCAGTTTCTTTTTAGGTGTCTTAATAGCTTGGCTACTTTCTTTATGGTTGAGTCTTCGTAGGCGTTTCGTTTCATCCATAGCATTACGTTGACAATATTCATATTAGACTGGGATGCTGTATTATGTGTGGGGGATGATGTCGCCGTCCCAGTCTGATCGGGTGAAGATGAAGAATTCATGACGGACAGACCCCAACTTACTTGGAATAGGCACGATAAAGTGCTTGACGAGCCTTTTTCCTTCTCAAACCGATAGTCAAAGCTAGAAACATCCCTGCAATAAAGCCGCCAATATGCGCCCAAAAGGCAATATTGCTTCCTACCTCAAAAAAAGCAGAGAACCACTGCATGACAAACCAGATCCCTAGGAAAATTATTGCAGGGATTGGTAAGAGCAGTACCCAGCCGAAGAAAACTATTGTTAAAATTTTGGCCTTAGGAAAAAGCACAAGATAAGCACCTAACACTCCTGAAATTGCCCCGGAAGCGCCCACAACGGCATCAAGAGGGTTGTAACTCTGGAGACTCAGTATGTAAGTGAGGTCAGCTGCTAACCCGCAAATCAGGTAGAAGACCAAATACTTCAGATGCCCAAAAATGTCTTCAATATTGTCGCCAAAAATGTAAAGGAAAAGCATATTTCCGATAATGTGAAACCAGCCAGCGTGCAGAAACATTGAAGTAAAAAGCGTATACAGTTTTTCTCCTTGAACAATGTAGTACGGGTACATCGCAAAATTCTCACCTATATTCGCTACAAAACTGCTCTTGATAAATTCAATATCAGATAGAAACATCGTTAAGAAAACGATTACGTTAACTATTATGAGAAGGCGGTTAACATGCGGTTTAGTTAGGGAACGGTTCATGTCTTTTATTGGAATCAAAGGCTAACCCATTACCAAACTAATCAAAGCATATGTTAGCTCTTAAAATTTCGCGTAGTCAGAAAAAGACAGCTAAAAAGAAATACAGACTTAATACGCCAAACACTCAATCATTTTGTTGCACGTCAAGCATTCTTCAGGAATAGGCGTATTCTTCGGCCGTTTTTTCAAATACCCCAACTCGTGACTACAAGTTTCGCCTTCCTCAGATGCATCCAATTCAATCTTAACCTCCTTCCCCAAGGATTGATCTTTCTTTTCTTCTTTACTTTCTCTGCTTTCAACTTCGCCTACCTTAGAAAGACAACGCGGACACGCATAATATTCCTTAACAACATAGCCCGAAGAAACAGTGGCAAGAACAGGCTTCTCAAATTCTTCACCGCACGCTTCACACTTCGAACACGCTTTACTTCCCCCGAAAGAGTAGCTAATATCATCTGATCTTAAGGAAACCAAGGTTTTTCCCATTCTGAACCTCCAAAGCGAGACGAAGATATCTCAAATGGCAATATTTAATAAACTTTTTTACGTACCTGTTCAACAGAGAGACATATAATGGAGATTGGTGGGCCGGGCCGGATTTGAACCGACGATCTTCGCCGCGTGAGGGCGATGTCCCTTGGCCTCGAGGTGAGTTAACCAGCTAGACTACCGGCCCAAACGTCGCATCCGCCTGTGATTTGCATGTTTGTTTTGGATAATATTTGTTTTTGGATTTCAAATACTTATTCCCCATTCATAAAACCTTTCCCTAAAGATTTTTAAACAAAAGTTCAGGGTGTCATCTGTTTGAAGAATTTGGAAGACGATGAGAATTTTGAAGCAAGACACAAATTTGAACAGTTCTTGATGTTCCTGTGTTTTTTGACCTGCGCCTTAATAGGATATTTTTTAACAAACTACGTGGCTCTTCTAGGCGCCTAGGCCTCTTGCACAACAACTTTTTTGATTTCTTTGATCCAAGGCGCTGAAATAGCTTCTTCCCTAAACCATTTAATCATTTCTTGCACAATTTTACCGTTCGAATTTTCGCGGCTCTCATCAACCAATTCAGCGGTTATTATCGCCTTTTTTCCCTTCATTACATATTCCTCCGACATAATTGAGGCCATTTTCACGTTTTTAAACAATGTTTCCTCTTCTCATGCATAACAAACTTGGACTCTGAATCTGACTATGTGAAACAATACTCAAGTCAACTTTGTTTCTCGTCATTTTTTGATCAACTAAGCAATAAAAGAATGCATATTCAGAAAACTTTAAAACATATCGTCTTACTTTTGAATTGGTAAAGTTGCCGAGGTAGCTCAGCCTGGGAGAGCGCCCGGCTGAAGACCGGGTTGTCGCCGGTTCAAACCCGGCCCTCGGCACCACGAACTTTCTTTTGGAAAAGAACATGGATTAAGAAATTGTGAGCCTGTTTCGCTTTTTTGGAGATTCAAACGTGTAAAAATAGTTGTCAAAATGATGCAATCAATTGTAAATGTTTATATTTGGATCATAGGGCTCTCTATTCAAAACCAGGAGCATGATTACAAGTGGAAACCAAAACTCCAAACAGATGGATTTTTGTTATTGCTGGATTCATTGTAAATTTATGTTTAGGCACGATATATGCATGGAGTGTTTTTAGACCTCCATTGCATGAAGGGCCATATCACTTGACGCCGGCAGTATCTGTGATTCCGTTCAGCATTTTCCTTCTGGCATTTGGTGTTAGTTTTGCTTTTTCAGGTAGGATGATTGGAAAAGTAGGACCAAAACGACCTGCACTTATAGGTGCTGGTCTTGTCGGTATGGGATATATTCTGTCCTATTGCATAGCAATATTTCCAAGCTCATCATTTTGGATTATTATAATAACGTTTGGACTTATTGCAGGTACAGGGTGCGGCTACGCATACAATTCCCCAATAGCAGTTGTTGGTAGATGGTTCCCAGATAAGAGAGGGTTAGCAACTGGATTAACCGTGATGGGTTTTGGTCTATCTGCTCTGATTACCGCACCTGCAGTTGCTACAATGATTTCTATATTAGACGTAGCGAATACATTTCTGATTTTGGGAATAGTGTTTATGGTTACCCTATTACTTCTGGGAGCACTCATGAAATTTCCATCGGCAGAATGGAAACCACCATCATCGAAGGCATCTACAACCCAAAAATCTTGGCGTAAAGCAACTATAGATTTTACAAATAGACAAATGTTAAGAACAAGCACCTTCTACGTTACTTGGGCAATATTTCTAATTGGTGCAGGAGCAGGGTTGATGGTTATTGGTTATGCAAAACTCATAGCTACAGATATAACTGGTCTGACAGGAGACTTGGAATGGTTGGCGGTTTTATCAGTTTCAGTTCTTGCAGTTTCAAATGCCGTTGGAAGACCTTTATTCGGAGCGATATGCGACAGAATTGGCCCTAGAAGCACCTTATTTATAATGCAAGGAATCCAATTGCTCTGTCTGGTGGTTCTCTTTCCATACTCAAACTCAGCCCCAGTTCTTTATCTGACGATAATTCTGTTTGCCGCTGCTTTTGGGGCGTACCTTGCGGTTATACCCACGCTCGTCTCATATTTCTTTGGTGCAAAAAACCTTGGACCAAATTATGGACTATACTTAAGTGCATATGGAGTGGGTGGTGTAGTTTTTCCGATGTTAATGGCAGTTATCGTAGGTTCAGAGCCTACATACGCGACTTATGTTCTTGGATTCTATTCTACAGCAGGGCTTGTGCTCACAGCAGTTTTACTATCGTTTATAATGAAAACACCAAAAGCACCCTAACTTTTCCTCGTGGATTGCTATTTTTTCATGCGAAATTTGCCTATTTCAGTAATGACTCATTACTCTTTCTGCTTTTCTCCATGATGGTCCATTACACTCGAGTGGTCAAGGGTTAATTGACGCACCATTTTTAAAGCCGGGCAACAATTGAAGTTAGAAGGTGATTGGATTGAGTTTGTACAGTTGGAGTGAAATTCCTGAAGAACGGGTAAAGGATAAGTTCTCTCGAAAATTGATCTCAGGAAAAAGAGTGATGCTGGCCCAAATCCTTTTGGAGAAAGGCTGCACCGTTGCTTCACACAAACACGAGAGTGAGCAGATAACATATGTTGTCAGCGGATTGCTGGAGTTGACGCTGCCAAATGGAAAAGTCAGAGTCGGAAAAGGCCAAGTTCTCGTTATTCCATCGAACATCGAGCATAGTGCAATTGCACTTGAAGATACATTAGATCTTGATATTTTCAGTCCCATCAGAGAGGATTGGTTGACGGGACAGGATCACTACCTTCGAAAGGGGTGAGGAGGAATGGATCTTGGACTCTCGGGGCGAGTAGCTATTGTGACTGGAGCAAGTAGAGGAATAGGTAACGCTATAGCTAATGTGCTGGCAGAGGAGGGGGCGAAGGTGGCTATATGCGCGAGAGACGAGAGTCACCTTAGAATCGCTGAGCGGGATATCGAAGCCTCCACTGGAGCAGAGATTTTATGGGTCAAGGCAGATCTGAACCGCCTAGACGACATAAGGACGCTTCTAACCGAGACCTATAATGCATTTGGACGGATCGATATCCTTGTAAACAACACGGGAGGACCGCCGTCAAAATCCTTTCTTGCAACCTCTGAAGAGGATTGGAGAAGCACTTTCGAGCAGCTCTTTATGAGCGTTGTATTCGCATGCCGAGAAGTGGCTACTTATATGAAGAAAAATCGCTGGGGGAGAATCATTAACATGAATTCGATCGCAGCGAAGCAACCAGTTGAAAATCTTATTCTATCCAATTCGCTGAGAGCAGGAATCATCGCACTCACAAAAACTCTAAGCAACGAATTTGCTGAATACAACATCCTCGTCAACAGCGTCTGCCCTGGCTATACACTTACAGACAGGGTTAAAGAACTCGCACAAGCGGAGAGTCAGCGAACAGGTAAGGCAATCAAAGACATAGTTCAAGACTGGGCGAAGACTACTCCGCTCAAGAGAATGGCTCAACCAAGAGAGATAGCAGATTTAGTGGTCTTTTTAGCATCTGGACGAGCAAGTTTCATAACTGGGGCAACATATCAAGTAGATGGTGGCTGGATCAAAGGAATAATGTGACAGATCTGTTTAGTCTTTGAGACTGGCGTTGCCTAAGTTACAAGCAAAGCTCTAGGCTCTAAAAGAAACTATTTAATCATGATGAAAAACTGAAGACATCGTCCGAACTGTGAACATACCAACTACCATCCAGTTTTTTCTTTTGGCCTCTCTTAACATGAATTTTAAAAACGGAAAGGAAGAAGAGCGGGAGATATCCCCTTTTGTTGCAGGTTCAAACGCAGCCCTCGGCATCAAGATCAGCCCTACGACACTTCGCGAGAGCAAGCGTATTTTCTGTTTCTGCAGAGCCTTGCGACTTCTAACTCGCATAGATAACGGAATTCAACCCATACTTTGTTTCCTTGTTTTTGCGTTTAACTTTCGCTTTTCTTTCCCTCTCCCATGAAGAACGGT
This sequence comes from uncultured Candidatus Bathyarchaeia archaeon, assembly GCA_964603675.1. Lineage (GTDB taxonomy): Archaea > Thermoproteota > Bathyarchaeia > Bathyarchaeales > Bathycorpusculaceae > CAZRVS01. The sequence goes on from CAZRVS010000002.1 coordinate 217,365, forward strand.
GGAAATTCCCGAAGTTTTTCAGCCATTTCTCTGAGGCGTTTATCCACTCTGTAATTCACGGTTCCTTCCTCAAAGGTTCCATCTTCTTGTCTTTCGCCAGCTTTAACCCCTGTTAGTATTTCTATTCCTTCGTCAATGGTTTTGACAGAGTAGATATGGAATTTTCCCTCTTTAACGGCCTCCACTATTTCTTCCTTAAGCATCAGGTTTTGCTCGTTACTTTTCGGTATCATCACCCCTTGTTTGCCATTGAAACCCTTAACTTTGCAGACCTCAAAGAACCCTTCGATTTTTTCGTTCACTCCACCGATGGCTTGGACCTCGCCTTTCTGATTCACGGAACCTGTCACAGCAAGACTTTGCTTTATCGGTAGCCCAGAAAGGGCGGAAAGGATAGCGTATAGTTCAGTACTTGAGGCACTATCACCCTCTACACCCTCATAGTTCTGCTCAAAAACAAGGCGCGCTGATAGACTAAGGGGCTTATCTTGCGCATACTTCTCATTTAGGTAGCCGCTCAAAATTAGCACGCCCTTAGTGTGGATAGGTCCTCCCATTTTGGCTTCCCGTTCAATGTCGACGACTCCTTCTCGGCCGAGGCCTACGCTGGTTGTCACGCGTGAGGGACTGCCAAAGGAAAAGTCGCCCAGACTCATCACTGAAAGACCGTTCACTTGGCCCACATTTTCTGCGTCTGTATCAATGAGGAGAATCCCTCTTTTGATCATTTCTTGAATCTTTTCTTGGATGAGTTTTGAGCGGTAAATTTTTTCTTCGATGGCTTTTTTCACGTGACTTCTCGTCACAAAATCTGAGTTCTCCTGTGTGGCGTAAAAGTTGGCTTCGCGGACGATGTCTGCAACCTCAGCAAATTTAGTAGAAAGTTTGTGTTGGTCTTCAGCTAGTCTTGAGCTATGCTCAACTAATTTGGCTAAGCCTGAGCCGTCAAGGTGTTTGAGGTTCTCCTTTTGGCAAAGTGTACAGACGAAAGCTGCATACTGTTGCGCGTTCTCTTCTGTTCTGTCCATAGTTGTGTCGAAATCTGCCTTAACTTTGAAGAGTTCATTAAATTCCATGTCTAGAATGTACAATTGTTGATAGAGGAGGGGGTTTCCAATCAAGATTACTTTAACACTTAGAGGAACGGGCTCAGGTTTCAAGCTCTTGGTCGTAATAAAACCTAAACGTTCTTGCGCCTCTTCGATAACGATTTGCTCGTTTTTTAATGCTCTTTTCAAACTATCATAGGAGAACGGATTGCGAAGCAGCTCTTCAACTGGAAGAATTAGATATCCACCATTGGCCTTGTGCAAGGATCCGCTGCGGATCATCGTAAAGTCAGTGACGAGGGCGCCGAACTGAGCTTCCTTCTCTATTCTTCCAAAGAGGTTCTGATTGGTGGGGTTAAATTCCATCACTACAGGGGCTCCCTTGACATCTGAATTATCAGCAATAACGTTTACTTCGTATTTTCTGAAGGGAACCTCTTTCATCCACGGGACTGAAAAGGGAACTTGCTGCGGTGCTTCAGGCCCTTTTACGAATTGGGACAGATTATCCAAAATATCATTCTGCGCATCTTTTAGGTAGGCTACGACATCTGGAAAGTCTTTGTATTTCTCCGTGAGGTCAGCCACTAAGTGGCCAATAGAGTAGAGGGCAACGTCCCGATTCATTTTCTTAAGTTCTTCACGTATTTTTCGCTCCATATCCACAAGTTGCCTCATGGCGCTTCTCAGTTCTGATTCTAATTGTCCTCTTTTCTCTTGAATCTCTTCCCTGATTTTGGGAGGCAAAGTCATTAACTCTTCTTCGGTGGCTGGTTTGCCCCTTATTATTGGAATCAGAAGCAGTCCAATGGGTGTGCTTTGGATGATGAAACCTTCCTTTTGGGCTTTACTGTTAAGTTGCTCAATGAGCTCTTTCCTTTGATTTTCTAAGACCTTGATCGTTGCTTCTCTCTTCGCGGCGTAGTCTTCACTTTCAAACGCCTTAGGAAGCGCTGTTCTAGCGTTCTCGATAAAATTCTTCATGTGTCTTTGAAAATCCTTCCCCTTGCCCGAAGGTAGCTTTATTGCCTTTGGCTCATACTGGTCGGAAAAGTTATTTACATAACACCAATCAGAGGGCACTGGCTCAACTCGCGCCATTTCCTCTAGAAAATTTTTAACAGCTGTTGTCCGACCTGTTCCAGGAAAACCAGCAACGTAGACGTTGAACCCGCGTTCCCTGATGCCTAACCCGAACTTGAGCGCCCTGACAGCCCTTTCTTGACCAATAATTTCTGTGAGAGGAACCAAGCCTTGTGTGGTTTCACAACGCATAAGACTAGGGTCACATTCCCTTCTCAGCTTTTCTGCAGGTAACTCGTTTGCCATCCTAAACACCTCCTTTGATCCATTTAACTTCAATGTCAATCCCAATATTTTAGTGTACGCCAGCTCAAACGTTTATGTTAGCACTTGTGCGGTTCTAAACAAAACAGAAACGTTCGAGAAAATACATGCTACGCTAAAAATGGAAAAAAAGACTTACACAGGAGATATTGCCAGAGTACTGTCTTTGTGCAAAATGGAGAAGCACTGAGAAAACGTTGAGTATTTATTGGTGTTACTGGAATAGCTTGCTCCATGAAAATAGGGGATGTCGATATAGCAAATTGTTTTGTACTTGCCCCTATGAGTGCTGTTAATTGCACTGCTTTTCGAATGTTGTGTAAAGAGAATGGAGCTGGTTTGGTTTATACGCAAATTATAGACGTTGATGTTATTAGAAGCAAAACGACGAGGCAAGTCAAAGAATTTTTGAACATACATTATTGTGAAAGACCCGTGAATGTACAATTGATAGGTAACAGTAAAGATGCGTTGGTTAGGGCTGTGGAACTTGTTGAGGATTTTGCCGACATTATTGATTTCAGCGTTGGCTGCAGTGAAAACGAATTTTTGCGCAAAGGTTATGGAGTCTATCTCCTTTCAGACTTGCCTCGCTTGGAAGAACTAGTTAGAGCGATAGTAGATTCAACAGGAAAACCAGTTACCGCAAAAATAAGAATAGGTTTAGATGTGCAAAACATCATCGCTGTAAAGGTCTCTAGAATTTTAGAAAATGCAGGGATCGAGGCAATTTGCGTACATGGAAGAACCGCCCAACAAAAATATTCTGGAAGAGTCAATTGGACCATAATGAAACAGGTCAAGGAAAAACTCGCCATTCCCATAATTGCAAATGGTGATTTTAGAAGTTATGAGCAAGGTTTAGATCTTTTAAGAAAAACCACTTGCGATTTTGTCATGGTTGGGAGAGAAGCGAGACATCGTCCTTGGATATTTGATCCGAAAAAAGCAATTATTGATAATGTGGGAATAAAAAAACAGATTCTAAGATTTATCGAACTCTACGAAAGTTATGAAAACAGGAGATCACCGCAAGAAGTGAGAGAACATGTTTTTTGGATGTTAAAAGATTTCAAGACGAAACAGGACACAAAAAGCATTCTTAAACTTAAGCGAATAGATCATATAGAAGATTACGTTTGTTCATTAAAATAGCAGATTAAGATAGATCAACATAACCAGATGCATATAATGCCCTTATGCTTGACTCTACGGGAAACTGGATGACTTTGTTTCTGCTTTAAAACTCTTTGCATGTTGAGAAAGCTATCTGCAATCAAACTCTATATATCAAGCAAAGATGCGCAAAGCTGTAATTCAAGCGGTTTGACTTCGATAAGCAAATGACAGAGTGTTTTCAGAAGCTATACGAACACTTAACTAAGAGACAACATTAAATAAAGAATAGGAGAAAACATGCAGAGCGCACATTTTTTTAAGAGGATTCTTGTCCCTATTGATGGTTCGGTTCCCTCTATCGTTGCCCAAGAACTAGCGGCCCTTATAGCTAAGAAATTCAATTCGGAGGTAACTGTCCTTCATGCAGCATCCCATGAATTAATGATTCCTCAAATGCAGCAACTCCTTCAAGAAAGGAAAGAGCCTGTTCCAATAAGCACTTCTACAGGGCAGTTCCCTAGGGCAGTGGAAGTTCCTAAACCTCCAGAAACCCTCTTGCCCGAAGAAGTCATTAATGAAATCACGAATTGGTACATCGAGCAAGGTAAGCGCATTATTGCAAGCGCAACAGCTCTCTTTAAAGAAGAAGGCATAACCGTAAATCAAAAACTAGTTGACCGTGGCGATCCAGCCGACATCATTATAAACGAAGCTGAGATGGGAAACTACGATTTGACAATAATCGGTAACAGCGGTGAAGAAGAACAAGATCCGCACTTGGGAAGTGTAGCAAAGAAGGTTTCATCCCAAGTCAAAATTCCCGTCCTAGTAGCGAGAGAAAAAAGTCAGATATCAAAAATTCTGGTTCCAATGGACGGTTCAGCAAATGCAGAAAAAGCCCTCCAATACGCCGTTCTTTTAGCTGAAAAAACCAACGCCAAAATATCGCTGCTCTACGTCCAAGAATCGACACTTTTTAGATTAAGACCTGAAACGGGCCAAAAAATTGGAACCCGCGTTCTTGCGCAAGCAGCGACCAAAGTCGAAGGGATAAAACCGGATCAAAAGCTAGAATCAGGCGACCCGGCCAAGGTAATCATTCAAACTGCCACTGATGAAGATTACGACCTCATCGTCATAGGCAGCAGAGGCCATGGCACCGTAAGGCGATTTTTGCTAGGCAGTGTAAGCGATCATGTCATCCATTACGCAAACCGTTCTGTGCTGCTAATAAAATAGAAAAGAGTATGTCTACGACGATAAGGATGTGATAACTAGCTAAGACAATTGCCGTTGAATACGGCAATCATTGCTTAGCCATACGGAGCGATCAGACTCCTTTCTCCTTGTATCGCTCAGATGCCTTTGAACTAATTTCGTTAACAGTTTTGTGACAGGATGTCTTAATAGTGGCTTCTGTGTTGGATTGTACAGAGCTGAAAGATTTTTCAAGGGATTTCTATGCAGGATGAACTTACAAAAAGAAGGGCTAACAGACTGATACATGAGAAAAGTCCCTATCTACTTCAGCACGCCTATAATCCAGTGGATTGGTTTCCCTGGAGTGATGAAGCGTTCGAAAAGGCGAAGGTAGAAGACAAACCCATTTTTCTTTCGATTGGCTATTCGACGTGTCACTGGTGTCACGTTATGGAAAAAGAATGCTTTGAAGATCAAGAAGTGGCTGAGCTCATGAACGAAACATTCGTCTCCATCAAAGTGGACAGAGAGGAACGGCCTGATCTGGACAATTTGTATATGACGGTTTGCCAAATGATGGGGGGAAGTTGCGGGTGGCCCCTTAACGTAATCATGACGCACAATGGGAACCCGTTTTTTGCGACTAGCTATATTCCGAAGATAAGCAAGTTTGGCCTTGTAGGAATGGTTGACCTCGTTCCACAGATGAAGGAAATTTGGAAAACGCGTAGAAATGAACTGGAGAATGTTGGCAAACAGATTAAATCTAAATTGGAAATTTTAGAGAAAACAACTCCTGAAGGTGAACCGGCAAAGGATGTGCTGGATGAAGCCTATGACAGACTTGTTTTAAACTTTGACGAACACAACGGAGGATTCGGTGGCGCTCCCAAATTTCCCACACCGCAAAATTTGCTTTTCTTGTTAAGATATTGGCAGCGAAGTAAGGAGAAAACTGCGATCATGATTGTTAATAAGACTCTTCGGGCAATTAGAGCTGGAGGTATCTTTGATCAGGTGGGGTTTGGCTTTCACCGCTATTCCACAGATGCTCGATGGCTGGTTCCACATTTTGAAAAGATGCTTTATGATCAGGCTTTGTTAGCCTTAGTTTATACTGAAGCGTTTCAAGCGACTGGGAGTGCAGAGTTTAAGCAAACCGCAAAAGAGGTTCTTGACTATGTTCTAAGGGACTTAGCCGTGGCAGATGGAGGTTTCTACTCGGCTGAAGATGCGGACAGTGAGGGTGTAGAAGGTAAATTTTATCAGTGGACGGAAGAAGAGATCAAAGAGGCTTTATTAACGGAAGACACAGATTTGGCGATTAGGATTTTTGGCGTTGAGAAAAGAGGAAATTTCATCGAAGCAACGACTGGAAGTAGAAATAGCAAGAATATTCTTCACTTAGTTAAACCACTGGAGCAGATTGCTTCAGAACATGATCTGACGCTTGACGAATTAATTTTAGGATTGAGTAGAATTCGAAAGTCGCTTTTTGATTTCAGAGAGAAACGCGTGCGTCTGGGCAAGGACGATAAAGTTCTGGCCGATTGGAACGGTTTGATGATTGCAGCCTTGGCTAGGGCAAGCCAAGTTTTTGGTGAAGAAAAGTATTTGCATGCTACCATTAGAGCAGCCAATTTTGTTTTGGAAAAGATGAGAGATGATGGTGGCCTGCTTTATCACCGTTATGCCAAAAGTGAAAAGGCGGTCGCTGGATTTCTGGATGATTACGCTTTTCTTGTCTGGGGGCTTATTGAGATCTACGAAGCGATTTTTGATGACAGGTATCTGCAAACCGCCTTGGAATTGACCAAAGTGATGATTGAAAAGTTTTGGGATGAGAATGATGGCGGATTTTACTTTACAGCAAAGGACGCTGAGAGTGTTATGGTGAGGCGAAAGGAAGCCTATGACGGTGCCATTCCCTCGGGTAACTCTGTGGCAATGTTGAATTTGCTTCGTTTAGCTCGCTTGACAGGTAATTCTGCATATGAAGAGATGTCTGCTAAGCTTGCTAGAGCATTTTCTGGTGAGATAAGGAAGAGGCCTGAAGCGCATACTTTCATGTTACTTGGACTCGACTTTGTTGTGGGACCCACCTATAATGTAATTTTGGTGGGCAGTTTACAAGAGGAGGATACATTGAACATGCTCGCGGCGCTTCGAGGATATTTCTTTCCTAACGTGGTGGTTTCGCTCAAACGTGCTGGCGAGCCGAGTACGGAGATGTTTGGGCTGGGTTACGAAAAAATCGATGGTAAAGCTACTGCTTACGTGTGCAAGAATCAAACCTGTTTGCCGCCAACTAACAAGATAGAAAAAATGTTGGAGTCGTTAGGAGTAAGCAGTTCTGCAGCTGAACCAAAAAATGCAGAAGGTAAATAATTCAGACACAGGGAAAGGTATTTCTGTCGGTTCTAATGCCAACCTTTTGGTGTGAACTTATGTTGAAATTTTAAACTATCAGATAGTAGATTAGAATTGCCGCCGCAAAGGTTATCAAAAATGAGGGAATCACGTATTTGTAAATTTTGCCTAAGGAGCATTTGAAGTATTCTGCAGTAAATGTCAAGCAGAGGTGGATAGGCGCAATTAGATATCCCAAGTAGCAACTTATGTAAATCAGCGCCGCCATGCCTACCGTGTAACTGTTCATGATCCCAGAAAGTATGGAAATGCTCAGGGCAACAGCTCCTGAAAAGGAACCAGTGAGGAAACCCCAAATGCTGGGCATTATCGTTAAAAGCAAAATCATGTCTACGCTTCCGTTTGCCACGTAAGCTTGGAAAATTTCGGAGATTCCACTTGCCATCATGGCATGTCTAAGTAGAAATGCACCGTATGCTGCAAGGGTTACACTGTAAATTCCCCAATCTTTGAAGGGTTTTACAAAAACTCGGACACTGGGTTTAGAAATAGCAACCAAGACAATTATGCCTGTCAACACCGCTATGAAAACGTCAAAACCTTGCTTGGTCAATCCGAAGCCCACCGAACTTAAAACAACAGCTACAATTAGTGATGTGAGAATCGGAGAAAAAGTCACTAAGAAACTTTTAAGAGCCGAGTTTGTGCTGCCTTTCGCTTTTAGGTGTTCTTCGTTTTTTGGGCTGAAAACTTTCCGTAAACTCATGAAATAGCCGATAATTATCATAACTATGACTAGTGGAATTTGACGTAATATTATGGAGACTATGGTTGTTCCTGTAAGCGCGGCTGCTATTACTAATGACTGATTCAGCGGATACACTGGTAAAATAGCGTGTCTGAACCATAGGTTTACGTAGGTCTTCTTTTCTGGTTCAAGTTTGAGTTTTTCCGCTTCGGAATCGACAAGGGGCGCTGACATCAATGCTCCGCCTGCAACGGGAAGGAAGCCTATGATTGCTGGTAACACACTTATTACTACTTTTGGGTTTTTGATTAGTTCGCTTAGGCTTTTGCTCAGGCGGTTGATGACGCCAGTTTCATTGTAGAGTTGGCTTAGCAGCATTATTCCGAAAGTTGCCAGTACAACTGAAATTGTGAGAATATCAGTTGTAGTTTCATAAATTAATGTTGGGATCTCCACCCAAGAAAGCGAAAGGAGGGCCAAAATCATTGCTGTAACGGTCAATGCTATTCCGATGCTGACGCGCTTGTAGAGCATCAAGCCTAGAAAACAAAAAGAAACTATTACAGCCGCTAAAGGATTAAGTAAACCCAAACGTTGGACTTTCTCCTGTAAGTCAGTTCTTTTGTCTTTGAGAGAAACAAAATATTAAATGTTTAGGGACCTTAGCATTAATCTGACCATGAAAGCTTTTATTTCAGGCCCCATTCAAGGCGTGGAAGCTGAACAGTATTACAGAGACGTTATTCGCGAAATTTGCATTCGCCATGGGTACGAGCCAGTTGACCCTTGGCTTCGTGAAAAAATCATATACAGAGGAACCGAGCCCGACTGGTGGATTAAGGTTCCAGCCGCTGATTTCGTAAGAAGAGATTTGGAAGACATTGAAGAATGCGATATCCTAATTGCTTATTTGCCGAAACTGTCAGCTGGAACTTGCATGGAGCTCTTTTACGCTAAACTAAAGGATAAGAAAGTCATAACTATTTCACAGATGAACGACCTGAGTCCATGGATAGTGGTTCACTCCGACATAATTCTAAAGAATGTTGAAGAACTCAAAGATGCCCTCAAACAAATTATCTAATGTTCCCCGTAGATTTCTGCGCAATATCTTGCAGTTACGATTTTGTTATGATTTGTGATTGAAAATTTTCTAGAGAATGCTTTATCAGTTTAAAATCGGTAAAGAATTTCAAAGAGGTGATAATTTTGAGTTCGAGTCATAGAGTTATGAGAAAGAATTTTGAGACAGAACTCTTGATTAATAACCGTAAGCTGCCTTTGAACCATTTTGTGCAAGAGACCTTGGCAAATATTATTGTAGGTTTTTTGAAAACTCTCAAAAAAACGGAAGAATTTCCAACGAACATCGAAGTAAAAATTAAAAAACTCGTCAAACCGATGGACGTGGACGCTCATACCTACCCATGAAAATCGATTAGGACGGGCTGAACCCGGACGAAGACAGATGAGCACGTCGAAGGGAGTCTATGTCCTAGTAATTTCAGTCGACGAGGACATAAGCGTAGATGTGGGTGCTTTGGGCAAAGTGACTTTTAGGAAGGGTCTGTACGCCTATGTAGGTTCTGCTCAGAATGGCCTAGAAAGGCGAATAGAGCGTCATCTTAGAAAGAGGAAACGCAAGTTTTGGCACGTTGACTATTTGCTATATAACGATGCAACGAGAGTCTTGAAAGTATTCTATAAAAAAGCAAAAAAGCCTGAAGAATGCAAAATTGCGAGGAAGATAAGTGAAGGAAGCATACTGACAAAAGGTTTTGGCTGTTCGGATTGTGCCTGCAAGAGCCATCTGTTCCGCGTGGAAGATTATCATTTATTTGTAGAGTTTATGCATCAGCTAGAATAGGATAGGCTACTCAGTCTTCCGTCTCTCAGCGTTGCTTGCACACTCTTAAGTCTCTATATTTTTAATGTTTGTCGTGCAGAGTAACCTTTGCTTTTCAGTGGCATGTCAACCATTCCGATGAGGCGCGCTTCAACTTTCAACAGATTAACAGTTTCGAGCAGTTCTTCAAGTCCAAGGCGCAACATCACTTAAGAATTGTTCATCAACTTCCATACGCTTTTGGCTATGCCTTTATAAGAGCGGAGGCACAAGCATACGTGAAGAGTTTTCTTTTATCCTATAGGTTTGGCCTATTGAATAATTGAATCTTTTCAAATTACATTAACAAAAGGTGAACAGTGTTGGGCGTTCTGGGAGTAGGTATAGTGAAGAATTGTAGAAAATGCAAATCATCCGTGCGAGTTCATTGCACGCTGAGAAAGAAAGCAGGAAGAAAAACCTACGTAGACAACTAAAAGAGGGAGGGAACAAGAGATAGTTAACATAGGCGACCACAGGAAATGCCCACAATGTGGAAGAATAGGACGGGTTGTTTGGATTTCGCAAGATGGGAAACGAGCAGGAATTCAATGCCCTGCGAGTCATCGTCTGATGAGCCGGCCTAATTCGAAATTCGGTTCAAACGCGCGTCCCCAAACTAAAACTGAAAAAAACATGGTTTTTTTAATGGATATTAAATGAGAACATGCTTTACCATTGTTTCCAGAGGTTTCATGTGGAAAACTTTTTGGTGCCGCCCAAAAAAGGGACCAGAATGTCTTTCTCACAACAGGCGGTTGTCAAGTGGTTGCCCCTATGCGTTGGAATACGACATCTAAGGAAGCTGCACAGCTCATAGAAGCAGGTTTTCAATACGTGTGCACAACTCCTGAAAGCGTTATGCTTTTTAAGAAAGGGAAATAAGTAAAAATGTTGTAGTCCGTTCCAGAGCGGTCGTAGTCTAGCCTGGTCTAGGACATCAGCCTGCCACGCTGACGACCCGGGTTCAAATCCCGGCGACCGCACCAACCGATTTCTCTTTTGGGGAAAAGAGAACCCGCGCTAAGAGAAAAGGGTTCATTGTGGATTTTTTCTGTTTGCGGCTTCCAAGCACCACTTAGCGCGCGTTTTCGTGCTTATGCTTATAGGAGAATCGCTGATAGCCATGTCTCAAATTATTGTGCTTCGTTTAATTCGCGTGATCATTAATTTACATTGCACACTTCTTGACGAAAATCATACTTTGACCGTTTTAGTAATCATAACGATTAAAAACTAAAAACATAATTGAATCCGAGAAATAGTAAGAACATACGGGATGAAGCATTATGGATGAAAAGCTTATTATGAAATTTCTGAACAAGAAAAATGTGTTTGCAGTTGTTGGAGCCAGTAGAGACCCTAAAAAATATGGCTACCAGGTTTACAGAGATTTACGGAGTGCCAGTTATAGAGTATACCCTGTAAACCCGAATTCAAACGAAATCTTAGGAGATAAATGTTATCCAAGTCTTGAAGCTTTGCCTGAAAAGCCACAGGTTGTTGATTTGGTTGTTCCGCCAAAAGTTACAGAACAGGCAATCAAAACTTGTAAAAAACTTGGAATAAGGAATGTGTGGATGCAGCCTGGTTCAGAATCTGAGTCAGCCATCAACTTCTGCAAAGAAAACGATATTAACGTCGTTCATGGAGTCTGCGTCATGGTTGAAAGGAGAAATAGAAAAAAATAGTTAATTCGCGTTACTTTTCACCCATGAAATATCTTCTGCGCGGAGTTAGTCTACCCCTCCCTTATATATAGATTGAACCGCTAAGCCCCGCCTTCGGTTGATTCGGTTATGGAGATTCCATGCGTAAATGCGATCTGGTTAAAAGATTGGGGATGTGCAAACCCGAAATGGTGGAGATTAGACAAGGCACATAACTAGAGATACGACTAACAACGGCCCTCCTACCAACATGAGCATGAAACCGGTGGAAATCTGTTTTTCTCGGTGTTCTTCACGTTGCTTTGATATCTTTGATAAAACGTAGGATGTGGCGGGATTAGTGCTACTAGCCATCTTAATCTCTGAAATCCCAGCAGCAAACAAAGCGCCCATACCAAAGATAACCGCGCCTTCTAAAAAGAACAGCACTATCAAAGTCTCTTTATAGTTAGTGCCAAAAATGTAACCCGTGTAAGAACGAAACTGAGGGCCGAAAAGGAATACTAGGGCAAAATCTATAAATATTATGGCAAATTCAGAAACCAAAACTGCAACTAGGACATTTTTCCATTCAGAAATATGGCCTAATATCTCAGACAGCACATTTTCCTCAAAAGAAAGCTTTCTAATCGCTTCTTTTAAGTTTTCCCGTCAAGCCGTATTCATCACAGTTGAAATATCAATTAAGATAAAAAGAGCTATAAACCATAAATTGTGTTCGCAACTGTTGAGAACGAAGCACAAATTTATATTTCTTGGATTTCGCATTGGAGTTTTTTGATTAATTCTTCAGCATTTGCAGGCTCAATTTTTAGAGTGTATAACCTACGGGATGTACGAAGCTTCAACTTGACAACGTTCTTTAGTCTTTTCACAGAGCAATATTCAGCCCGCCCACTCATTTCTACAAACTTTTCCGCGTCAAAGATTTCAGACGGCATGTTTTCATCCTCACGTTGGACGCTTTCTTGGTTGACACACGCATTTTTATCTGTTTTGGTAAACTCTGAATAGGATTGCGAAAAAGATAAAAGATAAAAAGCTATAGCGTAAGTGGTGCGTTTGAATGAACGAAAGAAAGCTTCTCATGATTCCTGGACCGACGAATGTGGACCCGGCCGTGTTACGAGCTTTGGGTAAGACAACAATTTCACATACGGATCCAGATTTTGTAGAAATCTTTAAAGAATCCTTGGAAAACCTGAAAAAGGTTTTCATGACTAAAAATGAAGTTTTCGCCATCGCAGGGTCAGGAACGCTGGCTTTGGAAATGGCTGTTGCAAACATAATAGAACCTGGTGACAAGATTCTGAACACGGTGGCTGGCTTTTTTGGCGAGTACTTCGTTAAAATGTCGAAGACTCACGGAGCAGTGACCAAGGTTCTGGAGGTTCCATGGAGCAAATGCGTGAAACCAGAACAGGTTAAAGAAGCTCTGAAAGAAAACAATTACAAGGCTGTCACAATCACCCATGTGGACACTTCCACGGGCATAGTGAACCCAATAAAAGAAATAGGCGAAATCGTTAAGGAAAACAGCGATGCCTTCTACATTGTAGACACGGTCTGTTCCCTCGGCGGAATTGAAGTTCGCGTCGACGACTGGAACATAGACATGTGCGCAAGCGGATCCCAAAAGTGCATAAGCATTCCGCCTGGATTGGCTCTACTGTCCGCAAGTGACAGAGTTTTGAAGCTTCTGGACAGCAGGAAAACGCCGGTGGGCTTCTGGTACGGCGACCTCAAAAACTGGTTACCCATAATGAGGGATCCGTCAAAATATTTTGCCACACCAGCCGTAAACATGATTTACGCCCTCTCAGAATCTTTGAAGGCAATCCTCGAAGAAGGAATTGAGCAGAGGTTTAGAAGACACCACATCGTTGCTGAAGCTTTTAGATCTGCCATGGACGCGCTGAACATTAAACTCGTAGCCGATAGAGAATGCACAGCAGACACTCTCACGGCCGCATATTATCCAGAAAACATCGAAGATGGTGCCTTCCGCAATGAGATGAGACAACGCGGCGTAGTGGTTGCTGGAACCCTCGGACCTTTGAAAGGAAAAGGATTCAGGATTGGCCACATGGGAAACGTAACGCAGAACGATATAATGTCCACTGTAGGCGCCATAGAAGCAACATTAAGGCATCTAGGCCACAAATTCAGTTACGGGGCAGGACTGGCAGCAGCTCAAGAAAAACTCCTCGCTCTATAGCAACCGCATCGACACTCTCTTTCGCTCATCTTATTTCGAACATATTCAAATGGTACTTCAGTTCACCAAGTTTAAAAGCTTGTAGTGCACATTAAAGCGAACGACTTGGGAGAGAAAGAAGTATGCGTACAAACAAATTGAACGGAATATTCGTGCCTCACATAACGCCTTTTACGCGAGAAGGCGACCTTGACGAAGAGGCGTTGAGAACGTGTGTACGATTTTGGTTGAAGGGCGGAGTCTCTGGGTTGGTGCCTTGTGCAAGCAATGGAGAAGGCCCCTATCTTTTGAGGGACGAAAAAAAGAAAGTCATTAAAACTGTGTTAGATGAGGTCAACGGAAAAGCAACTGTCATCGCTGGAACAGGTAGCATGAGCACGAAAGAAACCATCGTATTTACTAAGGATGCAAAAGACTTGGGAGTGGACGCGGCCCTTGTAGTGACGCCTTTCTACTTCAAACTTTCAAACAGAGAAATATACGAGCACTACAAAACCTTGATGGAGGCTGTTGACCTTCCAATCATTATATACAGCGTTCCGAAATTCACTGGTTTCGCTCTAGAACCGACCGTGATCTCTCAACTCGCATCAGAATATGAAAACGTGGTTGGAGTAAAAGACAGCGGCGGAAACATAGGAGCGATAACCGAAATCATAAGATTGGCAGGCGACAAAATCTCAGTGCTAGCCGGAACGGCTGACGTGACTCTTCCAACGTTGATGGCGGGAGGCACGGGCGCCGTGATAGCTGTTGCAAATGTCTTCCCCAAAATGTGCAATGATTTGTACTTAGAATTCAAGAGAGGAAACTGTGAAGAGGCAGGCAAACTGCAACAACAAATATGTTACATCAACGAAATACTCGTAAAGAAGCACAATCAACTATCAGCTCTCAAAGAAGCAATGAAAATGCAAGGTTTGCCAAGCGGCTATCCACGAAAGCCAGCGCTACCGCTAAAAGAAGAAGAGAAAAAAGACATTGAAGACCTTCTGAAGACCATGCAATAACTCAGAAGACTCAACACTCTGTCCTATTCATTTGCATTATTATCTGCCTTGAAAGTATTATCCGATGAAAGATGAAATTTCTTTTTAAAGTGGAGAATATATTACAGTAGGCTATGAAGGAAATACATGGATATATTTTAATTTGCTTAGCATCAATTATCTGGGGAACCCTTGGGATTTTTGGAAAACTTGCTTTTCAATTTGGGATTCGCCCAGAAACACTAATCGCATTAAGACTCTCAATCTCTTCACTAACTATCTTCATCCCAGTGAACCTATTTAAAAGAGGACTATTCAAAATCCAGAAAAAGGATTTGTTCAAATTTTTAGTGCTTGGTATTTTCGCTACCGCTCTCCAGAGAATAACCTATTTCTACGCTATTGACTTAACAACTGCTGCAACAGCGGCTATATTGGTGTATACTTACCCGCTCTTTGTTATGATTTATTCATCATTGTTTCTTAAAGAAAAAATCACACCTTCAATTGTGCTCGCGGCAATTCTGACATTTTCAGGCGCCTTACTTGTTGTGAAAGCCTACGGTATCTCATGGCTGAGCACAAGTTTTTCTGGAGTGATTTTGGGAGTATTTTCAAGCATTTTGTTCGCTGTCTATTTCCTGATTATTAAGAATTTGAGAAACCACTATACTAATTGGACTTTAATTCTTTACGCGGACGGAATAGGCGCTTTGACCTTGACTCCGATAATTTTTACTTCCTTATCTGAGATTTTCAATTATACTCAGCAACTTTGGCTCCTCATACTAGCTCTAGCATGGTTTCCGTCGCTACTGGCATATCTTATCTACTCCTACGCGCTGAAGCATGTGGAAGCCTCTAAAGGAAGCATGCTTTCAGTCATAGAGCCCTTGTCCACCGCAATATTCGCAGCAACAATCCTCAACGAAACATTTGAACCACTGCAAATCGTAGGTGTCGCACTTGCATTAACCGGAGTAGTCCTACTATTACACAAGCCTAAATTCAAAAGTAAAAATAGACAAAATTCAAGATAAAAAAAGCAACCCACTTCCTGAGTAAAATTCAATATAATTGCTGGCATAAGTTGTTCAAATCTGCTTTCATCTCGCCATTTCAAAGAATTTTGACAGTGAAGCCTAAGCGCATATTGCGGTCAAAATTACAGAAGAAATGTCGCAGGTCGCGTTTTAGTGGGCTGGAACTCCGTTGCCTCCAGCGCGCTTTCAAAGTCTGAAGAACATGATAGGGAGAAACTACAGACTTATGACTGAAGGTGAGGGCAGGTCTTGCATTAACAAAGACCTTTACATAACGCATAAGGCATTTTGGAGAATAGAAAGAAGGGCCAAGTACTATTATAGATGCCTGAAAGAACGGTGGAAAATGGCTTACTTGGGTAGGTCTTCAAAGACTTGTTTCATGTTCTGACGGTATTCTTTGAAAGCAGTTCGTCCTTTTTTGGTGAGCTGAAGCGCGGTATGGGGCTTTTTGTTAAGAAACTCTTTGGTCACTTCAACGTAACCCGCTGATTCCAGCTTGCTTATGTGTGATGATAGATTACCCCATGTCAATCCTGTTTGGCGCTGTAAGAAGAGAAAGTCTGCGCTTTCAACGACAAATAGATATGCCATAATCGTCAGTCTTGCAGGTTCGTGTATTACCTTGTCTATTTTAGGAATTGATGGTAATTCATCATCTCTGGCTTTAGCGCTCTTCATTGCTGCTTTCACCCAGTGCATCAGTAGCTGGAAGAGGGTATCTGCGTACGAAACGTATCAACATAGCCAACCCAAAGAGGAGAATCAGAGCACCTAACAGTATCATGTAATAGTGGAGAGGGAAGTAAAGGAAATGTCCAGTGACGAACAGGATTAGAGTCAGGAAAGCGTATATGTACATGCGTTTTGTTCTGAAAGTGTAGCCTCCTACACAGAATAAAGCGGCTACCGACACTCCAATAACAGGCATGTAATACTCAATTGCCAACAGCAACCAAAGCGGCGTACTTCCACCTTCGATCTGCATTAAAGTAACAAAGCCCAACACAGACGACAGTAACAATAAGCCAAGAAATATTACAATTGCAGCCATGACTCTTTGCTGAGCAAATTTAACGAACCCAATCCTCGGAATAGTAAAAGCTCTCTTTGCAGCAGCATAAATTGAAGCGCCAACGATAAAGAACATCCAGCCTAGCCAAATCATATCTAAGATCATCCATACTGTGAAGCTCATAATGAAGAGCGCTATGAAAATGTCTATAATTCCATCTTGGTGGTAAGATGTGTAGGCTTTTCGCTCGATCTCTTTCAAATTGATTTTTTCATTCATTGTAAATCACTGAAAAGTACAATATACTTTGTGTCATATAAAGCTTTGCATTACAAAGTAATTTGCGACAAAGGGAACATCGACCAAACTTATAACAAATAACAGCGTATCCCCTTGCATGCGAATAGATGCGAATGCAAAATTACTCAACAGAGAAACGTTGTGTTCGATCTTGACAAGGAATTGATTGAAAAAACACGTGAATTAGGCTTTAATCTCTCAAGAACCTTCGACAACAACTTAAAACAACTATTAACGCAATCCTTACAACCTAATTCAGTAAATAATGCTATAAACAACGGTTTTCTTGGTGTTTGAGTGGGCCGGACCGGATTTGAACCGGCGACCTTCTGCACGTCAAGCAGATGTCCTAACCGAGCTAGACTACCGGCCCGATTTCCTTTCGAAAAAGAAACTCGACTAAGAAAGTATTTAGAGCTTTTGGTTTCGTTTTGAGTGTGCAGGTAAT
The DNA here is from genome assembly GCA_964603675.1 of uncultured Candidatus Bathyarchaeia archaeon. Classification (GTDB taxonomy): domain Archaea; phylum Thermoproteota; class Bathyarchaeia; order Bathyarchaeales; family Bathycorpusculaceae; genus CAZRVS01. Next base: position 234,766 of record CAZRVS010000002.1, read on the forward strand.
CGAGGATTGAGTTTAGGGCTTGTTCTGTTATTCTGTTTATGTTTAGGTTGTGTTTTCTCGTTTCAGCTAACAGAATTGGCGATATGGTTATTTCGACTGTGGTTTTGGCTTGTTTTCTGCGCTTTTTCACTCGTGTGATTTTGGTTAGAGAACATATCATTCATGGCCTATCCCTTCCTTTCTCTGCAATGCTCTTTGTTCTCATACTCAGCAACTTTGCTAGAATGGCTGCTATAGTATGTGATCTCCTTTTCAGACTCAACTTTGAAGTGAGAATCTTTCAGAAATTTCTTTACATTCTGAATATAAGCTGAGTGAGCATGAGCGGAAAATGAGCTCAAGCCGGTCCCACCCGCACATGAAATCACTTCAAGTTCAGTTTCACCAGAAGAAAGCTCTTTGAGAAGTATCAAAACCGCAACGTCACTATTGACTCTTAAGAAATATTCCTCGCCTAAAATGACTCCGAGATGCGGTTCTTTGTTCTTGCCGAATCTCTGGAAGTATATGTTACCAAAGGTTTTGCTCAACGCTTGGAATAGCGTTTCAAACGGCTCCTCAATAGTACAACTGAAATAGTGAGATGTCATTCGAAACCCTCATCATGAGCGACTTCACTCAAGTGATTTTGGTAAGCCTTTCATTCATACCTCAATTTGCCTCCTTTTCTTTTCGGGGGGCAATACTGAGGTTCTACACATTCAGCATATCCGCATTTGGAGCACTTCCATTCTAACACTTCGTTAGCCAATTTCCCGCCACATCTAGGACACTTTCTGACTTCATTCATGACTTAACACCTTCCTCTGGTTGCTTTGCTCCACAGTACACACACTCTTCCGAGGCTATAGGAATATCTCCTCCACACTTAATGCATTTCTTGAGAAAGCTTTTCGGGGTGTATCCTGGAGCTCGATAGTCTACAACTGCGATTCCACAATTCTCGCACTTCAAGCCTGGAACCATGTCTGATGTCCATAGGGCACCTGGCATAACGGAATCTAAAGCAATGATACCTAAACGATGCCTCTCCTCGCTCCAGTATACGCCTCTAGGGGCATTGAAATATCCTTTTTCAAGTTTCCCACCGCAGATTGGGCACTTTTTGACAGGGCTTAGCTTAGAGAACTGTTCATTTTCACCTATGATTTATCCCCTCCTTTTGCTTCTGTTCTGCACCACACAGGGAACAGTAATCCGAGGCTATTGGAATTTCCTTTCCACATTGAACACATTTTTTAAGAAACCCTTCAGGTGTCTCTGAGGGTGGAGATGGAATGTATCCATAATTGAACAAGACTAATTCGCATTTTTTACATCTGTGGGCATCAAGATTCTTTGCTGTCCATCCAGGGCCGACAAGTAAGTCTTTCTTTGGGGGGTTTCTCCAGAATACCCAGTGCTGTTTGTCACTCCAAAATATGTACCAAGCGCCTATGAAGCCTTTGTCCATTTCACCGTCACATTTAGGGCACTTCATGACTTCACTCATGATTCAACACCTTCCTTCTGTTTTGCTCCACAAAAAGAGCATTCTTTGGAACCTAAAGGAATCGTTTTACCACATTTTACGCACTCTCTAATAGAGCATTTCGGTGTTTCAGAAGACTGAACTCTTCCATAGTAAAACAATACAAGTTTACATCTAGCGCATCTGTAAGCCTCAAAGTTCAAAAGTTTGATGACTGTAGCTTCCAGAACTTCTCCTTTTGCAATGAAATTATGTCTCTCATGATCCCACCTCAAATTTAGCCCATCAGAAATCAAATATCCTTTTTCCATTTCTCCACCACATTTAGGACACTCCATGACTTCACTTTCACTCATGTCTTTGTTCCCTCTTTTTCTTCAGCTCTAACGTAAAACTCTACATAGCCGCACTTCTCACATTTGTACCCGAATATTCTATACGTTTTTCCCATAATGCGTCTCCCAGCTTTCCAATGCGGCGCACTGGGAAGAAAACCCTCAACCATATCACCACCACACTTAGGACACTTCGCCTTTCTACTCGAGTGATTTTCTCTCAAACTCAAGACACAACACCCTCTCTTTCCTTTTTCATTTTCACGGTTTTAGACTAAAAAGTCTATCGCGCGGCTACAGTCAGCATCTGATACCTGCAAGATTTCCAAAACAGTACCTTTTGGATCCAAATGACTTACGTATGCGTTCATATTGAAACCATAGTTCATTGTTTGGCCGATGTTTTCTCCTAGTCCAAATTGAGAAATATATCAAATGCAGTAACTTGAAACATAAAGGAGAAATACACAGAATAATAACTCAGAGATGAAAGGAGGAGGCAAACATATTCAGGACGAGAGCATTTCCAAGTCTAGTTCTTATCCTTATGGGTTCCATGGATTGGTTGACCACCGCCGTTGGAATACTCTATTTTGGAGCAGTGGAATGCAATCCTCTGCTTGCAAGCATGACACAAACCAACTTCTCAGCCTTCACAGCCATAAAACTTTCCACAACGATATTTGTCGGATTTTTGTTTTACGAGGCCGAAAAAACGTGTGACCGAGTTCAGGATAGGAACAGCAAGTCCTTCGCATGTATACGATACGTTCTGAAAGGCGCATATCTTGCATCGGCAATATTCCTTTTCATCACAGTCATGAACAACATTTTAGCAGTGGTCAAAGTCATATAACACACAAAAATCGCTGGAGTAAGCCTTTGGAAGCCAAGTTTAAAGCAATAATCGTATGGCTGATTTTGAACGGACGGGCAGAGGAAGCCTTAGCGCTGCTTGCAAAAAACTACAACGTCAGCATGCCAAAGTTAGAAGTAGGCTTACCTAAGAGTCACAAGAAAAATGTTTCTGGCTGCTACACACCAAAAAATGAAACCATTTCTGTGCTAAACAGTGACGCGATAAAGAACCCATACGTGATTTTACATGAGTTCTACCATCACCTGCGTACATCAATAGATAAAAAACATAGAGGAACAGAAAAGAACGCAAGAAAATTTGCCAATGAGTTTATCGAAGAATACAAGTCAATGACAACTCGCGCTCAAAACAACCTCTAACTATACCCGCAATTTGCTGGTGCCTTAATCTTTGATTATTTGCACAGGCAATCTTTCTCCGCTTGAATTGTAAACTGCAATATTCCGTTCGTCAGCAAAGGGAAAACCTACGATCATAAGTATTCTTCCAAAAAGATGGTTGAAATCTGCAGGAGAAGGCGTCAAACTGCCAGAAGGATGAGAATGGACAGTTCCAACGATGGAGAAATCGATTGGCAACATGTGAAGTGGAACGCTAGCGAAACTATGCCCATAAGTTGCGAGGGGAGGAACGACAAGTTCGGAAATCCTGATGGAACCTTTCTTTTTTTCACCTCGGAGAAGCAAAATTGTCTCTTTTGGATAAAGCCGTTTTGCACCTTCAAAAATCGCATCTAACAACTCCACACTGAGGGAAACGGTTACACTTGTTTTCATATAACGCCCAATGCGCCCGGTTCTTAATTACCTTTGCTGAGCAGAAGAGCTCAATCACAGACCATTCAGACCTGCCAACAACGCAAGAAACAGAAAACAAAAATAAACACGAAAGTCCAATTAAACTGAAGGGCCGGGATGGCAGAGCGGATAATGCGCAGGCCTTGAGACGAAGAACACGGTTCTTCGGAAGTAAGCCTGTGGACCTTCTGGTCCGCATGGGTTCGAATCCCATTCCCGGCGCCAGACTCTTTGTTCAGAGATAAGCTATGATTTTAGCCTGTTTTTGATAAGGAGGAGTAATACACAGTCAATTATACGTTGATAAAATGTTTGGCTCAACGCGGATCTGAAACCTGTTTTAAATTTATGGTTGCACGCACCTGTCCACGCAAAAGTGCGGTCCACAAGTGGGCAAATGTCGTGTTAGCATAGAAGCCTTCAGCAGCATAGGCGCAGAAGTTACAATGAAGCGGAAGACGGAGGAAAGAAGCAAAGGGAAAAAAATTGCGTAAAAATGAATTTTGGCGAACTCGTCATTTATAAGTTGAATGCTCTTCTGACGGCTTCTAGATTCGTTTGTAGTTGTATTGAAGTTTCCATTGCTTCGGTGATTTCTCTGTCGTTTATGTTCACTTTCGGGTCGGAGCCGATCACGATTATGGTTGAGAAAGCGTTTAATTTTATGTTCAGAAGGCAATCGATGATTTTATCGAAGTGTTGGGAGTGTTCATAGGTAATGTCTAGGTAAGTGTTATTTTTGGCATATTTTTGTGCAAGAGCTCCAACGAATTCTAATAAGGAATCTGTTGCTGTTTTTATCTGCGACCACTGGGGCCTATGGGGTGTGTCTAAAGCGATCATCAATTTGTATTGTCGTGACAGCTGAATTAAGTCGTCAAACAATACGTTCCAAAGCGCAAATTCGATTTTACTTTCTCTCGCAGTAACGTTTAGGATGTTTATCGATTCGTCTAGAAAACCTCTGGTTTGGATGAGAACTTCTGCAAACGCATTCGTTCTTTCCTTGGTTAGCGTCTGGGACGTGTAAACCAAGTAGACGTTTGAAAAGATTGAAACGGTTATGATGACCAGTAAGATATACGCAGGATTTATCTTGAAGCCGAAAACGCTCAATTCTGTCGATCTTTTTTTGATTGGTGCTTCGACTTTTCCTATAAGGGTCAGAGCAGCTTCTCCAAACTCGGATATGAAGTATTGGTCATTTTCGTTTTTGGTTATGAGTCCCTTCAAGTTTTCCAAGTGGTAGTTTAGGAGACCTGTTTCAATCTTTAGCTTATTGAGAATTTGAGTGTATGTGGCCGGGGCTTCGTTTAACATGTTTAGGATTTTTCTTCTGATGGGATGTTTTAGTGCTGAGAAAATCAAAGAGTATGTATCCTCTTCAAAATCCATTAGGCAATACCCCGTTTAAATAGATTTACGTGACTTTGAAAAAGCTTTTTGGAAAGAAAAATTGTCAACATTAAACCACCATAAATTTGACACTCAGACAAGGTATGTTCAGACGCATTTCTAAAAGATATGTTCTATCAACTTGCACTAAAGTGTGTAAAATTTGCCCACGCTAGCGCCAATAACTTCAAGATCGAAGCTATTACGAGTAATTCTACAGCTGTACGAACCAAAAATTAATGGGTTACTACCGCTAAGCTGAAGAAATATTCCTCGTAACTCTAATCGTTGGAATTTGATGTAAGCTGGAAGACTTAAATGCTGTTGTCGAATTTCTAAAGGCACCAACCAAAGTCTCCAATTCTAAGAACTGCTATAGAGAAAAAGTTGGGTTAGGAACAGATGTAGATTCTTTTATCCACAACATACGCCTTGCATTTGCGCTACAGGGTTTTTCTGATTTCCTCCAGTTTTTTCGTCGCTTCTGGTTCTGTAGATATGAACTTCTTCAACTTTTCGCAGGCATAGTCATCACAATGTGCGCAAGTTTCAACTTTTCTGTTTTCAGCACAGGGGCGTACTTTGCAGATCTTGCTGCACCAGCCAGAAATTCTTTCTGATTTGCATCCATCACACGTAATATCTTCTGGCTCAAAGTCGACATGGAGATCTTTGGTCCAACGTTCGGCTATCTTCTTTTTTTCTTCAATATCATTTTTTTGAGTTGCGATGAACGCGCTACATTTACTGCAGTCTAATCCGCAATAGGCAATGATTTCAGCCATATTTTTACCTCCTTCTTCTTAACCTCGCGCTGGCTTATGTATAGAAACTTATTTAACCCAAATGGTTACTCTATTTACCTAGACGATTTGATCAGAACCCGAGTGGGCTCAATGCGCATAAACAAAGAACTTGCCGATTTAAAAAAAGAAATAGCCAAGTTCAGAAATGAAACTAATCAACGGTTAGATTTGATAGAACATGAATTTAACAAGTACGTTGCGCTGAATTACGTCAGAGCCGTCGTCGACTACATGACAGACACAACCGCCAATTTCATCAAATCGCTGAAGTGCCCTGAAAATAGGCAAGAAGAGCTGGAATGTAAGGAAGAGTTCATAGAAGCCCAGCAGAAATACATAGATAAACTGCGATTAGGCAAGCTTTCGGAATCGGGCAAGGCATTGATCGAGACCATTGATTGGGCAAAAGAAGATGAACAGCGAATGCTTAAGAAAGGAAAAGAAGCGTGTGCAATCTGCTATCGCGAACTGATAGAAATGCTTGCAATAAACAAATCTCTTTTCGATGAACTGCAGGTCTTGACAGAACCCTCAATACAAAACGAGGAGAAACTTGAAATAATCAGTTCAATACGCCCTTCAGAACTTGAAGAAACCGTTCTCAGTCCAATTTCCCATGAAGCGAGGTTGCAAATAATGCTTAGCATATTTAGGGGGAATGGAAGATTCGTCGATTTCATAGCCTCCACGAACCTTAGCGGAGGTCATCTGATTTACCACGTAAACAAACTTGTTAAACATGGGTTCGCTCAAAAGTTTTCTTCAAAAGAGTATAGATTGACAAAAAAGGGAATAAAAACACTGCTTCTGTTGGCGCAACTAGACAAAGAAACAAACGTTACAGGCTCAAAAATTTCGAGTAAACACTAAATCGCGCTCTATCTGAAACGTAAACTGCAAAAAATAACTATGTTATGACAAAAAGGGCTGGGCCTTTAAGCTTACTAAATCCCCAATAGGTGTAACACGTTGTAGTTCACGATAAGTATGGCGAACAGTGAAGCTATCAGTGACATAACAGTAATCATTGTGTTAAGCGAGGGCCCTGCAGTGTCCTTGAATGGATCGCCAACCGTGTCTCCAACCACGGCAGCTTTGTGGGCGTCTGAACCTTTTCCGCCGTGCTTTCCAGATTCGATTAGCTTCTTGGCGTTGTCCCACAAACCACCAGAGTTAGCCATCAGCAAAGCCAACACTAAACTGGAGAATATTGCTCCAGCCAAGTAACCGCCTAAAGCCTCAATTCCTCCTCCAAATCCCACCGCTAGAGTTGCAACTATTGTTACGAGGCTCGCCGGCATAAGCTCGCGTATTGCGCCTATTGTTGCAATGTCAACGCAACGGTTATAGTCTGGCTTGACGCCCGGTTTTGCTTCCTTTAAGCCCGGTATTTCTCTAAATTGCCTTCTGATTTCCTCAATCATCCTTGAAGCGTTTCTGCCAACGCCGAGCATGACCATTGCCGAGAACAGAGCGGGCATTGCTATACCTATTAGAGCGCCCATCAAAACCCATGGATCCATGAGGTTAAAGGAAACCACTGCACCTGTTTCGTTTCTAACTATCTCCTGGAAGGCAGCCAACAACGCGATCACTGTCAATCCCGCTGCGCCTATTGCAAAACCTTTGGTTATGGCTTTTGCCGTGTTTCCTGCAGCGTCAAGCTCATCTGTTATGGCTATTACTTCTTCACTGAGCCCCGCTTGCTCCGCCACTCCCTTCGCGTTGTCAACGATTGGACCATAGGCATCATTTGAGACAGTCAATCCAACAATTGAAAGCATGCCTAGGGCCGCCATAGCTATTCCGAAAACAGCAAACGACATGGGAGCATACGGAATTTCAGCGCTGTACTGTTGACCCAAAGGTTCAAGCAACTTGTACGAAATTACCGCGGCAACGCCAATTCCAATCAGCGGCAGAAGAACACTCCGCAAGCCGTATGAGAACCCTGTTATAATGTTTATCGCAGGCCCGCTTTGTGACGCTTCTGCGGTCTTCACAACAGGTGCCTTGTCTTCTGAAGTGAAATAATCTGTTGTGACGCCGATTATAACCCCAGCCAACAGCCCTACCAAAGCCGCGCCCCAAATCTGCCAGTAATACCCCATGAAATAGGTCGCCAAAGCTGTCAAAACTCCAAAAACTATGACCGTCACGTAAGTTCCCATGTTGAGCGCATTTCCAGGATTGCCTTTTTTGCCAACTCTAACCGTTAAAGCGCCTAAAATTGAAGAAATTACGCCCATTCCAGCAAATACCAGCGGAATTTCTATGTACAAGCTGATGCTACCCGTTATAGAGTCAAGAGCCAAGCCAAGGATCATGACTGCAAGAATGCTTGCGACGTATGAGTCGAACAGGTCTGCACCCATACCTGCAACGTCGCCTACGTTGTCTCCTACATTGTCGGCTATGACCGCTGGATTTCTGGGGTCATCTTCTGGTATGCCAAGCTCCACCTTGCCGACAAGGTCTGCGCTGATGTCGGCGGTCTTAGTGTAGATGCCTCCACCTGCTTTAGCGAAAAGGGCGAGGGAGCTTGCCCCGAAGCTGTAGCCCAGCACTATGCCTGGGTCACCAGTAATCCAGTAGACAATGCTTATACCGAGCAAACCAAGCCCTACTACTGATAGTCCCATCACTGCTCCACCACGGAAACCCACGGGAAAAGCCCTGTTCAAACCCTCCTTCGCGGCCTCAGCCACTTTCGCATTAGCTTTCGTGGCAACGTCTAAGCCCAAGTAACCAGCAAATGCCGAACATGAAGAACCAAAAATATATGCCAATGTCAGCGCAACGTTCTTAAACGGTTCGGCACTCTGCCACAAGGGTGATGGCAAGAAAAACAATACTAAAACGCTTACAATGCCCACGAATATCGCCAACATGGTGTATTCTCTTCTGATGAAAGCGCCTGCCCCTTCTCTAATCGCTTCTGAAATTTCGTGCATCTTCTCGTTTCCACTGTCTTGCTTGTTCACGTATCGCAAGAAGTAAAGTCCGACTAAAACTGAAATTATGGCCGATATTGGCGCTATCAACCATGGATCAATCATGCATTTTCACCCTTCCCCACTTTATGAAGCCTTAGTGATTTGATACCTCTTATAAACTTATTTGTCGGTTTCTCAACGTCGATGAGAAAAGAATATAACTGTATGATTTTAACAGTGTAGCGTTTAAGCAGCAACGAATGGAGTGGAGAATTACGTCGAAACCTTGGCACGCGATGAAAATTGAAGAAACTTTGGATGAGTTAAACGTTAAAGAAATAGGTTTAAGCCAAGAAGAAGCAGAAAAACGCCTTGGCGAATATGGACTTAACGAATTGAAAAAGGAGAAAGGCATCTCTCCGATAAGACTTTTCCTTGGACAATTTACTGACATACTCATTATAATACTGCTGATCGCAACTGCTCTTTCGTTAGTCATAGGCGAAGTCATTGACGCCCTCATCATTTTCGCCATAGTCGTAGCAAGTGCACTCTTAGGCTTCATTGAAGAATACCGAAGTGAAAAGGCGGTAGAAGCGTTAAAAAAGATGACCGCTCCAACAGCCGTAGTTTTACGTAGCGGAAAAGAGATAAAGATTCCAACAAGCCAGATAGTCCCAGGAGACGTTGTTCTGCTTTATACAGGGGATAAGATCCCTGGAGACTCTCGACTCATAGAGTCAATCAATTTGAAAGTAGATGAAGCTTCATTAACAGGCGAATCAGCCCCAGTCAACAAGGACATTGACGCGATCCCTGAAGAGACTCAGCTCAACGACAGACGAAACATGGTTTTCACCGGAACCGTGGTGGTTTATGGACGTGGAAGAGCCGTTGTCACATCCACGGGAATGAACACGGAATTCGGAAAAATTGCAAAAATGGTTCAAATGACAGAGCAAGAAGAAACGCCACTTGAAAAAAGAATGGCATCAGTCGGCAAATGGATTGGAATTTTGGCAGTAGTAGTCTGCTTGGGAGTCGGAACAATAGGAATGCTTGAAGGACGCGCGATTCTTGACATGATATTATGGGCGGTCAGCCTCGCAGTGGCGGCAGTTCCGGAGGCGTTGCCCGCCATCGTCACTGGCGCCCTTGCCGTGGGCATGTACAGGATGGCCAAAGTGAACACCGTAGTCAAAAGACTGCCGGCAGTTGAAACTTTAGGAGCTACAAACGTAATCTGCTCTGACAAAACAGGAACTATGACAAAGGGTGAAATGACCGTGCAAAGAATCTACGTAAACGGCGAAACCGTCAAAGTTACAGGAGTCGGCTACGAACCGAAAGGAGAATTCCTTTTGGAAGACCAGAAAGTCGATCCCTCTGATGAAAATCTTCGCACACTTCTGAAGATTTCAACATTATGCAATGATGCCAAATTGGAAAAAGACACCGAGACTGAAAGATGGATAATCAAAGGCGACCCAACGGAAGGCGCGTTGATGGTTGCTGCAGCAAAAGCTGGACTATGGAAAGAAGATCTAGAACAACAAGAACCACGCATAGACGAAATCCCCTTCTCATCAGAAAGAAAATGCATGACTACAATCCACCTTGTCACCGGTAAAAAGAAACTAGCATACATGAAAGGGGCACCAGAAATAGTCTTAGAGAAATGCACAAAGGTTCTAGTAGATGGAAAAATACACAAAATAACTGAAGACAACCGAGCAGAAATACTAGGAGTAACTGAAGCTATGGCAATACAAGCTCTCAGAAACTTAGGTTTCGCCTTTAAAGAACTACCAGAAAACCAGGAAAACTTTGACGAAAAAATTGAGAAGGATTTTGTCTTCGTGGGAATCATGGGAATGATTGACCCCCCACGCCAAGAAGTAAAGGACGCCATTTACATCTGCAAAAATGCGGGAATCGACGTGGTGATGGTGACAGGAGATCATAGGCTTACAGCAGTAGCCGTGGCTAAGGAACTTAACTTGCTAGGCGAAAAAGAGGAAGAGGGAAAGGTTCTCACAGGCGCCGAAATGGACAAAATAACTGATGAACAATTGGCAGGGATGGTTGAAAATGTTGCAATCTATGCTCGAGTTTCGCCTGAGCATAAGATGCGAATAGTCAAGGCATGGAAGTCGAAGGGGCAAGTAGTCGCGATGACCGGCGACGGAGTTAACGATGCACCTGCACTTAAACTGTCAGACATAGGGGTCGCTATGGGAATCACGGGTACAGAAGTCACCAAAGAAGCGTCAGACATGGTTCTGATAGATGACAACTTTGCTTCAATCGTGAAAGCCGTTAAGGAAGGCCGTGAGATATACGATAACATTAAGAAGTACCTGACGTATCTGCTCCGTTGCAACGTTATGGAAATTCTTGTGATGTTCATAGCGGTGGTTTCGGTCCCATACTTGGCAAAAATGCTTTCACCGGGCTCCGATGTAGGAGCAATTGGAGAAGCCACAGTAGCTTTGACAGCAATTCAGCTTCTCTGGGTCAACTTGACAACTGACGGATTGCCAGCAATAGCCTTAGGAGTTGACCCTGGCGATCCGGACTTGATGGAAAGGAAACCCAGAAACCCGAAAGAAAGCGTGTTTACGCGAGATGTTAAAGTCTACTTAATTGCAGTCCCAATAATAATGACGGTGTTGCTTCTGTTCGGATACTTCTTTTACAGACCTTGGGAAAATTCATTTCAGCTTACTGAGGCAAGAACGCAATTGTTGACTGCAATGATTCTAATGGAGTTAGCTAATGCTGTGTCTGCTCGTTCCCTGAAATATCCAGTGTTCAAAGTAGGCGTATTCAAAAACAAATTCCTGTGGTACGCAATACTTTCGTCGTTTGCCCTGCAGCTCGTAGTGCTATACACGCCGCCCATCCAAGCCATATTCGACGTTAGCTCACCTGAACCTATAGACTGGGCATTTGCAATACTGTTTACCGCGATCGTCTTCGGCTCGTTGGAGATAGGTAAATACGTTGCAAGCAAAAGGCGAGAACGTAAGCGTGACTAGAAAAGGTTTATATTCAAAACCTCGCGAACAGAGCCTCTAATTCAGCAAAAAATAAGGATAAGGCGTGAAACAAAATGAGTGAAAAATTGGCAAATCCTGCACCGCTTGGACTGTTAGGATTTGGAATGACGACAGTGCTACTGAATCTGCACAATGCTGGCTTTTATGGTCTTAACAGCATGATTCTTGCCATGGGCTTAGTATACGGTGGACTAGCCCAAATCATAGCAGGCATAATGGAATACAGGAAGGGCAATACCTTTGGCACAGTGGCTTTCTCGTCCTACGGCTTTTTCTGGTGGTCTTTAGTACTGCTCATCACACTTCCAAACAATAATCTCTTTACCGGAATTAATGCATCAGAAAATGCAGCTACGGCGGCATATTTCTTCATGTGGGGCCTATTCACTTTCGTAATGTTCTTTGGCACGTTGAAAGCAAACCGCACATTGCAATTTGTGTTCATGAGCTTGGCAATTCTCTTCTTCCTTCTGACAATTAGGGATTTAGCAGGAAGCAAAGTCATTGGCACTATAGCCGGTTATGAAGGCATCGCCTGTGGACTAAGCGCAGTTTATCTGGGCTTGGCCGAAGTGTTAAACGAAGCCCACGGAAAAACTGTGCTGCCGATTGGCCCAGTGAGCTAAAAGACGTCTTTACCCCTTTTTATTTCTCCCAAAAGAGCTGAAAAGGTTTATATTTTCGAAGTGAAGTCTTTCCACAAAATTCGTTAGAAGGTTAAGAAATGTCAGAATCTAGTTTGCCATTTGATGAAAAAGTCCTTCCTGGAAAGAAGCTGGAGGAAGAATGGCAGAGTTCAATTGATAACCCACAGGAATTTTGGGCCGAAAAGGCAAAGGCTATTGACTGGTTCAAAACATGGAACAAGGTACTGGACGATTCGAATCCACCTTTCTATAAGTGGTTTGCTGGCGGCGTCCTGAACATCTCATACAACGCATTGGACAGACACTTGAACACACCCAAAAAGAATATGCTTGCATACATTTGGGAAGGCGAAATGGGCGAAGTTAGAACATATACGTACTATCAGCTTTACAGAGAAGTGAACAAACTTGCAAAGGTTTTCAAGAACTTAGGTCTCAAAAAGGGAGACAGAGTAGCGGTTTATCTGCCGATGATTCCTGAACTGCCAATAACATTGCTGGCAACGGCGCGAGTAGGCGGGGTCCACACCGTAATCTTTTCAGGCTTCAGCGCAGAAGCGCTGGCAGACAGAATTAACGATAGCGCAGCAAAAATCCTCGTGACAGCGGACGGAGCCTTCAGACGAGGAAAGATAGTAATGTTAAAAGAAACAGTAGACCGCGCTCTACAAAACACACCAACCGTAGAAAAAGTAGTAGTTGTCAAAAGAACTGGACAAAACGTTACGATAAAAGAGGGACGAGACTACTGGTATCACGAAGCACTCGCCAACGTGGAAGCAAACGCGTATGTATCCCCTGAACCCATGGAAGCAACAGAACCACTCTTCATACTCTACACGTCTGGAACAACAGGCAAACCCAAAGGGGTCCAACATGGCACGGGTGGCTATCTCGTTTGGGCATACTGGACGCTCAAATGGGGCTTCAACCCAAATGAAAAAGACATCTGGTGGTGCACAGCAGACGTAGGCTGGATCACTGGACATACTTACAATGTTTACGCTCCACTAGCCTTAGGGATAACGTCCTTAATTTTTGAAGGAACACCAGACTACCCAGCGCAAGACAGATGGTGGGACATCATCGAAAGACACGGGGTAACAATTCTTTACACTACGCCGACGGCAATTAGAATGTTCATGAAATTCGGAGAAGAATGGATAAACAAACACGACCTGAGCACCTTGAAACTTCTCGGAACAGTTGGCGAACCAATAAACCCCGAAGCATGGAGATGGTACTATCGCGTCATTGGCAAGGAAAAACTTGCAATAGTAGACACCTGGTGGCAGACTGAAACAGGCGGTTTCATGATATCGCCTTTACCAGGAATAGAACTTGTGCCGCTTAAACCAGGCTCAGCCACACACCCACTTCCAAGCATTCACGCAGAAGTCTACGATGAAAAAGGACAACCCGCTGCAGTAGGAACCAAAGGATTTCTAGTAATCAAGACACCTTGGCCTGGTATGCTTGAAACCTTGTGGAAAGACGCAGAAAGGTATAAGCAAACATACTTTGGAAGATGGCAAAACACTTACTACACAGGCGACTACGCAGTAAAAGATCCAGATGGCTACTTCTGGCTTCTTGGAAGAGCAGATGAAGTCCTTAAAGTTGCTGGACACAGAATAGGCACGGTTGAACTTGAAAGCGCTTTGGTGTCGCATTCTGCAGTTTCAGAAGCAGCAGTTATGGGCAAAGAAGACCCAGTTAAAGGCGAAGTACCAGTGGCCTTCGTAGTTCTCAGAAGCGGCTTCTCACCCTCAGACGAACTACGTGCAGACCTTGTAAAACACATTAGAACAACGATCGGCCCAATTGCAACGCCAGACGCAATAGTCATTGTGAATAAGTTGCCAAAAACGCGCAGTGGAAAAATCATGCGTAGACTACTGAAAGCAGTGCTGTCTGGACAAGCCCTAGGTGACGTTTCAACCTTAGAAGATGAAGCTTCAGTCGAAGACATAAAGGCAACATACGAAGAACTCAAAAAACAACTGGAAAAGAAATAACTTTTCCTTTTCTTATTCTTTGCCCTCACCAATTTTCAAAAAAAGATAAGTTATTTGAATTTTCGTTTCATTATCTTGCTGGTTTAGACCTAGACGTTGACCAGCACTTGGTCGCCTTCAACCTTCACTTGAAACATGGGCTCTGGCCTCTTTGCAGGTCCTTTCATGACGTTGCCAGTTCTAATGTCAAAGACTGACCTATGACAAGGACAGCGAATATTTTCTTCCTTCAATTCTCCGTCTGTAAGAATACACCCCCTATGGGTGCAACGGTTTCCGATAGCGTAGTATGTGCCAGAGAGATTGACAAGAAGAATTTTTTCTCCACCGACTTCTATGCCCAGCATCTTCTCTGGTTCCAAATCTTTTTTCAAGACTGCCTTGACAAATCCCATTCTTACGTCACCTCCAAAAATACGCTATAATAATCACTAGTCGATGTGCAAAATATTTGTTACCGAAAAGCATATAGATAAACAAACAGGAGAGTCGCTTTCTGATATGTATGCACGGTTTTTTATGGATAGAATCGTCTCGTTGTTCTCGGGAACGGAATAGAGTCTATTATATTATCTAGCTCAAGCATCCATGTTAGCAGCCTCTCCAAGCCCATGCCAAAACCAACATGAGGCACGGTGCCATAACGCCGAAGGTCCAAGTACCACTCGTAATCTTCTTCTTTCATGCCCATTTCTCTAATTCGTTTGATGAGTATTTCCTTGTCGTCTTCCCTTGCGCCGCCTGTTGATATTTCACCTATCCTTGGAACCAGCATGTCAGTGGACATGGCGACTTCCGGGTGGTCACGATGGGTTTTACAGTAGAACGCCTTAATGGCAGTTGGATAGTCGTACACAAAGAAGGGCTTGCCGAACTCTTCAGCTAAAGCCTTTTCGTCATCATAGCCAAAATCGACACCCCACCGTATCTTGGACCCTTTAGCTTTAAGTCTCTCAACTGCTTCAGTGTACGTTACTTTTGGAAATGGTGTTTTGACTGAAGCTATTTTTGAAATATCCACATGCAACTCTTCCAATTCTTTCCTGCATTTCTCAGCTGTCCTCTGACAGATATGAGCCACAAGCCCCTCTTCAAACTGCATCAAGTCATTCAAATCAGCAAAAGGCCATTCACCTTCAATATGCCAGTATTCCGTCAAATGCCTAATCGTTCGGCTCTTCTCAGCGCGAAAAGACGGGGCAATACAATAAACTTTTTCTAAAGAATATATCAATATTTCAAGGTGAAGCTGAGAACTTTGAGTCAAGTAAAGGTCTTGATCAAAATACTTCAAACCGAAGAGAGTTGAACCACCTTCAACAGCGGCCGAAATAAACATGGGCGGAGAAACTTCTGTAAAGCCTTGCATCTTGAAAAATTCACGTGTAAATTCTAGAACGTCGGCGCGAACTTTCATTATTAGGTTCATTTGACGGCTACGAAGCCAAAGGTGACGAACATTTCGCAGGAATTCTTCACTTTTATCCTTGGATATGGGGAAAAGCTCAGCTAAACCTATTATCGAAATTCCCTCAACGGAAATCTCGTAGCCTCCTGGGGCACGTTTATCCTGCTTGACTATGCCTTGAAGTGACAATGAAGATTCAATGGTGAGTTTCTCAGCTTCGCTCCAAGCTGGACTGCCCATTTTAACTGTGCATTGAATGATGTCCGTTGAGTCTCGAACCACTAGGAAAATTGTCTCTTTTCCTTCTCTTTTGCGGTAAATCCATCCGCGAATCGCAACTTTCTTGCCTTTGCAACATCCACCTAGGATTTCGCGAATAGGCACGTAAGACATGCACATCAACCGTCCCTCTAAATACTGCTTTCGAACCTAAATGCCTATCTCTTTTAAGCTTTAAACTTCCTTAAATCTCGGTTCAGAGACTCTGAACATAATAAGAATCGATAACGGCGCGGCAACCGCTGCCAACAAGAGAAACGGCAATTGAGGCGAAACGTAAGCGTAAAGTAATCCAACAAAGATTTGGGCAAATGCCTGAACTAAATACATGAAAAATTGGCTGCAACCAACAGCCTTACCTCTTAATCCTCTCGGGATCAAATCGCCTAAAATAACCTGGTAACTGTTTACCTGCAACATTTGACCCAAACCGAAAAAGAAGAAAGCCAGCAAAAGCCTAGGAAAGTCCGCGGTTACGAACAGAAGCATGGCTGGAATATACAGCAGATAACCTAAAATTAGAAAACGTTTTCTTCCCACAGCATCCATTTTTAGACCTGCCAAGATTCCTGGTAGTGAGATGCTCAAATACATGAAAGTCATGACTATTGCCCATTGCGGCTCCGTAATTTTCAGAACCGTCTTCGTGGCATACACAACAAAATATGTTTGGCAACTAAATACCAAACCGTTTATTGCCACGTTAGATATGAAAAGGTAAAACGCTGATTTGGGAACCTTGTCCCAAACTTGCAGACTTTCTTTTACAGATTTTGGATATTCCTTCAGTGCATCCAAAATTTTTGGGCGAACTGTATTGCCGTTGGCTGCCAAAGTTTCCTTAAGTTTTATTCTTAAAGTTGCCGCCGAAAGAAACGCTACTAAGACTATTACGTAAGCTATTCGCATGCCCATGTCAAAATTGAAAAGAAGAATCAAAGATTGAGCGATAATAGGAGCGGGTAGAGAAACAAGATTGGTCACAACCGATTGAAAATTGTAGCCCACCCCACGATGCTCAGGTGACAGAGAATCAATCATTAGCGCTAGCAATGCTGGTTGATAAATCATGCACAAGTTTTGTATAACCAAGCCTAAGACTATGAATTGCCATGAAGGAGCAAAAACAAAGAAAAGCGTAACCAAACCCAGACCATAAGTCATAGTAGCTATAAGCCATCTTCTGCCGTGTTTATCTGCCAGATAACCACCCGGAAACTGCACAAAGGCAATAGCAATAGACCCAGCAAAACCAATCACGGACAAAAGGAAATTGTCTGCGCCTAAGCTCAAGTAATACAAACTGGCATAGGTCTGCGGAATAGGCAGCGCAGAATATATCAAAACCCAAGTAATGATCAGAAGTAGGAAATTGCCTTTGAGGACAGCGTATCCTCCACGGAAATATGAAGATAGTTTCATCCTTCAAATGGATTCAGAAGGCCATTATTTAAGCTGAGAGCTGTGAAAACCCGGTTTGAATGAGGCACTCCTCTAATTCAACCCATAATTCTTAAATCCTTAAGGTCAGCGCATTCTAGCGAACTAGAAATGCGATACTCAGAGGAAGGCGCCTACAAGCTTAGGGCGCTTAAGCTTTCAACGATTGCGATAGCAAGTGTGGTAATCGTGGAGATATTCCTGGGATTATTTGTTAACAGCTTAGCAATTCTTAGTGACGGGTTACATGCGCTACTTGATACTATAACAACTGTTGCCCTTTTTATTGCAACTCGTGTTTCCCTTAAGCCGCCAGACGAGGAGCATATGTATGGACATGAGAAATTCGAGTCAATAGGCGGCTTAATAGGCGGTGTAGCTCTCGTAGGTGTGGCGCTGTTAATAATTTTTGAAGCCCTCTCAAAGCTACTACAAAACATAGGCGTAAATGAAGGATTAAGACTTGCAGGTTTTTTTGCAATCGGTTACACTTTCTGCGTAGACTTCTTTAGAGTTGGAATATTCAGAAAAGCGGTAGGAATCGAAAGCGCAACGGTCAAAGCGGGTTTTTACCATGCTGTTGCAGACCTAAGTTCGACAATTATAGCCTTTCTGGGATTTGGATTGTCAACCTTGGGGTTTTATGGAGGAGACTCTGCAGCATCCATAATACTAGGTATTCTATTGAGTTATTTGAGTATCAGACTTGCTTTGAGCAGCACGAAGGAGCTAAGCGACGCTATATCAAAAGATACCGTGCAAAAGATCAGAAAAGAAATAATGTCCTCGAAAGGAGTGGCAAAATGTGAAAACTTGAGGGTTAGAAGAGCAGGTTCTAAAACCTACGTGGAAGCCACAGTGCAGGTTTCAAAGGAAATGAATCTTGAAGAAGCACATGCCCTAGCTTCGAAAATTGAAGCAAATCTGAGGAAAGTTGTAGCAAATGTTGATACAACAATCCACATAGAGCCGCCTGAAAAAGAAACAAAAATTAAACAGCTTGTAGAGAAACTGGCAACGATTGAGGGCGTAAGAGAAGTTCATGAAATCGCAACTGTTTATACAAGCGGCAAACTTTACATAACTCTGCACGCGTACGTGGATCCAAAACTGTCAGTTGAAGAAGCACATGAAATCGCAGAGAAAATTGAAAATAGAATGCATGCCGGAATAAAGCAGCTTGAAAATGTGGCTGTGCACGTGGAACCCTTCGGCGAAGTTCGCGCGGTTGAAATAGATGAAAAAGCGTTGAGGAAGGTAATTCAGAAGGTGGCGAAGGATTTTGAACGGAATTTGCGAATTAAGAGAATATTAACTTACGCGGCTGATGGAAAGCGTTACATAAACATAGACTGCTGCTTCACAAAGGGGATTTCAATAGCGGAAGCACATGAAATTGCGTCGCAGATTGAAACAGAAATAAAGGAGCGCTTTGAAGACGCTGTGGTTACTGTTCACATGGAGCCAGATTCAGCTTAGGGAAAGAACATAGTTTTAACATAAAAATAGAGAGGGCTTATGGTTTTAGCTGAGTTCAATTTCTTTTATGAACGCCAAGTTCTCGAGACTGTTGAGTTTCACCTTTTCGTCGGACACTGTATAGAGCACGTTTTCGATATAGAGAGCTCTGTTTATCCAGTAACTGGTGTTCTGCAAGTCTTCACTGCTTCTTAGATGCGTGATTTTACCTTTTAGAACAAATCCTTCAGTTAAAGTCAGGTTGAACACGTACGCTCCCTGCCAAACAGGTTCTCCGTAGGCGGGGACTTCTGGATATTGCGCTTTGTTAATCTCTGCCACCAAAACAGGTATCACAAGAAGATTTCTTGACTTGTCAAATAGGAATGCTCTGTGATCTCTTAGTATTGGAGAGTCTGTCCCTCTATCGCCAATCGTAACATTCGCTAGCTGTTTTGGATCGCTAACATTACTGACATCAAACAGGGATATTTTTATTCCCAAGTACCATGCAAAATCTCCTTGATCAGCTTCTATTGTTTCTTTGCCGACGCCTATTATGTGGGTTTCGTCGTACGGATGTAGATAATCTGAGTATCCAGGTATTTTCAACTCGCCAAGAACTTTTGGATCAGCAGGTTTGCTCAAGTCTATTACGAATAGCGGATCAATCGTTTTGAAAGTTACGAGATAGCATTTGTCGCCCATGAATCGAGCTGAATGGAGGTTTTCTTTTACACCAAGGTTTTCCAGTTTGCCAACTATGCTTAAGTTCATGTTCAATACGTAGACGTTGTTCTGAAGAGTTTCTTTCCACGATGTAGTTGCTATTCTGAAGTATCCCTTGTATTCGTCCATCGAGAATTGGTTAAGAACATACCCGGGGACTTTTCCTTGGGCTTCAATGTTTAGAGTGTCTTTTTCTATGCGTATTCTATAGATTGAGGTTTGGCCGTCTGATGATGGAAACGTTACGTAAATGTTGCTGAGTGAAACATACATGTTGCTTGTTCCACCCATCATAATCGTCATTTCGGTCGGTTCTTGCGCGTCTTCGAGAATGTTTAAGGCGATCACTGTTGTGTAAGTGAAATAGTAGTCGGTGACGTTAGAATAATAGATTTGCGAGGCACTGACAAATTCAGTTCTGTCGCCAGTGTAGATTTTGGGAAGGAAAACGGTTTCATTAACAACGTAGGCTGGTTGGCTTATTACGACATAAACGTATTTTTCTATCATCCTTGAATTGAAGTAGCTACCGCTCATGGCGAAATCTCTTGCTAGCACAGGGTTTGACTTGTTTGAAATATCGTAAACTTTTACGAAAGTTTTGACACCTTCGGTGAAGTAGGCTTCAGGAACGCCGTAGGGGTAACTGTCTTTCCGTATTAGATCGTCATACAGGTTGTATTCGCTTCCCAAAACTGCCAGCTTATTGCTGTCCGCGCTTATGAATATTCCAGCCAAATACGTCTCGTTGAAGGTTATCTTCGAAAGCAAGCCAGCATTCTCAGGAGGATAAGCTTCCACAATGAATACGCTATCCTTTGCAACCGAATAGATGTATTTTCCATCTGTTTTGACCATGTCCGCCTCATCGACCCCTGTAACTTGAATGTTTGTCGTTGAGTAATCGACTCCATAATTAGTATCTCCTCCAGGAGAAGGAGCTGGAATAGGGGCTATCCCCTTTGATTCAAGGACAGCTGCGTCTAAGGCTCCGTAGTATGGAAAAACACCTTGAGTCTGTGCATTTGCTGATAGGAAATTTTTAAGCTCGGCATAGGACGAAAACCTTTGCAGTGCTGTAGCGCTGGGCAAGAATGGTACTGCTCCAAAGTTGTAGCACAGCGCCCCTAACGTTAGGGCTGAAAGAACAGCTATGATTCCGTAAAGTTGCATCTTTCTCTTGATTTCTCTTTGCACCACATTTCACCTGTTCAAACAGAAGACTCCATGTTATTTTATCCTAAGCTATAGTACAGTTTGTCCAATAATTAGAACGGCCTCAAAAACCATATGCGAATCGCCTCGTACCAAAATATTGCCAAGACTGCGGCTCCGAACAAAAGAATAAACAAGTTTTCCCGCGTAAAGCCCTGCATCAAAACCAGAATATAAACCAAATAGAAAACTGTGGAAAAAAGGGCATAAAAGAAGTATCTCGGAAAAAGAAGTCGGCCCAATTTTACAAAGTGTCTAAGCACCCCTATTTTCACTTCGTTGATTAAGAGGTAGTGACCGCCAACATCCTGTTTCTGAACTAAACCTAATTCGCGCAGTTGCTCGAGGTGGTGATGCGCCACGCTGGGACTGCTGAAGTGCAGCGCTCTTTGCACCTCTCGCACGCTCATTGGCTGACCAGTTTTCAGAAGAACCCAATAAACTTTCCAAGCTTTCCCGCGGAGGGCATACTCAAGCTTGGCTTCGTCATCCACGTTCAACAAGCAACGCGCCTCTCTATAATATAATTCTATACATGAAACATATAAGTCCAGTTTTTAGAACAGCAAAAATGAAGAAAAACTCCTACTGAAGTCTATGGCTGAAAAGATCTTCCAATTTCTTTCTCAATTTCTTCTATTGATCTATCCCCATTTATGATCTTCCAGTTGTCTATCAGGGCCAAGGACAAGGCCTTAACCCTAACCTGTTTCAGCTTGTTGACGCTTTCAAACATTTCCCGTTTTTTTCGCGTTTTTTGTATTCTTCTGTAAGCTTCTTCCGGGCTTGTATCAATGAAGAACATTGAGTCTGATTTTGGCACAATAGAAGAAAAAAGGTTGTAGGCAATTTTATGCAACGGAGACGGCAAGTATGCGGTGCCCATCAGATAGCGCACAAAAATAATGAAATCGTAGTCTTGCCACGAATAGAGAAGTACCGAGCGGATCACGTCAACCATGTAGAAAATTGCCGACGCGAAATGGGCGCCCTTTCCTCTTGAGTACAGAAACTGTTTGGTTTTAACTCCGAAAAAATTGTCGTTTGAGGGATGAAAGCGCAGGTAAACTGTTTTTCCCTTATCGTTAAGAGCTTTGTAAAGACGAAGGGCTTGAGTGCTTTTTCCAGAGGCATCAAGACCATCTATGACGATGAAAGTCAATTGCTCAGAAGCCTCCGCTCAACGCCAAGAAAGCTAGAGCGCTAAGGGTTGGAACTGTTATGTTATCGAAACCCAAGGGTGAAAAACCTTCAGCTAAAGTCGCCACGACGGCAACTCCGAGCGCACCCAAGATCATGTCAAAAACCGAAAAGGAGTAAATCGCAGAGAAGAGCACTAGGCTAATTGTGAAACTCAATAAACTCACAATAAACATCGCTGCAGACCCCTCCAAGCTTTTTGCTGCAAAAATTCTATATTTTCTTCTCCCGTGTTTTTCGCCCACTAACGAAGCGGATGCGTCGCCGTATGCCATAGGCAAAATTCCAGCAGCAATCACGTAGGGTTTCGTTGAAAAAAACAGCGCCAGAAAAGTGTAAGAAATGGCGTAGAAGACAAGCCCTAACTGATGCCCCTCTTCTGTTATGTCTGCGAGACCCTTCATTTTTTCGCAAAAACTCTTAGACGGAGAGTAAGGACAAGCCAGAAACGTCACAAGTATGAAGGGAGCCGCAACAAAAAACGGAAAATTAAGCGGAAAAGAATTGTAAGTGAAAAATGGAATTATGAAAGGAAGATTGCCAATCATCACATGCAAGAATTTCCGCGAAGATTTTCGTGAGACACGGAAAAGATCACTCATTTTGCCTGAAGCAAAAATTATGAACAAGACATATGCGTAGCACAGGAGCAACAAGACTACATTAGTCAAAACTTCATTATCAAACATGAGATTCACCTAAAGACGCCAAAGACATACGCTAACAACCCAAAGATGAACCACAAAAGAACCAAATTCTTAATCTTTCTAGCATTTTCCCTTGAGTAGTTTCTAAGAAGAAGAAAAGAAGAAGCGACAAGTCCAAGATCGGTGACAGCCACGAAGGGGATGAACCAGAAAGAAACAAGACTTAGAACCCAAGGTAACGGCGTCAATGAGACTGCAGAGACATAGAAAATGGCAGCTACAATTGCCGCGTTTTTCTCCCCGTAACGTACAGCCAAAGTCTTCACTCCTTGAGCTTTATCCCCCTTAACATCGACTATTCCCTTAGTAAGTTCCCTTCCAGTATTGGAAAGGAAAGCCATGGAAGCAAAAATCAAAACGTTCAACTCAACCTGATTCACGGCTACTATGCTTCCATACACAAATGGAATTGCGACGCAAACACTAACAAGAAAATTGCCTGGCAACCCACTACGTTTTCCAATGGTAGTGTAAGCTGCAAAAACTACCCAAGCGATCACAGCCACCGCAAGGCAAAACACACTTGCTAAATAAGCGGTAGCAAAGCCTACTGCAGACAGAATGAAAGCGAATGACAAGGCTTCTTTTGAACTTACTGAGCCGCTTGGGATGGGACGCGAGGGTTCATTTATAGCATCAATTTCCCTGTCATAATAATCGTTTATAGCCATGGAGGCAGCAGTCAACATGAAACCCGTAACAAAACCATAGAAAAAGTTCAGCCAATTGGCGCCTGAAAACTGCGGATTCGCTAGTGCTGCGCCGACTATTACCGCAAATCCCATCATCAAGCAATTTACTGGGCGCATCAGTCGAATGAAGCCGCCAAGTTTATCCATACTTACTCGAACCTTGCGAGGTGACTCTTAAGGTTCTAATTGAAGTAGGTTATAAAATTCACGATAAAATTGGAAAGTTTAATACGTTCTTTATGAATAAAATCTGATGGTGACAGTCTTTTGGGCAACTATGCACCACAGAGGTTAAGGGTTATAATTCCAGTGGGAGGGAAGGCAACGCGTCTTTTGCCTCTCACTGCAGAAACAAGTAAGGCATGCCTTCGCCTGCTAAATAGGCCACTGATAGAATTCTCGTTACTCTCGCTTGCACGGCAAGGCATTCGAAATTTCATCTTTGGGGTTAAGGGATACACGAACTACAGAGATTTGCATGACTACTTTGAGTCAGGTTACGGATTTTCCTCAAGATACAATATAACTCCACGCATTCACATAAAATATCAGCCAAACGAGGATGACCTTGGAAGCGCTGATTCTGCAAGGATAAACATGGAATATTACAGCATCAGAGAACCAGTTTTTGCAGTGCAAGGCGACAACATTTTCGACGTAGACGTGAAGGAGCTTGTGGAATTCCATCAGAAGAAGGGAGCTGTGATGACAATTGCTCTCAGAGAAGTTGAAAACGTCGAAGGCCTCGGAATAGCCGACATCGACAAAAACATGAGAATCGCAAGATTCATTGAAAAACCATCCCCCAAAGAAGCCCCGTCGAACCTTGCCAACACAGGCTTGTACATGGTTTCACCAGAAATAAGGAAAATCTTCAAAGAAGAAGGAGTCAAAAAAATAGTCAAGGAAAGACATCGCCTCGACTTCGGGTATGACTTTATCCCGTACGTAATACAGACTGGAAGACCCGTGTATGGCTACACTTTGAAGGGACGCTGGTACGATGTGGGCACCCCCATAAATTATTTAGAAGCCATGAAGGACATGCTCAACGGCCGCTTCTCCTCGTTAAAAGATTTTGACGGGAGAATAAGCGAAGACAAAAGAATATGGGTTCAGGGCGAAAGCGCCGAATCCATAAAACGAAGACGAGAAATCATAAGGAAAATCAAAAAGGGAAAGATAGAGATTGAAGGCGCGGTTCTCATAGGAAGACACTGCCAAATAAGCGACGGCGCGAGAATAGTGGACTCATGTATCGATAATTATACAAAGATTGGCAAAGGCGTCGTAATCGAAAACTCCGCAGTAATGGATAGAGCCATAATCGAAGAAAAAGCGGAAATAAAGGAAAGCATCATAGGTAGACATTCAACAATATTTTCAAGCCAGAAAAAACAGACAAGAATAAACTCATTTTCAGTTATTGCCGATGACGTGACGATAGCGGAAGGTTGTAAACTGACAGGAACAAGAGTTTATCCGCATCAATACGTGAGGGGAGAGTTCATAAATCAAACATTAATGCCAGGATAGATTTCACAATAGATAATATAAAGCCTGAAAATCTTGCAGTTTAGGCTTTGAACCACTTAAATATTAAATATTTTATTTTTTCAGTCTCTAAGTCTGGTACTGCGATAATGAACCTTTTCCGCACAGTCGTCGCGAGTCTTCCAGCCTTGACAATTTCAGTTGCAGTTATGTCGGATTTCGCTTTTTTAACGGACACCATATACGGTGCGTGTTCAACGCCGGGACCATGTTTGTAGACGGCAAAGTCGCAACCAAATTTTATTCCAGGCGTAACAATTAGTCCGCTGTCTCGTAGATCACGGTAAACGGCATATTGCCCGTCGAATCCTTCATACAACTGCTTCGCCTTTTGACGAAGCTTTTTAAGACCGACTTTTTTCTTTTCCGAACCCTCATACACGGTTATTATTCTCTTTTCAGAGAGGTACAAGCCTTCCATGAGATCCAAAATTAAGGGAACCTTGAATTCTGGAATTTTTGGTTTAGGGATTCCCAGCGGTTTTCCGTAAAATCCCATTTTGTAGAGCCTTGAGCCTTCTGCAGAGTCCCAAACAACCAAGAAGTTTTCAACAAACTCCACTTTGATCCTTTTGGGCACTGTGGTCTTTCACCTTTACATAATGAAAGATAGTACCCGGGCGGCATCAGCTGCATCTTCAGCCTTGTCCGCAGAATCTTCCAACAGTTGGATGATGTCTCTTAAAAGAAGCAACGGCGGAAGGTCAAGTTTGCTGGTGAGGAGTTTTATTTCAAGTTCGCGATAAAGCTCATCGACTTTTCTTTCAGCAATCTCAACATCCTTTGCTTTTTCTAAGGTTTTTGCTGAGCCATAGTTAAGAACCATCATCGTTTCCCTGAGTTTGAGCACTGCTTCAAAAACAGCTTCCGAAAACTCTAGCAAGTCTTTTTTAAAATCCTTATTAACATTCCAATTGTGTTCCATTATTTCAACAATTCGAAAGGCGATGCCCTCAGAAAAATCTGCAATCTCGCTCGTCAAGTTTGTAAACCTCAAAAAATCTTCTCTGCTAATTAGAATAGCCCCTATTTCAGCTAGTTCCTGCGACACTAACCTTCTGGCCTTGACAACCTCATCAGCATAGCTTCTAATTTCGTTGAAAAGGTGTCTTGCATTTTCTTTGTCCCCTTTCATGAAGGATTCTGCAATTTGAGGGATTCTTCTAGCTAGTTCTACGACTTTTCTTAGGTTTTCTTGGCAAACGCCTAGTGCCCTTCGTTTTACACGTTGCTCTGTTTCCGCTGGAAGCACCAAACTATTTCACGTCCATAAAATGGACATTTATTTCTAACATTTAATGTATGTGTGCATTAAAAAAGTTAGCGACTCAATTTTTCGCTAAATTGCCTATATCTTCAAAATTGATTTTTCTTCTGAAGTATTTGTGCAAAAATTCCGGTAAATCTTTAATTCGGCTTCTAAATTGTTTCCATGAGTCGCGGTCACGAATTGTAACTGTACCATCGCTTAGAGTTTCATAATCCACTGTTATGCCTAACGGGACGCCAGCCTCGTCTGCACGCGCATATCTCCTACCAATAGATCCAGCCTCATCATAATCAGCGACAAACCCCTCATTGCTTAGTAACTTGTGCACTTCTAATGCTTTTTCAACTAGTCCATCTTTGCTGACGAGAGGATATACACCAACTTGTATCGGTGCAATGTCCCTTGGAAAACTCAAAATGACTCGATCATCTTTAACTTGGTAAGCGTGCTCAAGAGCCACATAGAAGAGTCTGTCAGAACCGAAACTGGGTTCAACAACATGAGGAATAAACCGCCTTCCTCTTTGCACAATTTTCTGATGATCAATATCCACGTGTTCTGGCAAGATTTCGTATTTTCCTATTCTAAATTGACCATTTTTCCTCAGGGAATCAGCAACTTCGTGTGGTTCAGCTTTTGAAAGCAGTTCTGCAACCTTTGCCGCCTCGTCCTTAAATGTGGGGCCCAGTTTCGCCATTACGGGTTTTATGACAAGCTGTTCTTTTTTAACGGGCTTTTCGTATTCTTTGAAGACACGCATGTCGGCGCCGCTCGTTTCCATATGGCTCTTCAAATCGTAGTCTGTGCGGTAAGCGTGGCCAGAGACTTCAACCCAACCCCAGCGTTCAACATAAACTTCTTGATCAAAGCTTTGGCTTGAGTAGTGAGCCTTTTCCCATGCAAGTTTTTCGATGAAACGTTGCTTTTCAGCGGGAACGCCAAGTTCGGTTAGTAATTTTTTGGCCATTGCCATGAAAGCTGCTTGCCATTCGGCTTTTATCCTCTTCTTTTTTAGGGCTTCTTTAACGGTTAGCTCAAGGATTTCTTCTGAGCCTTTCAGTCTGGTTTCGGCCAAAAGAAGTCGTAGAGTTTCGTTTTCAATATCCTTTAGTAAATGACAGTTTGGCTCTTCAGGGTCAAAGAAGAATTCCAGATCTGCTATCGTGAATTCCCTTAGTCTTATTAGGCCTTGCCTAGGCGAAATTTCATTTCTCAAAGCGTGGCCTATTTGCATGACGCCAAAGGGAAGTTTCTCCCTAGCCATGGCGTATAGGCGGTTGAATTCCACGAATATGCCTTGTGCAGCTTCGGGTCTTCCATACCCGACTGCGCCGGAATAAGGGCCTATGGTGGTTTCAAACATGGTTAGAAAATGTTGTGGCGCGTTGAAACTGCCTCCGCATTCTGGGCATCGAATTCCGTTTTTTTCAATCGCGCCTTGGATTTCTTGTATGCTCATTTTTTCGGCTTCTGAAGCGCTGATTTGAGCAAATTCTTCAAGCAGGTGATCTGCGCGAAATCTTTTCTTGCATTTCGAGCATTCAACCATTGGTTCCTTGAAATGTTCTACGTGGCCTGAGGCTTCAAAGACTTTGCTTGGTGCGATTACAGGCGATTCTATTTCTAAAATTCCTAGCTTGTTGACAAAAATTTCTCTCAGTTTGTTTTCAATGTTCTGTTTCAGTTTTGCGCCTAAAGGACCATAAGTCACGAAGCCGCTTACGCCGCCGTAAATTTCGTATGACTGCCAAAAAAAGCCCCGTCGGCGGGCTAACTCGTTAATCGCGGTGAACTTGTCAGGTTTTGTTTCAGTCATTTTTGTCTGACCCTTTTTATGGTAAACACTGCCTAGAAATTAAAGTGTTGCTCTGCACGGAGTCTGTTTTGCTTAAAATCGTTGTTGCTGGGCGTCTTTTTCTTTTTTTAATTCTATCAAGAACCTATAGCTGATAGCCGCGGGCATCGTTGAGGAAATCGGCTTCATAGACGCAGGAACCATCTGGGCGAAGAAGAACAAGGTCAAGGGTATAACAACCGCCGCGAGCCTCTGGGCTACAGCCGCCATCGGCTTAACCACTGGAATAGGCGACTACCTCTTAGTAGCTGTGGTGACAATCCTCGTTGTGATTATTCTTGCTTCGGGCAGCGTTCTAAGAAAAATAGAACTAGAAAAAGACTAAACTGCCAGAAAAGTAACAGCAGATTTCAGTAGCTTGTGGATTAAAATTTAATCCCAAACCCAAACCCCAAACTGATAACTATTATCGCTTATCAGTTATCAGACATCAAAACTTCTAAGAAACGAAAGAAAAGACTGAAATCCAAGAATACCAAATATCCGAACAAATTTTTTTAAGTAATAACACCAATAGTAAAATTGAACGTAAAATGGAAAAACATGAAAGAGCATTTGACTTCTTTCTCGGTGCAATGGTCGGAGTCTTCGGTAACTTATTCGTTTCTACAATAATAGAAATCGGAGAAAGCGTTTTCGGAAACTTATCTTCAACGATTGTCTCTTACTGGGCATTAATGTTCACTATGTCTTCCATATTCTTCTTCCAATTCACTAAATATGCAGTAAAGAAATATCTCACAACTCAAGAATCTCTATGGTCATTTGATTGGGCAAGTTTCAGTTGTCTTGTCTTAGGAATTTTCGTAATAATTTGGGCATTACTTTTCAGAGGCTAATTTCCTATCTAAACTAACCCCTCTTTATTTATCAAGTGAAGTTAGAGAGAGAATTAAAATTTAACCCCAAACCCTTCTTCCTCTTACTCTCTACTACTCTCCTACTAACCCTCTCTCTAAAAGAACAAAAATAAAAAACACACACGCAAACAAAGTGAGAAAGAAAATAAGTGACGATGTGAAAGGTGACTTTGAATTTCATCTTCTCCTAGCAAGAATTCTAATTAAGTGCGCTACCTCACATATCCATGGTTAATGTGAAACAGAGTATTAGTCCCAAAAAGAGGGCAAGAATTGGGCGTACAGTGATTCCTCATCTTAAGAGGTCTGACTATTTTCTTGCCTCAGGGAAACCCATCAAAGCTGAAACGGAAGTCAACAAAGCTATTGGTGCACTTCGTAAAGAAAGGGCTATGCCCCCCGACCTGATGCAGATCATTGCAGACAAACTTCATTCTATTGGAGTAATGATCCTTGATGATGGTGAGTTCGAGAATGCGGTATCTCTCTTCACCAAATCTCTAAGATACAAGATTGAATTTTCTACAAAGGGAGAATCAATACTATCGACTAAACATGGATTGACAGTTGCTTGCATCTTTTCATGTCATTTTGATCTTGCAAAGAATCTTATCGAAGAACTACGAGAAGAGGCTCTAAAGACCGGAAACACAGACCTCCTGAAAGCTGCAGAAGAATATCATCATCAACTTACAAGTATCATGAAGAATGAGCCATTAATAGCAATTTCTGAAGCCAGATTGAATATAACTGGTCAAGAGAAAAAATATCCAATAGGTACTGATATCTATCTGCCGAGGCTATTCAATGACCTTGAAGCAATTATAGATCGTGTGGAACTCACAACGAGTCATGACAGAATTCTGTGCTCAATTGATTTTCAAATTTGCGAGAAGGGAAATCCTATAACTTTGAAACCATATGAAGAAGACTCTTGGAAAAACTCTTCTTCCCCCTTGTGGAGAACTATTCCCGAAGGTACAGACAACTTTTTTGTCTTTATTGAGGATGGCATGGTAATTAATGAAAATGAAGTCAAGATTCAAGCTGATAATGAAATTCTGTTAAGATTGAATATGAGAGTTGGGGATGTGTTTATTCCCGATTCCTATCCCATGGGAGGTGTGTCTTTTCCGAAAAATCGCAAACATCACCCAGCAACCGATTTGATACCCACATGCAAGAATTTTATGTTCTTCAGAGGAAGGTGGTGTGCCTTTCGGTGGAAATTGCGAGTGAACGAAAAATATAGAATAGAATTTCCAGTTCACATATCAAATCCTAATGTGAAATTTGCCGAAAATGAGCTTTCATTTCGAATTGGTTTTTTCTTCCCTTTCAAGTTTTTCAAACTGAGCAAAGTCAATGTAGCATCTCGAAGTGACCTGCGGTTATTAACCGCAAGAAATAGCCTGGTTTCTTATATGAGAACCCGAGGTCCTGTCGGAGCTTGGTGTTTCTATTTTGATGGAAAAAACGCTGTTCCTTCACCGCCTAAACCATGGAGTTTAGAACAAGAGCCAATGAAGAATTACGAGCTGATCAATTCTAACTCAATTGTTGAAGATTATTGTCTCTTAAAATTTCAGTTTTCTTATCAGCTCCCTGAGAAAGTATTAGTTTCTGTGAAAACATGGAACGATGTTATACCGACTGGCATCTACCATTCGTCTTCTTCTTCACACGAATATCGCATCCCTCTCGCTGAATACCATATAATCAACAACACCACCAGTGCCCAAAGGATGGAGTTAAGAACTCAAATTCTAGGTTTTACTGAAGAAGAAAGAGATTTTTGCACAGTACCTAAAAAATCCGCTTTAAATATCTATCATTCACCTAAAATGCTCCCTGAATCTCTTACCACGATTGGACCTAATACAAATTGCCAAATTAGAACAATAGCAAGCGCGCTTTCGAGAGGAGACCAAAATGAGTCTCAATTGTTGGATGAGACATACCAAACAATTCTGTCACCGCACAACATAATGGTTTGGCAAGTAATTAATCCGCTAACAGGGATTATCGAGAACCTAGCATGCTATCTTGCTGGTTGGGTAACTCCCCGAGCAAAAGAAATAACAAAACTAGTGGATGACATAATGGCAGAAGGCAAGGAAAAACTCCTTGGATACAACTCAAAAACTACTTCTGAAAATGAACAACGTGAAAGCGTTTTGAAAGAAATAAAGGCAATATTTGATGCGTTACAACTGAAGTACCAATTGAAGTATTCAAACGAGGTGATATATTACGGAACAGACAAAGCATATTTCTTTCAATCAATAAAGTTGCCTAACGACACTCTGCAGACTCGTTCAGGAAATTGCATTGACTTTTCAGTTCTTTTTGCAAGCGTTCTAGAAGCGGTAGGAATAAACTCAGCTATAGTGTTGATACCTGGACATGCCTTCGTTGGTTGGGAGACTTGGAACGAATCCGCTAAATTTCAATTCCTAGAAACCACAGCGATTGAAAAACTGAGCTTCGAAGACGCTTTCTCCATTGGACAAGAACATATGTCGAAAGGAACGCATGTAAGTACTCCAATTCCATATGAATTCCCTGATTCGCCAATTTTAATCCAAATTAAAAAACTGCGAGAAAAAGGAATCATGCCAATAATAGATTCCTGAAAACTACGTTAGGTTGAGGAACCGAAAGAGATTTTATGTTCGCGTTTTCTTGGCAGCTAGCGTCAAACTGAATTTTCAAGGGTTTGTAACTCTTCACTTAAGCTGTAACCGCAATTCTCGGAATCCAGTCCTTCCTTTCATTCCTTAAATACTTAGCAAGCAATAAAGCCTCTTCATTGATTAGTGTTTCAATCTCTTGCCTTTTCCCTATTTTTATTCTCGGAATTTCTACGGTGTTCCGAAACAGCAGGTCTAATCTCTTTGTGAAATCCCTTGTCAACCTATTGTTCAGGTATTGTCTTTTGCCCTTTCGGTTAGAGTGTTTCTCTGTTTTAAAGATGAAATCTTTAGCCTTAACATCCCTGCAAAAGGAAATGATTAATTCGTCTATGAGGTACCTGTAAATCTCCATGAAATCGCACACAAGAGAAGGCTTACCGAATTGAAGGGAATGCAGAAACCAGTAGAGGAAATCTACCCGACGGCGCTTCTCTCAGAACTAAAGTTTCTATATATAAGGGGGCTATAGTCTGCAGAGAGCACTAGAGTCCCTTACCCTTTCCCCGAATCGCCAAAACAAGCTCTGGTTGAACCTATATATAGAGGGGGTATAAGTTTTGCCGAGCAACAGAGAACACCAACAAAGCAAGGTCACAACCTAAGCCTAACTGAAACCCAGAAACAACCAAAAAAATCACAATACTATTCCAGTGATAGATGTTCTGCGATTTTCACATTCTCCATTTTTCCATTTTCCCCTATTGCAAACTCAAGTAATACGCGGTCTGTTGCATTTTCCTTGCCGTTGAACTCCGTTTCGCAATGTCCACATTCCATGTCCGACTGCATCTCAATGACGTACCATGACGCCTCAACATAATAGTGACCGCAGTTCGGACAGCACATGACAGTCACATCCAACCAAGCATTCATTCCCAACGTCTCCGTTTCAGCAATAAAACAGCGTAGCCTTTTATAAGACAATCGTAAATAAGAAAAGCCAAAACAAGGTGGCAAACTTGCCTAAAATAAAAGTCGCTCTAATCGGCGTTGGAAACTGCACATCAGCCCTCATTCAAGGCTTACAATATTATGGCAAATTCGAGAAAGATGAAGAATACATTGGACTACGCAACCCTAACTTAGGAGGATTCCATCCAAAGGACATCCAAGTTGTCGCAGCCTTCGACGTTGACAGCCGAAAAGTTGGAAGAGACCTCGCTGAAGCTATTTTCGCACAACCCAACAACACTCCAAAGATCACCAATGTTCCGCTAACCAACGTCATCGTTCAAAAAGGCCCTCTCCTAGACGGAATAGGCAAATACACAAAAAACGTTGTCCAAATAAGCAACGCACCCAATTCAAACATAGCAAAAATCCTCAAAGAAACAAAAACCGAAATCGTTGTCAACTTACTTCCAAGCGGAGCAACAAAGGCTTCTCAATGGTATGCTGACCAAACACTAATCGCTAAATGCGCATTCGTAAATGCTACACCCAATTTCATTGCCAGCGACGCTGCATGGGCTAAACGTTTCGAAGATGCTGGGTTGCCGTTGATAGGCGACGACTTAATCGACCAAGTGGGCTCAACGGCGCTGCATAAGACGCTGCTGAAACTGCTCTCGATGAACGGAGTTAAAATTACGGAAACCTATCAACTTGATGTTGGCGGAGGCACAGAATCACTGGATACGCTAGATAGGACAAGAGATGCTAAACGTGCAATTAAAACACAGACCGTTGCTTCTTCTTTGCCTTACAAGGCTGAAGTAGTGGCAGGTTCGACAGATTACGTGGACTTTTTGCAGAACAAACGTGACAGCTACTTCTGGATTAATGGCGTATACTTTTGTAACGCTCCCATGCAAATAGACCTGAAATTTTCAACTGTTGATGCGCCCAACGCTGGTTCGGTTCTCTTCGATGTCATAAGGGCTATGAAAATAGCCTTGGATAGAAGGCTCAAAGGAGCAGTACTGCCTATCTGTGCCTACGCCTTTAAACGTCCACCCCAACTACTGCCACTTGAAACTGCAGAAGAATTGTTTAAAGATTTCATTACTAGAGCTTGAAATAGGCCAACATTATTCCACAGCGATTTTTTGCAGTTCACGCACTACTTTTTCCTTAAACCCGCTTTGCTTCATTTTCTCTTTCAATAAAGCTATTGTTTTGACTGGTGCTGGATCTACTCCGCGTAGAATAGCCAGATACACGCTTGTGAAATCGCCGACGCAAATGGTGGACAGCATTTTGGCCAGTTTACCCTTGCCTGAGCTCCAAACTTCGAAAACTTTCGACGATTCACTGCAAACTATCTCTTTTGTCGCCTCAATTCTGTGACGAATCTCTTCAGGCTCGTTTTTGTCTCTAATGAATATTGCAGAAAAGCACTTCGCCAGTTTTCCCAATTCTTCCCATCCCACAATCTCATTATGATCGAGTTCTGGGAAAAACTCCCATTTCGATGGGACCTTGCTGTTTTCATTAAACTCCTGTTTGAAACGTTGAGCCACAGCACGGTAAACACCAAATCCATAAATAACGGGAACAGTGCCGACAATGTTCGATGCCAGCATCTTGGAAAAATTATCGTTCACAGATCTTTCAGGTGAATTCTCGACACTTACTTTTTCTAAAGTTTGAATAACCTCGGAAAATTCACCGCTAATATTCGAAACTAGACTGATTTTTTCTAAAATCACAGGCATAGGCAAAAACAGGTACGGAAGAGCCACTCGTGGCTGAGGCATGTCGGAAGGAATGCGTAGAAAGGGTACGCCGATTTCCTCAGCCAATTCCAAGAGCTTTCCGCCTGAGGTTACGCAAAAAATCATGCAGTCACGTTTGAGGGCGTCTAAAAACGCGCTTAAAGATTCTTCGGTTTCTCCCGAGTAACTTACAATCAGTACAAGCGTATTTTTGTTTGCGTAGGCAGGCAGGGAGTATTCTTTGTTAACTTCTATTGGGACGGTTATTCTATCTCTCGCCCAATCTTTTAGAAGCTCGCCACCGATTCCTGAGCCGCCCATGCCAGAAACAATTATTGTTTGTGGTTTAGAATAATCGACTGAGACGTTTTTGGCCATCTTGAAAGCTTCGCTGTAATGCTTTGGAGTTTCAACACAAAAAGAAAGCATGCCACTTTTGTCAATCTGTTTAATTCTTTCAGCATTATCCAAAACTGATGTTGCCAATTCAACTCACACTCAACGACGTTACAAACATTTTTTATATTTAGCTTTTAGCTTTTAAACTGAATGCAGATAGTCATTTTCTGTGTGGAGCGGAACATAAAATTTGGACAAGAAAAAATTGTGCATAGCCCTACCCGCTTCTGTTGTTTCGGACACGCCGCATTTGCGCGAGAAAACGTCGAAAATAGGATTGATTGGAAGAGCTGCCGCCATTTTTAGAGTGAACGAAATTATAGTTTATTCAGACAATTTCAAAGCTGATCAAAGTAGGGATATAGATTTGATTACCACTTTACTCGCCTACATGGAGACTCCCCAATATTTGCGGAAAAGACTTTTCATGCTCAAGCCGCAGTTGCGGTATGCAGGTATACTTCCACCTTTGCGAACCCCGCATCACCCCCTCAACAGGAAAATGAAAAATCTGAACGTCGGCGAATACCGAGAAGGTGTGACCGTGTTGAAGACAAAAGAAGGCATGCTTATAGACATAGGCGTTGAACAGCCAGCACCGATGTCGGGCAAACAATTAGCTGTAGGAAAGCGTGTTACGGTGAAAGTTGTTAAAGTTGACAAACGGATTGAGGTTGAAATGGCAAATCGCGCTGAAATTCCAGACTACTGGGGATATTTAGTCGTTGCAGAAAATCATCCTTTAGGAACACTTGTGAAAAATAGAGATTTTGATTTATGCATCGCCACTTCTAAATATGGCGTTCAATTAGCAGAGGTTGCCGAGGAAATAGCTGATAAATGGCGAAAAGCAAACAGCATTCTTGTGGAGCTTGGCGCGCCAACGAGAGGCTTATTCGAAATAGTTAAAGATGAAGGCCTTAGCCTAACTGATGTGTCGGATTTTGTTTTAAACACTATTCCGATGCAGGGAACGGAAACCGTTCGAACGGAAGAAGCGCTTATCGCTTCTTTAGCCATCCTAAACATGAGATTTGATTTTTAAGGTTTAAATGTTCGTATGGCTTATGTGCCCTTATGTATTTCGACATTACCATGCCCTTAGCTTTGTTCACCATTACCGTCGTGGCCATGCTTTTGAATAAAAGACTTGAGGGAAGGCTGAAGGCGCGTTTTGAGGAGAGAGAATTCCGTGTTAGGGACGCCGTTCTGCTTGTTGCAGCAATTAGCGTCGCAATTTCTATTATCGTTTTTATTCCCCAAATGGCCATCATGGCATTCTTTCTTTTCTCATATTCCATGTTACTTTTCATATTCACATATGCCTTCTCGGATATGCAGAAAGCCAGAGCACAAATCTTTTCCCTAGCCTTCGGCATAGTCAGTTTCGCAGCAGCAACTATTAGTCTCTTAGGTTTTGGCACAACCAGCATAATGGCATACGGAACTGTCGCTTTGTATTGCCTATCCGCCTTCGCATTCATAACACTTGCATATGAAAAGGGCAGAGCCAGCATCAAAGAACGATGGTACTTGGCAGTACTTCCACCAGTACTGTTCATATTGCTGTACTTGTTTTACAATAACACCGCTATATGGTTCCCTTACCTTTTTGATACTTATGCAATAATTTTTGCAATTCTGGTAACCCTCTACCTTGGAACACTGTTCACATGGAAAACATCCCTCGTTTTCGCTGGTCTCCTGACGGTAATGGACATAATACTGGTTTTGTTTACTGGTTCAATGGTTTCTGCTGCAATTCACGTTTCCAGTCTTGGTCTTCCAATGCTCGTTTCGCTGCCAACTATTCCATTAATTACGACTGCCAGCGGTAATCTTTTTATGTCCCTCGGTTTAGGCGATTTCTTCTTTGCGGGGTTGCTTGCCATACAAACTTACAAAAAATTCGGCAGAGACCTTGCGGTTTCATCGGCTATTGGCATGAGCTTGTCATTTGCGATATTTGAAGCATTTTTGCTGAACTATGAGTTTAAGGCGTTTCCAGGAACGCTAATGATTATTTGCGGATGGCTACCATTCGTGGTTTGGAAAAAATTGAAACCCTGAATTAGAGGCACAGTAAGAAGATAATCAGAAATGAAGGTATCAGTTAACTAACCGAATAAGGCGCCTAAGCCTTCAAGCGCTGCTTCTTCCTTGGCCTTTTCTTCTTCGACTTTCTTTTTCTTCTCTTCTTCTTTAGGCTTCGTTTCTGCTGCGGGAGTCGTTGGTGCTTGAGCTGCTACGGGCGCGGCTGCCATTGTCGGAGCTGATTTAATTGCTTCTTCGATATTTACCTCGGCCAGCGAAGCTATCAGAGCTTTAACTCTAACTGCATCAACGTTTATTCCGGCAGCTGTCAAAACGTTTGTTAAGTTTTGCTCGTTTATTTCTTTTCCAGCTTTATGAAGCAGCATGGCACCGTAAATGTATTCCATACCTTTCCACCTCCTCATTCAACTATTTTAACTTTTCTGGTTGACAAAGCCTTATCCTGCAAGGTTACACAACCATGATTGTGACGAATTCAGAGCGAATTAACATTCAGTGCGGCTTTTATCCCTTTCTACTTGCCCTGAAAAGAATGGTTTTTAACAATTTTTTACGTTTGTAAAAATTGATTCCGATGCCTCTTTCACAAGCTTTTTAAGAACTTAAGCGCAAATTTTGATGGTTGAATTCGATGCTTTTCAAACAGATCAAAAGTGAGGGTGACAACTTCTCCTACATAATAGCAGATGATGCTACTAAAGAGGCTGCCGTCGTCGATCCAAGCTTTAATGCCGATGAAATAATCCGATTTTTAGAAACTGAAAACTTGAAATTAAAATACGTTATTAACACTCATAATCATTTTGACCACACGGCGGGTAACGAAGCACTCCATTCAGGCTTTGCTGCCAAGATTATCGCCCACAGGCTGTCAAGAATCGGTAAGGATATTGTTGTGGACGATGGCGATTTTGCGAGGCTAGGCAACATTACCATCAAGATCATCCATAC
The DNA here is from genome assembly GCA_964603675.1 of uncultured Candidatus Bathyarchaeia archaeon. GTDB lineage: Archaea > Thermoproteota > Bathyarchaeia > Bathyarchaeales > Bathycorpusculaceae > CAZRVS01. The sequence goes on from CAZRVS010000002.1 coordinate 272,538, forward strand.
GCCAGGGCATACCCCCGACGGCATGTGCTTGTTGGTCGACAACAAACTGCTAACAGGCGACACGCTGTTTGTCGGAGAATGCGGAAGAACAGACTTAGCCGGCGGAAGCTCGAAGGACATGTATGACAGCCTTTTCAATAAGTTGTTGAAGCTTGATGATTATGTTGAAGTGTATCCTGGACATGATTATGGACGAAAACCCCACTCGACAATAGGAGAGGAAAGAAGATCAAACTATACATTGAAGAAAAGAAGTCTCAACGAGTTCATCGAATTCATGAAACAACCCTGAAATATTGTTTATGCCTTATTCGCAAGAGCGCATAAATAACTAGTCTTATTAGGCTCCGAGAAAAGCATATAGAATCATGAAGATTTCTGGGGAAGAACCTGAGCTTACTAGGTACAGGTGGCTTGTGCTTTTTGCTTCGCTCTTTGCGTTTATAGCTTATGCCTTCGCTTTCCAAGCAGCTCCTCCATTGATTCTGTCACTTATGACAGAGTTCGCGGTCAGCAATGCTCAAGCCAGTTTGACCATGGCTTTTGTCCTTTTACCTGGAATCTTCTTGGCTTTGCCAGGGGGTTTGCTGGTTGGTAGGTATGGAATAAAACCTGTGGGTTTTGCTTCGCTCATTTGCGTGATTCTGGGTTCTCTCGTGACCGCCATAGCAAATTCTTTCGTCACCCTATTGATCGGCCGACTAATCCTAGGCATTGGGGGTTCATTGATCGTTACTGCCGCTCCTGCCACCATAGCCCAATGGTTCAAAAGGCGTGAGCTCGGGCGAGCCATGGGTATATTTGGAATAAACATGCCGCTTGCCACAGTCATCGCTTTCCCCACATCGAGCCTACTGTTACTTGCGTATGGCTGGCGTTTTCCTTTCTACCTAAGTGTTGCTGTTGGGGTCGTTGCAATAATTGTTTTTGCAGTGACGGTGAAAGAGGGGCCTTTTATGCAGCAGAAGAGAATAATGAGTCTCAATCTTGTTAAGAATCTCGAAATTTGGAAGTTGAGTTTTGTCTGGCTGTTTTTCAACGCAACTGCTTTGTCTTTTATGACATGGGGACCGACGTTGCTTGAGAGATTTCAAGGTATCCCAAAAGTCGAATCTGGCTTTTTAACGAGTTTGCTGAGTTGGGCGGCGATTTTATGCGTTCCAGTCTACGGTTATTTGTCGGATAGAACTGGTAAGAGAAAGTGGTTTGCTGTTCTAGGGGCTTTTCTCATGAGTTTTTCCTTTATGGCTGTGGCCTTCGCCTCTAATCTCTCATTAGTCGCTTCGATACTCGTTCTCGGGGTTACGGCTGCGGTCATACCTCCGATTGTTCAGTCCTTGCCAGCGGAAATTTTGGGCCCGACTTTTGCAAGCGTCGGATTTGGCGTCATTGGGATGTGGGCGAACGTAGGCGCATCAGTGTCTCAGGTTTTGATTGGCGTTTTGCTAGACTATACGCAATCATATGTTTCTTGCCTACTGAGTTTGTCGGCGCTTTCATTTCTCGGTGTTGTCGCGGCATGTATGTTGAAAACTAGATAAAAATACCAGATATTCTACAGCATTATGAGCTACTGGGTGATTTGTATTGCCTGTTGGAAAATGAATTCGGGGAGATTATTTCTTGAGATTTACTGTGAAGTGGGCAATTTTAAAGCGTGTGTTGGATGACTTCTATGATCATTATATTGAGGATTAAATTGACAGTCTATATGTCCATTTCAAAAGACCAAACTAGACAATCGTGGCCTTTTGGATGGTATCTTTTTCAGAATATTGACGCAAAGAAGTTACTTGCAAGATTCAATTGAGTGAGGTAAAATAAGTATTGGGAATAAGGAGTGAGACATAGTAAATCTTTTATTAGTTTCTACTTGAATGAGATTATCATGAATTCAAAATAAGAATTAAGAAATAAGAGTTCAGAGGTTTAAAAACAGTGTCTTTGACCGCATTCAAGAATAAGCCTTCTATCTTCCTGCTTGAAAAAAAGAGGTTGACCAAGTTAAAGTTGAAAGCCATACGCTCAGGCGTATGGTTCCGACTATTGCCGAGAATCGACCGCGCGTTAGTTGATTTGACAATAATGGTTACCAGTAAGATCCACAGCCTAACTTTAGCCAAAAACATATTCGCAATAGTAAGGAAGTTAGAAGAAGCTCTTGAAAATAACGTTCTGCGCGCTCTACGAGAAGTTGGTTTTCCGCTTGCTCGTAAGCTTGGCTTGATAGCTCAGAGGTGGGGCAACGTTTCTGCAGAGAGCTGGCCATCTGACATATCCTTCGCAAGGTATCTAGCGATAACAAATATTAATAATCCAAAGATGCTTAAGCTATGACTTGAAATCTGTAGGTTATGAAAAGTCTTGCTAAGCATCTCAAACATAGTTGAGCTGTTATTGATTTGCATATTCCTTACCGTTTATGTTTGGGCACTGTACAACATACCTATCTTAGTCGCCGGCGTCAAGAACCTCTGCAACAATAGACAGAAAAATCAGGGAAAAAAGCTTTCGAAAAAGTCTTTACCTAAGTTCTCGATCGTTGTGCCAGTTAAAAACGAAGAAAAGGTTATAGGCAGGTTGTTGGCTGCACTATCAAAGTTGAGTTATCCGATTGATAAAAAGGAAATAATCATTGTCGAAGACGGATCAACCGACAGAACCCTAGATATCTGCCTCAGGTACGCCAGAGAAAACGTCGGTATTAGGATTCTGCACAAACCAATTTCCAACGGTAAACCATCAGCCCTAAATTACGCAATCAAGCACGCAAAAGGCGAAATCATCGGGGTATTTGACGCAGACAATGTTCCTGCCCAAAACGCATTGCTAAAAGCCTGTAGATACTTTGAAGATCTAACGGTGGCGGCCATTCAAGGTCAAACACTGTCAATCAATCCCAAAGAGAACATGTTGACGCAGTTTATGTCTTATGAAGAGGCTGTTTGGTGCGAAGCGTATTTGCGGGGCAAAGACGTATTGAAGTTATTTGTCCATTTGAAAGGAAGCGGCCAATTCATACGCCGTGACGTTTTGGAGAAACTCAAAGGTTTTGATGAGAACGTTTTGTCTGAAGACATGGAAATTTCTGCAAAACTTACCGAAAATAACTTTAAAATCAAATACGCTTCAGATGTGCGTACATGGCAAGAAAGCCCTTGTGATTTGAAGACGCTGTTCAAACAACGCACACGATGGTTTAGGGGAACCATGGAAGTCGCTTTCAGATACGGCAAACTAATGGCCAAGCCCGATAGGAAAAGAATAGACGCGGAAGCGACTCTTTTGGGTCCTTTTATGCTGATTGCCTCCTTGATGCCGTATTTAGCGGTGTTTTTCGCCTTTTTTACGGTTTTCCCATTCAACATTTTGTGGCAAGCCACTGTGCAGTTTGCTACGTTAACTACAAGCCTTACGATCTTTGTATCGGGTCTCGCTTTGATCTACATTTCCAAGCCGAGAAGGATAAAGAGTGTTTTGTGGCTTCCCTTCATTTACTTTTACTGGAGCTTGCAAGCCTTCATAGCATTATATGCGGCGTTGCTTATACTGCTACGCAGACCCGGAAAATGGGTTAAGACAGAAAAAAAGGGCGTAATAGCAAACCCAGCGTTAGTTTTGGATGAATGACATGCTTGGGCGATCCTACTAAGGTTTTGGTGACAGGCGGCGCTGGATTCATCGGCAGTCACGTAGTTGAAGGACTAGTACATGATGACTATGGAGTCAAAGTTGTCGACAACTTGTCCGCAGGAAGCTTGGCCAATATTCACAGCTGTATGAGAGACGGCCGAGTCAGTTTCATTAAAGGCGATATTCGAGACATTGAAGTCGTTAGAAAATGCTTGAAAGATGTTGATTTGGTGGTTCATTTAGCGGCTATGGTTAGCGTACCCTTGTCTTTTGAGCAACCGTTCTTAACTCACGAAATTAATGTAAAGGGAACTTTGAACCTGTTGAAATCTTGCTCGAAGGCGAACGTGAAGAAGTTCATTTTTGTATCTTCGTGTTCGGTGTACGGGGAGCCGACCTGTTTGCCAGTGAAAGAGGAGCATCCGACCAGTCCTTTGTCGCCTTATGCTGAATCCAAACTCATTGCGGAGCGTCACTGCAAAGCTTTTGAAGAAACATATGGGTTGAAAACGGTTATTTTGCGTCTGTTTAACGTTTATGGTCCTCGGCAGACTTTAAACGATTATAGCGGAGTAATAACGCGCTTTGTTGAGAAGATCAAATGCAAGTTGCCCTTAACTATTTATGGTGACGGTTCTCAAACCAGAGATTTCGTACATGTACAAGATGTGGTCGACGCCATTTTAAGAGCGCTAAAAAATAGCAATGCCGAAGGCAAGGCTTTCAATGTCGGTTTCGGTAAACCCACATCAGTAAACAGCCTGGCGAAAACTGTTTTGGAGCTGACTGATGCTAAACTAGATGTTGTCTATGAAGAGGCTAGGCATGGTGAAGTGAAACATATCTATGCGGATATTTCACAGGCCAAGGAATGGTTGGGATACAAACCAGAGATTTCTCTGGAAGATGGGTTGCGGAGTTTGCTGGGCGATCTGGTAGCTATCGATGCTTCACAGAGTTCATAGGCCCCCAACAGAATAAGGAGAGCCTAAAATGCGTTTGACGGATTTCAGATGCTTGGTAATTTGTTTTTCTGTAGGGCTAGGCGTCAGATTTGTGCCGGAACTTCTGGTGTTTTCGCTTCCCATTGGTTTTGACACCGTCTATTACGCTACAGTGATGAAGAACGGGATAATCTGGCCCTATTGGGATGCCTTTTTCACCTCGTCCTGGCTCCTCTATGCGTTAATAGTGCCGCTTTACAGAGTTTTGCTTGTCGACCCCTTTTTGTTATTGAAGATTATTGCCCCTTTGTTGTATGGTTTGAACGTGGCTGGTGTCTACTGGTTCTCAAGGAAAGCCCTAGGCTGGAACGCGCGTGTGGGCTTGTTGGCAGGAAGCCTTTTTGCCTTGCAGCTGGCCTCTTTGAGGATCTCTTGGGATTTATTGAGAAATACCCTAGGTTTGGGCATGTTACTGTTTGCTTTGCCCTTTGCTAAGCAACTTGATTCTAAACGTGGGTTCACGTTCTTTGTTTTCTTTTCGCTACTGACTGTCTTTTCGCATGAATATGCAGGAGTCACCTTGTTGGTCATTGTTTTGGGTTTGCTGTTTTGGCAACGTAGAGAAGAACATGCGGGAGCAGAGTCTAAACGATCAGTTTTGGCTCTTTTTCCCGCCCTAACCATTTTCTTCGCAGGTCTTTTTCTAAGAATTTTTCCTGTCAGTCGCCCTGTGGAAACAAACGTCATCAGCGCAGGCGACGTGATTAATGCTCATCCAAGAGGCTTTTTCTTTTTTGTGGATTATCTGAGCATTAGTTCTTCTGTTGATCACTATGCCAGTTACTGGAGTTTGGCTTTGAATGTGTTAGCCCTTTTTTGCTTGCTGTATTTGCCCTATCTTTTTCTAGTGTGGAAAGGCTTTTTTAGTAACCGCATGCTTAGTCTGTGGTTGGGCTTATTGTTGATGGGAAGTTTTGGTTGTTTAGTTGTTCCCTTCTGTGCTTTGGAGTATTGGCATAGGTGGATGTTCATGCTGGTTTACCCCTTCACTTTTTACGCGGTTAACGGAGTCAGCGCGTCTCTCGGAAAGTTCAAGGGAAGTTTTCGATCATTTTTGAGTTTTCTGGATGGGAAGACTGCAGGAATGGTGCTGCTAACGGCTTTATTGGGAATTGCGTATATGCTCACGCCTGCGTTGATGATCCATACGGGTACCAGCGTGCCTTCTGTTTCGGGTACCTACGTTTACTTTTCGACGAGTCCTACAGTTCCCTACGAAGATGTGGACGGCGTAGTCCAGGCCCTGCGATGGCTTAATGGGAATTTGGACGCAGCTTCGTGTGTAGTGTTGCAGCATGCCTTTTTGCAGTGGGGCAGATTGTACTTGGATGGATCTCGTGTGATTGTGCATTTTGAGAATGATGTTGATTTGGCAGTGAACGAGGCTTTGGAGCGTGGTTTCAACAGAGTTTTTTTTGTTTGGTGGAACCAAGATATCGGATGGTATGGCATTAGTGTTCCAAAATATTTCATGAAAGTGAGTGATTTTGGGAGAATATCCATTTTTGAATATGCGGGCTGAGAATAGCCTGACATTTAGTCAGGATTCTAAATCCATTTCCAATATATTTTATTTCACCGTCGCGGTCAGAGTCGGAATCGAGACGAATTATTATAAAGGAACTCAAAATAAAATGATTCTTCAGAGTGTGATTCCGTTTGTCAGGGGAAATGATAGAAAAGCTGCGCAGGAAATTAATCAAGAGGTTCCTGGATATCTTCCTTTTAATCGAGTTAATGGATGCTCCGTTGAGCGGCTACGACCTCATCTCTATTATCCACAACAAATTTAACATATTAGTGAGTTCAGGCACAATGTATTCTCTTCTGTATTCTTTGGAAAGAGACGGTTTGATACAAGGTTCTTGGGAACAGCGAAGGAGGGTTTACACCTTGACCGACATCGGACACAAGAGCTTGGCCGTCATGGACAAGGCAACACTGGAAGTCCGCGAAGTCCTTAAGGATTTCCAAACGGTAGACACAACATAGCACGCGTACAACTCTGAACGCAACCTATTGTTCGATTACTTTCACTTTTTCTATTTTTTTGCACCACGGAATCAAAGTTGCTGAAAACTCTCGGAGTATTTCCTCTTCTATTTCTTCATTCGTTTTTTCTCTGCTTTCTTCGACGAGCGACAAAACAAGCATCACCTTCCTCGTTTTCATGGCCGACACCGTTTACAATTAGCTTGGATGTTTCAGAAAAGCCTTGGGATTCACTGGTGACTCAAAAAGCGTTCAAAGCTCATACTTCGCAGCTAAATGAAATGTAAACATACTATTCCAATTCTGAATCGAAACATGAAAGATTGGCAATATATAGCATCATTTCACAAAATTTAATATTGCTATTGAGCTTCTTTGAAAAGGTAGAGAGAAATAAAGGTTTCGGCGAAGAAAATGCGTAAACGCTTCAGAACAGTCAAACTGCCCGAAGAAATGATAAAAGAGATAGAGCGATTGGTGGAAAGGTTTCCAGAATGGGGATATCGCAGCGTGGCGGACTTCGTTAAAGACTCAGTCAGACACAACTATTGTTTGCACATGCGAAGCATAAAAGCGGAAAGAAGCAGAGATTGCAAATGAGACTGAAATATAGGTTTTCTTCGGTGGGCTGTTGAATGGGTAAATACAAAGTGAAGTTTCATGTTCAGAGTCGGAGTCAATGCGAAATCTTATTAATTCATAGATGAAAGTATTGTGACTGATACATGGTGCAGTGGTGAAGTATAAGCGATGCAAACCTTTCGTGGTCTTGGATACGTTGAATTGAGGACGATACTACGTACATCTCATATTGGTCGTGAGAGGAGGCGACATTCCAAAAAAATCCATAGAAGTCTTGTGGAAGCATGTGTAGAATTTACAAAAAGGGGATTTAGGATTGTTGATGTAGGCGTTATAGATAGGCTTCGGGTGGCCTTCAGAGAATTGGGAATTGCCAACAGACGCGCGCGTTTTCTTGTTGAGGGAGAAATTAAGTCTCTAGAACTGCGAATGCGACTCAACAAGCGGAAAGTCTTTGCTTGGGTTCCTCGACTTGAGGCTTGGCTGAGGGATCAAGCCTACAAGCTTTGGCTTGGCACCCTTCAGACCTCCCTTGAAAGCGACGCTTATCTAACGGAGGGAACCTGTCGAACTAATGTTTTCGCAAAAGCGTAGAGTCTTGCTTGACCTGAAAGAGCACAGCGGACACGAGAGTGGGGTTAACTGAACGCAGAAAACGCAAAGAAACATAGGAGACGTTTTTCCTCCATTTCGCTTCCGACGTCTATTTTGAAGGAAGTTGACCATGTTACTAAAGAGATTGGTTACTGGCCGACGAAGACAGCGTTTGTTCGAGAAGCTTGCATAGAGAAATTGGAGAAGTATAAGAGAGCAAAGGTAAAGTAGCAATGGTGTATGGCGTGGAACATACCTGTCTAAAACATGTTGTTGCAAGAGTTTCGCAGAGAATCTCAAGCATCGTCATGAAGGTGGAAATATTTGGTGGAAGTTGAAGATAGCCGAATAACCGTGAACAACGTAGCGATTGTTGAGGCAAGGCCCTTCATCGTTGCTGGCGTACCAGCCTTTAATGAGGAAAAGACTATCGCTCGGGTCGTTGTGGAGGCTCAGAAGTACGCGGATGTAGTAGTGGTGTGCGATGATGGTTCCTCTGACTTGACTGGAGAGATTGCAAGGCGTCTGGGCGCCGATGTCATTCGTCATAACAGGAATTCTGGTTATGGTGCCGCTATTAGGAGTTTGTTTAGACGCGCCCAAGAGTTTGGGGCTGACGTTTTGGTTACTTTGGACGCGGATGGACAACATGACCCACGGGAAATTCCGAACGTTCTGAAGCCTGTTGTCGACGGTCGAGCAGACATCGTTGTAGGCTCAAGGTTCGTTGATAAGCGCGGCATGCACGAAATGCCTTTGTACAGGAGATTTGGCGTTAAGGTTATTTCGCATTTGGTGAACGGTTCTGCTAAGAATGGCGTCAGAGACGCTCAGAGCGGCTTCAGAGCTTATAACCGTCAGGCGTTAGAGCGTCTCAGCGTTTTTGAGGCTGGTATGGGTGCCAGCGTTGAGATACTGTTGGACGCTAGTAAGCACGATTTGAAGATTTGCGAAGTGCCCAGCTCGTGCAAGTACGATAATGGTGAGGTAGCCACTTCCACGGAACATCCCATAATGCATGGCATAGGGGTTATCATGTCAATTATCCGCCTTATTATAGAGGAAAAACCGTTGACGGTTTTAGGCATCCCTGGCATAGTGTGTCTGTTTGCAGGGGTAGCGTTTGGCGTTTGGATGTTGCAGCTTTACGCCATAGCACATCAGATAGTGACGAATATTGCTTTGGCTTCCATAGCTTTTGTGCTAATTGGCTTTTTTATGTTGTCGACAGCTATAACGTTGTACGCCATCTCGAGACTTTCCAAAAAAATGAATGGAAAAAGATAGGGAATGCTTGAGATTGAGGTTGTTGACGTGCGTGGATATTGCCCAGTTTATAGGGTTGGGGATAAAATAGTGGTTGATGATCCTGAGATAGTCTTGGGGAAAACGGATGCTTTGTGTACGCATGCGCTTTCTTCCTTGCTGCATTATGTGCTGGTGTTGGAGCGAGGGGCTAATCCTGTTGAGTTGGGGTTGTCAAAGCCAGAGCACAATGAACATGCGTACATTCAATGTGTGGATCCGGGTCAACCCTACACGAAAGGTGGAACAGTTGTTTTCAGAATCCGAAGAACCACGGGAGAAGCAACCAGAAAATGAAGATCGCTATAATCTTGGGAACCCGACCCGAAATCATCAAATTCTCCCCCATCATACGCGAATGTGAAAGACTGAAATTAGACTATTTCATCCTTCACACTGGTCAGCATTATTCATACAATATGGACAAAGTTTTCTTTGAACAGCTCGAATTGCCTGGGGCTAAGCATAATCTTGATGTGGGATCAGGAACGCATGGACAGCAGACCGGGAAAATGTTGATTGGGATAGAGAAAACGCTAAAGGAGGAGAAACCATACGTGGTATTAGTTGAAGGCGATACCAACACGGTGCTTGCAGGAGCCCTAGCTGCAGCAAAACTGAACATCGCAATTGGTCATGTTGAAGCAGGTTTAAGAAGCTATTATCGACAGATGCCCGAGGAAATAAACAGAATTTTAGCCGATCACTGTTCTGATTTTCTTTTTGCGCCTACTGAAAAGTCAAAGAAGACATTGCGTGCCGAAGGAATTCCGAAAGAAAAGATTTTTGTGACTGGCAACACGATTGTAGACGCTGTTAAGCAAAATTTGGAAATAGCCAGAGCAAAAACAAAGGTAAACGATGAGCTAGGAATCACTGCAGGAAACTATTTCTTGACCACTGTTCATAGACAAGAAAACGTTGATGACGAAAAAAGGTTTAGAGGAATCATTGAAGGCCTAAGAATGGTTCAAGAAGAATTTGGCTTCCCTATCGTGTACCCAATTCATCCAAGAGCTAGAAAGCAACTCGAAATATTTCAGATCGAACACGCTGGTCTCAGAGTAATCGAACCACTGGATTATCTAAGTTTTTTGTTGCTTGAGCACAACGCCAGACTTGTCTTAACGGATTCTGGCGGAGTACAAGAGGAGACCTGCGTTCTAAATGTGCCATGTGTGACTCTGAGAGATAACACGGAAAGACCTGAAACCTTAGATGTAGGTTCAAACGTGTTGGCTGGTTCAACACCCGCACAAATCCTTAAAAAAGTGGACTATATGCTGAACAGAAACAATGTTTGGAAGAATCCCTTCGGTGACGGTAACGCTGGCATGAGAATAATTCAAAAGTTGAGGGAAAAATTTGACTAGATCAAACGTGAAAGTTTTGGTGACTGGTGGTCGCGGGTTCATCGGCTCGAACCTGATGAAAGAGCTGAAAAGGCGAGGCTATGACGTTTGGGCCTGCGACCTTATGCACTGCGAACTAGAAAACTACAATCGATGCGACGTAAGCAAGTACAGACACGTTGAACACCTTCTAGCGGAGCACGATTTTGACTACGTTTATCACGCCGCAGCGGAATACGGAAGATGGAATGGGGAAGACTACTACGAAAATCTTTGGCTCACCAACGCAGTAGGTACCAAAAACATCCTTCGAATTCAAGAAAAGATGAGGTTCCGCATGATATTCTTTGGAAGCGCTGAAGTTTACGGAGACTATGACGGAGTCATGACCGAGGGTGTTATGGACAAAATCCCCATAAAACAAATGAATGACTACGCCATAGCCAAATGGGTTAACGAATTGCAAATACTGAACTCCGCAGCTATGTTCGGAACAGAAACCGTTAGAGTTAGACCATTCAACGTATACGGACCTGGCGAGCACTATACGCCCTACCGAGGTTGGATACCCAAATTTATTTACAATGCGCTAAACGATAAGCCCTACACTGTTTACTTGGGTCACAAGAGGACGCTTGAATACGTGGAAGACCTATGCAGAACACTTGCCAACATAATAAACAATTTCAAGCCAGGAGAAGTCTACAATTTAGGAGGAGACGAACAATACGACATCAAATTCGTTTCTGATCTCATCTTGAAGTACGCTGGTAAGGATGATTCAAAAGTAGTTTACAAAGAAGCTGAGCCGTTCACAACCAAAATTAAGACTCCGGACTCTTTAAAAGCCAAGAGAGACTTGGGCTTCAAATTGACAGTTCCTGTTGAAGAAGGCATGCGAAGAACGGTTGAATGGTTCAAAAAATTGTATGGAAGGTGATGTTATGAACGAAAAAATTGGCGATGTTTTTCAGGGAAGAACTGTACTAGTGACTGGCGGAGCGGGAGCAATTGGCTCGAACTTGGTTAGTAAGTTGAACGAGTTGGAGACAAAAAAGATCATTATATTAGATGATTTTTCCTCGTCTTACGAGTGGAGTGTTCCAAAAGGGTCTAAGATTACTCTGGTGCGAGGAAGTATTTTAGACGACGAAAAGTTGAAATGGGCATTTAAGGAAAAACCTAGCATAGTGTATCATTTGGCTGCGCATTTTGCTAACCAAAACTCTGTTGATAACCCTGAGACGGATTTAATGGTTAACGGTATGGGCACGTTGAAGGTCCTTCAATATTCGCATCTTGTTGGCGTGGAGCGTTTCATTTATGCGTCGTCTGGTTGCGGCATTTACGGTTCAGACTCGAAAATGCCCTTCGAAGAACATGATATATCGATGAAACTGTACACTCCCTACCAAGTTACGAAAATGCTCGGAGAACTCTACACAAACTACTTTTGTAACCTGTACGGTCTTCCGATTGTGAATGCACGGTTCTTCAATTCGTATGGCCCAAGAGAGGTCCCAGGAAAATATAGAAATGTAATACCAAACTTCTTCTATTGGGCACTGAATAGACAACCTTTACCAATCACAGGAACTGGCGATGAAACAAGAGATTTCACTTATGTAAGCGATATAATTAATGGGTTGCTAGCAATGGCTCACTACGAAGAAGCTATCGGAGAAGCGTTTAACCTTGCTACAGGTAGGGAGATAAAAATAAAGGATCTTGCAGAATGGGTTATCGAACTAACAGGAAATAGTGCCGGAATAATTTTTAAAGAAAGAAGAAAATGGGATAAAAAAACAAGGCTTCTAGCATCAATTGACAAAGCAAAACAAATTTTAGATTACGAACCTAAAACGGATTTCAGAGAAGGTTTAGATAGGGTTCATCAGTGGTTTACAGAAAATTGGCAAAATATCAAAAATTCGTCAGAATTTTAGCTAAAAATAACAGAAAGATAGCACGCATAAGAGTATAAAAATCAAGAATGGCATTAAATGACATTTAAATGGGTAGCAGAGGGCAAGGCGTTACGGGAAAAGACAGGCTGTTTATGGTAAATCGCATTCAGAACCATTATCATAATCAAAAAGTTTCATTGCTCGTACTCAATGCTTTAACTTATAGAGGAGGGTATAAATGAAAATTTTGCTTATGGTATGTAGTTTCCCTCCAGAGATAAGTGCTGGGCATCTCGAATATGAACTTTCTCAAGCATTATCAAGGGTGGGTCATAAGGTTGCAGTGGTGACAGCGTTTCCAAGAAGATACCTCGTAAACCGTATTCAAAGGCATAAAGGAAAATTATTGTATACAGAAAAGATAAACGCACTCGAAGTAAAAAGAGTGGGTCCAGAATTTGCTAATAGGGATAATCTCATTGCAAGAGGTTTAGAGTATTTTATCGATTTCATTCTGTTTGGAATAGGCGGATTGGTATCTAAGAGAAGCGACGTAATTCTTTGCAGCTCTCCACCCATGACTATAGGGCTCGCTGGTTTTTTATTGGCAAGAATCAGAGGAATACCAGTTGTTCTCCGAATTGGCGACATTCATCCTCAAGCCCTAATTGACCTCGGATTGTTGAAGAATCGACCTGTTATATGGATTCTTAAAATCATGGAGAAGTTGCTATATCAGAAAGTTGATCACATAATAGTCTTATCCGAAAGATACGGACAAGATTTAATTGCAAAAGGCACAAACCCAAACAAAATCAGCGTTATATCCAATTGGGTAGATCTTGAAGAAGTGGCGCATCTTGGAAAGATCAACAACTTCCGTGAGAATGCAAAATTATCAAATGACTTCTTAGTAACTTATGCAGGAACAATGTCTTGGCCACAGGATCTAGAGACTATTGTTGAGGCTGCATCAATACTTGCTACCTATAGAGATATCAAGTTTCTTTTTGTAGGAGATGGGCCTCAAAGAGAACAATTGGAAAACAAGAGCAAAAAATTAGGAATAAAGAACTTGATTTTCCTGCCTTTACAACCTCGAGAAATATACTTGAATATTATTCGAACATCGGACGTTTGTTTAGTTTCTCTTAAAAAGAATTTCAAAACACCGGCTGTTCCTTCTAAACTTTTGGACATAATGGCTTGCGGAAGGCCTGTGGTAGCTAATGTGCCTCTCGAAGAGGATGTTCCGAAGATAATTAGGAATGCTAGTTGCGGTTTGTGTGTCGAACCCCAAAACCCGAAAGATTTGAGTCGGGTTATCCTCGATTTGTATGCCAAACCCGAACTACGACAAATTATGGGCACAAATTCAAGGAAATATTTTGAGTCACATTTTTCCTTGAAATCATGTATGCAGAATTATGAGAAAATTTTCGTTGAAGCAATTAATAAAAGACTTGGCGTATAGACGGTTTATCTTGTTCTATGTCTGGATTTAAAGCGTGAGCATTATGTCTAACGAAATTCTTGTGGTTGCGCCCACTATGTTTTCACCAGATTACGGTGGGGCTACAAGAATTATTGAACACATCAAAGCTCTCTCTAGAATGGGAATTTTGACCAAGATGTATACCTATGCAGTTCAAGGAACTTTGGATGAAGAATTATCAATTGAAGCTAATGAGTTACCTATTATTCCACGCTTTCATCAGGGTATGCTGTTAGATAGATTTTACCTCGATCTCGCGTTAGCTTTAAGAATTATCCTATCGAATCGTTCTAAACCAGCTTTTATTCTTTCGTATAATCAAGAAGCAGCGATCATTTCAAAAGTTGCAAACTTGTCTAGGGCACCTATAATTGTGGATGTACAGGGAATACTCAGAGAAGAGGTCGCATCGCCTAGTAAACATGGCGCACTCGAAAAAATCACTTATCTATGTGAAAAAAAAATGTTTTCACTTCCCTCAGTGATTTTGACAAGCAATCCTTTTCTTGCCAAATTAATTACTAACGAATTCGATGTTGATTCAAAAAAAATTGAAATTGTGCTTGATACCGCTGATACAAATTTATTCATGCCCCGATCCAAAGATCATCCAAATGTGAAGCGCCTCAGATCACTTCTCGGAATTAAAGATAATGTTCGAGTTGTTCTTTATGTAGGTTCTTTCTCATCATTGCAAGGAACGGATATTCTTCTGAAAGCTACGAAATATGTGCTGGATCAAGAAAGGGACTTGATTTTTGTATTGGCCGGTGGTCGATGGAGCAAAAATTATGAATATTATGTTCAACTGGCAGAAAATCTCGATATTTCTTCTCAAATTAAGTTCATACCGGGGGTTAACTATGTGAAAACCCTTCCTTATCTCTTAAATCTGGCAGATATCGGGCTAGCGCCTAAACGTTTTTCTTTACAGAGTCATGGAAAACTTGCTGTATTGATGGCGTCTGGTCTTCCCACGGTTGTGTTTGATAGCCCCATAAATAGGCTCTTTCTCGGTTCTCTCGGAATTTATGCCAAGGATGTTAGTGCGGAGGCATTTGGAGACGCTATAATTTCAGGTTTAAACGAGACAAATGATGGTGTTCGTATGAAGTTGCGGGAAAAAGCAACAAAGTATTTTTCGCTAAATAGACTTGTGAATGACATGCAGCGTATTTATGACAGGGTGGCGGTTTAACCTAATGAATCTGGTTGAAAATCCGCAACACAAAAACGGAAATCGCGTAAAGAAACGGAAGGATCACGATCCATTTTTAGATGCTCAGGAAAATCTGATTCAATGGGGATTACCATTCGCAGTTCTCTTCAAAAGTCGATTTGTGATGTTTTATGTTTCCTTCTTGTTGAGCCATTATATGGTGACCTATAGGCAATTGGTTAGAGCTCATCGAATTTTGGATGTGGGATGCGGCTTAGGATTACCAGTTAGATGTTTACAGCGACTGGGTTTATCTTCCAAAGTGATAGGTGTAGATGTGTATGCCAAATATTTGCGAAAAGTTAAGAAAATTGGAATCTATGAAGATTGTGTATTGGCAACCGTCAAATATTTACCTTTTAAAAGTAACTTTTTCGATTCTGTAATGTGTTTGCAGGTCCTTGAGCATCTTTCTAAAAAAGAAGGTAAGCTTGCATTAGACGAACTGTCTCGAGTCGCAGACACGGTTGTAGTGACTACCCCGGTAGGTTTTGTTGAGGCGGACAGCGATTCTGCAAATGCCTTTCAAGCGCATAAAAGTGGATGGTATCCACAAGACTTGAGAAATTTTGGTTACACAGTTAAGGGATACGGAGGGGTTAGGATTAAGAAGCTTTCTCGCTTGGCTCCTCTAATGATCTTTAATGTTGTCCTTGCTCCACTGCTTACATATGCACCTCGATTTGCCTATCATATGTATGCCGTTAAAACCTTATCGTGAAATATTTGGTCGCAGAGAACTTGAAAGTGGCATACCTAACTTATGGATTTGGAGAAAAAGCTTCAGGCATTGGGAAATCCAGCTGGCACCTTATTAATGAACTCCGTAAATTAGGAGTTCATATTGATGTGTTTACGCCCAGATTTCATTTTAAAAGTTTTGGTCCGCCCCTTTTTTATATAAAAAATGCGTTTTTGAAGCTGAAGAGTTACGATTTGGTGCATTCAAATGAAGGGGCTGCTCTCTTTCTTCATCATCAAAATATGATTGAAACCTACCATCATGATTATAAGCAAACCTATGATGCTAATAGCCTAATCTTTCATGGATTAGAATCTTTCCAATGCCATAAAGTTCGACGCATAATCGTTCCCTCATCTGTGACAAGGAAAACATTATTACGTTATGGTTTCACAGAGGATAAAATTTCAGTTATCTATCATGGTGTGGATCACAATATGTTTAGAAAGAATGAGAACTCAAGAGCCTTTCTAAGAAGAAAATATGGAATTTCGGACTTTTTTGTAGTTATTAATGTTGGTCAATTAATAAAGCGTAAAAGTCAAGTTGACATTATTAAAGCATTACATGGAATGCCGAATACAGCTTTTATTCTCGTTGGAAACGGTGAAGAAGAAAAGAATATTAACAAATTAGCACAGAAGACGGGAGTTAGATTAATTCATTTTAAATATGTCCCCGAGAGTTTTTTGGTAGATTTGTATAACGCTGCTGATGTCTATGTTCACACGGCTATCGTTGAAGGTTTTGGTTTAACGGTATTGGAAGCTATGGCATGCGGCCTTCCAGTTGTTGCGTACAAAGTTGCTGATTTCGAAAGAATCCTTAAGGATTCAGGGATCCTCCTAGAAAAAAGAGACATATGGGATCTTAGGCAAGTTATCGAATTCCTCAAAGAGAAACCTACGGAAAGAGAGAGAATGGCCCAAGTTGCCTGGCGAGAAAGCAAAAAATATACTTGGGAAAATTCAGCGAAGGAGCATCTAGAGGTCTATCGAGAAGTCGTGAGACGAGGCGGTGGGTGAAAAATGTGGGAGAACAGCACGATAACTTTCCTTGATGCACTACTATTCTTCGCCTTAACCTATTTTATTCTTTATGTGAGTGGGCATTGTTTTCTTCGTTTGATCAATCGAAAAGATATTGCAGGATTCGATCTATATCAGATGATAAATTGCAAGTTATTTTTTGGAATGCCGTTTCTATTTATTTTTCTAGAGGTATGCTCTCTTTTTGGGTTGCCTATTCTAGTAGGGTCCTGGCTTCTGGTTGGAATTGTCGTAACCTTTTTTATTCTATATATGTACCAGAACCAAATGCTCTGTTACCACATCATGCGTGACCGAATGCAAAATTTCAGGCTAAGTTGGCGTACCGTCCGAGACAGTCTTCCCAGCTTGACGACGCTGACAGCACTGATTGTTGTAAACTTTATATCGATAGTAACGATAGTTGGCTTTTACGGTTCTGGTAACGATGACGCGGCTTTCCATACTTTCCTAATAAGAGTACTGCTGGATAACCCACAGGGGCTTCTAAGCGGGACTACTATGCCCTATGCAGAGTTTTACCATACATATCCGTTGGCAAGCCACGCTTTGGGGGCATTCTTGAAAACAATTTTCTTCGTAGACATCCAAAAAATTGTGTTAATGGTCACCGCGATCTTTCCCGGTCTTATAGTGCTTGCCTTTTATAGCAGCGCCAAAAGCTTATTCAAGAACCGCTCGTTCGCAGCTCTGGTAAGTTTAGTATCCATTCCATCTCCTCACCTATGGGGACAAATGGCTTGGGGGGGCCTCCCAACTAGTTTATCACTGTACATCAGCGTCGCCAACATAGGTCTCATTTTTATACTACTGAGTGGAAGATTAGACAAGCGAAAGGCTTTTTTGCTCGGAACAATTTTTCTTATAACTATCTGCACCTACCCTGTTGCTCTTCTTTTCACAATTTGCTGGGTCATTATCTGTCTTTCTTTCAAGCTTATCGACAGCAGGTCTGTGTTTAAGCTCTTCACCATTTTGTGCAAGAAGATAGTGGTATTTTTAGCGATGCTTGCCCCTCTTTGTTTTGCTCTGCCCTATCTCCTAAATTTATACAATCTTTTCTTTGTCTTTTCAAATAGTAACTATCCCACAGATCTTCCCTTTCAGTTAATCAAAAGCTCGGCGATTAATTCAGCTCAAATGATAAAGCAACTAGTAGATTTCAACTGGATTATTGACATTCCGAGGTTAGCTGAATTCTTCTATGTTAGGTTTGGAAAACTATACAGTCTAGGATCATTCTCTCTGTTTATCATACTGATCCTTGTTTGCACTAAATACTTAAAGGGTTCTTGCTATTCATCACGCCAGAGGAACTTCGACAAGCCCTTGACTATGATGTATTTTCTTTTTCTGTTCATTATGTTCTATCTCGCGTTCCTAGGAGGAGAACAATTTGTTTTTCTTTTACCTGAGATCTTTAGTCCCGGCCGGGTTTTCGAAATGATCTTTATACCGGGGGTTATACTTAGTTCAGCGGTTCTTTATTCTTTTATGCTCAGTTTCAGGTTTCTTTCCAAAATCTGCAAAAATTCTTTCGTGAAAAGTAATCATGTACATCCAACACGCTTAACCTCACGTCGTGCTCACTTGGTATACCCGCTCTTAATGGTCCTGACTTTAGGTCTTAATGTCTATGCGGCTCCTTTAGTGGCAATGTCTTTTCAAGACTTTCAAGAGAACTTAGGATTTAACAACAATGAACTTTACAGACTTAACTCTTTGAACCATGATGATATCTCATTGATGCTTTACATCAAGGATAATATCCCCTTGAACGCAACCTTGCTTGTAACAGCTGGCGATAGCGGTCAATACGTCTCATCAGTATCCCAACGGAAGACTATCTACGGTTATGATTTCCGAATGTTCTCTCAAGGATACGATTACCTCGTTGCGCAATTAGGTTCATGCCCTTTCAATCTCGATCTGATCCCACTCCTATTAGATTATAACATATCACACATATTTATTGGTTCAAAAGCTACAACATATTCACTTGAAGATCCTTGGCGTACTCACTTTAACGCAAGCAAATTCCTTGCCGTACCTTACTTCAAACTTGTCAAGCGAATCGGAGATGCATGGCTTTTCAGGTTCGATCAGAAGTTAGCTATGTGGATGATCAACGAAGTCAAAAGGCTAGATAAAGTTTACTATTTTGATGATAGGTACTGGGTCAGTCATGTTCTTAACCTTTCAGCGATCTCAACATTTCTAGAGAACCATGCATTCAGGAGATTGGATGCTGACGAATTAAGATCATGGATGATCATGCATATAAGCCAGCATACAGCGCATGAATCCACGTTGGTCATGACTATGGGCGTAGTTCCTGACACTGTGGCTGAAGAGCTTTGTTCTGATACCACCGTTCGAATGTATTTAAATGAAGGCGGGCGAATAGTTTGGATAGGTGATGTCCCATTCTTCTACCAAGGGCATAGAGACAAAACGCTCTCGACATGGGCAAATAATGGATCATTAACTATTATCGGGGTCGGATTTGAGTACTGGGACTTCAATGCAACCGCATCCTCTCTTACTATGGATGGAATTCGCTGGGGAATGACTACTCCCGACCTTATGACCTCACGACCAGTCTGGGAAGCTGAGATCACAACAACTCTCTCAGAGATAGTGGCGGAAGGAAGGAATTATGCCTCCAGCTGGCACAAGAATTTTAACGATACTTTCCCTCACAGTGGTTTCATAAGATACAGTTCTCAGCCATACACTGGAAGCGACGAGAATAACAATCGCGATATTCTTAACTTAGCTATCATTCCATATCTGCTTGACAAAATGTTCCAATCCGACTATTATCGCATGCATGGTGCAGATCAAGAAAATCTCATTTTAAATAAATAGAGTTCACGACACTGAGAACAGACGACATCATCCGATTTTGTTACATAAATGCCGCTTTTGTAACGTATGTTTTAGTTCTACCAGATTTACATAGTAGGCTTTCAACAAAGGAGGAACTCTTCCAAGGAAAGCGTATCCGATGGCTATCCCAAGCTCATATGGAATTCTCCTAATGATCCAGTTAAGCGAGAAATACTGTAGAATAAAGCGGATTTTGTTTTTCTGCCAATTATAGTAAATAAAATTTTCCCAAGATGTGTCCCGCCTCCTTCGTATGGTTGCTCCATGACTGTGAATAACCACCACCCTATGATCATACACTATCTTAAAACCTGCCTTTTTGGCTCTCATACACCAATCGGCATCTTCAAATGTTAGGGGGGAAAAATCTTCGTCCAAGCAACCAATGGTACGTATTACACTTCTCTTAATCAAAAGCGCCGCACCCGTTATATATTGGGCTTCTTCATTTTCATGCGTCACATAATGTGCTATGCTCCAACCCTTCCATGAAAACCTACCGCCGCCAAGACATTGCAACCTTCCGTCTGGGTATATCAATTTGCAGCCGACTATACCTATCCGTGAATCAGATTCGGCGATTTCTAGCAAACAGTGTAGCCAGTTTTCGGTAATTATTTCTGTGTCGTTATTAAGGAGGAAAATATATTGTCCATTAGACTTCTCCATTCCGATGTTATTGGCCTTTGCAAAGCCTAAATTCTTCTCCAGAGGTATTAATTTTACCCATGTATATTTTCTTTTTAGCAAATCAATACTACCATCAACGCTTCCGTTGTCTATTACTAATATCTCATAATTGAGACACTTAGTCTTAGCCTTTATTGAGTCCAGGCAACGACTAATTAATTCTCTTCCATTGTAGTTGAGGATTATTACAGACACCTTTGGCTTTTTTGCTGGCAAAGATATGACTGCCCCCGTTAATTTCTAAGCTTACGTCGCGGCCTCGCGATTACTATGAACTGGGTGGCGAACATGGATGGAAAAGCCCTCAAACGAGAGGAAAGCCCTGTTGTGTCGATTTCAAGAATGTCATAACCTGTGCTATCAAATAATCGCCTTAGGGTCTTCAAGGTGAAGAACCTTAAATGCGTTCTGTCCAAGATTCCTCCATCTTGATAGTTGAAACTGCCCAGTAGAAGCTTCAGTCTAATCCGCCAGTTTGCGATGTTTGGAACAGAAGCAACTATATAGCCATGCGCAGATAACAATCTCTTGAACTCCAAAAGCACAAGATCAGGTCTTCTTAGATGTTCCAAGACATCAGCAAATACTATGACATCGTAGACTCCACTATTGCGAATGAGCCTAGGTATCTGTTCCGCGTCAGCTACTAAGATATCGTCACAATAGTGCTTTGCAATCGTGGCGATTTCTTTGTCAAGCTCTACACCTACGACATAACAACCATTCTTCTTAAATTGCTCAGCTAGATATCCCGAAGCGCAGCCCACATCTAGGATTTTTTTGTTGTTTCCTACATACTTTATGACCTTCATGTGACTGCCGTGTACAGAGGAATCAAACCTGTACATTCTGAAATTGCCTACAGGCCTAAAAAGCATTGGCGCCAAATTTTCAAACTCCTCGACATTTTTATTTTTAAACTTTTTGTTTTAAAAGATTATTGTAGACGGAAAATAAAAAACCAGAGTGAAATCTACAACATAAGGTCACAAAACCAAACCACAGTCAAAACCATAGACGAAACCACCATAAAACAAATGGAACTCAAAGTCAAACTCAAGTTCGCAGGCGACGCAGGCGGCGTAGACGGCGGAAGAGCTGGAAATGCGACGTAAAAATAATGCTCTTGAATATCGGCAAAATAAAATCTTTAGGCTGGAAGCCAAAACTCAGCAGTCAACAAGCCCTAAAACAAATAGCAAAAGCCCCTCAATTTACGCAAACAGTCTCCCTTACAATAAATTTTTCATATGCGTTAAATGCTTAAACATTATTAAACAAATAACAAGGTCACGTGATCTAAATGAAGGGTGTTATTCTTCACGGTGGTTTCGGGACTAAACTTAGGCCCTTAACTCACACTGGTCCAAAACAGTTAATTCCTGTTGCAAATAAACCCATTTCACAATACGTGCTAGAAGACTTTAGAAACTCTGGCGTAACCGAAATAGCCATAATCCTTGGAGGCATCAACTCCGAAAAAGTAAAAGAATACTATCAAGACGGAGCAAAGTTTGGCGTAAAAATCCAATACATACAGCAAGATGCGCCAAAAGGAATCGCTCATGCAGTAAGCCTCTGCAAAGAATACATAAACGGCTATCCTTTTATTGTCTACTTAGGAGATAATCTTCTCAAAGGTGGCATCAAAAACCATGCGGAAGCCTTCAAAAAATCAAAGTACGATGCCATGATTCTCTTGTGCCAGGTAAAGAATCCACAAAGATTCGGTGTTGCTAAATTCGATAAAAACGGCAAACTCACGCAACTAATTGAAAAACCTAAAGAACCACCCAGTAACTACGCCTTAACAGGTATATACTTCTTCAAACCAGTTATCTTCGACATGATAAAGCAGCTGAAACCCTCATGGCGCGGAGAACTAGAAATAACAGACGCCATACAAAAACTACTTGAGAAAGGCTATAACGTGGGCTACCAAACAGTACAAGACTGGTGGAAAGACACAGGCACACCCGAAGACCTCTTAGAAGCTAACAGACTAATCCTAGACGAACTTAAGCCAGAAATCAAAGGCAAAACCGAAAACGAGACATGCATACAAGGAAGGGTCACAATGGGCAATAACTCACTAATAAAAGAAAAAGCCCTCGTCAGAGGTCCAACAATAATAGGTGAAAACACAACAATAGCTTCAAACGTCTACATAGGCCCATACACAAGCATCGGAAACAATTGCACCATCGAAAAAGGTGAAATAGAAAACTCCATAATAATGGACAACTGCACCATAAACGTAAACGATCGCATCACCGACAGCATAATCGCTCTATACTCCAAAATAATCTCAAACACAAACACCCCTCACGGGAAAAAGTTCATCCTAGGCGAAAGAACACAAATCGAACTTTAAAGGTGGAAACATGCTTAAAGGAATAATCATAAAACCAATAAAGAGAAACAACGACGAAAGAGGCGCGTTTACAGAACTTATAAGAGAAGACTGGAAAGACCTGCTCAATGAAGATCGTTTTGTTCAAGCTAACTTCTCCATAACTTACCCAAACATCATCAGAGCGTGGCACAAGCACCTTAAAGGACAAACAGACTATTTCATAGTCCTCAAAGGCGTCCTAAAAATATGCGCTTACGACGAAAAAACAGAAGAACTAAACGAAATAATTTCAACAAGCCAAGACCTCCAAATAGTAAGAGTACCCGGCCATTACTGGCACGGCTTCAAAGTGATAAGCAACGAACCAGCAATGCTGCTTTACTTCACAACCAAACTATACGACTATGCTCATCCAGATGAGAAACGCAGACCATGGAATGACCTAACACTAATTCCCAAATGCATAAACGGCAAAGAAGACGACTCGCGAGCAGGCAAACCTTGGAACTGGAACTACCCACCACACAAGTGAAATCCTATGAAGTTCCTCGTAACAGGCGGATTAGGTTTCATCGGAAGCAACTTCTGCAGATATATCATTACAAAGCACCCAGACTACGAATTAATAAATATAGACAAAATAGGAATTGGTGCCAACCCAGCAAACCTGCGCGACATAGAAAGCGAAAAAAGATACACTTTCATCAAAGGAGACATCTGTAACTCACAACTCCTAAACAAAACAATCACGCAAGTAGATGCTATAGTGAACATAGCCGCAGAAACACACGTAGACAGAAGCATAGCATACCCCTACACGTTCCTCCAAAACAACACCATAGGCACGTTCACCATCCTAGAAGCAATAAGAAAACACAACAACAAAGCCAGACTCGTACAAGTATCTACAGACGAAATCTACGGCGAAATAACCGAAGGATCATTCACAGAAGACGATATGCCTAAACCTTCCAACCCCTATTCAGCTTCAAAAGCGGCAGCAGACATGCTCGTAAATGCCTACTACAAAACATACGGTCTAAACGTATCCATCACACGATGTACAAACAATTACGGACCATATCAACTTCCAGAAAAACTCATACCGAAAACAATCATCAGAGCCATGAAAAACCTGCCAATCCCAATCTATGGTTCTGGAAAAAACGTCCGCGAATGGATTTACGTACAAGACCATTGCGAAGCCATAAACTTAGTTCTAAAAAAAGGAGCGCCAGGTGAAATTTACAATATTTCATCAGGAAACGAAATCTCCAACATTGAAATCGTCAAGAAAATACTCGCCTCGCTACCTAAACCCGATGATCTGATAACTTTCGTAGAAGATCGCCCAGGCCACGACATAAGATACAGCCTCGACTCATCGAAAATCAGATCCAAACTAAATTGGAAACCAAAATTCCCATTCAAACAAGCACTAGAATCAACCGTCAACTGGTACGTTAACAATGGATCTTGGTGGAAACCCTTAGCAACAGAAAAAATCCTCCATCCAACACCGTGGAAACTAAGTGATACCAAGTGAAACTGCTTATTACAGGCGCAAGCGGTTTATTCGGCTCAAAATTAGCTGAATTAGCCATAAGAAAAAACTATACGGTTTACTCTGTATACAGTCAACACCCGCCTACTTACGGAACTCCCATCCAGCTTGACATCTCTGACAAAAAACACGTTGAAACAACATTCAAACAAGTAAACCCTAAAATCGTAGTGCATGCGGCAGCATTAACTGATGTGGACAAATACGAATTAGAAAAAAAACTTGCTTGGAAAATAAATGTTGACGGAACCGACAACGTAGTTGAAGCAAGCAAGAAAAGCCAAGCCTTTCTCGTCTACATATCTACAGACTACGTATTTGACGGAGAAACAGGAATGTACAAAGAAAATGATTCGGCAGCTCCAATCAACTACTATGGCTTAACCAAGTTGAAAGCTGAGGAACACGTTAAAAAATTGGGCGAGTATTGCATAGCTAGAGCCAGTGTAATCTACGGATCTATTCCCGCAGCAGGCAAAGTTAACTTTGCATTGTGGCTGACAAACAAACTTAAGAGAAAAGAAGAGGTGAAAATCGTAACCGATCAATGGAATTCGCCGACATTAAACACGAATTTAGCCGAAATGGTTCTTGAAATTGTCGAACGGAAAATAAAAGGAACGTATCATCTTGCTGGGGCCACACGCATAAACAGATACGATTTTTCCAAACTCATCGCCCGTAAATTCAATTTAGACACAAACCTGATAACACCAAACTTAACCAAAGAATTTTCTTGGACCGCAAAAAGGCCAAAAGACTCCTCTCTCAACATTGAAAAAGCGCAACATGCATTAAAAAACAAACCTCTTAAAACCAATCAAGCATTAGAAAGGATGAAGAGAGAAACGCGATAAAAATCCTCGTACATAAATTTTTATCTGCATCCGCTGTTTGTGTGTCGCTTTCTGTTTTTTTCTCCGTTTTGCGCTTCTAGAATCTAATATAAAATCATGAGAAAGTTGGGTATTCGCTCCTCAGATAGAGACTGTGAAAACAATCAACTTCCTGCGTACGCAACGGCAATAAGCTCCACCATCTCCGGTTGATGCAGCGGATATTAAGATAGACTGGAACTGCCCTCTTTCTGACTGTTCTCTCCCCAAACGTTCCAACAGACCCATGTAAGATGGTTTTATCTCTAGAAATTAGTTGATCCACAGAAGCTTGGTCTCTCAATTTCACGACCAAGCCCGAAATCTTTCTAAAGTTTCGCAACCCCTCTGATTTTAGTGCCTTCACTTGTTTCTCTAGTTTTCCATGCATTACTTTTTCTCTTTCATAAAGCCCTTTGCATTCTTCCAATTTCCCACATGTCTCTTCATTATGACAAAAAAGGATCTGAATAGATGTAGAAGCTATGTTCAAGAAGGACAACCACCTTAACAAGTTGAATTTCATTTCCCTCACCAATTTTCCGTCCAATCTCCTCCTCCAAAACATTCTCAATTCTATTACCGTTTTTATCAACATCCAGCGAAAAGTATAGCCGAGGATACGCCCAGAAGAATCAACATCAGCAAATGGTATAACACCCACATTTCTCAAAGGAAAAAACGCCACAGACTAAGAATATGAAGGCTACGCCATCCATAAAGAACATGCAATAAGCCGAGGAACACCATGAAACTATGTAAGCTAACCCCACTGAAACCCAGTTGAGAGCTGCGAAGATCACTGACAGCTTCGACTTAAACCGAATCTCACATGAATCAGAAGAAGGCCTTGTCTTGGGTTTTAGCGTCTGCGCTCTGGCAGTTGGGAGTAACTTCCATCAGCGGTTCTGTAGGCGGCCAACCTCCCCACGGTTTCCCAGCGGTCACCTGTGAGGCGACGGATCTGCAGCGTGATAACCTCAGCTGTCGGGTCAGCCCTTCCAGGCCAAACAGTCAAGAATAGAAAATCTCCGTTTGGCAGCTTAGTTTTTAAGCGCGCTTTAGGTTGAGAACGAACAGACATTCATCTGCACCCTCCAACAACCAAACAGAATCTTCAAATAGTTTATTGCTGTTGGGACGTAATATGCCTTGTGCAGCGCGTTTTAAACGCGCCTATAGCCTACCAAATTAGCATGGCCTCTATGTATGTGGGGCTTACTAGATATCAGGGTTGCTGCGAGGGCTCTCGTAGTATGCCCTACTAACGATACATCTTTCCAAACTTACAAATTAACAGACTCCACCGGTAATTAGCGCTTTGGTAAGGGCTGTTATGTATCGCAGTTGTCTCGTGTAGTCGTGATGTGGTTGATCCGCTACGTAGCGAACCACATCTTAACATGAGCTTAACATGCGCTTATTTAATGCTTAAGTGCATCAGAACGTCTCGCGTTTGTATCGTGCTTGTATTGGAGCGTTTTTCTTCAAACATCTTGATATGCGAGACTCCGATACGTTTAAGCGACACGACAGAGACATTTAATAAGCGATGAAGAATGTATCATAATGCTGAGGTAATGGTGAAAGTGTATCGGATGGTGCGGGCGGGGTTCAGCTATCGCGCCACGGCTCGAGAACTTGGCGTGAGCAAAGACAAGGTCGCCCGCATCATGAAGCAGTTCAAGAAAGGACGAGTGAAAATAGAGAATGGCAAAGTCGTACAAGTTATTAAGCCCACAACAGAGACAAAAACGTATGCAAGTGAGCAGAATTTGCTGCAGGTAGCTGAAGCCCAAGGAGGCTTCAGACAGAAATACTGCAGAGAATTCAAAACAGACGGAACATGCACACTAACCTATACTGAACCAATCGAAGATGCGCCAGTAGAATGGCACACCGAAGGCACACACCTACGCATGAAACCCACCAAACTGTGGTGCGCCCTATGCCCCTACGTCCAACAACGATGAAAACCCATGCTCACAAAATTCTTGGTGGGCCTAAGAACCAAAAAAGTCTAAGCAATCTCGCCATCGATAGGGCTTCTACGGTTATTCCATGGTAAAGCAAGGAATAGAGCGGACAAATATATGCCCACAAATTTTAAGCAGAAAGCACATTTATAGCAGCAGAGGGGTTGACAAGAGATGGAAAAGGCTCAAAAACGGCACGTTCTGGCTGTTCTTGAAAACGGTGCATGAATGAGCACAACCAAATCAGAATAAGGCTATGTGGGCGAGCAAATTTTCCACCTGATGTCTATTTGCTTCTGCCTCCTTCGCGCATTGCGAAAAAAAAGTTTATGAAAGTTTCTAAACAATAAAAGATGTATTGTTCATATATCTACAGAGACGAAACGGATTGAGCAGCAAACCCAAGACCAGGAAAAAAGCAGTTAGACCCTATACAAAAGGCGAGCTGAATAAGGTCATTGACAGCCTATGTCATCCCCTCTTCAAAACGAATGAAGGCTTCATACTGGTCGACGGAATCTTACACGACATAGTTGAACAAAATCCCCCTGCAACCATCCAGAAATTCATAAAGTACAGCCTCCCAAAAATACTCGAGCAATCAGCCAGAAAAGCAGCGAAGAAGCCACCAAAAGATAAATGACTTTTCGGCGCAATCTACAAAAACAACTGAAATCTGATAAATGCTACAGAGAAAAGGTTGCTCACGCAAGACATTTTTCTAACGCGCACAATTTCATAAATAACTTGTTTTAGCAACTGTTTTCCAACTGGTTTTAGTCTCCACAAAAGAATCCGCTCCTTGATGGAGATGCGATTCATCCTGTAAGAAAAAACAGAATAGTACAGACAAAAGATTAGAATTATTTCCGTCGATTGTAAAGATCCTAAACGAGAAGAGGGTCCACTGTTCTCTCCCATGAGCGTTCAAAATTCCTGTTGGTTCTTCGCATTTCATTCCTAGTTCTTCAACGTCAATTTTCAGTTCTTCGTTTTTCAGTCTCTTACTCTCAACTCGTTTATCATAAACCACAACTTCTCTTCTATATCCAACAGATCTGCCTTTTCACCACAAGCAACTTCCTCTTTTTCAGCTTCTCCAAAACCTGCAAAAGGCTCAAACCGAAATATTGCTTTTTCCCATTCTCTCCTCGTTGTTGGCTGCGTCAAACACGTTTTTCCAACAGCCACCTAACATCTCAATACACAATAAGGTAATCCCAGATAACACGACATAGCGCAAACAGATAGAGTACATTATATGCCATAGCCATCGGGCCATCAACATTACACATTGATTACTGCAGATGAACAAGATCCAGCCCGTATATATGACCTCATGAAAGACTAATGAACCTAGTTTTTTTAAGTTCCCTTTATAATGTGCCTCTGTTCACTTTTTCCATATTTTTCCATTACTATTGATATTATTTCTTATGGGAAAAAGAACTGAGAACTCGTGAAAAATCTGTAAAGTTCTGGATCAAATAGTTCCGACATAGTCTACACGTTTGCTGTTCATTGGTGAACGAAAAAACATCACGTGTAAATTGGCAAATCCACTAGACTTAGATCCGTATCCTGATTTCGATGACCACATCATACTACCTGTACTCTATCATGACTTGATTTCCTTTCCTAGTGCCTCTTTCGTTGCTTTGCAGAGGAGCACTATTCTTTGGGCGCGTGCTTTTCATAATCTGCGCCTACGTGAAGTCCTATTATTTTATCCTTTTCCTTTTTACTTTTCTCCTTGATTCTCTTTCATCCTTTCCTCGTTTATGATGAAGGACACGCGCCTATTAATCGACTACTGCGGCATTATGGCTTCGCATTCAGATCCTTCTCAATCGCGCTAACGTCCATTGTCTAGGACAGCGCTAAAGAGGAACAGTTCAGATCTGATCCTGATACACACGCTTATTCTTCAACATCTAATAATAACACATCAACAACTTCCGAGCAACCGCAACCACAGCTACCCGCTTTCCTCTTCTCGCTACTATTCGATGATAAGCTTGAGTCATAGCCGTGTCGTACTTGTGAACATGTGTCTGAGCAGACTCAACCATCAACCAACGAAGCCACTTTCTACAATCCTTAGTGATACCCCATGTCTAATTGATGATCCAGAGGCATGGGTGGAAGGCACCAACCAGCGTAACTACAAAGCCTATCGCCGAAAGGAAAACTGTTGATATCGTCGATCTCACTTTTCGCCAGCAACGATGAGTAATAGCCTATCGCCGGAATCGTCCTCAAAAGCTTAACATCCTCATTGTCCTCAGCCAGTTCTTTGAGCTGTTTGGAAAGAAGCTTGACTTCATCATCTAACACGTCCAGAATTGTTGCATAAGTAGAATCCTTATGCACGTCCAAACCATAAACAAAGGTGCTCATAACATGGCGTGAGCGCTGCCCACCTAAAACACTTCTCATACCATCGCGCGCTATTCTGCTCTTCTTTAGGAAGTCGCCAATAGAAGACTATGCGTTTTTCAAGTATTCTACAGGGCGGTATGTATGGCGCTAACGGGTTTATACCTAATTATCGTGAATCTGCTGTTCTTTTCGCCTCCCATGAGGCGCAACTAGGAACTCGGTAACCAGTAACGCGGATATTGCCACTAAGAGAGGGATTAAGATTTCTGGGCGCAAAATCACTACTAGCAAAACATTTTCTTCTATGCAACCGTAAAATTCGACGCCAGCTTCGATTTCTTTTTTTCAGTTCCTCAGGTGACATGTAAGGTTTTTTTCCATCTGTGGCCCGGGATAGCTTCAAATATCGGTTTAAAATATCGGGGTTGAGGCTCAATTATTTTTCTTTTCGCAAAAATATCTAGGAATTTAGCTTTAAATGAGGTTTTAAGGTGACAACTCAGCTGACTTAGTCTCTTTCAAAATTCCATCGCTGATTATCTTTTGTTAGCACAAAAAAATCGCTATTGAACAGTAGCGCACACAATAAAAAGTCAATTGCGCGCTGCTAAAGATCTTGCTTAATTCCTATTTCTCAATGAGGTATGTGGAAACTGACGACTACTAAATTATCAGTGATATCGGTCTGAGGTGCAATTCCCACGGCACTTTCAACATATTGACTTAGGAAGTGTTTCAAAAAAGCTGACCATTTTCTTCCCAGGTCGTGGTGGAAAGTGATTGTGCAGTTTTCTCCTTTTATCTCGATTTCATTAGTATGAAGTCCACTATACTTGCCAAAGAGAGATATCGTCTTTAAGAAAGTCTCCAAGTTCAGCTTCTTGAACCAGAACATTGTTACAGCCTGGGGCATACTGTTGCCTAGATCCTTCGCAATATTTTCAAGTTTCTTGTCGTCAATTTCTCTAAGAATAGATCTGAAGGTTTCACTTGCGATCGATATGAAACTAAATTTCTCGATGTGCCTGTCCCATTCTACATGCTTGGTCATAATCTTGTTGATGAGGGCACTAACGCTTATGCCATTTGCTCGTGCGTCCTCTTGAAGAAGATCGTTCAGCTCTTGCGTAAGGCGAATCGTTCTCAAAACTGTCTTCTTTCTTCTGCTCATTTTTAGTCACATTGTATTACAAAGTTATACAAAAATGGTTTCTGTAAACTTCCTAAATATATATTTCTATTGTATTCTGGCTGTGTGAACGGAGAAAAACAAGAAGCAATGTGGTTGCATTGAGCCCTAAATCGTCACATAAACAATCCAGCTCTCTCATTGAACAAGCAGAATACCACGAGGAAACTGGGGAGATACAGATTGCTGATGCGGACTGGGTTCTGATAAGAACTTCCACCTTCAGAGACTTGGTTAAAGCAACTGAAAGAATGCTAGGATCAGGAGCCACAGTGATCTGGCTAGAAGCTGGAAAGCACGCTGGCAAAGAATTCGCAGAAATACTCTTGAGGGAAGGAACAGAACCCGAAGAAGTGCCACTACGATTGGAAATGTTCTTCACTCAGGGTGACTGGGGGAGAATACAAACTAAAGTAAACTTCACCAGAAAAGAAGCAGTGGTCAGAATCGATAACTGCGCCACCGCTCGTCAAACAGTGTCAAAAGAACCCGTGTGCCACTTCATCAGAGGATTCATATCCGGAGTTAGCGATGTTATGTTCGATGCCCTAGCAGAATGCGTTGAAACAGCATGCATGGCTAAAGGAGATACATTCTGCGAATTCAGAATTAAGAGAAAGCCATTAAGCTAAGGTGTGTTGTTTGGAGGCGAAAATTTCTAGGAAATTACGGATGAGAATTGCTAAGAGTTTTATGGATTTTATAGTTTTATTTCAGTTGAGCAACAGCAATCCTTTGAGTGGCTATGACATTAAATCGAACATTCATGACAAATTCGGTCTTCTAATGAGCTCTGGCACAATCTATTCTCTTTTATATCGTATGGAGAGGGATGGCGTAATAGAGGGAAAATGGAACCAGAGAAAAAGAGTTTATAAGCTAACTCACAAGGGCGAAGAAAATGTTAAACTCCTCCAACAGTCAAGCGAAAAAATTCCAAGACTTCTCATGGACATATTTGACAAGAAATGACACGCAAGTGCTCGCTTAGCACGCATCGATAAGAAAATCTTATGGTAGCCGGGAGAGATTCGAACTCTCGTCAACGGGTTCGAAGGCCATGATGTCTGTTCAGAAAAACGCAAAACTTAAATGCGTTTATTCAAATCCATGTAAGGGTATATCAAAAAGAGAAATACTAAACTTGCCTTGGAACTTCGGGGGATATACTCTGCCAATTACTCTTTTTCGTTTTAGATTCTCTGACTTGTGACGGGTTAATTAATAACCTCAATTAAATTAAGTTTGTGAACCTCGACATGTTTAACGCAAAAACTATAGCAATTCTTAAGATTAGAGCTAAATTACTTAATGCAGCTAGATGTTGGCTTAACAAAAATAATTATGTTGAGGTGCACGGACCCACCATAATTCCTGCGGTTGGAGATTGGTCCGGCCACTTTGAAGTTAAATATTTCGATAAAAAAGCGTACCTGACGCAAGGACTACAACCATATGCTGATGTTTTTGCTGCTAGCTTGGGAAAAATCTACACTATTGCTCCCACCTTCAGGGCGGAAAAGAGCAAAACCAAACGTCATTTAGCTGAATACTGGCGCATAGAAGTAGCCCAAAAATGTGACCTGAAAACTATAATCAAAGTCCAAGAGGATCTCGTAGCCCATATTTGTCATAGTCTATCGAAAGAAGCCAGAGGAGAGTTCAAGCGTTTGAAACGTAGCGTTGAGGACTTGGCAAAGGTAGAAACGCCTTTCCCCAGATTAACCTATGATGAGACTATCGAAATTCTGCAAGAGGACGGGTTTAATATCTTTTGGGGGCAGCAAATAGATTGGGACTTAGAAAACTATCTTAGTCATAAGTACAATCAGCCTTTCTTCATTACTGAGTTTCCAATCAGCATCCAAACATTCTTTTACAAGTCTCATCTTAAAAAGCCTGAGTTAACTTTGGCTGTGGACTTGCTTGCTCCAGAAGGTTATGGAGAGATTGGTGGTGGCGGACAAACCATAAGTGAAAAAGACGTTCTTCTGCAAAAGATGTCGGAGGAAAAGGTGGAACCTCATGATCAAAAATGGTACTTAAATCTTATTCAAAACGGTTCTTTTTCCCGTTCAGGATTTGCGATTGGACTTGAAAGGCTTATTCAGTGGACATGCAAACTCAGCCATATAGAAAAAGCAATAGCATTTCCGCGAGTATACGACAGTATTTTCCCCTAATTTTGTGATTGCTCTTCAACTTTCTTTAATGCTTGCATATGCAATTTAAGTTTCATTTTTTCCCGAAAATGCAAGGGCAAGAGTTCAAGAGCCAGAATTAAAGGCACGTTCGAAAGAAAAATCAATAAGCAGCTTAAGAGGGAACTGATAACCAGTGGGATTTGTGATGTTGGCACAAAGAATGCGACGCCCCTAACTAAGTAAAAGGTTACCAGCCCAATAGAATACATTTTGCCACAATTTTCTTTGTTAGCAAGATCACCGAAAACAACAAAGATATACAATGTCAAAAAAATACCCCAGCTTAAGCCATTTGCTATGTAAGCAAAAGAAAATGTTGCATCATTATTGAGCAGCCCTGCGACAGCCGAGCTAGTTCCATATAAGGTGAGGCTAAAAGCCAGAGATAGTCTTCGCCCAAAGAAATCTGCAATAATCCCTCCGATTATCGTTCCGAAAAGGGCACCAAATAGTTGCAAAACGTTAAGAAAAAAGTAAAAAGAAGATGAAACTTGTTGCATAATATTGACCGACATATTCCCCGCTATTGTTGCATTAATCACAGAAAAAATTATCCATGGAATTGAGTACAGAAAAATTGTTCTCTTCTCAGGATAACTTTCACTTTCATTTTTCTTTGCTGTCAACATTGCTTTTGCTGGCCTCAATAATATGACTATTATCACTCCTAAACTAAGAATGACGCTCAGCATTATTGTTACAAGAAAACCAAGCGTTTCTGCTATTGTAACGGCTGTGAAATAAAATGGCATAGAAATAAATCCGATGAGTCCGCCTATACGACCTCTTTCCTCAGGCACGGTTAAGTCCCAGAAATATGTGGAAAACGTCAACTGGCCTATTCCCAAACATATGGCGACTATTAAAATGAGTATTAATCGAAGTATATTGCTTGAAGCGAAGAAAAGAAGAACTGCTACTATTGAAGAAACTAGCAAACATACATAGAGCGCGTTCAACTTGTTCATTTTCTGAACAAAGAAACTGGCCGACAGCAATGTTATTGCAATGACAAAATTAAAGGACATCTGCATTATTTGACGATTGCCAGAGGCTGGAAAAGCATACTGTATGACACCTAATGAAAAAACATAGTATAACGTAAGTAAACAAGAAAAAAGAATTGTGTTTACCAAGAAGCCACGTCTCGTTATCAGGATACCACTCGTCAAGATACTCATTTCTTCGTACACTCCCCCTTCATTTTGACTCTTTGTGAATAAATGTTTTTTCAGATATCAAAAGGCTTAAAAGGAAAACGTAAATAATTTCAAATTGATGCATAATGAAAAATCTTAAAGAAAGGATAGCAGATGTGTCATTCTATATCCAATCATTAGCAGCACCTGAGTTTTTCTCAGATGCCCAAAATGCGGTTGAGAAAAAAGATAGAAAGTTACTAATACGAGTGTGCAAGAAGGCGCAAATTCCCGCGGTTTACCTTGGTGTTGTTGTATCAGTGCTCCTCGCTATTGGTCCCGAACAGAAATGGCCACCGCTAAGCTAGCTTTCATTTGCTTGCAACGTTGAGAGGCTTTCGATAAAAAGTCTGGGTTGAGCTTCAATAAATAATTGAAGCGTTCGAGTAGCTTGGCTATTCCTCTTCACTTTAACAAGCTCCTCTTTCGCCTTCTTAGTGAACTTTTTGACAGTTTTTATCACATTGCTTAGCGCTTCTGTTTTCAAGGTATCTTCCACAATTTTTCTTATTTCTGATGGCTCAATTACGTTGCTGTTTGCCAGTATATTAATTCTATTTCGAATTTTTTCAGAGTGTTCCATTGCCCACAGCAAGGAATAAGGCAGTGCTCCATTTCTGATTTTTTCAGCCAGCTCTAACGTCAAGTTAACTGATACATGGAAATCCTTACAAAATTCTAAGATTATGCCAAGACATAGCCCATACTTTCCTAAGTGTTTAATCTCATTTTCAGAACCATTTCCCAGGATTGCTCCGATTCTTAGACACGTTTCCAAATCAGTGGCCTCAGTTTTGATCTTCCAAAACTTCTTTTTAGAGGAAAAATTCTTCTGGTTTCGCAATCTAAGAGTAACTATTTCAGCTTGAGCCATCTTGCCCCAAAGGGTCCAGCACAATTTGGTGACTGTTTGACTTCTTGCTTTGTCTATGTTCAATTGATTAAGAATCGAAAAGGCTCTGGCTGAAGCGAGTCCACCGATAATTAATGCTGTGCCTTCACCGAATTTCCCAAAAAGCGTCGGTTTAAATAACTTGAGCGGAGTTTTGTCTATAATGTCATCCCATATGTAAAAGCTGAGGTTCATCAGGCTCATAGCTAACGCTGCTTCATAAGTTTCTTCTGGTCGCCCTCCGACCGCCTTACAAGAAAGGCTCATCATAGCTGGTGTGAGAGGATCGCGCCAATTTTTTGATAAAAATTCCAGAGGAAGCTGTAGATCGCTCAGTTCACTATCCTCAAGTAATATTGTTCTAGATCTGTCTGCTATCATTCCTCCATTTTCTTCGAGAATTTTGCGGCAGCATTCTTCAATGTTGTATTTTTTGTTCATTGCACTCAGGAGATTCTATGTTATATCCTCGTTATAATTGTAAGCCTTTTCAACGCAAATAAAACCAGTTATATGCGGATTTGGACTCGGACACGAAAGTCTTATATGTGATGTATCATTGAGCATATAATAATACACTTCAGAGCGTCGAATATGGGAAAGGCGGAGCAGTTGACTTCGAAGGCAGAGTCATTGTTGACGAAACTAGTTGGTGAGTTCAATTTGGTTAATCAAAAACTCGATTCGCTTATTGAGTTAACTGAAAAGATGCTGAAGACGCAGAAAAAGTTTCTACGATGGGGCAGCGACAGAAACCATCTTGGAACAGAGTTCAAACTTGAGCCTGACGTAATGTCTCTGTTATCCTTACCAATGTCCTTGAGGAAGACTGCGATGGTTTTGTACAAACTAGAGAAGGCGACCGCTGGAGATCTTGCAAGAGAAACGAAAAGATTGAGAGCGGTGGAGAGTGCATCCGCAAACCAGTTAGTGAGAATGGGGTACCTCAAGAAAAGGCGAGAGGGCCGAGAAGTGTATTTCTACATTGAATCTCCCATGGAGATAGAAAAATGAGAAAAAAAGCAATATCGATTCATTCGTCACGTGGTGGAACTGGAAAAACTGTGATAGCCACAAATCTGGCAGCGGTTTATGCAATTAAAGGATTGAATGTTGCGCTTTTGGATCTTGATTTTCGAGCTCCCAGTTTAGTGAATGTGTTTTCAAAGGGAATTAGAGATCCAATCCAGCATTGGTTAAATGACTTCTTGGATGGTCGATGCAGAGCAGAGTTAGCTTTGATTGATATTTCTGAGGCGTACGGTTTTAAAGGAAAACTTCTTTTAGGATTGGCAAACCCTGCAATTGGAGCTATTCAAAGTATGATGGAGAAGAGTAGGGCTTGGGAAGTGACGGCGGTGAAGAGGCTTTTTTCCTTGCGTTCTGCACTTTTTGGCACTATGGATATTAATTGCTGCATCTTTGACACCAGCCCAGGTATTCAATACACATCAATTAATGCGGTAGTCAGTTCCGATATCTCGATTGCAGTAGCTACGCTGGATTCGTTAGACCTTAAGGGCTTACAAAATATGCTTGTAGAACTTTACGATGCTTTTGCGAAAAGAACCGTAATCATAATAAATAAGGCGTTTCCAGAGGCCCGAGTTTGGTCGAGCGATAAACAAAAGAGTCTGATCAGTAAAATGGAGAAAGCACTCAAACACCCCGTAATAGGCGCAATACCTTGCTATTGTGATGTGCTGCAAACAAAAAGAACTTCGGTCTTGGCAGTTGACAAGCCATATCATCCTTTTCTCGGAAACTTGAAGGAAGTTGCGGAAAAACTTGAAAGTATTAATGAAATAAATGAGGAGGAAGGAGTTCTTTGCAAAGCGAAATTTTGAAGAAAATACATAAGAACATTATTAGGGACTTCCTAGATACGATAATCTTGGCTAAGCTTAGAAATTCAACTCCTTTGAGCGGTTATGATCTTATCGAGTTTACTCACAAGAAATTTGGTATCTTAATCGGTCCCGGCACGATTTACGCTGTTTTGTACTCTATGGAGCGTAAGGGATTGATAAAAGGCGAATCGACTCAAGGAAAACGGATATACACGCTTACCAGTCAAGGCAGAGATACTATTGGGGTTATCCTTAAGTTAAAAGAAGAAATTCAAGGGTTTATGCGAACCATTCTTGACGTTTGATAAAGCCTCGCTCTACGTTTCTGTCACAAAGACTTTTTCAACTCTTTTGTACCAAGGGATGATAGAGCTACCTTCAGAAAGAAACTCAAATATCTCATTCGCAATTTCATTGTTTGTTTTTTCTGAACTCTCTTCGACAAGGGAAATCTCAATGATTGCTTTTTTCGCCATCTGTTCGCACCCTAACCTGTTTTAATCTATTGCTCACTTCTAAGTTTTGCGATTAATGCGGCTGACTAACGAAAACAGCAAAGAAGCGAACTGAAAGTAGCAGGCTTTGGATATATTTGACTACGACAACACAAAATCTTCAGAAAGCGCAAATAACCATTAAAAAATCTTTGATAATGTGCTGGGGTTTGTTGTAGTGAACTGGGAGGATTTGAACTTCGAATAAATGGAGATATCTTCTCCTAATTCCTCTTTTTTTGAACGCTGATTTAAGTATCCGAAATGGTGTGAACACTTATCTCTTTGCGGAGAGGCTTGCTAAGTTGGCTTTGTTCCCTTAGGCTGTTCTATCGCTGGTTTAATTTTTTCTTCAGAAAGTATTGACTTTCCATGTCTAAAGTAGCTAAGCGCTTTACTAAGCGACTTAAACTCCTGAACCTTTATTTTTTCTGAGCAACACGCATGTAAAGGAATTATTTAATAGGAAAGAGAGTTTTTGATTTCCTCGCATTGATGTTGCAATTCTGAGATTTCACTTCTCAATGCTTCTATCCTATGTTTCGCATTTTCAATTTCTTCGTTGATTTTAGCTCGTAATCTTTCTTTTGAAGCCAACAAGTCTCGCTTCTCTTCAGTTAAAGAAGCTTCTTCTTTCTTTAACTCCTGTAAAGCCAATGAAGATTCTTCCTCTCTGTTACTTTGTTCCTCAACATTAACTTTTTTCTCCATGTCATTTTGTTCGCTAATATTTACTTGTCCCTCAACGTTCGCATATCCTCCATTTTCTTTTGATGCTTCTATTATACTCTTTATTTTCCTTAGTCGAGACCCTGCAAAAATGAACGCCAACGATAGAATCGCTCCGACATAATTTAACAAGTTCACTTCAACAAGCAGTTTATTCCAGACAACAATGTCATAGCAGATCCAGTACAGAAACCATAGAACGGATGCAATAGCAGCCAAATACCATAGGGTTTGAAGTTTAAGCAAGTTCACTTTTGACATCCCCAAAGCCAAATTCACCTTTTCAGAATAGCGTATCATGTCTTAATAAATAATACTTTATTTCTCAAACCAAAATATTTCTAAAACAGATACATCAAGCACGATCTCATACGATAGCCCTTACGTTTTCTCCCTAGCGAGCTTTCCGAGCTAAAGCCAACCTCTTTCTATATTTCCTAGTTGTTTGTAACTTCTCTGAATTGCTCTCTATCCTTCAGATCGATTGATTGTAAATAATGACTTCTGCAGATTGGATGTTTTTGACGCATTCTTATTTCTTCGAATTTGTTAATTTCTTTTTTTATGACGAGTTAATTCCGTTTTTGTTTCTTCCACACCTTCTCTTAGCTGTTGGATTTCTTTGACATCTGCTTTTATGTTGTATATTAGATCCTTCATTTCTTCCAGAAGTGTACTGTTGGTTAATGCTGTTTCGTTAATCATGTCAAGCATTTCGCTTTTTCCTCTGCAATTTGGGCTTCTACTATGTTTTCCTCTTTTCGCTTCTGAAAGCGTCTTGTTTAAGAAGGTTTCCATAGGGCTTTCAAAGACTACGACGCATGGAACCCGCAGTTGGAATAGAAGTTGTGAAAACGCTTCCTAAGAAATATGCTGCTGGAGTTATCTCTTGCAACTTTCCATTCATTAAAGGGCATAACTGCAGGAGTCTAATTTGACTGTTAAGAACGAGGACAGTGATCGCTTCAATCAAATGCATGAGTGCTGTAAAGCTTAGCGTGCTGGAGACACATTCTGGATTCCCCTTTTAGCCAATGATGCCTCTCTGTGAGTTTTCGAAGGAGCATTGCATATCTTAATATTTAATTATCTTCCTATTTCATGATATGTCAAAAAAAGAAAAATATCCTTGATGAAGTAACAACCTATAAGAACATTCTATAATGACAATATAGAATTGGAGTAAAAACAGAAGGAGTTGCTAATAGGCGTTAAAAATTCTGTTCTTTTTTGCAATAAGCTCCAAAGCGTTTTCGCCATGTTCAAACCTAGATTTTTTTAATGTATCTATAGTGGATGCCTAGATTTTGTAGAGACCCTTTTGTCTGTAGTGGACTTGCAACTTTAGATGTTAAAGACACCATGCTACTTTGTGCGTAGGTGCGGACTTTTTGGGTTATCAAACGTTTTTGATGGAATTCGTATCCACAGTTACACTTGAATCCCACAACCATGCCTTTTTTTGTGAATAAGCTATTGATGCGTGATGCTTTACATCCTGTCTGTTTTTTGTGCAGTTTCCAAGTCAGGGCGAGGTCATCTAAGGTCAAGGGCTGAAACGTTTTTGCTTTGACGAATAACCACATACTGTATGCTACTAAAATAAACCAAGAACCCCACATTGCCCAGTCCAACATTTTATTTCACCCGTTTTTTATTAAACTGTTTCTTTGTTATACATGTATACGACATGTCTTTCCAAAGTTGTGCCCGACTGTGATATATGCTTTCTTACGATATAAGTATTAGGCATAAATCCGCATCGGATTCCGAGCAGGACTATACAGACACATGTTTCCCATCAGAGATAAGTGGTTACGATATGGCCAAATACACCCAGTGCGCGCTGGAATTAACTCTATACTCGATTTCCTCGTTGAAAAGTATTTCTTAACAAACCTTTTATTTTAGCACTCACTTGTAGCTTTTTCTTAAGCGCGTGAAATTTTGGTTCACCTGTCTGTAAAACATCCTACACATAAACTCTTTTATTCTGTAGCCGTTCGATGTTGGTGTAGGTTTTAGATTATGAGCCGTAACAAATCTGATTATATCACTGAAAGAGTTCGCTGGAAGATTGTGAAATCCATGTTAGACGAATTCCCACAGGTGCGGCAACGCGCAAAAGCATACATAGAAAAGGACGAGAATCACGATCGCCAGTAAACACTTAATATATGCGGGGGAATCCTTGACTCTGCATTCTTTGTCCAAGGAATCTCATCAGATTTGCCAGATACACTACTCTAACTCCATCTCACTCTTCCTTAAAATATAACTCAAGTTATATTTTGCTTTAGGTTCTCTTTGAACTTTAGTTGCTTCGATAAATACTGATAGCCACATTTCATTTAAACTAAACGAACTCGCGGGTGCGTGAATCCACAACGGGTTCCAGGAGCGACAGAGATACAACACACTGTTTGCTGCTTGTGCAGTTTCCAGAAAACAACCAATTCGTCCAAATGTACAGGCGGCAATTTTTGGGCCTGGATGAAAAACCAAAAACAATATTCTCTAAAAGAGAACCAAACGATCCACAACAAGAAGCCCGCATTTTCGCTGCACTCATCCAACGCTACTAAAAAGAGAATCAAAACTAACCTATAAAAAGTGTGAACTGAAGAAACAGATACCTGATTCCTATGCTTTCAGTTTTAAGTCGGAGTTCGACTATTAGGTAATCTTTTTATAATAATAACGCCACTAAACACTTGGGTCTTCACAGCTTGCAAAACTGTCGGCCTCGTAGCCTCGGGGCTGTTCTCTGTCTATTGAAGACCCTTTTTTTCTGTGTTTCTTGAAAACCTGAACTCGTAACGGCACACCAGAGTGCTTTCTGAACAAAGCAATATTCACTTAGAATATTTTTTCATTAGTTGACATCTAACAGGCACCATTTGAGTTATTTTGGCTGTAACAGTCTTGATGCAATCCTAGCGAATTGATTTTGAAAGCGCATTCAGAGTTACTAGCTTATAGTTTCACAGTCAAGCTCCATTAGTTGGCACAGCACTTTCCGAAACTGATTAAACCCCGAAGGATCAACAGAACCTATTTCTCAAAATCTTGAATTTCCAGTTGTGACAATCCTGCCCTTGGCTTACTCTTTCTTTTTATCTTTTAAACTTGAAAGATGCTGGGCCAAGGTTGAGAAAGTCAGAAACTTGAAGCGATTCTCACTCTTCAGGTTTATAAGGAAGTGCTCGCAACCGTTTAAGTCCATGAATTGGATATGATCATTCAGTTGCCTAATGAATTTCTCGAAGCATGAATAGTCTTCGTGAAGTGAAATGACAACCGCGTCATATTTCATACCCATCCCCATTTCGAGCATAATGACCTCCAACCCATTCTCCCGTAACTTTTGTTCAACGATTTTCTTTGCCTTTTCAGCTTCTGCCTGGTTAACGCCTTTTTTAAGTTTGGTAAAAGTCAAAGCTAGAATTTCATATCCGAGTCTACTGAAATCAGGCAACGCCGTATACTCTTTGATGATTCCTTCCTTTTCCAATTCATTTCTTAGCCTAGTTACTGTTGGTTGAGAAGTTCCAATTGCCTTTGCCAAGTCTCTATCACTTCTACGGCTGTTCTTCATGAGCTCTGAAATCAACTTCAACTTAACATCTTTCACGCTCTCTCCCCTTCTTTCGATCTTAACACAATAAAGTCATATAATAAATTAGTATTACGCGGATATGTTATTCTTTAGTTGCAATCAGTGTCAATGTTGATCTGACATCGCTGAGTGTTCTAACACGCCTTGTAACAAGTTCATTCGGTTTAGCCATCGATTCTATTTTGGCTCTTGCTATTAAGCCGTAGACTCCGTATGAAGCGTAAGCCTCATACATCTCCTCAATCTTCTTCAAATCTTTCAGCATGCCATCTTCGAAGCCTGACTCCGCATCTATTAGAAAGAACACTTTCGTCATCAAAATCTCCCCTATATGTTTACGTTTGCCTCTGCATATTTAAAATAGTATGTTAACGCGCGCTCCAATAATGTACGTAGTAACTTATCATTTTTTTAATGTCCCGTGCATAACAGCAGCCTCATTGCCAAAAGAGGGTGTTCTTGCGCCTGAAAGTTTCCCTCTAAAACGGCTTGTCTTGCGCGCGCTTAATCTCTTATCGTGGTGCAATCTATATTGATGAGACGGTTTCTTTATAGTTATCATGTTCTAGTTTGCGTGCGCGATTCTTAATCCACTCTGTGACTTTTTCTTCGGTCATCTTTTCAGCTTCCTGTTGTTTCTTCAGTTTTTCGTCTATAAGAGCGAATAGTTCTTCGGGATCAACGGGTTTTATGATGTATGCGTCTGCCCCGTCATTTACGGCTTCTACGGCATTTTCTATTGATGGGTACCCAGTGAGTATTATTTTGACCATTTTTGGCATGCTCTCTTGCATTGCTGTGAGCAGTTTTGTGCCCTCGATGTCCGGCAGTTTGATGTCTAACAGTGCCAAGTTGAAGAATTTAGTCTTTGATTTTCGTATAGCTTCTTGTCCGTTTGTAGCTGTGTCTGTTTTGTAACCTTTTTGCTGTAGTATGGTGCTTATAGCTTCTCGTATGTCCGCATCGTCTTCCACAATGAGGATACTGGGTCTATACTTTATCACTGTTTTTCACCTCCGTTCTCTTGCCGGATGGGCAACTTTACTGTGAAAGTTGTTCCTTTACCAACTTCGCTTTCAACTTTGATTGTGCCGTTATGCCTCTCGACAAATCTCTTGCAGATCGATAGGCCCATTCCCATGCCCTTGGTCTTAGTTGTGAAGAATGGAGTGAAGATTTTGTCCATCTTCTCTTTTTGGATGCCTATGCCTGTGTCTTTGAAGGTGATTTCAGCGAAGTCGTCTGTTTGTTTGGTTGAAACGGTTAGTGTTCCTCCTCTGTTTTCCATTGCCTGT
This sequence comes from uncultured Candidatus Bathyarchaeia archaeon, assembly GCA_964603675.1. GTDB lineage: Archaea > Thermoproteota > Bathyarchaeia > Bathyarchaeales > Bathycorpusculaceae > CAZRVS01. Next base: position 315,618 of record CAZRVS010000002.1, read on the forward strand.
ATTCCGTTTACTGCAAGGTTCATAAAGACCCGTTTTATCTGGTCTTCGTCCACTTCTATTTCTGGGAGGTTGCCCATTTCTGTATGAAGTTCCACATTGTTTGGTATCTGGATTTGCTGTAAAGTCTCCTCTGCTATGTTGTTGATGTCGACTTTCTTGAGTGTTGGTGTTTTTGTTAATGGAAAATCTTTTAGATCTCTTATTATCTTGTCGGCGTAGTTGACTGAATCGTTTATGACTTGAAGCATTCTCATTGTTTTTTGTGGATTCAGAAGAGAAGAACCAAGAAATGGCAGTTCGTTGTTGAGGTAGTATACTGCTATTTTTATGGATTGCAGGGGATTTCTCAGATCGTGTCCTACCATTGTAGCTAATTCGTCGATGGCGGTCAGTCTTTCAGCTTTGACAAGCTGCTCTTGAGCCTCCTTCAGCTCCTTGGTTCTTTCCTCAACCAACCCCTGCAAGTGTTCAGAGTACCGTCTAAGCTCATTTTCCATACGTTTGCGCTTGGTGATGTCTTTGATTATTCCTACAAAACCTGTAGGGGTCCCTAAAGAGTCTCGGATAAGACTTGCAGAAAGTTCTGCTGTGAATTCACGTCCGTCTTTGGTTAGGGCAATGTATTCGACATTTCTGATTGATCCCAGCTCTAAGAGTTTCTTCAAATTCTCTGTAGCTCCTTCACGATCTCTTTTCGCAACTGATGCAAAACCACTTTTGCCAATCAATTCTTCTTTCGATGAAAACCCAAGCATCTCTAATGTTGCTTGGTTGCAGTCAATTATATTTCCATTCAGGTCAATAACTGTGATAGCATCTGGAGAGACGTCAAAGATTTTCTCTAAGTATTCAGAGTAATGTTTCAGCGTCTCTTTCGTTCGTTTGATCTCCGAGCTTTCGACAAGTTCCCAGGCACCTTTTCGCTTGATAAGTACGAATTGATGGTTGCGGACCACATCAATGACGTCAGATACGCTGCATTTGTCAATAGAGTAAGTGCAAGTGGCTATCATCCAATACTTGCCGATGACACTGTTTACTTCCTCTTCGTAACCAGCGAAATCTTTCCAGTCTTTTTTCTCAAGCCACGCGGTATTGCCAGCTACTCTCATGCCATCATATCCCTTTGCCAAGGCTTGTTCGAGCTTGTTAACCCAAGCAGTAAGAACTCGCTGCAAATTGAAAACGCCATCTTCAAGATACCATTCATAGTGTGAAACAATTTCTATTTGTCCTCTTTCCAAGTATACGTCAAAGTCAGGCAAAGCCTTTCTCATCGCTTCCTCGGCTTCTTTCCCACTGAGATGTTCTGAGGTAACCCACACGCAGAACTCGCTGTTTTCCAATCCCGCCTTGAAATAAGGCACTAAAATATCAATCAAATCATCTTTGGTTAGATAAAAAATGCAGAAGTGCGTACCCCAAGGCACGTTATCTATAACAGGGATTCCAATGTTTCTGATTTTTGTAACATCAACTGCCGTCGGTTTGTCTGAGCTGACAGCTACGACTGAATTTTGCAAAACTTCACTCATTTATCAACCTCACCTTTCCCTTCAACTCTCTTATATAGTCTGAAAACTCGTAACCTTCCTTGCACTCAAATTTCAACGAAAGCCTACTGTATAGATTCTTCAGAATCAGCTTCTCTATTACTATTGCCCCTGACTCCAAAATCCTCTTTAGACCAGCAGAGAAGACCTCAGGTCTATCGACAATCTCTTGCATTTTCAAGTGACATTTACTTTCTAAAAAATCACGAATAAACTCAGCGCCAACTTCCCCAAAGATTTGATTAATCGTTTCGTCCGTAGCGACAAAAAGCATTTCATCCATCTCTTCTGTTCTCTTACCAATTTCATCCAAACGTTTCGCGCCAAATGCTACTCTCCACTTCTCTATTGTGCGAGGTGACTCATGCATCTCGATAACTCCGTAACTATGTCATTTTTCTGTAGCAAGGCTTCTAGAGTTACAGCGATTTAACTTATATGAAAGTGAACTCTGAATTAGGAGTAATCATTCATATTCACAATCCGACATTGATTCAGAATCCGATGGAGATATAACGTGCATCTCCAAGACATCAGTCTCTCTTCTGACTTTAGAGCGTTGATTGTCCACTACATTTGTGGAACCGTTCAATCATAACTAAGACGCTTCAGTTTGTAGGGTCAATGAAGGATGGAGTTAGCTTCTGAACGATCTGAAAATAGAGTTTTATGAGCTGCGTACTTCATGCAAAAACAAAGGAAAAAATAGGAAAACACGAAATCTAAGGTAGTGTCATAACACTCTTTCCGAGTTTCGTGTCTTCCAATAGAGGATAGTTCCATAAACATTATTATAGGTCAGTCAATAGCAGTTAAACGGTGACTCAATGGGTAGAAAAGTCATAATGGTTATCCAACTGATTGAAGAAAGCGCTGATGAATCTAATGGACAAATTGAAAAAGAAATAACTGAGGAACTTTCTGAGGACTTGCCCAAGATTTCTTGGTCCAAAAAAGTTGAAAAGGTCACAGTCGTTCAAGGATGAAGACTATCTGCTGATTAAGTTTGTAACAAAGCTCTCGATTTCTTCCACTACATTTTGGGCATCTTCTATAATCTTTTCTCCATTCTCAGTCAAAATGTAGACTCTTCTTCCAGAATTCGATGCAACCTTTATTATTCCCTTCCGTTCCATGGAGTACAGGGTAGAGTAAACAGTACCAGGGCTAAGTTTTATGCAAAATTTCTTTTGAAAATCCGCAATCACATCAGAACCGCTGATGCCATTTCTCCTCCTCAATCTCGCCAAAATCGCCAAGTCGAGAAGGGTCTTCAGAATCCTTTTTTGGACTACGCGTAATATTTTTTGTCCCATACCCGATTCCTCTTTTAACGTATAATTTTACGGCGACAATCCTTTTTACTCGGAGAACTTTTCAGCGAACGAACAAATTCAATGCTAAAATACGTGCTTTTGGCTTTCTTCATCCTCATCCGCTCAAACTCCGTTTGTATTTTTTATATATAAGATTAACTCTTCGGATAACTGATGATTCGCGTCCAGCAAGGTTCAATGGCAATCTATAATTAATGGCGAAAGCTGAGAACCCAAAGGGATTTCGCATACATGCCCTACAATACAGTAAACCGAAGAGTCAGAGCCTTAGAAGAGCATGGTTACGTCGAAAAAACGGAGAAAGAAAAACAAAAAGATAGCGCGCTATATTCCCCTATTTCTGGTCTGGCAAATGACATTCATAAACCCTAGTCAAATACGCTAAAAAAGAAAACGGGGGTTATTCTACTGTTGTCAATATGTCTTCGATCTCAACTAATCTCTTAGCAATGAGCATCCCCTTCTCCCTTAACCACACTCTCCTCTCAAAAGGGAAAACACCAATCTCCTCTTCTTCTATCAAATCGAAACTCTTCAAATTTTCTAACGCCGAATAAATTGTTTCCATAACACCCTTAATGTTATCTCTTAACTCTTCTCTTTTTGCAGGTTCTTTTTTTGTGTAAAGGTAGAATAGAATCTGCAACGCGGTCTTTCTCTCTAATTTAGCAAGCGTCAAACTCAAAATAAACCCTCTATGTATAACACTAGCAAACATCCTCAAACGTCTTCTGCTTTTTCGATATAGAACAAATCGAAAAAAAACTTATCTATTGATGCAATCAAAAGGCATCCTATAAGTTTGCATTAGAAGGAAGAAATTTGAAAACGAAAAAAGCGGTAATTACCATATTACTCGTTGATGAAAGCATTGAAGAATCCGATGAAAAGCTCGAAAAGGAGATACTCGAAGAATTTTTAACACACCCACCGATGATTCCTTGGTTCAAAAGCGTTGAGAAAGTCGAGGTAACAGAGTCTTAAGAACTCATTCTTTTCAAAGTTTATTCCAGACTTTTTGGCAGCAAGTTTTTAATTAAATTAAGGTCGCTCATTTCATCGATATTTCTGATTGTTCTCTCCTTTACCGGTTAGAGTATACGTTCTTTTTGGGGCAGTCTTATTACCCCGTATTAAGCCGTCTCTCTCCATGTGATACAAGACAGAATAGACGGTACCCGAACTTATCATGACATCAAATTTTTTCATAAATGTATGTAACCGTGTCGTAACCACCCATTTTGTTTTCCCTCAATTTTGTGAGAATTAAGATACCCAAAAATTCTTTTATTGATCTCTCATAAATTTTCGCTAGTAGTTCTCGGTCAAAACTATACACCTGAAATTGAAAATCAACACTCAGTGGAGCTATCCATTTTTATGTTGCGTTCAAAATTCGAAACTGAACTTTTGATACTTGCTGAGAGGCATCATTCTCACCCTCTCTTCTTTGAAGACCGCATTTGTTGTTTAACTAACGACTATTTTGAGCTTCATTTTTCAAGATCCCTTCAAAAATAGAAACTACAAGGAAATCTCTTGAGTCATGGGCTTTATTGTTTTGTCTATAGAAGCTATTTGCATCGTGACTTCCAGTTGTTTAAGGTGTTTAAGGGCTGCTATGCCCTTTTCTGTGACGGCATAGACGGTTCTTTTGTTGCCTATAGTTCTTTCTCAACTAGGTTTTGTTGAATAAGGGTGTTTAAGTGTTCTTTGAGACTGGAGCAGTTGACGTTGGTCTTGTACATTATAGGGGTTATTCTCAGTGGACCGTAGAGACGCAGAACTTTGAGAATGTCTAAGCTCGTTTCCAGACGGAATCGCCGCATGTCAACCATCAACGAGTAGTTTCTTATCCCTTTGAGAGCCTAACCGAAAGCCGTAAGAGTGGGCAGAGAAAGAGGAAGACAACAAGGCTTTTTCTGGACGCTTTTGCCAAACCATTACGCCTCCGGCTGGATTAGACACGTGCTCTCTTCAACCAAAAAATTGTTTTTGTGTTTAAGATAGTTTATGTAGCTTATGAAATTGAACTGTTCTGTATCCTTGTATTTTAGAACAAGGTTTTTGTTTTTTCTGCTTAGACGCAAGTACAGATTCTCCATTATTGCCTTCTCTATCACTAATACTCCTACGCTAAAGATTCTCTCTAAAGTGAACAGAAACTTTTCAAGGTTATTTGGAATATCTTCACGTCTCAAATTTTCGTCGCGCTGGAGATAGAAATAGACGGATTGTGCGGCTGTTTCTCCCAGGATTCGTTTCATTCCGTGGTCAATTGCATCTAACAGGATTTTGTTGAACTCCTCTTCTCTAATGTCCAGCGTCATCATCATTCACCATTCTTGTTAAATTATTGGTGTGAGTTTTGGCAGAGGATAACCTGCAGAGGCATCCATCTCCACAACGTATAAACCTGTTCTCGGTTTCAGTCCATAGAGCAGAAGGGCGCCGTGCTCCCTCGTCAGTTTGACGTGAAGGTCTGATAGGCTGGCAAATTTTTGGTTGATGGACTTCAGCTTGGGATCGGTCAGTTTAATGACTATGTCATGTTCTTTTTTTACTCGTATGACCGCCATACTCCCGATCTTTCTAACTGCTGCCGCTCCCCACAGTGTCTCTGCTGTGTCCAAGCTAATGTAGTATACAGCTGGTTTTCCAGTCTTATCCTTCAGAACTTTGACGCAATCCATGAGTTTTTCAATGTCTTCTTCAGCGTTCTTACCATCTATGAGCGCCCTGTAAGCTTTATCGGAACTATGGTTTATGTTTAGCTCTTGGACTCGAAGGAGACTGTTCACCTTCTCTTGAGTGAAGCCGTACAAGTCCATAACTGCCTTGGCGGCTATGTCCGCGTCGATGCCCCCGGCTGGAAGGATTGTTCCGCCCCTGCCCTGAGCCATGAAGTTGGCCATGGTTGGACAGAGGAGTAGCTCCCATTCTATAGTTGAGATGTTATCCGCAATCTCATACAATACTAGGCTTCCCCTCAGGTATCCACCGTGAAGAACCTCGTCTAATTCTCGGCTTCCGGTTGAGAAGTGGGTCTTTGAATCAGCTATTGCCTGGAACTTTCTCTTCTTCTCTATGGGCTTCAGCTCGAAAGGTGCAAAGACCTTGAAACCTTTCTTGAGAGTGAAGAAATGTAAAGGTTGACGCAGCTCGGTGCCCCGCATCTTGGAGATCTCTATCTCCCTCACCAGCCTTCCGTCCAGCTTGGGGCTGAATTGCTTTCTTAGCATCAGAACTCCATCAGCCACGAACTCCTCTACGCTTATTCCCACATCCTCTCTTCCAGTTGGAACCTCAACTATGAGTATGGTTGTACACCCTAACTGTCTAACGATCTTTCCCAGAACGGTGTGTAGAATTATCCTCGCCTCTATTTTGTCTTCAAACGCTTGAGCCAGGGCGGAGAAGGAGTCAATGACAAGTCTCTTGGCGTTTAAAGACTTTACTTTTTCGAGAACTAATTCTAGGATTGTTGATATGCCCTTCTCCTTCACGGTTACAAAGTCTAAAATCTTGACCTTTCCACATCCCTCCTCAGTCTTCTTTAAATCGTATCCTAAATGTTTGCTTACATTACGAGAGAGAACTTCCTCGTTTTCTGCAAAGGACACGTATACGCCGTTTTCGCCGTAATCTTCTGCACCCTTGCACAAAAATTGCATGCTGAAGATCGTCTTGCCAGTGCCAGGCTGTCCAGCCAACAGAATCAAACTACTCGATGGGAAACCTCCTTCAATAAGCGAGTCTAAACCTTCAATGCCTGTTGGAACACGAGAGCCCAAAGACACAGGTTCTGTAAGAACCTCAATTGATCTTGCTTCCATTCATCTCGACCTCACGAAGCGTTGTTCTTGTTTACTATTAGCATGTATACATCGAGATCTACGTATGGTTTCTTACGATATAAGTATTATCTAGAATCCCGAACAAAGCAAAACCTAATGGGCTAATACTTGGGCCGCTTCAAATAGGAAAAACGAACAACTAAACTAGTCTAAACAATACACGAAACATCTATTCTTGAAATCCTACAGCAATCTCGGGTTTATGATAAGATACATGCATGTGGTGAATGCGGTCGCCATGTGTTCCTTAAGTCTCTAGTACTCCAACCGACTAGTCAAATAGGGGCTATTGCTTCTTCTCTGCCAGTATCTTTCTTAAGGCCTCTGATAGGTCTTCGTAGTTCTTCTTGAGTTGGGCTAAGTCTTCTGCAGATTCTTTGTTCTCAGCCACAAGCGTGGCCATTTGAGCTTCTACCTTTGCCATCTATTTTTGGTTGTGGTTTGGGTATCCATTTTATCCGTATAGTAGTACTGCTTACGTTATGTATATAAAGATGACTTTGACTTAATAATGGTTAAACTTTTGGATAACAATCAAGCGAAGCTGTTAAGAAGCATAGCTGATATGTATAAATATGCTTGTTAGTCGTATTTTTGAATAATGCTTATATGTTGCAGATACGACTTATGTTATTGGATGAGTCAAAAAATGAACCTATTGCATATAAGTTCGACACAAATACAGGAGAAGTGAAGAGATGAAACATAAAGTACGCCCAAAAAAAGCTCGGAGAGGAACATCCTCAGTATTCGCAATAATACTAATAATCATTATCATCTTCGCCTTCGGAATTGTATTCATGAATTTTGTGATGTCAGAAGTGAACTTTGCAAAGGACACATTTAACGTACAGATGGCTTCCTTGCTTCTTAAATCGTTCACCATAAACGCCACTCACATAGTGGCCTACCTGCAAAATGTTGGAACATCCCTTGTGGAAATCACCAATGCCTACGTAAATGGGTTAATTGCGACCCTTTCCAGTGTGACACAGATAGAACCAAATTCAATCGTAGCCACCGTTCTGCAAGGAATTTTCGCAAAGGGAGAGACATACACTATAAAACTCGCGGGTCCCTTCAACATTTTAACAACATTCAAAATTACGTATTAATCTTATCGCACACGCTTAGCCGCCTCTTCGCAGGTTATTTCTAATTGTCTTTCTACTCTATTTCGCGCCTCGAGATATCTCCATCTGTAAGCAGTCACCTTGTAACTCAATATGCCAGAAAGTACAGGGTTTGGCCTGGGACGGAAAAACGTGAAAGGGTGAAACAGCAAGAAACTTCAAGAATGATAGAAAGCGCGAATAAGGCTGCAGAAAGCATTTATTTCATCTAGTGGATAACTACAGATCAAGGAAACGTTTTTTATTGGGCGAACCGCATGCAAACGTCGGTTTTCCTATTGACATATTTAAACATTTGATTTTCCCTAAATGTTGACTGAAATCGGCAAGAACTCGAAAAGATTTGCCGGGAATCAGGTATGGTTGCTGTACAATCCTTAGCGTAATCACGACTTTCAGAAGAATCTGCAAGTTTCCCGTGGCCCTTTTACTCCCTCACATGTACTTTCCTCTTTCCACCTCTGATTTTTGGGTTAAATCCGAAATTTTATCCAAAGATCGCATGTTGAAAAGACCTTCGGGCTTGATGAACGCAAGTGAGAGACACATTACATACGTCGCACGTTAAAGCGTGCATAAAGTAACAATAGCTTTCATTAACTATTTTTTAAGATCCATTATTTGAATGTCGTAATTCGACTTGTTTTCGCCTCAAGTCTAAGACATAATTAGAGAAAAGACAAACATTCAGAAACATAGCCTAAGCAGAAAATCAGCACATCTTTGTTATTCACTGGGCCGAGTTTACTATTCGCAAAACTCAAAGCTTACCGACTTTGTTATGAAAACAATTAAGTGGAAGAGCTGCTCATAATAGGTAAACCGGTGGATTTTTGGATACAAACACCCAAAGCACAAAAAATGCGTTAGTAACTGGTGGCGCTGGCTTCATTGGAAGCCACCTTACCGACGCGTTAATGGTCCAAGGAGCCAGCGTTTGTGTTTTTGATAGCCTCAGTAGTGGAATTCTTCAAAACATTGAACAGTGGCTTAAACATTCCCGCTTCACTTTCACAAAAGGTAACCTCCTGAACCCCGCTCAGCTTTCTGAACTAAAAACCAAATATGACAACATTTTCCACTTGGCAGCAAACCCCGAAGTCAGAGTCAGCTCCACCGACCCTGAAATTCACTTCAAACAAAACATAGCCACAACCCACAATCTTCTCGAATACATAAGAAAAACCCAGAATAACCCAACCTTACTCTTCGCGTCCACATCCACGGTCTACGGCGAACCCACAAAAATGCCCACGCCCGAAGACTATGCGCCCCTCAAACCCATATCCGTCTACGGCGCAACAAAACTCGCCAGCGAAGCCCTCATAACTGCCTACGCGTACACATACGGCTTCAAAGCCATAATCTACCGACTAGCCAACATCATCGGCCCCAGAAGCAATCACGGCGTGATCCCAGACTTCATCCAAAAACTACGGAAAAACCCCAAAAAACTCGAAATCCTAGGCGATGGAACCCAAACAAAATCCTACCTCCAAATAAACGACTGCACAGACGCCATCCTCATCGGACTAGAAAAATCAACCGAACAAGTCACCATCTACAACGTAGGCTCAGAAGACCAAATCAACGTCAAAACCATAGCCCAAATAATCACCGAAGAAATGCAACTCAAAACCGTCAAACTCAAACTAACCGGCGGCGTAGACGGCGGAAGAGGCTGGAAAGGCGACGTCAAAAACATGCTCCTGGATATAACCAAAATAAAATCACTAGGATGGCAGCCAAAACTCAACAGCAAACAAGCCGTAAAAAAGACAGCAAAAACCCTCACACAAAATAAGCCACACTAACCCAAATCTAAACGACGCTTCAATACCCAATTCAATCTATGAATAAGGGAGATAGACTCCGAGAGCAAAACCTTCCCTAAACCTACAGTTTTAATGTGCCAATTTTTCATCCGCATCTGCTATTTGAGTGTCGCTTTCGGCTTCCTTGTCGTTTTCTGCTGTTCCCAAAACGTGATTACAGTAAGGACAAACATTCACCAATCTAGGCTTTCTACTGCCAAAATCAAGCATAACCAAAGGCCTACTAAACACTTTCCTGCAGCTTGGACAAGAAATAACCATGTTCTGGGGCCCATTGTTAACTGATTTAGGCACAGGCTTAGCTTCCTGTTTAGCTTCTTGCTTAACTTTCTGCTCAATATCACCCTTGCGGACATCATCAACCTTCTTAGCGAAGCCTAAAACCAAAACAAAAACGCTCAATGCCATTGGCACACCCGAACAAACATAAATCAAACGCGTAAGAGCCCAATACGGACTGGCCCAATCACCACTAAATCGCAAACCAAAACTGTACAGTTGACCATGAACAATCGAGTCAACCCTATTAAACAAAAACAAGACAAAAACAGTGCTGACAATCCACAAAACGAGAAGGACACGCATAAACCAACTGTTCTCCAGCAAAGGCCTCAAACTCACACCTCAAACGTGCATAACAGACACTCGACAAGCAAGAAAAACCTTATGAATAAACAATCCTAACCCCAAATACACTTTGAAAGGCGAAAAACCTAATCCCACAAAACACGCATAACTACCACAAAGGAGCAAGACGCAAAAAATGGGCTCACCCACAAAACACATAGCCAAACAACGCATCCAAACCCTCTTCCAACGGGCCGAGAAAATCTACGCAGAAAACCCCGGATTAGCCCAACACTACGTGGACACCGCAAGAAAAATAGCCATGGCCGCCAAAATACGCTTACCAACAAAATACAGACGCCAAATCTGCAAAAAATGTAAATCCTTAATCTTGCTAGGCATGAACAGTCGTGTACGAACACAAAGACGAAGAGAACCCCACATAGTAATCACCTGTCTGAACTGTGGGCACCAGACACGCATCCCTTTGAAAAAGAAAAAGGAGAAAACAAAACCTTGAATAAACTAACCCCAAAAATGAAACGCCACATCAAGCACAAATTAAAAGACGAAAAGCCCACCATATGGATAGGCAAAGAAGGCGTCAAACCCCAACTCCTAAAAGAAATTGAGAAACAGCTAGAAAAGAAAAAAATGCTAAAAATCAAAGTTCTAGGAAGCGCCCTCCAAAAAGACGAAACTAAAAACATAGCCGCCACAGTAGCACAACAAACAGAAGCATCTCTGGTAGAAGTCAGAGGTCACACTTTCATGCTCTACAGGCGCCACAAAAAGTGAGAGCCTCAACATTAGCGTAAAGTGCCTCAAAAAGCGGAATCACTAATTTACAGTATTAACGCAGACTCTTGGCACTTCCGTATTTCATGGCAGCATTTATGGCAGCTTTTATATTTCGTTCCGGTGTCGCAGCATTCATCACACATCCAGGTCCCAGCATAAACCCTCCGTTTGGAGCTGCTGTTTCTATCGCATGTTTTACTTCCTGTTCTATCTGTTCGGGTTCCCTCAGTAAAGTATTGAAATCTATGCCTGCAACTAGACAGAACTTTCCAGAAAGACTTGCCTTCGCTTTTTGCAAAGTCAAAGTTGTACCCTTATCCCACCAGTTGAGCGCATGCACCGGGTACTTCTGCATTTTGTCCATCATGAGCTTGGCGCCTGGTTTTTCCGAGTGCATATGAAGAATTATGACTTCAGCATCTTTCATTGCGTCTAGTAATTCCATGTCGTAGGGTGTGTTAAACTGATCAAATTCGTCTGATGTTATAACATCAGTTGATGAAGCCTTTATTGATAAGAAAATACCAGTAACTCCTTCGTCGAGGCACGCGCGAATGAAATCCACTGAGGTTTTTGTGATCGCTTCAAGTCCCTTCTTTAGGGTCTTAGGATTTTCTTTCATGTCAGAGAAAACGCGTCTTTCTCCCGCTATTTTTGTGGCAACAGTCAAGGAGTTGAACACGGTCTCGATAAAAGGAATTTTTCCTCCAATCTTGCTGTTTATGATTTTCAGGCATTTCAGTTGCTCAGCGTGGAGTTTTGCCTTTCGCGGATCCAAGACTGGCAGTTTTTCCCAATCTTCCGTCGTTTTAACTGGATATTCTGTACACCTCAAACTTGCCTTCTCTTCGAAATACTCAAGCTTTCCGCCCCAGTCTTCAGCGAAGAATAGACCACATGGTGTAACCTTAAGGAAGTCCACTTTAAACTTGTCAAGAAAGGTAAGGTGTGCCTCCGCCATCTTCTTTCCATCTCTCGCAAATTCTTTAAAACTCATTCCAGCAAAGCGATTATATGCATGTGTCCAAAGGCTTATCGGAACTCTATCAGGCTTCTCCCTCTGCAACGCTGTAAAGAATCTTTCATACGAACTCAAATCGTTGGTAATTTCTTTCCACCTCATGCGTAAATATTTAGACCCACAATATAGAAAAATTGAGAATATAAAACTTGGCTTGAATGGCATCTGCCATCCAGAGCTGTTATGCGCAATGCGAGCAGTCTGAGTGTCTATTAATGTAAGGCCATTGGAGTAGATCACAATCGCATAAGCGGAAAAACTATAAAATGAGGAGTGCAAATGTGGAAGGTGTAAATTCGCATCCAGAGAATATTTATATCAGGCTTAATGATTTTACTGGAGGAAAAGCCAAGAGGAATAGGAAGTCTTGACAACACCCCACGACGTTCCCGCATCACCATTCATCGAAAAACTGGCCAAATACCTAAGGGAAAACATAGACGAAGTACAACCTCCTCCATGGGCAAGCATCGCAAAAACCGGTGCTCACGTAGAAAAACAGCCACAAAACCCAAACTGGTGGTACATCCGCTGTGCCTCAATTCTCCGGAAAATCTATGTCCACGGACCTATAGGCATAGAAAAACTGCGAGCAGACTACGGCGGAAGAAAAGACTTCGGCGTCAAACCAGAACACGCAGTAAAAGCCGGTGGAGGGGCAATCAGAAAAGCCCTACAGCAACTAGAAGCAGCAGGCCTGATCGAAACAACCAAACCCCAAGGAAGAAAAGTGACACCGAAGGGAAGAAAACTGCTTCAAGAAATAGCTGAAGACCTCCTAAAAGAAATGGTGAAAACGCTTCCAGAACTCAAAAAATACCAAAAAGGCGAGTGAAATGTCAGACGAAGAGCTCGAAGAACTTCGCAGAAAAAAACTTCTGGCTCTACAACAGAAAATGTCTCAAGAACAAAAGGAAGCCCAAGCAGAGCAACAGTTAGAAGTACAAAAACAAGCTTTGCTCAGAAAAATATTAACTCCCGAAGCCAGACAAAGGCTCACAAATTTGAAAATGGTCAAACCAGAATTCACAGACCAGCTAGAACTACAACTAATACAGTTGGCGCAGCTAGGAAAACTACCCATACCGTTGACCGACGAGCAGCTGAAACAAATCCTCATTCAGCTTCAATCCCAAAAACGTGAACCAAAAATAAGAAGGATATAGGGCATGGCGCGAAATAAACCCGCTGCAAAAAAACGAAGGCTAGCCAAGGCTACCAAACAAAGAAAGGCTGTTCCAACATGGGTTATGTCAAGAACAGGTGGAAAAGTTAGAACAAACCCCAAAAGAAGAAGACACTGGCGAACTAGAAAAATAAAGGCCTAGGAGAACCCCGACTGATGAAACAAGAAGACAGAGAAGAAGAACAAGGACCTGAGGAAACACCAGAAGAAATAGCTGAGTCCTTTGAAGAAACAGAGGCTGAAGAAGAAGTAGGGGAACCTTTGGAAAAAGAAGAGGAACCCGAGGAAGAGGCAGCCGTACCAGCTGAAGAAGAAGCGAAGCCTCCACGGAGAAGAGAGAAAGAAAAAGAAGAGGAAGAAATCGTTGAAGAAAGAATCTACACAATCCCCTTAGGCAAAGCGTGGATTACGCCGCCGAACAAAAGAGCGCCGCGAGCAATGCGCATAATCAGAAGTTTCATAACTAAACACATGAAGTTAGAGGCTGCACGTGAAGAAGAAGAGGAAGAAACGCCCAAAAGACTCGTTATAAATAACGCAGTAAACGAAAAAATTTGGAGCAGAGGCATACAGAAGCCTCCGCGAAAAATCCGAGTAAGAGCTGCAAAAGATAAAGAGGGCAACATCACTGTTTACCTGGCTGAAGGAGACTAATCCTTGGCCGTTTACCTATCCAGTATTGTTGGAAGCGCAAGCATAGGTGTTTATTCGCTTGTTACCGACAAGATAGTTCTAGTTCCTAAATTGGTTCCACTGAAAAAAGCGGAAAGGCTTGGGGAATGGCTTAAGGTTAAGCTTATACATACTTCTGTCGGTGGCTCCGTCCTCGTCGGGGCACTGGCTTGTGCGAACTCGCATGGAATTTTGCTTCCGCATTTTATACGAGAAGAGGAGCTTTCTGCCATAAAATCTGTCTTTGACGGCATCATAACTGTTATGGAAACCAAGAAAAACGCTTATGGAAATATGGTTCTATCAAACGATCGTGGAGCAATTGTTGACCCACGCCTAAAAGATATGCAAATTAAGCAGATCTCTGAAACCCTAGGAGTTGAAGCCGTTCCAAGTGAAATCGCTGGGCTCCCTTATGTCGGGTCGCTGGCTATCGCAACGAACAAAGGCGTCTTGGCGCATCCTTTGTTAAAGGATTCAGAAAGAAGACTTTTGGAAAACTTGCTGAAAGTTCCTATTGATGTAGGTACAATTAATTGCGGGATCCCTTATGTGAAGACAGGCTTGATTGGCAACAGGCATGCAGCCGTGGCTGGTTCAATGACAACCGGCCCCGAGATGTTTATAATTGGGAATGCATTGGATGTTGTGAAGGAAGATGAGTAAATTGAAAGTTTTCAGAGTAACGGGCGAAATTCGAAAACCAAACTTGGAAACCTCCTTCAAAAAGGAAGTTTTGGTTGCTAAACCTGAACACGCCGTGGAGAGAGTTTACGCCGAATTAGGCAGCAAACATCGCGCAAAAAGGTTTCATATAAAAATAATTAAAGTTGAAGAGGTTCCGCCCGAAGAAATAGAAAATCCGTTGCTGAGAAAAATGGTTGTTGGTGAATAGAAAATGGCGAGTAAAAGCAAAAGTGAGGAAGAACTCCGGAGACTAAGCGTTGAATTGCGTTTTCTTGAGCAAACAGCTGATGCGTTACAGTCGAGAATCGGCATGGTGAATGCTGCTATCACAGACTTAAATTACGCGAACATGACATTGGAAGGTATTGAAAAGGAAAAGGAAAACGCAGAGCTTCTGGTTCCCATAGGCGGTAGCTCCTACATCAGAGCAAGACTTGAAAATCCAGACAAGATAATCGTTGGAATGGGCGCAGGTATTTCAGTTGAAAAAACACTCCAAGAAGCAAAAACAATCGTTAAAGAGCGCTTGGATGGCTTAGAAAAAACTAGGCAGTCGTTCCAGCAACAGCTTGCTCAAGTCGCTGAAAGGATCAACGAGGGGAGAAAGAAACTTGACAGTCTACTCGCTGGTCTGAGAGAAGGGAAAGTTCCAAAAAATGTTTGAGAAGCTCAAATCTGGATTAAAAGGGCTTGTAGATAAGGTAACCACAACCGAGCTTAAAGCTGAAAACCTCCGTCCAATCCTTTCCAACTTCAAAATAACCCTTGTAGAAAACGATGTTGCTTTTCCCGTCGCAGACCGAGTATGTGATGAACTAGAAAAAAGGCTAGACGGAGTTCAAGTCAAACGGCTGGAAGACCGCAAAAAAATTGTGGAGGAAGACCTGCAACAAGTGCTTTTGGGAATAATGCTTACGAACAACAAAATAAATCTGTCAACTAAGATTGAGGAAAAACGTAAACAGGGCGAACCCTTTGTAATAGTTTTTGTTGGCATAAATGGCACTGGAAAAACCACGACAATCGCCAAGGTTGCTCGGTTCTTAAATAAGAAGGGTTATTCGGTTGTTCTGGCTTGCAGTGATACTTATCGGGCTGGATCCATTGAGCAGTTAGAAGAGCATGCAAAACGTTTAGGAATACGCATGATCAAGCACAAATACGGCGCAGACCCGGCGGCTGTGGCCTATGACACTATAAGTCACGCGAAGGCTCACGGAATAAATGCCGTTTTGATAGACACTGCTGGAAGGATGCAGACAAACCAAAACCTGATGAATGAACTTGCAAAAATCAAACGTGTCATAACCCCAGACTTGACCATTTTAACCGTGGATTCACTCACTGGAAACGATGCCGTTACACAAGCAGAAGAGTTTCATAAAAGCGTAGGCATAGACGCAACAATACTGACTAAAGTGGATGCCGACGTTAAAGGCGGTTCAGCCCTGAGTGTAACATACGTGACCAAAAAACCTATTCTATTCATCGGGATAGGACAAAAGTACGAGGATTTAGAAGAGTTCAACCCAGAAAAATTCGTAAACATGATACTAAGATAGATCTCGCAGATTTGGACATATCCCGACCAATATTTCTTGCGTTTTTCGGTTCTGTTACCTCTTCGATTGATTAAGCCTTTTCTTGAATGTGTTACCTTTCGGTTGATAACTTAGGCAAAATTCGTCAGTTTATTTTGACTACTTGGAACCATAACGACTTGTGCAAGTTTTTTCTCCATGTCATTTATATTTTTCCAGTAACCATCATCGAAAATATTCAGTCGAAAAATCACCCAGTTAATTATTCAACTGTCTAGGAAGCGTTTGAAACCACCCTTAGATAACGGTCAAACTCCAATTCTACTCAGAAGTTCAAGCTATTTATAGAGGGGGTATAGTTTTTGCCGAGCGCAACAGTTCCAAAAGCTTACTCATGTTCCAAGAGTTTCAGCAGTATGGCTTTGGCTGAGTACAACCTGTTTTCAGCTTGCTCGTAAATCACCGACTTCGAATTCTCAATCACATCAGCGCTTATTTCATATCCCCTGTGAATTGGCATGTCATGCATCACGTAGGCGTTGGTTCCCTTAAGCAGTTCCTTATTGATTTGATATGGCATCATAGTCTTGATGCGTTTCTCCTTCTCCGCAGCGAACTTCGGGTCTGTGAAGAACTCCATGTCAATCCACGTGTCCGTATAAACAAAATCTGCGTCCCTAACAGCTTTCTTAACATCCAGTGTTGTTTCCCAAAGACCCGTTTTCTTTGCGCTTTCCAAAAGCTCGCCATCTCTAGTTGGTTCATTAAATATCGGCGTTACCGTTGTTAGTTTGACTCCTGTTTTTGTGCATCCCTCAATGAGCGAGTTGCAAACGTTGTTGTGAATGCCTATATAGACCAGCTTTGCGCCTTTCAGCGTTCCTTTCTTCTGTTTCATTATCATCAAATCAGCTACCGCTTGGCTTGGATGATATTTTTCGTCGCATCCGTTGATTACTGGAACACGTGAAGCTTTGGCCATAATTTGCAGGTCAGAATTTTTCATTAATCGTGCCATTATACAATCAACGTTACGCGAAAGATACTGCGTTTCATCGTATACGTTCGCTATGGCGAAATTTGTTGTTCTCCAATCTATGTAAAGAGCGTGACCGCCGAGTTGAGTCATAGCAACCTCAAAGGAGACTCTAGTCCTTGTGGAAGTTTTATGAAAAATCATAGCCAAGGATTTGCTTTCCAGAGCCGTTGAATATTTTTCGGGGTTACGTTTAACATCAATAGCTTTGTCGACCATTTCGGCAAGCTGTTGACCAGATAGCTCCTTAAAATTGATCAAATGCATGTTTTTTCGCCTTTTTAATGGTTCAACCGACTTCAATGATTATAAGCTTTGTGGAAACATTTTTCTTCAAATAACACATTTTGATTTGCGAAGGATAGCCATGATTTTACTCGTTGCTTCAAACAAGGATATTGCAGGTTTAAACATTGCAAAACACGTTCTGAGCCATTACCCCTTCAAGGAAACGGAGGAATCTTTTCAAGACAATCCCATTTATTTTGCTGAAATCAGCGGCAGAAAAGTCAATTTCGTCAAGCTAAAAGAGGAAACAGTAAACGCGCAAAACCTAACAGACTACCCTGCTGACTTAGAACTTGTGGTTTTCATCTCAAGACACAGTAGCGCAAGTGGCACTCCAACATTGTCAGTGCACACACCAGGTAATCTAGGCAAAGCAGAACTAGGCGGACTTCCAAGAAAAGTTTCTGTTTCGCCTGCAAATGCCATGAAAGACGCTCTGAAAGCGATGATGAGTCTCAAACAAAAAATGCAGCTTGACTACGAAGTTTCTTACGAATGCACTCACCACGGACCTTCGTTAAATATACCTACGATGTTTGTAGAGCTGGGCAGTTCAGAGAAACAATGGAATGATTTGAAGGCAGCAGAGACTGTTGCCCACGCAACCATGGAAGCAATCTCAAGATTCGGCGCTTCCAGAAACAACGCGGTTCTAGGTATAGGTGGACCGCACTACAACCAGAGGTTTACTAGGATAGCTTTAGAAGGCGAAATGGTTTTTGGCCACATAATCCCTAAATACGCGATTCCATGGGTGGACGCTACAATTCTCAAACAATGTGTAGAAAAAACATTAGAAAAAGTTGAGTATGCAGTTTTGGACTGGAAAGGAATAAAGGGCGAGAACAAACCGAAGCTCCTTAAAGCTATACAAGAAATAGATCTTCCCTTCAAAAAGGTTTAACATCAAACAAGCTTTAAGTAATGGCGTCTAGAAGGAAAATCTAATGGAAATGATAAGATTATTTAACAAAACCCAAAAATCATAGTAACATTTATTATGCTATATTGAAATGTTGAGTGTGCGGTAGAACATGGGCTTAAGATCATTCCTATCTCAATGCTCCAGAACACTAAAATTAGCATCAAAACCGGGAAGAAGCGAGCTTTGGCTATCAATAAGAATTTCCTTACTGGGCATAGGTGCGATTGGATTGATTGGTTTTGTTATTAAGTTATTATCTTCTGTTTTGCAACCAGTTGCAGCGGGTTAGAAGGAAAAATCTTATGGAGAAAAAAGAGGAAGAACTTTCAACGAAAATTTTCGCCGTCAAAACAACAACCGGGCAAGAAAGAAATGTGGCGAGACTTGTAGCTGCTAGAATTGAAATGAACAAAATCCCAATAAAATCTATACTCGTGCCCGACACTTTGAAAGGATACGTTTTCTTCGAAGCTGATGGTCCACACTTCGTAGAGGAAGCCATAGCAGGCATAAGACATGTGAGGTCAAGAGTTCCCGGCCTTGTCACTTTTTCTGAGATTGAAAGATATATCGTAAGAAAACCCATAATTGAAGATCTCGGCGAAAACGATGTTGTCGAGATAACAGGTGGACCGTTCAAAGGCATGCGCGCGAAGATAACACGTATTGATAAGTCGAAGGCCGAAGTCACGCTGGAGCTGCTGGAGGCAACTTTCACTTTACCAATAACCGTCCACTCGGACTACGTGAAGTTAGTAGAAAAAGCCAAAACCAAAAGTGGTGAAACATAAATGGTTGATAAAAAGGTTGTAGAATTGCTCGTGAGCGGTGGGCAAGCGACAGCCGGCCCACCGTTAGGTCCAGCCCTAGGCCCGTTAGGCCTTAACGTCATGACTGTTGTAAACAAGATAAACGAGCTTACCAGAGACTATTCTGGAATGAAAGTTCCCGTGAAAGTGACTGTTGATGTTGAAAACAAAGGGTTCGAAGTTAGCATTGGAACCCCTACGACATCTGCTCTAGTTGTCAGCGAATTGAAACTAGAAAAAGGCTCTGGAACACCTAGCACACAGAAAGTAGGGAATCTTACCATCGAACAACTCCTGCGTATAGCGAAAATTAAGCGGCAAGAGCTTTTGGCGAAGACTTTGAAGGCAGCTACCAAGGAAGTCCTTGGAAGCTGTGTTAGTATGGGCGTCACTATTGAGGACAAGGACCCACGTGAAATACAAAGGGACATCGACGAAGGCAAGTATGACGAAATATTCGGCAAAGGTGAATCATAAGAGAACATTTTTATAACTGCGTTCCATTCCGTCATTGGCATGAGGCCCCAAAATGCCCTTAGATAAGAAAACGCTACTAAACGTAGTTAAAGAAGCGAAGGAAAAATCTGGAAAGAAGAATTTCAACCAGACAGTGGAGCTTATTTTAAACATTCAAGAAATTGACATGAAAGCTCCCGAGGGCAGAATTCAAGAAATTGTAGAATTGCCATACTCTACGGCAAAACCAAACAGGGTCTGTGTTATTGCCTCCGGAGAGTTGGCTTTAAAAGCGCGAAAGGCGAATGCGGACTATGTAATCGAAAAGAGCAGTCTTGAAGGACTGGCTGGCCAAAAAAAGCAATTGCGAAAATTGGCCAGTGAATATGATATTTTCATTGCTGAAGCCCCATTGATGCCTATAGTAGGCAGAATCTTGGGTCCTGTGTTGGGTCCAAGGGGAAAAATGCCCGTTCCAGTCCCACCGACTGCTGATATAGCGAGTTTAATAGATAAACATCGTAAAACAGTCATCGTGAGAATGCGCAATCAGCCCATCATTCAGTGCCAAGTCGGAACGGAAAACATGAAAGAAGAAGAGTTAGTTGAGAATATTCAGGCTATTCTGAGGGTATTGGAGAGAAAACTTAAAAGAGGAATTAAGAACATCAAGCTTGCCTACATAAAAACATCCATGGGCACGCCTGTGAAAGTCAAACCATAAGAAGAGAGGAAACCAATGCCATCCCAGCAAGTCTTACAACAAAAACTCGACGAAGTTGAAGAAATAACAGAACTATTAAAGCAATACAAAGTCATTGGACTCGCCAGCCTACAGAAAGTTAGAGCCGCACAACTGCAAGCGTTAAAGAAGAACCTAGCAGACAAAGTGCACATGAGAGTCATAAAAAACACACTGATGAAAATGGCTATTGAAAACTGCAAAGAAAAGGCAGACCTTAAAAAGTTGGAGGAATACGTCGAAGGCTCCAATATTTTCCTCTTCACAGACTTAAACCCGTTCAAACTGGCATTGTTTTTAGAGAAAGGCAAGGTTAAGACAACAGCCAAGTCTGGTGATGTTGCAGCTTTCGATGTGGTGATCCCATCGGGAAACACTGGGCAACCACCTGGCCCCATAA
Source organism: uncultured Candidatus Bathyarchaeia archaeon (assembly GCA_964603675.1). Classification (GTDB taxonomy): domain Archaea; phylum Thermoproteota; class Bathyarchaeia; order Bathyarchaeales; family Bathycorpusculaceae; genus CAZRVS01. The sequence continues at coordinate 336,464 of CAZRVS010000002.1, forward strand.
TCAGCCAATTGAACGCCGTTGGCTTGCCTACTAGGATTGAGTCTGGGAGCGTATGGGTAAGTAAGGATACGTTAGTGGTAAGAAAAGGCGAAGTTATCTCAGAAAGGCTTGCAAGCGTCTTGTCAAAACTTGGAATAAAGCCAGTCGAAGCTGGACTAGCAATGAAAGTTGTGTATGATGAAAGTTTTGTAATAACACAAGAGCAGCTCAAGTTGGACATCGATGGGACTAGGAAGAGCGTCGAAGAGAGTCATGCAACAGCCTTTGCCTTATCCTTAAGCGTAGCTTACCCAACATGGGAGAACACGGTTGTCCTTCTGCAAATTGCTCACCAAAATGCCTATGCGCTCTCAATGAATGCTGCCATACCTGACGAGGAAACAATAGCAGACTTGATCAGGAAAGCACATAATGAGATGCTAAATTTAGTACATACGCTGAAAGTGTGAAGACGCTAAGTGCTTGATTGATTAAGAACCTGAAATAGGCGTCCAAACGTAATGTCGAAAGGAGTATAGTGCAAGTATTCTTTCAGAGATCGGCTCAGATATCACTCTAATATATGTCTACAACTTCTTCCTCTAAGGTTTTAAGATAGCCTTCACTTGAGCCCGTATTTGTATATTACAGCCAAATATTTTTAGAGATCTCGTCGACTCTCTCGTAGTTCAATAGGATTATCATGAAAAACAAAAAGGGTTCTTTAACTAGTGCATCTCAGAGAAGGGAAAAAGGTCAGAGTTTCCCTTCGCTGACGTATTGAAGAAGCTCGGTTTTGCTCATTCCTGCTATGCCTAGCTTGTCAAGTGTCCGTCCAGTCTTTCGGAAATCGGTTTCCGCTATTACTGATCCTATATCTATTACTGAATCAATGCTGGGAGTTGAAGCTCCAACTAAATCGCCCAATTCACTTATAGGAACGAGCCCGTAAGGTAAATCTTCCGTGATGTAGCGTCCCTTAAGAAAATTGAATCCTCGTCCTGCTGCGTATTCAGAAGGCTGATTCTCTGGTTTCGCCCAGTCAGGCCTATCAATTTCTCTAGGGCGTCTTACCCAGAATGGATACATCAGAACATCATGAAGATATTCATGTGACCACGGTTCTATGCCAAAGGACTTCGTAATGGCCATAGCTTCTCTGTTCATGGCTCTACCCAGTAGTTTAACTGCTCGTGAATTGTCAGATTTTAGATACGGCTCCTCGCCCAGTTCAACGTCGACTGCCTTCAGAATCATCATAGGCGGATGAACGTACAGATTTATGTTCTCAAGACTCAATTTCAAATCGTTAACAGAGTCCACTAATACTCCATGCTCTCCATCTGGCTCTGGATAAAACTCATTCAGCACAGCAAGCATCCGAGCATTGTTCTTCGCAGGGAAAGCTGAAAACGGAATTTTCGCCTTTACAGCCCAGCAAAATATCTTGTTACCAGCGTATTTTCTAGTGGCATAAATTAAGATGCCAACGGATCCTAAAAGGACTTTATCAAGATCTACGCCTTTCTTTTTGAAAGCATTGGCAAATTCTATAGAACCTAGCGTGTAGCATGGATTTAGGATTATCATCTGCCCATCTTCTACGTACGGTGTGATTGCCTCTGCAAAAGCTGTGTGGCCATAAGCTGGAACAGCAACCACTATAACCTCTACGCCATGCAGAGCTTCCCCGATATTTGTTGTAACCATGTTCAACTTTGCAAAACCATTTCTGGCGACACCTGCCATTTCGATTCCACCGGATTCCATAACTGGGTTGAGACTGGCCTTGAACTGGGGCAGTTCACAAAGGTTTACCGTATGTCCTGCTAAAGCAAAGTCGCCTGCAAAAGTAAGACCGCCATTACCACTTCCACAAACTGCAATCTTATATTTTTTCATATTGATCTTTTCCTTTTATGTTTGAGTTCGGGTAATATTGCTAGGCTCCATTAATAAATTTTTGCACGGCATTTCATCAAACATTTCAACAGTGCCTTCATATTGGGCTAATTTAATCGTGCAGAAATTTTATGAAAAGATATATATGTGGAAACGGTCATCAGCATACTAAAATCGGATGTATTGCAATGAAAATAACCAACGTAAAAGCTTACTGCGTGGAAATGCCGCTAAGCGAACCAATCCGAGTCGTACATGAAGACCCTAAAGTTGCCAAGAAATTCGACAGGTTTACTTTAGTCAAAATATTCACAGATGAGGGAATAATAGGCATAGGCGCACAAGACGTAGAGGATCCATCATGGTGTAGTTACATTGAAAAACATGTAAAACCATACGTCATGGAGCAAGTAGTAGAACCTTTTTACATTGAGAAGTTTGTGAGGTATATCCGTCCGCAACCGTTCGGAACACAGGTTAGCCCACGTCCGTGCTGTGTAGAAATGGCTTTGTGGGATATTATCGGAAAGAAAGCTGGTTTGCCAATATACAAGCTTCTTGGAGCGTATCAGGACAAAGTAAAAGCCTACGCATCTGTTCTTGAGGAGTATCCCCTTTGGAATGCTGAAAAGTGGGCGAAATTCGTGGAGAGATTGTTCAATGAAGGATTTAAGGCTGTAAAACTTCACATCGGATGGATGTGGCCTGATCCCGATAAGATCTTGGAAGTAGTTAAAAACATAAGAGAAACGGTTGGTTATGAAATTGATTTGATGGTAGATGCGATGCAAGCATGGGTTCCGCAACCTCTTTATGACTACCAAGCATCGTTGAAGTATGCTAGAGGACTTGAAAAATACGAAGTCTTATGGCTTGAAGAACCTCTACCTCACTTTAATAACCCTGAACTGAGCGCTAAACTTTGTGCTACTGTGGATATTCCAATTGCAGGCGGTGGTGCGATGTTTGGATTCCACACGTACAAAACATTGCTGGAGAAAGGGGCGCTGGACATAGTTCAGCCTGACGTTATGCATGCTGGTGGTTTGTTAGAGGTAAAACGAATAGCGTTTTTGGCTGAAGCCCTCGGAAAACTTTGTGTACCACATTTCTTCGGTCCTGGAATAGGATTAGCGGCGACACTGCAAGTAATAGGTTCTACAAATATTCCATGGTTAGAATACTGCTATCACCCGCCTGCATTTAGCATTGAAGCTAGGGACGCTATGTTGAGCGAACCCATTAGGATAGACAAGGATGGTTATGTTGAAGTTCCAAAGAAACCTGGACTTGGAATAGAACTAGACGAAGGATTCGTAGAAAAGCACACGATAAAGTAGCTTATCACTGCCCTCCTATAGAATTGCTTGGGCAGCTGTACGCAACTGAGATACATGTGAGCTTCAGAATGCAACTTAATGAAAAAACCAAAATTTGAGTCATCCTTTCACTTTCTCCATGTTTTGAACGTAAATATCGCCCTCGAAGCAATCCTCCTTCACTTTGCGAGATTCAGTTGATGTCTTCGAAGCCCGCTGTATATCGACCAAATCTTAGAATAACAGAAGAAAATGCATATTTGATTTTATCCGTGTAAAATGGACTATTAAGAAGATCGCCTGCTTTTCCAATTTCAAGCCTAAGGTTTTTGATCAGTATCTATACCAATATGGTTATGTAGGTAATCAAAGGCTAGTCGTTGTTTCTTCACCAAAAATGAGGCTAAGAAGTAGGTCCCGATTTTTCACTCCTCAGCTGAGGCCTTCATTTGCTCTAACCAGTAAAAATGGAAAAAAATTATCTTATGCTGGTATAAGGAATTCGTATTTCAGGCACTATTACCTCGGCAATGTTGAGATCCGGATGTGAAGCAATCATCACCATTATTTCAGCCACTGTCTCTGGTTTCAATAAACGTTCTTTTTTAGCATCTGGAGAAGCCGCCCATCGCATCGGAGTATCCATAGGTGCTGGACAAATACAATGAACGCCAATTCCATTTACTAGGTGCTCCTCAGCCAACGCCTTTGAGAAACCGATTAACCCCAGTTTGGAAGCCTTGTAAATTGAAATTATGCCTCCACCGGGATACCACAATCCAGCCTTGGAAGAAATATTGAAAATGTGACCTCTTTTCTGTTTTATCATGACTGGAAGAACGGCGCGGCACGTAAGGTACACCGACTTCAAGTTAGTGTCTATAATGTGATCCCATTCCTCCTCAGTCGTTTCTAAAGTTGGTTTGATTAACCAATCGCCTTGACAGTTGACGAGGATGTCTATTTTACCCAGACTGCTAAGTGTTTCTTGTACTAGTGCCTCTACCTGTGCACTCACCGCGGCATCAGCTTTTACGGCAACAACTTTTCTTCCAAGTCGTTTTATCTCTTCAGCGACACTGTCTATTTCGGACTGAGTTCGGGCAGCGACCACTACATTTGCCCCTTCTTTAGCAAAGGCCAAGGCAGTAGCGCGGCCAAGCCCTCGTCCTCCTCCAACTACAAGTGCAGACATATTATCTAATTTGCCCATTTTTGTGACCTCTTCGTAACAGTTCATTGCATGTGATATAAGCTTTTCTTACATGCGTTGGCATGGAAGCGGCCCGTTATCAGTCACCAACTGCCAGACTGTTTTCGTTCTCAGTCAGTTCATTAGAATTCTTTTACTCTGCAACTCCTCCGAGATATCTCAACAATTCCGAGCCCCAGAGTCATTTTGATAATTGTCAATTATTCAGCGATCTGTATAAGCGATAATCTCTATTTTCTTTGCTGCCATGACGTATATCCTCAGTACAAACACGATGATTGTAGCCATAGACACTAGAAAACACAAACTAAAACAACGATTGACAAATACTTAAGTAATCAATATTCACCGTTTAACCATAAAGATGGCATGCCACGAACCGGTCGCTCTCAACATTCTTGAGTTCAGGTTCCTTTTTACTGCATGGTTCGAAAGCTCGGGGACATCTGGTGTGGAATCTGCATCCAGGCGGAGGTTTAATTGGGCTTGGAATTTCGCCCTGCAGTATGATTTCTTGCGTTTTAAGTGATGGATCCGGGGGCGGGATGGCTGACATCAAAGCATCTGTGTATGGATGAAATGGTTTTTCGTATACTTCCCGGGTTTCTCCAGTCTCAACTATCTTACCTAAATACATTACACCGATCCTGTTGCTCATATAAGCGATAACGTCTAGATTGTGGGAGATGAATAGATAGGTCAGCCCTAACTCCCTCTGTAGCCCTTGTAAAAGATTCAGGATCTGCGACTGAACGGAAACATCCAGCGCCGACGTAGGTTCGTCTAGAACGATGAATTTTGGACCTAAAGATAGGGCTCTGGCAATTGTTATTCTCTGACGCTGACCTCCGCTGAATTCGTGAGGGAGTCTCCACATATGCTCTTGGGTGAGACCTACCATGTCTAAAAGTTCGATTACTCTTTTCTCAACGTCTTGTCCCTTGACAACAGAATTTACCACAAGAGGTTCACCAATTACATCCTTAACAAGCATACGCGGGTTTAGAGACCCAATTGGATCTTGAAACACTATTGACATATGCCTTCTCGCTTCTCTTAACTCTCTCTTATTCAACTTCATCATGTCACGTCCTTCAAACAAAATCTCGCCGCGTGTGGGTTCAATGAGCCTCATGATGCACCTGCCCAAAGTAGTTTTTCCGCATCCTGATTCACCAACAAGTCCCAAGGTTTCTCCTTCCTTTACATAAAGACTCACATTGTCGACAGCATGCACCCAGTTCTTTACTCTAGACAGAAAACCAGCCCTTACCGGGAAGTATTTGACAAGGCCTTTGATAGCTAATATATTGTTTGCATCTCTCTTTTTTGGAGAAGATATTTTTCCCATCTTCTTCACCTCACACTACATCATTGCCTAAGTCTGGGATCAAGTGCATCCCTTAACCCATCTCCGAGCAGATTGAATCCAAGAACAGCTAGAACGATGGCCATTCCTGGGAAGAAAGCGTACCACCAATAATCTGGTAGATAAGTCCGGGCGTACGAAATCAGTGCTCCCCACTCTGGTGTGGGAGGAGGAACCCCTAGCCCTATGAAGCCCAAAGAAGCTGCCGTGAGAATTCCGGTGCCTATATCGAAGGATGCCTGAACCGTTATAGGAGCCAACGAGTTAGGTAGAATATGGCGAAACATTATACGCAGACCCCCAGCAGAATAAGACCTGGCTGCTTCAACGAATAGCGTTTCACGCACTGAGAGAGCTGTACCTCGCGTCAATCTTGCATATCTCGGCCATAGTGTTACAGCAATGGCTAAGATAGCGTTATTTACACTGGGGCCAAGTACCGCCATTATGAGGATAGCAAATACTAAGCTTGGAATTGATAGGAAGATATCTGTGATCCTCATGCTTAGTTCATCTGCTTTCCCTCCAAGATATCCTGATGCTAAGCCAATCAATACGCCTATGGGCATGGCAATAGCAACGACGGCGAAGCCTATGTATAGGGATATCCTTGATCCGTGTACGACTCTAGCGAAGACATCCCTTCCTAAATCGTCTGTTCCGAAGAGATGCTGCATGCTGGGCGGAAGCAGAAATTCCCCAGGTTTTGTTATGTTAGGATATACTGCTAGTACGTCAGCCAAGATCGCCACAAGAAACATGAAAACGACTAACACTAGACCAAACAAAGGTGTTGGGCTCTTCACTATTGAGAGGATGGTATATTTTGTCTCTCTTAGTCTGGCCTCATTCTTTTTTCGCCATTTGCTCAAGCGTTTTACAATTATGCTCATTTTCCTTCCTTCAGTATTTTATTCGTGGATCCACTACGGTGTAGAAGATATCAACGGCAAGATTTATTACGACATAGGTTATGGTGGAAATGGTGGCCACAGCCAGAATCGCAGGGTAGTTGGCAAGTGAGATTGCTTTCCATCCATACAAGCCGATACCAGGAAAGTTGAATACAGTCTCCACCAGCCAAGAGCCTGCCAGCAACAACCCAAAGTTCAGACCTATTACCGTGAGTACGGGTATCAAAGCGTTCTTCAGAGCATATCGCATGATTACACTCCTCTCAGTTATACCCATTGCCCTTGCAGTTCTAACAAAATCTGAGTGTATTACCTCCAACATACTTGATCTTGTGACCCTCATTATCAATGCCAGCGATCTATACCCTAACACAAACCCAGGCAATATCAGGTGAATCAACGAACTGAATAAAACTGGCCAGTTGCCAGTCAACAAACTGTCTATAGTGTAGAAACCGGTTATTTGCTGAAGGGGATATTGTGCTAGTATTGTATCATCCGCTCTCCCACCTATAGGTAACCATCCAAGGTAACTGTAGAACAATATCTGCAACATCAGACCCATCCAAAAAGCAGGGGCCGCTATTCCCCCCAGTGAAAAGATCCTAGTCAGATGGTCAACCGCTTTGCCTCTTTTGATGGCGGACAAGACTCCGAGGGGCACACCTAAAAGCACGCTTACCATGAGGGCAAAGGCAGTCAACTCCATCGTTGCTGGAAAATACTGTGCTAGGTCCTCGATCACGGGGCGAGCAGAATGAAAAGACCATCCAAAGTTGCCTTGGAGAATGTTTGATATATATATAAAATACTGGACGGGCAGTGGTTGGTCGAGGCCTAATGCTCGTCTCATCTGCGCAATTTGTTCAGGCGTGGCCTGAAAGACATCCCCAAACATTACTGCAAGGGGATCCATAGGGATCATGCGAGTGAAGGTAAAGGTCAGTGCTGTTACAGCGATTAAAACAATTATAGCTAGAATGATTCGTCGAATGACGTATCCAACTATCTTCATAATCCATCCACCCTAGATGGGCACATTTTTATCATCTAGAAATACGTTCTTTCAACATGTATGAGTATATTCTTTTTAGAAAAAAACGAGGGGAGAGAAATGGTTACACCTCTTTCCAGATTTTATAGACCTCAATTGATCTCCACATTGCCGGGTTGTAGTAGCGACCCTTGACCCAATCACGTTGCACACGGGACATCTCTTCTGGCATCTCTAGGAATGGTATGCATGCCGGGTCCTCCTGCATGCCAATCTCCTGCAGTCGATAGAAGATTTCTATACGTGCTGTCACGTTTGTCTCTCCTCTTTCCGCCAGTATGAGCGCGTCATATTCGGTGTTGTTGTATCGTCCCAGATTCCAACTTGCCGGAGGCTGCATCCAAGATGGGAATAAGTTTGATAGGGCATAGTCAGGATCTGAACAGCCATAGAGGCCTTGATCGTAGATGTCAAACGGGTTCTCACCCGCAGCTACTTGTCCAAACGTCACGGTGGTAACCTGTGGTGTTAGAGTCAGTTCTATGTTAACCTCCAGCAAATCTGTGCGTAATTGTTCGAAGACTTTGCGTCGAAACTCGTTTCCGGTCGGATAAGTGCCTGTCAGTTGTAGGGGGTTGCTAGGACCGTATCCTTCGGCTGCCAAGAGTTCTGTTGCCTTTGTCACGTTTCGATAATATGCGAAGTCATCTGTCCAATAGGGTTCCTGAAAGCTTCCAAACATGCTCAGCATGCGTTGTCCCAGACCCATCACTATGGACTGCCAGTATACATCCCAGTTGACCGCGTAGAGTATAGCTCTTCTCAAATTCACGTTGGCGAGCGGTTTGCCTTCGGCTACGCAAAATAGTCCGTAGAAACCACTGGAATATTTCTCCGACAGGACAAGCTCTATTCCTGGTGTGTAATTCAGGGCCAATTGGTCGATAATGTCGATGTTTTCAGCGACGTCGATTTCGCCTTTGGTTATCATCAACTTCTGTGTTGAAGCTTCAGCGACTCTGAGAAAACGTGCGTTGGTTACATGTTTGCCTTCCCAGCCTCCCCAGTAGTCATCGAATTTCGTGATCACAATTCTAGTCTCTCGAACCCACTCTACGAGCTGATAAGGACCAGTGCCAACCATGTGGTCAGTGAACCAAGTCTTGGCTAGGGGATCTTCAGTCGAATTGTGGGCTGCAACTGCTGTAGGACTTACGAAGACATATCCAAAGAATGTTGCAAGATGCTTAAGAACTGTTGCGCTTGGTTCTGAAAGCACAAGATCAATAGTGTAGTTGTCAACGACATCCACATGGTCGATCTGTCCGAAATAACCTGCTGGTCCACCGCCATAAGCAAGCATCCTTTCGATGCCAAACTTCGCTGCTGATGCGTTGAAGGGCGTTCCATCCTGGAACTTCACACCTTGCCTCAAGGTAAATGTATAAACCGTGCCGTCAGTCGATAATGTCCATGCAGTTGCTAGGGACGGGATAATGTCATTTTCGGTAGTTCCAGAACCGTTGAAACGGACAAGACCTTCGTAAACGTTGCGTGTGATGCAACTTAATGCCCCGCTCAAAGAGTGACAAGGATCGAGGCTAAGCGGTTCCCAATAAGAAGCCACTACCAAAGTATTGAGGTCTGTCGGCGGGATCGGTGTAGGACCAGGAGTTGCTGTAGGACCAGGAGTAGGACTAGGGCCTGGAGTCGGAGTAGGGCCAGGGGGCGTTGGAGTTGGAGTTGCTTCAGGACCAGGAAGCGTTGTATAGTAATATGCGCCGCCAATTGCTACTACAACAATTATGACTATTATGGCTACTGCCTGCATCTTCGTTATAGCTGACTTAGAAAATACTAGTTTCATTTCTTTTCTCCTCCTTAGATCACGCAATATGTTTCGTGGGTAAAATATAAGTTTTTGCCAACCTAGGTTTTTCCTGAAACGCAAGATTGTTGAGCAAAGGAAATTTCACACGCTTGGAATAACAGCTTCTCGTGTAAATTTTAGCGCGATCAAAAGGCACCTCGAACATCATCTCACAACATGGAACTCATCTCAATGGTATCCTCTTGGATTTCGGAAAAATTTATTACCATCCATTAAACTCCAAGCTGATCTAAAATAGAGATGAATATTGTCGCCAAGTACGCGTCAAGACCCAAACCGGTTAATGAATGATCAAATGACCATTGCTTCAGCCAATCTCAACTGTATAAGTGACAAGCAACGTGGTGTCCATCGTATATTTCACGATAAGTGGGGACTACATTCACACATAAGTCTCCGATGAATTTGGGGCATCTTGGGTGGAACTTGCAGCCAGATGGATTGTTCATTCCACTAGGGACCTCGCCTTTGATCGTCTCAAGCCCAGCGCCTCTCAAAGCCAGTCTAGGTATGCACTTCAACAACGATTCCGTGTAAGGATGCTTTGGATTTTCGAAGAAATCTAAAACCGGCGCCTCCTCAACGATGTTTCCCGCGTACATTACGGCAACTCTGCTACAGATCTTGGCGACGACGCCCAAGTCATGTGTGATGAATAGGACTGACATATTAAACTCTTCTTTGAGCTTCTGGATTAGCCTGATTATGTTGGCTTCTATGGTCACGTCTAACGCGGTGGTAGGCTCATCTGCTATTAAGAGTAGAGGCTTGCACGACAAGGCCATGGCGATCATAATTCTTTGCTGCATCCCGCCGCTCATCTCGTGTGGATACTCTTTGAGCCTTCTGACAGGTTCAGGGATTCCGACGAGTTTCATCATTTCAAGTGCTATGTCGAGAGCTTCCTGCTTATTGACCTCTTGATGGGTTCTAACGACATGTGCTATCTGGCTTCCTGTTGTGAACAGAGGGTTCAGCGCAAGCGTGGGCTCTTGAAAGATCATGGAAACCTTGCAGCCTCTAATTCTCTTCCTCATCTCGCTTTCCGACTTCTCCAACAAGTTTTCTCCCGCGAATATTATTTTTCCTCCTACTATCTTGCCTGGAGGCGTAGGAATTAGTCTCATCACTGAGAGAGCAGTCACTGACTTCCCGCATCCTGTTTCACCTACTATTCCAAGAATCTCCCCTTTTTTTATATCAAAGCTGACTCCGTCCACCGCTTTAACCGTACCTCGATGACTGTAGAAATAGGTTTTCAGGTTCTCGACATGCAATAGGTTGTCAGACATGACACACCACTTCTTGAGTTTGTTAGTGATTCGCCTCAGCAAAATTTCTTGGCGTGCTATTTAATTCTATCTATCGCCATACCTCCTTAAAAACCCTAAGGAAATCCCTCCACAGATCTGTTTTCCTCTTCTCTACTCAGCTCAGATATTCTCTCCATTCATAACCATCAGAAATTGTATAATGTCTTGAAAGTGTTTTAAAATGTATGCCTTTGCTACGCATTGAATCTTTACGGCTATTCGTGTTGCCATGCGACGAAGTGCGCTTGTATAGTGCACTAACAGGATTATAATGATAGAAATCTATATTTAATTGCGAGTTTTGCATAAAGAATAGATGGTAGAATTGGAACATGTAGTTGAAACCCTGCAAGGTTTGACGGGAGAAACATTCGACAGCGTCTACGACTTGTTCTTTGCTGAGAAAAGAATGATTATCGCCGTAGTGCTTCACCCTTCTGACTTGGCTGACAAATATCAAAGACCAAATCTACTGACAACCATTTTCCTTGGAGATGCGCTCAGATCCCATGAAATCAAGATGCGATCAATAAAAATAATGGACGAAAGAAGACTGGCTTTCAAAAGCAAAAGCCTTGATGAGATTCTAACTATGAACAGAGCGAACATAGAAATAGACTATGAAAACATTATCTCTGTAACAATAAAAGAAGGCTTTCTGACATCACACTTGATATTTGAGGTCCAGAAAAATCCCAAAAAGAAGATAAATTTTTCACTCAAAAAGAAACAAATCGCTGAAGCTGAAAGAGTGATAAATAGAATTCTTCCAAGTAAATTCGCGAAAGCCTCTTGACACATACACTTTGTGCAAGATTTGATCTAAAGCTAGGAGCCGATGTCTTTGGAAGTTGAGGCAACACTCTATTCAAAAGGTGAAGAGAATAGTTGGCAAAGAACAGTTTTCCCAGAACTATTGGAAACTAGCGGAGTCATAAAATCAAAATTCTTTTAAGCCAGCAACATTTCATAAAAAAGGCGATGCGTTTTGAAGATAACAGAAGTAAAGGCTACTGTACTCAGTTCTCCCTTTAAAGGACATTGGCAAAGTGCACTTGGGCTTGCGAAAAAAAGAGAGATAGTGGTAGTTCAGGTTTTTACAGATGAGGGAATCGTGGGGGTTGGTGAGGCGCACCACGGCTCATCACCGTTGTCTGTTGCCGCGGTCATTGAGAATTCTTTTAGACCAATCCTAATTGGAGAAGATCCCTCTTTCATCGAGTTTCTCTGGGAAAAAATGAAACGCTCTGTTCCTTATGGAGGCACTCTCGGCATCATTGGAATGAGCGGGATAGATATAGCCCTGTGGGACATTAGAGGAAAAGAGTTGGGGACGCCAGTCTACAAGCTCCTAGGCGCACATAACAACAAAATCAAAGCCTATGCCGGTGGACTTACACTAGGCTGGAAAAATCCTGAAGATTTAGCTAGGGAAGCCGTGAAATACGTCGATCTGGAATTTACAGCCCTCAAAGTAAGAGGAGGTCAGGGATTTGAAAAAGATGTAAAAAGCGTCAAGGCGGTCCGAGATGCTATCGGAAGCAACGTGGACATCATGGTTGATATAAACACGGCTTATTCATACAATATGGCAGTTAAACTAGCTCGAGAACTAGAGAAGTATGAAGTGTTCTGGCTTGAAGAACCTCTCGCCGCTGACGAAGTGAAAGGCCTGAGCAGGCTAGCGGCAGCTACAACCATTCCAATTGCTGTAGGAGAAAACATCTACACAAGATTCGGTTACAGAGACTTAATAGCCGAAGGAGCCGTTCAGATCGTTAACGCTGACTGTACTAAGGTTGGAGGAATATCAGAAGCCAAGAAAATAGCTTCAATAGCAGGTGCATGGCACGGATTCTTTGCACCTCATATTTTGGGCACGGCAATAGACTTGGCTGCAAATTTGAGTGTGCTTGCTTCAGCATCTAATGCTATCGTAGCAGAATATGATCCGAACGAATTTTACCCATTTCGAGACGAGCTAACACTTGAGCCCATAAAACCTAACAAAGGCTACCTTGAACCCATAGAAAAGCCAGGTCTCGGTATAGAACTTAACAAGGATTTCCTAACGAAACACCCATTTACCACTGGAATCACTTATATTTGAGGCGACAATTTCAGAAACAGATGCAGATTAGCGACAACCGACTTCTTTATAGCCTTAAATAACCACTAAAGCCTTAACGCGCTGTGATCAGTGTTTCCACGAACTTTTTTGCAGTTGGAGAGAGGCCCTTGACCATGCTACAATCGTTTGTTTCAGTAATAGATTGATGAAAGTGCGGATGATTCTGAATAACTCGCGAAGGACTGATTGAAAGTCCTATCAAACATAGCCTCATAAAAATTTGTTAACTGATTTTATTGCGCGCCATTCTGGTGGGCTGACAATTAAAAATAAGTGATGATAGGCCATCAAATTGAGATACGCATGATAGGACAGGCATAGACATTCAATCAAAATAAAAAGGGGGATATAGGATTACTTACTGTTCAACGCCCATCTCCTTAATTATTCCAAGCAATTCTGGATGAACGAATTTTCCATCTTTCTGTACGGGTTCACCGTCAAGGTATATCGACGCCTTCAGTATGATGCCGTCGTCGTGAGATGTAGCCCTCCAGCCGTAAGCGCCTTTAAGATCTGGTCTTAGAAGCGGTCCTTGCGATCCAAAGCCGACTTGGAAGCAACCCCAGACTCTCTCGACCTCTGATATGTCGCCGGTTACTCTGGCCATAGGATGGTATCCGTAGCAGACATGAGCTATGCGGTACATGTTAGGGTCTTTAAGGCTCGCCAAATATCTCCGGAGTATATCAGCCTCAACTCCGCCTGAAATCTCTTTTATTACGCCTTTCTCAACCTTGCACTTTATTGGGCTCCTTATGTTTGATTTGATTTCGTCCGGAGGCCACACGTTTCCGTCAAATGCCAAGACTCCATTTTCGGTCTCCTCAATTGGAGAACCGCCTGTCTGTCCACCTAACATTATGACTTTTCTTTTGTCAGCAGTGCTACCGAAGTTCTCGAATTTTCGTCCGCCAATCTTCGCAGTAAAATCTGTTCCTGAGGGGCTAGTTACCTTGATCTCATCAGCTTTGCTGGTCATTTCTGCCAGTTTATCTCCCAACTCAACCATCTTCGGATAGTTCACCCAGCCTAGGGTTCTAACCATTGCTTCACGGTCAAGAGATGTCAGGCAAATGTAGGCCCTGTTTCGTTTTAAGGCGTTTGTCTGCGCTTGAGTGTAGAGTATAGCTCTGGCTGAGAATTCAACTGTGACATCAGAATCCATCATTGCTGCCGCCAGAGGCTTAGGGGGTTCACGGAAAGAGATTTCGCGCGTCTCGTGAATAACTATAGTCGGTGTTGCTCCAGCGCATTTCACAGCTGCAGCTGTCGCTTTCAGCACATCGAAATCGACGATATCATCTCCATATACAAGAACATCCTCTTCTTTCTTTACTCTTAGAACATAGTTCACCAAGGTATCCGCGGCTTTTCCCAGTTCCATATACCAAGTCATTTTCTTTCGCCTGGTTGAAAATATACCTAAATTAATAAAAATCTTTTCAGTAATACCGTAGAGCCTTCAGTTTTCTAGCTCTAGGCTTGTGATACTTGCACCTTGGCAGGTTGATGACGACATCATCTAAGTTTATGTCTCTGCGCTTGACTCTGTGCAATTCCTCTGGCATAGCTCCAGTATCACGCAAAAGACTGAAGACAGTCGCGTAACGCCAGCTACAGCGCGCTATGATCCTTTCCACATTCTCAATTGAAGGCGCTTCAAGCAAACCGCGTTCACGCTTGTAACGAGACCTAGTCCATATCATACCATGACATTGTAGATGGTGACTACAAGTATCGCACAAATTAAACTTGCCTACACTCACGTCTTTAGCAGCAATAACCTTTTGACACTCAACGGATCATCTAAACTACAGTCACGCGCTAAATTCCTAAGCCGGTTACCAGTATATTCTGCCGTAGAGTCCGGATATCCCTCACGCTTCATAAACAACAAAACCGCTAAGATTCTACTCTGAACATTAATGCAAGGGGTGGCTACGGACGTGCGGGGGGTGGGGTTTGAACCCACGAAGGCCTATGCCAGAGGATCTTAAGTCCTCCCCCTTATCTTAGGTTTTTCTGGCCACCTATTTAGACCTGGCTCGGGTACCCCCGCACCAACCACTACAGTTGACATTATCGTGTAGTTTAAGTTTTTTGCAGTGAGAACGGGCATTAACTTAAATTTATAGGCTATAAAGTTATCTTGGTCAGAACAAGCTTTGGGCGGGTAGCTCAGTACGGATAGAGCATCAGCCCCCTAAGCTGGTGGTCGTGGGTTCAAATCCCATCCCGCCCGTTTCAGAAACACCCGGACAATCTTGAGGTTTCTTGCGTCGGTTACTTGCGTTTTCTGAAAATTTTGCAGTTGTTGAAATCGCATACGTATTCAAAGCCTGACTCGATGAGTTCGCAGATTTTCTGTTTTGGCGACTTTTGCTGTGTATTCGTCGTCTTTGAAGTTTATAAGTGGCTGTAGATGAGGGTGTTTTGGATGTTTCTGTGTCCGAGAAGTTGCATGACGTGGAGAATGTCTTTGGTTTTGTGGTATTCCATCGTGGCCTTCCAGTGTCTTAATGTGTGGAAGGATATTTGCAGTAATCGTGGGTTTTTGAGGTTGGCGGCTATTCTTTTGCGTTGTCTTTGGTAGCATTTTCTCATTGCGTCTTGGTTGGTGCTGAAGACTTTGGTGGAGATTTTGGGTAGTTCGTTGAGCATGCTTGCGAGTTTGGTGGATATGGGCAGGTTTCTTGGATTGCTTCCTTTTTCAGGTATAATGCGCATTGAGTTGTTTACTAAGTCTATTTCTATCCAGCAGAGTTGGCATGCTTCGCCGCATCTTACACCTGTTTCTTTAAGTAATTGCAGGAGTGACCATTCTTTTGTTGCATCCAGCTATTAGTTGGTCGATTTCGGTTTCTGTTGGGATGAATGGAAGTTCTCTGATTTTTTTGTAGAATGGTGGTGTCAACTTTAATCCTTACATTTGGAGAAAGCAGACAACAAGGGCCTAGAGCAGCAAATCAGCTGCTCAAAAGACACCACAACAAGAAGACAACAAACATTACTAATTCATTAGAGAATAAAAAACTTGTGCAATGCACGTTTACTCTATAGTGAACAAGAATATCAGAATAAAAAAGGGGTTTGTTGATTTGGAGTCTATTTCTTGGTTTTTGATTTAGTTTTGCGCTTGGATTTTGCTTTGGGTTTGGGTTTTGGTTTGGCTGCTTTAGCTGGTTTCATGGGTTCGCCGCAACATATCAAATCGCATGTTGTGCAGCCGCAAGGGTCTTCAACCAAAACGATTAGCCCGCATTCTTCACACTTGTATTTCTCACCCTTCTTTGCCAAAATTACGCACCTACCATAGAACACTTTACAATATCTCTTATAACTATTCCAATATAAAATTATCCAAACTGCCCTAAAACCGTTGAAAGATAAAAGTGGGAATTGTGGGTGATATCCCCACTATTGCAAAAGTTGCAGCCAACAAGCCATCCCGTTACAGGAAAACAATCCAATGGAGCGTTGAGCTTGAATATGTATTATTAAGTAACAAGATATTTCTGCCGTTTTTGGCACTTTGTGATCAAGGAGGACGCGATTTTGCCTCTATTCAAATCCCTCAAAGCGCCAAAGGCTACAATTTCAATCAATATCAGCAAAGACAACTTTGATGTAGGAGAAACTATTGAAGGCACTGTTGACATGACTTCTAAGGAAGAATTTGAAGCAGACGAAGTCAGAGTAGAACTGCTAGCCTGGGAAAAACTGAAGCCAGGCGGAGGATTCATACAAGACACTCAAGAAAATTCGGAAACCCGAATGTACAGTCAACCAAATCAAAATGCCAAAACTGCAGCCATCGTGGAATACGCGATGCACAGAGGGCAAATCAAAATACACCAGAAACTCAGAGTGACAAACGGTTTCAACCAGCAATTCCCTTTTAGAATTTCCGTTCCAGCGAACCTAGGACCAACCTTTCAAGGATTGCGCAAAGACGGAAGATGGCTGCAAAGAACTTGGGCTCTAAAAGCTGTACTTGCAGTTGGCGGGAGACCCGATGTAGAAACGAGAAGAGAAATTTACACATCAATCCCCTTCCAAGTATCAGCAGCAGCTCCTGCAACGGTCGCTACAGTTGCAACTACGTCTTCCGGCCCAGGTTTTCAAGCCGTAGAGGTTTCAGCAGCCATAGTTGAGCAGCTTGAGGCACCCCCTAAAGAGATGATAACTAGTTGCCCGAGATGCGGGGGGCCTGTCAGTCCAAGCCAGGAAGACCTAATAATTACATGCCGATACTGTGGCTTCACTATCTCGCTGGCAACTAGAGATGAGATTAAAGCACACAGCATGCTAGAAAACCACCTGTACGCACAGCAAGCAGTAGAAGCAGCACAGAAATACATGGACAAAGGCATCTTTAGATCTGGCGTCGCACGAGAAGCTCAAATAGCAAACGTGAAGCTAAGATACCTTCCATTCTGGACATTTCCTGTTTCCACTTACACCTCGTATTCAGGTGTCACTGGGACAGGGCTAGCAGGCGAAATGCACCAAGTAGAAGACGCACTGACAGATAAACGCGCAAGCAAATTGTCGAAGTTCGGAAGGCTCATGAAAGCTGGTGCCAGCGCATACTTGGAAAGCCAACAGAAAGATAAAGCGCCAAGAAGAGTGTCGTTATCCTTTTCTTCACACTATGTTTGGCCAATCCTAGCCAGAAGATCCGCTATAACCGAGATCAACTACTACGACGTGCCGGCCGCTAGGAAGATCCCGTTTGATGTTGGGAGAATATCTTCAGATGCAGAATTTCTAAACACTGAATACAAACAGGAAGAAGCCAAGCTCAAGGTCAAAGCCGAAGTCGAAGCCAAAGAGCAACTCCTCGCCTGCGGCAAAGTCGACACTCTGCAGTCATGCAACACAAACGCTACAATAGGAGATGGAGAGCTGGTACATGCGCCGATATGGTTCGTGCATTACACGTTGAATGGAGAAAACTACATGATCCTCGTTGACGGCTCAGAAGGCAAAATCTTAGGCGGAGGAAAACCACTGTTCCACATATAGAAAGAGGTCAAAGAAAATGTCACAAACAATCGATCGAGTGAAACAGAAACAAGGAATAATCTCCAAGATTCAAGACATATTCACCTTGGGATATTCGACTAAAGAAGACCTAAGGGAACTTGACAAAAAACTTCGAGATAACTATTACGCGGATTTCAAGAGTCTACGCCACAAATGGGAAGAAATATACTTAGAAGCCTTAAACACGAAACAGCCAAACGGAGACGACTACAAGAAAGTCATACAGGTCATGGACAGAGTGGCAGAAAAAGTCAACAGGGCAGACTACGGCTATGCAGGGCTGATGGACCGCAAAGGACGCATAAGAGAAAACGAACTCGCCAAAATCTTCGACTACGACAAGACCTTGGGCGACTCCATCCAAAACTTAGAGCAGGTGGTTGAAGAGGTTTACAGAGATGCTGAAGCTGAAAAGTGGAACGAGGCACCAACAAAAGTCCGGAGAATAAAAGGCCTACTACTTGAATTTGAAGCAAAATGGGACGGAAGAGAAAAGGCATTCAGACCCTTGGAGGCTTGATAAGAAATGCCATTGATTGAAAAAGTATCATGGGACTATGCGGGGGCAGAAGATATTGCATACAGATTCCCTAAACTCAACCTAAAATATGGAAGCCAAATAGTTGTAAAGGAAAACCAATGGGGCGTATTCTTCAGGGACGGGAAAGCTTACGATGTCTTCGGACCTGGAAGACACACCATAACAAGCAATAACGTTCCACTGTTGACAGCGGCCTTGAGAAAGCTTGGAATAATCGGCGACATTTTTGAGTGTGAAGTAGTGTTCATCAGCAACAGCCAGTTCAGAGGAAATTTCGGTGGAAACGCTTACTCAGCGCCAAGCGGCGACATAAAATACCAAGCTGAGCTGGGATTTTTCGGATACGCTCTTTATAAGGTGGAGGAACCGAAACTCTTCGTAACCGAGTTTTTCGGCAACAGGGGAGCTAGCACATCAAAAGACATTGAAAACTACATACGAGGCTTCATCAACGAACGAATAATAAACGAGTTCGGAGACCAAGATCTCTTCAACCTCGTGAAAAATGTTGACGCCACAACCGACAAGGTAGCTTTGAAAATCAGCGACGAAGCCGCCAGAATAGGACTGAAGATAATAGACTGTGTATTCGAAGGAGTAAAGATTCCAGAAGAAGCAAGGAGATTCGCTTCGGGAGTGGGCGCTCAAGCCATGGCTATGCAGTACATGAAAGAGACCGCATCCGAACTCAAGACTGCGCCAGGTGGAGGAGCAGCAGCGGCGGGTATAGGCGCAGGAATTGGGTTGACAATGCCATATATGATTAGCCAGCAAATGCAGCAAGGTCAAGCACAGCAGTTGATAGTCTGCCAAAATTGCGGAGCCAAAAATCCGACTACGACGAAATTTTGTGGAAACTGCGGAGCTAGTTTAGCGCCACCAGCGAAAGTGGTTTGTCCACAATGTAAAGCAGAAGTTCCAGCTAACATGAAGTTTTGCGGTAACTGTGGACAAGCACTCAAAGTTCCAGCCGAAATTGATTGCGCCAAATGTGGAACCAAGAACCCTTCTGGGACAAAATTCTGCGGTAACTGTGGAGAAAAACTCTAGTCTTCTCTTTTCCCTTTTTCTTTTCTCAAAAAAAGCTGCTTTGAACATAGTTTAGGCTTTTCTCGGAGCACCGCAGCTGGGACAGAACGAGGCAGTGTTAGGCATTAGCCCTCCACAGTATATGCATGGCACCATCACAACTTCTTTGATAATTACCTCTCGCGGTGTATCGATCTTTGCCCGCTGAAGAGGTTTGTGGATTCTCTCGAAATAGAAAATAATGAAGATGATGGGCAATCCAAAAACGAAGAACAAAACGAGAAAAATAATCCAAAAAGCGTCCATGCCTATCCCCTCCCAAACAATGTGGTTACTGGTTTACTGCATAGTTCATTCTTCATGATAGTGGATGATATGGTTATAGGCTTTATGAAGCACTAGTAAGAATTACAGAGAAAAACAAAGGACGTCACCTCACTCTGCTTTAGACAAGAAGAGCACAGCAACGAGTCAAAAGTGCCTTACCGCATAGGGCATATTATTGTTTAATTCCCATTAGCCCTACAGATCTTGACTACGACTCTTTGATTCATCAATTGTTTGAAAAAAGGGAGTGCGCGGGAGACATCTCACCAGAGATTATTCTGACCAGACTATACCGTCAGAGCTGTCAAGGGTAAAATGGTTTTCTAGGGTTTAAATTTTTGATATCACAAAAATAGATAGGGAAAGTTAGTAGAAAAATTGGGGTTTAATTTTATTCTTCGCCTTCATACTCGCCTGGTGCTTTTCCTGGTGCTTCTCTTGGTTTTGTGGCAGCTATTACGTCATCTATGCGCAGTATCATTGACGCGGATTCTGCAGCTGACTTTATTGCTTGCTCCTTAACTATCAGCGGTTCGATGACTCCGTTCTCGTTAGTGTCTTCAACTTTGCCTGTGAAGACGTTTACTCCTTTGTATTTGCCGTCTTCTTTTTCATGGGTTGCTCTGAGTTCCACGATTATGTCTATCGGTTCCAGCCCGGCGTTTTCGGCCAGCGTTCTCGGCACTATTTCAATCGCGTCGGCGAAGGCTTCTATAGCAAGTTGTTCTCTCCCGCCAACTTTCGTGGCGTATCTCCTCAGTTCTTTGGCCACTTCGACTTCTACTGCACCGCCGCCTGCGACTATTTTGTTGTTTTCTATAACGTCTGACACCACTGATAACGCATCGGTCATGGCTCTTTCTGCTTCGTCCACCATTCTTTCAAGTCCAGCCCGTATGAGTATTGCGACTGAATGGGGATCTGTGCATTTTTCAACGAAAATCATTTTGTCTTCGCCTATTTTGCGTTCCTCTACGATGCCGGCTTTGCCCAAGTCTTCGGCTTTCAGGTCGTCTAAATCTGACACTACTTTTCCGCCGGTTGCTCTTGCGAGTTTTTCCATGTCTGATTCCTTTGTTCTTCTGGCTGCCATTATTCCTTCTTTTGCTAGGAAGTGCTGTGCCATGTCATCGATGCCTTTTTGGCAAAAGACGGCGTCTGCGCCTGCTGCTTTGATCTTGTCCACCATTTCCTTTAGCATATTTGTTTCTTGGTCGAGGAATGCTTTCATTTGTGTTGGGTCGCGTATTCTTATTTCGGCGCTGATTTCCGTTTTTTCGATTTCTAATGCGGAGTCTAGGAGAGCTACTTTTGCGTTTTCTTTTTTCTTTGGCATTCCTGGGTGGACGATTTCTTTGTCTACTATTATTCCTGTCACGAGTTGTGTTTCGAAGAGGCTTTTTCCTGTTTTC
Organism: uncultured Candidatus Bathyarchaeia archaeon; assembly: GCA_964603675.1. Classification (GTDB taxonomy): domain Archaea; phylum Thermoproteota; class Bathyarchaeia; order Bathyarchaeales; family Bathycorpusculaceae; genus CAZRVS01. The sequence continues at coordinate 357,850 of CAZRVS010000002.1, forward strand.
TTTACTAGTTGGATGTTGTCTATGTCTGCTACTTTTTTGTCTCCTCTTTGTTCGACGATTTGCTTCACAGCGTCTATGGCGATTTCTCCTAGGTGTTCTTTGGCTGGACCCACGGCTTTGCTTGCCATGGATGTACGAGCGATTTTCCTTAGCATTTCGCGGTCTTTAATGTCGACTGGTACCGCAATTTTGTCTACGATTTCGATAGCCTTTTGGGCTGCTTTGCGGTAGCCGCTTACCAGTATTGTTGGGTGAATGTTTTGGTCAAGTAGTTCTTCTGCTTTTTTGAGTAGTTCGCTTGCTAGGACTACGGCCGTTGTTGTTCCGTCGCCAACCATGTCGTCTTGCGTTTTTGCTATTTCGACCATCATTTTTGCTGCTGGATGCTCTACTTCCATTTCGTTTAGGATTGCTGCTCCGTCGTTTGTTATTGTTATGTCGCCTAGGCTGTCGATGAGCATTTTGTCCATGCCGCGTGGTCCGAGAGTGGTTTTTAATACTTCGCCGATTATGCGGGCTGCCATTATGTTGTTTCTTTGGGCTTCTTTTCCTCTGCTTCTTGATGTGCCTTCTTTGAGAATTAGGACTGGTTGTCCTGAACCTGTTGTTGTTAAATATGCCATACTAAACCTCCATTCCTAAGGTACAGTTCTTTTGTCTAATCGGAAATATGCAAAAACCAACGGAAAATATAAACTTTTACCCTTGCAGGATACTGTTAAGTTGTTTGTTGTGGCGGTTGCACACTAGCGTGTGGGAAAAAACTATACCCCCTCTATAAATAGGTAGAACTAGGGCTTCACTGAATGTGACGTTTTGGTGACTGGATGCTCTGTAGAGACTATAACTTCCTTGTATAAAGGAACTATATATGGTCCGAAGAGAAGCGCCGTGGATAGACCCTCTACTGGTTTCTGCAATGAATCGCTATTAGGCTTCAAATATGTTGGGTGTTAATTGATTATCCGATGAAGTGCTGATTGGACAGCTGAAGCTGAATGGATAACAGGTGAAGATGCAACAGGGTTCACACATTCTAACCATTGGTTTGATGGCGTTAATCGGGTTTTCTTCGTCACATTGGTTGTTTATTTCGAGACAAAAGCGATTCCGCTATTTGTTTTAGAGCATTCTCATTTACAAGTGGCTTCAGAGTATCAAATTTGATTCCGATTGCTGAAAAAAGGCGAAAGAGCCAACCTACTGTATGGAAGCCATCCAGATCGAGCCCAAAGTCTCTTTGTTCATTTTCTTTGGACAGCAAATCTATATGAGTTAGTTGAGGCCAGTTCGTGATTCTTGCAAAATCTTCTTCAAACCTCGTAATTATTTCCAAAGCATCGGTCAAACTATTTGTGCTTTTTACTTCGAACGCATACGCGCCCAAATATCCAATTAATGCTGCTATTTCCATGCTTTGCTCAGGTTTATTTTTAGTACTAGCTGCAAAAACCGCTAATGCAGCCAACTTTGACATCATCTTATTAACAGTTGTGTAGAGTCCGAGTCTTATGCAAGCATATCCCATGGCAAAGATCATTTTTGGAATTTCTTCAATTTGAAAATTTTCGGGATTGTTCTCGCTTTCGTAAATCTCTGAAAGAATGTCACAGATTTCTTCAATTGTCACTTCGTCTTTGAAAACAAAAGGAACAAACGATAATTCGTGCAAAGTCGTGCCAATTTCAGAAACATAACCTTCTTTCCCACAGTTAATTGCTTGTTTTGCAGCATTTTTTAAACCCCTAATAGCCAAGTCATGTAGCGCTGCTTTAGGCGAGTAATGATCTGGAAAGAAGCGAATTTTTCTCATTTTCCTATCTTGAGCTAGAAAAGTCAAGATCGGAAAAAGTCCTCCTTCTTTGAAGGGCATAGCGTCCCAAATTGCTTTCGCTACTTCTTCAGGCTTTTTTCCAATTGAACAATAAATGTCAAAAAAAGTTACGGCAAGGAGTTTTTCGTAGCACCGTGACAAAACCGGACCAAAATGGAAGTAATCTACTTCTTTCAGAATTGAAATAGCAAAATCATTCATGTCCTCTATTTGACGTTTTGAGAAAATATCATAGCACCCATGAACTAATCTGCTTCTTGCAGCGTCACTCATGCAATGTGCAGCAACGTTTGGTAAGAAATGTCTCGGAGCAGGCTCCTGTAAGGACTTCTTTGCCAAATCAAGTGTATACTTAGCAATCCCTGATTGTAGACTATCGTAACCTAGATTGATTGAAGCTTCGCTTAAATCCGAGAGTGACCTTAAAGCGCTAGCCGCTCCATCCCAGAAATAAAGGGCTAAACAAATTTCACCTAATAAATATGTTTCATATATCCATTTGAAGCAAGACAAATTGTCTCCTCGATTAGCCTCAATAAATCTATGATTCAAGGCTTCCTTGGCAAATCTATTAAAAAAGTCTATGTCGCAGCATATAGCTTGTTCATTCTTCTCTTTTAGAGCTGTGTCTTTTATAGAGCGAAGATGGTTGATAAAATGCTCAATAATATGCGTCATTCTGTAAGTGACAATGGTTTCGCTTTGAACTTCTTGGAAAGTAGTCTCCTTCAAAGGACGAAGCTTCTCCATAGAATTCAAAACTCGTGCATATCTCTTTAGCATCTCTTCAAGAACTATCTGCAGTGTTTCCAAATCGTCTTCTTTAGTGGCTTTTATACACATATCTTTCAGAGGAAACAATGGGTCTTCGGGAGGAGAAACAAGACCAATATTCTTAGTCTCAATAACGGGAATCAATGTTCGAGCCTCAACATTTCTGCCAAGTTTTTCAACTGCTCTTCTTGAATCTAATAGACCCATCATAGCGAAGAAAAATGGAATGAGATAAAGAATACCAAAACTCGAAAGAATGGGCGTAATTGTATCTAGCATCGGTAGTAGCTGATTTAAGCCGAGAAGACCCATACCTGAAATTAAGATTATGACTAAATAAAGAAATACTAAGTACCAGAAATATGCGCTTCCTCTGTAAATTCTGGCGAGTTTGTTGGAATATCCTGAAGATATTTCCATAACCGCCAGAGAGACCGCAGGCACAATTGCAATTAGTGAAATAAAGCTTGAAAAGATATATTCATAGATTGGCTGGAAGGGAAGCATGTAATTGCCGTAGACAAATAGGGCGACTGTGATAATTACGGCAAATGTACCGAGAACTGTAATCTTGCACTCACGAAATTTCCATTCTTCTTTAAGTTCATTCCAAGAAGGCTTCACTATCCATAACAGGCGGTTTTTTGCCTTATGAAGGAATTGGCGAATCCTTAACTTTATTGAAATGACTTTCTTTCTCAAAGTCAATGTTTCCTGAACAGCAAGATGCCAGCAGTAGTAACCTCTAGCAAGGTTCAAGTTAATTAAATTTCAGGTTGTTATTGCATCAGTAAAGGAAACAAACATAACACCATAAATATTTAAACGAATAGCAATGTGATTTGCATAGTCTTTAAACGATGATTAACTCATAACAAAGATGCTAGGAGAGGACTCATGATTTTGATGGTAAGCCACTTGTTTCCATAGTCAGCGCAGGCTTGTCAAAATTCGGAAAACGCGAAGGCTTGTAGGCGCGGGAGCTTTTCGCCGAAGCCGTTAAAGAGGCGTTTGACCGCTGTCCAAGGCTGGAGCCTAAACGCCACGTAAAAGCCATGTTTGTGGGTTACATGGGCGAATCCTATGTATTTGGTATTTACTAAAACTCTTTGGTTGTACGTGTTTGGATGGTGCTTCGATGCGTAACAGTTTAATTCCGCCAACTTTTTCTCTAGTAACCTGACGGTGCGTAGGCGTTGCAGGTTTCAGTTCGTTTCTTTACCAGTCTAAGAGAGATAGTCGACAAAAAAGAGGAATCGCTCCAGTTTCCAGACGGCGAAAAAGTCACGGTGAACAAGGTTCTCAAAACTCTTGCTCAGCGTTATGGCAAACGTTTCGTCGAATACGTTTATGACGCAAATAATGGGGAAGTTAAGGGTTTTCTGCAGTTTCTCATTAATGGGCGAAGCACATCAACGCTTGATGGTTTAGACACGGAGCTTCTTGATGGCGATGTTTTGGCTATAATTCCGCCTGTTGGCGGCGGCTAGCATCATGGGGAAATGTTTAGTCTGTGCCGAGAAGGCTCCAACCATTTCAGATGCTCTAGGCGTTTGTTTAAAATGCATAAGAAACAAGCCGGAGAAAGCCCTTGAGATTACGAGGCAAGTGCACGCCAAAACCCGCGGTGCTTTTGGCTTGCCACCGGAACCGCCCAAAGATGCTGGTGGATTGCCCTGTGGGGTCTGTGCCAACAATTGCGTAATTGGCGTTGGAAATAGTGGTTTTTGCGGGCTTGTTTGGAACGTTAATGGGCAACTGGTTCGTTTCGGCGGCACACCAGATAAGGGTGTTTTAGAATGGTACTATGACAGTTTGCCTACTAACTGCGTCAGCTGGTGGTTTTGTCCCGGTTGCACTGGAACCGGATATCCGAAGTATGCGTACAAGCCAGAAGCCGAATATGGTTATGCTAATCTGGCAGTTTTCTACGGCGCTTGCAGTTACAACTGCCTTTACTGTCAAAATTGGCATTACCGGAACCTATCAGTGAAGCACAAACCCGTCATGAGCGCCGAAGCTCTAGCAGACAAAGTTGACAAGCACGTTTCGTGCATATGCTATTTTGGTGGCGATCCTTCTCCGCAGATGCCGCACAGTCTTGAAGTGAGTCGCATAACCCTAGAAAAAGCAAGCGCTGAAAAGCGTATCCTTCGCATCTGCTGGGAAACAAACGGTTACATGAACCCAAAATTGGCTGAGAAAGCCGCAGAATACGCCCTGGAAAGCGGCGGCAACATAAAATTCGACTTGAAAACTTGGAGTGAAGAATTAAACACTGCCCTATGCGGTGTTTCCAACAAGCCTACTTTGGCTAACTTCAAAATGATAGGAGAAAAATTCTATAAAAAGCGAAAGGAATTACCGGTTCTTTCCGCCAGCACGTTACTCGTTCCAGGCTACGTGGACGCTGAAGAAGTCAAAAACATTGCAGAATTTATTAGTGAAATAGACCCGAATGTTCCTTATACGCTGTTGGCGTTTTATCCATGCTATGCAATACACGATTTGCCCACCACAAGTAGAAAACAAGCCGCAGAGTGCCAAAAAGTAGCTGAAAAGCATCTGAGAAACACAAGAATAGGGAATATAAATTTGCTTTCTTGAACTGTTGAACTGTAAGAACCTTTTGATCTAAATCTGGTCAAAAAGATTTTTCTGTTCGATTTCTATTTTAGAATGTGGTTCCCACCATGTCGTCTTCTGAAAAACTTCTATATCTTTCTCGAGTTGAAATTGAGAGATTAAACATTCCCATTACGGATGTCATTAACGCTGTTGAAGAAGCCTTCCGCGAAAAAGCAGAAGGAAACGTAGAAGTGCCACCAAAACCTGGCGTTCACCCGCAAGAGAACGCTTTTATCCACGCCATGCCTGCTTACCTGCCGAAGACGAAGGTTGCAGGGGTCAAATGGGTCAGCGGTTTTCCACAAAATCCCAAGCGGGGCTTGCCCTACATATCTGGCTTGCTCATGCTGAACGATCTTGAAACGGGTTTTCCAATCTGTGTTATGGACTGCACTTGGGTAACAGCGAAAAGGACTGGGGCAGCCACGGCTGTTGCAGCAAAATATTTAGCCAGAAAAGATTCGAAAATGCTCGGTATTCTTGGTTGTGGCGTTCAGGGAAGAAGCAATCTTGAGGCTTTGCTGACCGTATGCGGGAACTTGGAAGAGGTGAAGGCATACGATGTTAGTGCAGAAAACTTGCGTAGATACGTGAAAGAGATGTCTGTTGAGCATGGCGCTAGGGTCGTTCCTGTCAACTCGCCTAGAAGGGCCTTTGAAGACTGCGATATAGTAGTTACCGCGGGGCCAATCTTGAAAAATCCGCAACCAGTAATAGAAGCTTCATGGTTTAAAGACGGCGGCTTCGCATGTCCCTTAGATTTTGATTCTTACTGGAAACCAGAAGCCATGCATTCCATGGACAAGTTCTGCACCGACGACCGAGAGCAACTCGCGTATTACAAGACACAAGGATACTTTTCCAATGTTCCGCAGGTGTACGCAGATTTGAGTGAAATCGTAAGTGGCAAAAGACGTGGAAGGGAAAGCTCCAAAGAACGTATTATGTCAATGAATTTGGGTTTGGCCATAGAAGATATGGCGACAGCCAAACTGGTTTATGAAAGAGCGAAGAAGGCTGGAGCGGGAGTAAAGCTTCCGTTATAAAATGCAGAAGTCCAATTTAAAGACAAAGATCAAAGATTTGAATCGAAAATTTTTGCAGAAAAAGATGCCATTAGTCTTAGGCTATACTCCCCAATAGGGCGTCTTCTTTTTCATCACGTTTACGTATTCGCTTAGCGCTTGTTGCTCTTCCAGAGTTAATTTCTCCGTGAACTTTGTCAGTAGAGCTTTTGCATGGGACTCTGGCACTTTCACGTATAAAATGTCCTTTTCGAAAAGGTGTCTTCCAACTATTGGCTTATCCATGGATATTGCCACTTGCATTCCTTGTCCGGCTTCTGATAATGCCGTGCCTTTATCTTGAATCTGTTGTATTTCGCCTACGTTTTCTCCGTCTTCAGCCCTTACAAGCGTAGCCCTCGGCTTTATGTTTCCTGCTAGAATCTCGACGCCAAATATGGCTGGCTTCGCCCTTCGAAAAACATAGCCTTCCATCACTTTGATTTTTCCTGGTTTGACGAGCTTGTCGAATTCTTGCTCAAGTCTTGTTTCACGTTGTGCTTTAAGCCACGTTAAGTAATTGTCTATCAGATGGTAGATTATTTGTTCCTTGAAAAGTTCAATGCCTTTGTTTGCTGCTTCTTCTTCAGCATCTGGCAAAACCTTCACGTTAAAGGCTAAAATAACGCCGTATAAGGATTCATGTTCTTTGACTACCGAGGATTCTATAACATCCCGTTTAGAAACGTCTCCGACGTCTGCAATTCTGACTGGTACATTGTTTTGTTCTAGGATTTCAGCAATGGCTTCCAAAGAACCGAGCGTGTCAGCCTTCAGAATGATCCCTTCAACATCAGTCGTGATTCTGATTTTTTCAATTTCTTCTACTACAAGTTTGGCGTACTTCTCTGGTTCTTCGTTTTGAGGAACAGCGTACAATGGTGCGCCCGCCAAGGCCCCTTCCAAACCGGGCGCGACGATTTTTACTCCTGCTGCCGCAACAACAAAATCAACAGACGAAAACCTATCCCTTGGATCTCTTATTTCATCTAAGGGTTTAGGAACCAAAATCGCCCTTATGCGAGTTACAATAGGCTTTTCTTTCCCTCCAACCACCATCAAGTCGTCCTTTTTCAAAATGCCATCATAAACTATGGTGTTAAGCGTCAAACCTAATCCAGGTTCTTCCTTTACCTCCAAAACTGAACCCTTTGCTGGACCTTCGGTGGTCTGCAACTGTTTTCTTAAATATTGCTGCGCCAAGCCAACGAGAACCATGAGAAGCTCAGTTATGCCCTCGCCGCTTTTGGCGCTTGTTGGCACTATTGCAACGGTTTTTGTAAAGTCCTTTATTTGGTCAAAGCGGTCAACTCTGAACGCCTGACGAGAAAAAACGCCTATGATGTCGTAGAGTTTTGCATCCAAATCCTGTCTCACATAAGGGTCCTGCAACGAGTATGATTTCATGAAAGGCGTGTCTGGATAGGAATTCCAGCCTGGTATGCGGTCGATTTTGTTTGCAGCCACAAGGAAAGGCGTTTTACGCGCTTTCAATATCTCTATGCACTCATAAGTTTGAGTCTCAAAGCCTCGCAGTATATCGATGACAAGGATTGCTATGTCTGCTACGCTTCCACCTCTTTTTCGCAAGTTGGTGAAGGCTTCGTGCCCTGGAGTGTCAATTATTAGTAAGCCTGGAATCTCGATTTCGGTCTTGAGCATCGAAAGCAGAGGACCCATCAGCTGTTTAAGCGTATCAGCTGGGAAGAAGCTTGCGCCGATGTGCTGGGTGATGCCACCTACCTCCCGCGCTTGGACGCTTGTTTTACGGATTTTATCCAAAAGCAGAGTCTTACCAGTGTCAACATGACCGAGAACGCACACGATAGGTTGCCGAATTGGCATCTGAATGCATCTCCCTTCAGCAGAATGAACAAGTCAAACTGTTTCAAAAGTAATAAGGCTATTACCTAATAAATACTCAACCACCAAATTCGCAAAATTTTTAAGTGGTGACAAGCTCATGCACCATGCGGTGAAACAACTTTGACATATTGCTCAAAATGCGGGGCAAAGTTGAAGGAAGACGATAAATTCTGTTATTCATGCGGCGCTCCAGCCGCAAAAGTTGTCACTGAAGAATTCACGGTTTCAAGCGACAATCTCATCGAAAGAGTCAAGGAGTTGCTTCACGAAGGAAACGTCACAAGAATAATGGTTAAGGACGAAAAGGGAAATCTTCTCCTTGAAATACCAGCCACCATAGGAGTCATTGGCGCACTTCTGGCCCCATGGCTGGCAGCTCTAGGCGTAGTAGCTGCTTTGGCTACAAACTGCAAGATAGTGGTTGAAAGAAGAGAATAAACTGTCTAGTTTTTGAAGGCTATTCGGGCTTTGCTAAGATTAAAACCAGCCCCAGTATCAGTAGCACGATGGCTAAAAACCCGAAAAATCCCATGAACGCTCCTAAAACGTCGGCGCTAGCGAACGTGTAGTACATGGCTATCGCGCCGAGAATGGCAATTAAAAGACCAAAGAACTTCTCAGCCAACGTTGCCCAGAAGGCGCCTTCTTCACTCATGTCTTACTCTTCCCTTTTTCAATGTGCTTTCTACATAAAACAACAACCGCTGTATTAGTTTTTCTGTGGTGCTTGCTTATATTTTGAGGTTGAAGTATTGTTATAGCGTTCTTGGGTTTATCATTTTGGTGTAGTTTTCCATGAAATTCCATGCTGAAATCTATGCATGTTGTTTGTCTTGTTTGTTTGGTTTTTTGCGTCGGTTTGCAGTCTCATCGTTTCAGTTGTTTTCAGGTACCCTATCGCGCGCTATGGCGGTGATCTCAGCAAAATCTTATGAATTACAAAAACAATTGAAAATCGGATAGAGAAGTAGATCAAAAAATGCACAAAAAAGTGATGCTGCTTTCTGATAGGAAAATGTTTTACCTGCTTCTGTTCGTTATTGCCTTCGGAATTTATTGGCTTTCGGGTGAAGGCCATCCAACCTTCTACGACTATTATGTTCGTTTGGCCGATGCCTTCCTGCACGGTAGACTGTATCTTTTGGAACAACCTCCTTGGCTGGGTGAACTGATCCCCTTCGAGAAAGGATACTACGTGGTTTATCCTCCTCTTCCAGCGATCTTGATTATGCCCTTAGTTGCCGTGTTTGGCCTAGGTCTTAATCAAACGTTGATTTCCGTAATTTTCGGCGGTTTTTGCGTTGTGATGGCGAATGTTATCGCGAGAGATGTCAGCAAAAGAGACGGTGAAAATGACATTGTACATGAGCGAACCTATCTATGGGCTGCAGTGTTGTTTGGCTTCGGTACGATTTTCTGGTGGCTTGCCAGCAACGGTTCTGTTTGGTTAATCGCTCAAGTAATCTCAGTGTTCTTTTTGTTCATGGCAATTCACGAAGCATTCAATAAAATGCGCCCTCTAGTGATGGGATTGCTTGTCGGAGCTTCCTTTTGGTGCAGACTCCCAACAATACTTGGTATTTTTTTCTTTGCTGGACTGATCATTTCGCGTCAGACTACCCAAAGTTGGAAAAGCAAAATACGACAGGCTTTGCCATCTTTGCTGAAACTGGCTATGGGTGCTGGCGTCTTTGTATTTTTTGACATGATCTACAATTTGGTCAGATTCGGCACGCCCTTTGACGTTGGGTACTGGTTGATACCCGGCATTTTGGATGAACCATGGTTCAGCGAAGGACTGTTCAGCTTGTCATATATACCAGTCAATTTGCGTGTTTTCTTGACTGGGGTTCCCATTTTTACTCCCAATCCGCCTTTTGCGCTAGTACCGATGACTGGTTTGGCCATATGGGTAACCACGCCTGCCTTCCTTTATGCCTTGAGATCAAACATTAAAGATTCTGTCACATGGTCGTGTTGGCTTGCCATAATCGCTGTTGCCTTTGTCATATTCAGTAAGGGACTTTCAGGCTGGGGTTTCGGGTATAGGTATGCAGTGGATTTCTATCCCTTTCTGTATGTGCTTACAGTGAAGGGCATCGGCGAAAAAATCAAGTGGCACCATAAAGCATTCATCTTGGCATCGATACTGGTTAATCTTTGGGGCGTTATATCGGTTAACAAATTCGGTCTGGTAGTCTAATCCCACGATACAAACACGCAAAGGGAAGCTACGAATATAAAATAGTTTAAGAATTTCAATAAGATGGTAATCGTTATTTTAAATTTCTCTTGCTATTTTGTTTCTTCCAGCTTCGTCGGCAGATATTTGTCAACAATGTATGTTAAGCCGTACCTGCTAAAGGCCTCTTGCTCCGCCTTTTTCTTTATCTTCAGAAAAGTTTTGATTTCCTTCTGCCACAGCGGATCTTCTTTGTACCGCGGGTCCTTTTGTAGTTCATAAAGTCTTTTGATGTCTACATCATCCAGCGGATCGGTAGGCAACTTGTAATTGACAATGTCTGTGGCCCATACACCGCTCCATTTTGCATCTGGCGTGTTCAGCTCTCTCAGGTGAGCCGCGTTTGCAGAACCAGAAATTATGACCATAGCTATGTGCATCCCCCAAGGGTCACCGTCTGTAAAAATGTAAACTGGGAGGTTCATCTCCTTGTTGAGTCTTCTGATAAAGTGGCGCGTGGCTCTGGGCGCCTGTCCAGCCGTCAAAACCAGCACCGCATTGAACTTCTTGTGCACGTTCTCTTCTATGAACCGTGTGAACAAGCCGCCTTTTTCTATGGCTATGACTTTGTCCGCGCTTGTTTCCGCGAACTCAGCAGAAGTCAGTGCTGGGCCTATGAGGACGCCGTCGGGGTGGGAAGTCAAGTTCATCTTCCTACCTTCATAACCCGGTACTGTGTACTCTATCGTCAAGTCGCCGAAGACAGCTGAGCGCTCCTCTGGAAAGATGTTGAAATCTTCCCTTGAGAATCCTAGAACCGTTTCCAAATCAGTTATTATATTATTGGATTCCTGTTGATCCTTGAAGGTCATTGCATAGGCTTGGGCGGAATAATAAACGTCCCTCAGGGTTGATGTTTTCCGCTGCGAAGCAAGCTCATGAGAAAAGGTTGCAGTCCAAATGAGTTGTGTGAAAGGCTTTACATGGCGGATGTTGCGGGCGCTCCTGCGGACGCTCTTATCCCCTAAAATGAATTGCCGAAGACGGGGATCATAATTGATGTTTTCTGTGGAGCGACTAGGCATCGCTATGTATGGAAAATATCCACTGTCAAGTTGATCATAGACTTTAGTGCCAAGGTTTTCTAAACTTCCAATGACTTCGTTTCTTTTTTCAGCAGCACTAGTTTTAAGTTTCTTCTTCTCCAAACTTTTTCACGCTCTTTAGAAGTTTTTCTATATCTGGAAGTTTTTTCCTTCCGGAAAGTTTAGTTGAAAACTGAGCTATTTTCGGCAGATATTTGCTGAAAATACTGAGTCTCCTTTTTTCTCTGTCCACGTGTTCTCTTCTTGTTAAGAAATGTTGGAGTTGACGGGCGACTTCTCGCAGTTCGTTCGCTACTTCTCTTCTTATTTCGGGTCTGTCTGCTATGAATTCTTTTCCCACGGTTTTGTATGGAACTTTCGTGCTACAGATATGCACAACAATGGCGATAGGCATGTCTTGAGAGACTTTGTACCTTCTCCAATTCATAGAGTTTATGACCTTGAACGAAACGTCGCTCGCCTCGTCATACAACAACGGGATCCTGTTAGCGAACCGATAGATTACGAAATTTCCTTTCTTCGGGATTTCCCCTCCATAGGCGATTCCCACTTCAACTATGAAGGGGTGTCCCGCGTAAGTTGCAGGCTTACGCTGATGAACAACCACATATTCGGGTTTTAATTCCTTCACTATTCCAGCTTTTAGTAGCTCTTCGCCTAAGGGCGACAAACAACTGGCGTCAGGTGGCAAGAATTCCTTAAACTTCTTTAGCATGCGCATTAGTCTGACAATTTCTTCATGAGAAAGTTTCTTTGGGTTTCTAGATGGGCTTATGTTGCTGAAATTCAAAAATTTCTGTGCGGTGATTTCTCCAACTCTGTGAAAATGATTCTTCAGAAACTCAAGCATGTTCTTGTAAGCGGATATCTGTATGAGCCGTTGGAGGAGCTCCACATCTACGCCATAGGGATGCGGCAACGTCTCCTTCGGAGGGTCAGGCATTTCCTTTGTGGCTCTCGTGAATTTGTAAAGTCTGCCTTTGGGATCTACAAAGGTCAAGTTGGCATACGGGTTTACCATGGCTGTCTGCTTAAAGTAGTCCAAAATTTTTGGCATGGCCCTGAGGTAGTCGCCTTCTAAGCAAAATTCAACTATGGTCCCATGCCACTGTTCCTTGTTTATGAGGACTTTTCTGTCAAGGATTATTGGGCGGTTTCTCTGAATGTCCATCATGAGTTTAAACAAGTAGATTTTCGCCATACCAGTGCTCGATATAACATAGGCTGGCTGATGCGTCGTGATCTGTCCGTATAATATTGCCATCTTGCCGCCTAAGCCAAAGGTTCCCCTTTGCTGTTTCAATTTGTATTTTGAACCGAAAAGAACTTGTCCAAAAGCTGACGGTATATGCCTAGGCTGGATTCCTGAGCCATTATCTTCAACCCTTAGCCTAAAAATTTGAGTTTGTTTACTGACTTCTCCCTCGAATGAGAGCCTGACATAAATGTCTGGTGGTATTCTGAGGCTTTCAGCGGCGTCCAAGGAGTTTTCCATAAGTTCCCTTATTGCTGCAAAAATGGCTCTGGAAGGATTTGTGAACCCTGCAATATCGCGGTTACGATAGAAAAAGTCTGAAGCGCTTATTTCTTCAAATGTTACCTGCGCCACTTCTAGCCTCCACCAGTATCCTTTCTCTTTGCTAATTTTCTTACGATATGTTTTTGCTCATTCTTTAACTTAACTACGTTTTTCGGTGAAAAAATGCTTATTTTCTGAAAGGAAAAGGTAGCATTTCCTCTAAGGTTTTTATCTGGACAGTTTCAAACAAGATTTTGTCCTTTTCGGCTTTTGCCGTAACAATTTTAATTTTGGGGTCTTCGGCAAAGTCATAAATGTATTGTAGGCATGCACCGCAAGGCTCGGGCTCGTTCTTGCTGTTTGCCTCCATGATTATGGCTATCTCCTTGATTTTGTGGTTACCATGCAAGACAGCGTGAGTGATTGCGCATCTTTCAGCACAAATGCCGAGTCCAGAAATCCAGCTTTCAATATTGCACCCTTCGTAAATCTGTTCATCTTGTCCGCGCACTGCGGCACCTACTTTGAAACTCCATAGCACGTATGCGTTACCAATGCCTTCTAAAGCAGCTTCCAGCAATTTCTTTTCGCTTTTTCTGAGTTTAATCATAACAGTTTCCCGTCACTTCATTTTTGCCGTGTACGTGTATAATAGTATTCTCCAATTTGTTTCTGAAAGTTGTCAAGTTTTGAGTTTTCTTTGTTGACTCGCGGTCTTCTGGTGACGGAGTCTCTTCGGAAAGTAACATCCATTTCTTTCAGAAACATGTTCATTCCGTTTCTTAGGCTCGTAGGCGAATTCGCTACGCCTTTCACACCAGGTTCTCCAGTGAAAACCATGAGGCGGTCAGCTATGAAGTCTTGGGCGACAACGTCATGCTCAACAACCAAGGCAGTTACATTGTGCGCTTCAACAACTCTTCGAACAGCCCGTGCCATGTTCAATCGTTCTTCAACGTCCAAATAGGCACTGGGTTCATCCAGTAGGAACAGATCGACTTTACGGGATAGGCATACTGCGATGGCGACCTTCTGCAGTTCGCCGCCGCTGAGTTCTGCCACATTTCTGTCCAAGAGCAAGTTTACCTTTAAAGGTTGAAGGATTTCTGTTTTGTACAAGCTTGAAGAAAAATTCTCTTTCGCGACGCTCATCAAAAGCTCTTGAACGGTACCTTCATATTCCGCTGAAATGTATTGTGGCTTGTAGCTTACAGTTAGTTTGCCAAATTTTTGTTTGTCATCAGCCTCTTCGATTCCAGCCAAAATTTTCACAAAAGTCGTTTTGCCGATGCCGTTTGGCCCGAGGATACCGATGATTTCTCCCCTTTTTATTTCTCCAGAATGCGTTACAAGTTTAAATCCTTCATATGTTTTTTCTATCTGGCCCCATTTCAGCAGTGTTTCGCCAGCTCCAACGCTTACCGTGGGTGGTTTTTCATGAAAAACGATTGACTCTTTTCTGAACAGAACATTTTCGTCTTGGATATAGCCCTGCAAGTAAATGTTTATGCCTGTTCTTACGCCGTGGACATGTGAGACGACACCATAAACTCCTGGCTCTCCATAAAAAATGCAGATTTGGTCGGATAAGTAATCTATTATTGCCAAGTCATGCTCTGCAACGATTATTGTTTTTTGGTAATCCTTCAAGCTTCTTATGGTTCTCGCAACTTGGAGTCTTTGCTTTACGTCTAAATAGCTTGATGGTTCGTCGAAGAGGTATACATCGGCTTCGCGGCATATTGCAGCGGCGACAGCTACGCGTTGAAGTTCTCCTCCGCTTAGCACTTCCAAAGGCCTATTCCAAAACTGTTTGAGTTCAAGTTGCTCCGCAATTTTATCCAAAACTTTTCTTTCATCTACCTTTTCCAGCAGTTCTCCGACATTACCAGAAATTGCCCTTGGAATTTTATCCACGTACTGAGGTTTATGGGCAATTTTAAGCTTATTTTCGCTCATTTTTTGGAAATAATCTTGAAGTGCAGACCCTCTATAATACTGAATTATTTCGCTCAATTCAGGCGGGCTTTGGTAGTTTCCAAGGTTCAGTTTGATTTCGCCCGAAAGGATTTTCAGGGTAGTTGTTTTCCCTATTCCGTTTTGTCCAAGCAAACCTAGAACTATACCCTGCGAAGGCGCAGGAAGCCTGAAAAGTTTGAAAGTGTTTGGCCCGAAACGGTGGCTACAGTCCTTCTCCAGCTCGTCTGGAAGGTTGACTATTGAGATTGCTTTGAACGGGCATTTTTTGACGCATATGCCACATCCGCTGCAAAGCGATTCTACAATTATTACATTGTCTTTCTCGATCCGTATGGCCTCTATGCGGCTTCGTACCATAGGGCAGAAGCGAAGGCATGTTGTATTGCAACGTTTCGGTTTGCACTTGTCCGAATCCAATACGGCGACTCTTGTCATATTTTAACTCAATAATGAGTCTATCCAGTGGGTTATAAATATGGACCCCAAAATTGCACAAAATAATGTTGAGACATTGTCAGAGATATATCAAAGAAAAGTCGTGAAAAATTTTGTCTTTCATCAGGTTTTTACCATTCTTCCTCTTCCCATTCTTCGTCCCCTTCTTCTTCCCATTCCTCTTCTTCAAACATGCTTTTTCACCTCCACTTACCCTTTCTTGCGTTAGTGAACCTTAGCTGGCGATGCTTTAAACATTTTTATTCGTCACTTGTCGTAGTTTCTTCTCAACAGAACATAGAACAAAGCCATAATTCCTTACCACTTTTACTTTTAATAGACCACCTATTGTAGAATTTGTTTAGGATAAAGGAATCAACGGAACGTAAAACTGCCTAAATTCTGTTCTTGCGCTGCTGTTTCTCCATTTCATGGCTTACTTCAGAATCTTCGCTGTTAGGGAAGCCACTGGCTCCTGTTTTTTCACACTCATGTAAGCCCAGCATAGATTCGCTGAATTGTGCACGGCACCAATTCTTCCATGAACGTCAACTGCAATCAGTCCAATGTCCTTGTAAGTGTTGGCTATTCTTCCATTGACAAGTTCTATTGCTTGCTCAACAGCTTCCTGTGCGGTTTTTCCATTCTCCAGAAGATTGCACACGGTCTTCGCCAGAACAAGCCGGATTGCTATTTCTCCAACGCCAGTTGCAGAGCACGCGCCAGCTTGGTTGTCCGCGTATGTGCCGCATCCAATTGATGGCGAATCTCCAATTCTTCCTGGGAGTTTTAATGGAAAGCCTCCTGTAGATGTCGCAGCGGCAACATTTCCACTCTTATCAAGGGCCACTGCACCAACGGTTTCAAGCTGGAAAAGTTCAGGATGGGCTTCAACGAGGGCAGTTAGTTTTGGCAGTTCAAATTTCCCGTCAAGCAAGCTTTTCAGCTGTCCCTCGTAATACTTGAGCTTGAGTTCCGTCATCAGTTTTCTTTTTTCTATATTAAATATTTTGGCGAGTTTTTCTGCGCCTTCACCCACAACAAAGACATGGTCCGTTTTTTCCATAATCACCCTTGCTAAACGCACGGGGTTCCTAATGTCTTTTAAGAGTCCTGTAGCCCCAGCTTGTAATGTCTTTCCGTCCATAATCGAAGCTTCCATCTCAATACTTTTTTCAAGGCTCAAGGCTGAACCGCAACCAGCATTAAAAGCGCCGTCGTCTTCCATAACTGCAACGGCTTCCATGACGCTGTCGAGGGCGCTCCCCCCATTTTTTAATATGTCAAAACCTGTCTTGGCAGCTCTTTTAACGCCCTCTATCGCCGGTTGGCTTAGTTCCGGTTGCCAAGTCCCAGCGCCTCCATGGACAACAATTACTGGCTTTCGTTTTTCGTTCAATTAAAGTCCCTCCGTTGACGGAATAATGGAAAAGCACACAACTTCGATTTAAATCTATTTTTCGTAAACATCAAAATGGATAAATCTTCGTTTGGGGTTTTAACAGTGGGATGATGTGAGGCGACGGCTAGGAGCCTTTCAAGCTGTGAAAAAAGCCATTAACCTACACTGACCTTAGAAACCCGTATTTTCGCAATTTTGACTGGTTGGAGAAAGAGTAGGTCAAACAAACGGTTCAATTATACGAACGATATCGGAGTAAATAAATGATGGGAAAACAAAATAAACTCAACAGAGCTAAACCTTTTCGTGTTGGAGTTGAAGGCTGTGCTTAAGGATTTTAACCTTTTAGCTACAACTTCGCGTGGAAATGAGAGTGAAGTTTGCTCCGAGTTGCTGTATTTGCTTGGAGAAATAGGCGATTCTGCGGCAGTCGTTGACAGAACTGGCGTTTCAGGCTTGGTTGCCTTGAAAACGAGTTTTGACCCGTTCGTGGTTATAGAGAAGTTCCGGGAAATCTTGAAAGAGCGCCCTTACGAGTTTCGTTACACGTTCAGAGTGATTCCAATCGAGACTGTTATCCACACAGACCTAGGCGAAATACAGCGTGTAGCCACCGAACTTGGTTCCAAAATAGAGAAAAACGAGACCTTCAGGGTTACTGTTGAAAAACGATTTACGGAAACTTCCACGCGTGATATTATTGAAGCTGCCGCAGCCAACATTGAAAGGAAGGCTGACTTGAACGATCCTGACAAAATCCTGCTAATCGAAGTCGTCGGGGCACTGACTGGAATATCGGTTATAAAACCCAACGATATATTATCCGTCATTAAAGAAAAGATGCTTTAGGGCTACCGATTCGTTGACAACAAAGCCGTTCTTTCAATGACGAGATCGATCAAAGCCTGTTCCAAGTCGTCCTTTCTCATAACAGTCTTGAGTTCCCTGTTTGATATTCCAAAGGGTTTTTGAAAGGTTTTCATTTTTCCCTTTGACAGTTCAAGAACGGTTTCATCGGGTTGTGCGTGCAGATGTTTCATAATTTTTGATAAAGCTGTTTTCAAGTCTTCAGGTTTTTCGCCAATGACTACGACTGCAATGTTTGGTGAATCATCTTTGATTCCTATGATTTCTATGGCTTTTTGAATTTGCCGTTGTGCAGAAGCGTAAAGCATGGTTTCCATTTCTAGATTTTTTGAAATGTTCTCCCTATTTTTGAAGGCCGTTATCGCGTTTACGATTGCAAAGTATAGGTGCTGCCAAGTAGCCACAAATTGGGCGTCAAAAAATTGAATCTTTACGTGTGGTTGCTTTTCTTTGCGAATCGTCTTTAAGAATTCTTCAGTGTTCTTGATTTTGACGCCCCTAAAACCTGTTATCTGCACATATTTTCCGTTTTCTTCGATGTATTTCAGCAATTTCTTTCCTCAAGAGTTTCCTTTAGAAATCTTTCAACAAGCTTTTTTGGTATTCCAGCTTTTACAAGTTTTGCTGTTTCCTCTTCTACTGATTCACCTTTTTCCCCACATTTTTTGACGATTTTTCCGATGGTTTCTTTTATTTCCCATGGGAAAACTATCCAGAGGCTTGTTTCTTTCTCATAATAGTCGGGTTTGATGATGCTCCAAGGCTTGTAATACACTGTGGCTATTCTTACGTCCTGTGCACCCTGTTGAATGATGTGCTCTTTGACTAGTTTTAGGCTTTTACCTGAGTCAGCGACTTCATCTACGACAAGCACTTTTTTGCCTTCAACAGCCACAGAGACGCATTGTGTCAAAGTAGGTTCATGTTTTGTTTCTGCAACTCCCAAGTAGAATTCAGCTCTTACATTCGCAAGATTGGGGTTACCAAGGAGGTCTGACAGAACTCTGGCTGGAGGCCACCCTCCCCTTGAAATGCCAACGATTATGTCTGGCTTGAAACCATTTTTGCGTATTTTTTCAGCTTGGTTCAAGAGCATGTTGTATATCTGATTCCACGTTGGAACTTCAAATTCGGCTTTCGTGTTCACAGTTTCGGCCTCTTTTACAGAAATGAAGTTCGCTAGACACCTTATAAGTTTAAACTTGAGTCAGGATTTTTTGCCCGTTTTTTCCAGTCAATTTTCGATAAGCTATATTACCTTGTTGATGGGTAACTTTAAGCTGGTGTAGTAAGTGGAGATTGTTGAATGTGTGCCTAATTTTAGCACTGCTGACCCGAAAAATGTTGAATTAATTCTCGGCGAACTCAAGAAAATCAAGAATGCTTTCTTGCTTGACTACACTTTTGATGATTATTATAATAGGCTTGTTGTATCTTTCGTCGGAGACAAGGAATCTGTCCTTGAGGCGGCGTTAGCCATTTCTTTTAGGGCTTTGGAACTAATTGACATGCGAACCCATAAGGGTCAGCATCCCCGCCTAGGCGCTGTGGACGTTGTTCCGTTCATACCCATAAAGAACGTATCCATGACCGATTGTGTCGAGGTTGCAAGGAAGTTTGGCGAAGTCTTCGCTGAAAAAAAGAGTGTGCCTGTCTACCTTTACGGTGAAGCCGTAGCAAAGCCTGAGCGGCATGATTTGGACTGGATTCGTGAAGGTGAATATGAAAAACTGCCTGAGATGATTGTTAAGCCTGAGCGGAAACCCGATTTTGGTTCTGCTCTCTTTAATGCCAAGTCTGGTGCGACGATAAGTGGGGCAAGGAAGGTTATGGCTGGCTTTAACGTGAACCTTGGAACGACCGATTTAAAAATTGCCAAAAAAATAGCTAGAGCTTTACATGCTAAGAAGGGCGGGTTTTCAAACGTTAAGGCCATGGCTGCCTTCATCCCTGAAAAGAACATTACCCAGATAGGAATGAGCATAAGCGATTTTGAGAAGACGCCGCTCTATCGCGTGTTTGAATCCTTGAAGGTGGAATGTGCCCGTTATAACGTGCCCGTACTAGGCGCAGAATTTTGCGGTTTGGCCCCTTTAAGGGCCCTTATTGATGTCGCTACTTACTATCTTAAAATTGACAACCTAAATGAAGGGCGGGTTTTGGAAATAGCAGTGCAAGACGCTTTGGAGAAGGGCGGTGCCTTTGAGTAGGGCAATTAGAGCTAAACCCAAAGAACATGTCGATCTGCTCATTGTAAACGCTGATGAGCTTGTCACCCTTGCAGATGGTGGAGAGAGGCCGCGAACTGGCAAACGGATGCGCGAGCTCGGAATAATACGCGACGGTTGCTTGGCCATAAAAGAGGGCAGAATCGTCGCTGTTGGAAAAACCGTTGAGATTACAAAGGTTTTCAAGGCTGAGAATGTTATTAGCGCCAAAGGGAGAACTGTTCTGCCCGGTTTTGTTGACCCGCACACGCATTTGGTTTTTGCTGGTTCGCGGGAAGACGAATTTGAAATGCGAGTTGAAGGCGCTTCATACATGGAGATTCTTGCTTCTGGTAATGGGATATTGAGAACTGTTAGGGAAACTCGAAGGGCAAGGGTTGAAAAGCTCGTGGACATTGGTCTTGAAACGCTCAATGTCATGTTAGAGCATGGAACAACCACTGCGGAAGCCAAGAGCGGTTATGGTTTAACAACCAAGGATGAGTTGAAAATTTTGGAAGCTACTAAACGTTTGAACCAGTTGCACTGTGTTGATGTTATTAACACATTTTTGGGTGCCCATGCGGTTCCGCCTGAATACAAGGGTAATACTGACGGCTACGTGCGATTAGTTGTTGAAGAAATGATTCCGAAAGTTGCTGAAAAGAGCTTCGCGGACTTTTGCGATGCTTTTTGTGAAAGAGGAGTTTTTAGTTTGGAGCAAACTAGGCGTATTCTGATGGCTAGCAAGAAATTCGGTCTTAAGCCCAAGATTCATGCTGATGAAATGAGCATGCTGGGCGGTGCTGAGCTTGCAGCCGATGTTGGGGCCGTTTCTGCTGAACATTTGCTTTTTTCTTCGGCTGAAGGCGTTAAGGCTATGGCTGAAAAAGGCGTGATTGCGGTGCTGCTTCCTGCTGCAGCTTTCAGTTTGATGATGGGCCGATTTGCGGATGCACGGCTGATGATTGATTATGGTGTTCCCGTGGCTCTGGGCACTGATTTTAACCCTAGTTGCTGGGTTGAAAGTCAACAGCTAGTAATCGCCTTGGCTTGTCATTTCATGAAATTGACGTCTGCTGAAGCCATAACAGCGGCTACAATAAATGCTGCCCATGCCATTGGACGGGCTGGTGAAATTGGTAGTTTAGAGGTCGGCAAAAAGGCTGACATTGTCATTTTAGATGTGCCTAATCACAAATTTCTCGGCTATCGTTTTGGCGTAAATCTTGTTGACAGGATTATAAAAAATGGGCGCATAGTTGTTGACAGAGAAAAGCAGGATGAACCATTACTTCTACGCGAAGCGGAGTAATAATTCTTTCTTGCTCACACTTTTGATTTTCTTGTTTTCTCCGCAAACATGTAGATTAGCCAAGCTATTACCCCGTAGATTACGCCGTTGAATATGGCAACCACCAACGTTGTTAGTGGCACACCGAGCACTAGATAATCTGTTCCTAGGTTCCCAGCAAATCGTAGAGCTGTCTTCCAAGCGGCATGTTTGGATATGCTAGAGTGGCAGCTAACAACACTACGAAGACTATAACGAAGACTATGCTCCTTTTGTGTCTTAGCTCCTCTTTGTTCGCCCTGTTCTATCGTGGAACATAAAATAAGAGTATGACCGTTAAAAGCAAAGAATTAAAGTCTGATGATGCTATCTTTTTGAGTGGTGGTGAACCTGCCTTGTTCAAGGTTGAAAGACCCGTTAAGGCTTTGACTGGGTCTGGGTTGCATTGTAAGAATTGGCAGATTGAAGGGATTTTGCGGATGCTTTTTAACGTTGTCGATCCTGAAGTGGCTAAGGATCCTGAAAACCTCATTGTGTACGGTGGAACTGGCAAGGCCGCGCGGAACTGGGACTGTTTTGAGCATATCGTTGAAACTTTAGTGGAGCTTGAGCCGGACGAAACTATGCTGGTTCAAAGCGGCAAGCCAGTAGCTGTTTTTCGCACGCATGAGTGGGCTCCGCGTGCTTTGATTGTTAACGCTATGCTCGTGCCGAAATGGGCAACTTGGGACTACTTCTACGAGCTGGAGCAGAAGGGTCTTATCATGTATGGGCAGATGACCGCTGGCTCTTGGGCGTACATTGGAACGCAAGGCATTCTGCAGGGCACTTACGAGACGTTGGCGTCTGTCGCGAAGGAACATTTTGGCGGTTCTCTGCGTGGAAAACTCGTCTTAACTGCGGGTTTGGGCGAAATGGGCGGGGCTCAGCCATTGGCGGTCACCATGAACGAAGGCGTTGCTTTGGTCGTGGAGATTAGCAAGCGAGCTATTGACCGCAGGCTCAAGCACAAATATCTCGAAGTGTGGACCGATAGTTTAGACGAAGCTGCAAAACTGGCTTCAGAAGCCAAACGAGAAGGAATTCCCAGAAGCATTGGCTTGCTGGGCAACGCGGCGGAAGTGCATTCCGAACTTTTGAAACGCGGCGTAATTCCTGATGTCTTAACTGATCAGACTAGTGCGCATGACCCATTGAATGGGTATTATCCCGCTGGCTTTTCTATGGAAGAGGCGGATGAGCTTAGGAAGAATGACCCGCAAGAGTATATGCACCATGCGATGGAGAGCATGCACAAGCAAGTCGAGACTATGGTCAGAATGATGCGGAAGGGCGCTGTCACTTTCGATTACGGAAATAACCTACGCCAGCAAGCTTACAATGCGGGTTTCAAAGAAGCCTTTGCCTATCCTGGCTTCGTTCAACGTTATATCAGGCCCATGTTCTGCGAAGGGAGGGGTCCTTTCCGTTGGACTTCGCTCGTTGGCAGAAAAGAAGACATCTACGCGTTAGACGACGTTATCCTTAAAGACTTTGCCTACAACCGTGAATTATGCCGATGGATTGGTAAAGCAAAGGAAGAAGTGCGATTTCAAGGCTTACCCGCAAGGGTTTGCTGGCTTGGCTTCGGAGAAAGAGCCCGCTTTGGAAAAGTAATAAACGACATGGTTGCAAATGGCAAGCTTTCTGGACCTGTATGGATTGGAAGAGACCATTTGGACGGCGGAAGCGTTGCTTCGCCTAACCGTGAAACCGAGGGCATGAAAGATGGAAGCGACGCTGTGGCAGACTGGCCAATACTGAATGCTCTATTGAATGCAGCGGCTGGCGCTACATGGGTCAGCGTGCACCACGGCGGCGGCGTAGGCATAGGCTACAGCATCCATGCAGGCATGTGCTTGGTGGCTGATGGCACAAAAGAAGCAGAAAAACGACTAGTTACCGTCTTGACAACAGATCCAGGAACAGCCATAGTAAGACATGCTGACGCGGGCTACGACAAAGCACGAAAGATAGCAAAGGAAAAGGGCGTAGAAATGCCAATGATGAAGTAAGATGGCTGGAGAAAAAAACTTGGATACAGTCTCCATTTTCTTGCTCGGAAGCGGACCAAATCTTGTTAGCGAAGATGAAGCTGAGCAGGATGCAAAAACTGACGAAATACTAAAGAAATTCGGCATAGAGCTTGGATCAAAATTTATCATAAGAGAAGAAGCGGAACTAAACAAGTTAACCATTAACAACGTTGATGTCTTAATCGTATTTCCCTGCTGTATGGACAGGTTTACTCCGCTTATTCGTGTTGCTGATAGTAAGTTACCCGTGATCGTCGTTGGTGAGGAAGATTCTTTTCCTGATGCTCTGGACACTTACGCGTATCTTGCTGATCATCCTAACGTGGAAATAGCCTTCACTGCAGAAGAGGTCAAAAACAAGCTTAAGACCTTGGAAGCTGCAAAATGGGTTAAGGCGGCCAAAGTGTGCGTTTTCGGCTTGGAAGACTTGAAGCCAGAGCAATTAGCTTGGTACAAGAACCCCATGGGTTTAGGCAAACTCAACACCCAACCTGTCAACAAAGAGAAAGTAATAGAGGTATTCAAAAACACAGACATGATGGAAGCAGAGAGTTTAGCCAGAAAATGGTTCGAAGAATGCGAGGTTAAGGAACCTTCTTTTGAGGACATCGTCTTGTCTGCCCGTGTTTATTTTGCCCTAAAATCCATTTTGGAAGAAACAAATGCAGATGCAGCTTATGTGCAAGGGTGCGGCCAATTTACAAGTGGCTTTGGAACAAAAATGTGCTTTGCTATAGCAAAGTTGGCTGACGAAGGAGTTCCCATAGGTTGTTGGAGAGGCGAAAACCTTCTTCCCATGCTTGTTCTGCACTCAATTTCGCAAAAGCCCATCTTTGTCTGCGAAGCCAATTTGCGTCAAGGCAAGATAATAAGCCTGCGGCATTGTTTTGCTCCAGCTACAATTGCAAACTGCAAATACACTTTGCGAAGGTGGAGAAACATGGAACACACGGTGACAGGTTACTGCCAGCTACCGAAAGGCACGGTAACGCTTGTAAACTGCGGAATCGGCGACAAGATCCTCATAACCAAAGGGCAAGTGTTAGACTGCAAGGACTTGGAAGGCGACAACTGCCGCATAACCATATGCGTAGAACTCGAAAACGAAGAAACAATCCGAAAGTTTGTAGGGCGAGAATTCGCCATGGTTTACGGCGACTACGTGAGAGACGCCAAAGAAACAAGCCAAAGACTTGGCTTACAAGTTCTATAAAAAGCCCATAACAACATAGACTTCAAACACATGCCATTTGATATCTCAACTGCAGCTATTGGCGGTGTACTTCCACAAATTTTTTGATTGATCGATCGAATGTTTTCTCCACCTTTGCTGGAAATAGGCAACCAGGCAGTTCTCCTTTTTCCCTGTGAGAACTTATGCATTCGCAACATTTTCCTCGCAGTTCACAAGCGATGTAGCTGCATCTGCAGTCCTGCAAGTTTATTTGAATGTTAGGACAATCTTTTCGTTCAATCATTCGCTGACCCATCTTCAACTCTTCATCAACTTGCTAACCACTGAAGCCACTATCAAAAACACTACGATCCAAAAGGCAAAGTCAACAAACAACTCAGAATACATGTACGACTCGCCAGTATTCATGCTGCTGATTCTCCAAACAAGCGGAAATCCATAATACTTATTCTCCGGAATGACAGCACCGATAGTCCTGTTCTCAACAAACCCCGTCACCAAACCTACGCCAACACCTAAAACTACAGCTAAAACCAAAAGGCGCCAACCAGCCTTCAAATCCCAAATCACCTTGAACCCCTAATTTAAAACAATAAAACATAAGTTTTTCCCAAAAAACCATTCGCCGTTTGCACATGCTCAACTCCAAAAATCCCCAGAACACTCAACTATCAACAGAGACATCTGGCCATTACACGCCTGAAAAGGCCACAGTCAACTATTCAAATGTTAACTAGAAGTCCAATCCATATGAGGAAGGGAGTAGGTCTACCGCAGAGCCTAGGCTCTTCCAGAAATATAAGTGAAGAAATCAGAAAAAAATTGGGGTTTTTAGTACGGGGGCATTCCGCCCATACCACCCATGCCGCCCATGCCTCCGCCTGGAGGCATTCCCCTCGGCATTGGTGGAATTTTTCCTCCACCTTTGGATGCAATCAAATCGTCGATTTTCAGAATCATGTTTGCTGCTTCAGTGGCTGACTTTACAACTTGCTGTTTTACGCGTAGCGGTTCAACAACTTTCAGTTCAAGCATGTCCTTGATTTTGCCGGAAGCCACGTCAACACCGTAATACTTGTTATCTGGGTTTTCATGCTTAGCCCTCAAAGCAACCATAATGTCTATTGGGTCTAGACCAGAGTTCTCAGCCAAAGTCAAAGGAATAGCCTCAACAGCATCTGCATAAGCCTCGACGGCCAATTGCTCGCGTCCACCAACCTTGACAGCGTAGTTTCTCAGATGCTTCGCCACTTCCGCTTCAGGCGACCCACCGCCAGCAACGATCTTGCCATCTTCAACCGCGTTTCTAACCACGCACAAACCGTCATGAAGTGAACGTTCAGCCTCATCAATCACGTGATCTGTCCCGCCTCTTATCACGACCGTGACAGCCTTCGGGTTCTTGCACTCGCGCACATAAACGAGCTTGTCATCACCAATCTTAACCTCTTCAACCTTTTTCGCTTCTCCGAGGACGTCTGTAGCCAAATCCTTGACACTAGCCATTACTTTGCCTCCAGTAGCCATAGCCAACTTCTCCATATCACCGCTACTCACGTTCTTAACTGCCAAAACGCCCTTCTTGCCCAAAAAGTGCAAAGCCACATCGTCAATGCCCTTTTCACAGAAAACAACGTTGGCGCCAACATCAATTACTTTGTCAACCATTTCCCTGAGCATGCGTTCTTCTTCATCCAAGAAAAGTTTCATCTGATCTGGGCTTTCAATGTTAATCTTGGCGTCAAACTCTGTCTTCTCGATCTCCAATTTCGCATTAAGCAACGCGATCTTTGCGTTGTCCACCAGTTTCGGCATCTGCGTACTCGCAACTTCCTTGTCGATGACCATGCCCTTGACAAACTCTGTCTCCTCCAAGCTTTTTCCATGCTTCTTCAAGATCTTAATCAAGTCAATGTCAGCCTTAATCTGTCCATCTTTCTCTTCCGCAACTTGCCTAACAGCATCGACAGCCAACTTGGCGAAATGTTCCTTCGCTACCGTAACGCTTTTGCTGCCCATAGACGTAATAGCGACATCCATCAAATTTTTGTCGTCGCTCATACTTACTGGAATGGCTATTTTCTCCAAAATTTCTTGAGCTTTCTCGCTAGCTTTCTTGTAACCATCAATAATCAATGTTGGATGAATGTTTTGATCAAGCATGCTTTCAGCCTTAGACAGCAACTCTCCAGCCAAGATAACTGCCGTTGTTGTTCCGTCGCCAACCTCGTTGTCCTGAGCCTTTGCAACTTCAACAAGCATTTTTGCTGAAGGATGCTGAACGTCAAGCTCCTTCATTATAGTTGCGCCGTCATTAGTTATTGCAACGTCTCCGAAACTGCTAACCAACATTTTATCCATGCCGCGCGGTCCCAAAGTAGTTTTCACAGTCTCAGCCACAATCTTTGCAGCCATAATGTTGTTCTTTTGAGCATCTCTTCCTGTTGTTCTACCCGTACCTTCTCTCAGTACCAATACTGGAACAGTTCCTGAAGTTCCTGCAGACATTTTTTTCACCTGTTTTTTCCTTTATAGATCTATACTAAAGACACACAAATCTAAACGGAAAGATTATGCCTTGAATATAAATTTTTCTAACATTATTCTGCCTTAACAATATTGTAGCCAGAGGCTTTACGGAGCCTATTCATAACGGCCAAGCCAAGACCCTCGGCAGGCACACCCTCAGCAACAATGACATCAATGCCCTCCGCATCAAACTCCCTCAAGAGCCTAAACAAATTTTTCGCAACAACCGCCAAATTGTATTTGCTTCCGAGGGATTTAACGACGTTAGCCTTGTAGTGGGCTATTGTTTCGTCAGTGGCGAGAACGCCGACTCGACTACCCTTCCGCACATAAGAATTAGCTAACTCCTTCACCTTCCTTATGACTGCTGGAACGTCTCCTTCCACAACAATCACCTCAGCATTCGGCGCATAATGCTTGTGCTTCATGCCAGGAGACCGCGTTTTCTCAATCGGCAACTCCTTCTCAGCAGCCACAAGAGGATGAAGCTTGACATCACCAAGAATTTTCTTTAGAACTTCCCAAGGCGTTCCTCCGGGGCGAAGAATCTGGGGCGGGTCAACAGTCAAGTCTAGAACAGTGGATTCTACTCCAATGCGAGTTGGTCCCGCATCCAAAATCGCGTCTATTCTGCCGTTCAAATCGTCAAAGACATGCTTGGCAGACGTTGGACTGGGTTTTCCAGCAAGATTTGCGCTTGGAGCAGCAATGGGACAGCCGCTTTCCCTGACCAAAGCTAGAGCAACCTCATGCCTCGGCATCCTAATCGCTATAGTGTCCAGACTCGCAACCGTCATGTCTGGAACAATCTCCGAACGCCTAAAAATCAACGTCAATGGTCCAGGCCAAAACTTCTTCACTAATCTTTCAGCCTTGGGCGGCACGCTTTTTGCTAATCTGTAGACGTCCTTCACGTTTTCCACATGCACTATTGGTGGATTATCGAGCGGCCGTTTCTTCGCTTCAAAAAGGGCCAGAACAGCCTTCACGTTCAGAGCATCGGCGCCCAAACCATAAACAGTTTCAGTTGGAAAAGCCACCAAGCCACCCTTTTTTATAAATTCCGCTGCAGTTCGTATCTCCTCTATTTCTGGTTCATGCGGATTAACCTTCAGCAAAAGGGTTTTTTTCATCAGGGTGCCCTGTCCTTGCGTTTAAGCGCGACTTCTAAATGTGAAACCTATTTTATTTAGTTTCTCTCTTCTTAAGCTGACTTGGAAAACTAGTTATGTCTATGTCTGGCAGCAGAATCCGCGACAGAGCTGACATTTATGTTTTGGCTTTTTTCCTGCATCCTTCGTGATTGACTACCACTGATTCTTCAGTAAAACCCGAAATTGACAAAAAAGAAGTTTATCTGCCAAAAACCGTATTTCTAATCTGAGAAACACTGCCAACAAAATCAGAAGCGAGCTTCTCTTCAAACTCCACTCCCAATTCTTCACAAAGTTTCGCCAACATTAATCTCTCCAAAAAAACCACACCATTCTTAAAAATCGACCTTAAGGCATTATCAAACTCTTCAATTCTATTTGGAATCTCTGCCTTCTTTATCTGAAAAGTTCTTTTAAGATAGAAATACAAGGCTTTATTGCATGACTCTCCAAGCGAGTTGAATGCAAAGTCAACAGCTTTCAGCAGCGCTTCGTTGAATTTATCATGAATCATCGGTACCAAACCATCAGGTGAACATTGAATAGTCCGAATGTCTTTGAGGGCAGATAAATTAGTTATGAACTGCAAATTTGAATCGTTCATACCGCTAATGCGGATTCTAAATCAGAATACACGCTTCTTTCTCTCGGTGACTACAGCAAAAAAAGGGAGAACTCCCTCGATAGTCTAGGACCTTTTCTCTTTAGACAATATAATAGTCTAGAACTTTTTTCATGCTTTTTGGCGCAGCTTGTCTCGCGGCGAGTTGTTTCAGTATTTTTATCATTTGAGGCTGGAAACGGGCGATATCTGTTAAACTCACCAAGCCCACAAGCCGTTTACCGTCAACCACTGGCAGCTTTTTAATTTTCATTTGAAACATCAATTTTACAGCTTCTTCCAACTCAGTGCTTGGTTCAACAACAACTAAAGGACTCGACATTATATCCTTGACCTTTGTCTTGTTTGCATCCTTAACTTCTGCAACTACCCTTTTCAGAAGATCTCTTTCAGTTATTATGCCTACGGCTTTTCCTTTTCTCACAGCAATTAAGCAGCCTATCTCGAACTTGTTCATGACATCAGCTGCTTCTTTAGTCGTTACATTTTCATCTATGGTTATTACTTCTCTCACCATTACGTCCTCAACTTTTAACGACACACCGCTTCTATCTTCTCTTTCTTGCGACAACAAAAACCACCGGCTTAATAGCTTGTTAATCTTTATGTATATAAAAAAGTAATGTGCAGAAATTTTGTTACAAACTACGCAGCTTGCGGGTAACTGCTTCCGCGTGCTTGTTGACATGGATTTTTGCCCGCTGGAGAAAATTCAGGCTCATGTAGTGGCGCCCTCTTTGTCCATTTCTGCATGTTCTGCACGAAAAACTTTTTCAATTAACCGCATGAAAATAGACTGAGCTTGCACCTCACTGAGCTTTTCCAAGTATACGGAAACCAATGCAATTTTTCCCTTTTTGGAAGCAACGTACTCGGCAAACATGCGAGCTGAAATCGCACTTTTATCGCCTAACAGCACTGATGATGAAACTGGCCCAAGCAAATCCTTCGGTTTGGGAACGGCAATTGCTAAGGTTCCAAGCTTGTCTTCCTTTTCGCTTAGGAGGATCAAGCATGCATTTCTCGCTTCCACGTAGACTGCTAGAAAGTGCATGTTTTGTTCGAATATTTCTTCTTTAACAACTCGTGCGCGTTCCATCATTATAGATCTCCATTGCCTATTTATAGCATGATGCATTCACTATTTATCGTTTTCAAGGACGATGCAACAGAATGGTGGAAAACCGGGCAAAAAAAGTTCTACAGACGCTCCGAAAAGTTTTCGTGATGCCGAAGTGGACAACTTCAACAAAAGATCCATTTGAAACGCTAATCATAACGATTATTTCACAGAATACCGCTGACAGAAACACAGCAAGGGCGTTCGAAAATCTTTCGAAGCAATTCGAAATAACACCCGAAATGTTGGCGAAAGCCGAAACAAGCCAAATTGAAGAACGCTTGAAAGTGGCTGGCCTATACAGAAACAAAGCCAAAACAATAAAACAAATTTCAGGAATAGTCCTTGAAAAATTTCATGGAAACCTAAAGCCAATCTTGTCGCAACCTTTTGAAGATGCAAGAAAAACGCTTCTGCAACTTCCAGGAGTCGGACCTAAAACAGCGGATGTTCTCTTACTCTTTTGCGCAGAGCAACCCACAATTCCTGTGGACACTCACGTGAATCGAGTGGCAAAACGATTAGGTTTTGCGCCGGCAGAAGGCGGTTATGAAACCGTCCGTGAATCTCTTCAATCGCTGTACAATCCTAAAGACTTCTTAGCGGTTCATGTGTTACTGATTGCGCTCGGGAGAAAATTCTGCAAGGCTAGAAATCCATTATGCAAGAAATGTCCAGTGAACGTGTATTGTCCATCTAAAGGATTATGGAATAAGAATAACCCTAATCGCGAACACAAATAGCAGAATGATCAGTCAGATCCCCCGCTGAAAGGATGAAGAAAGCCCCACTATTACATTTAGGGACAGATCAGTCGAACAGGAGCATTATGAAAGTAAACGGTTTCGATTTTCAACGCCTCAAGAAAATAGCTTGGGAATTTTATTCAGCACGACAAACCATTGCTCAAGAGGTCGGTTTTTTCTTTAAAATTTCGTGGATCCTGACAGATTTTCTTCTATAGAAGCTGAGATTTCCCTTAGATTTTTATCAAGCTTCACTTTTCCCAATATGATGTTCGAGATTCTTTCTGAAACAGGGGTAAAAATTTTCAGAGTTCTCCGCGAATAATCAATTTCACGTAATACGCCTATCCCAAGGAATTTCCTCTGAGAATCGCACAAACCCAAAAGTAACCCTTCTCCTTCCCCCCCACGAACAAGCACAACTTTTTTCCTGACAACTTCCTCGACTTTCTTGGTTTGTTGAACGTTTGCCCACTCTATGCCTGATCCTAGTAGCCCTTCCTCTTTGATTTTCACCCAACCCATTGGTAAAGATTGCACTTTCGCGTTTCCAAGGTACTTCACGTATCCCAGTTCCCGCAAGTTCTTGCGCTTTTCTCTGCTTCTCTGCCTTATTGCAATTGGAGAATCCACGATGGTCTTCCTGAATTTTTCAAGAACATCTAGCAAAGGCGCCAATTCATCTTTTTGCTGGATACAAAAAACTAAGTCTGGTTCGAGTTCCTCAACGAGCCGACTTTTGTATTTGACAGCATCTTCTTCCACAACCCAGCCATCAGTATTCACAACAACAAAGTCCGGAGCATTATCCAAGATTTCCCTTCTAAGCGTCGTTAAACCCTCAACGGTTCGATTTGTCGCTTCGCTTGGTGAGGTAGCGCCAACAAAGAACGCATTTTCCGCTTCTAGGTTAAATAGGTCCGTTACTGGCTTCGCCACAAAGGTGGAGGCAATCGTGCAAGGTGGGCCTATATCCGATTGGCCCAAGTCTCCATCTAAAATCGCCACTTTTTGTTTTTCACCGATTAGTTTGTTGACTAAGTAAGTGCAGAAACTTGTCTTTCCAGAGTCAACTGTACCCAGAACCACAGCTGTGACTGGTCTTGTTTGAAAGCTCAAAAGTTCCTCAAGTGATTTCATCCATGATTTCGGAATCGTAGTTTCGTCAATCTCTTCGATAGTTGCATTTGCTCCCAATGAAATTTCAAAATTCGCTGTTTTTTCCACGGCAAAAGGCAGTCTCTTACCTTCTCTTATCACGATTTTACTTGAGTTGCCGAGTGTGAAACCGAACACTCCCACTTTGCCTGAAGTCACAATGACGGAGGCTGGACCGTCAACTAACAGAGTTTTCCCGATGTCAACTATTCGGTTCATTCCCCTTCCTCCGCGGAAAGGTGTACCCCACTCTTCCAGCTATCCTTATTGCTGAAGCAATGTCCCTCAGACCTCGTCTGTGCTTATTCTCACTGAAATAGCGATTCGTTCCAGCTTCGCTTACGATCTCTAGCGTTACATTGGAAGGCAACGCTTCATCCAAGACTTCCAAGAGTTTATCCTTAAACGCTGGGACCCCATCGCCGATTTTGACGGAAATCGCGACTGCTGACATATTCATGCTCTTTAGAACGTTCTTTGTCTTGTTCAATACTTCTTGAACGCTGAAACAATTTCCTGTTTCAACGACTTTTCCATCCGCCAGAACTGCCAGCCCGAAAACTTTGCCTGGATCTACGCCTATGACTATTTTTTCATAGAATTCTTTTCCGTGTACGATTCTCAATGCCTCATTTACTAGAGTCTCTGGATCTCCTCCCTCTTCATAAACCAATATTCTTTCATGGTTTACCAGAGGTTTTTCTTTCCCCGTGGTTATTACAACTTTGACCTCGATGGGAACAGGTTCTCCTGGAATTAGGCTTAAAAACGTTGCATTCTTTCTTTTTAACTCATCAACTATTAAGAAGTAGGCTTTTCCTGAAACCGTTGCTACTGCAATCTTCTCTTTCATACCGCTTTCCTAATCTTTATACGTTTAAGCACAAAGCAAATTATTAGTTTCGCGGTTTATATTCGTTGATGTGCGTAACCGTGATAAAAAAGATCCTGACAGGCTCTGGCACTATCGACAACACCCTAGACGGCGGTATCTCACCTGAGAGTGTTACCCTAATCTATGGAGAACCCGAAACTGGGAAAACTACTCTGGCAACGCAATGTACAGTGAACTGCGCGATGCAAGGTTACAAAACATTGTTCGTGGACTGCGACGGCACATTCGCTGCGGTGAGACTTTCCCAAATAGCTTCTGAAAAGTTTACCGAAATTGCAGATCTAATAATTTTGGCTAAACCGAATGATTTCAATGAGCAGGCAACAGTCATAGACCGCTTGGAAGAGTACGTAACCAAGAATTTCGGGCTAATAGTTGTTGACACTATCACGTCGCTTTATCGTTTCAAAGTTGCAGAATCCTCAGGCAAAGCATTTGGCCTAAATCGCGAATTAAACAGGCAAATGGCGTTACTGGCGCAGATTGCCAAAACCCAAAAAATTGCGGTTGTAGCTACAAGCCAAGTTCGAAGCGTCTTCAATGAGACCTACGTAAGTATAGAACCTGTTGCCACTAGAGTTCTAAAATTCTGGGCTGACACAATAATTGCCCTGAAACCCACCGAAAACTCGCAAATAATCAAAGCAGTGCTAGAGAAAACCCCAAAAAATGTTCAGCCCATAACCTGCCACCTAAAAATTGAAAAGACGGGAATACATGACTATGTACTTCACCACTAATGGTTGATTAAATGGAAATAATAACGTTAATCATCGAAGCATTAAAATTCATATTTCCAGCGTACTGCGCAAATGCTATCCCAGTAATTGCTGGCGGCGGACGAGCCATGGATGGAGGAAAGAATTTTTTTGATGGAAAACCGATTTTTGGAAAAAACAAAACCCTTAGAGGTTTCTTTTGGGGGCTAGCTTTTGGGACGGCCATAGGCTTTGTGGAAAGCATATTTTTTGGCTATCCCATTCTTTTCAGTTTACTGTTGCCTCTTGGGGCCCTTTTGGGAGACTTGGCTGGAGCTTTAATAAAAAGGCGACTTGGAATTGCTCCAGGAGAACTGCTACCCATCGTTGACCAAGTCGACTTCATAGTTGGAGCGGTTTTATTTTCCCTTCCTTTGCAGATCACATATTGGGAGTTGGTAATAGCAGTTTTTGTTATAACTCCTCCAATACACCTCCTAACCAATTTCGTAGCGTATAAGTTGGGGCTGAAAAATAATCCTTGGTAGATTGTCATCTGCTAAGTTTAATGTTTATTAGAACTTCGAGGAACATGTAAGCTAGAAACAATAGAACGACTCCTATTATAAGCATCATATAAGCTTGCCTTGGATTATAGGCATATTTTGTGCTTTGATACACGGCTAACAAGCCGACAACGCCAACTGTGTAGAGGATCGTGACCACTACGGTGTCAAATATGAATTGTGATCCCAATTCAGGATAAAGGAAATAGAAGCGTCCACCATAGTAAACTGCAGGGAGCGGTTTCATAATAATGTTGAAGATGCCCCCTCCAAAAAGAAATATGGCAATAGCTATGGTGATTATATAGACAATTAGTGTTGAAGGTTTTGCCGTTGAAATCCTTCGGTAAAATCTGTTCAATGAAAAGGAAACTGATGAAATTTTTTTCTTAACTTTCTGTGACAATTTGCTGTTCTCCACTTCTGATTAGGTATTCAGCCACTTCCTTGGCCCATTCTCCTGTCAATGGATTCTTATCAATCTCACTTAAATATTCTTTCCAAGAGACTCTTAAAGCCTTTTTCCACGAACCAAACTTATTAACAATATTCTCATATACTTTCGAGTGTAATTCACAATAACCTTCCTCGTCAGCTTCTCTACTGCAAATCTTGCATTTCAACTCTCTTCCTCCTTCCTTCCTTCAACGGACATTTAGGATTCAGACACAAAGTCCATGGACGTCTTCCTCTTATTCGAACGTGGACTGTAGGCCAACCACAACCACGACAATTCTTTCCAAGGGGCCGTATGGTGCCTTTCTGCGGAAGTGGAAATGATGTTTGGCATGAGCCTTTGAAGTAGTTTGTGCAGCCAACGAAACGTTTGCCAGTTCTTCTTGAGTATAACATTATGAGTTTTCCATTTTGGCAGACTGGGCATGTGCCAATTATTCTCTCTTCTAATTTTGATCTTTTTATGGCGTTACTCAATTGTTCGCCTATTGCTTTTTCTTTCTCTTTTAGCTCTTGTGTTGCTGGTTTGAGAATTTCAACAGCATCAATTAGGACATTTTCTCTTTTTTCGTGTTTTAGCTGAATCTTATTCATCTTCTCCTCAAGTTCTCGTGTCAGTTTTAAGGAAACAACTGTCGGACAACATTTTTTCAAAACTTCGAGAACCTCAAACCCTAAATCTGTTACAGCAATTCTTTCCTCTCTAACGTACTTTCTATCATACAGAGTCTGTATAATACCTGCCCTCGTTGCTTTTGTTCCAATTTCTTCCTTTTCCATTCTTTTGAGGAGACTGCTTGGATTATATCTTGGTGGGGGCTTGGTGAACTTGTTTTCTAGAATGATTTTTTCGATGTTGATTTCTTGTTCTTCTTCTATCGGCGGCAAGAGGGCCTCTTCTGATCTTATGTAAGGCTTGTAGAAGCGCAACCAGCCTTCCTTCAAAGTTTGTCTCCCCCTCAGATAGAAAAGATTTCCATTTAGATTGATGGAAACTTTCACACTTTGCCGTATTGCTGGTTCACCGAAAACCGCCATAAATCTTCTGACGACAAGGTCCATGATGTTTTTCTCAGAGACGCTCAGAACCCTTTCAGGCAATTTTCCGGTTGGATAGATGGCTGGATGGGCTGGATCTTCCTTCTTTCCTTCCGTGGGTCTTAATTCTGATTTTGAAAGGAGTTCCGCTGTAAGTTTTTTATATTCAGAGACTTTGTTTAAGCTTCTTAGTATTTCCTCATAACCGATTGCAGGAGGAAGCTTTTGACTGCTAGTCCTCGGATAGGAAATTAGCGCGTCTAAGTACAGGCGTTGGGCGATATTTGAAGTGCGCATTGGAGTATAACCAAAAAGACCATAGGCTTCGCTTTGCAAGGCACCTAAATCGAAAGGCAGCGGCGGATTCTGCTGAAATCTCTTTGTCTCTATTCTTTCTATTTTGCCATTTTTTCTTTTACACGCATTTACTATTGCATTCGCTTCGTCTTTGGTTTCAATGATTTTTTTCTCGTATTCTGCTTCAAAAATTGAGTTGCCTAGTTTGATTTTTGCCTTTATGCCCCAGTATAGAGTTGGCACAAAACACCTTATGGCTCTTTCTCTGGCTGCGAGAAACCTAAGTGTCGGTCCTTGCACTCTCCCTGTGCTTAAAGTGGTATATTTTCCGCTCCAATCTCTTGCCGCTATTGTCAAGGCACGGGACAAATTTACGCCATAAAGCCAGTCAACTTCATGCCTTGTGCGTCCCGCCTCGATGAGTGCAAAGTCCAAGTGGGAAAGAGGTTCAGCATACGATTTTTGAAGCTCTTCGTTGGTTAGGGTGGAATATTTCATGCGTTTTGAAATGGTTTCCTTGTCACCGCACGCGTATTTCAATATGCAGTAACCTATTATGCTTCCTTCAATGTCATAGTCGCATGCGTCAATAAACATGTCCGCATCGTTAGCCAACTTTGAAATGGTTTTAAGCCATGT
Source organism: uncultured Candidatus Bathyarchaeia archaeon (assembly GCA_964603675.1). Lineage (GTDB taxonomy): Archaea > Thermoproteota > Bathyarchaeia > Bathyarchaeales > Bathycorpusculaceae > CAZRVS01. The sequence goes on from CAZRVS010000002.1 coordinate 394,196, forward strand.
ACGAGTCTGTTTTGCTCCTCTCTCCGCCATATGTCTTGGAACCCATTTGAAGTTGAAAACCGGATAATAGTTTCTTCCTCTTCTTTCTCCAGCGACCGTGTATAAATGTCCTAAAGCTGGAACAACGATGATATCCCTATCGCGTTTTGCCACGTAATATGGAACGCCGTTTTCTTCCATTTTCTTCGTTTTTCCCCCTGCGTCGAGCGCTGAAGCTATTCTTTGAGCGGCGTCTGGCTTTTCAGTGATAACTAATGTGTATTTTCCCATCGCGATGCAAACCACGCTGATGCAGCATCAAATGGCTTCTGAAAATTAAGCCTTAAGCAGAATTAAAAGTTTCCATAATAGGGGCCACGATAAATTCTGGACAGCACAATGTTACTCATCATCGCTCGCTTCGAGACATAAAACATTTAGAACATGTAGAATACAACAGCTTTGGAAGTCAAAAACTGTTTGGAAAGAGAAAATGAAAATTTTGTTTAACATCAAAAAAATAGATTTAGCAACCAATAAATATCTCGTGGATGTTACTGTTTGTCATCATGGAGAGTGTGGTGTAATGCCGCAACGTGTTATCTGTCAAGGATGCGGTTATGTATTATACGAAGGTAGCGATTTGAAGCCTCCAGACGAAATTCTTCATCAGTATGACGGTAAATGCCCAAAATGCGGCAAAAAACTATCACTGTTACCCATCAATGTTGAGGTAAAACCCATAAAATAAAGACTTTTACGGTGAAAAAATTTGACAGAACAAATCCGCAGAACTCAGCTTTATAACGCGCATCAGCAAACAGCAAAAATGACAATTTTCTTCAATTTTGAAATGCCACTTTGGTACAAGGGCATCATCCCTGAACATCTAGCCGTGCGAAACAATGTCGGCATTTTCGACATTTCCCACATGGGCCGCGTAATGATAACTGGTGCTGATTCTAGAAATTTTCTTAACTATGTTATAACCAACGATGTTTCTAAACTGTCGTCCAACAGCGCTTTGTACTCAGTAATGTGCACCGAAAACGGCGGCATAATCGACGATTTTGTGACCTATATGCTGGAAGAAGAAAAATTTTTGTTGGTCTCTAACGCAAGCAACAGAGAAAAAGACTACAACTGGCTGTTGAAGAATGCTCGGGCCTTCAATGTGAAAATTGAAGAAATCTCTGACAACGTGGCAATGTTAGCAGTTCAAGGTCCAAAAGCTGAAGAAACACTGCAAAAAATTTCGTCAGAAGATTTGGGCAGAATTGAACGATTCAAATGCGGGCGTTCCCGTCTAGCGGGCATAGAGGTTTTTCTATCCCGAACTGGATATACTGGCGAGGATGGTTTTGAAATTTTCATATGGAATGCCCCTCTTAAAGAGCCGACTAACGCCTTGAAGTTATGGAAAGGCATCCTAGACGCGGGTCAACCTTTCGGGATAAAGCCCTGTGGACTTGGAGCCAGAGACACGTTAAGGCTTGAAGCAGGACTGTGCTTGTATGGAAACGACATTAATGAAACCATAACTCCGTTAGAAGCAGGACTAGGATTTGTAGTTAAACTTCAAAAGGAAAACTTCATAGGAAAAGCAACGTTGCAGAACCAAAAAATTGAAGGAATCAAGCGTAAGCGCGTAGGAACGCAAATTTTGGGCGAGGGAATCCCACGGCCGAACTTCGAAATCTACAATGATAAAGACGAAAAAATTGGGCAGTTGACTAGCGGAACCTTCTCGCCATTGCTCAAATATGGTATCGGAATGGGTTATGTAGAAATATCTCATGCTCAGGAAGGAAACATTGTAAATGTGAAAATACGTAACAAAAAAGCAAAAGCAAAAATCGTATCATTTCCATTTTATGACCCTGAGAAATATGGATACAAACGCAAACCTCAATCCTAATCGTGAAAATCTCATGCAAAATTCCCTCTCTGAAGAAACGCATTGGGAAAAAGCCGCTAAAACCAGAATGGGAAAATATCTAACAAAAATGGAAACATGTTTCATTTCCAATACAGTCAACATTGCAAAAACACACATTGTCATGGATGTAGGCGCTGAAGCAGGCAGATTCTCCCTGTTGGTCGCAAAAAATGACGTAGATGTTATAGGCATAGACACAGATTCTTACGGGCTAAAAAGGCTGAAGCTCAAGAACAAACTGGTCAACGTCATCCAAGCAGACGCAAGAATGATGCCGTTAAAGGATGAAATATTCGATGTAGTTTTGATGATTGAAGTTGTTGACTACATTCCTGAAATCGAAATGACATTAACTGAATGTTACAGAACCCTCAAATCGGAAGCACCCATTATTCTTTCGTTTGGTAACAAATCCAGTCTAAAATCAAAATTTAGGAAACTGCGTGGAAAATTCTACCACCACTCTTTCCAGAACGTGACACAGACCCTCAACAAGACAGGGTTCAAGATTACAAAAAAAATGGGATACAACTGGTTACCTTTCGGTAGGACATCTGAAAATCCTTTGATTCCATTTCTGGCTAGAATTGAAGGAATTTTTGGGCTGAGACGCATCCCGAGCCTAAGCCCGTGGGTTATTGTGCATGCTTTAAAGTGGAATTGAACTTATCATCCGATTCCTAGTTTTGAGGAAAGGCATATAAGAATGACCTATGTCATATAAACGATTATTAACACCAAAAAATAATAGAAAACCTCAATACTCTGTGTGAACGAGATGGCCCGAAATGAGGATTAGGGAACTCCTATCGAAACGACGCATCGTTAACGGTCTGAAAGTTTTTAGAAGACTGCGAATTGAAACAAGCCACGGTTCAATAATGACTTTTTCAGCTTTACTACTCATAATTTTCGTTGCCTTTACTATACGTGTGCTGCCATTGCGCTGGGAAATACAAACTGGCTCAGTGCACCTTTCGGAGTTTGACCCCTACTATCAGTACAGCTTAGCAAATTACATGGTGCAAAACGGTCTGCTCTCACCTTACTGGCCAACTCCTTGGGTCGACACTCAACGCTGGTATCCAGACGGAATAGACATGTCTAAGTCACTTCCAGCACTACCAATGACGGCAGCAATATTATATAACATAATCTCAGCTTTGGGAGTAAACATAAATTTAATGGAGTTCTGCGCCATCTTCCCAGCAATAATGGGTGCACTAGCTTGTCTGATAATCTATTATCTAGGCAAAGATATGGGCGGAAAATCAATTGGTCTCTTCGCGGCTCTATTCCTAGCCTTGTCCCCCTCCTTCATCCAAAGGACTTCCCTTGGATTCTTTGACGATGAAACCATAGGGATAATTGCCCTTCTATTATTTATGTACATGTTTTTGAGAGCAATTGACGAAAAGAGACCTATGACTTCTACTTTTAAATACTCCGTCGGATCTGCAGCGGCCTTAGCATATTTTGTTGCCGGATGGGGCGCAGCGTTTTATCCAATAGGCTTAACTGTACTGTTCGTTTTCATGTTAATTTTGCTAAGAAGATACACTCATCGTCTCTTTATATCATACAGTTTGACTTTCGGTTTAGGGTTATTTATAGCCATAAATGTTCCTTACATTTCACCTGTGTATCTAATGACTGGCCCAGTAATACCAGTTGTTGGAGTTTTCATCCTGCTCTGTCTTTCGGAAGTTCTTCGCACTAGCATATCAACGAGGTCAAAAGTTCTTCTCGCCATAGCCTTGTTGGCTGTTTTAATCGGCGGGTTCATCATCCTCTGGCAGTTCGGCTACATGGAGAGCATCGCTGGAAAGTTCATTTCAGTCATAAATCCACTTGCACGCGCCGATTCCCCTCTAGTAGAATCTGTGGCTGAGCACCGGATCTCAGCTTGGGGTTCCATATACTACGAGTTAGGCATAGGGATACTATTCTTTATAGTAGGCTTGTATTTCGCCTTGAGAAATCTTAGCAATAGAAACTTGTTTCTCTTGCTTTTCGGTTTAACATCTCTCTATTTCGCTTGTTCCATGGTTCGTTTGCTTGTTCTCTTGGCTCCTGCCTTTAGTCTCTTGGCGTCTATGGGGATTCTCGGCATACTGAAACCCTTTTACACATTGTTGAGAGAAACTCCGAAAGTCATTGCGAAAACGAAATATCGTTTGGAGCGTGTTGGAAGAGAATTCAGTGGAGTCACCGTCTTTTTCATATTCCTTCTTCTGGTTACGAACTTTGCTTTTTCACCCCAGTCTGGCGGTGTGCCTAAGGCTTATGGCCAAGCTCTTGTCCCAGTGACTATTACTGCAGGTAGTCTTCCAATTGCACCTAGTCAACCAGTGCAAGAATGGTTGAACATGTTGAGTTGGGTTAGGAACAATCTTGATTCGACTACGGTAGTATGCAGTTGGTGGGATTACGGTTATTGGTTGACCATGATTGGAAACGTTACATCCCTCGCTGATAACGCTACGATAAATGGTACGCAGATAGAAAATGTCGGCTTCATTTTTATGGCCAATGAAACCCAGTCACTGAAAATGTTGGAGAAATATAATGCCAAGTACGTACTTGTCTTCACAAGTCTTTATCTACAGCTATCAAGCGACTATTCATATTACATAACCGGTTTCGCTGGTTTCGGTGACGAAGGAAAGTGGATGTGGATGGCGCGAATTTCAGGTCAAGCATCTGAACGATTCATCCGCGATGGATTGCTTGACAATAGCTCTGCATGGACCGACGAGAACAAGTTTGGAGAATACAATAACGAGACAAACAGATGGGAATGGGGCTCTGCCGGCAAGAATTCGACTATCTACAAATTGATGAGTTGGGGAAAACAGCGATGGAGTGACAAAAACTCTGTTGTAGCTGATGAAGCAGGCGTCCAACCCACGTACTTTAAGGAAGCCTATTTCGCTGGTTTGGAGTTGAGCGCGTTTGATGCTTCTGGGAAATACGGTGGCCTTGTACCACTTGTCTGCCTGTATGAGATTGACTGGCAACAATACTACAGTGATTACTCAAGTTAAATATAAGGGAGCGATGGTTTGTTTCCAAAAGTTCCCGACTATCATAAGCCAAACAAACCGCTAGTTTCAAATGGTCTAGGTGTAATCTACGTTATAGCCAGTTCAACATACCTTTTTTTGTTGTATTTCTTCAAAATCGTGCAAGCTGACGCTTCCAGCGGATCTTCTCCAGCTTTAACTTTGGCTGTCTGCATATTGTTTGGAGGTTTCATGGGGTTACTTGATGATTGGATGGATCTGCGATGGCGTTACAAGGCCTTTTTACCAATACTTGCCTCTTTGCCCCTTGCTGTTTTAAGAGAGGGAACGCCCATCATGTCAACCTATTTCTGGGGGAAAATCGACTTTCGAACGTTGAATGTTCTAGGTATACCTGGAGAGATGATCTTCTACTTTGCAGTCATTCCATTAATTGTTACCGTGACAACGAACACCGTGAATCAGATGGGCGGTTTAAACGGTCTTGAAACTATTTGTCCATCCATAGTGTTGCTGGGATTATTCTTCGGCTCTGCATCTGGGCTTCAGGTTCTGCTTTACGTTCCGCTGATTGTTTACATAATTCTATCGTTCTTCAATTTCAGAGGCAAAATTTTCGTGGGAAACACTGGTTCTTTTGCAATTGGCATAACAATGGCTTCTTATGCAATTGTCGCAAACATCGAACAAACCCTCGTGATTTCCATTGTGCCATACGTGTTCAATTCCTTGCTGATTTTAACGGCGTATTTCGTCCTTAGGAAGAAGGCGCGTGTTTCTTTCGATGGCAAAAAATTATTTTCTGAACACGCAAGAAGCTTAATTACGCTTGTGACTTATAATCGTCCTTTGACCGAAAGACAGGTAGTCATAATAATTTCCGTTCTCGTGGCAATTTCAACTTTCGCAGCCCTATTTATTCAACAGCTTTTTTTGTAGCATTTTTTTCTTCTTACTGATTTGTGTATGTAGCGTCATGCTACACACAAAAGGCAAAAATTAGTTTAGACCGACGCTTAATTGCGGAGGTTGCAACGTCTAGCTCAGCATATTGTTCATTAGTGCGAGGAATCAAACATTTGCCCGACATTGTATATTCCAAATGTTTCAATTAAAATAGAATTGACCCGCTTAGAAGGCGTTAGACTAGGTGTTAAAGGCGGGGCTGAATCTGTCAACTTTGACGTGAAGGCTAGACTGGAAGAACGTGAACGCAAAAGTCAATCAATAATTGTTTGGTTCAGTCTCCTTGTAACCACAAAGCCAAGCATTGTGAAGTTTGAAGTTGAAGGCACAGCCACTTTGACAGGCAAAGATGAAGAGTTAAGTAGAATTTTAGAGGTTGATCAAGAGACCAAAGTGCCGCATGTTTTTCAAAGAATTTATCAGCAAGCTTTCACCGCGATGTATCTTTTCTCGACTATTTTGGATGCCCCACCGCCGCCGCATGATTTGTTAGGATCCCGTAGAAGGGAGGTCCCAGTTGAAGGTGTGGATGTAGAAGTGGAAGCAGAAGCGCAACCAGCACAATCTGAAACAATTGCGTTCGCACCAGCTCCAGAAACGAAGGTTTAACAAAAGAATGAATCCGCACTGTTTTCCATTCAATAAGCTTTAATATCTCTGAAGCGTGAGCATAAAGGTGTCAGGCGGGTAGGTGGGCCTCCACCCGTTCCGCCATAATAAACCCCGGTGTAGGAGGTGGAAAAGTGGAATTTGACAGTAGAGACGTGTCTTTGACGGCTGTTTTTGCAGCTTTGTATGTTATAGTAAATGTTGTTCAAATGCTTTCTGTTGGAAATCCCACAGTATCTGGACCTATTCAGTTGCGTGTCGCTGATTGTATTATCGCCTTGTCCGCATTGTTTGGCTGGCCTGTTGTTGGCGGAGTTGCTTTGGGATGCTTTTTGACCAATTCCTACTATTTTATTGGCTTTCAAGACGTTGTTTTTGGTCCTCTTGCAAACCTGATTGCAGCTAGCATAATTCTACTGCTGAGGAAACATCGTTTCATAGCTTGTGTTGCTGGAGCCTTGCCAATAGGATTTATTGTAGGTGGTTATCTTTGGTTGTTCTTTCCGCCGCCAGAAGTCCTCGGCACTTTACCAGCGTGGGCCGCGATGATTGTCAGCATAACTATCAGCAGTTTAATTGCGATAGCCGTAATTGGTTATGTGCTGCTTTCAATACTTAGCAAGCCAAACATAATAGAGCCGTTAAAATCACGTGGACTGAAGGTTGTCGGAAAGAATGAGTAAGCTAGAGGAATCTTTCGAGTTTGGTTAACCCTATTATTTCGTCAAAGTCCAAGCCTAATGCATCCAAGACTTGATCGAAAGTTGAATGTAAATAAGCGACATACTTATCAACATCAATCTCATTCTTTGTCGCCAACTCAACGGGCTTAACGTGAGGCTCTCTCGTAACTTTGACAAAGCTTATCAAGTCGCCTGCTTTCAGCTCGACGCCGCTTTCTTTTAATATCTTGGCGGCTTTGACGTGTTGGGGCGTCGTTTTTGTGTAACGTTCGATGTTTTCGCCTAAAACCACGTGAAACGCGAGTTCGTTTAAGTTATCCCATTCTCTTCTTTTCAATCGCATATAACGGTCGCGTACAATTTCAGCGATGTCTTTCTTGGCTTTTTCAAACTCTCCCGGGTTTTTAACCATCGCTAATCGTTCTTTCATTTTGCCAAAAGCATTCTTTATGAAAATTGGAATATGCTTTTTCTTGCCTGTTAACCCTTTGACGTCTACTGTTCCGTCTTCTAAAACGCCGAGGTAATTCTTCTTGCGGGAACTGAAAACAGCGTATCTGTAGACTTTGTCCACATCTAAACTCATTTTTAATTCGTGCTCAGTCCAGCGGGCTAACTCTTGAATTTGTTCTTTTGAGGGGTTTTTCAGAAAGAGGCTATCTGTGTCTCCATAAAGAACCTGAATGTCCAGCTGTTCTGCTTTGTTGAGTATTTGAGTTATTGAGTGTCTTCCAATGGCTGCTGTGGCTTCGGCCACTGGTGGACAGTAAAGGTCAAAGGATTCAGCACCAAATACGCCATAGCTGGCGTTCAAAATTACTTTGAGCGCTCCTTGGGTGATATTGTACCAGCTTCTTAATTCAGCGGATAACGTTTTATCCTTTGATTTGGGTTTGTACCATTGTACTCGCAGGTCTCTGAGCGAACCGATTAGGAGGCTTTCTAGGGCACGCTTTTTGGTGCAGACCCAGTGTGGTGTGCCTGGTATTAGGTTGGTTCGGTCTTCTGGATGCGGACAGAGTATTGATTGGTAGCCGAGGTTCCAAACCTTTATTATTGATGGGTACAGGCTTGGGAAATCCATTACGGCAACGTTGAAGTGAACGCCTGGGACGGGTTCAACCACTATTGCGCCTTTGTATTTTTTGCCTTTTATTATGGCCTTGGTTGCTGTTTTGCCTTTTTTGGCAAGTATGTCTTCAGCGTTTGGAATGAGCATTTTTCTTTTTCTGTGTTCGCGGTGCATGAAATTTCTTATCCAGCGGGAGACGCCTTGGCGGCTTACGTCCTCCATTGGCATGCTGCTGATTCGAGCTAAAACCAAGATGAGTTTCATAACCAATTCGTCTTCGAAGTTTGTCAGGTTAAAGGTGATTTCCGAGTCTCTGAAGCAGTATTTGGCGAGTTCGGTGTAACTTAATTTGCCTATATCTTTGTCGAGAGGTATTTTTCCCATTTCGAGTAAAGCTTTGCCTACATCGTCAAGAGTTAGGTCACGGTAGCGATTGCTGAAGGCGTAAATTTGAATTGACCGATTAAAGAAGAACTTGTAAAGGTCAATGTGCACTCCGTACTTAAGCAAGCAAACGCGCTTGCCGATTTCTATGGGGATTTCTTTTTTTCCGAAACCGAGATTTATTGCTCTATGAGCTAAATAGCGTAGGTCGAAATCGTCGCCGTTGAACGTTATAACAAAGGGGTAGCTCCATAATACGTCAAAAACGCTTTTGATCAATTTCTCTTCGGTTTCAAAATATTCGAGAGTCACATCTGCGGGTAAATGCTCGTTTCCTTCGCGAACATCTTCCCGTTTCAGAAGCAAAACTTTCTTTTGCCCATCTGAACCGTAAAGTGAAACGCAAATAACTGGATAGGCAGCTTCACGGGGGTCTGGCACTCTCGTCGGTACGGGCGCATAGACTTCGATGTCCAAGGCTATTCGGTGAAACTTTGGAGCAGGATACTCCAACAGTCTAGCCCATTCTTCAATATATTCAAGTTCTTCAGCCGTTGCGTCCTTATAAATCGCCCTTATTCGTTTGACTGTTTTTTCGAATTCTTCCAGACTCTTGGCGACAAGATTACCCTTTTTAACTTCGTAAATCATTCCTGGTAAAAGGTTACTGTCGTAAATGTAGGACTGGTAATACTTTATTCTCGCTTCCCAAACGTTGATGTCTTCAGCTTCCATGGGTGTGTCTGAGACTTTTGGAAAATCTTCTGGAATTACGTCCCTTATACAGCCTTGCGGGCGACCGCCAATAGCCAAAGGATCATTTGCAACGATTTTTGTGACTTTCACATTTCTATCCAACAGTGGGTCAAATTTTTCCTCTATTTCGAAATGGTCAAAACTTGGATGCTTGATCAAGCGGTCAATTTTTTCTAGCTCGTATGGTGAAAGGTTGGTCAAGCAGTACGGTTTATGTCCAGTGTTATCGTACCAAAAATAAATTTTGCCTGACGTGGGTTCATAGAGTTTGATTAAGGCTTTTGCTGCGTGTCCATAATAGGTGGCAGAAACGAAATATGATGGCGGCAGATTCTCGGGTGCCAAAGGCGGAAAGCCGCGGTGCTTTTTTTCCTTTTTTACGCCTTGGGTGAAAGGCAAAGTCTCCGCTTTCGCTTCCTTTGGAGGCTTTGTCTCCACATGGGAGAATTCGTCTAAATGCTTCTGCGCCATTTGTTTCTTAACCTTATTATCTTTATGAGCAGGATAGACTAAAAGCTCTTACTAATGTACAAGCCGCGTTATCAATTGCATTCTTTCTTGGCTATTCCCTATGGTTCTCGAATTCTCAGCCAGTTTCATGTTTTTCGACAAATAAGTAAAAAAGGGAAAAATCCTTTAATTTCCATTCGTAACTTTGCTGTTGTTCAAAAGTTGCGTGGAAACGTTGCTTAAGGAAGCTTGGACGCTTGCGATTGAGACCCTAAGCTGGATGGAAATGCAAAACTTAAGTGAACACTTGGCTTTGACGAAGACAGTTAGACAGTTGAATATAAGCAATCTTGATGCTGTTAGATTTGGCTACCGACTCGTATGTGAAACTGTAAGGCGCAGAAATCTTATAGACAACTTTGCTGACAGCGTTCTAAAGCCTAAAATCATAAAAGAATTCAATCTTGGCGTTCAAGCATTTTTGCGGCTTTACATTTATCAAACAAGAATAAGAAAGCACTGGTTTAAGATTGATTTGAAAGAAGCTGAGCAAATAGCTAAAATGGGGCGGTCAATTCTTGGATGGAAAACCCTCTGGGAAGTTGAGCCTTTCTTGGGATTATTGCTCACAGAAAAGCTTGCACCACTTTTAAAAGGCATAAGCGACGAGGAAAGAGCGAGTCTTCTAACGTTTCAGCCAAGATGGTTTGTAGAATACTGTTTCAGACTTTTTGGCAGAAGAGAGTCCATGGCCCTCCTAGAGGCAAGTATGCATTCGCCGCCAACGTACATAAGGCTGAACACTCTTAGAGTGCCTGAAAAAGAAATCTTTGAAAGACTTGTCGAAGATGGAATTAAGCTGGAGAAGATCGAGCCTTTGAGGCACACGTACAAGCTCGTGGGCGCGAAGCAACCTCTATCAAAAACGGCAAGCTTCCGAGAAGGCCTATTCTATGTCCAAGATAAAGCAAGCTGTTTCGCTGCGGAAGCAGCAAATCCAAAACCGAAAATGACAGTTTTAGATGTTTGTTCCGCACCCGGTGCCAAAACCACCCATCTCGCGCAACTAATGCAAAATCAAGGCAAAATCTATTCAATAGACTACTCCAAGCGCAGAACCAAAATCTGGAAAAATGAGGTCGCACGCATGGGCGTGAAAGTAGCCATGCCGATTATTGCGGACGCTTGCCATTCGCTGCCTTTCGCGATAGAAGCAGATCTTGTAGTTTTAGATCCACCTTGCACAAGCACTGGCGCCTTTGGAAAATTGCCTTCGGCCAAATGGCGACTTACGTCACGTTCAATTGATAAGATGGCTGAGCTTCAGTGGCAAATGATCAACAATTGTGCAGATAACGTGAAACCCGGAGGTACAATAGTTTACTCTACGTGCAGCATAACAGTTGAAGAGAATGAGATGCTTGTTGAGCGCTTCTTGAAGTGGCATCCAGAATTTTCGCTATCTGAAATATCGCTCAAGATAGGTTTGCCAGGTTTAAGAGGAATGGAAAAATGTCAAAGGCTATACCCGCAGATCCACCACTGCAACGGCTTCTTCATAGCAAAACTACAAAAAGAACAGCAGATCGAAGAGTCAGCAGCTCTCTGCTGAACAGCCATCCACGCAAGTTGCATTCAGAGAAGCTCTAGTTCTACCTATTTATAGAGGGGGTATAAGTCTCCGTGAGCATATCAGAGTTTGAAGACTGTTGCCTGCAAACGTCCTGCTAGCGCCAACGCGTCTGGTTTCTCACATAAAGCGAGCTCAAATTGAAGTATAAAGTGCTGAAGACTTCATCCTAGCTCTCCGATCTTTTATCGTAGTAAGATTTCACTTCTTCCATCATGATTGCCCTTTTCGTGATTTCTCCAATGAGCACAGAACCTCAAACATCACTTTAGCCGCTTGGATTGCTGAAACTCCTTGGTCATAATTTGGCGCAATCTCCACGAGGTCAAATCCTATTACGCGTTCATCGCATACGGCGCTTAGAACATCAATTAACGTGTGTGTTTCGATGCCTTCTGGTTCTGGATTTTGCACAGCTGGCACATAGGCAGGGTCAACAACGTCCATGTCCACCGACAAATAGATGTAATCGTATTTCGCAAGTTTTTCCTTCAATTGTTTCGAAATCTGACCGTATCCTTCTTTCCTTATTTGTTGTGATGTCAGAAGTTCTATTCCCGCCTTTTTTGCAAAGGTCAGTTCTTCCTTGCACATGGCTCTGGTGCCTACTTCAATTACTTTCGCTGGTCTTACTTCTTCGCTTATTCTGCGCATAAAAGTCGTATGGGATAGTTTAATTCCCATGAACTCATCGCGCACGTCAAGGTGCGCATCAAAACTCACTACTGCCGTCTTGGAGGCTTTAGCACCTAAACCCTTCAAGATGCCCAATGTTATCGTGTGCTCTCCGCCGATGGCTACTGGCGTTTTTCCTGCTTCTAGAACATCTTCAGCTACAAGTTGGAGCATTTCTAACGTTTTCACAGTGTCTGTGGATACATGTAAATCACCTAAATCGTGTAGCGACAAGTCTTCCACATCTATTCCCGCGCGGAAACTATAGGTTTCTATGTTCAGAGACGCTTGGCGAATCGCGTTGGGACCGAACCTTGCTCCTGTGCGATATGTGCTCGTGACATCAAAGGGAACACCAATAACTATGTAATCTGCCTTTTCAAAGGGTTTTTGGAGACCGCCGAAAAAATTTGACTGTGAAACGAAAAGTTCATGATGGCTCATCTTTGATTCTTTTCCTCTTTTTAATGTGCTTTATTGTGGTGGTGCTCTAAACCTTTTCGCTCGCTCCATTCTCAAAAGGGTCTTCCCCTCTTCTTTTTTCGCGACGAATCCAAAACTGAGTGTCAACAGATCGAAGGCTATGACAAGACTGAACTGAAAAGAAGCCTTGGACATAGATGAAACGGGGTGAAAACAAAAAGGCTCTCATCGAATTATTGAGTGAAGTGTAGAGGAGCTTTTGATATTAAAGTTCCTGAAATAGGCTTGTGGGAACATTAAATTTATTAATTCGCCGTTTATGCATTAAGGTTAAAGGCGATTCAGAATGTCACTTGGGTCTAAACTGAAAACTGCAAACGTCGGAATGATTACATCTGCCGCTTTTTACGTTGCTGTTGGCGTAATTTTCTTCATTCTTTTGCCGATAACCAATTTTCCTCCTCATATCGGCATAATTGGCATTTTAAGTCTGGTAACTGCCTATGGATTAGCCAAGAAACGAAGTTGGACCATATGGTTTGTTGTCATGTTGTTTTTTATCGCTACAACCTTCTCTTTGTATACTCTGTATTACGTCATATCGATAGATATTTTGCTCGCCTTAGCAATGGTTGCATACCTTGTTTTAACATGGGCTTCCACAGCTTATATAGTGTCAAGAAGAAGAACTTTTGAAAGCTGAAAAAATGTGAACCACAACCTCTTCGTTTGCATCGATAAACTGTTGATTTTCCGCTATTTCTACAAAACCATCAGCCTTTGCAAGGGTTGTTATGGCCCCTGAAAGTCCAGTTTCGACGGGTTCAGCGATTAGGCGCTCTTGCTTGTCACATTTTAGTCTAACCATGACAAATGTTCGCCTGCCCTTCGCCGGAAACATTCTCATAGCTGCCAAAGCCTTAACTTTCGTAGGTTCTTCTGCTTCTCTGCCGGCTACTCGCTGAATAATTGGACGAGCAAGCAGACGAAAGACGAGCAGTGCAGAGGTTGGATGACCTGGAAGCGAAAAGACCAGTTTCCTACCTATCAATGCTACTGTTGTTGGTTTTCCAGGCTTTATCGCTATTCCATATATGATAACGCCAGGTTTGCCAAGAGAATCAACGGTTTTTGGCATGATATCCTTTGGACCGACTGATACTCCGCCTGAAGTTATGACCATATCAGCAGACGCCAAAGCACGCTCCAAAGCCTTTTGCAATTCGACCTTATCATCTGGAAAAACTCCCAAGTACACCGGTTTTCCCCCGCTTTCCAGAACTGCCGTACTCAAACTGTAAGCGTTTATGTCATAAATTTTTCCAGAAGGCAATTCCTTACCTGGCTCGGTTACTTCAGCTCCTGTAGAAAGAACGGCCACACGTGGGACTGAATAAACCTTTACTTTTGCCATCCCCAAGGCAGCTAAGACACCTATTTCCCGTGAACCTAGAATTTGTCCTCTTTTAAGAACAGTTTCGCCTCGCTTTATGTCCGCTCCCTTTTTCATAACATTCTCGCCTTTAGCCACGGCGCTGTAAATAGAGAGGTCACCATTTTTTTGCTCGGTATATTCGATCATGACGACAGCATCGGCGCCTTCTGGAACTGGCGCGCCTGTGACAATTTCAGCTGCTTCATCTTGAGCAACGGCCATTTTTGGCGGTTCACCAACGTTTATGGTTCCGCAAATTTTCAGTTTTTTGGGGTTGTTTTCCTCTGCGCCGAAGGTATCTTCTGCTTTTACTGCGTATCCATCAACGGTTGACCGATTAAAGGGTGGAATATCCAAGGCAGAAGAAACATCCTTCGCGAGAACTCGGTTATGAGCTTCCAAAAGCGCAATTTCTTCGATGCCTAAAGGTTGAGGTTTAAAATGTTGATCAATAGCTTGGCTAGCTTCGTCAAACGTTAAGAGTTTTCTAAACATTTTCGTTCACCGTTTCCACGTCACCAAATAAGTGAACCAATACAGATTCACCTTCTGCTAAACCTTCTCTGTTGTCTGGAACAACAATGTAGCCGTTACCTCTCGTCATGGTTGAAATTGCCCCAGAACCGCGAGTACTGATTGGTTCTGCAAAAAACTCATCGTTTTTTTGGAAAACCCGGACACGAACGAAAGCCTTTCTTCCAAGGGCTGTAGTGATTTTTCTTGTCATGCTTGCCTTAATTAGAGGCCTATGCGTTTCTTTCTTCAGCCCGAGCATTCTGAATATTAATGGCCTTGCAAAGGCTTCAAATCCCATGATTGCTGCCACAGGATTACCTGAAAGGACTATCACCGGCTTTCTTTCCAACACCGCTAGGGCTGTTGGCATGGCTGGGCGCATGGCCACACCATGAACGATGACTCCAGGCTTTCCGATGGCATTAACGGCTTCGGGAACAAGGTCAGGAGCTCCTACGCTTGTTCCGCCAGTAGTCATTATTGCATCAGCTTTTTTAAGTCCCATTTTCAACTTCTCAGTAATTTCGTTCACGTCATCTTTTGCAATTCCCAAGTCCACCGGTTCCACACCTAATTCACGGCACATAGCTGAAAGGATGACTCTATTAGTCTCAAAAATCTGATTTTCCAATGGTTTAGCGCCCACTTCTGCAAGTTCGTTTCCAGTGGCCAAAATCGCGATTCTGGGTTTTTCAACAACCTTGACTTCTGCGTTTCCAAAAGCGGCCAGCAACCCTAAATGATAAGGATTCAAGCAAGTTCCGGCCTCTATGGCAACCTCGCCCTCTTTGATGTCCTCACCTTTTTTTGAAACGTTCTCGCCAGGTGTCAACGGAACCCAAACCTCAATTTTCTCGCCGTTCCTTCTTGTTTTTTCCACCATTACAACGGCATTTGCTCCGTCTGGAACTGGGTTTCCAGTCCAAACTTGCTTTGCCTGTTTGACGCCAATTTTGTCGAAATTTGCTATGTGAAGGACTTTTGGTTTAAACTGTGATGCTCCAGTGGTGCTTTCGGCTCTGAGGGCATATCCGTCAACGGCTGACCTGTCAAACCTCGGCAAGTCCTCTTTCGCAACTACGTCCTCCGCCAAGATACGATTCAAAGCGCCATGCAACGGAATGGTAACTACCTTGGGCCTTCTAATTTGCAATGCATCTAACCATGCTTTTAATGCGTCACCAGTGGATGTTAGTTTCTGAAATCCTCTTAGCCTCGCCATAATGGCTACCCATAAAAAGCATTAGAAACTGACATAAAAAATGTATCGCAGCGTATCCTAATTCTAGCCGTTAATTTCTTTTTGAAGAATGTCCCGCATTTTCATGGCGTCAATATCCAATATCGGCGTCTCGCATATTATGACTGGCCTCAACTTGAACTCAGCTATGACCCTTGCCAGCATCACGAAATTCGGGCCATACCTTTTTTCGTCCAAAATATGGTGGCGTCTTTCACCTTTCCTTGTAAATTCAACCTTAGTGAAATGGCAATGCATGTTCCTAGCGGCTTCTGTCCCCAATCTTTTTTCGACCTCTTCAACTACCTCCCGAAAATCGTCGACAGTTCTGAATCGTCCCCTATCCCTAGCATGTAAATGTGACCAGTCGATTACGAGCTGCGTTTGCTCAACCTCTTTGCAGATGGTTAAAACTTCATCTAAACTGCCGAGCTGCGAGGGTTTACCCATTGTTTCCGGGCCGAGTTTAACGTTTTTTATTCCTAAAGCTTTAATCGTTTTGACAATGTCTCTTAATACTTCCATGCAATTCTTGAGAACTTCCTTCTTTGGTTTTTGACCGTAAAATCCTGGGTGAAAAACCACAACGTGCGCATTCATCCATTCTGCGGCAGCTACGCATGCAATCAAACGCCGTTTACTTGCTTCTCGGACTTCCTTTTCGCCGCAGAAATTTATGAAATAGGAGCCGTGGAGACTGAGCAAAACGTCATTTTTTCTTGCTTCTAAGCCGAGTTTTTCAGCGTCTTCCTTTTTCATTTGGGGTTTTTGGCCCCATCGAACCGCTTGATACTCGAACGCGTCAAGTTCTTCTTCCCTTAAGAGTCTTGGGACATCCGCCAAACTTGCGCCCATATCCCTAAAAATCGGAGGAACTCCAGCTGGACCAAATCGAGGGTGATCTGCCATCAAGTTCACTTTTGACTTCTTCGTGTCCTTTTGTATCTGTACTGGCGCCTGTACTCGCCGTAGAACAAGGTTGCCAGAGCAGAAACCCATGCCGCCGCATTTTGGAAAAATATATACTTCCCAGCATTGTCTGAATCGGCTAATGGCTTAATCAACAATCCGAGAGAAAACGCAACGTTTTGAACGATTGGTGCGGCCGCGCGCAAAGCGTCATTTATGCCTGAGAAGACTCCGCCAATTGGCGCTAGAAACTGTAAGGTATCTGACACAAAATTAAGCAGTGAGGGGTCATTCTTGCAAGCCCCCGTAACAGTATCGTGAATCAGGTTGGGATACGCAAGCAAAGAAGCTACAAAAGCAAGGGTCAAAAAAACCAGCAGCACTGTTACAGCACTTTTTATCGTGGCTCTCGCAAAATGCACTTTTTGCCATACGTATGCGACGCCTCTAATTTTCAGTAGTCCAAATTTTATCTTGCCGAAAAATTTTCTCAGTGTCTTGAATTTCCGTTTCTGCCGGTATTTGGCGGTGATCTCGACTTTCCCCTTTTGGGTTTCAATTGTCTTTACAGCTGTATACTTAGTCAAGCATGACCAACTAGCCACAAGTGAAATTATGGCAGCTAGTGGAACCAAATGGAATAGTGGGCTGATGACTAGCGTAAAAGTCCAGTCAATACTTGGAAATTCAAAACTCCATTGTAACAGTGCTTCGTCTTTGACGCCCAAGTTAATTGCATAAAGGACAATAACATACTCAGCTAACGTTGCTACTATTAGAAACAGAATTATTGCAGCAACTCCTTTCAACGTTGCCCAGCGAATAAACAGATGTTTTTCAGTTGCCATTTGGTTTCACCACTTTGTTTAACTTTCTTCTTCCACTTTGGATTGTGCTTGGAATATGAAGGTTCTTATTAAAAAATATGACTGTGCATGTCTAATATTGATCTTCGCTCTGAATTAATAGGCCTTAAACCCTTTATTTCTGGAAAACAAGCAAAGTCTGATTCATCAAGGCTGTGCAAATCATGGGAAATTCTATTCCTAAAAGGGCCTTCACTTACCTTTGCGCTAAGCTTGGCGAAGAAATTTATGAAAATTGCATACCTCTGAAAGACTATTACGGAGCAGCATCAAAAGCAACAAATGTTCTATCAGATGCGCATGTTGATCTTCGCGAGCCCCTCCTTTCCAGCGCTGTTGACAATAGCGGTTTAGGCTATTGCACTTCATTTGTAGATTTGTCAAAAGCTGTCCAAGGAATCAAGCAAATTGAGGAAGACCTCCGCAAGCTAGACGTTGTTCGAGATGTTAAGATTGGTGGACCTGAACCCTTGACATGTGATGCTATGCATTTTCCAATAGTTAATGGTAATTCAGCGGCAACAGTTATGCCTGCTAAACTTTTCGGCAGCTTGTTTGATGAAACTGAGAAGATACTAACTCCGTCCAGTTTTGCCACAGTCTCTTATAATGCTGGAAAGAAAAGTGGGGTCTTCGTAGCTGAGCTTTTCTCGGAGAGAAATGGGTTGAAAGGAGACGATGTCTTACTAGCTATGGTGCAAGCAATTAAAACCATAGGTTGGGGGCAGATAGAGGACTTAACCATAGATGGGAGAAAATTTACTGGTAGGTTCAAGATTCAGTCGTGTGTTGAAGCCGTTTTGCGTGGTTACAGAAAAGAAAAGGTTTTTCATTGGACGCGTGGGTTCATCGCGGGTTTTTCAAGCGAAGTTATCGGTGAATCATTGGAGGCTGTCGAGCTGAAGTGCGTTGCTGCGGGAGACGAATTATGCGAGTTTGAGGTCAAACCAAAGATTTAGGAGACATTATTTTGATATTGCCCTTAAAATACTGGGAATTCATGTCCGCATTTAGGGCACTTAGCCATTTTACATTGGACCGAAGATGGGCAGCCGGAACAAGCAAATGCTCTGCCGTAAGTTATGTTGAAGGTGAAGCCGCATTTCGGACAATTCAAGATATTTTTAGATTTCGAGTTCAGTTTGGCTCACGCTCTATAAGTCAACTCCTGAATGGAATTCTTAAAGATTTTCTCGAAATGTTTAAAGATTTCGAAGCAAAACTATTAAAAACAGTAAATTGCACATCTTTAACGTTGGTTAAATGTGAAATTAAAAGGGACGTGAAACCCAATTAAGGCAGAAATAACTGGTATGTGAAAAAAGATGCAGAAAACGGATAAAACAGAGCGGACAGAAATTTATAAAGACCGCAATACACAAATTTTCCTAAGCAAATTTCTAAGCGGCGAAATTGATGAACTTGAACCTGTTTACGACCCCAACCGCGGCTATCGCTATCCAATCGTAGAAACCATAGTTGGCGATGTCGCAAAAGTGGAACCTTTCTTGAACAAACTCTACGAAGCTGAAATTTTAGAAAGAAAACTTTACGACAAAACTATTTACTGTCCAAAATGCAGCTCTGCAAACATTTCTATCCGCTATTGTTGTCCGTATTGTAAATCTTTTGACATCCAAAAAAGCTCCTTAATCGAACATGTTAAATGTGGATACATGGATGTTGAAGAGAACTTTCGCAAAGAAGACAAATATGTCTGTCCAAAATGCCATGAGGACTTGAAAAAAATTGATGTTGACTATAGAAAAGCCGGAATATGGTGCACTTGTAAGGATTGCGGCAAAAGCTTCGACATTCCAATCTCCGAGCATTTCTGCAGAGACTGCCATGAGAACTTCACGTTTGAAGAGATTTCCATTGAAGATGTCTATTCCTATACTCTGAGCAGAGAAGTGAGAGAGGAGGCTGCCTTAAGCTGGGTTCTAGTTGCCCCTATACGGGAATTTCTCATAGAGGAGGGATTCAAGGTGGAAAGTCCGGCTTTTCTTAAAGGCAAATCTGGAGCAAACCATTCTTTTGATATTGTAGCTTCTAGGGAAGGGAAAACTCGAAAGGTGATGGTAGTTGATCTGGCAACATCGGCATCGACAGACGACATCGTGTCGGAGCAACCTGTAATTGCTCTATTCGCCAAGATATTTGATGTTTCTCCGGATGAAGCCTATTTAATCGCTATCCCAAGACTTAGCGAAAACGGAAAGAAAATGGCAGAACTATACAGCATCCAGACGATAGAGGCCAAAAACCAAAAAGAAGCGATAAAGGCATTAAAAGAAAAAATGAAGAAATAAGACTCTAGCTTCCTGCAAAAACAGCTATGTTGCCCCTTTCTGTTACGACTCTAGCTATATAACCGTCTTCTGGCAAACTTATATCTGCACGAATGTACGTAGCCTCTTCTCCAGAGTTCATGAAAAGGTTAGCGTCATAGCGTTGATGATTTGTGGAGTTAACAATCCAGATTGCTACGACGCGAACTGTCAACGGACTAGAGTTTTTCACATTTATGCGTGTGCCATCAATCATTGCTCTCACACCCAAAAAGTCTACTTCCACAGGTGTTTGGTTTGCGCCTGTGCCTTCATCAAAGAATTCTAGGAGTATGGTACCGTTTTCTGCTATGTAGTCCTTCAAGTTGTTTGTTATGCTTATTGCGTATTCATTCCATTGGCCAAGGGTTGGCTGGTTTCCCCCAGTGTCATTAAAGCCTATGTCGCTAAAGCCTGCTGCTGTCCAATTGTACGCTTTCAAGAACCATTTCTCGTCACTGTTCGAAACATTGTATCTGAGTAATATGTCGATGCTGCGAGTGTAAACGATTGGATAGATTTGTAAATCTACTGTGTAACTGTTAGTTATGTTAAGTCGGTATATGCCTGTTTCAGTACCTTTGAACTCGACCCAGTCGAGTTTGAGGTCAAAAGGTGAAGTCGTGTCTTTGACTCCCGTTATTCTGATTTTCCATGCGCCTGTTGAATTTCTATAGTATGTTGGGTTTGCCACGATGGTTTGATTTATTGTTTCGTCAGTGTTTGGTGTCGGATTCGAGGTGTAAGCGATATAGCCGTCTCCGTTTGTGGGGTACTGGCTTGTGTAGAAATTGTAGAGTTGTAAAGTCGTATTTACGATGGCAGTTGTGAATGCGCTGTTCACAATCCACGTAAGGCTCTGCCAGTTTTGGGTGTTGCTCGAGCCAGTCAACTCGATTTGAACGGTGTATGTGCTTGGAAGGATCACTCCTGCGATTCTTGTTTGGTCTGTGACAGCTAGTGTGTTGTCGTCTATTCTGAGCTGCACATATTCGTTGTTCTTCTTCGTGGTAACGTGCATGTAGAAAATTATCTCCAAGTAGTCAGTTTGATCTACAACTGTGTAATTCGCCCAAGAATAAGTTCCAGATAGTGTTGACCAAGAAGTTGAGAGGTCTGCTGAGCCTGCGACATCTGTGGCAATTGTTGATCTTACAGCACCTGCGGAGGTTCTAATTAATATGTCGATGTCACAGTGGGCTGTGATGAAGGAAATGGTTTTTTGAGCTCGGTAATAGACGGTCCAAGTACTCGCGGGTATCGATTGAACACCTGTCAGTTGATAAACGAAGCGACCCATAAAGAGTCTCCCTTCATTTTGTGCATCAGCTGATAATGTTGTTCCAGTAGCATCAGCGAAGCTTAAATTGAGAAAATGGCTCACTCTCCCGCCTACTATCGTTTGTTCTTGATGGGCATAGAGGGTTTTAGCTGAAGTGGCGCTAGGGTAGCTTCTGAAAACCATGTATGCGCTGTTGTCAGTAGTCAGATCAGAAACTGCACCTGAAATGTACTTTGTTGTTCCTCCCAAGAGGTATCCAGACGGGTTAAACACATAATTAGTTGACGTAATTTCTTCTCTGAATGTTTCAGGGTTGGAATCAACGGCCTGCGTATCGACATACGTTCCATTTAGCCGTGTGCCTACGTTGACGCTGTATTCGTTTCCCGCCGTAAACCAAGGAGAACTCGTCACTCTTGACACGTCTGACACCGTTACTGCTTCTTGCATTCTTTCCAGATCTAGCTGGTTCATCTGGTAACTCCAAAGGATCACGTTGC
The DNA here is from genome assembly GCA_964603675.1 of uncultured Candidatus Bathyarchaeia archaeon. Classification (GTDB taxonomy): domain Archaea; phylum Thermoproteota; class Bathyarchaeia; order Bathyarchaeales; family Bathycorpusculaceae; genus CAZRVS01. The sequence goes on from CAZRVS010000002.1 coordinate 415,866, forward strand.
CAACTATAATTACTATTAGAACTAGGCTTAACATAACCACTATTACGTTGCTTACGCCGCGTTTGTCGCATTTAAGGCGCTTTATAATAGCTTGCAATATGGGTCCCCCTAGTTGTGACAATATCAATGTAGTACAAGTCGCCAGAATTCCAATCACATGAGATATTGAGCCAGTCATGATCATCAATCTCTAAATGGAAAGGCGCATTGAAGGACTGCTTAGTGTGGTTACTGTAGACGCTTGAAACACGAATGGCAACTTTTCCCACATTACGCAGGTAGACATCTGCAGTGCGAGTTGAATTGTTAAACCACAAGTCCTCAACTATAACGCGTTCACTCATATTTTCTCGCAAGTTGGTCGTTACAACGTATGTAGCCGTTGTGGCAATCGACATGGCGGCCACGGCCACGATAGTGAGTAAGAGATTGCTGAGAACCGGCGTGATGGCGCGCTTGTTGCATAAAAATCTTCTAATTTTAGCTTTCATCTTTCCCCCTCTCACAAGAAGAATCTCAATATTATGTAACCGAAAAGCATCATCACCAAGCTGTGCTTCAACCCCGCGTTCATTGTTCCCTCTCCCATTTTTCCAGCAACGAGTCCTCCAAAGAGTCCTTGGATGATGGTCATGTGCAGAAAAATGCGTTGCATTGCCAATGGCGACATCACAGGCGTTACAAGCATTGGTAAACCTTCTACGCTTACAAAGAACGTTTTGAAGAGAAGAACAATCGTAAACAGGAATACAAAAAAGGCCACATAAATTATTGCAATGTACGGTCTTGTCTGGGTTTTGCGTTCCTTCTCAAGCAGAAGTGTTGTTTGTATAAACTTGCCCATAGGATCAAAGACTTTTTCGACATGTCCTCCAGAACGGCTAGCTTCAATTATCATCGGCACGGTTCTTTGCACCAAAACTGTGTTAACACGTCTTCCGAAAGCCAAAAGGGCTTCTTCGAAGCTTGCTCCCCACGAAATTTGCACAGTCATTTTCTTCAGTTCAGAGGTTAATTGACCATAATCTCTTTTTGCTGCTTCCTCTAGAGCGCGAGGAAGGGTCATGCCCGTTTTTTGTGCTTGAACTATGCTTCTGAAAAGGTCTGGTAAGCGTTCATCTACGGCTTTTCTCCATCTATAATCGATGTAGCCCAAGACGGCGGTCGGGGAAATCGCGATGACAAAGGCGAAGAAGACAAAATCGTCAAATGGGGGCGCTTCTCTGAACATGAAATATGCGAATAGAATTGTAGCGACAGCTGTGGCAAATGAGATGATGGCCGCGATTTTCTTAACTTTTTTTTCTATTTTTGGCATTTTTGATTACCATTTTGGTGATGCAGCGTCCAAAACTATCAAGAATATTATCGCACAAACTGGAATTCCAACGTAAGTGAGCAGGTTCAGTAGAAGGTCTGAGCTCAGCATACCTAAGCTACTTCCTCCAAGCATTGACATAACGGCCAACATTATCACCAGAAGTAAAGGACCGGTTAGAAGCAAAGCCACGTAAATCTCTGACAGAATTGACAGGTTGTCTGCAAATTTTTTGAGGCTGAGTCTCTTTAGTTTCATGTACACCTTAGATTTTTCACGGAGATAAGCCGCCAAATTGCCGCCTGAATGTATCGTCGAGATGATTCCTTGTAAGGTTTCGCGAAATCTTTCAGAAGGAGTTCGGTTTGAGGTTCTTTCCAGAGCAGAGATCACGTCTAAACCGAACAGATTTACGTTTCTAACAATGTTTTTTGCTTCACAGGAAACAGCCAAAGGCACACTCATGTTTGAAATTGTGTAGAAAATCTTCTCAGGAGAAACGCCCGTGCTTGCAAGGATTGCCATATAACCCGTCGAAAATGGCAACTCATCGTCCAATTCTCTTCCATGCTTATCCGCGCGATAAATCGGGTACACATAAAAACCAATGATTGAAAATGCGCATGTGAACAGCCCTCCGCCGATGCCAAATAGGAGCGCTGATAAAAGAGGCATATTGAAGACAAAAAAGAGTAATAATGGAATCAAGGCTGTGACGGCAAAAGTGATCAGGATAGAAGCGAAGACTGTTAAACTGACATAGACCTTGAAATTGACTTTTAAGTCGGATTTCTCTAAGTTCTGATCTAAATCTTTGAAAAGGGGCAAAATGTGTCCGGTTTTTTCGCCAATAAGATTATAGGCTATGGATTGTGGTTTTCCAAATTCTAGTTTGAACTCTTCTTCAGTTGTCTTGGGTTTCGAATGTGAAAATCTTATGAAGGGCGATTGCAACATTGTTTTCAAACGTTGACGCAGGGCTTTGATTTTTTCTAAGGCGTTGTCTTTTCTCATTTCAGTCCCACTCTGGCTTTTTGGAAAACACGGTTTGGATTTGCGTAGTATTCTCGAATCACGTTTGCAACATCAGTGTGACGACGAATTCCTTGATTCGTCATCCATTCAAGAATGGTCTTCCTGTAGCGCAGTTCTCGTCTGACATCCTCTTCTGCCAGACTCATTTTCTTTATGTGTCTCTCCAGAAGATTGCTGCGACCTGAGAAGGTGAACTCGTCGTTTTTGGGGTTCCAACGAAAAACCTCTTCGGTTGACAATTCCTTTGTTTTAGGTTCGAGTTCTCTAATTTCTGATGTGACACTTGCTCTTCTTGCTGGTTTTCCATTGATTTCTGTACGGCTAATGACCATTATGACGTCGGTCATTGCTATGAGCGACATTGGTATGTTCATTGGTTCGGATTCTAGTCGGTTTATTGTAGCTTCCACCGACTCTGCATGTATTGTGCTCATTCCAAGGTGGCCTGTTGCCATGGCTTGGAATAGGGTATAGGCTTCTTCTCCGCGAACCTCGCCTACTATTATGTAGTCTGGTCTTTGTCTTACTGCTGCCTTTAAAAGGTCGAACAGAGTTATTGTGCCGCTCCGCTTGTCTTCGTGTCCGAAGCCTGATCTTACCACTGAAGGTATCCAGTTTTCATGGGGAAGATTGAGTTCTTGTGTGTCTTCTACGCTTACTATTTTCATTTCTGGTTTTATGAACATTGATAGGCAGTTCAGCATTGTTGTTTTTCCTGCGGCTACACCTCCAGCCACTAATACTGAGGCTCTGTTTTCTATGATGTACCAAAGGTATGCAGCCATTTCCGAAGAAAGCGTGTTGAAGGAGATCAGGTCTGAAATAGTCAGTGGGTCTACTCTGAAGCGCCGGATGGTGAATGTTGAGCCTCTTCTTGTAACTTCGTTTCCATAAGTTAATTGAATGCGGCTTCCTTCTGGCAGTGACGCATCAAGAATTGGAGCGGCTATGGAAATATTTTTTCCAGCGAGGTATGCAAGGCGAATTACGAAGGAATCTAATTCTGCTTCATCCTTGAACATGATGTTAGTTGGTAGAGATTCATACAGTCTGTGCCACACGTAAATCGGTATGCTTACGCCGTCTGTTGATATGTCTTCGATTAAGTGATCCCTCATTAGGGCGTCTATTTTTCCGTACCCTATGAAATCCCTTACTATGTAGTATATGAGTTTGTCAACTGCTTCTGGCGGGATTTTTATGTGGTATTTTTTGACGATTTCTCTGGTTTTTTCTTTCAGGTAGTTTTCTGCTTTTTCTTTGGTTTCGATTTCTTTCAGGTTTACGTCCAGTTCTTCCATCAAGAAGTCTTTTATTTCATAAAGTTGCCTTTCTTCATCTTGCTGGAGGGTCGGTTCTATTATCTCGTACCGCGTCTTTTGAGTTTCGGGGTCTTTAACTATTGCTGCGTAGATATACGGCTCTTGTATAGGGTAGACTTCTCGGAAAACCATTGGTTTCCTGCTTTCCCCATTTATCATAGCCGCTGTCTCTGCTTGTTCCAGTTCATTGGATGTCTTTGGCGCTCGCTTCCTTGTCGTTGTGCATCCCCCTTAGGTTTAGAGTGTCAAGTGCTTTTCAAGGGTATATAGTGCGTCGTGAGTCTTAATAAGGTATATGTACAACTAATCTTTACTACGCTTAACGCCAAAACTAAAAAAAGCTGATCCGTCTTGTTATTAAAAATGCTATTCAGCTATTTTGTTTCTTGTGTATTGTAAGCAAATTTCTAGAAATTGGGGTTACTTGTATCTTGCTCGTCGTTTTTGGCGTTTTTTCTTTTCTCGTCGCATTTTTTTCTTTTTCCATTTCGCGCGGATGTTCTGCACACTCCGTTCTCTTACTCTATTGTTTCGGTCCTCCTCAGTTCGTTCCAGCCAACAGCCACTTTAATTTTCGGGCCCCGAGAATCCATTACGCATGCACCTAAATTAAAAGTCTTACGGTTTAAAATAGCCCTTCTAAAAGTTGAGTCAAAGTTGGAATGGTTACGTACAAGCGAGTGTAAATGGCAGTTGTTAGAATTCCAATGGTTATGCCTATCAAAACAAAGTCACGCTGGTGCATTTTCAGCACGTATAGATTGGTACGTTTTTTTGTGGCTCCCCATGCCCTTGATTCCATGGCTTCGGCCAGCTCAAGGCTTCGACGAATTGCACTCACAATTAAGGGTATGAGAACTGGAATGTAGTTCCTGATCCTCTTCAGTAGGTTCCCTTTTTCCAACTCTAGTCCCCTGGCTTTTTGGGCGTCCATAATAGTTTGGGCTTCTTCAGCCAGAACTGGAACAAAACGAACAGCCGTCGTGAAGGCAAAAGAGAATTCGTAGGGTACGTGCGTCTGCTCCAATGCCAAGCCTAAATGGTCTGGCGAAGTTGTCAAAAAGAAAACGGAAAAAGATTCAACGAGCACTACGAAACGCAAGGTCATTGCAGCCGCACTTTCCACATTAGTCGCTATGACCATGTATCCCGCTGTGATGAATGAAACAATGAAGTTCGTCAGGAATATTATTGCCGCTAAAAAAACGGCTCCTCGAAGGGAACGGAGCCATTCTCGTTTGACACCAGCAAGGAGAACAAACGGAATCTGTATCATGAAAAGTGCTGCTAGTGGTAGCATTTCACCAAAAATTATTGCAGCAACAAAGATTGCGCAAACATAAATAAATTTTATTCTCGGGTCTAAATTGTGAATGGGAGAATAGACTTTCCGAAATTTAAGACCATCAAAAACGCTCATTTCGGGTTTTTCTCCAAAGTTTTTAGCAGTGTTTCTTGTGCCTCGTAGATGTCAATGACACTTTTTGGTAACCCTAAATCGGATAATTGCATGAAAATTTGGGCTATTTGGGGTGGAACAATAGAGGCTTCAAATAGAACTTCTGGGTTGGTGAGTATTTCTTTTCCTTTCCCGTCAGCCACGATTTTTCCGTCTCTCATTAATATAATCCTTGGATTGCATTCAGCCACAAATTCTACATCGTGTGTGACGATAATGATTGTCTTTTCTTGAGTTTGCATTTGCAGAATGAATTGTCTAAGTTTCTCTTTTTGTTGATGATCTTGGCCTATTGTGGGTTCGTCTAATATCAGTATTTTTGGATTCCATGCCAAAACAGATGCTAACGCTACGCGTTTTCTTTCTCCGCCACTAAGCATGAATGGCGAGGTTTTCTCGTATTGAGTCAAACCTAAGAGATTCAATGCCCATGTAACCCGCTTTTTTATAATGTTTTCTTCAAATCCGAAATTTTTTAGTGCAAAAGATATTTCTTCTTCGACTGTTTCGCTAAAGAGCTGGTGATCGGGGTTTTGAAAGACAAAGCCAACGTTCCTAGCAAGAGTTGCTACGCTAACCTTGGTTGTCTCAGTCCCATCAACGAGAACTCTTCCCTTGCCAGGTTTCAGTAACCCATTGAAGTGTTTAACCAGTGTTGTTTTGCCAGCACCGTTTGAACCCATTATGGCGACAAATTCGCCATCCTTCACAGTCAGTGATATGCCTTTTAGTGCCTCTACACCATTGGGATAGGTGAAGTGGACGTCTTTAACCTCAATCATTAGCTTTGAAAGCCTCCCTCAGCAATTTTGACATGTCGTCAGAAGACAGTGGCACCGCATTACCCAGTTTTATGCCGTCTTTTCGAAGCATTTGGTAAAGAAGAGTTGCCTTTGGAATTCCAACTCCGATCAAGCGCGCTTCCTCGGTGGTTAAGACTTTGCGGGTTTCGCCATCTGTTGTAACCTTTCCCTCATCCATTATGATTATGCGGTCAGCGTATTTCGCAGTTAGATCCAGCCTGTGCTCAACAAGCACAACGGTTATTCCAAGTTTCTGATTGAGTTCGTAGATCACTTCGAAGATTTTTCTTGCGCTTAGCGGGTCAAGGAAGGAAGTTGGTTCATCTAAAACTATTACTTCAGGCTGCATGGCCAAGACGGCAGCTATCGCTACGCGTTGTTGTTGTCCTCCTGAAACTTCGTGCGGTGATCTTTCCCTTATATCATACACGCCTGTGAGGTTGAGTGCCCATTCCACTCTTTTCTGCATTTCTTCTCTGGAAACGCCGAGATTTTCAAGTCCGAAGGCTACATCTTTCTCAATTGATAATGCGAAAAGCTGATTTTCAGGATTCTGGAAGACGAGTCCTATGTGTGTTGCCAGTTCATAGGTTGGATGTTCTATGACATTGAGTTCTGCGATAGTTGTTTCACCTTTCAGTTCGCCTTGATAGAAATGAGGAATTAATCCGTTGAAGCATCGGCACAGGGTTGTTTTTCCACATCCGCTTGGACCTGTGATAAGGATGAATTCGCCTTTTTCTATTTTTATGGAAACGTCCCTAATTGATGGTTTTGTCCCGCCTGGATACGTGTATGTGAGGTTTTTTGTTTCAATTATGGCCATGGTTGCAATGCCTACCTAGATTAAGCGAGGTACTGCTTCATTTAAGAGTAACTACTCATTATTGGTTAGATAGCTTTTCCTTTAAAAGCCGCAAACACCGTTTAAGTCCACTTTCAATGTCTCCTGCACCGTTTACTCCTGCAGCCGTGGCGTGTCCACCACCCATTCCTTTCAGATATTCACCTAGGGGTTTTGCTATGTCTCTCCCTAGGTGTATGCCAGTTTTCTGGTTAAATTCTCGAGCGCAGCGCAGGCTAATCTCTATGTTATCGTTTCTTTGTCCAGCCACGGCAGCCATATGAACGCCCAAATCGATTAAGGCTCTCGCCCCGGAAGCTTGATAGGCACTCACATGGGAAAGCGCAATTATCCATTCTCCAATTTTCAGAAGTTTGGCTCTTCTGCAGGCTTTCACCCGTGCAACTCGCTCAGAAAAGTCCATTGGTAAAGAAAGCATGGATAACGCTTCTTGGGCATTTACGCCAATGTCAATAAGTTCAGCTACTGTTTCGAATGTGGAGGAGTTAGCTAAGACAAAATGGCGTGTATCAAAAGCTATGCCCAAAAACAGCGCTTTAGCTTCATTTAAACTCGGTTTTACGTTCATTTGCTCAAAAAAATTGTAGATGATCTCGCATGTTGACGAGGATTCTTCGTTTGTTATGCAGAGCTTTGCCAATTGTTCCGTTTCTGGGTGCGCTGTATGGTGATCAATCACTACTACTGGCGCCTTTGAATCCTTCACTTTTCCAGCCAAGCCATTTAGTTGTTGAATCGTGTTGGTGTCAAGCAGCACTATCACGTCTGCCCTTTCCACTTCAGGTTGCCTTTTCACTTCGATTGGCAAAAATTTCAGAAGGTGTTTTGAAAGTCTGCTGATTCCTTGACCAGTTCCAATTTGAACTTGAATGCTTGGTCTAAGATTTTTCAACAAGCCCGAAAACGCGTAGGCTGAGCATATTGCGTCAGGATCAGAGTTATGATGACATAGCAAAACGACGAATCGGGCATTTGTTTCGTCAAGAATCTTGATAACATCTGTGAATGTCATTTTAATTTTCTCAGATGATTTTCAATAGACTTGAAGGCTTCTTTCACCGCTTCGTCCGCGAGTTTCTTTGCGTCAATGTTTTCAATCTGAGGTGACAAGGCTACGTCTATGTCAACCGTTAAAGTTACAGGTTTTTCGCCTTCAGCCTCAACGCTTATGTTCAATTTTTCCACCATTTTGGAAGGAACTTTTGATAGAATATACTTTCTGGCCGCGTTTTCTGCAGTCAAACATAACGCTTCAATTTGTTCACTAGCCAACTCTTGTATGCCCAGCTCTTCCACAAGTTTCACCTAACAGGCTACGATGGAGGAGGGGAAACAGGATTTAGATCTTCCTGAAGCTTGGCCTGGACATCCTTCAACTGACTTCGCAAGCGTTCTTCTTGTCTCACTAACACTGTGGTTCGAGTATTGAGCAGTTCCTTCCGCTCATTCAGTTCTTCAGATACTTCAGTTTTTTCCGCTTTCACCAAGAGGGTACCAGCAGCCTTGTAAATGACCGCGCCGTCAGCCGTTTTCTGCAGCTCATTCAAAGTTTGTTCAATTTCTGTTTGTTCCAGTTCTACTTGCTGTTTTTGGGCTAAGACTGACTGAAGCGTTTGCTGAAGCTGTTGAAGCCTTAATAATCGTTCTTGAACTTGAGGTGGCAACTTCGAAATTTCATCACTCACTTTATTATCCTTCCGTCTGCACAGCAATAAGCACAGCCCTTAATTAAGCGTTTTCTCAAACATCAAATGGTACGATAGAAAAAAGAGTACATCTGAAACGGAAACCGTGGAGAGTTGTATGCCGAAAATTTCGGATAAGAAATTCTGCGACATGCCAATTGTGTTATCTATATTGAAGCCTTGTACTTGACGCTATTTGTGTTCAACACGCAAGTTGGCTGATGCTCTATGCTCACTTCTTCTCTCTGATTTTCTGAGTCAGAATTGGAAGAGGTGAGTTGTTTTGTCTGATTCTGTCTGGTAACTGTATCATGTCTTTTTTGATTGTTTGGTAACGTCGACTTCCGTGTTTTCTTTCCTTTATGATAAAACCATTACTAGTCATTCGGGAAAGGTATGTTGAAACTGTGCTAAGTTGAATAGGTTTCCTAAATATCTCTTCGTAAATTCTTTGCATGTCTCTTGATGAAAACCATTCTTGAACGTAATTTCTTTCGATGAGGAAACGTATTTTCTCATATTTTGACAATTTCAGAATTTGCTGTTTTTCCGCTCTGTTTTGGTGACTCAGAAGTTCCACAAGATTCAAAAGTTGAACAGCTTTTTTCCTTGTGACGGGACCTTCAAACGTTATGGAATAGTTGTCTCCATTTTCATCATGCAATTTAAGTCGCATCTTCTTAACGGGCATCAAAAAGCACCTTGGGAACGTTTAGAGTAATGGTTTCAATAAACTTCATTATGTTTTTAATTCAGCTTTTTCTTTGGCTTGAGCCTCGGTGATTACTTCGGGAAGTTTCTCTTTGATTCGCTGCTCCGCAATGGATGCTGCTTCGTTCAAAATCTTTTCTGCCTCTTCATTCGCGGTTTCAACATTTATGGGTAACCCCGTGCTCTGGTTCGTGGACGAAACGATTTCAGTTAGCAAAGTCCCAATATTCTCTAATTCTTTGTTTGCCGATGGAAACACACTAGCCATTCCAGATTGTATATTCTTAATCACACCTGCTGCAGGAGCTAGTACGGTAATAATATCTCCGAGTTCTGAGACTGTTCTTAATCTTATGGCAACGCCTTCTAAGGCAAGTTTTGCTTGCATTAGCATTTTTTCGACCTTTCTCAATTCAGCTAGTTCGCTGGCTAGGACATTTGCACGAAGTGTATCCCGTGTCGAATACAACTTTACAATGCGCCTAAAAATTGCCTTGTCTCGCCTTGAAAGGCGTTCCAGAGAACTATCCAACCCTCGGATTTGAAGTTCTATTCGCCTAGTTGCCAAGTTAAGGCGTTTTTTCAACTCAGACGAAGGTTTAACGAATTCCCTAATCTTTGAGGTCAGAGAAGGTTGGCCGCCTTCTTTTTTCCATTTATCAACAAATTTTTTTGGCAATGCAATTCACCCTAAAGGATTTCAAACCACATTTATGCAGAGAACAACTTTGAGGTCTTCCACGATCTCATTTTAACTATGGAGCTCTTCGTTATGAACTACAATTCCATCCTTTCTCAAAGTTTTCTCCACTGAATTCCCTAGTTACACCTTGACTGTTTTAGCAAGACGCACTTAAAAAAATTCTTTGAACTGAGGATATAAATATAGTATGCTGCGAAGACACATTTTAGATGCTTATGCCTAAATGATGTGTGTCGATTAATGTCAAACGCCAAATTTTGTTCATATAATGAAAAAGAAATAATTTATATCAACGTTGAAAATGCTACGTTCGTCGGCAATGCTGGAGGTTCCAAGTTAAAGCCAAATAAAACGGTTGGGAAACTAGAAACACTGCTCGTAGGAGCCCGAGTACATCTACAGAAAAATGGCTCACTGCTCCCTAGAAGGCGCAAGTGAATCTAAAATTGAAAAAACGGCGCAAACAGCTGAAATCCATCTTAAATACGCATTCAATGTCGCGCGCAAAGCAACAGTGTCTCTGCACTCAATCTTCAGAATCAAAAACGTTCCATGCTTCTCTAAATTTGCTTTGGAACGCACAGTGAGAGGCCTACTAACCTCCGGATTTAAGGCTTCGCTGACTATTTCTAAATGCCTCTTTGAGGGTAATTTCAAACGTACAGTAGCGCTTGCCCTCATGGGCTAGACCCCTCAACTAACGCGTTTTTCCAATTTTTGAATGACTTGTGTGGCTGTTTCCAAAACGTTCAGAAAACGAGAAGCCCTATTTGGCCTCTTCTTCTGGCACCTTTGTTGCTTCTTCCACGGCTGCTCCTTTAGCCACGCGTCTCGCTACGATTCCGAGTTTCGTTGTTGGAGTGTAGGCTCCGCCAGTAAACGTGAAGCCGCACTTTTTACATTTCCAGACGCCTACGCTTTCCCTTTTTACTTTGCGGAATCCGCATTGTGGGCATCTGTGCGTTCTCTTCATTTCCGTGACTACTTTGACGTAGCGTTTTCTGACGCTGGCTCCGTAACGGCTTCCCAAGCCCCTGCTTGGTCCTACCTTTTTTGTTCTTCCCAACTGTTAATGTCACCAGCCTAGTTTTTCGCGTAGTTCCCCTGCTTTTTCTTTAGCTATTTTTGCCGCTTCCATTATCTGCTGTGGCGTGAAATACCCAGTGCCACCCTTTTGCATTGCGCATATTTTGTCGTCATCATCGAATGCTATAGAAAGCCTAGAGTCCATGACTTGTTCTTCTTCTAGCCACGGGTCGACAATTAGTTTGTCGTCTATTTTCGCGCAAGTAACTGTTATGGGGTGTTTTCTAAATGGAAGCGGAGTGTAACCTGACTTGATTTTCACTTGCCCTTCCTCGATTTCGTAGTTGGGCATTTTCGTGTTAAGTAAAGCAGCTACAGCGGCTAAAGCGGAAGCGTCTATTAAGTTCCCGTCGTGGTTAAGCACATAGACGTCCACAAAAACGACAAACACGTTTTTCCCAGGTTCGATGCACAGTTTTTCTACGTCTATGGCCTTTGACTCCCTGATTCCTCTGTCGACAACTCTGGCAAGTTCTATGGAATTTTCGTCTGGAGGTCCCGGTTCGAACGTTGATGAAGCCAAAGGTACAAGTTCAGCATTTACTGTCAATACTCCTTCATTTGGCGTGTCGGGAAACGGTGTGCCGGTTTCAATTTTTGTTCCAGCCAGAACTTCTGTTTTTCCCAGAAGCACTCTTGCGGACCCTTCTGCCCGCTCAATTATTCCTTGTTCCAGTTTTATTTCGCGGTAGTCTGTTAGACCTCTTCCATCGAGCCGTTTTCCCTTTGCGATTAACTGTGCAATTTGTTTCTGTCTGACACGAGTGACTATTGATGACATTATTCTTCAACCTCCTTGGCATTCACATACTTGGTTTTTAAAGTTTCTTTTTGCAGAGCGTAGATTTTCTTGCATCCTTCCATGGCCAAGTTTACTGCCTTCTCAAACTCCTCTAAAGTGAGTATTCCGTCCATCTGCAGCAAAGTTATGACACCTAAATTGGGCATGAGGGCCACTGGAACGTCAGCCACTCCGATTTTATCTTCGGTGTCCATTAGGTCCAAGACGACTGTGTCGTCGACTTTTCCTGCTGCGCATGAAACTACCAAGTCTCGCATCGGAATGCCTGCGTCTGCTATTGCTAGCGATGCTGCTGTGATGCTTGCGCATCTTGTTCCTCCGTCGGCTTGTAAAACTTCAACAAAGATGTCTATGCCTGTTCGCGGGTAATATTCAAGGAAAATTGCTGGTTCAAGGGATTCTCTGATGACTTTTGAGAGTTCCACTTCTCTTCTTGAAGGTGCCGGTGATTTGCGTTCTTGAACGGAGAAAGGTGCCATATGATAACGGCATCTCAGAACCATTCGATCTGGTAGCGACAAGTGTTTCGGATGCAATTCCTTTGGACCGTACACTGCCGCTAGAATCTTATTCTTTCCTTGTTCAACGTATGCTGAACCGTCAGCGTTTGATAAAACGCCCACGTCAACTTTTATCGGTCTTAAGTCGTCAGGTTTTCTACCGTCTAATCTTAAGCCTTTTTTGTCAATTAATTTTTCAGGTTTTTGATTCACTTTTTATTTTCCTCCTTTTTTGCCTTTTCTTCTTTAAGCATCTGTGTTATGCGATCTGTCAGACCGCTCGTATGTGATTCTTCCTCAATTTTTTGAATAGCCATCATGGCAAGCTCTTCGTCCTCTGGGTTTTTCCCAGTTACTAGTATAACGCCGTTAAGTCCGAGAATTATTTGGCAACCCGTTTCTTGTTTTATCATGGATATCATTGAGCCTTTTCTGCCTATTACGCGTGGGATTTTTGTTGGTGTTATTCTTAATATTTGTCCGCGGGTTATCTTTCCTAATCCTGGTTCGCCAACTGTAAGTTGTGGATCATGGGCCCTGTCATAGGCAGCTATTTTTGCGACGATTAGATCTCCTGCGTTAAGAACTTGGGATAATTCGTCAGTTTGTGGTTTGAAGGGTCTGCTTAAAACATCTGACGCTCTCAAGTTCGCTTCGTATGGAGCCTTTATGTGAACACTCCACCCGCTGAATCCCACTTCCGTCACTGTTCCTATCACTATGTCTCCTATTTTTGGGATGTAAAATGCTTTGAGGGCTACAACGTTCACTTTTTTGTTTTCAGAATCCGCCAGTCCAACTCGCGAGGCGTAGATTTTGCTGCCTTCTGCATAAGTGTTTTCACCAGCCACATAGTCGTCTTCTGCGAGTAGTTCTCCCGGCGTTACAATCTGTCGTTTTTCAAAAAATGTTGGCATAATCTCACCAAACCATCTATAACATTAATTTCAAGAAATTATTTTCGCTTCTCCATTTCCTTTGGTAACTTCTCCAAGTTTGTTTAGGAATGGCGCATACAAGCCTGCTGGCATTTCTAATACACCATACCACGAACCGTCTGCACGCCATTCTTCTCGTTTTATTGTTCCGAAAGCCTTAATTGATCCGTATGCTCTGGCCGAATATTCTGCGGGTATAAGTACGCCTATTGATATCTGTTCTATTTTTAGTGGTAAGATTGGGCGTAGTGACTTCACTATTTCTCTTGCCTGCTCTTCCACGGGCTTGAAGGGGTCTATTGAATAGCGTATTTGTTCCATGGCGTTTTCTATTCGTAAAGGCGGATGTGGAAGATTTGTTTTTGGATCAACAGCTTGCCGCGATATGAAATCCACTATCTGTCTTCTCTTATCTTCAATCATTTTTCTTCTTTGCTCTGTTGTAAGCTGCAGAGTCCCCTTTTTCAGAATTGCCTCTGCAATTTTCAGCGGCTCCGTTGATCCGAAAGCTTTGCGGAGCTGTTCTTCCGAGACTTTTGTGCCTTTGTTTGCATCTGCGAAAATTGTTTCAGTTACGAGAACCTCTGTCAGCGCGGCTATTTTTCCCATGCGGTAGTCTAATGCTTTCTGAGGCTTTACAAGAACCTCAAAGTGTTCATTGTCTTTTGTCAAGCGTGCGACGGTGTACTTTTCACTCATTAAAGTTTCACTTGCCCAAACCCAGCTCTTTCATATAGGCTTCTATTTTGTCATCGGTTAGCATGTCCATTTTCTTCGTTGCCGATGGGATTACTGTTATCTTTATTCTGGGCGGCAGTTGTCTCGCTTCTAAGGCTTTTACTAGGCATTTTACTGCGAGCTTTATGTTTTCTTCGAGGCTTATTTCTTCGCGGTACTCATCTTTAAGTATTGACAGTACTGTTTCTCTTCCAGCTCCCAAGGCTGTAGCCTTATAGCCTCTGTACGTTCCGCTTGGGTGGGTTCCAAAAACGCGGTTTCCAGTCTTGTCTGCTCCTCCGAAGATTATTGAAACTCCGAAGGGCCTAACGCCTGCATGTTGCGTGTACATTTGCTGTATGTCGCATATTCGCTTGGTTACGACTTCAACATCTATTGGTTCGTCATAGGTTAACTTGTTACTTTGCGCGTATATTCGCGCTTGGTCTATTAGGATTCTGGCGTCAGAGCTTAAACCCACTATCGCTGCGCCTACGTGCTCATCAACTTTAAAAATTTTCCAAGAATATTCTGCCTCTTCAAGGATTTCAATATTTTCCTCTGCTCCTAAAACCACACCTTCGGAGCACTGGATTCCCAAAATTGTTGCTCCACGATTCACCAATTCCATTGCGTATTCAACTTGAAAGAGCCGCCCGTCTGGCGAAAAAACGGTTATGGCACGGTCATACGCGCCTGGTGCTGCAAACATAGACATAACCTCAACCTCACATCATCCAATACACATTTGCAGACTTTCATATGACAACTAAACTAAAAACCTTTTCCTATATTCTGCGGACTTTTACTTAGTTCAGGGTTTACTTCGGTTTAAGGAATATCTTGGCTCTGTCAATGCAATGATGGGTTCGGATTAAGCTCTCCGTGTGGCCTCTGAGGTGTTTACCCCCTCCCTTTATAGATTGAATTAAGGCTTGAAGCATGCACAGGTTTAGATGCTAAAAAGCAGTATCCATAGCTCGGGCATGGTTGCTTTAAGCGCGTTGTTCGTCTGAACAGTTTTTTTCGTTTCCGCCTGTTTAAGATGAGGGTGAACAATTTTTGGCAAATCTTGTCTTTTAAATGGAAGCAAAAAAGAAAAAGAGAGGAGGCTAGGCTTTGCCTAGTTTTTTGGCGTATTCCGCGAGTTGTGGGTCTACTGCTCTGCCTTGGTCCCAGATTTGTTTTCCGTCAAGCCATACAGAAGTGTTCAGGCATATGCCGTCTGAATGTGATGGCGCATCTATGGGTTCTCCGCCAGTGAGTATGGTGCCTGCGTAGCCGACTCCCCATTCGGTGCAGCCCCAAACGCGTTCGTCTTCCACAACGTCGCCTGTCAATTTCGCGCCTGGATTGCATCCGTAGCAAACGTGGGCTATTCTTAACATGTTGGGATGGTTGAAACTTTTAAGCCACATCTCGTAGGCCCTAGCGTCCTGCCCTCCCTCGATTTTCTCTATCATCCCATTTTTGACATGAAGTTTTACTGGTTCTTTGACAAGGCCTAAAGGTGGATTTATCGAACCGTCAAAGGCTATTATGCCGTTTATGGTTTTCTCTATCGGCGCCCAGCCTATCTGTCCACCTAACATGTGAGATCCAGGTGTATCCGCATACCCCACATCGCTTCCGTAGATCCTATTTAGGTCGTTGTCGAACTCCACATTTCCTCCCGCTGGCGTCGTCATCGTAACATGTTTTGCAACTTTGGTCAAGTTTGTCAGTCTTTCCTGATACTTTTCGAGGGCAGGCAGGTCAACTCTACCGATGACTCTTACCATCATGTCAACGTTCATCCCAACGTAGCAGCAATGCCTAATCTTCTTGTTTGCTGTCATGACTTTCTCGTATACGTTTGAATAGAATATCCACTGGTTGTTGTATTCAACCCACGCGTCCGCCTTGCTCAAAGCACCTACCAAGGCTTCACCAGGCAACATCGGATCGGCGGCTTTGCCAACGCCCAACGGCGAAGGATTCCAAATCACCATCGGTTTGGCTCCAACTGCGAAAACGGCTGCCGACGTAGCATCGATAACCCTAGGGTCCGACTCGGTGTCCGCTGTTACAACGACTATTTCTCTAGGCTTCAGTTTAAGCATCTCAGAAACCAACTTATGCGCAGCTTTGGCTAGTTCGTACTCATAGTACTGTGGCATTCTAATCACTGAGGGTCAATTTCTCTAGAAAGATTTTTAAGATTTTCCAGATCAATTGGGCCTATGAATCATGAATCCTTAATGGTGATTTTAAGGGAAAGAAGGAGCGTAAGGCGATACAGAGAAGAACCTGTTCCGATGGAGAAATTGGCACTTTTGGTTGAAGCGGCTCGCTGGGCTCCTTCTGCAGGGAATTCGCAACCTTGGGAGTTTTTGTTGGTAAACGATGAAGACATGATCAGCGTCCTCGAGACGGTATCTCCTGGATGGCTTGAAGAAGCCCCAGCCCTAATAGTGATGTGCATCAACAAGAAGAGAGAGACAAATTGGAGCCACGTTGACTTAGGAGCGGCGATGCAGAACATCCTTCTGTGCGCCAACTCCATAGGCATTGGATGTTGCGCGATCGGAAGCTTTCTCGTTCCAACCATTACCGAACTCTTGGAGATACCCCCACATTTGAAGCCAATCCTCTTCATAACCGTAGGCTACCCAAATGAGGAGCCCCCTGCAACGACTCATTTACCTTTGAAAGAACTGATTCATAGGAAGGTTGGAAATTGAAGGAAAAAACGGCTGACGATTACCTGTTTGAAATAACTTGTTTTCTAGTAGCCAGCGTCGAAAGATGCCTCGGTCCAGAGCTTAGATACGGCCCAGCTCGGCTTTTACATACTCTCTATATGCTCTCATTCCTTCCAGAATACCTGCCGGAGCTAAAAGGAAACGAATTACTAATGAAAGTGAAGACTTACGTAGAAGGCGACCCTCACAACTCCAGGCGAACACCACAACTTAAGAAGTTTATGAGTGAACTGAGCTTGGAACTGGCAAAGGAGATAAAGAAACGACAACAACTCAAGAAGTAAACCTAAAATCTTGAAAATCTTTTTCTGCGCGCAATTAGAAGAAGTATTCAGGGAATCGCGAAATTAACGCAGTGGATAACAAGACTAGCAGGATCCCGTAGATTAACAAAATGCAAGCGATTTCTTTTCGGGTTTCGGGAATGCTTTTCTTGAAGAGTAGTTTAGAAGGTGCTGTTATCAGTGTTGAAAGCGATTTTGAAGTTGGAAATAAGAAAGGTGTTCTTTCACGATATTCTCCATACTGCTCACCGTATTTTTCGGCCATTGCACTTTCCTCATTTAGGGCAACTCCGATTATTACCAAGGCGGAAATAAGCCAAGGCAAGCTCGGTATTGGAACGTAGCCACCCTTCGGCACGCCGATTGATCTTGAAAAAAGCAGTAGCCCGTAGCTCCAAACGAGAAAGCCTAGGTATTGGGGATGTCTAGAACGCTTGTAAGCCCAGAAGTCTATTATCTTGTAGCTTTTCAATTTGCCATACAACCATGTAAACATTCCACTCACAAAAATCACTAGCCCAAACGAGATCACCAAGTATGACAATAGAATTGAAATGTCTGGACCATAAAGCAGAAGATTGTTTATGTCCATAAAGGGGAAAATTCCGCTTGCCCAAACTATTAAACCGATCGCCAATTGAATCAGCAAAGCTGGCAAGAACACTATACTGCCAAACCGAAGAATATCTGCGCCCTGTAGGTAAGAAGGAAAAACATATTGCAATAAATCAAACAAGGGAATCCATAGAACTCTAAGAACGCCTATACCCGCCAAAAAGAACATGCTGATAGCGAACCAACCAAAGGTTGGCAGAAACGAAACTATTGAACCTATAGTGGATAGACCCGTTCTCTTGATCACGAAACCTCCTATCAAAAGTATTAAAGTGGCAAAAAATGCAATGTAGCCAAGGGGCCTCAAGAATTCAAGTGCCTCGCTTGCTTTTTCAGGACGAGGAGGGGACATCCAGTCTGGAAAAATCTTCATTAGCTGTTCATTGATTGCCCATGGGACCTCTATAGTCATGAAAAGCAACGCTAAACTAAACAAAATTGACATTCCAACTAGAATAGCGAGTTCTAACGCTTTTCGCATAAGATTAATCTGAAAGGGATTCCTGTATATGAAACTAACGTCTAGCACAACTCCTATTTACATAAGTAGTTCCCTCAGCTTGGCACATGTGAATGTTACAAAATTCGTCACGGAACAACTGCTAAAACTCATGGCTACCCAAAATTTTTGAAGTCAAAGCTCAATTCGTCAAAAATACCGTTCAGACCAGAATAGCATTAAATGAAATCTGCTCTGGAAAATGCCACAGAAACTATACTGAGTATCGACAGAAAAGCCACGGAAAAGGCGAATCCAAGGCCGGTAACTAGGTAATAAAGAGGAGATGCCCTAACCAAAATCTGTTCCACCAGCACAACATCCCAAGCTAAAGTGCAAACAACACCGAAAATAGCTAAATCAAAATGCCTCCCTTTCAACGTAACAACCCCTCCCAAAAGCCCAAAGATAGAAACTCCAATTCCGAGTATACCCATATAACAGTCGAGAAAAGCGGCCCCAAGAGGGATAAAATAGTTTTTGAAGGCCAATATTGCATAAACCCCAAACGTTGTGATGGCAAGCGCTGTCAGAAGTTGAAGGATGCCGCCCAGAATTCTAAACTTATTCCTTACAGCATTGTCATTCAACACTTGTCTCAACCTACAATACTCTTCAACTTCTTTTATGTTTGTCTCTTGCTTTCTGTGGCTACCTTAGTTTTCGGTTTTTAATCTCTTTTGCTATTTCTAGGCTCAGTTTTGAGACGAACTGCTCAAATTGTTCGTCGTTCATTTCCCGTAGAATGTTTTCGTCTATTTCTTTTTTCATTTTCGAAAGGAACTCGTCTTCAGGTAAGCCGCTGACGTGTTTTGGCAGTTCAGCTATCAACGAGAAGGCCTGCAGGAGCCTTAGAGGTCCGTAAGCCTTTGGCTCTCGAAAGCATCCCTTCGCACTATATACTAGAAAACACGCGATTTCGAAGAGATATTCTTGGTTTTTTTCCTCCATACGCTTACCTCTACTCGAATACTTTGATAATGAGTTCGTCTATGGGAAGCTTGGGCGGCGGCTTCGGCTTGTCAACTGGCTTGCCAACACATATTAACAGCAAGGGTTTAATGTGGCTCGGAAGATCCATCAATTCAGCCACGCTCTCACTGTCGAAGGAAGCTATCGGACAAGCGCCGAATCCAAGCGCATGCACCATAAGAAGGATGTTCTCCATCGCCGCTCCCATATCAATAAGCTGAGTTTCTCTCCCACCCACCATTCTTTTCTCATCGTGGCACAGGGCAATCAGCGCAGGAGGCAAGTCGCGTATAATGCCTGGCGACATCATCTTGATTGCCTCCAGCATCTTTTTGTTTGTGACGATTACAAACTTCCATGGTTGAAGGTTTCCACCCGAGGGAGCCCATCGTGCAGCATCAACTAACAACTTAAGATCGTCCAAAGAAGGGGGCTCTTGCGCGTATCTTCTCACGCTTCTTCTCTCTTTGATGGTTTTAAGCAACTCTTCATGCACGGCAATCTGCTTCTCAGATGTCACAACGTATTCTCCCAAAATATCAGAAAGGCAGTTTTCTTATCTTGTCAGGAGGCTTCGGATAAGCCACCCTGTTAGGAGGCAACCCCATTTGGCATAGTGTTTCAGCCATTCTCAACGCAGCCAAGGCTGGATCGATCACTGGAACACCGATCTTCTCTTGTACTCTTGGCGCTAATCCCACTAGACCCGTGCAGCCGAGGACAACCACATCTGCCCCGTCCTGCTTAACCGCCAGCCTTGCTTGCTCCGCAACCATCTTTGTCGTTTTTTCGAGATCTTTTATTATGTCAAGCACCGCCACGCCTGCTCCTCTCTCAGAAATGAACCGAGTTGAGATGCCCATCACTCTAACCTGTTCTGGAGGCATATACGAAACGTATTTTCTAGGTCCGGGGTCTATTATTGAGAACCCGTTTCCTATTATCAACGCGAGGTGAATTGCAGCTTCGCCAGGACCGACCACAGGTATGCTCACATTCTCTCTTGCAGCATGCATGCCGGGATTTAAGAAACAATTTATTATCACGGCGTCAAATCCGCGTTTTTCCGCTTCAACTACTTTCTTAACTACGAAAGGAGCTGCAAGCAATTCGTCGTAGTGGCTTTCGATCGATGCTGGGCCATAGTCTAAACTTTCTACTTCAATTCGGAACAATGGCCCAGTCTTCTTTAAGAAGAACTCCTCGTCGGCTCTGTCGAAGTCTGATTGAAGTATCGGGTTTATTACGAGGATGCGGTAAGTCTTTTCTTTTTTCTTCATAATCTAAACACCTCTTAAGGGAGTATAGTCAAAATCAAAGCCGAAATGTCTCGGTCCGAAAAGGTCTATGCCTTTCTTTGTAAGCCACATTTCTGGAGCTTTTGCTCCTATGACAACCGCGGTCATGCCCTCTTTTAGTTCCGTGTTTGTTATGGCGTGTCCTTCTTCGTTTACAACGTATATGGGGTCTGGAGCTGTGATTATGACTTTGCCGTCTTTCCAAGCTATTATGTTTTCATTTTTGATCCATATTTTAAGTTCGTGTCCCTTCCACTCATCAAGTCCTTTGTAAGTGGCTTCGCCGAAAAGGAAACCTTCCTTGTCTTCCCACGTGTACTTCTTAACAATTCCTTTGAAAAGGAGAACTCCGTCCAAACTTTTCACAAGCCCAAGTACGGGATCTATGCCAGCCTCGTTAGCTTTTTCCACGGTTTTGCCAACTTCTATGCATTTGGAGATCGTGTCTTTGATCAGAACTTTCTTTGCGACACTTCCATTGACTGGGGTGTCCACAACGGCTACGCTTCCGCTGGGAACGGATAAGGTTCTTGCAATGTATTCGTACTCGTCTAGATCCGCGAATCTCTCAAGCACCACTATGTCGCCTGGTTCGGTCACCATGACGCTTGGAAGCAACGGAACGTTGAAAATGTTTGCTGTTGACTGTAGCAATTCCGGTGCTGCTCTTCCGATGTAGTCTCCGTCGATAAGGGGGATATCCATAATTGAAGCCACATGCAGGGGTATAGCAGTGTTTGAGCCTCCAAGCTCAACCGCCACCGTAGCTGAGATCTTAGCTGCTAAACGTTCCTCCAATTTCTTGAAAGCCTCAACCATGGGATCTTTGAAAACTACCTTCTCGGGCTTCTTTTTTATTGGAGCAATTGACCCGCAGAAATAGGGGCAAACGACTAAGTCGTCGTCCGCTATCTCCGTCAAACTTGCGATTTTGAATTTTCTTCCTTGCCGAAGATCATTCAGCAGCATATCTAAGCCTTTTTTGGGGTCTCCTCCACCGCCAGTGCCTAATACGGTGGCTCCGAGGACTAGATGTTCTACGTCTTTTTCATTTAGAATTTTCAATTTTATTTTCTCCTTAGGAGTACATGTGACACGAAACAAAATGTTCATTTCCTAGATATATAAGTGACGGCTCTTTCCCTTTGCATACTTCATTTGCGAAGCGACATCTTGGATGAAATCTACAGCCCGAAGGTGGCTTGCGAGCGGTTGGAACTCCTTCTGGCAGAATTACTTCTCCGATCTTCTGCTCTGGGTCTGGAACTGGTACAGCCTCAAGTAACGCTTGAGTGTAGGGATGCAAGGGATTCTCAAAAAGTCCATCTACTCCGCAGCTTTCAACAACCTTTCCAAGGTAGAATACCGCGGCTCTATCGCATATGTACTGCACTAAGCTTAGGTTATGTGAGATGAACAGGTAAGTAAGATTCAATTTCTGCTGGAGTTCCACTAAAAGATTTAGTATGCTTGCTTGGACGGATACATCCAGTGATGATGTTGGTTCATCCAGAACAACAAAATCTGGATTTAATGCAAGGGCTCGTGCAATTCCAACCCTTTGCTTTTGTCCACCGCTTAGCTCATGTGGATACCTGTTTCTGAATTCTTCGCCCAATCCTACTAAAGTGAGAAGCTCTAGGCTTCTTTCGATTTGTTTGCTTTTGCTGAGCTTGAGATGGGCTGATAGGGGCTCAGATATTATTGATCCAATGGTCATGCGTGGGTCTAGAGACCAATAAGGATCTTGGAATACGATCTGCATTCTTTTCCTGAGGTTAATCATTTTCTTGTCATTTAGCGTAGCGAGGTCTTTTCCGTCAAAAAAAATTTTTCCCGCCGTAGGTTCAATTAGCCGCAGAAGTAGTCTTGCGAAAGTAGTTTTGCCGCAGCCAGATTCTCCTACTAGACCGAATGTTTCCCCCCTCTTCACGTAAAGGTCGACTCCATCCACTGCCCGAATCCAGTCCATAACTCTTGAAAACAAGCCCGTCTTGACTGGAAAATATTTTTTTAATCCCTCAGTCTTTACTAGTACTTCTCGTTCGTTAGCCATCAGCTTTTTTCTCCTTTATGGGTGTATAGAAAACACGACACAAGATGTTGGTCTTCTATTTCCAATGAACTGGGTTTTTCTTTTTTACATATCTCCATACAACTTTCGCATCGAGGGTTAAATCGGCAGCCTGAAGGGGGGTTTATTAAAGTTGGTACGGTTCCTTGTATGACAGGTAGTTTCTTTTCTTTCTTCTTCTCTTTGCTTGGAATCGACTTCATGAGGCTTATTGTGTAGGGATGTTTAGGGCTTCTGTAAATGTTATTCACATGGCCTATTTCTACGATGTTTCCTGCGTACATTACTGCAATTCTGTCGCATAGTTGGGCGGCAACTGCCAAGTCATGCGTGATGTACAGTATGGTTGTTCCGATTTTTTGACGGAGTTCATCCATCAACTTTAAAATTTGCGCTTGTATCGTGACATCCAAAGCTGTAGTGGGCTCATCTGCTATTAACAGATCGGGATTACATGAAAGCGCAATGGCGATCGAAACTCGCTGTCTCATTCCTACGCTCAATGCGTGCGGGTAACTTTTCAAAATTCTCTCGGGATCTGGCAGTCGCACTAGGTTGAACGCTTCTATTGCTTTTTTTTCTGCTTCTTCTTTGCTTATTTTTTGGTGAAGCGTTATTAGGCGTGTTATTTGTTCTCCGCAAGTAAAAACAGGATTAAGCGAAGTGGTTGGATTTTGGAATATTGCAGAGATTTTCTTTCCTCTGATTTCCTGCATGGAGTTTTCGTCTTTTTGCAGTAAATCTTCTCCATTGAACATTATCGAGCCACTTTCTATTTTGCCGGGGGGAATTGGAATTAGCTGGAGAATGGTTAGGGCGGCAGTTGTTTTTCCGCATCCCGATTCGCCTACTAAACCAACGACTTCTCCTCTGGATAATTTGAACGAGTCAATATCTACTGCTTCTACCACTCCTTCGTAAGTGTAGAAATTTACTTTGAGATTTTTCATCTCAATTAGTGGCGTTGTATTTTTCTGCATGTGCTCACCTTAGTAGGCGTCTAGTCCTTGGATCTAAAATGTCCCTCAAACCGTCGCCAAGTAGATTGAACGCTAACACTGTGATGAAAATTGCGAGTCCTGGAAAGGTTGAGCACCACCAGTTTATGAAGAGATAATTATGGCCTATGTACGCCATAAGGCCCCACTCAGGCTGAGGTGGCTGTGCACCTAGCCCAAGGAAGCTTAGAGCTGTGGCTTCTAAAAGCACGGATCCAAGATCCATTGTGGCTTGCACAAGTACTGGTGCCAAGGAGTTTGGCATAACATGGCGAAACACAGTTTTTGTTTTGCCGATTCCAACCGCTTTTGCCGCTTCTATAAATGGTCTTTCGCGGATTGACACGGCCTGTGAATAAGCTATTCGGGTATACCAAGGCCACCATGACAAAGCGATTGCAATCATGACATTATTGATTGATGGCCCTAACAATAGACAAATGACTAGGGCCAGAAGAATCGATGGAAAACTCAGAAATATATCTGTGATTCTCATGATGAGTTCGCTTGTTTTGCCTCCTAGGAAACCGCCTATAGCGCCTAAGGGGAAGCCTAGCAATAGTGCAAGCGCTACCACCAGTAAAGCAGTTCTTAATGATATTCTAGATCCGATCAAGACCCTACTGAAAACATCTCTTCCCAGATCGTCTGTTCCAAACCAGTGTTCAATAGAAGGCGGCTTGAATTTGTTTTCAGGTGCTGCTGCTCCATAAGCGTCTTGGGGATAAGGCGCAATATATGGTGCCAAGAGTGCAGCAATTATGAGAATTAGTGCAATTACTAGGCCAAGCAGGGTAAGTGGACTTTTCTTTATGAGAAGTAGCGACAGTTGAAATTCTTTTAACCACATGCTCATGTTTAATCAACCCACCTCATTTGAGGACAACTCTTGGATCCAGATACGCTTGAACTACGTCCACGACGATATTAGCGATAACATAAAACAGAGTAATCAGCAGGGTTACGCCGCCAATCGCAGAATAATCCATAGCGAGAATGGCTCTTGAAGTGTATAGTCCCAAACCCCGCCAGTTGAATATTGATTCAACTAGAAAAGTGCCAGTCAAAGAATAGCCAAAAGAAAGCACCAAGGTAGTCAAGGAAGGAACTATAGCGTTTTTCAATGCGTATGTGTAAAGCACAGTTCTTTCTGGTACACCGTTGGCCCTAGCTGCTTTGATGTAGTCTTCATTGAGGACTTCAAGCATGCATGTTCGGGTCATTCTAACCACTAACCCAATGGGATAGAGTGCTAGTGTGAAGGCGGGTAGTATGGCGTGAGCTAAAGCATCTTGAAAAGCAACAAAGTTTCCTGTGACCAACGAATCTATAAAGTAAAAGCCCGTTATGCGCGTTATTGGGGAGGTCACTGCCACATTCGATGACAGTCTTCCAGCAACTGGAAGTATCCCGATGTATCTGAAGAAGAGAAGCTGTAGTAGCATGCCGATGAAGAAAGTTGGTAGAGATACTCCGGCAATAGCTACAAGTCTGCTCGAATGATCTTCAATTTTGTCTTTCTTTTTGGCAGAAATGATCCCCAGAGGAAAGCCTATTACAACTCCTATAATCATGGCTAATGTTATCAGCTCCAACGATGCAGGTATAAACACGGCGAGGTCAGAGGTAACAGGGTTATGTGAACTGAATGAGACTCCAAGATCTCCGCGGAAGATACCGGATATGTATCGTATATACTGCTCATACAAGGATTTGTCTAAGCCTAGTTCAACACGCGCCCTTGCGATTTGTTCCGCTGTGGCCTTAGGCCCGACCCATGCAAGCAGCGGATTAGCAGGGATGACGCGTACTACTACGAAGGTTATGGTTGAAACAACAAAAAATAGGGGGATTATGAGTAGCAGGCGCTTTATTATGAACTGCCTTACTCCCAACATCTCTCACTTTTGTTCAGACTGATTTCTATGTTTTCTCAACGTACATGTCATATAGCATGTATGCATTCGGATAGGCTGGATTATCCACGTATCCCTTGAGTTCCACTCTCCTGGCGCGGACATAGGTCCAGTCGTAAATGAACAGAGCTACGGCATCGTCTATTAGAATTGTTTGTGCTTGTTCGTACAGTTGCTGAGCTTTTGTTTTGTTTACTCCAGTGATTTCGTACGCTTCATCAATAAGTTGATCGTATTCTGAATTGTTATAGTATGCACATTCAAACACTATTTGGTCTTCTGGTACAGAGTGAAACATTGATCGCAGCCAACTGTAAGGATCTGGGTAATCTGGCCACCAATAGAACAGGAAAATGTCTTGGCGTTGCTCCGGTGGACCTGCAGCCTTGGCCATTTGAGCCGTCCATTCCAGAGATTGGATTTCCAGTGTTACACCGATTTTGGCTAGTTCAGCCTTGAATATTTCTGCAAACCGTCTTTCATCTTCATCGCCTGCATTGTATGTCAAGACAAGTGACTCTAATCCTTCTCCGTTCGGATAGCCAGCTTGGTCTAAAAGTTCCTCTGCTTTTGTAAGGTTGTATTTGTATTGAGGTAGATCTTTTGAGTGACCGAGTATTCCAGGTGGTATGACCCCGTAAGATTGCGTTGCGTATCCACTTCTTATATCATTGACACAAACATCGTATGGTACAGCGTACGAAAGGGCTTGCCTGACCAATTTATTGCTTAGAGGCGAAGGCGGTTGAGTATTTAACAGACCGAACATGTTCTGCCAAGATGGATTTTCTTCTACCACGATTTGCGGATTGTTTTTCAGATCTGCTATCATTTCAAAAGGCAAGTGATCGATTATCAAAATATCTCCAGCGTCAAGTTTCATTTTGGCGGTTGAAGCTGATGGAATGCAGTACATCAACACTGTGTCGAATTCTTTGCCTGTCCATCCACGCCAGTAATCATCGAATTTTTTCAGAATAACCAGTTCTTGCGATTTGTCGTATTCCTCGACGTAATAAGGGCCGGTTCCGAGATCGTGGCCTTCGTAAAACCAAGCGGTTCCGTGCTCTTCTGTGCATGTTGGACAGAAAGAATGGGAACAATAACCAGCGCAAGCAATTAGATCTAAGGGTGCTGGCATATTCAAATTAAAGCGAACGGTATATTCGTCTATAACTTCAACGTTATCCACACATGACCAAATGTATGATGCACCTTTGCCCATGTCAATAGTTCTTTCCACCGAATATTTTACTGCTGTAGCGTTAAAGTTATGACCACAATGGAACGTCACGTTTTGTCTGAGTTGGAACGTCCAGTGCATGGCATCTTCAGACACGTCCCAGCTTGTCGCCAAAAAGGGTTGCACAGTTTTTGAGACGGAATCCCAACGTGTTAGTCCTTCATATACGCTATTTAGCACGCTGATCTCGTTTGAAAACGTCTCGCTTGGGTCCCAGTAAACCCAAACATCGCTTCCTACGAAAGCGAATGTGCCTACTTTTGGTTCGGGTGGCGCTGGCGGATTAAGTGCAACCCAACCTATGACACCTGCAGCAATTACTATAACAGCAATGATTACTGCTTGAATCTTGGTTAGGGCCTTCTTTCCAAAACTTTTCAAGTTTTCTCTCCCTCCATTAAAGCACAATTATATGTTATTGCTGGCAATTTAAAATTTGTCTTTAAATGCCATCTTAGCGCCAATTGTCTTGGAAAAGATAAAAAACTGCAGTTCGATTCAAAAACGGAGAAAGATTGCACATACGCCATATTTAGCGCATCATCTACTTCGCAAGTAATACTTGAAGATCTCTCTTGGCCTGGGGAAGGCTTTTTTGCTATGGGACAAGCCTAGTCTAACGAGTACTTCTGCCATTATGTCAGTGCAGCCATGAGAATCCACGATAGGGACATCTGCAAGTTTCTTCTTAAGATATTCGTTTACTTTAGTTCCAGCGTAGGATATTATGACTTCTGCGCCGTCCTCATCAATGGCTGCTTTTGCTTGGGCCAACATTTCCTTCTTAAGGGCATCAAAATCTTGACGAGATATGAGTTCAGGATTGAACGCCGGTGGAGCCAGATCGATCGCCCGAATTGAAGCAAGTTTGGATTCGAACCCGTAGTGTTTGACAATATCCATGAGTGTCGTTCTTCCAACTCCGCCAGCTTGCTTACCTTTGGCTCCTGCTAAAGCAATTATAATTGAAAACTTGTTTCCAAGTAAGGAAGCCACAGCCATCGACGCACCCGGAGAAGTTACAACTGGTATATTACAAACTTCTTTGGTTGCGGTTGCACCTGGCTCATTGTAGCAATCTATGACAATCGCATCGAATCCTTCTTTTTCAGCCTCAACCGCCATTCGAGCATTGACTACGCCTGCAAGGTCCGTTTCATAAGAACCTTCAACCATTCGCACGGGCATGTCTGGTGCCCTCCTTTGAACGATCTCTACGTCAATTCCTTTTGTAACGTATGACGTTTCTTTTGGGAGTTCAGCGGTTCCAGATGGTCTTGGGATGTCTATAGATTGGGGTGAAAATATTCTTATTCTGTTTTTTTCCAATTTCGCCCTCGATTTTTTAGGCGACAACCCTGTAAGCACCTCAGACGTTTCTTGTTTCATTCACTATTTATTTTTTGGTATTTTCTAGAAAAAGGTTCATGTCTTGTATCTTATACACTTGGGCGCAATTTGGCAGTTGAAAAAGTATGATTTTCCATTTCTCGAATCGATTTTGAACGTTCGTTCTTCCTGATTATAAGAGGGCATACGGTTTTTGTATTATTCCGTCTCTCACTATGACTTTATCATCTATTGTCACAGTTGGCGCCCACATCATACCGTCGCAGTGATGCCTTGCCGGTTTCCATCCAGGGTTGACGAGTTTTCCATCACGATACACAGGATATGGCATCCAGTCTCCCATGCCGATGTGCACACATCCACGGACCCTTTCCCATTCTTGCAGTACTCGCCCATTAGGGGTTATGAGCATTGCATTTGGGTTGGTGCCTATCTCAATCTCGGCGTGATACTTCTCTGGCCAATCTTCTATTCTCTGCCAGAACTGTTTTGCTTGGATTCCACCATCAACTTTGACTATTTGACCTCTTTCAAATGTGCAAATGACAGGTTCCCTGAGAACGCCGATCTCAGAAATGTATCCATCAAACACGATTTTGCCATGTGCCTTGTCCTTTAATACTGGTTGGGCATCTATACCGGGCGTTGCTGGCGGTTCAAAGTCCCAAGGAACCCCGGCGGGGTCGTTGGCAAAGCCATGGGTAGGATAACCTAGAGCGCCACTAATGTCCAGAGTGAAGTCGGACCCTTCTTTCGATGTTATCCTAAGGGTGGCTCCCTCATCAAAAGGCTCAACTATCTTCCAAGCTTCATCTCTCAATTTAAATACATCAACGTCAGCGATGGTTCTCACGAGGCTTTCGTCAATTCCTATTCCTTCACCCACGTAGATGATCTTGCTTCTGGCCTCTATCACTTTCTTCGCGTCGAATGCAGAGTCGCCCATGCAGTATATTCCGTCAAATTCTTTCGCAAAATTAGTTACCGCATCGCGAAGTTTTTCATGGGGGTCGACAGAATCCCTAGTGATTAGAATTTGGCAATTAAGCTCCATGCCCTCTGCATGACTCATCGTTGACTCAATTATGTCGCTCGGCGTAGTGGGGGTTGCCGTTATGAGGACACTGTCGCCCTTCTCTAAACCTAGCATATCCCGCATAAGAATTTTATTTGCTAAGATAAACCTATAATGCGCCATATCTGTCCTCTTTATATACTAATACTTCAAACTCCAAAGCGCCCTGCACTTATAAGTTTTGACTATTTGACTATCATATGGAAAAGAGTAGCCTCAAAAATTCCATTTACCCTTTTTTTATAAAAACATGAACTCATTATTAGAAGAAATATTTGCTGCGGTCAGAAAATTCTTGGAAAAAAGAGAAAAGACAGATCAGGTTTTCCAGTCCAAGAGCCTTTTTTCGCCCTCGATTTTCTTGATATCAGTTATGTCTTGGGTTACTTCAATTGTCCCTAGATATTTTTTGTTTCTGTCTCTTACCGCAAAATATCTGATGTGAACAAGGCGATTGTTCAAGTTGATCCAGAATTCACCAAAGTCTTTCTTGCCAGCTCTGAAAGAATCCAGAATATTGTTGACTACATGAACGCTTTTCTGTGGATGGCACATCTGCACTTTTCTTCCAATCACAGCCTTTGTCCGTACAAAAATTCTCTTTTCTGCCTTGTTGAAGTATTTTACAGTGTCATTTTCATCGACGAATGATATGTCAATTGGAAGTGTGTCTAGAATAGCCTCAAGTTGCTCTGTCGTTAGGGTTCCTGTTTCGAATTCTAATATTCCCTCAGACATGGTTGCCCTAGCTCCTTCCTCTGTCAGGGGTTTTTGCGCTATTAATTGTTGTGGTGTGAAGCAGCAATATCCGATTTCATCAAATTCTTTTCTGATTTCGGGCCATTCCTCGTCCGTAACGACACGCAGTGCAGCAGGGAAAAGTATGTTGTTCTCTTTGTAAAAGTGACCTGTGAGAAGACTGTTTATAGATTCGGCTGTTTCTGCAAGTTGTTTTTTGAAATCTTGAAAACTTGTAGCGTTTAGATCCTCGATTAGTTTGCGGAGATTCTGCTTTTTCTCTCTTATTTGGTTATGCTCTACCCACATTATTGCAGGCGGTTCTGTGATCCCATGTTTCTCTAGGATTGGAAAAAGCACGTTTTCTTCTCGCAAGTAATGTTTTTCCGCGTCTGCGAAGTCTTCTGCTATATGCTGAATGTTGTGAATTTCGTCGCCAACGTAACTGATTTCACTGACCTGCAGAACTTTCCTCACGGCCATGTTCAATTTTTCTGCCATTTGCAGCATAAACTTGTGTTCTTCCATGAGAATGCTGATGGGTTGCCCAAGAGGAAGCTTTAATTTCTGTTTTTCAAGTTGCTCTCTGAAAACAGCTATGTGCATGTCACATAATCGTCGAATTTCTTCTCGCGGCATTCCTTCCTTTACCAGTTCTTCTTCAATCTTGGCAATCTCCAGTGAACTTACCCCTTCCAAGATCTGTCTAAACCTTTCTTTGACTTTGTCAGGCGGCACTCCTGCGTGTAATTGCCTGATCACTTCTTTTAACAGCGCTTTCTTATCCTCAGTCATTTGATTTACTCCGCTTCCTTAATTTTCTGAGCCAGGTTTTTGCTAATTTCTACGATTTGCATAATATCTTTTTCTGCTGGTGGGCCATTCACTTCCATGGCTCCAACAACTTCGATTTTTGACGGACCTAATATTTCTTGAGCATGTCTTAGGGCGCCTCCTCCCCAACCATAAGAACTTAGGACAACGCCGAATTTCACAGGTGGACGCAGCGCTTTTACGAGATAAGCAGCGTAGACAGCCAGCGGATGCATTCCAGTCAGCACCGTCGGAGCGCCCAACACGATCGCTTTCGAATCTACTAAGTCCTTTGCCACGTCGCCTAAATCTGCGACCGTTAGATTGTGCAAAGCGACTTCAACGCCTTCAGCAGCTAAGGTTTCAACCATTGGCTGTATCATCTTTTCTGTGCTGTTCCACATAGTCACGTAGACGATCGTAGTCTTCTGTTTAGTTTCACCGTTCGACCACTTTTTGTATACGTTCAATATGCGCTCTGGATTTCTATAGATTGGTCCGTGGCTTGGGGCTATGATTTCTATTTCCAAGCCTTTTATCTTTTCCAGCGCTTTCTGAGCCATAGGTCTGAAAGGCATCATTATCTCGCCAAAATATCTCTGGGCATCCACCATCAAGTCTTCGATTTCATCGTCATACACTCCATTCGCTACGTGGGAACCGAAAAAGTCGCATGGGAACAAAATTTTGTTCTCTCTAAGGTAGGTGAACATGGTTTCGGGCCAGTGGAGCATTGGGGCCTCAATAAAGTGTAGAGTTTTACCACCGAGACTAATTGTCTCCTGGTCCTTAACCGCGATTATTCGCTCTTGGGGAACTTTGTAAAATGTCTGAGCCATCTTTGCGCCTTTTATTGAGGTTACAAGTTTAGCCTTGCTGTTGATTGACATTATGTAGGGAATGGATCCTGCGTGGTCAGGTTCAGCGTGGTTCATTACAACGTAATCAATTTCGCTGGGATCCGTTATCTTGCTGATTTTTTCTTCCACTTCTTTTTCAAAACCAGGGTTTACCGTGTCGATTAATGCTTTTTTGTTTTCGCCGATTATTAGGTATGAGTTGTAGGTTGTTCCTTTTGGAAGGGGAATCAAAGCGTCAAAAAGTCTGCGGTTCCAGTCTCTAACGCCAACCGAATGTACATCTTCAGAGATTTGGGGTACGTTTCGCCAATTCATTCTTTTTCCCTCATTTCAATATTACAATTGTAATAAAATATATTTATGGCTTTCTCTATTAAATAAATGAGGCACACATGATGATACTTCCCTGTGAAGTCGCAGTAAAATGCCTGCTGCCCCCAGTTAGGGCGATGCTAGCAAAAGAACTCGTAGATAAGCACAATCTGAAGCAAGCAGACGCTGCAAAACTCCTCGGAGTAAGCCAACCAGCCATAAGCCTCTACCAAAGAAAAATACGTGGAAAAGCAATTAACCTAGAAAACGATCCCGACATTACGAAGCTAATAGAAAAGCTGTCTGCTTCGCTGGCTAAAGGCAGTTTATCCCACAAAGAGTTCATTCCAATGTTTTGCGAAATCTGCAAAACAATACGAACTAAAGGGCTATTATGCGAGATGCATAGAACTTTTGATCCCTCGATTGACGTTGAAAAATGTCAACTCTGTTTAACCACAAGCGCATTAAAATGCATATGAATGTTGGCGCATAACTCGACTACATAATAACTCTTTATAGATTGCTGCCAATCTATAATATATGGGGTCGCCGTCATGGGCTACTTGGCTGTTTGGAAAGTTCTGGAAGAAATGATTGCTGACTTGCGAAAAAAAGGACTATCCGTTCCCGCCGAGGTCATGACCGATCTGAAGTCTGCAAGGACTATGATCAAAATTCTAAACGCTGACCCGAGTCGGGGAGAAACGATGCAGAAGATTGATGAGTATCTAGAAAATGTGGAGTCCTACGTTGTCTCCGAAGCTCAGAAAAAATTTGGAGTGGAATACGTGGATGAGTGGCTTAAACGACTGGGCAAAGCCAGCAGTCAGATTTTTGATGAGGAAGAAGAGGAGACAAGATTTATTTCAGGTATACCCCGCGGGCAGAAATGGATTCGCGTCAAGCCTCTGCCTGAATTGCCGATTGAAAAATTAAAAAAGCTGGCTGAAGAGTCAAATCTTTCCTACAACATTCAAAAGGACGGGTTCTTGCTTGTTCATGGAAAAGATGAAGATATAAAACATTTTGTTAAGAAAATGGTTGCGAAACCAAATGAATGAGTTTTTCTATTGGATCGCGGTGATCCTGAACCTCATCGCTATTGTTTTAGTCTACTATTTCATATTTCAGATGTCAAAATCCATTTACAAGAGGGGCACAGTGTGGCTAATCGCCTTTGTCATATTCATGTCGCCTTTTGCATACGTGTTGACTACGGTGGACAGTCTCTCGTCACTCTTATGGGTAATCTTGCTTACACCCTTCTACGCGGTGGCACTACTCATGATATTTTCAACTACGTGGACGCTGCTTTACTACTCCGCAGCCTACGGCGCGTTAGCCTTGTTATATCTTCTGTTTGCAAAGGGTAAAATTGCTCAGAGGTTATTAGATAGGAAGAAACATGAGAAGGAACCAGTCTCAAATGGCAAAATAGACGAGGAAAACAGTGTTTCATAAGGCAGTGAACAACACCAAATGCTTGAAAACGGTGACGCCGTCGTAAAGAAATACGTAACTGTTAAAGCTTTATGACGCGAATAAATTTTTATACGATATGTATGAGTTGTCTAAATAAGAAGGTTGAACGCTTCCCAAAAAGCGAGGGCGCAGACTGAATGCCCTACATCAAGAAAATCGAGGTTAAAGGCTTCAAATCTTTCGGACCGCAGACTGTTAAGGTAGTCCTAGATAAAGGTTTCACAGCCATAACTGGTCCGAATGGAAGCGGAAAAACAAATATTTTAGACGCAGTCTTGTTTGCCCTCGGCGAATTGAGCACGAGGAGACTTCGCGCTGAAAACGCTGCTAAACTAATTTTTCACGGATCTGAGAAAGCTGGATTAGAAAGGGCAAAGAGAGCAAAGGCGATAATCCAGTTTGACAATTCGGATAGCATAATGCCTGTTGATACGACTACGGTGACAGTTTCGCGGGAAGTTTACAGAAATGGCCAAAGTGTGTACAGGTTAAATGGCAGAAGAATTTCACGAACGCACATTCTAGAAGTTCTTTCCATGGCGGCAATAAGCAGCACTAGTCAAAACATAATACCGCAGGGTACGATAACGCGGTTAACCGATATTTCCCCGATGGAACGCAGAAAAATCGTTGAAGATTTGGTTGGCATAGCACAGTACGACGCGGAAAAAGCACAAGCCGAAGACAAACTGAGGGCAGCAGACATTTCAATCCGCACAGCCATGGGCAGAATAGACGAAGTGCAAAAAAGACTGGATGACCTAGAAAGAGAACGCAACGAACTTCTAAGGTCCAGCTTCATACAAAATGAAATCAAAAAATTTGAAGCAGTCAAAATTTCCAATGACATTATGCAGTTGCAGAAAAAGGTGGAGGAAACTTCCTCTCAAGCCGATAAGGTTAGGAGCAAGGTTGAGAAGTTAAGGGAGCTACGCGAAGGACGACGTTCAAAAAGAAGAGAAATAGAGGGCGAATGGCGAAAGCTCAGTTCAGAAATTGTTGAGGAAGGCGGCTCGCAAGTATTAAGGGTCCAGATAAAAATCGGTGAATTGAAATCAAAACTCACGGAATTGAACAGCAAAATAAGTTCTGGACAAGCAAGCCTTGAAGGCTTAAAGCGGGTCAGAGAGAACAATTCGCAACAGTACCAGTCCATTCGAAACGAAATTCACGAAAACCGAGTTAAAATCAGAAAACTAAGAACTGAACATGAACGAATTCTGAACGAGATAACTTCAAAAGAGACGGAACATGACGCTCTTGCACACGAGACGGCTCAACTTTGGGAAAATCTAGGAGAAAACAGCAAAAGAATACGCGAATTCGAACTGAAACTTGACAACAATTACAAAAGACTTGCCTTCTTACGGTCTGAATACGCAAAGAGCAAGACAGCCATCCAAATTCGGTCAAGAAGACTCAAAGACTTGAACGAACGAAAAGAAAGATTTGTGGCAACGCTTTCTGAAATTGAAAAGTCATTGGTTGAACTTGAAAAAGTCCAGAAAGAACAGAAAACACAGCTTAAGAACCTCGAACGGACTCTAGAGCGAAGAATCGCCCAAAGGGAAGCAGTGGAAAGAGAAATATCTGAAGCTGGAAAAATAGCCGAGTCCGCAAGGGAAGCAGTCATAGAATTTGTCACTCAAAAAGAACTTGCGGAAACAGTGGCCGCAGAAGAAAAAGCCCTCAGAAGCATAGAAGAACTGGGGGACATAGGGGCAATTTCGGGCGTCTACGGTAGATTGCGCAACCTAATCAAGATTGATAGAACCTACCGAAAAGCAATAGAGGCTGCGGCTGCAGGATGGCTTGAGGCCATCGTTGTAAAAGACATCGACTCCGCCTTCACATGCACAGAAACTTTGCGAAAAATGAAGCTTGGAAGAATAAAGATAATCCCCTTGAAAGGAGCTTCAAACCCCAAGCCTCTAAAAGTACCCGAAAAAGAAGGCGTCAGCGGCGCCGCTTCAGCCTTCATAAAATATCAAAAACATCACGAGACTGCAGTTCACTACGTTTTCGGCGACACATTAATAGCTTCAGATGACAAAACTGCCTTTGCCCTTTCAAGTGATGGCTACCGGGCAGTCACCGTCAACGGCGACCTCTATGAAGCCGGAGGTGCTTTCGAGGGCGGCTATTACCGTGCTCCCGTAGACTTTTCCACGATTATCCCGAGTGAAAATGCCATAAAAAGCCTCGACGAGGCCGTAAAGGCTCTCCAGCAGCATCTTTCACGAAGAGACAGTGACATAACAATTTTTGAAGATGAAATAAGTAGAACCAAAATTGAGATCGCTCGTTTGTCAGAGGCTATAGTTACCCTTGACAGGGAAATAGTCAGAGTCAAAAGAAGCACTAAACGTACCAGAGTTAACATTAAACGTGTGGAACGTTATAGTGCAAAGCTTGAAAAGGAAATAGATGACGAAAAGGCCAAAATGTGGCTGCACAGGTCCGAAAGAAGTTCCATTCAAAAAGAACTTCGAAAGCTTCAAGCTGAAGTAGCCGCTCTGAGGCGAAAAACTGATCCAAGCCACATTCAGGAATTGGAAGTTAAAAGAGAGAGACTCGCAGAGGAGATAATAACTCTAAGGCAAAAACTTGGCACAGTTCAAACAGAAATCTCGACCCTTCAATCACAGTTCGACAACGTTTTGAGAGTGGGCTATCAAAACGCAAAAATTCAGCTTTCGAAAGTTGAACAGCAGCTGAGAAAAGTTGAGAAGGAAGTGGCGGAGGCCCTTCAAGAGCGAGAATCGTTGAAGCAGGAACTGTCGGAACTGGAAAAAAGCCGTGTTGAACTTTCTAAGACGGTTTTTTCTGCGAGAGAAGAAGCCAAAAAGTTCACCGCGCAGATAGATGACATTGATACGGAACTTCGCAAACTTGACACAGAATACGAACAAGTTGATCGTCTGCTAAATCAGCTCCAGATAAACGTTCAAACATCTCTCTTACAGCTTCAGCAACACCAGAGCCAGCTCAGACGATTCGGCTACGAACAACCGCTGGAAGTAACGCAAAAGCAGGTAGAAGAAGCGGAAACATCAATCAGAATGATGCATTTTGAATTTGAAAGAATAGGCGCAGTGAACCAGCTTGCCCTCTCCCACTACGCAGAACAGATTTCACGATACAAGGAACTCTCATTGAGACTGAATGAGCTTGAAAGAGAAAAACAAGCGATAGTACAGTTTATGGATGAAATCGAACGCAAAAAACGAAAAGTTTTCACAGAAGCCTTTGAAAAAATCAACCTAAACTTGCAAAAATACTTCTCTACACTTACTGGAGGCGGAAATGCAACTTTAAAGCTTGAAAATCCTGATGAGCCTTTCTCGGGTGGCATAGACATGCTTGTACAGTTTCCTAACAAGCCCTCAATCGTGGTTGGTGGAGCAAGCGGCGGTGAGCGTTCAGTTGCAGCTGTTGCCTTCATATTCGCCTTAAAGGAGTTTACCCCCACATCTTTCTACATTCTTGACGAGATAGATGCTCATTTAGACGCGTTTCATGTTTCAAAACTTGCAGACCTCCTCTTGGAAGAGTCAGAAAAAACCCAGTTCATAGTCATCACTTTAAAACCTGAAATGGTGAATAAAGCAGAGAAAGTCTACGGAGTTTACGAGCGCAACGGCGTGTCCAACGTTATCTCCGCTAGGTTCTTGGAGGCGGCAAGTTAGTGGCCACCACTGTTAGAAGACCCTTTTATCTGCGTCCTCCATTGAACATTCTTTTCGAATTTAGTAAACTTGAGAAGTTGACTCCTTGGAACGTTAACATTGCATATTTACTTTCGTCTTTTCTTAACGAAATGGAAAAAAGTGGCAAGGTTGATTTTAGGGCTTCGGGTGTTGCCCTTGGTTCTTCAGCCCTCATATACTTGATGAAATCGAAGCTTCTGCTGGCCCTTGAAGAGCCGCCTCCACCACCAAAGGCTCCGAAGGATTTCATTCCGCCACCTCTATTTCTGCCTCTCAGGTACGAATTGACATCTACAACAATAAAGCATCTGCTTGAAGTTCTTGACGACGTATTAAAGGGTGAAAAGTTAATCCGTGCTGAAAAGGTTGTTGATGAACCTATTCTTCCAACGCCTTCAGAGATTTTTTCTCAACTGGACATGTACCTGATGGAAATTGAGGTGCAGATGGAAAACCTGTACGCTTTTCTTTCTGAAAAGGTCAAGGGCGCGGGAATAATAGAGTTTTCAACTTTGATAAAGGGAACAGCTCGATTGGAAGCCATCCGCACATTCATCCTCCTATTGTTCTTAGCGCAAGATGGTAGAGTAAGCCTATGGCAAAACGAAGAAACAGAGGAAGTATACGTAACCGTGGGAGACTTGAACGTTGGAGAAGGCAATAAAGGAAACACGTAGTTCGAACGCTGGGCTTCAGCAGAGGCAAAATTTGGAAAAAATGCAGCATTGCTTAGCTTTGTTGGAAGCTGCTTTGTATGTTGCTGGCCGCCCGTTAAACGTAAACGAGTTATGTTCAGTTCTGAATACTCGTTCGAAAAACAGGGCTAGAAAATTCGCGAAAATTCTTATGAAAGAATACGCAGAAAGAAATACCGCTCTTGAAATTCTAGAGCTAAAGGATGAAAGATTCGTTTTGCAGTTAAAGGCTGATTTTACACCGCACGTTAGAAAACTTGTTACGAGGCCACTTCTTTCTGCAGGTCCCCTAAAAACTCTCTCCTACGTAGCCTTTAGACAACCAGTATCCCAAAAAAGAGTTGTGGACGTGCGAGGCCACCACGCCTACGGCCACATAAAACTGCTGAAGGAGATGAATTTGGTTACCGCTGAGAAAAACGGTCGTTCGACGGTTCTCAGAACAACCGACTATTTTGCAGACTATTTCGGATTAGCCCCCGACATTTCTACTATGAAGAGAGAATTAAGACGAATCTTTGGAGATGCTATAAAAGAGGAAAGTAAACCTTAGAATGGATACGTTTATATGCAAAATAATGGTGATAGTGAACACTCAAGTTTAGTTACCAAAAGGGAAATGGAAAATGTCAGTTTGGCACGGCGACTTGCATAAAAAAAAGCTTTCAGGCGGCAGAAAAAGAGCTTACAGAGTGAAAAGGAAATTTGAGAAAGGCTCATTTCCCGCGGAAACCACGCTCGGCGAAACCAAACGGAAAACCGTTAGAGGACAGGGCGGAAAAATTAAAGTCAAGATACTAGCGGATAAATACGCATCCGTAACTAACCCGAAAAGTGGAAAAACCGAAAAAA
Source organism: uncultured Candidatus Bathyarchaeia archaeon (assembly GCA_964603675.1). Classification (GTDB taxonomy): domain Archaea; phylum Thermoproteota; class Bathyarchaeia; order Bathyarchaeales; family Bathycorpusculaceae; genus CAZRVS01. Next base: position 454,343 of record CAZRVS010000002.1, read on the forward strand.
CCGAGATTCTGCGTGTGGTCAGAAATCCTGCTACCGTCGACTATGATCGGAGAGGCGTAATAACAAAAGGCGCAGAAATAGAAACCTCTTTGGGTTTGGCACGTGTTACTTCTCGCCCAGGCAAAGATGGAATAATAAACGCCGTTCTAATTGGCAAAGAAGAAAAAAGCTAATCTCACTTCTATTTTGTTGGAGCCACACTACGAATCCTTAGCAGTTGTTTTGCAATCTTTCCAATTATCTGTTCTTTCGACTCTTTTTTATTTACAAGAACCATTCCAGTTTTAAGCCAAGGCGTTTTCGGATAGCCAGTTTCCGCGACAAGTTCACATTCCAAACCTAGCTTTTCTGCGGCTTCTTTTATCTCTAAAACTTTTGGAGAAGGCACAGCCAGATTTTTTGGGACGCGCCTTCCCTGCGTTCTTGTTTTTGTTGCGTCGAAGTAGGTTGGCCATATTATTGCTTTATCTTGTTTACGCATAGCTTTTCCTCATTTTTTACTTGTGGCCGTAGTAGGCTGTCAATCTCGTGTCGTTCGCATCTATTCTTACGAAGCCAAATCGTTCAAACTGTATTATGGTGTTTGGTTTTAACTGTTTGCAGGCGCTCTCGGCGATCCCTTCGTTTGTTGTTGCATCGGGCATGATCACTTGGCAGGGTGCATCCTCTCCGACGGGGATCCAATGAATTAGTTGCGCCTTCATCTTTCTCGCCTCTTCATAGGGTTCGCTGACGAAAGATGCTTCTGCAGAATAGACTTTTGTGTTTTCGAGCTTTATGTTGAATAGTTCCATGAGGCGAATTATCCTTCCAGTTCCCGCAGCGTCCACATCTTTTTTTGCGATCCAGAAAGTTGCTGTTTTGTCTTCGCCCTTCGGTGTTATAGTGTATTCTCTAAATCCCCGTTTAGGGTGGTCCGGATGCAGAGGAAGTTTCGCCTTTAGAACCTTTGGAATTTGTTTGACAGTTAACTCTACTGGATTGTGCACGAAAAAGTATCTGTCGCTAGTTGGGTCTAGGATCTTGCGGTTGTAAGCATACAGGTTTTCCCAACTTAAAACAACATCTGAAGTTTTGGGTCCCACATCTATTATCATTTTCTTGATGGCTTCTGGCGTTATTCCCCGTCTCCTCAAAGCCGCAAACGTTGCCAAGCGAGGGTCATCCCAGTCTTTGTAGATGCCTTCCCTTATTCCCTGAACAATTTTTGACTTGCTTAGAAAAGCTCCCGTAATTTTCAGTCGTCCATAGTGTATGGCTTCAGGATATTTCCAGCCCAAATGTTTGTACATGTACTCCTGCCGAACCATATTGGTTAGGTGTTCTTTGCCTCGAATTATGTGGGTTATCCCCAGAAGATGGTCGTCTATACCACATGCCAGATTATACAAAGGCCAAACGCGATATTTGCTTCCAACCCTCGGGTGCGGATATTTTTCAGTGTCTATGACTCGAAGTGCTGGCCAGTCTCTAACAGCTGGGTTCGGATGGCTTATGTCAGTTTTAACGCGGACTACGGCTTCGCCTTCCTTGTAGCCTCCTTCAAGCATGTGTTGCCATCTTCTCAAATGCTCTTCGGAGGGCAAATCACGGCAGTCGCATGGTTTTCTGGCTAGTATTCTTTTTCGAAATTGTTCAGGACTGCAAGTGCAAACGTAGGCGTTGCCATCCTTCAAAAGCTTTTCAGCATACTCATAATAAATTGGAATCCTATCGCTTTGAATGTGCTCTTCATCAACCTTGCATCCAAGCCACGTTAAATCTTCTCGGATACGATCGTAAAATTCCAAAACAGGCCTTTTCATCTTTGGATCTGTGTCCTCGAATCGCAAAATGAATATTCCGCTGTACATACGAGCGTACTCATGACATAATATTATGGCCCGTGCTGAGCCAAGGTGCAAGACGCAGTCTGGATTCGGTGAAAAACGCGTAACAACCTTAGCATATTTATCTGCGTTTGGCAAAGGCGGAAGATGTTTTTCCTCTTCAATTTTCTCCTTTCTGAGGCTTTCGGGCCATTTCTTTTCAACTATTCGCTTCTGCTCGTCCAAAGTAAGATTGTTAACTTCCTTAACCACATCATTAACCAGAACGGATAATTCTTTGACCCTTGTTCTTAGCTCCGCTTTTTCGCCCAAAATTTTTCCAATAACTGGGCCTGCTTGGGCTCTGCCATCGTGCTGGACCGCATTTATCAAAGTAATTTTTCGAATAGATTCTCCAAGTTCTGCGTCCTCTTCAAGCGTCAATGGGTTTTACACTCTGTGAGTTTAGATGTTCCTTTGAATCAAGAACTCCGCAAAGGCTTTTAATTTTTCCTTTGCGCCTGTTGCAGGCAGGAGTTTGTCAGCCTCTTTCCAGCTTTCTTCAACAATTTTTCTTGCGAAGCGCTTCACGTATTCTATAGAATCGTATTTTTGCATTATTGCAATAGCTTCATCTCGGAGCGTTTGGTCTGAAGTGTGCATGTTAAGAATTTTGACAAGTCTTCCCTTGTCTTTTGAATTTGCCACTCTCAACGTGTGAATTACTATTAGCGTTCTTTTTCCTTCTGTTATGTCTTGTCCGCGACCGCCCTTCTTTTCTGCAAATTCTTTCCCTGCCAAGTCCAGAACGTCGTCTTGCATCTGAAAGGCTACTCCCATGGTTTCAGCGAAGTGTCCAAGTTTTTCAACTATTTCTTCGTTCGCATCTGCGAGGACAGCAGCAAGTTTGGCAGCCATCCTTGCCAACGTTCCAGTTTTGTAAGCGCACATCTGCAAATAATCATTTTCTCCGAGGTTGTCTGCGTTTGCTATGCCTCTATGCCATGCGATGTCCATGGCTTGCCCAAGGCTCAGGTTAATCATTTCCTCCACGTAAATTTCATAAATTTCGCGGAGTTTTTCTGGAGAAACCTTTTCCCTGTTCTCTATCATTGGCAAGAGCGGTAAGTAGTACATGGCGTTTCCGGTGTTTATGGCTATGTCTAGACCGTAGATTTTGTAAGTGCACGGTTTTCCTCTTCTGTATTCTGAAGCGTCTTCTATGTCATCTATTATTAATGTGCCATTATGGATTACCTCTGGAATTATGGCGAAGTCAATGAAGTCTTTCGGATTTTTGCTTAAAGCCTCGCAAATTAGCAGAAACAATGACGGACGCCATCTTTTTCCGCCCCTGTCAAGAATTTCCCATACTGGCTCGGCAATCGCTTTGTTCATCGGTTCTAAATTGTAAGCGTATTTTGGCGGGCTAATTCTAAAAAGAACTGCGTTTTTTGAGAAAATCCTTGGAATATATTTCTCAATTACCTTATCTATTAATGGTGCATTTTCCTCAAGAAGTTTCTCAATGTCCAAATCTTAGCGCTCTCCTCTTCTGGCGTAATTTTCAACATTGAATCCTCGAGTTTTCAGCCATTCAGCCGTTTTGCCCGTCACAACAATCGGAGCTTTTGCCAAGTGTTCTACTTTTTCTGCTCCCACGAGAAACATGATGTTCCTTAACTCTTCTATCAAAAGCGAAAGCATGTTTTCGATTTCCTTTACACCTTTAACTGCTGATTGCAGTGCTGGCTGAGAAAGACTGGTTAGACTTGCGTTCAGAGCCAATGCTTTGGCAATGTCTGTGCCGTCGCGTATTCCGCCCGATGCAATGATTGGAATGTTAACTGTTTGGGCGATTTCGGCAACGCTTGCCGCTGTTGGAATGCCCCAGTCCCAGAAAACATCACCCAAAAGACGTTGAAAATTATTGTGTGGTCCTTTTGCACGATAGTATTCAACAGCCGCAAAGCTCGTTCCGCCTGCTCCGCCCATGTCTATTCCTTTCACGCCCGCGGCTGCGAGTTTTTTAGCCTCTTCCGCGGCTATGCCAGCGCCAGTTTCCTTTGCGATAACCGGTTTGTCCAGTTCTTCTGCAATTTCGCCTATTTTTTCAAGAATTCCCTTGAAGTTTGTTTGGCCTTCCGGTTGAACAGCTTCTTGCAGTGGGTTCAAATGTATTGCCACGGCGTCTGCGTCAATCATTTTTATGGCTTTTTTTACTTCTTTTAGGCCATATCCGTGGACAAGCTGCACTCCGCCTATGTTAGCGATTATGAAGGCTGTTGGCGCTTTTTTCCTAGCTATTGCAAAGGTTTTTTCAAGTTTTTTGTTTTCTATTGCTGCCCTTTGGCTTCCAACTCCCATTCCTAACCCTAATTCTTCTATGGCTTCAGCTATGGTTGCGTTGATTTTTGTCGCCTCTGTCGTGCCGCCGGTTATGGCGCCCACAATTAGAGGAGCGGAAAACTTGTGGTCAAAAACGGTTGTGGATAAATCAATTTTTTGTTTGTCAATTTCTGGCAAAGCCTTGTGAACAAAGTTAATGTCTTCAAATCCAGTTGTGACTACTCGGGCTTGGGCTTTTTGGTTTAAACAGATTCTAATATGGTCTCCTTTACGCTTTTTTGTTTCCTCTGCCAATTTTCATTCCTTCTCTATTATCGTGCCTTCAACTTTTTCTCCGCTGAGGGCTTTGTAAATATAATCTTGTTTAGCGCCGTTAACAATTGCTACCGGGATTCCATGTTCTATAGCTGGAACAAGTTCGGTAATTTTGCCCAACATACCACCTGTAACATCACACGCCGTAGGCTCGCCTAATTTGTCTTGAAGTTTTTTCAGTTCTTGCAGTGTTAAATGGCTATACATTTTTGCGTTCTCTGCAACTTTCGGATCTGCATCATATAGGCCGTCAACATCGACGCCCATTATGATTCTTTCTGCGTTAAATTTTCTGGCGATATGCGAGACAATTTGGTCGCCTGACAGTATTGTGAACCCTAACTTTTCGTCCAAAATTGTGTCTCCGTAAAGAACTGGCAAGAACCCCATTCTTAACAGTATTCTCAATATCGCCTCGTCAAAGAACTTGATTCTGCCCATTTCCGTGGTCATGCATGATGATGGTGTGATGCTTACTGCTGGAATGTTGTGCCATACTAATGCGTCCATGAACAAGCCATTAAGCACAGTCATTACGTGGTGAGTCTCAGCGAAGCCTATGATTTGCTTGTCGTCTTTTAATCCATCTTTGATGGCGTATTTTTGAGCTGTTGGATGTCCAAAACTTCCGCCGCCGTGCACTATTACCAAGTTTTTAACGTTGGCCTTTTGGATTTCCTCTGCCAAGCGGTTCATGACTTGTGTCTGGGGTGTGAGTTCATTGTTCTTGTCAGTGATTACCGAGCCGCCGACTTTCAAGATTACAGGTTTACGTTGGTTCAATTCTGACGCCCTCATCCGTTTTCCTAGCTATAAAAGGTCTTCCACCTGCCCTTTGAATGGAATTGAAACCATTTTTTGCTTTTCTTTTTTGCCGAAGCTATTATGCAACAGCCTCCCTCAGCGCCTGCTAGTTTTGCATCATGGTGACAACACCATTCTCTATCCGGATCAAATCTCCTGTTTTTATCTTCGAGACATCAATCTTGTCAACGCAAGGTATTTCTGATATTATCGCGCCAACAGCGACGACGGTCTCACACTCTTTATTAATAATTCCAGAAGGGGCCATGCCATTCTTTTTCATTCTATAAAGGGTGTAGGATCCAACCGTTGACCCTTTACCGTTTGGAAAAACAAGTATTTTGCCTTTCACACTCTTACCCTGCAATTCGTGTCCTTTTTCAATTATCTCGCCGGTGTTTGGATCCACTCCGCCATAAAATGAAATTGGTTGTGAAGTTGTTAAGGCTTCTCCTTCTCCCCTTCCCTTTGAAATAATCCTTCCTCTCAGCTCCATTTTCCTCTCACCGCCGCTTCTATGCATTCTTCTAAACTTCCCATTTTTGTCATCATATTATTATGTCTCGAATAATAACATCCTTTTGCAGAGGTTGTTGCAACGGACCTAAATCTTCCTTTCAATGGCGCTACTGCCATACAAGTATCACAAGCAAATTTTCCTCCAGCTCTCTCGATTATTTCAGTGTAGCCTCGTTGGTCAGCAATTTGTTTCACAAACCTTGAACATGCAACCCAGAACTCTGTGTTCGGAGAGATTTTTTTATTTTTTAATAGTTCCGCTATTTCAGCGATTTCTTTGATTGAGCAGTGGGGACAGCCTATGCACACTAAGTCAATGTCAGTAACTTCATCGTTAATCTTTTCGTATGCTTCTTTTATGTCCTCATCTGTGATTGTGACCTTGTCTTTTGGGGGAGGGTGGTTTTCGGCCCCAGGCGTTATGCCTTTCATGTAAAAAAGTGGTTTTGAACCATAGGTCACCACCGAGGCACAAAAAGATTTCAACTCGTCTAAATCAACATCTTTTATGCCGGTTATGTATGGTATTTTGTTTTCGGCTTTTTTGCCAACGCTGTAACCAAGAGCGCCCCAATCTGAAAGTTTTTCCAAACTCGCAGTTACTTGCACATGGATATCTGGTACTCTGTTCTCGTCTAGATGAAGCCCATAGCATGGCGTTTTGCCAACGAAAGCCGCTGCGAGAGCTGATGGTCCACCTTCTCTATTTGTCTTTGCTCCGATAACAGAATTTGCGAAAGTAACTGCTGAGGATTCTGACCAAGCAACATGCTCTCCGTATACTGGCAAGTTGCCTATTAAGTATGGTGTGCATGTGCAAGAGATGATTATGCCCATTTTCCTGAAGGCGTCTATTACCAAGTTTTGTTTTTTCGCGAACTCTTCGTCGATGCCGAGTTTCTTCCAATTCTCCAAATCCATTCCCGCTGGGTTCAAGGTTGTAAGCACTTTAACTTTTCCGTCCTTTGCGAGTTCGTTTAGAAATTCTAGTCCCGCGTCTCCTAGGTTGTGGTATGATACTCCTGCCACTTGAACAGAGCCTACTTTTATGAGTCGTTCAGCGCCGTAGATGTCGCCGAGGGCAACGAGTATTTCCATGGATTTTCTTACGGCGTAACCTTCTTCTCCATTCAGCATTCTTTCTTCTTTTTCTGTAAGGTGCATAAGAATCACAGGAATTTGTTTAGGTCAACTTTTTTGTATTTTTCTTTTTTGAAGCCTTTGTCTGTTTTTTCAAAAGGAATCGTTGCATCTATTCCCATCTTGCATGTTGTCGCTTTTTTTCCTTCAGTTAAATCTCCAGATGGATCAAGAGAAGATCCTCTTTGATTTGGCAAAATAAGCGCGTTTTTATCTGCTTGGAACCTCGTTGAGATAGCCCATTCAACATCGTTTGGATCATATATGTTTATGTCCTCGTCAACAATAGCACAATGTTTCAATGACGAGTGCCCTTCAAAGGCTGCCTTAATCGCTTTCTTTCCATCATCGGGATTACGTTTTTTTATTTGCACAACCGCATGGAGCCAGCTGCAACCGCCGGGAGTTATGTAAACATCCTTGCATTCACAGACTTTGTTTACTTCATTGAAGATTGTTGGTTCTCTAGGCATTCCCATTAAGAATCTGTGTTCGTTTCTTCCTGGAAGTAATGTTTGGTAAATTGGTTTTTCTCTGCGGGTTATGCATTTGATTTCTATGACTGGTTGCTGTCTTACCCTATCAAGGGTTCCTGTTGTGTCCAAGAATGGCCCTTCTGACACTTGTTCTTTTGTTATTCTTCCTTCTAATACGATTTCGCAGTCTTTTGGAACTTCCATATCGATAGTTTTACACTTCACTAATGCTGTTTCCTCTAGTGCATTAGCCATTCCTAATTCGTCAACGCCCTTTGGCAAGGATGTGGCAGCGGCAAGGAGAACAGCGGTTGAGTTGCCTATGCACATTGCTATGTCGAGTTCTCCACCAGACTTTTTGAGAGCGGTGTCCGTTCCTCTCTCTTCAACGATTCTGGCCACAAACTTGTTCTTATCCAGCAACATTAACCTGTGGAAACATGTGTTTCTGCCCAATTCAGGGTCTTTTATTATAGCTATGGCGGATGCAATGTATTTTCCGCCGTCTTTTTCCGTATACCTCATTATCGGGAGCTTTGTTAAATCAACATCCTTCTCAACTATTTCCTGGCATTCGCCCTTCTCCACAACAGCCGGAGGTAAAGGATTTTCTATAGCGCTGGATAACCTGTGCAGTAATTGTTCTTTTTTTATGTTTAAAGCTCTGGCAATCAATTCCTTAGAAGATACAAGGCCAGCTACAACGGGGATGCTGGATTCTTTAACTTTTTCAAAAAATACGGGTTTTTCGCCGAGAGCATCTATAATCCCCGCTATCTCATACTCAGTTGACACTTCTTTTCTTATTCGTGTCAATTCTCCGCCCTTGTCAAGCTGTTCCAAGAAACTTCTAAAACCCAATTACCTTCATCCTCATTTCTAATAGTTTAATATTCTCTTTATATCTTTACAACTCCAATTTTTGTTCTCAACACTTCAAAACCTTTTTTTTCTATGGCTTTTGCAACCTCTTCTTGTAGTTCTTTTGTTGGGGTTAACGCAGTCATGCAGCCTCCTCCTCCACCGCCAGTTAGTTTTGCTCCAAAACCTCCTTTTTCTCTTGCCAAGTCCACCAGATAATCTAGTTCTTTACACGAAACATCGATTTTCTGCAGTAAACGGTGATTCTCATTCATCAACTCGCCCACTTTTTTCAGGTTAAACCCTTTCAGGGCTTTTCTTCCCGCTAACGCCAACGTTTCTGCTTGCTTGAACAATGGATCATATTTTTGCGGGTTTTTCTTTTTTCTTTCCGCAACCCCTTCAACCATTGCTTTAGTGTTTGCCACGATTCCAGTACTGCCTATGATAATTTCAACAGGCTTCTTTAGGCTTATCTTCTCGATGGTGTCTGGTCCTCCGCTCATGTTCTTTTTGAACCAGAGCAATCCTCCGTAAGTTGCAGCCGTATTGTCGATGCCTGAGGGAGTTCCAGCATAGGCTTTCTCAGCTTCATAAGCGACTGCATTAATCTTCTCATCTGGCAGTTTCAGTCCAAATTCTTCCGCTATAGCGCGTGCAATCGCCACGCTGCTTGCAGCGGAAGCGCCAAGCCCGCTGAAACCCGGAAGGTTACCGCCCAGCCATATGCTCAAGTTAGCTGTTTCTGGAGCGATTTCCATTGCTTTTAGCATTCTTTCTATCGACTCTATCTGTTGGGCTTTCTTTTCCTCAGCGTAACCTTTTGCGCCTTCTCGCTCATCCTTTATAGTGATTCTTTCTCCAATTTTTCTCACTTCTGCGTCAGCTGTTGAATTAATCGCAGAAACAATTCCCGGCACTCCATGGACAACGAAGTGTTCACCGAACAAGATCACTTTTCCGAAGCCGGAACCTTTTCCCATTGCAAAGCGCCCTGAAACATTAACTATTAAGCAAATTAGATAAAAATATTCTTTTAATAGGTCACTTTTGAACACTTTGAATAATTAAGTAACTTACCCTCATGGTTTCTGTTTGCCGTGCAGGCGCAAGGCTAAGCAGCTGAAATAGAAAATGGCTTCCAGCGTTTGTTTCTTGTTCTAAAAAGTAGGATAATAAGGAAGCGCCTCCTACATTATTAATTGGGAACGGTATTGCAAAGGTGGAAGTGGTCTACAATCTTCCTTGTCGCATCTGTTTTTGGCGGATTGTTCTTAACTCTGCTTTCTGGATTAAATGCGGTAAAACCGTTTGCTGTGGACGCCGAAATCGTCTATTTTGGGTTTCCGCTCGCTTGGTTAGAGGCAGTCAGAAGCACTTGGCTCCCTAAACCTCCTCTTAGGTGGAGCTACTTCTTCCTTTGGCAGCAATTCATCGTCGACTTCACAGTCTACGGAACCCTAGCCTTAGCAAGCGTGTACCTTTACTCCCGCTTACACAAATAGCAAACGACTTCGCTAGTTCGCGTTTGGGGTTCACGCCACAATTCAAGCTATATATAGAGGGGGTATAAGTTTTGCCAAGACGCTAGTTCCACCACACTTTTTCCCCATTAAATTTACGTTGGCTCTATTCTGACGCCCTCATCCGTTTTCCTAGCTATAAAAGGTCTTCCACCTGCCCTTTGAATGGAATTAAAAACATTTTCGAGCCTTTCAGTTTTTGCTAGGGCTATCATGCATCCGCCCCCACCAGCACCAGTTAATTTCGCGCCTAGGGCTCCAGCTTTTTGCGCCGTATTTATGAGCCATTCAAGAGATTCATCTGAGACTCCTATGCTGTAGAGCAGCCCATGATTGATATTCATCAGTTCGCCCAGTGTTTCCAAGCTGTTTTCTTTAAAGGCTTCAACGGCCTTCAAAACGATCTCTCGGGCTGCCCGTTTCAAGGGTTCCATAATATGGGGATATCTTTCTGTGACTTCCCTGACTTTCTCAACTTGAACACGCGTGGATCTTTCCACGCCAGTGTCTCCGATAACAAGCGGAATGTCTGTTTTAACTTCCAAGGGTTTGAATCCCGTATCCATTTGAAACAGAAGCGTGCCCCCGAAAATTGAAATTGCCGGGTGTATTCCTGAAGGAGTGCCGTGTACTGTTTTCTCTACTTCGTAGGTTATGCGAAAAACTTCCTCCTTGGGCATTCTTACATTCAAAAGAGCGCCAGTTGCTGCCGTGACTGCGGCTACCACGGCTGCCGTGAAACCTAAACCTGCAGCCACTGGTACAGTTGATTTAATCTCAACGTCCAAACCTACGTTCTCGCCGTATAATTCCAAAACTTTTTCAACAGCCGCCTTGACAGGTTCAAACTTCATCTTCACTTCTTTTACATCGCCTTCTTCAATTTTGAAATTTCCATTTTCGATGCCTACTGCCAACTTGAGGTTTGCTGAGCGTAGGCACAATTTTTTGTCTTCACGTTTTTCTGCTTTTGCATACGCTCTCTTATCTATGGCCAAAACTATGGCTGGTTCTCCATAGACTACGAAGTGTTCTCCAAAAAGTATCACTTTGGCAGGAGCTGAAGCAGTAACACCCATCATACACCACTATTTTGTGAAGCACACGGCGCCATACCCAACGACGCTTGAGTAGTCGCCAATAATATCTCCACTAGTCTTGTAGCATAATAGTTTTGCTTCTTTAGCCCCTAAACTCTTAGCGGCAGTGATCAATCCAACTATGGGACCGTATCCGCACGCGCTAATTTTGTGCCCTTCGATTGTTGAGAAAAATCGCGTTTCATCCATAGCTTCCACGGCTTCGAGGGCTAACTTGTCCTTCTTAGAGGCATTCGTTTGCGGTTCATAATGCGTCATGTCCGAAGAAGCTATTATAACAGCGTTTTTGTCGGCTGCAACTTTAGCTACGGCCTGTCCGACTTCTCTAGCCGAGGGTAAATCCTGCATTAAGAAGCAGATTGGAACAAACTTGAATTCTGAGCCATAAAGATATTGCAGAAAGGGAAGCTGAACTTCAATTGAGTGTTCAAACCGATGAGCGGACTCATCGACATCCACTATGCGTGCTTCGCGCACTATCTGGTTGGCTGTTTCAGCATCAACTTCAACATCACCCAGTGGTGTACGCCAGAACCCCTCATTCATGACTGCTAAGGCGCTTCCGTAGCCCGTATGATTTGGTCCAAAAATAACTACAACATCAGGTTTACCATCTAGAGCCAGCTTGTAATAAGCGTGGGCTGCCACGGGACCTGAAAACATGTAGCCTGCATGAGGACAGACTAGCCCAACTACTGCTCTTGGTCCATTCTTAACAACTTTGGGAGTTTTTCTCGGGCCAAACTCATGGAGAAAACAATTCGCGATCTGGGTCTTCAACGATTCGGCGTCTCCTTCGTAGAAGGCTCCAGCTTGAGTTGGACGCCGAACCTTCACCATTTCTTTAAGTTTCCTCCTCTTCCTTTGAAATTTTGGCTTCAAAATCTTCAATTGTCGCTGGCAAATCCTTGTCTGGCGGTAGCTCGCCTCTTTCTCGTAAGACCTGTCTTGCCAGAAGCCAATAGATCACAGCCAAGGCACGTCTGCCCTTGTTGTTTGTTGGAATGACCAGGTCTATTCCCGCAAACTCGTTGTCTGTGCTACATAGGGCCACTACTGGTATGCCTACGCTTGAGGCTTCTTTGACTGCCTGAGAATCTGCTCTGGGATCCGATACTACTATTACTTCTGGCTCAATGCGGTTTGGGTATAGCGGGTTCGATAAAAGCCCAGGGATGAAGCGACCGATGATTGGGCTTGCTCCTGTCATCTCGCAGAATTGCCTAATTGGCTCTTGCGCATAAAGTCTGGCGGCTGCTACAGCAATTTTTGCGGGTTCGAACCGTGCAAGAAACTTGGCCGCTACCCTTATCCGGTCATCCGTTTTCTTGACGTCCAATACGAATAAGCCGTCGGGTCTGACTCTGTATATGAATTGTTCCATGTCCTTTGTCTTCATTCTTGTTCCAATGTGTATTCCGGCAGACAGGAGCGTATCTTGCGGTAACAGAAGCTCTTCTCCCGTCACCACTGTTGTTTCCTGGTCTTTTTCGAGGTTAATTTCATCTTTGTCTTCTTTTAGTTCGTCTTCTGACAATTTTCTTCCTCCTTAGAAGAATTTCAACTCGGCCATTTTAGCTCTATCTCCTAAGAAATGCTCAATTCTTATCAACTCGTTTATCTTTGCGATCCGTGTTCCTTCCACAATTCCCGTTTTTATTATTGGACATTTAAGGGCAACTGCCAAGTGCGCTATGTGCCAATCGCACGTGTCGCCTGAACGATGTGCCATTACCAGCGTATACGCGTTTCTTTTTGCGTTTTCGATTGTTTCCAAAGCGTCTGTGAGCGTGCCAATTTGGTTCACTTTTATTATAATTGCGTTGGCTGCGCTGAGCTTTAATCCTTGGTTTAGCCTTTCATTGTTTGTTGTGAACAGGTCATCGCCACAAATCAAGCACTCTTTGACTTTTTTGGTGATTTCTGCGAAACTTTCGTAGTCTTCTTCGCGGAAAGGATCTTCGACATAAACAAGATTATATTTCTTGATAAGTTCAAGGATAAATTCCAGTTGCTCGCCTGCATCTCGTTTTTTTCCTTCCCTGTCGTAGACGTAGACTTTTCCCTTCTCGTTCCATAAAGAAGAGGCTGCAACGTCGATGCCCATGCTGCATTCAAAATCCATCTCGTTACCAACTTCTTCACACGCTGTAGCCAGGATTTCGAGGGCGTTCAAATTTCCAATATTCGCGATCCAGGCTCCTTCGTCGCTTTTTCCGCCGCTAAAGAGTTTGTCCTTCTTTCTTAGGGCGACAGCTATTTTTTTGTGAATTTGAGCGTTGGCGGTAGCCGCCTCCAAGAAGGATTCAGCTCCGTGAGGAAGAGCCAAAAACTCTTGAATATCGGGGGTTTTGCCGCGAGTGTGCTGTCCGCCGCTTATAGCGTTTCCGAGCGGACAAGGAAGTACATTGGCCGTGCTTCCCCCTAGAAACTGGAAAAGGAGAAAACCGTGAGAGTTTGCTGCTGCCTCAGCATTTGCCAGTGAAATGGCAAAGGCAGTGTTTCCTCCTATCAATTTGAAATTGGTTGAGCCGTCAATGTCATGCAGTGTTCCATCAATTTCCTCTTGAAAGTCAGCGTTTAAGCCAACTAGTTCTGGCGCTATGAGATCATCAATTCTTTTAAGTGCTTGATCCACTCCGCCTTGAGGGTAATAAACCACTTCGGCCTTTCCGCGGCTTTTTCCAGCGGGGGCAGCGGCTCTTCCGAAACCATTTGTTGTGATGACGTCAACTTCTATTGTTTCTTCTCCTCGATTATTGAAGACTTTTCTCGCAATTATGTCTTCGATAATAGCTGACATTTTTTTCTCCTTTCAATAATAGTTTCTCGCTTCTTTTCGTTTTTCTGCTTCTTCGTAGAAGCGTAGTACCTCATCGATAATTTCCACGTGTGAAAGTAACATTCGTCTGCAACAGTATCTTTTGATTCCTAGACTGTCCAAGACATCACTTGCGTTTTCTCCTGTTCTAATTCTCCTAGCGAATTCTTCCCATCGGTCCCCAATTAGTTTGCCACAAGTAAAACATCTCACTGGTATAATCATTCACATCAGTCTCCTTATCTGTAACTTTTTTGATTCCTGGCTCGTGCACCTGGGCCTCCAAATTTTTTGGGCTCTTTTTTCCTAGCGTCTCCAACAATCATGGTTCTGTCGTATTCGACAAAAACCGTGCGTAAATGGGCGCTTTTGGTCCATTTCAGCAAGGCATTTGCGATGGCCATTCTCACCGCTTCTGCTTGTCCCATGTAGCCTCCCCCTGAAGATTTAATGTCCATGTCCACTTGTTTCCAAACATCTTCACCAGCTTGTAAGAGGGGTTCCATGATTTTTTCACGCGCGATTTCGGGTTCAAAAATTTCTATTGGGGTTCTGTTGACCCGTATCCTTCCAATTCCAGGTCTAACAACGGTGCGTGCTGTAGCTGTTTTTCTTTTTCCGCTAACAACTAAAACTTTTTTAGCCGGCATAGTTATTCACCAAGGTTCCATCCTATTTCTTTTGCAAGTTCGCCAATGGTAAAGTATGGGCACTTCAACTTTTTGGCTTTAGCCTCTTCCAAAGTCTCCATTTTTTGGTCTTTAAGTTCGTCGGGCACGCCCATAAATACTTTTAACCGTTTGTATGCATTCTTCCCTTTTGGCTGTTTGTACGGAAGCATACCTCGCACGGTTCTTCTAACTATTCTGTCTGGTCTTCTACGGTGAAATGGTCCTATCCTTGGGTATCCTACGTTGAGGAACTCTTTGGCTTCAGCCACTTTGCTTTTCTTTTTTCCCGAAAGCACTGCTTTCTCTGCATTCACGATGATTATTTCTTCTCCGTTTAGCAGTCTTTTGGCAACTATGCTATTCATTCTGCCCAGAATAAGGCCATCGGCATTTACTATGGCGACTGGTTTTTTCAACGCTTGCATTTTCTCACCTTATTATTTTTATGTTGGTGCCATCTGGATTTTTTTTGGCAAGCTCTGGAATAGATAGGTGTTTTGCTTTTGCTGCCTTCAGTTTGTTTTTCGCTGTTTCGGAGAAATCGAAGGCAGCCACCGTTATCGGATGCTTTATTGTGCCTGCCCCCAGAACCTTGCCCGGAACGACTATCATTTCATTTTTCTGGGTGTATCTGTTTAACCGGCTTAGGTTTACGGCTATGCGTTTTCTGCTCGGTTTAGCCAAGTATTCAGCAACGTCTAACCAGATGTTAGCCCCTTTCTCTCTGCTTTGCTTTTTCAAGAAACTGATGAGTCCGATAAGTTCTGGGTTTGTTGATTTGGTCTTACGCACTCTTTTCCACCTTTATTTGATCTTCAAATTCTTTCAGTCGTTTGTCCAATATTTTAGTGGCTTCTTGTAGTACCCGTTCTGGAGGAAGCGCACCCGTAGATTCTAGGTTAAAGATAAAAGCGTTCTTTTCCCAGTCGACTTTTATGACTGGAGGATTCTTTGGACAAGCCTCCACGCAATCTTGGCAAAGGTTGCATGTCATCAAATCTCGAACGTCTATTTTGTTTTCTTTAACTGTCAAGACTTTTCTGGAACATATCTCCACACATTTTCCGCAACCGTCACAATTTTTGCTATCAACTTCTATCTTGGGGAAATACTTGTATGTGCACATGGAAACTGGCTGCCATTTTGCGTGGTCTTTCCCTCTTCCAAGTCTTGCGTAAGCTTCAAGTTTTACTTTCTGCCCTTTAGCCAGTTTTATCAAGGGGATTCTATCGCTCACCGGCACAACATCCGGGTTTTCAGAGATTAACTCTCCCGAATAAACCGTTCGTGTTCCTTCTTTTGCTTCCGCATCTAAGGTGAGCGTAACTCTGCAAAGGTTACAGCCAAACTCGCTTTTACATGGGCATTCTTCGGGTAAGTTATAACTATCCAGATCAGTTTTGAGAGGAATGAGCCCAAGCCTGTGGGCTATCATTTCATCTTGCATTATGGAAGAGTTTTCAATTATTACAACTTCTTCTGTAACCATGCTTGGAACTTCAGAAATCACTATTCTTCTTAAGGCGTTCATGAGCGGAACGTCCGCTTCTCGAACGATTAAGCGCATGCTCGCATCGTTTTTTTCAAGTACTTCTATTTCCACTTATTTGGACGCTCCATAATAGACTAGGGTTATTGGCTGTGCGGTTCAATAGAATATTGGTGCATTATTTCAATTTTTCTATTACTAGACGAACAAGCCAATCTGCTATACTCTTCTTCCTCTTCTGCCGCCTGGTCTTCTTGTGCCGTCGTGGGGAATGGGTGTAACTTCTTCGATGCGTTCTATGCGGAAGCCCGATCTTGCTAGGGCTCTTATGGCTGCTTGAGCACCAGGGCCTGGAGTTCTCGGACCTGATCCACCTGGAGCTCGGACCTTGATGTGCACGGCTGTTATTCCCTTGTCTCTGGCCATTTCTGCGGCTGCTGTGGCTGCACGCATGGCCGCGTAGGGTGAGGATTCCATTCTGTCTGCTTTTACGAACATGCCGCCGGATGTCCGGGCTATTGTTTCTGCGCCTGAAATGTCTGTTATGTGAACTAGCGTGTTGTTATAGGAGCTGAAGATGTGGACGACGGCCCATTTTTCGGTTCTTTTGCTACTGCTCATGGTTCTTTCCCTTCCTGTTCTTCGTTGCTTCTAAGTTTTGCGTCTGTAGTGGCCACGACTGTTATTATTTGGCGCAGAGGATGATTCGGATTGGCAAGGGTGCTTTGAGGAGCGTATGTTACTTGTTTTTCTTCCTCTCTTGATACTAGGTAGCTTGGCACCGTAACTCTCTGTTTTCCTATGCTTATGTGTCCGTGGGTTATCAGTTGGCGGGCTTGGTGAATTGTTTTTACTAAGCCTTTACGGAACACGATTGTTTGAAGTCTTCGTTCAAGAATGTCCTCTATAGCTAAGTCCAAAACGTTGTCCAAAACTGCTGTTTCGGAAAGCACCCCGAGTTTTTTCAGCCGTGTCAAAAGTTCGTTCTCCATTTTTTCGCGTTCTTCCGGCGTTCTACCTATGAGACTGCGAGCTATTCCTCTAAACTTTGATAGCGTTGTTTCTTGGCGCCACAGTTCATGTTTGTTTCGTAGACCGTATTGGCCTATGAGTTTGAGTTCTTCTTGGAGGATATCTTTTCGCCATGGGAACCGTGGGGCTTCATACTTTTTTCTCTGTTTTTTTGGGTCTCCCATGGTTACCTACCTCTTGAGGGAACTCCTCCCGGTCCTGCGACTGTTTTCTTTTTGACCCCGAGGGCTTTTCCTGCTCTTCCTGTTGTCTTTGTTCTTTGTCCACGCACTTTTAATCCATATGCATGACGGTATCCGCGCCAGGACCTTATCTCTTTAGCTTCGTCTATGTCCATTTTCGTTCTTAAAACAAGGTCTGCACTTATTAAGTGCGTGTCTTTTCCTGTGTCCAGATCTTTTCTTCTGTTCAGAAGCCAGCTTGGCAATCCATGCTTTGTTGGGTCCTTAATTATCTCTTCTATCTTTTCGATTTCCGTTTCTGTCAAAAAGCCTGCCCTTAGGTCTGGATTTATTCCAGCTTTCTTTAATATGGCGTTTGAAAGGCTCAGGCTTATTCCCTTAATTTTGATTAAACCATAAGATGCTTTCAGAGTACCCTCTACGTCGGTACCCATAATTCTGAGTATGTGACGAAATTCCTGTGACATTTGATGCCATCCGTTCTATTCCGAAACTAACTACGAAGATGAGCCATACTTTATTTAAACTTTCCTTTGAAATTATCCTTACCGTATGGATGTTGAAGCAGCCGTCTTCGTATGTGCGAATTGGATCAAACCTTATTACAAGTCATAATGGCGTGTCCGTGAACCGTGAAAACTTTGGCTATTTAGTAGCACACACCGAAAACAGAGAGAAACGGATCTACATTTAACAATTTAGTCCTTCCTCAAGCTGAAAGGAATTTTATCACAGATAGTTCTTGTCAAGCGAGCAGTTGGTCAAAAAAATCTGGTTGGTCTCTTTTACGTCTTAGCCAATTTTTCCTCAAGATCGATAATTTGGTATTCCCCTCGGTCATTTGTATATTGAAGTGTCTCGTATATTCGCAACGTTTGCTTTGCAGTTTCCTTCCAGGTAAAGTATTGGATGACTCTTTTTCGGCCATTTTGTCCCCATTTTGCAGCTCTATCAGGATCATACAAAGTTTCTTTGATTCCCCACGCAATGTCAGCGGGACTTCCACCATTTATGTGAACGCCTGTCTGGTCGGGTCCCCATGGAATGACTTGTTCTCTGAAGCCGACCACACCTTGTGCCCCGACAATTATTGGCTTTGCCATTGACATTGCTTCTAGGCTTACTATTCCGAATGGTTCGTAGATTGATGGGAAGATGCAAACGTCTGCTGCTGCGTAGTGCAGAATCCGTTCTTTTTCGGGGACGAATTCAAATTTGCAAGCGACCCTATCACTTATTTTGAGTCTGTTGGCTGTTTCAATTATGTCATTTTGTTGTTCGCCTTTCCCTAGAATCACCAGCTTGGTCTTTGGATAGTCCTCCAGCACCATAGGCAGTGATTGAATTAAGTTTGTGACGCCTTTAACCCATGTGAGTCTTCCGAGAAATAGAATCATTTTTTCATCAGGTTTTATCCCGTACCTGTCACGTATTGCTTCTACATCTTCAGCCTTGCAGTTTTGAGGATTGTACTGCTCGGGATCCACGCCGTTCCACACAACACTTATTTTTGATCTTGACCATCCGTGCCTCATCAAATCCTCTTGCATTGCATGACTTACTGTTACTATCTTGTCTACCTTTTGGGAGGTTGCCCATTCAAGATGGGAGACAACTTCTGAACCTGGTCCCCCAGCTCTGCCCCACTCAGTGCTGTGAACATGAAAAACTACAGGAGTTTTTGTCTCGTTCTTAACCATAATGCCAGATATGCTGCTTAGCCAATCATGCACGCAGACAACGTCGTAATTGCAGGCTTCCTTTTTCAACATGCTGTTTATGAATTTCGTGCCGCTCAATATGTTGTAGATGAATATGTCGTTGAACATGCGAATGTTAGTGCCCCATTTTTTCAGGTCATCAATGACAAACATTGGAAAAACATTGCTTGCGTCCGCAATCAAAGGTCTGTGAACCTCGACGCCCTTTATAATTTCTCTAGTCTTTAGGTTTCCCGGGTTAAGCGTAAAAACCGTTACGTCATTACCCATCGAAACGAATTCGCGTGTTATGTATTCTGCATAGGTGCCTAAGCCACCAACAAGAGCGGGCGGATACTCCCATACGAAAAAACCGATCCTCAAAATAGATACCTCCTCAAAGCGTACATGAATTGAGTGCGCACTCATCGCAAATCATATTAGTTCCTTGGTCAAGACATGGTGAACAACAGCTAAATAAATTATGAATTCGCTATCAGAATTCAACCTAAGCTTTCTTTTCCTTTGAATTCAAGGGGTTCACTCTTTTGAATTCTCGCCAGCGTGCATTTTGCATCAGTCGGCCTCGACAAGCGCACTTGCCATCGTCCTATGCACGCGTTGAAATATTCAAACCCGATCTTTGTAAAACTTCAATTACCTTTGTTCGTTACAAGGATTCAAAGAACAGCACGTGTTACTAACATCAGCCAAAACCTTTTTCTAAAGAAACAAAATGAACGTTGAAACCTTGACGCTTGGGATTTCTTGCCCAACAGAAGGTCTTTTTGGTCCCAGCTTAATTGATCAAAAATGCCTGTTCCTGGTTGAATCAGCTGTTATGCTCTTCTGAGTTCCAAAAGTTTGGCTCTTGAATTTTTCTCTTGAGATAGCTTTTAATAATACATTAGGAATATGTTCAAAAATCGGACATGAATTGAATAACGGTGTTAAAGAATGGTTAACGAAGGAAGAGGCCGTTTGTTCAGGAGAAAGGACGGAAAGTACCTGATTTACCTGCCGAAGGACTTAGCAGAAGACAGCATGTTTCCATTCAAAGGCGCAGACTCCATATTCGTCAAGATAAGCTTCAAACTCAAAGACAACAAACTGCTAGTAGAAGAATGGAAAGAGCCAGAACCGCAAGCAACTTAGCAAACAACATCAAAATTCACCATTTCAATCAAACCCTTTTTTCTACTTTTCATTAATCGTCTGTTGAAAGCTCTTAATGTTAATAACCAAAAGTTACTACCTTCTTTGCAAAAAATGCTTGTTTACAGGTGAACCTACACTAGATAAACTAGATAATAATAGCAACATATATTTTGTCCATCATTTCTTCAGCACAGACGGGAAAATGATAGAAGCAGACGTATACGTTGCATATCGAAAATAGCATAGCGATGCACGCGCTTTGTTGATATAGAACTATGAGGAATACAAGCCAAAGGCTTGAAAAAGTTTTTAACCGACGCACTTGAACGAATAGGGAAGGTGAAGAATTGTGCCTGTAATTAACAGCGAAGAAAGTGAGAGCGAGGCAATCTTGCAAGTGGCAAGACTGATGTTGGTTTCAGCTAGAACAGCTCCGAAATCTGGCGGTGTAGATGACGTTTTAACAGCGATTGTTTTTGGAGAAGAAAAAGATATGTTGGCAGAAGAAATGGAAAAGATAGCTGAAGAGAGAGAAATTGAAGGATTTAAACGCGACGCTAAAAACACAAGGGATTCGGAAGCGGTTGTGCTTATTGGCGTTCGGGGAACTAAGAAGTTTGGATTAAACTGTGGAGCGTGCAGCTATCCTACATGCGATGAATTTGACGCTGCAACGAAAAAAGTAGGTCAAGACTTCGTGGGACCAAATTGTATTTTTAAAGCCTTAGATGTTGGAATTGCTATAGGGTCAGCGGTCAAAACGGCGAGTTGTCTCAACGTTGACAACAGGATAATGTATCGAATTGGAACCGCGGCAAGAAGGCTAAAGTTACTTCCAGACTCCTCTGTGATAATCGGAATTCCAGTATCGGCAAAGGGCAAAAGTATATACTTCGACAGACAAAGGTAATTCTTGGTGCGTGCGTTTCAGTTTGGTAGCCCTATCGTAATTCTTTATTTACTCAAAATTTCAGAGTGAGAGTATTGATGCCATTCGCCCTCCTTCAATAGGTCAAAAAGCGGAGAATTGCTGGAAGCGCGCTCTTAATTTTTATATACTTCTTGAGAAGTATTTGAAAGGCGGAGTGAATTTACGTTGAAGAGTTTTTCAAAAATGAAGGCGTTCTCGGTTCTGATTATTCTATTGATTTCTTTGTCAGTGGCTGGATATTTAGGGCATGGTTCTTCACCAAAATCTTATGCGTCATCGATTCAGCTGGAACAGACAGCGGGGTTTGGAAAAGCCTCGGATGATCCATTAAGAGTAGCGATCGAATGCACTAACGATAGCCGCGCGCGAGACAATATTGGCAACGATCCAGTTTACTCTATGGAAGAGCTGTTTGAATCTCGCGGATTTGAAACGACAGTCGTGAATGGATCGAGCATTGATACGGTAGAAGAGCTTAACAATTATGATGTAGTCGTAATTGGCGACAGCGGATATTATGGTGATAATGATTTCTCGGTCTTTCGGTCAGCTTTGAAGGAGTGGGTGCAAAGCGGAGGCGGAGTAGTCGCAACTGGATGGACCATTGATCACATCAACGTTGACGATGAACTCGATCAAATTTTGCCGGTTTCTCCACCATATGATTATGAAACTTCCGGAGATATTACAATGATTTCTGGGGAAAACAGTCCAATAACCCAAGGGGTAGATCCGTTTCCAATCTATGATTATGTCGAATTTCCTATATCTCATGTGGCAGATTCTGGTGCAACTGTGCGCGGTGTTACTATATCTACGGGAACTACCAACTCTACCACGCCTACACCTATGCCTGTAGTTGTGTCGTGGTCTTATGATTTAGGTAAAGCAGTGTATTTGGGGCCCATCTATTTTGCAGACTTCCAAACTTATGACAATGAAGGGTTGTATACGGACGTGGATGCAGTAAGGTTGCTTCTGAACTCGGTTGAATGGGCAGCAGGTTTTACACCAGAACCCATCGTAGCAGAGTGTTTAATACTCAGCAATAGTTACGCTGACACATGCGCCTTGGATTTCACACTGAAAATTCCAGACGTCGACTTCGCTTGGATGGACGTTAGCGCAGCGACTCCCACCTACTCAAATTTGAGTGCTTTCGATGTTGTCTTACTGTTCGAAGACGGAATATTTGCCAACGCTCCCAGCGTAGGCTCGGCTGTCTATGATTATGTGATGGCTGGAGGAAACCTCGTCTTAGGAACATTCTATGAGCAGGACAGAAGCGATATTAATAGCACTATCGCTGGTTTCACACCTTACGGCTGGGGTCCCTTAGAGACAATTGATCCCTTCACAAGCGATACGATGGGTTGCGAGTATTCCAATGATACGCTTGACGTAGCATCTTTGATAACACATCCAATAACTTCTGGCGTACAGAGCCTGTGGTGTCATCGGTTTCATGGTGGAGTGCACGCTAAAGCAGACACTGTTGTAGTTGCCAACTGGACGAGTCCGAATTACCTGGGAGAAGATTGTCCCCTCGCCGGGTATCGCATACTGGACAACGGTCAGCGCGTGGTTCAAATAAGTATCTATCCAAACTATGCTGATCTTAACACCACTGCGAATGTCGTTGGAGATTTCTTCACGCTTTGGGCTAACGCTATCAAATGGTCCTCGGACGCGTTTTACACGGGTCCACAGATCGTTAAAGAACTGACTCAAATCTCGACGGGGAACCAAGAGGAAGCTCCATCCATAGCACTGGACAACAATGGTAATCTCCACATTGTGTGGATTGGAAACAGCACGGCCAACCTATACTATATGATGGTAGACAGTTACGGTAATGTGCTAATCAACGAAACTTGCCTTGATCCCAGCCCCAACGCAACTTCAAAGCATGCACGCAGAGCGTCAATAGGTGTTGATTCCGACAACAATGTTCACATAGTTTTCCATTCTGAATACATTTACGAAACTTGGCCAGATTACACAAACTATACACCGCTAGACGCTCAAGAAGTTCTCTATTTGAAGATAAACCCGTATTTGGCCGACTTAAACGGTAGCTCAGCTGACTACACAGAAATAACCCTCATACCAGAAACAATCATCAGCACTAACGACGGAAACAAATCTAGGGCAGCCAACATTGCAATTGACTCGGCAGACAACCTTCATGTTGTCTGGTTCGACATGATGAATGATCGCTGGAGCCTAGTTCCAGATGGTGAATTGCACTACCTCGTGATGGATAGTGACGGTGGAATAGTTGTGTCAGAAACCAATGTAACCAGTAGTTTCTGGACAGATGTGGACTGGAGTGAACCTGAGATTGTGGTGGACTCTCAAAACAATGCCCACGTATTCTTTGTCACAGAAAATTGGACTGGTTACAGCCTCAGCTGGAGAGACATATGGTACACAATGATAGAAGGAAGCACTGGAAACGTTTTGATAAATAACACCCAGCTAACTAACAGCAGCGAAACATGGAAGCATGCAAGACCCTTCGTTGATATAGACCCTGAAGATAAGATAAGCATAGCTTGGCACGACTCCAGGTTCCAAGAAAACGCAACTGGAGAGCATGAAATCTTCTACATGAAGATTGACCCATATCTGGCGGATAGAAACGGTAGCTCCGCCGATCCAGAAGCCATAAAAATCATAAACGAGATGCTGATCTCAGAAAACGACAATGTTACATCCTACTTAGCCAACATAGCAGTTGACAAACACGGCATGGCTCACATAGTGTGGATAAACGCGTGGGTCAAATGGCAGTATACAGACATTTATTTCGCACTAGTTGATTCAGCTGGAAGCATAGCAAATCCTGAATACAGAGTAACTCACATGAACGGCACGCTCGATTTCGGAGCTTGGTATTCTTCATCCAATAGGAATCCGGAGATCGCTGTGACTAACGGGCGAGTTTTCATAGTCGACATGGCTCGAGACTTGGACACTGACTATTATGACATTTGGCTGACAATAGTCTTCGTTGACAAAACACCACCCTCAACATCCATAGACTACACAGCCTACACCTCAGAGGGGAAAGACTGGCTTTCTGCAGAATCCCCAATTTCATTGCTGGCCGTTGACGACGAATCCAACGTAACGGCGACTTACTACAAGATAGATGACGGCTCATGGCAGACCTACGATCAACCATTCAATCTTTCGGGTCTTGATGACGGATCTCACACAATTCAGTACTATAGCGTAGACTATTTCGAAAACGAAGAAGAAGTCAAAAACCAGACAGTTTATCTTGACAGTACTGCGCCAAACATTGACGCGCCTACACGTTATCCAACTGGAGATGTCGAATTAGGACAAACAGTGACAATTTCCGTCGACATAACCGATTCTGGAAGCGGAGTGAAAGACGCAGTTCTGAAATACTCCTTAGACAACGGAGCAACATGGACAAACGTAAACATGAACTACAACTCAACAAGCGGCCTATACGAAGGAACAATTCCAGCACAGTCCACCATTATGTCAATCAAATATGCAATTTCCGCGAACGACAACGTTGACAACAACGCGGTAAAAGACAACTTGGGAATTTATTATTCCTATCAAGTGATTCCGGAATTTCCATCAATGACACTGGTAGCAATCTTTATGCTTCTATCCTTATCGGCAACGATTCTCATAAAGAAACGCCGCAAAATCGTTCTTCGATAAACCTCTCTTTTTTCTTTTTATTCGGTTTCTGCTTGCAGATACAGTATTGTTTACGTCTTCAATATTGCAGTCAAGATCGTATAATTATCAAAAATCACTTTGAATCTTCTAGCACGACATCACTTTTGATCGAGAATTGTTATCACTGAAATATACACAACATTACGGGTACAGAAAGCCAAGAACCATAACCACTATTCCTAAAACAATCAAAAAACGCGCGCGGAATCACATGCTCGATTTACTAATGCGCGCAAAAACTTCCAAAAGGACCCCTAAGACCAATGCAAGAATTTCTAAAAGAAAACATTACATTCATTTTATTTCACTCAAAAACACAAAAAACGGCGCTATTTTAATTGTTTGTTGAACCACGAGCTAAAGCACGCCAAAGATCAGAGGATTTTCGCGAGCCCTAAAGTCGTTTGTAATTCTTTTTACAATCACGCTTTGGATTTGGGGTTCAATGTATACATAAGGGAGGGGATAGAAGCCCACAGAGAGCGGTAGCTGAACTGAAACCCAAACAGGCAAGCTCTGAAACCCTCACTGCAACAATTTGCAACCAAAACGAGTTTTACCAATGCGTGCCGAAAACGGGAATGCGTCTCTAGGCTGACCGCGATGGGTTTCGGCTTTGTCCATGAATTCTGGAGCCTCGTGATCTATCGCAAACAGAAAATGGTGCCACGAGAGTTAAGCTATATTTGCCTATGGTGGAGATGCAACATAGGCATGCGGAAGTGTTCTGGAAGATAGAATTATAAGTTTTATTTTGACATAAGATAATGGAGTGTCTGAGGTCTTAAAAGTAGTCAGGTTGACAAACTTGAATTTCAAAAGTTGGTGCTATCTTCTCGTGCTTTCCACTTTACTTCTGGCATTTGCCTTCAGCGTTTTTCAGTACGAATCACACATAGCCCTCAGCAGAGAGGTTTATAGCGGGAACCCCTTCGCCGGAACTTCAGTCAAGTTCAGAGTCAGAGTGGTTGTGGAATCGGCTAGAGGTTACCTAGAAGGAAACCCGTCAATACCAGCATCTGGGGTGGCTGTGACTTTGAATGATCGCGTTCTCACTTCACCTAGCGGAGAAGCTGTATTTTTTGTTCCACCCGGTATTCATGAAATCTCTGTGGAGGACCCTTTGGGTTTAATGGTGCCGTGGAACGATTCAATATCTGTGCAAGGGAGCACGACGGTGAAGGTGATGTTTGATTTTGAGGCAACCAAGTTTGAAAAGATATCTGTGAGTGTTGATCTCATCCGAGACGCGTCTGCGATAGAGCTTGAATATAAGATTCCCACGGCGAAGACTGCTTATGTTGGCGGGCCTTTCATAACTTGCTGGAGTTCTGGGGGGAGACTTCAATTGATGTATGTAGAACCGCCGTCTGAGTCGCCTTCGGGACTTCCCTCATATGTCCTAAGGAGGCAGGTCCAACCTGGAACCAGCGACACCTACGTTATGAACGTATCGGGAATAGCAGTCCTGTACGTTTTTCCAGAAAGTTCCTACATGCCCATGTGGCTGGTGTTTGCGACGGTGGAGGGAGAGTAGAGATGAAGCCCGTTAATATATTGGTTCTGTCGGTTCCACAAAGGTTTGAACTATCAATTTTTGATCCTTTCAATAGTGATGTGGCTGTTCTTGCCATCATAGACTTTGCGTTGGGAATAGTGCTTGTCGCTATGCTGGTGGCTTTCGTGAAGTTGTACAGGAAGCTGGCGCAATCTCAGAGTGAAACAATCCAGTTTCAGACGGGGCTTTCTCCTCCATCGTTTTCGGTTGCACTGGCAAAGGTCAGAAAGATGATGTCGGAAGGCATGGTCAGAGAAGCCGTAGTGACGGAGTTCCCTGAAATCTTGGATAGTGCAGTAAAAATGGATGGCGCAAAGGTTGATGCTTCATTCACCGCCTACGAGATCATAAACCATGGGCTTGCGAAAATCGGCAAAGAGCCTAAAGAGGCCCTCATTATGCTTTATCACGTATATGAGCCTATAAGGTTCGGGAATGCATCGCCATCTCAGGAAGAAGCCTCAAAGTTCCTTGTGGCTTTGGGGAGGTTGGTTGAAGCGGAGGGGGTGGCGGCATGACTGAGCTCGTGGTTCCAATAGTCTCAATAGTGTTGGCTGTGGCTATGGTTCTCGTTTTAGCCCAAACTGAAAGAGAACGTCCCCGGGTCAGAAAAGAGGTTGTCAAACTTGATCACAAAGAGGGACTTACGGATTTGCTTCTCTTGGTAGAAAGGGAGCTGAGTAGCTTTGAGCTTGAAACAGGGTTTCTTAGTGACGTGAGAAAACGCTTGAGGAGGGAGAAACGTGACAGGTGACAATTTAAGTCTTGTGACTAAAATGGCCAGCGCCGTTAGGGAAGAGGTTCACAAGGTCATTGTTGGCATGGACTACGTTATAGATGCTGTGCTAATCGCGCTTCTTTCACAGGGGCACGTAATAGTGGAAGGACCACCTGGTCTTGCCAAAACTTACTTGGTTAAGGCTTTCTCCAACAGCTTAGACTTAGATTTTAAGAGGATACAGTTCACCAGTGACATGCTTCCCGCGGATATCATTGGGAGCATGGTGTACAACAGGCGCGGTGGAACCTTTGAATTCAGGCAGGGTCCCATATTCGCTAACATAGTTCTGGCGGATGAGATAAACAGGGCGCCTCCGCGATCCCAGTCTGCCCTTTTAGAGGCCATGCAAGAGAGACAAGTCACCGTAGAAGGAGCAAGGCATCCTCTCTCTGACCCATTTATGGTTGTTGCCACTCAGAACCCCGTGGAGCTGGAGGGAACATACCCTCTCCCGGAGGCAGAGCTTGACAGGTTTATGATGAGGGTTTATGTGAAATCGCCTAGCGTGCCAGAGGAATTGACGATACTGGAAATGAAGAACGTCTATGGCGAGGAGATGAGAGCAGGCAAGGTGGTTGGCATGAAAACCGTTCTCAAGGCCATAGAAGCCGTGAAAGACGTTTATCTGGACAGAAGCATCAGAGAATACTTGGTCAGGATAATTGAGGCTACTCGATCGGATCAGAGGCTCATTCTTGGAGGAAGCCCCAGGGCTACAGTGCATCTTATGTATGCTTCAAAGGCTATGGCTGCCTTGGAGGGCAAAAGATACGTCACCCCAGACCATGTGAAAGCTGTTACGGTCCCAGTCTTGAATCATAGACTGATAATCAAGCCTGAGGCTCAAGCTCTTTCTCCTGTTTTTGCGTACAAAACGGCGGAGCAGGTGGTAAGGGATATCCTTTCTCGGGTAGAGGCGCCGAGATAATGTTGACTTCCAGAGGTTTCAGTCTCCAGAGCGGCTCCCTCATAATGCTTTTTACTTCATCAATCATGTTCCCCTATCCCCCTCTAGTTTTGCTCTTCCTCTTCGTTTTCTTCACATCGTCCTTCCATGCCATCATTACGCACACCTCCTACCTGTCCAAAATTAGCCCCGAGAACTTCACAATCAAAAGAAACATCTCAAGCGTCTTTTCATCTCCAGAGAAGGAGATAAACGTTGAAATCGAAGCAGTTTATAAAGGAAAACTTCGTATCTTTTGCGACATCGAGGATTCTCTCCACAGAGCTTTAAGAATCAGTGGTAGCAGCTCATGGAGTGGAACTCTGGATGCTTCTCCAGTGAAAATAGCTTACTCTGTTACAGCCTCTAAGCGAGGCGTCTATCAAGTTGGACCATTGCGCATTAAGGTGATGGACGCGCATGGTCTCTGTTTCAAAGAGATAAAAGCTGGTTCAGCGGCTGAGTTGGTGTTAATGCCCGTCACTAGAAAAATTAAGGAAGCATCAAGGGCTCCTAAGGTTCCGAGTTTCTTGTTCCGTGCGGGTTCCTCCACCAATCCTTTCACGGGTTTAGAGGAGGATTTTATGGATGTTAGGGAGTACGTGCCTGGAGACAGAATGCGGCACATCGACTGGAAAGCCGTAGCCAGATCTTCAAAAAATGATCAGATCTACGTTAGAAGGTTTGAAAAGCAAGAGCAAGCCGATGTCCTGTTTATCTTGCGAGGAAACCCTGTGGAAGTGGTGAACGAGAGGCTGGTGGAAGCCACAAGTAGGCTCTCAAAGTTCTTCATCAATGCAGGAGATAGAGTAGCACTTGTGGCAGGGGCGGAGAACATAGTCTCGATAGCGCCCTCTGGGGGAAAGGTTCAGTTGAGAAAGATCATAAGAGGACTGGCCGAGGCTACTCACGTGTCCAAAATCGACGCTCTAGCGAGGGAAATGTCAAAGGTATTGACCAAGGCCAGAAAAGGTTCAATAGTAATTGTAGTCGGATGGCCTGAAAAGGAGCTTTTGCACGATATTGTAGAGACTTACCAAGGCAAGAGACTCAAAGCCTTCATTCTAACCCCAACATACTCATCCTCAGCTGAACTTCTCAACATGACTGACTTAGAAGCCTTCCCGGAAGAGGCTGATGCAGTTTGGGAGAAAGCCCTGACAGAGGGAAGGCTCAAAGGGATAGTGGTTGTGAGGGCAGCGATAGGAGCTTTGGAGGAGTCGATGATGGAGGTCGTGAGGTTCATGAGGTACAGAAGGGGATTTGCAGCTTGAGGACTGTGAGGCTCCTTTTTTCAGTCATAGCCGCGTTTCCCCTAATAGTTTCTTTTTGTTTTTACATGAGCCAGTTTGATATTGTAACCCCAAGCATTTTTGCAGGGACAGCAACCGTGTTTGTGTACTTATTTATGGTTGAGTATTCAAAAAGAGTCCCAAAGATCGTGACGGTGGCGTTTTACGGTCCTGTTCTTTTCGCCGTATTGGTTCTCATCTTGTACGGTGATCCTTTCCCTATAGCAGGCCTTGGACTGGGATATTTGTTGGCGGTTCCCATTTTAATGCTTCTGAGCGCCCTCTCAGAAAGTCCCAGAGGAATGCTTACAATTTACTTCTTCGCCTATGTGACATCTCTCCTAATCCTTGCGACTGTCATGGCAGGAGCAACGACGCCTAAGAGCTTCTTCGTACGGCTCATTGAGTCTTTTGTTGGCATCCTCTCGGTGGGAGTTGTTCCGTTTTATCCTGTCGCTGGCTTTGGTTCCCTTTGGCAGATTCTCGCTGTCCCCACGGCTCTGGGTGCTGTTGGCTTGGCTTTCTTGGCAGTGTCCTCTTGCGAGAGCTTCAACCCTAAGCTGCAAGACTACACGAGAATGGTGAAAGCTGTTTCGGCGTCTATGGTTTTCACATCTATCATTGCCTTTCTGTCTGTGGGAAGTCCATCTACAGTCAGCCTCCTCATGGAAGCATCGGCCTTAGCCTTGTCGATAATTGTCTTTAAGGTGAGCAGGAGGGCTTAGCTCCTGAGATTTGCTGCTCTTATATTCGTGGTGTTTCTTCTCGCGAATGCCATAGGCCTATCCTTTTCTTCGATTCTGATTGCTACGGTGTATGCTCAAAGTCCGGTCTCCGAGTTCTCCAAGTCCTTTGTGGGGTATGGAGAGAACACTGTGACTCCATTTCTGCATGGCGCTACCCTACATTTCTATGAGGGAGAGGAGCTATGGATCATGTCCACGGAAAATGTGCAGCTGCTACGGCTTACTAGCCCAGATGGCTTCATCTATACAGCTGTGGCAACAGCGGAACCGCAGGTCCTCAAGAGATTTGCCGACACGGATGCTAATGGGAATTGGCTTCTGGAGCAAGTCAGCTCAGAAGAAGTCTTATCCATGACAATAGAGTTAGAGAAGTACGCCACAAATGGAACCGCGGAGTTGATGTTCAATTTTGACGAAGACAAACTCTCAGCTAACATGGACAGAAAATCGCAATCTCTGGCAGCCTTCCTTTCCACCAATGGATCTCCAGCCATCACACCTGAAGGACTCGTGAGCACTAATCTGGGGACTGAATATTCAGGACCAGTAAACATCAAGATTTTCTCCATGGAACATCAAGTCGTGGAGGGTTACAGCGGCACTGCACTGCTCAAGGTGGAAGTAACACCGCTGGTGGCAAACTTTTCCGTGCTGGCGAATAATGGTTTGGTTGAATTCCGGCTTCCCAAAATTCATGAAGTCGGTTCGGGGGGAATGTTTCCCCTCAGGTACGGGTCCATAGCCGTGTACGTGGAGCCTAGTCAAGCTTGGGGCGATGTGCCGCCATCGCTGAAGCCCGAATTCCATGTATTCCCGTTCAATCCTGGCTTAAATGTGATGCTTTCTAGCAAGATGGAGTTGCCGACTGAGGAGGCTACCTTGACTAATTTTAGTGTCGTTCTTGCGAACTCCACGGTTGTTCGCTTTTGGCCTCCAGTGGTCAACGTCCATGTTATCGACATGAGGCATGAGAGATATCTTACTAATGAAGAATTTAGCTTAGAGATTGGTGACACCCAAATTTGGTATGGCAACAACTCAGCATACGTGCTTTACAAGAACAGAACCTCTTTGGTAGCGCCTGAGAGACTGACCGCTATATTCGAGTACAAATTACGGATCGGAGGCTTCATCGCAGGAAATGTCAACCCAAGAACTCTCACCATGAAACCTCAAGAAAAGCTGACTATATTCGCTGAGGCATGCGCGCTCAAGGTGAGGGCCACTGACTTAACGGGACAGCCCGTGACGGCCACGCTGTCTATCAATGACACGATTTCCATCCCCGTCGCTGGAGAGGCAAGCGTAATGTTGCCGAGAGGACTGTATTTGCTGCAAGCCCGCAGCACTGAAGGAAACGAGACGGTTAGTATACTGCTTGAAAATGACATGGATGTCACATTTATCATGGGTCTGCATGTTTTGATTGTTAACATTCTCCTTGCGGTTGGAGTTGTGGAAGCCTTGGTAATAGTATTCTTGGCCTTCAGCTTGAGAGAAGCATCAAAAACATTAGCTAGCTCATTTTCGCGTAAGCGCACTCGTAATGGGAAAATTATAGTGGAGACGTTGCCACACAAAGGTCAGGACGAAGCAAACTATTAGGAAAAACCCAATGTAACCGTGATGAAGCCTCAACCAACCCATCGCCACAACCTCACATCAACGCAGTATTTCCGACATCGTTTCAACCAACGCATCAAAACTTATTCAATCCTGAAAAAACACAAGACAGGTACGGCCTGCTCCTCAACTTCTTTTCTGTGCCTCCGCCTAACCCTCAATTCTCGCTGGCATAGAAAGTATATATAAGGGGGTATATCTCCAAAAGAACCTCAGAGGGCGCACACGCTGCTGTTTCTGCGGGAACGTATGTAGAACCAGCGCCGTTTGGATTCGCATGTTTCGGGAAACGCGAATAAATCGTGGAAATTAAGCTATATTCCCCTATATTATGTCATGATTCGTAATATAGGTTAAATCTTTTAAGCAGATTCACCTATAATCAAAAACGGAAAAGTGAACGTGGGTTGGTGAAAATGAAAAAGAGCGGAGAAGAGGAGAAGATTAAGCACATCCTAACAGACCCGAGACTGTCAACCATCAAAACCATGCTCGAAAAGGACCACGCCATAGACTGCCTATTCCTGTTGCACATGAACCGCGGAAAATGGAAAGAAGCCAAGGATTTCATGCGCGAAAACGGCCTAACACTAAGCGATGGCACGTTCCGCGCAAGAATGATAGAAATCGAAGACCTAGGCCTAGCCAAAAGCGAACGCATAGACCCCCTAAAAAAATACTACCTAAAAACCGAACTAGGCGAAAAAATCACAAAACTCCTCCTAGAACTATTCGACAAAATCAGCCCCTAAACCCCAAGCATACTACCGAACAACTGTTCAACACTTCCCCTCTTAACATACCCCCAAACATCAAACCACCCGATTTTTTTGACTTCATGTAGTTGTGTTTTACAAATGAATAATATGGTGTATTAAGTCGTAAGATTTAAATTTACTGTCTCCCCTAACATACTCGTTAATCCCAAAGGAGGGATGAAAGAGAAAATGAAAATACTAAGAAGCAGGAGAGCCCTAAGCCCCGTAGTCGCATCGATAATACTCATCGCCGTAACAGTCGCCGTAAGCATCGCCGTAGCAGCATGGATGGGCGCACTAACAATCGGATTCATGGGCGGAAGCGAACAAGTAGAAATCAGAAACATCGCCTTCAACACTGGTGGTACAAGCGCAACTTTAACAGTTAAGAACACAGGTACTTCGGCGGTAACTATACAGGAAGTCTGGATAAACAACGTCGCAAATGCAACTGCAACTAGTCCAATATTGCCGGCGTCAATCGCAGCGAATGCTGAACTATCTCTAACCGTGCCAGTAAATTGGGTAGCAGGCGACAACTATCAATTCAAACTAGTCACGGCTAAAGGAAACCCGTTCATGAAGAACGCAGTGCCACCTTCTTAGCTTCCCACAATTTGTTAAGATTTGGGGGTAGGGTGAAAAAATACTCTCTCTAATTTCCCTCTATTGTTTCCTCTTTGGAGGTGCAAAAACAAAATGGTAGTAGAAATAAAGGAATACAGTTCGGCAGAAGAAATAGCTGATACGCTGGACAAGGAAATATCCGAAACCAAAAGCACGTTGGGCGAGTATCTGCGCCGTCTGGACGACATCAGAGCCTTGGCTGAAAAGTCAAAGAAAATCCGTGAAGTCGTCATGAAACTAGCGGGCAAAAAAGCTGCAACCGAAAGCCTCGGAGAAATCACCATAGGCAGCCTCAACATAGTGCTGGACGCTAACCCATTTCATGAACTAACAGCCATAGAATCCGTTGTAAGAAGTCACCAAGAAAGACTATTGGTTTTGCAGAAAGCCCGCGAAGCACTGAAATGGTTAGATCAGCTGGGAGACACTGAAGGCCTGAAATATCTAGTTGTCGAAGACGAAGGCGTTCCAGAACGTATACTCTTCAAAATATCTTAGACTGAGAAAACTTCGAAACAACCATCCAGAGGCGAAAAACATGGATAACGAAGTATATTCCTTTGCCCTAAAAAACACTCTCAACGAAATTCGAAACGTCTGCCCAGAGGTATCAAGCACTTTCATTTTCAAAGAAGACGGAGAAATCGTAGCCCAAGACGAAAGTACTCCTGAAAAAACTATTGTGCGCGTTGTAGACGCTTTTGACGGACTACTAGAAAAGGCTAACGCCATAGGCGGCGTTGAATCCATAACCCTGCTAGGCAACAAGGGTAGAGCAAATGTTTCGTGCATAAACGACCTTTACCTAGTGACAGTCACGTCCAAAAAAGCAGATGAAAAATACATCAGTACCTTAACTCACGTTTTAGTTCCGACCGTGCTTAAATTGGTGGAGAAAATTCACCTTGCCTCCACAGAAACTGATTCGCCTACGCCCAAGATAGAACCTGAATTTCCAGATGACGAAGAATTTGAAGAAAATACAGACAACCCCACGCAAGAACCCATAGCAAAGGAAACTGAAAATATGGGAGAACCGGAACCTATCCTTCCAGAACCTCCAGTGAACCAGCTCTTAGTTGAAAATCTTGGGGGTTTACTTGTTCCCTCTGACACTGTGCGCATTGATACTGCAGTAATAGCGCAGTGGAAAGAGCTCTATGGTGATGAGAGAATCGAAGAGGTTGAAATAGAGGCTTTTAACGGAAAAACAACGCGGTGCAAGTTTAGAGCCGTCAAAGATTCCAAATATGAGGGAAAGGGGATAATCCGAATGCCAGAGAAAATACAGCTTTCATTGGAGATTAAGAAGGGCGAACTTGTCAAAGTTAAACCGATAGTTGGTTGACGGAGGAATACCATGCCCAGAAAAAGAAAAAGCGTCCAAGAGACCACGGCTGCAGTTGTAGAGGAACCAGTTGCCGTTGAAGATGAGGAGACATCTGCAAATCTGCGGGCAAGTCTTGAGGAAATCAGCAAGTATGATGGCGTCATAGGTTACATTCTAAGAAACACCACGTCTGCGACGATAGATGTCAAAGACCCGACAAGAATAGTAGACTACGCTGTTTTGTCTTCCTCAGCGTTCGAGGCCAGCAAAGAATTTTCGGAACTTTTTGATTTAGACAAAATCGAAAATATTCTTGTTGAAGGCAAGGATGTCAAAGTGCTTTCTCTTAGTGTAGGTGACAATAAAGTAAGCGTCTTCATGGAAAAAAAGGCGAACCACGATAAAGTTTTAAGAAAACTCCAAATTTAGGGCCAAATTAAATAAACATTCACACATTTTTGTCTCTTCAACTTTCAACTGCACATTTCACCATCTGACCCATTTAGGATTGGCAATGCAAAATTTCAGCTGCCTTAAGTCACTGTTTGAGTTAAGAATTTTAGAACGTTCTTGTTAATCCTTATTTTCTTGTTCGCTTCATCTATTGCCACGAAGTTGTATTCTTTTAGAAATGTTATGATCTTCTGAATCTGTATTCTGCTCAGTTTCATTTTTTGCTGTATCTCCTCTATACTATGCCATTTTCCGTCACTGAGGGTTTCTAGAATCTCTGTAATTTTGGACGCCGTTATTGATCCTCCTGAATGATAGTATTGGTTACGGCTTTTGTTTAAATGCCTTATGAGGTTCTTTTTCAGAATTTTTCTATAGAACATTGTACTTACTAACCGTTCTATTCTAACTGCTTAAATCTTGACGTTTACAATTACGAAAATGTTATATCATTCAAAAGGAAACGCTCGATGCAAGCAAGGCGGCGAGACAATGAAAGTGGATATATTCTTGGTTGAAAAGTTCATGAGTACCTACGAAAAAAAGGCGGAGCTAAATCTGGCTGAAACCTGCATCGATCCGTTCACCCTAGGCGAGTTTCTAACCCTTGTAGGGCAGGAAGATTTCTTCGAAAAACTTAAGGGAATGCAGTTAACGTACGGCTTCATTGAAGGCTCTCATGACCTACGACAGGGACTAGCGAATCTTTACAAAAACATGAAAACAGAAAACATCATAGTCGCTGGTGGCGCAATCGGCGCAAACTTCCTTGCATTCTATAGCCTTGTTGAACCTGGCGACACGGTCATATCCATTTTTCCGGCGTATCAGCAATTATACAGCGTGGCTAAATCTTTCGGTGCTAACGTAAAGCTGTTATCTTTGCGTCAAGACAATCAATGGTTACCTGACGCCGCTGAGCTAGCTGAACTCCTTGATGATAGAACAAAGCTTATTATAATAAATAATCCGCACAATCCTACGGGCAGTCTTATCGACACGAGTCTTTTGAAAGAAATATGTGCTATCGCAGAAGAAGCGGGTGCGTATTTGCTGTGTGATGAATCCTACAGAGGTCTTTACGTTAACCCAAACGACTTTGTTCCTTCTGCGGCAGATCTGAGCGAAAAGGCCATAGTGACAGGTTCCTTCTCCAAAGCACTTTCTCTGACAGGACTGCGTCTGGGATGGATCGCTGCAAACAAGCAAATTATCGAAGAGTGTATGAATCACAGGGACTATACGACAATTAGCAACGGCATCATCGATGATGCACTTGCAGCTTTGGCTGTAAAACATGTGGACCGAATATACGAACGTAACCTTAAAATTATCCGCGCCAACCACCAAATTCTTTCACGCTGGATTGAAAATGAACCGTTAATCAGGTGGGTTCCGTCCAGAGCAGGAAGCGTTGCTTTTCTCCGACACAGCCTTGACATGTCCTCTGAAGATCTTTGTATTGATCTTATCAAGGAGAAGGGGACTTTCCTTGTTCCCGGTTCATGCTTTGGAATGGAAGGATTTCTGAGGATTGGTTATGGCTGCAAGACCGAGACTCTTGAGGCAGGCTTGTCAAGATTCAAAGACTTCTTAGATTGTTATCGCTAATACGCATTTTTGGCGAGGGCGAAGATAATGGAAGTCCTGTAGTTCTGCAACTTCTATTTTTCTAAGGCTTCCCTTATTCTACGGAGTTCTTGGAGAACCTGCCGGTTCATGTCCTTTGAAGGCCAAACTTCGGCTTCTGCTTCAACTGCTACTGGTTTCATTCCCCTAACAAATCCCAGCACAACATCTTTTATTTCTTCAAAGTTCTTTACTCCGATAATTTCTGCCTCTGCGATTTTTCCTTTTCCACCGCTCACTCCTGAAAAGCCTGCAGTTTGCAGTGATAGCTTGGCAAGTCCAAAGCCTCTGGAAATTGGACCTTGATAAATGTTGATGTTAGTTATGCGATTGTATGGTACAACATTTTTTTCTTTCCACCATAGGCCTTTGGTGACTGTTATCTTATCATCTTCGAGGACATACGCTATTGAGCGTTGAAATCTTGGAATCCAGTATAAGGTCACGCCAGCCGCGATAATAATAGGTGCGAAAAGTGAAAGAGAAATTACAACTCCGACTGATGTTTCAAGTGAGAGCATTACGAATGCGGCAACTGGTATCATCCACCAGAGGAAACCAGCCATCACTATGATCGCAACGTAAACTTGATAAAGTTTCTTTAAGTCTGGATCCGTTCCAAATTCTTTTTCCACAGTCATGTCAGACACAAGCCCATCAAGAGTAACTTCATGGAAGCTTTAAGTTGTTTCGGTCAATTCAACCATTATGTAAACATGATGCCATACGGTTTTCACGAAGTTCTAGTTTTCTTGAACTTTTTGCAGCGGTTGTTCGAGTTTGCTAGAAGCGATTTGTTAATAAGTTGTTTCCCGAATAATTATTCCTAGTATGTAACTGCGCTATAGGTTGGTTGGCGTTTGACTAAAAATAATGTGGTCCAGCTGAAAAAACAGCTCAGGAAACAAGGTTACTCAGACGGGGTTATCGACGATATTTTAAAGTGGTACCAAGACCTGTAAGCGTAGCGCAAGTGTCTGTATCCTTAATAGCGATCCCACTGCTTGCAGCTTTTGTGGTCGGAACGGTATGTCGAGGAAAGGGCGCCCTCTTCATATAAGAAGTCACAGTCTGGTATAGAAAAGTTTGTGAAGACGAGGTTGTTGCAAGGTTGGCTGGTGACGGTTCCGATCGCGGTAGCGTTGATGGTTGTTTCAAGTAGTTCTAGAACGTTTCAGAAATATTAAAGCCCAATTTAGTGGTTTTTACAGAAATCTTTTTCGACATTCAGAGTCACATTTCTCGCCTCAAAAGTAAGAAGAAGCTATGGCGTAAGTTAGATATGACAAAAGCCTTATATCGTTTCAACAAGCAGTGTCTGTGCGTTGGAACATCCATGCCTTTTGGTCGTATTAAGAAAACGCCAGCTGAGGATTACACAAAATATATACTGGGCCCACGTTTGGAGGATTCAAAAGTTCAGTTCGAAATCCAATTGCTAATTCATAAGGCACATGTTGTTATGCTAGCTGAACAAGGAATACTCACCACGGATGAAGCAACTGAGATTCTGACAGCGATATCATTGCTTGAGAATGAGGGAGTGGATGGCTTAAACCTTGATTGCCACAGGGACCTCTACATGGCCACAGAGGCTTATGTTGTAGAACAAATTGGAGAAGTTGGAGGAAAAATGCATATTGGTAGAAGTCGGAATGATTTGGCCGCAGCTTCTACTCGCATGTTTATACGTGAAAAAATAAATTCTATAATTGAAGACATAATTGAATTAAGGAAAGCCTTTCTAGAACTCGCCAAAAGCCACGTAGATACGGTCATGCCCGGATATACCCATTGGCAGCAGGCTCAGCCTGTGACGTTGGGGCACTATCTTGTTGCACATGTACATGCGCTTGAACGTGATACGGTACGCCTTGAAAATACGTATAAAAACGTTAATCTTAATCCTCTTGGTGCAGGTGCACTAGCTACCACGGGCTTTCCTATCAACCGTTATCGAACAATGGAACTTCTGGGCTTCAACGGACTCATTGAGAATTCATACGATGCTGTTGCCTCGCGTGATTACATGGCTGAGATGGCAGCAGCCTTGGCTATTCTTATGTCTAATGAAAGTCGCTTAGTCGAAGATCTTCTCATTTGGTTAACAAACGAGTTTTCAGTGATCGAGCTATCCGAAGAGTATGCAGGTACCAGCAGTATCATGCCACAGAAAAAGAACCCCGCATCATTAGAACTAACCAGAGCCTATGCTGCCCATGGAATCGGAGAACTAACGGCAATATTATGTATGCTAAAGGGCATTCCATACAGTCACGTTACTGATTGGAGCCAAGCAAGCACTGCACTAAGATACGCAATAGACCTTTCTACTGCCGTTTTGCGAGTAATGAAAGGAGTAATATCTACTTTAACCATTAACAGACAGTTGATGCTCGAGCGAGCGACTGAAGGATTTTCGACAATGACAGAACTCGCGGATGTCTTAGTTAGAGACAAAGGACTATCATTTAGAACGGCTCACGAAATCATCGCGCATGTCGTAATGGAAGCCCTCAACGAAGGGAAAGATGCCAGAGAAATAACCAGAAAAATGATAGACAGAGCTGCCATACAAGTCATAGGCAAGGAATTAAAGTTAACAAAGGAAACTATCCGTAAAGCACTAGACCCTGTAGAAAATGTAAAAATAAGAAGTGTGACGGGTGGACCTGCGTCTGGTGAAGTTGAAAGAATGATAAAGAACTCTCGTGATCAAGTTAAAAAAGATGAAAGAAGACTAGCTGAAAGACGAATGAAAATAGAATCGGCGTACCAAAGACTTAGAGCTTACTCCTTTCCCCCTAAGGGAAGATAAATGACTGCGAAGTCTCTATGGAGATAGGACGACAAAAATTTTTTTCCAATAGAAAAAAAGAATCTTTGAAGGCGCATTGTTGTTTTGTGTCCGCAACATACGTGTGTTTACCCATTTTTAGGCATATCAGACATGCCTCCAACATATCACGTATGCTAGTGCATGCTCGCTCGCAAAGACCATGTTTAGGGATAGTTTATGGATATGGGTACTATGACTTCTTCCATATATGCATCTGACCATGAAGCTAGGAAAACAACTATACTGGCTACTTTATCAGGTGAAATTACTTTTTTGCGGTCGAAATTTGGCGTATCTCTCCATCTCATGGGGGTATCCATGGGCGCTGGAGCTAATATGTTAACCTTTATGTTGTATTTTCTGTTTTCATCCGCAAGTGCTTTGCTGAAGCCTATCATTCCTAATTTTGCTCCCTTGTATAGTGGAATCATTCCTCCTCCAGGATACCACAATCCAGCTCTCGAAGAGACGTTGAAGATATGTCCTCCTCCTTGTTTGATCATGTGTGGAATCACTGCTTGGCATGTTAGGTAGACCGACTTCATGTTAGTAAAGACTACTGCTTGCCATTCCTCCTCAGTTGTCTGAGGGGTAGGCTTCCCATACACGTTGTATCCTTGACAGTTAACTAAGATGTCAATTCTGCCGAACTTTTCAACAATCGTGTCCACCATTTTTGTAACTTGAGGCTTCAAAGTGGCGTCAGTTTTGATTGCAAGTGCTTTTCCTCCAATGCTATTGACTAAATTGGTAGTTTCATCTATCGCAGATTGTGTTCTAGCAGCAACAACTACGTTAGCTCCTTCTCTGGCCAGGGCCAAAGCAATAGAACGTCCTAAGCCCGATCCGCCACCAACTATAATGGCAACTTTATCATCTAACTTACTCATATTTCATCAACGGAATCTGAATTTGATTGAAAAGAAATATAATGTTTTCTAATATCAGTGAAGTGAGAATCAAGAAAGAGAAAGGAAGAAGAATAGCCAAAACCCTTCAGAACCCACGGCCGAACCATACTCACTGTCATACTTTCTCCAATTGTGAAGCCATCATGGAATATCACAGAACCAAGGACATACTACATGTCAAGCAATTATTGAAACATAAGCAAGTCGAGAATACTGAAATATATACACACATCTAATAAACTTCGTAAGCGATGAATAGCATGTTGGCCGTGTCAAAAACCTCGAAGAGGAAGAAAAATTAATACCAGCTGGATTTGAATATGTACGCTGCAGAGAGAAAGATAACATCGCTATATACCGCAAACGTAAATGAAAGTAGTAGGACTATCCGAGCTCCGGTAGTATAGTCCGGTCAAGTATAGCGGCCTCTCGGCACATACAAAAGTGAGAGAAAGCCGCGGACCCGGGTTCAAATCCCGGCC
This sequence comes from uncultured Candidatus Bathyarchaeia archaeon, assembly GCA_964603675.1. Classification (GTDB taxonomy): domain Archaea; phylum Thermoproteota; class Bathyarchaeia; order Bathyarchaeales; family Bathycorpusculaceae; genus CAZRVS01. The sequence continues at coordinate 494,929 of CAZRVS010000002.1, forward strand.
GGAGCACTACAGATTTCAAGTTCATTTTGAAACTCGTTTTGGCTAAGAAAGGCTATTTTTAAGGAATTCGTGTTGAAGGCTAAAATTCGGAAATGACTTTACTAGTAATCTAGCATGTGTTACGGTGATAGCCCACTGAATAACCTCTCACTTCTGTTCGAACTTTCACCATTCACTATAATTTTGCACGCAAAACTAGGGAAACTAGTCGCGAACAAACTCAATTTTGCAGCATTTCCGCTGTGAAGACGCCAGCTTGAAAATTTTTGATAGTATCATATTTCGAATGGAATAGCGCGTGCATTATTTAATAGGGAGCCCATAGTGTTCTTCGATAACGTGATGGTATTGCTCCGGCCGCATAAGTGAACGGAACGACCTTTCTACAACCTCGCTCAGAGCTGGATGGATGTGCATTCCTGTAATGATTGGCATTGCGTTTTGTGTAGGCGTGTACATTAGATTTATGATTTCATGTATAAGAACAGAGGCGTATGGCCCAATAATATGCGCCCCCAAGATCTTCATTGTTCTTTCCTCAACAATAACCTTGCAGAAGTAGGCTTTTGAGCCCATGGCTAGTCCCTTGGCTGTGTCCTCATATCTCTGGATTCCAATTAGTACACTGTCTTTGCCGTATTTCTCTATTGCCTCTTTCTCTTTAAGGCCGACGCTTGCAATTTCTGGATAGGTGAAGACGGCATGTGGCACGGCATGATAATCAACTTTGATGCTCTTTTTCAGTATCGCATTATAGTACACTATTAGGGCTTCGTGGTTTGCCGTATGCTTGAATAGATATTTGCCGTTCGCATCACCAAGAGCCCAAACATTTAGTTGCGGAGTCTCCAAATACTCATTAACGATGATCCATCCTTTTTCGTCTGTTTTTACGCCAGCTCTTTCCGGATGAAGTATGTCCGTGTTCGGCCCTCTTCCTGAAGCGACTAATATTTCGTCTGTCGTTATTTCTGCTTCTTTTCCATCCTCTCTGTTGACGGCAATCAATTTTTTCTTACCCGCGGGCCCATTTTCTGCTTTGCGTACTTCGTGGTTGGTGATTATTGTCATGTGTTTTTGTAACTCCCTTTTGGCTAGTGCCGATACTTCTGGTTCTTCTTGCGGAAGGAACTGGGGATTTCTGCCGATTATAGTGACTTTTGATCCCATGGATGAAAGGAAATGGCCGTATTCTGCAGCTATGTATCCTCCACCGATGATGGCGATGCTGTCAGGCAGTCGATTCATTTTAAGGATTGTGTCGCTAGTATGGTAAGCTACATTTTCGATGCCATCTATCTTAGGGATTTTGGGCTTCGACCCGGTGCAGAGAAATATCATCTGTGAAGTCATAGTGACATCGCCGACCTTTAAGGTATATGGGGCAACAAATTCGGCGACTGCGGGATAGTAGTCTATGTTTTTAGAGTGGGAAAGCCCTTGTCGTATCATGTTTATATCCTTGTAAATGAGAACCCTCATTCTCTCCATGACCTTTTCAAAATCTACATTCTTCATTTCGATGTGTATTCCAAACTCTCCTGCTCTTTCAATCGTCCTCACTAACTCTGCAGGGTACAGCAATATTTTTGAGGGGATGCACCCTCGTGTCAGGCAAATTCCACCTGGCTCGTCCTTATCTATAACCGCTACTTTCATGTTAGGATTCTCTTGAATCACAGCGTTCACTATTTCCATGGCTGAACCTGTACCTATCACTATAAGGTCGTATTCTTTCATACCAAGCACCACTTCAAGAAACTCACGAATTCGTCGTAGTTTTCTACGATTTTGACGCTTCTCTCAGTGAGCTCAGGCTTTGGTCCCCTTGCGTTCCCAACGACACGAATCCCTTCATCAATGCATTGAAAAGCAAGACTCCCTCCAATTTTGCCAAGGCCAATAATGCCAAGCTCCATACAAAACCCCCTATACAATAAGGTAGCTAACAAGTTTTTTAAACTAATCTGCAAAAGCCCCTGAGTTTCAAGCTCATTTATACGGTGGTAATCTATGAAAGATTATGCCTCTGTGGTCCAGTAACCTGTAAGAACTTACTTTTAGAAAGTCTGTTACCAGAAACAAAGTTAACGCGTATCCCCAAACGAAAATGGCTAATCCCCAACCCATTGCATGTAACAAAATTCTATAGAATTAGAGGGTTGATTGAATTGCAGTAACTCTTTTCTTTAATGTTTTCATTAACACTGTATCAGAGTTGATTTGCTCATGAAGGATTCATATAAGGTACAGTTAATCGATGTTAAAGAGAAAGATCAGCTTTACAAGCTGTATGAAAAAAGATACTTGTACACACGCAAAGCGTCGATCTACGGGTGTTGTATAAAGCTACTCACAGACGTAAAATACGTTAAGGATCAATGGGATGAAAATTTCTACACAATGAGCGAAGACGTTCGATCTCATGGCAGATTAATCGTGACAGAAGAGCCAGAAAAGCAAATGAGCGTGAAGTATGATCCTTACACAAAAACAGCCTTTCTCGTCAACGTTGACTACTATGGATGGATAAAGAGCTTAGCCCTATCAGTGGCTGGAGACATCCTCGAAGATGCTCATAGAATCTACTCTGTCCACGGAGCAGCCATTGACGTAGACGGAAACGGCGTGTCTTTAATCGCTCCGCCAGGAACCGGAAAGACCACACATTCTTGGGGACTTTTGGGATTAAGGAAAGCTAGATTAATTTCTGATGATTGGTACTATGTACGCTTGTCCACCCGCGAACCTTTGGCATTTGGCTCTGAGAAAAACAGCTACATTGAAGCTGATTTAGGTAAGATATGGGGTGAATATGAGAAACTCGTTGAAAAAGTGAAATTCGATCCACAAGGTAGAGCCGTTGTAAATGTTAGATGGATCGTCGGAAGCGGAGGAGTCATCCCAATGACAACCATAAAAGAAATAATGCTACTCAAAAGAGACGCAAATGACAAAAACATAGTCACAGGCTTGACTGAAAAAGAAGCGCTCAAATACCTTCTCGGCAATCATTTCTGCAATCCTCATTTGTTAGTGAACGATGAGAGAAAGACTGAACTAAGGAAAGACTTCTTCACCCAATACCTTAAAGAAACGCGCGTTCACATGATCAACACGACACTAACGCCGCAAGAGACGCAGCAAAAAATCAGAGAAATTCTTACTAAAAGGTAGCTAATAGTTCTGATGGCTGTGAGAAAGAAATGAGCATTTTCAGAGCTTATGATATCCGAGGAATTTACGGCAAAGACTTGACAGATGAAATCATGAAGAAAATAGGGATGGCTGTCGGAACTCACAATCCAGGCAATTTCACTGTTGGACGAGATTTCAGAGAACACAGCGACCAACTTGAAAAAGCCTTCATTTCTGGATTGATAACAACTGGATCAAACGCACATTTAATTGGAACTTGCCCGGCTAGTCTCTGCGTTTTTGCAAATTGGAGACTCAAGAATGACGTAGCCTCTTACATTACGGCGTCCCATTTGCCAGCGGAGTGGAATGGTGTCAAGTTTTTCCATCAAGACGGCGTGGGATTTTTTGAAAACGAGAATAAAAAGCTGGAAGAGATCCATGCCTCAGGACCTTTCAGAAGGGGCAAAGGGTCAATTAGAAAAGTCGAGGGTATGGAAGAAGAATATACAAATTTCATAATGGACCGAATAAGACCGAAGAAACTCAAGGTTGTTGTTGATTTCGGAAATGGAGCCGCGTGCCTAATAGTTCCGAAGATATTGAAGAAACTTGGCGTCGAAGCCAAATTCTTGTTCGATCGGCCCGACCCAACCTTTCCAAACAGAGACCCAGAACCTAAACCCGAATCCTTGATAGCTCTCTGCAAGAAAGTCGCCGAAGAAAAGGCCGACCTCGGAATAGCGTTTGACGCAGATGGTGACAGGGCTCTGTTTGTTGATGAGAAAGGTAAAGTCATGATGACGGAACAGAGTGCAGTACTCCTCATAAAGGACATAATGAGAACTAAAAGGGGCCCTGTTGTCGCCAACATTGAATGTTCAAGCCTCATCGAGGACGAGGCCAAAAAATATGGCGAAACTGTCTTCCGCATACCAGTGGGCCACACATTTCTAGTGCAACAAACAAAGAAACATAATGCCGTTTTCGGCGTCGAAAAATCAGGACACATATGCGTGCCTAAATTCTACTGGTTTGACGATGCGATAATAAACAGCATATACATGATTGAGATAGTGTCGAACCTTGGGAGGACAGTCTCAGAAGTTTTGGAAGAGATGCCGATCGAGTTCTTTGAGAGAGTCGAAATAGACAGCACTGACGAAAAGAAGTTTGAAGTCATCAATGAAATAAAAGAAAAAGCCATAAAAAGTTATGAGAAAATAACGACAATCGACGGTGTCAGAATAGATTTTCCAGATTCGTGGGCACTGATCAGAGCATCAAACACTTCGCCTAAGCTTAGATTGTCTATAGAAGCAAAAGATGAGAATAGACTACACGAACTAAGAAAGGAGATGATGGACCTGATAACCAGCGTCATGAGAAAATATGCAAAATAATTAAAGTGATTCGCTAACACAACTCAACTCAGCCGAACAGCGACACTTCGGTGTGTCCTTGCGCTCTAAGCATTAATACCTTCCCCAAAGCAGGAGAGCAAAATCTCGGAAGCCACTATCTCAAACGCGAACCAAAATTGGCATAATCGCCAATTATTATCACGCCTGTTACTATAGGCCCTATGGCACTGCAACAATTTTATTTAATATTTCGATCTCTATTTCAGAGTTTCATAGCATCTCGGGTGTCTCTATTGCAAGGAATAGCTCCGTTAGAAAAAAAGGTTTCAACTACGGTTATGCGGGTGTTTTCAACCAGTTTGAAACGCTCACCTTGAGCACGAAACCGTTCGGGGTTTTGCCCAAAAAAGGGGGATGATTTCACCGCAGGAACTAGGAAAATTACGGTGAAAGCATGTTTTGATGCTTATACCTGTTTTGATACTGGTACTGCCATTTTTCAGAACCTGTGCATGTTTGGTTCTGAGCACATTCTTGAAGGTGGAGGCGCGTGCGTGTTTGAGTCTGGTCGCAGGTACAATCGCAATTGCAGGTTTGGTCGCAAAGTCGGTCACGGTCTCTGTTGCGTGTCTGATCGCGTGTCTGGTCGGTTGTGCCATTTGCTGATGCCAACGCTGGCGCTATATAGATTGTAGAGGCAGCTACAAGCAAGACCATGGTAATTATCACGGCAGCTTTTGTTTTTCCATTCATCTTTTTCACCTCGCTTCAGTTTCTTCAAGAAAATATTGGCTAAAATCAGACTTAGATGTTCGGTGTAACAAAACGTTTCAAAAAGTGAAACAGTTTATAAGGCAAGGGTGTTTAGAACTTTTAGGGCATGGAGCGTGTCAATTCGAGCATTAGTTTTGCTTTTGTTGATCTCGATCGTGGGCGGCTTGATAGTCTACGGTTTCATTTACTTTTTTGTTCCAAGTGAAAGGCCGGGAATGGGATATGGAGTTGGTTCTCGATACATTTGGGTTCCAGTTGTTTCAGCACCAATCATATTCTTGGTTGGCCTACTGGCTTACTCAGTTTTGTTTCCGGAAATCAAACAGAAATCTTCCAGAGAACCAGTCTCGCCAGAAGAGCAACAATCACTTTCCGCTGTTATAAAAGTACTGAAAGAAGATGAAAGAAAAGTCGTTGAGCTAATAATGAGTAGTGGAGGAAGTATGTTGCAGCGTGACATTTCAAGGAAAACAGGATTCAGCAGAGTCAAAACGCATAGGATTTTGTATCGCCTTGCTACGCGTGGGATAGTAACCGCGGAGAAATACTACAACACATATAAGATATCGTTGGCTGAATGGCTGTTTCCCAAAAAATAGAAAAGCATTCTTGAACTTTACCAGTTTTGCAGGCTTACTAATAAAGCTCATCAATAATCAATTTTCTGTTTGCGGCGCTTTGCAATTGATTAGGCACCTGCCACACATACTTGCCATCCTTTCCATTTTTTGCCACAGGTTTTCCTGTGAAAGAGCTTTTAGATATTCTTCTGGCGTCGGGTTATCTGGCACAAGAATGTCTTGTCTACCCAACGCGGCCTTCACTAATCCATCAATGCCATAGGAGCATCGAATTTTGTTTACCTTCGCGTATTCAAAAAATTTACTGCCAATTTCGATTCTTTCACCTTCACTTTTGCTGATGGCGTTTGTAGGGCAAATTGAGACGCAAACGCTGCATTTGTCTCTATCGCATAGTTTTCTCCCTGAGTACATTGGATCGGGTGCAAGTTCAGCTTCGGTCAAAATCGAAGTTAAACGAACCCTTGGCCCCCAATCTGGTGTAATCAAAAGACTGTTCCACCCGAATTCGCCCAAGCCCGCAGCTACAGCAGCATGCCTGTGAGAAAAAGCTCCTCGTTTCATATACAGGTCTGAAGGACCAGACGCCGGGATGGGAATTGAGATGTAACCCTTCTTTTCCAGAAATCTTGAAATGCGAAAAGCAGACAGGTTTAGCCGTTCATTCAGGAAGACGTATCCAAACATCATATACGTGTAGATGCCATGTCTGATTCCTCCGTAGGCTCGTTGGTTCGCAATTTTGACACCTTCGCCTATTCTAACTCCTACAGAAACAACAAATTTGCAGCCTTCCAATAAATCGGTGGGTTTCCAACCGTTAGGCGCATTCTTGAAGCGGTCTGCAGGCGCCACGCCTACGTAATCCACATCGCCTGACAATGCTAAATTTTTCATCTGGCGAGTTAAAGCAGACATGACCTTTCATCTCTAAATCATTAGCTTAGCTGGTGCATAAGAATTGCGGTGATACTGATTGAAGATGGAGTCTTGGTTTTCTTCAGAAAAACTTAATTTGAGATTTGTTTCTCATGTGAGATAGGGAGCGGAAAGGGCATTGGCTACGTTGGCTGAGCTAAAGCTTGCAATGGGAACATCAATATTTTTGGCAGCCTTTATATTCGCCATATTTTTATCAGCAATAATGCTCATTTTACAGTTTCCGTTGATTTATGCAGTAATTGGCACAATTCTCTTCATACTATTTGAGTACCTTGTCGGACCCGCCTTTGTTAGCGCTTCAACGCGATTGCGGTATCTTAAACAGGGGGAGAACCCATGGCTCGAATCCATTGTAAAGGAATTGGCAGAAAAAAGCGGAACGCCAATGCCAAAGTTGGCCGTAGTGCCAGATAAGACGCCTAATGCTTTTGTTTTCGGTAGAACAGCTAGCGGTGCCACTTTAGCCTTGCATGAAGGACTCCTGACTAACCTAAACGAAGGAGAAGTTAGAGGGGTAATTGCTCATGAACTGGGCCACATAAAGCACAAGGACTACATTGTAATGACGGTTCTTTCAGCGCTACCCTTACTTGCGTACATTATTGCGCGGGCAACATGGCAGGCCGCAGTATGGGGTTCATCTTCAAGACGAGAGAAAGAAGGCGGCGCAAGGGCGGCTTTCTTGGCCATCGGAATAATCTCCTACATAGTCTACATAGTTTCGTTTTTGAGTGTGATGAGGCTTAGCAGACTGCGGGAGCACTATGCAGACGCGTACTCAGCTTACGTGACTGGGTCTCCTCGGAATTTGGAAAGCGCGCTCACAAAAATTACTTATGGATTGTCTCTTTCGCCTAAACCGCCCTCAGGAGCCAGAGCTTTCTATATCGAAGACCCAGCAATGGCAAAACAAGAAATTCAGCAAATAATGCAGAAAAAACAAGAGTACGACTTAGACAAGGACGGAGTGTTAGATGATCGAGAACTGGAACTGGCCATGGAGAAAGAAGCCAAATCCTCATGGACAAAAATAAACACATGGTTTGCCACGCACCCGCCAACATTTAGGCGAATACTGCTGTTACGAGAAATAGAAAACGAAATGGGAAGCGGAAGATACACGAGCGACCGACTTTACGCCCACGTTTAGAATTGATTTGAACTCAATATCCAATTCTTTTGCACAAAACAAATCTATTAACTTGATGCTAAAGTGAAAAAGGGAGAGCAAAAGTTGAAAGTCAAACTGTTACGTTACACAATGGATGCTGAGCTCTTGTGTGGAGCCGCAGCATCAAGTACGACGAGAAGTGGAAGCCCTTCGGAAATTCTTGAAAAAATGAATCCAGAAACCTCCAAACGAATAATCAAAAGGGTCGCTTGTTATGGACATGACTCGGTTATTGAGCACGCATCCTTTACCTTCAGCATCGAAGATGTCTCCAGATCCATGACACACCAACTCGTGAGACATCGCATCGCCTCGTACACGCAACAAAGCCAACGATACGTCACGTACGACACGGTGGAAAAGTACGTAACTCCGCGCAGCATTGAAGAAAACGCGAAAGCAAAAAAGATATTCAACGAAACTCTGGAGAAAATCTCTAAAGCTTATCAGGACCTCATTGAACATGGAGTTCCCAAGGAGGATGCGCGATTTATTCTTCCAAATTCTGCCAAAACAAATATAATCGTAACAATGAATGCCCGTGAACTGCAACATTTTTTTAGCTTGCGCTGCTGCACCCGTGCCCAATGGGAAATAAGAGAAGTAGCGACAGAAATGCTGAAACAAGTGAAGAAAGCCACGCCTGCGCTATTCGAGAATTCTGGACCGTCATGCGTGAGGTTGGGGTATTGTCCTGAAGGTAGAATGAAACCACCAGAATGTAAAGTTGAAAAAGTAAAGAAACGATTCAAAGCTGTGTGAAATCTCAAAAAGGCGAATACCGGAAAGACACTTGGTAAACTATAGAGTACACCAAACCCAACAGACTATATGTAACGTTATTTTTTGTATTCTTACATAATGTTAGACCAATACATAAGCGAAAGCTAATATTTCTCAACCCATGTTTTTTATACGTAGAAATAAACGAGTGAGTAAGATGCCGTATTGCCCAGAATGTGGTGGAGAAATGCAATACATAATAGCCACCAAACACTATGCTTGCAAAAGCTGCGGACTATCCGTGACACACCAAGAACTTATGGAACTGAGAGAAAAATTGAGACCCAGAATGGAAACTGCTGAAGAAGAAAAAGAAAAACGAAAAAAAGAATACTTAAAATGGTGGCTTAGCAAGAAAAAATAGACTGCCAAAACCATGCTCTCATGGTGGTAGGTTAGCAAACAGCATAAAAAGGAGCACCTATTTGTATTTCTCAAATATCCGAACAGGGAACGGGAAAAATTATGGGGCAGATGGAAATAATCTGCGTCGGTAACGAACTATTGATAGGCAAGACCCTGAATACAAATGCTCAGTGGCTGGCCAAACGCGCCACATCGCTGGGAATAACAGTCAAAAGAATAACGGTTGTAGCAGATGACATCGACGGAACTAAAAGAGTTATCCGCGAAGCGTTACATCGAAAACCACGGTTCATAATAACGACGGGAGGACTGGGGCCGACCTTCGACGACAAAACATTACAAGGAATCGCCAAAGCATTGAACCGTAAGCTGGAAATAAACGAAAAAGCGCTGAAAATGGTCAAAGAAAAATACAAGACCTACGTGCGTGAAAGGAGAATGGAGAAAATTGAATTAACACCGGCAAGGGTTAAAATGGCAACAATCCCAGAAAAAGCAGAACCCATCGCAAACCCTGTCGGAACGGCCCCCGCAGTTCGAATAGATCTGGAAGGAACGATTTTGATGGCGTTGCCGGGCGTCCCTTCTGAAATGGAAGCTATTTTTGAAGAAACAGTTGCGCCTTTACTTAGGAAAGAAGCTGGAGAAATTAGTTTTCTTGAAAAAAGCATATACGTCGACGGCATCATGGAGTCAACTCTGGCTCCATTAATCGATAAAGTGATGCATAACAACCCCTATATTTACGTAAAGTCTCATCCGAAAGGTGAGGAAAAGAAACCTCACTTGGAAATTCACTTGTCAACAACAGCAAAAGACAACAAAACTGGAAGGAAACGGTTGGAAAAGGCAATAATTCAACTTTCAGACTTAATACAGAAAACTGGTGGAAAAATCATCCTTCAAAAGAGGACAGCAACTTAGCATTTTCACTATTAATCGGGAGTTCACAAGACCCATAAATTAGATTGGCAATAAGATTTTTCGAGGAAAATTGAAAACAAAACTTTCACTGACGACAATGGCAATAACGATCATACTTGCACTTTCTTATACGCTTCCATACTGCCTAGCTGAAAATTACAGTATTTCTTACCAACTTCTGAACCATCCAGATGGCGCGTCACAGTACAAGCTCAATGTTGTGGTTCCTGAATCCCTATATGAATATTACAATGGAAAAAGTCACAAACTAACCTCCAACGACGATTTCCCCAAGTTCGTTACGTCATTCGCTCTGAAACCAATGGCAGACAGTCTCTGGGAAATCTACGAAGATGATGAAGATTTTGCCAATGGAGTGCTAGTGATTGTTCACCAGATACCCTATGAAGAAACATTGCCAGCAAAATATCCTGTAGAAACAATGGTGGAAAATAAGGGAGACTGTGATCTCTTCTCCTATATCGCAGCTTCAATTATGAAGGCTGGCGGCCTCCATGTAATACTCCTGTATTATGAAGAAGAGGCCCACATGAATATCGGTGTTCAGCTTTCACATGCACCGCAAGACGCCAGAGGCCGAGTTTACTCCGTGACATACAATAGTGTCACGTATTACGTTGCTGAATGCACTGGCACGAGTTGGGAAGATGGATGGAGAGTTGGAGAATGCCCAGATGATTTAAAACGCACTTCTGCCCAAGTGATTACTCTTGAAAATAGTGAAACTGTGGCTCCAGGGCAAGTTTCGGCGAGTTACGCAACACAGGAACCTACTACACTTTCGTTGGCGATTTCATCCACAAACGTAATCCAAGGAACCGCGCTAACCTTAGGCGGACAGCTCACACCAGCGTTGTCAAACAGAAATGTTACCATCTACGTGAAAACGAACATTTCTCCTTGGGTTCTTTTAGGAACAGTCGTAACAGGAACTGATGGACATTTTGAGTATTCTTGGAAAGCAGACACTGCTGGCATAAGCTCCGTTCGTGCAAGTTGGTCCGGAGATGACCTGTATGCTGGAGCGATCAGCCCAATCCAAACCGTAACAGTCATATCTAATTTCTGGATTTTGTTGTCAGGTATCGCTCTAATTGTAACATGTATAGGCGTAATCGCGTTTTTCATATCGAGACAATCCAGTCAGGGAGTTCCAGAACCACAAGAGCCCCAACCGCCGGCAGTTCCATCATAACAGAAAATCCTTACATAAAAGAAAAGGTTTGATAGATAGCGTATGTCTTAGTTGAAGCGGAGAGAGGGCAAACAAATGTTCATAGTATTCATTATAGGAACTGCTGGTTCCGGAAAATCCCTTTTCACAGCAACCTTCGGCGACTGGCTAAGAATGACAAAACAAGATGTTGCAATCGCAAACCTAGATCCGGGGGCGCTAAAGCTTCCGTACTCGCCAGATGTGGATGTTCGCAACTACGTGGACATTGGAAATTTAATGGAAAATTATGGTTTGGGACCGAACGGAGCGTTGATAATGGCTGCTGATTTGATAGCTGACGAGATTGAAAAGATTTCAAAGGAGATTGAAGATTCAAACGCTGATATCGTCTTGATTGATACTCCTGGACAGATGGAGTTATTTGCGTTTAGGGCGAGCGGCCCTTACATAGCGAGTGAGCTTACAAAAGAACCGAAAACCATAGTTTATTTGTTCGATGCTGTTTTTTCTATAAACCCGCTCAATTATGTTTCAAACCTGTTCCTTTCTGCAGCGGTTTACAACCGGTTTTTCCTGCCTCAGGTGCATTTGCTGTCAAAATGCGACTTGCTGCCTAAAGAGGAAGTTGACAGAATTGTTGACTGGTCTGCTGATTCCAAAGCCCTGGAACTTTCAATTGAGCAAAAACTTGAAGGAACAAAACGTCTGCTTAGTAGAAATATGATGCGCGTGATTGTCCAGCTTGGCTTGAAATTCATGTTGATCCCAGTTTCGGCAAAAACAAATGAAGGAATGACAAATTTCAACACCGCTCTAGAGCGCGTTTTTGCTGGAGGAGAGAAATACACATACTAACTGAAACGTTGAAGACCTACGTAACAGCTCCGATATTTTTCAGCAGTCATTAAGAAAAGTCCAAGCAGCCGCAAACGCAGCACGTTTGGCTTTTATAGCAGTGCCAGCGCTTGCGATTATTATTACATCGTTATCTTCGGGCGCAAGAAGCCTCAGAATTTGGCTAGCCGCCTTTGGGAAATCTCTCTTCACATCATTACTCACTGATGCAATGATGAAGCGTCCTTCTTGGGATACTATTGTTGTTGCTCCTTTTGCACCTGCCATAACAGCTGCATCCCGCTGCTCCAAGCCAGATTTGACTTTGTGTCCACGATCTTTAATCAAAAAAGCAACATTATATTCTGCGGAAGTCAGCTCGTTGTTTCCAATTTCAGCCTTCTTTGGGAATATCGCTTCAAATTCTCTCCATACCTTCAAGCCCTTGCCTGTAAGCTTGCATCCACTTCTCGAGGTTATAATTAAGCCAGCATCTTTTAGGCGACCTATTATCGTGCGAACGGCTCCTTCCCCCATATTTAGCCTACTAGCTAGTTTGCTGCGTCCGATAGGTTTCTCTGCCATAAGCTCTATTGCATGGTAAATGTGGAACACAGAAAAGGTTGTAGCTGGACCAGGGGCTTTTTCGCCAGTAATTTCTTCTAGAAGTTGTTTGAATGCGAAAGACATTGTTTTTTCCATAATTATATTCTAAAACGGCTGACTATTATAACTATTTACATATTGAATAATGAGTATGGTAGATACGTTAATCTTTTAGAACTTGGTTTTTGCATAGTATTCTCTGACTATGCCAGCCGTTAGTGCGACTAGCCCCACTGCCAGCAGGTAGATAAGGGGATAAATGAAAACTGATAGCATAGCTTCATAAGTGATTGTCTGCGGTAATTGTGGACTGAAGAAAACGGTTATCCATATTACGACAAAGGTCGCGATGCATCCAATCCCGAGACCGACAGATAGCCCATGGACGAAGCTGCTTCTATCTTCCCCATTGTTTGATCTTGAGCGCTTTTCTTTAGACTCTTCTCGAATTTCTTCTATAGCCGTGTACTCTTCTGAGTCGCTTTGCACTGTTTCTTCTTCTGGCTCAAGGTTTTCTTCGCTTGTTTCTTCTTCATAATCGATATTTTCCTCTGTTTCTTGTTTGGCCTCCATAGTTTTGCCCTTCTGGTACTTTTGTTGTGGAAGCGAATTAATAAGATTATTCAACTTTGGATTATAATTTCGAATTAAAATTTGAAATATGGAAAATGCTTATTTTGAAACAAGTTTTGGTGTAAGTTGTTCTATAGCGTTTTTTATCTTGTTCCATTCATCAAGATTTCTGACGTTAAACTTGTGTTTTCTTTTCCATGTTCCATTTCTGTTTTGCCAGAGATAAAGGCCTATTGACCGCTTTCCAAAAGATTCGAAGACTACTATTGCTTCCCACCACTTTTCGCTTCTAAAAATTGTAACATACTCAACAACCTTGTAGAATTCGGATATGGGCAGTTTCTCGGTTGGCTCAGTCATCTCCCATTACACCTTATCTCATAAGGTTATTCTTCAACCATTTAAACATTCTATACTATATTACAAGTGCTGAAAAACTCCATTCACCAGCACATTCATGGTTGAGCCATCTTTGCCTAAGATTTTTACTGTAGGTTTTGACATCAAGAAATCCATGTGATTTTTGGAATTGTTTTTTCCTTCCGGCATATCCGAGTTGCTGCCGAAGGCCACGTGAATTGTGCCCAAGATTTTTTCTGATTCGAGAAACTCGTCCAAGAACCTTGCTTTCGGGTTTATTCCAAAGGCAAATTCGCCTATCACCTTTGACATCTCGTCAGTGTTCAATGAATCCTCAATTCTTCTAAGCACCTGAGCGTCTGCTGAAGACACGTTTTCGACTTTACCGTTTTTGGCTTCAATTTCTACTGAAGTCCGTATCGGACCTATTCCGCCTATTGCCATGTCGCAAGCAATCTTGCCTTCGAGGGAATTTTCCACTGGCGCAACTATTACTTCGCCCGTTGGAAGGTTCATCCAGTTCATTCTTTTCCAGTCTATTTTTGTATCTGTGAAGAAGGGTCTTCCTTCAACATTCAATGAGGCGTTTGTTCCAGCTGGGTTCTTTATTTCCACCTTGACCGCTTGACTAAGGTTTTCGATCAATTTGTCGGCGAACTCTTGCATCTGCCGATGTTCTCTTACTGTTAACGCTAAGGCGCCTTCAGTGAGCATGTCTATGGTGACTCCGGGGCAATGTCCCAGACGCGTTTTGTGGTCTTTGGTCTCCATTTGGATAAGTCTTATTCTGAACGGTGTTTCTTCGCGGACTCCTCGCAGAAGATTGATGCAGATATTTGGTCGATGCTTTGTCAAAAATTCCATTAGTTGCTGTGGTATTCCCTTTCGGAAAACTCTTGTATCAGTTCTTAGCTGCACCAACCTTGTTTGAAGACCTATCTTTAAGGCTCCTTTTCCGAAGGCTTTACCAATATCGGCGTTAACATCATCGCAAAAGATAGTTATAGTCTCGTCTTTTCTTGCTTCTAAAACGCATTCTAACGCGTTTCTTGCCGCTTCTTCAGCATCCATAGGAAAACCCGCGAAGTAAATTGTAACTAACTTGGTGATAAGCTTTGAGATGAGTTATAGTCTCGTACTTATTTCTCTCATTCTTTATATGCTATGACTGAAATCTCCACCAAGGCGCCAAATGCTAGTTCTACTCCCACCGTAACTCTTGCGGGAAAACCCTTCTCAAAGTATTTTGCATACTCAGTGTTGAATTCGCCGAACAGTTTCATTGACGAGAGATATACATTGGACACCACAACATCGGTAAAGGTGTAGCCTGCTGCTTCAAGTATTGCCTTGATGTTTTCCATAACTTGCCTGGTTTGTTCTTTTATATTGTTTGACGTTATTTTTCCTTCTTCAGGGTTAATTGCTACTTGACCTGCCATAAACAGGAATTTTTCAACTTTTATCGCTTGACTATATGGTCCTACGGGTTTAGGTGCGTTTTCGGTTTTAATTAGTTTTCTCATGAATTGACACCTTCCAATGATTTGGATTTAGATTTAATATAGTTTGTCGATGGCCAGAAAGATTTCAAAGGTCAAGTGAGTCGATTCCAAATATGTTTGCATATTAACTCGAAATTGACGTACACGTTTAGCAGAGAAAGATTATTCTGAAGAAAAGTTTACAAGTGCGCCCCGCTCTTAGTAGGTTTGGATTTTTCCTTGTGCTAGTTCCATGCAGAATCTATCGATGTTCGCAAGCTCATAGTCCAGCACTTCGCCTATTTCTCGCCTGACTTTATCTAGGGAGTTGCCGCCTTTCATTACAACTTGGGCTGCTGCGACTGTGGGGTGATCTATAGGGTGCCCGATCTTGCTTAGAAGCCAGATGTAGACCTCCTCGACTTCCGGCACATCTTCGCAGATATGTCGAGCCATTTTATATGTTAAGACGTTGTAGATTTTTCCCACATGACTGACTGGGTTTTTGCCAGCCGCTGCCTCTGAACAGAAGGGCCTGTTTAAGGATATTAAACCGTTTACTCGATTTCCCCTGCCCACTTGTCCTGAATCACCACTGTCAGCGCTCGTGCCCAAAACTGTTAGATAGAGACCGCCTAAGCCTCTTCCCTGCGTGTCTAGAGTGTTTAGCTCCACATAGATGCTGCTGAAGTTTGTGTTAGATTCAACAAAACGCTCTATTTCTTCCAAGATTTTTGTTTTCTTTTCGAAGTAATCTTCTTCGCTGTTTATGAAGCGGTCGACAAAAGCCATGGCGATGGTTAAGTGCAAGTTGTTGTTGTTTCTGAAACCCATGACTTTTATGTCTTCACCAGATTCGGGAAAACGTGATTTAAACTCTCTGGAATTCAGGAATTTCTCAGTTTGCAACACTGTTTTTTCTGTTCTGGTCATTGGAGCGTGGCCAACGGCCGCGGAAGTGTCATTCGCCCCCAACACTTTGCCTTTCCGCTTGAAAATGTCCACCAAACCTATTGAACCTGGCTTAAGTTCCACCTGATATTTCACATGGTTTTCCGGATCTACGAATCGCATATTCTTCTTAAACCACTCTTTGGCGGAGTTTACAGCTATTTCATTAATGTCAATTTTTACGTCTCCGAATTGTGAAGTTGCCCTGTCACCGAACACGAAAAGTATTGGCTGTTTCAAAGTGCCGCCGCCGAATCTTGGTTCGGATTCGCCTGCAACAAGCAGAGATTTATCAACGTTGTGGTGTAATATTGTGCCAGCCTTTTCTAAGTATATCTTGCTCAGGTTTATGGAAAGGGTATCCATCACAGCATCGCATATATAGTCTGGATGGCCTAATCCTTTCCTTTCAACTATTTCTATGCGCTGTTTTTCAAGGGGCATTTGTTTTAGATCTTCGACAATTATGTTCCGCATGACACGCCTTCTCCTTTTCTGTGAAGTTTAGGTTCTAGGCACAACAACAAATATATATTTTACTGTATAGATTTATAAGTAAAAATAACTGGAGGTTATTTCTTCGGCCATAACAGGGCCTTCGCTGAAAAAACTAAGAAAGGAAGCTGGACTAACTCAAAAAAGGCTAGCGGAGCTCGTGGGTGTATCGCAGGCGCATATAGCCAAGATAGAACGCGGGAGGGTCGATCCGCGTCTCTCAACTATAAACAAGATTCTGCGAGTTCTAGCTGAGGGAAAGCAGAAAAAGAGCAAGGATGTAATGACCAAAGGAGTGCTTTTTGCAAGGCCCAATGATACTGTACTTAAGATTAGCGAGGAAATGATGCGACATGCTATTTCGCAAATGCCCGTGATGAGTGGAAAAAAGGTTGTCGGAACAGTGACCGAGGAAACTATAATCAGAAATTTAAGGGCGAACTTGGCTGAAGAGAAAGCCAGGAACGTTATGGATCCTCCCTTGCCAACCGTCCAAGAAGACGCAAGCATAGAAGTCATTCGTCCAATTCTGGAGAAACACCCTGGCATACTTGTCGCAAAAGGCAGAGAAATTGTCGGCATAATAACTCGCTCAGATTTGCTTAAAACAATAAGCTGAACAGGTTTCCAAGTTGCTGACCCAGTGCCAGACATGAGAAAGATTTCTTTTTTTCGAAGATAGTTTCTACCTGCTACAGTTTTCAAAGCTCCCTTGCATTTGGCGCTTGGAAACTCTTGGTTGAATAATCCTAAAATGATACTCTGAGCTTATATGTTAACAAATCGGAAAATTATTTCGAATTAAGAGGTCATTGAGTTTGTCTAAGCAAGCGCTTTTGGATATTATTGCGTCAGAAGTAATCGTCTGCATCAAATGTCATCTTTGGAAGACTCGCAGGAACGCTGTTCCAGGTGAGGGAAAGGGTGACGCTAGTGTTATGCTTGTTGGTGAAGCACCAGGCTATTGGGAAGATATTGAAAGAAGACCCTTCGTCGGAGCTGCGGGAAAGTTCCTTGACACGTCGCTGGCTGAGATTGGATTGCCAAGAAACGACGTCTTCATTTGCAATGTTTTGAAATGCAGACCTCCAAGAAACCGCGAACCTTTACCGATTGAAATTCAGACTTGCACGCCTTATTTAGACAGGCAACTCTTGGCTATCCGACCTAAGTTTCTCGTCACTCTTGGGAGCTATTCCACATCCTATCTATTTTCCAAAGCTGCCTTACCTTTTGACGGAATAACACAAACGCGTGGGAAATTCCGCGAAGTTTCAATTTTGGGAATTCAGTTGACGATTTTTCCAACGTTTCATCCAGCCGCAGCCCTCTACAACGCAAAATATAGAAAACAGTTGATTAGCGATTTCAAACAACTGGGAAAAGAGTTTGAGAAAAGCGGAATTAGGAAGTGACAATCCTTGCAGATTTCAACTCCTTTACCAGCTCTTCCGCACTACTATAGCTTTTAGAGGATAAATCTATCAAAATGGTCTCAAGCTTGTCTTGTTTTCCCTCTTGAACTTCCACAAGTTTCCATCCATGCTTTTTGATTAACATGTTCTTTGTGATAGGATACCTTATTTTTTCAACAATGCTTTTGACGGATCCTAAGCCTATTGCCCCGGTGACTTTTGGAAAAATATTCTTTGACGCATATTGCGTGAACCGCACTCCATCTTCAAACATTGCAAGATTGTTGAAAAGAACGTAAACTTCCATCGCTTTACCTTCGTATGGCATAATTAGCTCTTTGAGTTTTCGCAATTCCATGTCTGTGTACTGGTAATAGTACATTTGCGCACCTAAACCGTGAAGTCTGAAATAAACTATTTCGCCCGTGTAGGCAGGCAAAATCCTAAGAGAATCGGTGACATGCGTAACATTTAATTCTTTCAAAATCTGTTCAAGTTTTTTGTGAAATTTTTGGCTTTCCCAAGCAGAACCGCGGGTTTCCCAAACCAAAAACAATTCGTCACGATTTAGAGTTCTAAAGAATTTTTCTGCATTCCCAAGCCTTTCAGGCCCAAAAGAGCCCGGTGTTTGGAAAAGCAGTACCTTAGCCTTTAGCGTTTTGCAGATCTTTTTCATGTGCTCAAAGGCTGAAATGCCCGTTTCTTCTACCCGCATTTTTGTTCTGTGGCTTATGTCTCGATGCGCCTTAACAGAGAAAATGAAATCTTTCGGTGCCCTTTCCCGCCAGCCTTCAACCGTCTTTTCTTTTGGATATCGATAGAAGGTACCGTTCAATTCCACGAGACTGAATTTTTCAAAGTATTTTTTCATGGATGTTGGAAAACCGCAACATCCGACTCTTATCATTTTTCTATTCCTTATGCACTAATTTTTGGAGGCGGACGGACTCGCCTGCCGAGCTTTATGCGAAGGGCAATACGATATAATTTTCTCAAAGATTTTATCAGCTGTTCAACGCTGGCCGCAGCGGAATAGATTAATGGTATCTGCTCATATTCCGCTAGCTTTGTGGCGTAATCATCTGGCTTTGAACGGTGGAAAACTACTACTCGAGGTTTTAAATTGCTAACGCGCACAATCATCATGGGCAGACACCCACTTTCCACATTCGTAAAAACTAAAGCCCGATCAGTTGTCGCCCCAAAAAGCTGAGAATATTCCAAACCAGAAAGAGCCTCAACTGCCTTTTTACTGTCGACTACGGTGTAGCCACAAACTTCCTTAACATACTTGTTTGAACAAGCCACAACTTCACCTTCAATGGCCTTGCACAAGTATTCCACGCGAACAGGTATAGGAAACTCACGAAGATCCAATATAGCCATGCTCGGCGAGCTTGTCAATTTAGCAAACTCCCTAATGAAACGGCTGCCGCGTTCCTCATCAATTTGCAAAAGGGCCCACACAAATCTCCTAATAAACTTGGCACCTGGGCTTTTCCGTCTTCCGCTCTCGTAATCGCTTATGACTGATGATGAGAGCGTCATTTTTTCTGAAAGAGTCATTTGAGAAATCGCAAAAAGCTCACGCCACTTTCGCATGGTAGCTCCAGGTTTACTTGAGAGAATTATTTCACCCGCGACTCTTCTTGCCAAAACTTCGCGAGTGCTTGGAGATACAGACATGTTTAACCCTTCGGTTTGCAATTTTCCCTTTAAGGACGAAGTATAAAACTGTACCGCTTTTCAGATCTCCTCAGCCTAGAACAGTTGCCAGTGAATTATTGAATTACAAAATCATGAAAATTCCAACGACTACTAATATGGAAACAAGCATATTTTTTATCGTGACCTTTTTGTGTGAAAAAATATTCCAGCCAATGTCAAAAAAGAGGGTAGGGGGAAGATCTGCGAATAGCCCCTGACTTCAAGGTACTTAGAAAACTGAAATTCGTCTATCATTGGGTCAATTAGCTTCAAAGCCTTCAGAAGAAAGACTTGCAGTAAGAAGTGAAACATATAAATTTTTAAAAAGAGAAGAATGTTGGAGAAAAAAATGCAAGTCCCCGTCCACTGGAGCCTAGGAGTCTCTGAAAAATTCCCGAAACTCTCCATAAACATAGGTATAATAAGAAACGTGCATGTGGAGAAAGAGAATGACAAAATTCGAGAACTTAAGCGTTCTGTATATGAAAAGGTTAGAGCCAATTACCGAGCTGAAACACTAAAGGACGACCCGACAGTAAGAGCCTACAGAGATTTTTATTGGAAACTTGGCATAGACCCAACAAAAACAAGACCTTCTGGCGAAGCTCTGCTAAGGAGAGTTTTACACGGAAACGATCTTCCGACAATATCTACAGTTGTGGACGCCTACAACTTAGCTTCCTTGAAAACCATAGTCCCAGTGAGCGGACTTGACAAAGAAAAATTAGAACCGCCTTTCACGGTCCGTTTTGCGAAGAACGGAGAGCCTTTCACGGGAATCGGAATGGGTAGCCAAATTACTCTAACAGACAGAATGCTCGTTCTAGCGGATGAAAAACAAGTTTTGTGCATTTACCCCCATAGAGACGCGGACTATACGAAAATCACCCCACAAACCAGAAATGTCTTGGTAGTAGGATACGGAGCTCAAGGAATAACCAACGAACAACTAGAAGAAGCCGTGGAAATAACCCTATCTTACATAAAGCAGGTCGCAGGCGGAGAAACCGAAACGATAAAGGTTTTTAGTCCCCTATCCAAATAGAAAATGGTGCTTATCCTTGTCTTTCCGCATTAAAATGGAAGAAACAGCAAAAAACAAAGAATCCAGCACCGTGTTGGCTTTGGACTTTCCCTTTCAAAACCCAGAAAACCGAGAAAACCTCCTTGCAAAGGCGGAGCATATTTTGGAAGCAGTTCACCCCTACATATGCGCCGTGAAAATTAATCATCATCTGGTTCTCCCATTGGGCACATTTGATGGCGTTCAAAAGATAGTGAAAAAAGCTCACGATCGAGCACTCATGACAATAATGGATTGCAAAGTAAACGACATAGGCTCAACCAACCAAGTTATCGCGGAGTACTATTATGCTGCAGGTTTTGACGCGTTAATAGCAAACCCCTTTGTAGGATGGGAAGAAGGCCTAAAACCCACTTTTGATGTCGCGCGTAGACTCAAACGGGGGGTAATACTTCTCACATACATGAGCCACAAAGCAGCACGCGAAGGATACGGACAAACAATATGCAACGCTGAAACAGGTGAAAAAACACCTCAATACATTTCATTCGCCCAAAAAGCCGTAGAATGGGATGCTGATGGCGTCGTGGTAGGCGCAACATACCCAGAAAAAATAAGAGAAGTGCATGAAATACTAAAAGACAAAATTCCAATATACTCTCCCGGTATAGGCGCTCAAGGGGGAAAAATTGAAGCAGCTCTCAGTTCTGGCTCTCGTTACCTTATCGTAGGGCGAGAAATAACCCTTGCAGAAAACCCAGCGGAGACCGCCAAGAAACTTAAACGATCCAAAAAATAAGAGGGGTCAGTCTAGAAGAACCGTGTAAGAGTCAGATCTGGAAAATAGTCTATCTTCCGCGCTTTTCCCAGAGTTCTTTTTTGAGCAAATCTCTAACAGCAGACCTTATCGCGGAACTTCTACTCGGATACATATTAGCCCTCACGAGCTCATCTAAACCTTCAAGATAGGCTTCTGGCAACAGTACTGTTACGAGTTTCATCTATTCTCTCCCTCAAACATGTTATGTAGATAACATGCTGTAAATATAAAATTTAATCAAACCTATAAGCTGAAGGAGACTCTTAGTGACTTCTAAATCCTTCAATAAGCCTCGAAAGGTCTTGAGCAAATCGTCATTGCAGAGAGGCGGGCGGCGAATTCCTTCTTGAATGGTTCCAGCTGCAATCGATTCAAAAATTTACAACTTGCTTGATGAGCTTTTGACGATAATTAGTCAAATGGTGCAAACGTCGAACAACAGCATTGACCAAAACTGTTATTTTAAAACCTTAACAATTTATGAAACAGCCGTTGGAGGTTCAGTTATCTTTGGAGGATTACCGTTACGCTTTTATCTTAATTTCTGACGTGAAATATTGGAATAGACTCTGCGAACAAAATAGAAATAGAGAAGGAATCCACGCTTTTGTGCGAAAAAATCACGTGGGACCCGTTGCAACTCAAAAGCTTCTCTTTTATGTTAAACGGCCGATGATGCAGATACGTGGCGTTGCAGATTTTGTTGAACGTTTAGCTGGAAATTACGAAGAGTTATGGAAAAAGTATGGCGAAGAAAGCTGTTTTGAGTCCTTCAACGAATACTGCACCTTTATGGACAACAGAAAAATAGTCACGTTCGTGAGATTCAAAAATTTTATGGAACTTAAAAATCCCGTCCCGCCAGATGCAATAGCTAAGGTGCTTGGAGTTCCAAAAGTGCCTCGGGGGGGCAAATACATAAATCGTGAAACCGCAAATCAGTTAACAGTTTGAAAAAGGGGGAACCCGCCCAAATTGGAATCGTTCGATCCGAAAAGCTTTGTAAAACGCCAAATTGAAGAGATCAAAAAAGTCATCGGTAAAGAACGGGCCCTAGTGGCAGTTTCCGGCGGTGTTGACAGTACAACATGCGCCGTGTTAACGCATAAAGCAATTGGCGAAAACCTAGCGTGTATAATGATAGATGACGCCTTCATGCGGGAAGGTGAACCAGAACACGTGGCCGAGATTTTGGCTAAAGACCCTTTCAATGTTCCGCTGAAAATAGTCAATGCCCGTGAACGGTTCTTAGACGCTATGAAAGGCATTAGGGATGCTGAAGAGAAACGAAAGGTTTTCCGTGAAACTTTTTATAGAGTCCTAAGTGAAACAGCAAAGGACGAAAAATGCCCTGTCCTTGTACAAGGCACAATCCGCGCCGACATCGTGGAGACTGTGGGTGGTGTAAAAACGCAACATAATGTTCTGGAGCAAATGGGCATAAACACCATTGAACGTTACGGCTTTAAGATCGTCGAACCACTTGTAGCATTGTATAAATGGCAAGTGAGAATGGTAGCGAGGCATCTGGGACTACCCAATGAGTTTTCTGAACGGCAACCATTCCCTGGTCCCGGTTTGTCTGTTCGTGTAGTAGGCGAAATTCGTCCAGACAAGCTAGAAACTATTAGAAAAGCCACGACAATCGTAGAACACGAGCTTGCAAAATTTGAACCTGACCAGTATTTCGCGACAATAATTGATAACGCAGAAACTACCCAAGAGCGTGAGGTTGTTCACATTCATCAAACCGTTGCGCGATTTTTGAACGTTCCCTCAAGGAATATTCATGTAAAAATATTCGCGGACAAAGCTACTGGCGTGAAGGGTGGCACAAGACGATACGGTAAAATAGTAGGTTTAAAGGTTGAAACCATGAATGGAAGGCCGCATCATGCGTCTATTCAAAACCTCCTTTCCCTTCAAGCGAGTATAATCAACGAAAATCCAACAGTTGCACGAATGTTTTATGCCATTAAGGATTTGCCAGAGAAGAAGCCTTACGTTATTGGCATAAGGGCCATTCAAACCAAGGACTTTTTGACGGCAAACATTTCAGAAATACCCTGGTCGGCGCTCAGCAAAATTGCGGAAGAGACAATTGAGAAGTGCGCAAACGTTTCAACAGTGTATTATGACGTGACGCCTAAGCCGCCAGCGACAATTGAGATGGAATAGACCTCTTTGAGAAATTAAGCAGCATGTTTTTCCATTGTTAGGTGAGAGACCGAAAATCCTTAAGTCTTTCGAGTAACCATTAAATCTGTGAGTCTTTGAATGACCTTACAGGAATGAGTGATTATGTTTCGAGTTAGAGTGAACAAGATTGAGTCAACCCGTGATCTAGATGGCAACCTTGGAAAACGCATCGAATTACTTGAAGAGCGAGACATTTCTCCTTTCGTGGTCAGACCACAAACAGATGAGGCAAAAGTTGTCCAAGACGTCCTCCAGGCTTTACAACAACAGATGCCCATTTTTCCATCGAGGACTCAGTTTACAATTCCGAAGATACTTTTGTTTTTGACGGAGCAGGAATACGACAGTTTAGGCATAGATTTTGACGTGAACCAAGTCTACGACGTAACGCTTGAAAATCAAACCATAAAATTCAGGAAAGTCTCATGATCTCTTTACGCATCTGCTTCAATGCGGTATGACTAGGATGAAAGGACAACACAAATATCATGTTCTTTAAAGTCGAACAAATTTCTTGCGTGTTGTATTTTTTGCCTTTATCACAGTAAATTGGAATAGGTTCAGCATCGCCGTTCTCGTAATAAACGTAGATTTGCGAAAACTCCTTCTGGAACTTGACGATTTCAAAGTCTAAATCCAAAAGTTTAGCCATTTTTTCAGTCGCCATGCTTACGGACTGCAAGCGTTTTTCTCGGGATGAAAAGTTTGAGGCATAGACCAGAAGTTTTCCATTACAGTTCTTTAATATTTCCAGTCACCAAAACTTGACAGTAAATGAAGGCTTTTAAGACCCTTGGAGAAGCAACATGCCTGCAAAGCGGAGAGAGATATGTTAAAGTGAAAACTCATAAATGCCCAAAAACAAGAATTTTCAGAGGATATTGGCAGTGAGAAGGGAAGCATGAAAGTCAGGGCTCACGTGTTTGTAAGCGGCCAAGTTCAAGGCGTATTTTTTAGATCAAAGACAAGAAATGAAGCAAAAAAACGTGGCGTAAGAGGGTGGGTTCGCAATCTGTCAGATGGCAGAGTTGAAGCAGTCTTTGAAGGAGAAGAAGTTGCAGTTAAGGAGCTCATAGAGTTTTGCAGACACGGGCCACAAGGGGCAAGAGTTACAAAAGTAAAATTAACATGGGAAAACTACCTTGACCAGTTCAAAGACTTTGAAATAAGACATGGATATAGGTTCTAGATTCTTTTTTTAGGCACTCTGAAGTGTGATTCTCTGCCAGCGCTTATGTATTCGCCGCCAATACCCCGCACTGTAGACGCTATTTTGGCAAAGTTTTCTGATCCTAGAAACTGGCGAGGCTTTATTATTATATAATCGACTTTTTCTTCAAAACTCAGCAAGCTTTCCAAATCTTCTGGAAACATCATTCGAATATCTTCGATAGACTCTTTCGTCTCATGGGCTTCATGCAAAACAGGTGTCGCTGCTTGAGGCACTGGTTGAGTGAGTTGCGAAACTGCTAATGACTTTAGTGATGCAGAGACTGTTCTGAGATCTTCGGAAACTTTGTTTAAAACCAAAAGAAGTTCATCAATTCTTTCTACAAGTTTTTCTAACTTTTCTTTTTCCGCGCTCATAAGCACCCTTCCCTTCAAATCCTTAATACTTAACGTATTTATTAATTGTTTGCAACTGTCTAGTAAACTTGAAATTTGTTAAGACAGTAAAGGAGCCCCACGCCAAATGTTTGAAATTGATGGAAGCAAAAAAAGTGGAAGCGGCACAATTTTAAGACTTTCAGTTGCCCTAGCCGCTATCCTTGGACAGACATTGCACATTTACAATATTAGACAGAACAGACCGCGGCCAGGTTTGAGGCCTCAACACTTGGAAGCCGTTTTGACAGCTGCTAGACTCTGCAACGCAGAGATTGAGGGGGCGACGCTTAACTCAAGAGAACTTTCGTTCAAACCAAAAGAAATCAAAAGCGGAAAATTTGAGGCTGAGATCGGCACTGCTGGAAGCATTTCGATGCTTTTGATGACTGTCCTACCAATCTGCATGTTCGCTAGAGATACTGTGCATTTACATGTGGCAAAAGGCGGAACAGACGTTTCGAATTCACCATCAATCAATTACATGCAAAACGTGCTCCTTCAGTCTTTATATTGTATGGGACTCCACGCATTCATAACGGTTCACAAATATGGTTATTATCCAAAGGGCATGGGCGAAGTAACGATGACTGTGGAACCTTGCAGTTCTCTGCAGCCAATTCGTTTAGAAACCTTTGGCAAACTAAAAACCATAAGAGGCATTTCAATCTGCACGTTCTTGGCTGATAGGAGAGTTGCGGAACGCCAAGCTAAAACTGCAAGTAACTATTTAGCGAAGAAGGGATATGATGCGGAGATTCAAGTAGTGAATGATACATCAAATCGTGTGCAGAAGGGCAGTTCATTAGCTTTGTGGGCTGAGACTGACACAGGGGCAATATTGGGTGCTGACGCCATTGGAGAACTTAGAAAGACAAGCGAAACAGTAGGAAAAGAGGCTGCCGAGAAGCTCTACGCAGAGATTTCAGCCATGCCCACGGTTGATGTGCACTTGGCTGACATGCTCATCCCTTACGTCGCTTTGGCAAAAGGTAAATCCACATATTTGACAAGAACGATATCTGAGCATTTGGAAACAAACATTTGGCTTGCTGAGAAGATGTTGAATGTGCAATTTACAATCAAAAAAGTGCATGGGCTTTACAAGATTGAGAAAGCTGGCTGAACGTTAATGAAAGCGAAAGTTAGAGGGATCTACTCCACAGCCCTTACAAAACTGCTCTTAGACAACGGTTTCAAAATAGTTCAACCATCCCTAACCACAAAGAACCGTTTCAAGCTTTCAGAAAACTCAACACAACCAGACATCACTTTGAAAGACAGATATGACCTGCAAGGGATAAAAGTCATAGGAACATCAGATGCTGTTAATGCGTTTCAGAAGATTTTACAGTTTACATTCTTAGACGTTATAACTCGAAAATGGGCGGTCAGCGTTGACGGAATATACAAGGGCAAGGTAGTTGAATCTAATGAGCATACGATTTACGTTGATTTGGGTGGCAGCGTTATAGGAAGGCTTCAAAAATCTGAAAGTGCAAACGTGAAGGCTGATCAACTGCTGGTGCAAGTTGAAAGATATAGAATCTGGTCAAGACAACCAGTTTTAACCACAGACTTAAAAGTCATCGGGGATCACGCCATCCTAATGCAAAACTGCAAGCTCGGCGTTAGCTTAAAAATTCGAGACCTAAGCAAACGAGCGAAACTTTATGCTTTAGGGAAAATCCTCGCGCCTAACGGTTGGGGAATTATTTGGCGAGAGTCTTCGGCCGAACAATCAAGGGAAACATTGGGAAATGAGATAGCGAGACTTGTTGAGAAGAGCAAAACGCTAGCTGAAAAAGCATCCAGCACTGAAGCGCCAGCGCTTTTGGTTGAGGGTTCCTATTTCATGGACGTGGAGTTTCCATGGCTTTCTAAAAACCGCATGGATCAGTTAAGGGCTTCTGCAACTCTAACTTTAGGCAGGCATCATTTTTACAAAAGTTGTGGAGGCAAAGTCTCAGCGGCTTTGGAAATGGCTGAGAAACTTCTGGAAAAGGGACAAAACCTAGACGAAGTTGAAACACTGTTCAAAAAGCAAATTCTGTACGAGTTTGCCGAGACTGGTTCGATAATTGATGTTGAACATGTCAAACTGAGCGGACTGGTCTTCCATTTGGGAGAGGCAACAATCGAAAGCTTTGATGACAAGCAAATCAGGTATAGCAGGATAATGCGGAGCAGTGGCATGTACGACGGATTAGGCACTAGAAAGGAAGCGGGAGACAAAGCCAAAAGCGTAACAAAAATAGGTGAATGGTACGTAACAACAGACTACTGCTCAAACAGCGGGGAATGGAAAGGATCATACGTCAACTTGAACACGCCCATCGAAGTTTATCCTAAGACAATACGGTATGTGGACTTAGAAGTAGACGTTTGCATCAAGCCAAAAGGCGAAGTAAGTATCTTGGACATGGAAAAACTTGAAAATGCCCTTGAAGAGGGTTTCATAAGTGAAAGCCTTTTCAAAACAGTTAAAGAAAAAGCGAACGAGATAATAGAAGCCAAACGGTTCAATGGCGCTCGAAAAATGTAAAATGAGTTTGCAAGATAATTGTTCAAAAATGATAATCGCAGTGGTATGATGTCTAAGAAATCCTTGTGCATCAAAATTCGAAAGATCCATGGCGGAAAAGCTATAATTGCAGCTAATAATTTTGAAATTATTGATAAAGAACTGGAAATTCAAAAAAACACAGATTTCATTTACGTTCCACTTCTTCGTGAACCGGTAGAAGATGAGTTAGCAGCTTTAAACAAACAAGCGCCTGACTTTCAAGTTTTGACCTGCTCTTTTCCGGAACGAAAAAAATGCGTCAAGACGTTTGTCGAACTTCTCGAGGATAAGCTTCCCCCGTATTTGTTGGCCAGTTTACCGCGAGCAATAGACATCGTCGGTGACATCGCCATAATCGAGGTCCCGCCAGAACTCAACGTCCATAAAGCGCTAGTAGGCAAAGCCATTCTTGAAGCGCATAAGAACCTTCGGACTGTGCTTGCAAAAGCCGGAGCCATCGGCGGAACGTACCGCGTAAGAGAGTTCGATATTATTGCTGGAGAGCCGAGAACCGACACTGTTCACAAGGAGCACGGGTGCCAGTACTACGTGGATCTCGCCAAAGCCTACTTTTCTCCACGGCTTTCCTACGAACACAAAAGAGTGGCGTCCCTTGTCCAAGAAGGCGAGACAGTTGTGGATTTATTCGCGGGCGTCGGGCCTTTCGCGGTGCTCATCGCAAAAAATACTCAAAATGTCAGAGTTTATGCTGTTGACGTAAACCCAGATGCCTTCGAGTCCCTCAAAAGAAACGTTAAGCTCAACAGGGTGGAAAATCGAGTTTTCCCTCTTATTGGAGAAGCCAAAAGAGTTGTTGAGGATAGACTTGTTGGTGTTGCAGACCGTGTGATTATGAATCTCCCTGAAAAAGCCATAGAATTCATTGATACGGCCTGCGAAGCAATAAAACCAAGTGGCGGCATAGTGCACTTTTACAGCTTTATCAGCGTCTCTAGTTCGTTAGAAAATATGCAGTACCGTTTTGTTGAGGCTGTTGAAAAAACTGGAAGGAAAGTGGAGAGAATCCTCTTTTCCAAAACTGTACGTGCAACAGCCCCACATGAGTGGCAATCAGTTTTTGATGCGAAAATTCATTAGACTTGCAATGTTAATGTGATTTTTACCTTTTGCTTGGGATTCTTCAGTTTCTCCACGAGTTTTCTTGAAAGGTCGCATGCAGCCTTATCTGCGTGGATTGCCAATGTTCGGCTACAAATGTAGTTGCTTTTTCTTACAACCATATCTGTTGGGTGCGCTAAGATTAGGTGTGAAGCACCAAAAGCATTTGCCAACTCGATTATTTCTCCAGTTTCGAATGAAATGGTTAGTTTTGCGTTTTTCTTTCGCAAGTTTTCTTTAAACTCTGGACTTAAATTGGTTAGAGCTTTGTCTGCCGCAACCGCAATTATACAGTCGCCTTTCTCTGATAGCTGCGTTTCTTTTGTGATTTCGAAAGTTGTCTTATGCGTTGCTTGGATTTTTTTGTGGCCATGGGCAAAAATTGTCTCTCTTATTTCAGTGCGCAATTTTATTCTATGACCTCTATTGAATCGACCTTACCGTCTCCGTCCATGTCGAAACCTTGTATGACCTTGGCAAACGTGTCTTCGCCTTTGTAGCCTTGCAAGGTTTTGTTCCAGAAGTTCGTTAAGGCTAAAACGCACGCTTTCGTGCCTACTGCCTTATTTCCAGCTAAAACTATAACGCGCTTCGTACGATCCCATGGATTTACTATCTTTGCTATCAGCCCAACGACATCTGCTGTATAGACATGCGAAGTTTTTTTAGACACTAGACCTCCGAACAGAAAGCCTTGCTCTGAAGATTGCATGTTGAACCTAATCGGCAAATACTCATTGAGCTCCTGTGTTAGAAGGTTTGTTCCAGGTCCGCCGACAAGAATGAGATTGTTTTTCTCTTCTTTTTCAGCTTTTACGTCAACATCAAGCTTTATGGCGAATTCGTCTGGCATTTTTGAGAATTGTCCTAAGAAAAATGTTAGATAAGAAGCGTAGTGGCCGTCTCTTGCGCTGGTTTTGAATGGTCCGTGGGGGGTTGGGCTGCCCACCACTATTTTTCCTCCAAAGGCGCCATCTTCTTTAATGAACTCTCCAAAGAATTTTTGAATATGGTCGTCCACGTATAGAAGTGAAAGCTTTTGAATTGACTTGTACCCTTTAGGAAACTCGATCCCAAAAGCCAGCGAAACTGTTCTGTAATATTTTGCGGTCGCCCCCTTCTTTTTCATTTCTCTGGTGACGGCGATGGCTCCTGCCTTCGCCAGTTTTCGTATGTGATAATAGACTTTTTGTTCGTGAATGCCCAACTGCCTTGCAATCTCTAGCGGGTACATCTCTCTTTCGGAAAGCATTGTCAAAATTTTCCAGCTTAGCTTGCCCAGAATCATTTTGAGCTTCTGCGAATCTTTCATCATACTGATTTCTTTTATTTTTTGCACGTTGCCTTCTTCTTGGAGTAGCAGTCGCCTATCCATGGGTCTCTCACAAACATAAAGTCCCAGACCTATTATTAAATTTTTTTTAGATGTTCTGAAAAAATACTAATGGCCTTTGGGTATGTCAATGTACGTAGTATGGGAACACCTACAAAATCTTTTTAGAATTGAAAGTTTTCTTCTAAAAATGTTTATTAGGAGAAAAAAGCCTTGGATATGGCTTAAAGGGTCAAAATCGGAGCAATTGGGGTTTAAAAAATGTGTGGCATTTTCGGTTGCGTCGCAAAAGAGCAAGACGCTGCGCCACTGATACACGCAGCGTTGAAGAGGCTGGAATATCGAGGCTACGACTCAGTTGGCGTAGCAACTATACAAGACGGCAAAATCTACATGAAAAAGGACCAGGGTAAAATAGATGAAGTCCACAAGATTCACAATCTTGATAATCTGCCAGGAAACCTCGGTGTTGGACATACCCGGTGGGCCACACATGGCGCACCATTAAAGGTCAACGCGCATCCCCATGTTGATTGCAGCGGACAAATAGTGGTAGTTCACAACGGCATAATAGAAAACTTTTCAGAGCTAAAACTTGAGCTTGAGAATGGAGGCCACGTTTTCGTTTCAAAAACTGACACAGAAGTAATAGCTCACCTTATCGAGGAAAATCTTGAAAGCGACCCTTCGTTAAGCTTTGCTGAAGCCGTTCTTGAAACGGTAAAAAGACTTGACGGTTCATACGCCATTGCAGTAATCTCGACCAAAGAGCCCGATAAGATAATATGTGCAAGGAACGAAAGCCCGTTAGTCTTAGGCGTAAACGAAAACGCAATTTACTGTGCATCTGACATACCAGCCTTTCTACCAGTTACAAATAAGGCAGTTCTAATCAACGACGGAGAATTTGTGACTCTTTCTTTGGAAGGTTATGAAATTAGAAAGATTCATGATTCAAGCATTGTCTTGAGAGAGCCGAAGCTTATTGATTGGACGCCTGAAATGGCCGTTAAACAAGGCTACCCACATTTCATGATTAAGGAAATCCACGAGCAGCCCAGCACTTTGCGGAACACTCTTAGGTTGCAAGAACATTATCTTGATTTAATTTCCACTTTTCTAGACCGTGCCCGCGAAGTATATCTGGTGGCCTGTGGAACATCCTACCATGCCTGTTTAGCCGCGTCCTACATGTTTTCAAAACTCGCTTTTCTTCCAACATATCCGGTGATAGCTTCGGAATTTGTGGAACAACATGGCAAATCAGTTAATATTGACAGCACAATTTTGGCTGTAAGCCAATCAGGCGAGACAGCAGACACATTGGCAGCAGTTACATGCTCTCAGCAACGAGCCGCAACAATCCTCGGATTAACCAATGTTATCGGCTCAACTTTGACGCGTGTTTCGCGGGTTTACATCGGTCAACAGTCTGGCCCCGAAATTGGGGTGGCAGCAACCAAAACTTTCACTTCACAGCTTTCAGTCCTCGCCCAGCTGGCTCTTAGACTCTCGAAGAAAAGAGGCAAGATTTCACAAGATGAAATGGACTTTCTAGCTGAAAAGTTGGAAAAGTTGCCAGAGATTGTTGAAACAATAATTCTGACACAAGAAGAAAAAGTCAAGCAGATTGCGAAAAAATACAAGGACGCAAAGATCTTCTTCTATTTAGGCCGTGGAATAAGCGCAGCGACAGCCTATGAGGGCAGACTTAAACTCATGGAAATAGCCTATGTGCCATCCATCGCCTTTCCAGCTGGAGAAAGCAAACATGGACCTATAAGCCTCATTGAACCTGGTTTTCCAGTTGTCTTCATTTGTGCAAGGGATGGAGCCCACAAAACTCTGATCGGCAACATAATGGAGATGAAAGCCAGAGGCGCCTCCATAATTGTGGTGATAGAGGAAGGCGACGACGAAATTAAGAGTCTGGCTGACGACTACGTTGAAGTGCCTAGTGGAATCCCAGAAGTACTGTCGCCAATACCCTTCGTCATTCCTCTACAGCTCTTAGCATACTACATGTCCATTGAGAGAGGCCACGATCCAGATATGCCCAGAAATTTGGCAAAATCCGTTACTGTCAAGTAGTTGAATTTTTTGATTCTGCATCTTTCTTTCAAATACGTATATGTTAAAAAGGGCTGTTTTACAATATCTTAGTATGGTGTTTTGACTTGGACAAAACAGACTGGGAAAAACTCATAGACAACTTAATAAGAGAGGGCATTCTCCGATCGCCAAAAGTGATTAAGGCAATGCGTGCTGTGCCTCGTATTAGGTTCCTTCCAGAAAACATGCAAGCCTATAGTGCTACAGACACGCCGCTTCCAATTGGTTTTGGGCAAACAATTTCAGCGCCACATAGCTTCAGTTTTGGACTGAGCTAGGCGAAACATGGTCGCCATAATGGATGAAGCCCTACAATTAGAGGTCGGCCATAAAGTACTGGAGGTTGGAGCAGGGTCAGGGTGGCATGCCACAACAATAGCTGATATAGTTGCGCCTAGGGATGCTCCCAGAAGTGAGTGGGGTCATGTATATACTTTAGAAATAGTTCAAGGTTTAGCTGAATTTGCAAGGAAAAACATAATGAATGCTGCATATGGTGACAGAGTAACAATAATTTACGCCGATGGTTCCATAGGATATCTGGAAAAGGCGCCCTATGACAGAATTCTTGTGACGGCTGCCGCGCCAGATGTTCCGAAACCATTAATTGAACAGTTAAAACCTGATGGAATCATGCTGATTCCAGTTGGAAGCGTGTCTCTATTCCAAAACCTTAGAAAAATCACAAAAGGAGCAAACGGAAAGATTAAAGAGGAGAATCTTGGCGGAGTAGCCTTTGTGCCATTAACTGGGCGTCACGGCCACACTTTCTAGAGTTACTCTATTGAAAGTTTTTCTTTGTAGGCTTGCAGATCCAAGAAGCCATGTCCGCTTATGTTCATGCATATGACCTTTTCTTTTCTAGCCTTTTCAGCTTTCAATGCTTCGTCTATTCCTGCTCGCACTGCATAGCTGGATTCGGGTGCTATGAGCCATCCTTCTGTTTGTATGAAGGTTCTTGCTGCTTCAAAGATTGCTTTTTCGTTTGCTGGATACGCTACAGCTTTTACAAGATTATGATGTCTAAGAGCACTAATTAGAGGTGCCGCAGCATGATAGCGTAGACCATCAGCCTTTATTGGTACCATTTCAGCTTTGTGTCCAAGCGTATACATTTTAAGTAAAGGCGTATGTTCGGCTACATCGCCAAAGTCATATCGATATTCGCCTTTGACAAGGTTGGGCGCAGCTTCAGACTGTGCTGCTAAGAACTCACATTGACGTTTTTCCTGCAGAACTTCTCCAGCAAAAGGCAACGCTAGTCCACCGAAGTTTGAGCCTCCGCCTAAACAACCTATAATCAAGTCAGGATTGTCATCAGCAAGTTCAAACTGTTTTATGGCTTCTAAACCGATTATCGACTGATGTATAAGGACGTGATTAAGAACAGAGCCAAGGCAGTAGACGCTTCCGTCATGAGTTTCAGCGTATTCCAGACCCTCTGAAACTGCTATGCCCAATGACCCTTCATGATTCGAATTTTTGGCTAAAAGTGACTGCCCGAAACGTGTTTCTTTACTTGGAGAAGCATACACATCTGCCCCCATTAATTTCATTAATGTACGTCGATCATTTTTCCAATTATATACAGCTCGAACCCAAAAGATTACACAGTCAAGTCCCATAAGTGTGGCTGCATAGGAAAGAGCGCTGCCCCATTGGCCGGCGCCTGTCTCAGTTACTAAAGTTGTTTTTCCTTCTTTTGCTGCATAGTAAGCTTGAACTAAAGCAGTGTTAACTTTGTGTGAACCAGTTGGCGACAGGTCCTCGCGTTTATAGTACAGTCTCACTTTTTTCAATCCTAAATGCTTTTCCAGTTTTCGGGCTCTATAAAGTGGGCGAGGTCGCCCGGCTTGAATATACAGTTCTCTAATTTCTTCTGGAATTGGAATCCATCGTTCAGTTGACATTTCTTGCCCTAGGCATTCGTGTACCATTGTTTTGCCGAGAAAATCTAAACGTGATGGCCCGTTTTCGGGTTCCTTTGGCTGTGGCAATGGTTCAGGTAGGTCAGGTGCAATGTTATACCATTTAGTTGGCAACGCATGTATTGGCAACGCTATTTGACTCTTCTCCATAATTTTCGCCTTTTTCAAAAAAGACTTGTACATTTATGTACAAGTTAAGGCTTTCTGTTTGGAATTTTTATTATCCGAACGTTGGATCTATCCAAACCACTTCTCTAGTGTTGTTTTTCCTTTTTGCTGTTCAATTCCTTTCTGCATTTTCTCTAAAGCTTTCCGAACGCGATCTTCCGAGAAGTCTCTTTCTCCGCAAATAAAGCTTACCACACCTTCTGCGTCCGGCTCTTTCCATGCTATTTTATAGTTATCTGTTACTTTTGGATGCAGAAATATCTCCCTAATTTTTCTAGGTTCAACGGGAAACTCCGCGTTCAGATTTTGCACAACATTCTCTATGTTTCCTCGCTCTTTTATCAGTTTCAAGGCAGTCTTAGGTCCTAAACCTTTTATACCGTCTGGATTGAAGTCCGTCCCGATTAGTATGCCCACATCGATCAACTGTTCATAACTTATTCCACATTCCTTCAGAACATTTTCCAACTCAACCACTTCTGGAACAACTTCGATATAGACGTTCTTGCGTGGTAATTTTCTTCGACCAGAAATTGTCACGTTTCTAATCAGTCTTGGAGCGCCAAAAAGTAAGCTGTCATAGTCTTGACTTGCGCAGAAATCCGCGTCTCCGCGCCTTACTAAGTGCGCTGCCTGAGCTTCTCCCTCGCTGGGCGCTTGAATCCATGGAATCCCAATAAGATTCAGGAGCCTTTTGCTGTCTTCCGCCATGTAATCCTTTAAACGTGACGTGGCTTGCGCGTAAACGCGGGCTTCTTCAATCTTGCCTTTCACCAAGGCTTGCTCGTACTTCACAAGAGCTTCTTCTTTTGCTTTCATACGCCTTTTGATTTCAACTTCTTTTAGGGCTGGTGGGACACCGTCGAAAACGTAGATTGGTTTTATACCCATCTCCACGAGGTTACTTGTTCGGTAAAGCAGACCACTTAGGTGGCTTGTAATTTTTCCTGTGCTATCTTTTAGCGGGGTACCGTCTGGCTGGCGAATTATTGCGAGAAATTGGTATAAAGCGTTGTAAGCATCTATGGCAATGGATTTCCCACTTAAGTCCGAGAGCTTGACAACTATTTTCGGAACAAGATTCCGAAGATTTACGCCCAAAACAACCCCGTAAAGTATAGCGAAAAACCACAATAAGAAACTTGCGACAAAGGATTCCAAGCCTTCGGTTGTTGGGTTACGATGTAAAAAAAAGTTGTAAGTAGAGCGGTGTTCTTTGTTTGATCACAATAAGATTAATGCTGTCTCTCGCATGGATATATTGGCTTTTCTTCTTCTCAATTTAAAGTTTCAGAGTCTTCACGTTCTGATCCAACCCATGTTTCTATCTATATGTAAGGGTGGCATAGCCTGCAGATAGCGCTAGCCCCGCTTGGCCTTTCACAGAATCAAGCTCAGATTCAACCTATAAATAGAGGGGGTATAGTTTTTTCTGAGCACTAGACGCACACGAACAAATAACCACATGAAAAAACAAACATAGC
The DNA here is from genome assembly GCA_964603675.1 of uncultured Candidatus Bathyarchaeia archaeon. Lineage (GTDB taxonomy): Archaea > Thermoproteota > Bathyarchaeia > Bathyarchaeales > Bathycorpusculaceae > CAZRVS01. The sequence goes on from CAZRVS010000002.1 coordinate 530,953, forward strand.
CGAAATTCACGCGAATCCTAAAAAAACTGCAATAATAAACTTGCGACAAATAAAACACAGAAGATATAAGGAAGTCTCACATTAACAGAAGCGTCACCGAGATGAACCAAATGTCTGAAAAAGCACCAACATTATTACTGGTCACCTGCACAAGTTGCGGCAAGCCAATTCCGCCGGCTACAGAAGCAACAAAGTTTCTCTGTCCAAACTGTGGGGAAATCCAAATAAAGCGTTGTGGAAAATGTAGAAAATTCGGACGCCCATACAGATGTCCAAAATGTGGTTTTATCGGACCATAAATATGAAGATGAGGATTGAGAATGGGTAGCGTTGTAATTACCTACAAAATATTTCCGTCAGAGGTAACTGAAAATTTTGACAAGTTAAAAAAGAAAATCGAAGAACGTCTGCCTGAGTTTTCTTCCGTTTATGGGTACGGAGAAGAGCCCATAGCTTTTGGCTTAAAAGCCTTGCTAGTTCAAATTAAATTTCCAGAAGACAAAACTGGCATCCTCGAAGAATTTGAAAAGAACATAGAAAATGTAGAAGAAATAAGCCAAGTGCAGACGGTTATGGTACGAAGGACAAGTAGATAACCTTAAACGTATGTCTTAAACATTTATATAGGAATAGAACTTTGGTTTCAACACGTCTCGTACAAGGTCATTGGAAGTGTTCTAGTTGAGTGAAGTTCAATTGCGTGTAGGCGATGCAAGGCAGCGTGACGTTGGAAGAGGCATTGCCCGCATCGATCAGAAAACGATGCAGAAACTAGGCATAAGCGCTGGCGACGTAATAGAAATAGTCAACAAGAGAACAACATCAGCCATAGCTTGGCCAGCCTACAGCGAAGACCAAAATCGAGATATAATCCGCATAGACGGATTCACTCGCAAAAACGCGGGAGTAGCCATAAATGAATATGTGGTTGTCAAGCCAGCAAAGGTCAAAACTGCTTTAAGCCTAATCCTCGCGCCAGTTGACATGCGATTAAACGTTGACGAAGACTTTACGAACTTTGTGAAAAATCGCTTAATGGAAAGGACACTCGTTGAAGGCGACACAACACTGGTCATGATGCTTGGACACGCCATACCCTTCACAGTCACAAAAACTCGCCCACACGGCATAGTAAAAGTCACAGCAGAAACGAGACTCACAATTATGAACGAACCAGCACCCGAAGGAAAGGGACTGCCGAGAACAACATATGAAGATATTGGAGGCTTACATGAGGAAATTCAAAGAGTAAGAGAAATGGTCGAGCTTCCATTGAGACACCCTGAACTATTCCAAAGACTCGGAATAGAACCTCCAAAAGGAGTGCTTCTCCATGGACCTCCAGGTTGTGGTAAAACCCTTTTGGCCAGAGCTGTAGCCAACGAATCAGAAGCAAACTTCTACTCCATAAATGGTCCTGAAATAATGAGCAAGTTTTATGGAGAGTCCGAAGCTAGGCTTAGGGAAATTTTCCAACAGGCCCAACAAAATTCTCCAAGCATAATATTCATTGATGAACTGGACGCGATAGCACCTAAACGTGAAGAAGTCACCGGTGAAGTTGAAAGGCGCGTTGTTGCGCAACTTCTCGCCTTAATGGATGGGTTATCGGGCAGAGGAAACGTTATAGTGATAGGCGCCACAAACAGGCCTGGAGCCCTAGATCCTGCCCTAAGGAGACCTGGCAGGTTTGATAGAGAAATTGAGATAGGCGTTCCAGACAAACAGGGAAGGCATGAAATTCTTCAAATTCACACGAGAGGAATGCCGTTAGCTGAAGATGTTGACCTCAGAAAACTGGCCGACATAACTCATGGATATACGGGTGCAGACCAGGCAGCTTTATGTAGAGAAACAGCCATGAAGGCCCTCCGCAGGTATTTGCCACAAATAAACCTTGAAGAGGAACGCATACCGCCAAGCGTGCTGGAAAAAATGGAAGTGAAGATGGAAGACTTCGTGAATGCTTACAAAGAGGTCACGCCTACAGCTATGCGTGAAGTGTACATCGAAGTTTCCACTATCCACTGGGATGACATAGGCGGACTAGAAGAAGTGAAGCAACACCTAAGGGAAGCAGTGGAGTGGCCTCTGAAAAGCCCGGAAATCTTCAAGAGACTTGGAATAAAACCACCCAAGGGAATACTCCTCTATGGACCACCTGGCTGTGGCAAAACGCTTTTGGCCAGAGCAGTGGCGACTGAAAGTGAGGCCAACTTCATAACGATTAAAGGTCCAGAGGTCTTCTCTAAATGGGTTGGTGAGTCTGAGAAGGCCATAAGGGAGGTTTTCAGGAAAGCCAGAATGGCGGCACCTGCAGTGATATTCCTTGACGAGATGGATTCACTTGCACCCCGTCGAGGCTTGGGTTTCGCTGACAGTGGCGTAACAGAACGCGTCATCAGTCAACTTCTAACCGAAATGGACGGAATAGTATCCCTAGAAGACATAGTTGTTATTGCAGCGACAAATAGACCTGACATTGTGGACTCAGCCGTGCTAAGACCGGGAAGATTTGACAGGCTGATCTACGTACCAGAACCTGACGAAAAAAGCAGGCTTCAGATATTCAAAATTTATACGAAGAGTATGCCGTTGGCCAAAGACGTGGACTTAAATCAGTTGGCTGCCGCGACCAAATACTACTCAGGTGCAGACATAGAATCCTTATGCAGAGAAGCCGCTATGTACACTCTAAGAAGAGACGTAAACTCAAAAGAAGTTACTATGAAAGATTTCCAAGAAGCCATGAAAGAAGCTGGGCCCACAGTCACGCCTGACATGGAAAAGTGGTACAAGAGCTTTATTCAACAAGTTCGACAAGTTCAAAAACCTGCGACTCCAGTCGCTTAGGAAGCAAGACCTATGCCTATCAAAACTTGGAAAACTCGGCCCGCCTATTTCGTTTTGCTCGAGATTTTAGCTAAGAAAGGCGACATGGTGGACGCTGATCTTTTTGATGCGTTAAGAGAAGAGTTTGAAGATTTAGGTTTTAAAGATTTTAATGAGCTATTGATGCGGTTGGAAATTAGCGGAAAAATACGCACAACATCCTTGGCTCGCGGAAAGAGACGGGTTGAAGTGGTGCAATAACAGATACAGTCTGGCGCTAGTGTGTAGCGAATGAAAAATTATTCAGACGCGATAGTTATCGGAGGTGGACCCAGCGGCTCCTTCACAGCATTGAAGCTTGCAAAACTCGGCGCTGACGTAACGGCTTTTGAGGAGCACAGCGAAATTGGCGTTCCATCCCATTGTGCCGGACATTTGAGTATTAAAAGCCTGAGAGACTTGGGATTATATCCACTTCCTGAAAAAATTGTTGAAAACGTGTTCTATGGAGCAAATTTCTATTCGCCAAAGGGCACAAAATTTTCAGTTCGTCTTCCTTCTCCAGCGACATGCTCTGTTAATCGCGCGTTGTTTGATAAGCATATAGCGGAGATTGCAAGAGTTGCTGGTGCTCGCTACTGTTTAGGGTCGCGGGTTAGGTCTCTGTCGATTGAACGTGAGTTCGTCACGGGCGTAAGCGTAAAGCAAGGCGAGGAAACGGAGAGAAGGTTTTCGGCTAGAATTGTTGTTGACGCTGAGGGAATATCTTCGAGAATTTTGAGGCAAACAGGTTTGTCTGCCCTTAATCGTCATAGGCTTGTCTACGCTGTTCAGGCTGAGGTTGAGAATTTTAAAGATGTGGAATCGGACGCGGTTGAGGTTTTTCTCGGAAAAGCTTATGCACCTGGCTTTTATGCGTGGCTTATTCCGAGACGGGATGGAACAGCAAAGGTTGGATTAGCTGCAAAAACTGGGAATCCTAAAGAGTTCTTGCAGAGACTTATGCTCAAACATCCTGTAGCCTCAAGACAATTGGATGCAGCAAGAATTTTACGAGTCACTTTTCATCCTATAACGCTTGGCGGACCAATTCCAAAAACTTATTCAAATGGATTTTTGGCTGTTGGAGACGTGGCTTCCCAAGTGAAGCCTACCACTGGAGGCGGCGTAGCTTTTGGAATGACCTGCGCGAAAGTTGCAGCTGAAGTTGCGCATAAAGCCTTACGAAGGAGTGATTTTTCCGCAGAGTCTTTGCAGCTCTACCAGAAACGTTGCGAAGAAATCATGGGTTTTGACATGAGTGTTATGCTTAGAATCAGGAAAATGCTTGATGCAATTTCTGATGAAAAAATAGACGAGGCTATTCGCTTCTGCAGGAAAATGGGCTTGGGCAAAACTCTGCAAAGTATCCAAGAAATAGATTTTCAAGGTCAAACACTTCTCCGAGCTTTGAAGAAACCGAAAATACTAACCGCCCTTGCTTACTTTTTTCTTCTTTACTTGTCCACAAATCCTTAAAATCTATGGAGATTACACTGTTAGACGGTTGGAAAGCAAATGGATGAATTCCAGTATAAGCAAGTTATTGTTTTTCGTTCTGATTTAAAGTTGAGCAAAGGTAAAGTGGCGGCCCAAGCTGGGCACGCAGCAGTTTCAGCGTCAGAGGAAGCCCGTATACGTAAGAAGGTTTGGTGGGATGCTTGGATGAACGAAGGGCAGCGCAAGATAGCTGTTAAGGTGGAGAGCGAAAAAGAACTGTTAGAACTAGAAAAACAAGCTAAGGAACTAGCACTGCCCAACGCATTAATTATTGACAGAGGTCTTACAGAAATCCCTCCAGACACAATTACATGTCTGGGAATCGGTCCTGCACCCGCGGAAAAAATAGATAAATTAACAGATAAGCTTCCTCTCTTGTAGAAAAGGCGCAAGAGGTTTGTTTGTTCCTAAAATTGATAAGTTAATAGGCATCGAAGTTTATGCCACAAAGTCTCTGGGTATTGGCGGTATTATTCGGGAGGCCGTTGAAGATTTTGTCGTTGAAGAAATTCTAGTTGACGGCTCCAAAGCCGAAATTGACAGGTTTTCGCAGCGTCAAGTTTTAGGTGCTTCACATGTTAAGAACCGCTACTTGTTATGTGTTTTGATTAAGCGAAATTGGGATACTTTCATTGCTATCAGAAACATTGCAAGACAACTTGGCATAAACCCAAAGCAGGTTCACATTGCTGGTATAAAAGATGCAAAGGCCGTTACTGCCCAACATATTACGCTTGAAAATATTTCGACGGAGGATACGCAGAACGTTAACGTGAAGGACATAGAAATTCGCCCACTTGGCTACTTACGCAACAAACTCTCGGCGTACTATCTGCTGGGAAATAGCTTCAACATAAGAGTCAAAGCTATAAACCATCCAAAATCAGCAGTTGAAAAGCAGATAGCAAAGACAATTGAGGAGCTTGAGGGCATTGGTGGAGTTCCGAACTATTTTGGTCACCAACGCTTCGGAACAACCCGTTCCATAACGCATCTGGTGGGGAAAGCCATGGTCAAGGGAGATTTCCGAAGAGCTGCAATGCTGTTTCTTGCTAAACCAAGCATGTATGAGCATCCTGAATCGAGACAAGCGCGGAAAGAACTGCAAGCAACGCAAGATTTCAAGCAAGCTTTGCAAGGTTATCCGAGACAGCTACGTTACGAACGAGTAATGCTCAGGCATTTGGTTGAGAAGCCAGAGGATTTCGTCGGTGCCTTCAGAAGATTACCGATTAAATTGCGTTTGCTTTTTGTCCAGGCGTACCAGTCTTACCTTTTCAACCGTTTTTTGAGCAAAAGAATTGGATACGATTTTTCATTGAATGAGGCTGAGGTTGGAGATTATGTTGTGAATGTTGAGCGTTCTGGGTTGCCTATGCCTACAATGCATAGAATAGTTAGTGTTGATTCGCTCTCTGAAATCAACGATTCAATCAGACAAGGAAAGATGCGGGTAGCAATTCCTTTGGTAGGGTTCAAGCAACATCTTTCACAGGGGTTTATGGAAGAAATTGGAGATGGGATTTTGGAAGAGGAAGATGTCAAGCTAGAGAACTTTAAAATAGCCTTAATGCCAGAGGTAAGCGAAAGAGGAGGACTGCGGACTGTTATAACCCCATTGAAAAACTTTTTGCTACAGGAAATTTCATGCGACACGACTAACCCGCAAAAATACCAAGCTAAGTTATGTTTTATGCTATTCCGTGGGTCCTATGCAACTACGTTCCTCAGAGAAATAATGAAGCCACGCAACCCAATAAAAGCTGGATTCTAACGTTGTTGCTTTGTTTTTTCGTAGCAATGCATAGCTGGATCTTTTGTAGCCTGCCGAATGAATCTCTAAAGTTCTCGCATTATTCCTCCTGAGACTATCGCTTTGACTTCCTTGCATTGAGTGCGTATTTGGATATTGAGTACAGCTCAAAATGATTTATTAGATGAGCAGGGCTTGTAAAGTCTTAGGTTGATTGGTTAGGCTGTAAGATATCGGTTGTTTATGTTATTTCAAAGTTGTTCCAGTAGTTAGTATTATATATTGCATCAAAGCGATGCTTAATTTAAGTGGCTTGGTTGGACTTATTGATTAGTAAGAAAGCAGCTTTAATCTTCGTTGCTGTAGCTTTGTTCGTGTTTACGATGTTTTTACCCATTGCATTAGGCGATTCAAGTTCTCCAAATAATGGCACGGTTTGGCTTCGCATTGAAACAGATAAGTCTTCATATTTGCAAGGAGAAGTCGTGAAGGTATACGTTTATGTGATTAACGGTAAAAGCGTCCCTGCCGAGTATCCAACGATGGTCGGATACTATGTTTCTGATTTAAATGGAAGAGCTGTTGGCGTCGGTTGCATGATAGATATCAGATGGGCACTTCCTATACCGACTTTTCCCAGATGCAGCGAAACTTTGTTTCCCGTTCCAATGGCACCGAGCGATTCATCATTCTGGTGGGGCACGATAAACCGTGACGGAAAGAAGGTAGGGGTTGGCACTTACTCGATAAAAGTGCAGTTGGAAGGTCGTGAAGTATCACTCAGCTCTGAAATCGCCATTCGCATATATCCAAATCTTGACGCTTATCCTAGGCCTTCAAAATGGGGATTCTACTAAATTTAAAAACCCGCCATAAGATTCTATCAACCGTTTTTTACAAGGAAGCAAATCAACATAGACTTTACGAACTCGATGAAAAATCTTAAACATAACTGCAAAACATACTGAAGTTTTGTCTTTGCTTTATGTTGGTCTATAAACATATCCTTGACCAACATTTCTTTTCCGCTTTGCCGAGATTTTATACCCCCTTATATATAGGTAGAATCGGTGTTTTTACGGATTAAATACGTCATTTTCTCACTCTCTAATATGTGCAATTTTGCTTTCAAACTTCGTCACTTAGAATGATGCGCAGACTATATGTTTGAGCGTATCGAATACTGATACTGTATAGGTGTTATGAGAAAACGCACTCGAGAATTTTGTCTGATCGAGGGCGTCTATTACTCAAGTGTTTCTTGGAGTCTAACGAAAAGACCGCGATGCTTAGTATGTTGAAGTTAGAATAAAGCGGAATTATTCCGCTCTCAAATCCGATTTTAACTTAATTGAGAAAGCGCTTTCTGTATGGAAAAACTGAATACGAACTTACTCTACGTGTGCTAGTTTTCTCCAGCAGGAATTACGGAATTTTTTTGCTATTCTGCTTCTATCAGCAAATCTGCTCGCGCAATGCATCAGATTCACTTGCATAAAGACTTTACGGAAGACGATATGTTCCCTTTCGAGGAGGCAAACCCCATATTTGTCAAAATAAGGCATTGAACTCGGAGATAAGAAACTCCTAATAGAAAAATGGAAAGGATCGGAACAACAAACAACTTCAAAAACATTCATTTGTTAGTTTTACTGATTAAGAAAAAAATTTGGGATTTTGTTTGCTACTTTACTAAGTATGGTCGCATCATCTCATTGTCTTCGTGGTCTAAGATGTGGCAGTGCCAGACGTAACCTGGTCCCTGTGTGGCATCAAACGGGTAGGCTCCGCCGCCTATTGGCGCAAAGCGAACTCGGATGATAGTTACCTCGCCAGGAAATGCTTGGATGGTGTCTTTCCAGCCTGTTTCGTAAGCTCTTGGACCAGCAAGTTTGCCTTGAAGATACAGTTGGTACGGCGGATTCACTGTCACCCAGTTGTTTGGCACTGGTGGCATACCGTTGACAGCCATCCAGTCAGTAACATATTTGCTGACTTGAAAGCGTTGACGACTTACCAGTTGGAACTGAGTCAGATGCAGATGAATTGGATGCGCATCAGCAGTTGGGTTTACTATGATCCACTCTTCTGTCGTTCCAAGGGTCACGTTTTCAGAGATGTCAGCGCCCCATTTTTTACCGTCTAGCAGGACTTCTAGTGGACCGCCAGGTCCCATTACTTCCAACAGGGTGAGCTGCCGTCGTCTCATTGGAGCTGGCAATGTTGGGATTGTGTTCAGTACCGCAGGAATCGGGGTCCCGATCCATCCAAGTTCGCCAAGTACGGTGAACTGCATGATTTGGCCGACCGTCTGCGGATTTGCGGGAGTCCCGCCTCCTCCACCTTTGAATGGAGCTTCAGCTGTATTCTTTAGTATTAATTTTGATCCTACTGGTACAGCGCTGAAGTCGACAATAACATCCCATCGTTCACCTGGTGCAATAGTCAGCTCTTTTACTGTTACTGGTGCTGGCAAATAACCTCCATCGCTGCCTATGATGGTGAAGGGCATCTTATTCGAAAAGCTTAGTGTATAGAAGCGTGCGTTGGAGCCATCCAATAGTCTTAATCTGTACGCGCCTTGTTTCACGTTCATGTTCGGCCAGACAAGACCGTTAACCATGATCGTGTCACCGAAGAACTCTGGCAGCCAGTATGGATGGTCAGGATTTAGTCCAACGGCTGGGAAGTAGAATTGACCGTTTATGTCAAAGGTTCTGTCTTGGATTACTATGGGCATCTCGTACTGTATTGGTGGAATGTAACCAGAGCGTGCTGCCGTGTCTGTGGCGTTTCGAAGCATGTAGAACCCGGCGAGTCCTGACATGACGTTGATTCGCGTTATGCCAAGAGCATGGTCATGATACCATAGGGTTGTTGGTGGTTGCTCGTTGGGATAGCGGAATACCGCTTCGTTAGGTTGCACTGGAACATCAAATACGCCCGTTGCTGGTGTTACCCAGTTGGTCAGCTCTGTGTTATATGCTGGACCTTGTGGAATGACACCGTCGCCTGGTGTGAACCATGCTTCAGGATGACCGTCGGAAGTTGATTGCACTTCGCCTCCATGCAGATGGGGTATGATTGGAACAGGCCATTGAGCGTTCCATCCGTTTGGATTAAGGTGTTGAACTGGCATCGTTCCCGGTATAGGTTGAGGTACTCCGTCGTATCCTGGAGGATAGATTGGAGCAAGTCCATTCTGCGCCTCCAAAATAGCGTCCATCATTTTGATGTTGTTTGGGTTTGCCCAGTGCAGTGTCGGGTCAACCGCGAACAGATGGGATAGCCCTGAGAGTTTGTTCTGGTATCTTACCCAGATTTCTTTGCCCTGTGTTGCTTCAAAAGTTGGTCCTGGCGCGTTAGCTACGTAGCCGAGGTTTGTTTGTCCGCCGTAGCCCCATACTGTTGTGGGGCCGAATCCCGTAGCAACTCCTGCGGCGTCCACGGTTGGAAGTATTTGTTGATTGAATTGTGTTACATCGACTGTGTAGAATTCATGAGTAGCATTCGAGTATTCAGGAACATAAACTGGCGGGGGCAAAGGATTGCCCAAAGCATCGCTGAGCTGATTTGTATATTTGGGTATTATCTTTGGATCGAGTAGAACAGGTGCTGGAGGCACTGCGAAAACAGACTGCGTTATCGGAAGAGCGATCATTATCGAGAGAAGAGCTATTGTTAAAGCAGAAAGTACTGATTTCCTACTCATTTTCATTACTCCTTTTCTATAAGAATATGCATTATAGGGTCAGCATCCGCGGTATTTATGAATATGTGACTGTGATTCTACAGCAACAGCTGGCTGATTTTCTTTTAATCAACTTAGGTTTCAAATGCGCGCAATACTTTTACATCTGAAATTTTCCTCGATGTTTTGCAATTTCAAATTGGGAAAATCATCCGATTTCGACAATATTGGATATTTACGCGATTCTGATTGGTGCTAGAGAGACTTCCATGCAGTAGCTCGAAAGTCATCACACAGGTACAAGTATTTGTTGCCTTGCTTGAGGCGTGAGCGCGTGCCAGCGGGTTCCCACTCCACAAAAGTGGTGATTCAGAGAATTCAAATACTGAGGTGATTTTTTCTCAGCTAATGGAACCGTGGATAGTTTTTCTTTTTTGCTTTCATTGGAAAAAAACAATTAGAACCCTCCTAAAGCAAATCCAATTTACCCGACTTACTTAGAGTATAACTGAAATTCGCAATACCCGTTTTTTCAACCTGTTGACTAACAGAATATGAAGGGTTGGAATTGAGCAATCTCAAAAGCATCTCACTCTTCGTTCTACAGTCTTAGAAACCCATGGCTTTGTAACAGGTTTTCGGGACTCATACAGACAGTCCCTTGCTTATTATTAGACAGATATAAATAGAGATAATTAAAACAGAATTTTTGAGACAGTCTTTAACTGTGTGGAAAGTGAGGATATAGAATTTGTAATGTTGGTGTTACTGTTTGTGTGGTTTTGTTTGTTTTGACGCGCTTTTCGTGTATTTAATTCGTCTTTTCACGTCTACAATATAGGTTGAACTTAGCTTTGAAGTCTGGATTCAGCGTTTGAGTCTAAAGATTGCGAGTGCAGTTTCTGTAAACATCCAGTCTGCATGCAAGATTGAGCTTTGAAAATTCTGTGGAAGCATGTATCTGATGTCCTTATGCAATGAAATGATCGGTTCAGCGCTATTTGCTATGCACCTTTCTAGAGTTTTGATGAATCGGTAGTTCGAGGACCATTTTATAGCGCTCTGTTTTCACGGCTTTTCGTCGAGTCTTTCCAGCTTAAATATTACGGGTCTCAAACCGTCCGTACAAGCTAAATAGACTAAACCTTTCTTTTTCACTCCGACGCACCGAAAATCTCCGCCGTACTGCAGAACTGCCAAGCCCTTGTAAATGTCGTTGTAGGCCCATGGGCAAGGCCAACCTTCAGGCATTCCTAGATTTATGTCTTCAGAAATAAACGTGCCACCTTCCTTGAAACGTTCACAACAGCTTGCTTCTTCCGAAATTTTTGGAAAGTTTTTACCTAAAATGTCCTCAGTTTTCATCTTTTTGACTACGGTGATTCTTATTTTTGTCATCTAACTCCCCATGGAACAGTTTTCGGTTTTATAGCGAATTTAAATTTTTTCTTTTTATCTGGTCCAGCACTGCAGATTGCGGTTAAAGGTACAGTGCTATAATAATGCTTAGAATTGAAAATAAGATTGTAACAACGCTGATAAGTAGGCAAAAAGAAGTTATCACGTGAAAGGAGTATTTGTAGGATGTTAACCGAAGACAAAGTAGTAATACCACTTCACAAACCGAGTTTTAGGGAGAAAATTTTCTTTTTGACCTCTGGAGTACTGGTAAGCGTTCCCTTCACGCTTTTCATTGCGGGGTTCTCAGAAAGTTTGTGCGTTTTGATGCCAGTGTTTTACGCACAAATATGCTCAGTTGCCATTTTCACACCCTTTGTTGAAGAATTTGCAAAAGCCTACCCAATCTTTTATCGCCACGGGGAAACTGAAAAGTCCATTTTCACCCTAGGTCTTCTTGTTGGATTGGGATTCGGCCTCACCGAATTTGTATTGTACGTGTTCACATTTAATGCACCCATAATCGCTAGACTTCCCGGCGTTCTCTTCCACGCTTCAAGTACATCCATCACAGCTTTTGGCATAGCCAAGAAAACACCCATACCGTTCTACCTCCTCGCTGTGGCTCTGCATGTCCTAAACAACTTTTTTGCACTGTTCGGCGACTTCTGGTTCCTAGTTGGACCAGCCACTATAGGAGTAGCATTTTTGCTCTGTTGGCATCTCTACCAGAGAACCTCGGAAATTATTGTCAAATAAGAAGCAATACCAGCAGAGATCAAATGAGACATCATTTGCGATCAAATATTCGTGGAATGAGAAATCCGTGGGGGGAGGAGGAGAAAGTCTAAAAGGCGTGGCTATGTAGGGATTTGCTCCACAAAAGCAATGTTAAACTTTGTCGCTCTTAGTAAGGTCTCGGATTCTGTTGATCCCATCTATCTCTTTTATGAAAACAGCAACGCTTTTTGGAACGAGTTCTCGCCAGCTCTCGCTTTTAAGCATTTTCTCCCTAATTAACGTTGACGAGTAGAGTTCTCTTTCGTAAAAACGTATGCTCTTGACTTTGTATCCGGCCTCAATGAAAAGTCTACGCGTCAACGGCTCATTGGAATAAACAACATCAAAACGCGGGGTGTAACCCTCCAAAGCAGAAACCCACATCATGTGCAAATGCACATCGGGAACTGGAACAATCCAAACGCGACAGTCATCTATCTCCGCTTCTCTCAAAGCCCCTCGAACCATAACCAGTCTTTCACCGGCAGTGAATGGATCATGAAAATTGTGGCTATACTGAGCGCTGCCAATAACAATCACAAGCTCCTCAACTTGTGTCAAGACATCCTTTATCGCGTCAAGATGACCCAGATGAAAAGGCTGAAACCTTCCAACATAAAGTCCACGTTTGACCATCAGCTGACCCCGCTTTGAGGTTGTAGACATCTCACTTTTATCATTTACGATTCCTCAGCAAAACACACAAAAACTTGCCATCACATATATTACTTCAGATGCTCAAAACAGTAAGCAAGCAAAATGTGGCGGCTATGGGAATGGTTAAAGTTCCAATAGTAGAACTCGGAAATACCAAATTGAAGGTATCCAAACTCGGTTATGGAACATATGATTTCGGAACATCAGCCCTTAACATAAGCCCAGAAGAAGGCGGCCAAATTTTAACAGAATCCTACAAGTTAGGAATAAACTTCTGGGACACATCTGACGATTACGGCAGCCATCCGCATGTTGCTTCAGCTTTAAAATACGTACCAAGAAAAGAGGTGATAATATCCACTAAGACTTTTGCCAACGATAGCAAAAAAGCTGAAGAAAATCTGAAAAGCTCTTTAAGAGAACTTAACACGGATTACATCGATATTTTTTTGTTGCATTTTGTCAAAACTAACTGGATTGACCGTTGTCAAAAAGTATTGAAAGGCCTAAAGAATTTGAAGGCAACTGGGATAGTTAAGGCAGTTGGACTGTCCACCCATAGTGCCGAGGTTGCCAAGAAAGCATCTCAATTTGAGGAATTGGACATTATCATGGCCATCTGTTGTAATGCAAGCCAAGCCCTGATCAACAAATTCCAGAAACACATTCCTCTTGAGGACGGCTCTATTGACGAAATGTTCCACGCCCTCAGAGTCGCTCACAAAAAAGGAAAAGGAATCATTGCCATGAAAGTTCTCGGAGACGGTGCTTCGCCTTTAGTCAGCAACTATCAATTAGCGATAAAGACGATTAGCAAACTAGACTTCGTAGATGCGATGGTTATAGGAATGCAAAACCTCGATGAAGTAAAGAAAAACGTAAATGTTCTTGCTTCAATGTGACCTTCTTTCTTACGCTTTTTTCAATTTTTTAAGAACAAACTCCACGGGGAAAACCTGCAATTTCTTGCCGTCCACGGGAATTTCCCGCTGAGCAACATATCCTCGCTTTTCGCGAATCAAGAATGCAAGTTTTGCGTCTACACCACCGCCGTACCCGCCTAGAGAAAAATCTGAACTGACGACCCTGTGACATGGGACAATCGGTGCAAAAGGGTTCATAGCCATAACGTTTCCAACAGCTCTTGGGCCGCCTCCAGCAGCCTTGGCAACCGAACCATAGGAAGACACGTAACCTACTGGAATCAAAGAAGCTACGGCAAGCACTTTCTTCGTGTATTTAGACAGGTGATCGGTGGCTAGAGGAAAACTTTGAGAAACGTCTTTTCCGTCATGGATATCCTTCAGCAAAGTAAGAACGCTGCCAGCAAAAACTGAAGGCTTCTCGAAAATCTGAAAAGGAACGTTGAAAGGAATACCATGCAACAAACTCTGCAATGCACTTCTCTCGGTAGAAGCAAACGACGTACCAAAGATACTTTTTTCGTCGCAGGCAACTCCAAACCAAACCCCTCCATGATTTTCAGAGTAAAGACCCATCATGGTGCGTCACACGTAACGCGTATAGGTACTACAAGTAAATGAATGTATCCTATAATACAACAGAATTAAGCTTAATAGGTTGTCTTGTGTATATCAACCAGAAAGGTGAAAAATTATGGAAGCACAAGGACCGCAGGCGCAACCAGCTGGATATATGTGGGTTCCAGGCGCAACAACTGTAGGAGTAGCATTCCAAGATGGTGTTATTCTGGCTTCTGAAAAGCGCGTGTCTTATGGCTACTTAATCGTAAGCAAAGGTGGCAAGAAAGTTTTCAAAATAACAGAGAGCATAGGCGCTGCATGTGCGGGACTCGTTTCCGACATGCAAATCCTCATAAGAGAAGTGGAAGCCTACGCAAACTTGTTCAATTTGGATGTTGGCAGAAACATTTCCGTGAGGTCAGCAGCCAAACTCATGTCAAACTTGCTCTTCAACCGCCGACTGGCACCGTTAATCACTCAAACAATCGTGGGAGGACTAGACGAAGAAGGCCCATCTCTTTATGTACTGGACGTTTTAGGCTCAGTAATCCCCGATAAATACGCTGTTGTGGGTTCTGGAACAGAAATAGCCGTGGGCGTATTAGAAGAGGGATACAAAGAAGGAATGGCAATTGAAGAAGCAAAAGAGCTGGTGACGAGGGCAATAAAATCTGCAATAAGCAGAGACATTATGAGCGGCGACGGCATAGACTTTTTGACAGTAACCAAGGACGGAACAACCGAAGAATCAATAAAATTTTAAATTCCGGAGTTTTAACATAAGTTTAAACAAGTATGGAATAGACCGCAATCTCTCTAAACTGGACAACCGCTATGCTATGGAGGGAGAGTAGATTGTCATTCGAATTGAGCTTAGAAGAAGGAAAATTTCTCATCGAACTTGCACGGAAAGCTGTGGAACAGTACCTAAAAACCGGAAAATGCACTAAAGCTCCAGAGAACACGCCGGAAAAACTTCTGCAGCATTGTGGAGTATTCGTCACGATAAACAGCATAACGAACGGACAAAAGCAATTGCGAGGATGCATTGGCTATCCTTACCCAACAAACCCCCTCGCAGAAGCAGTTATCGACTCGGCTATAAACTCGGCCACACAGGATCCGAGATTTTATCCACTTTCCTTAAACGAGCTTGACGAAGTAGTTTTTGAAATAAGTGTGCTTACACCCCCAGAGCCAGTTGACGTGAAAAAGCCAGAAGAATATCCCTCAAAGATCAAAGTTGGAGAAGACGGATTAATTGTTGAGAAAGGCATGTTTAAAGGATTACTTCTGCCGCAGGTGCCGGTTGAATGGGAATGGGGTGAAGAGGAATTTCTCTGCCAGTGCTGCATCAAAGCAGGGTTACCTCCAGACACTTGGTTAATACAAGGCACAAAAATCTACAGGTTTAACGCAATAATTTTTGAAGAGAAAAAACCACGAGGCGAAGTTAAACGAAAGCCCCTCGGCGGGAACTAAACCCATGCGCGTTTATTTTGCTCCATGCGGCTTAGGCTTAGGGCATGTCGGACGATGCGTGCCAATAGCAAGAAAACTTTTGGAGAGAAATGCTGAGGTAACGTTTTCAACATACAAGGATGGCATACGATATATCGAAAAGGAGAAGCTGCCGCTCATAAAGGCGCCTCCCATTGGTTTTCAGGTCAAACCAGATGGAAGCGTCGATTTTAGACAAACCGCGGCCAATCCCGGCCCTTTTTTTGCTTCTTTCACTCTTATGAATCAAGTCAACGCTGAAATTCGGGCCATTGAAAGTTTTGGGCCGGATGTCGTTGTGTCTGATTCTCGTATTTCATCTCTTGTGGCGGCTAGAATTTTAGGAATACCAAGAATTTGTATTTTGAACCAGTTTCAGGTCATAATTCCACGGAGAAAACGTTTCTTACGGTTAGCAAAATTCGCAGACTTCGCAACCCTAGCAATTGTCGGGAAAATGTGGACAAGCGTAGAGACTGTTTTGATACCAGATTTTCCTCCGCCTTACACGATATGCACTGGTAACTTGAAAATCCCGAAATCTTACCAGAAAAATGTTAAACTAATCGGACCAATCTTAGAAATGCGTCCGGATAAACTGCCAAGCATAAAGGAACTCCGCAGACAATTGGGATTACCTTCCGATAAACCTGTCATTTTTGCACCTGTAAGCGGACCCGTAAGAGAAAGGGCTTTCTTGACAGGAATTCTAAGAAAGATTTTGATGAAATTTCCAGAAGACTACGAAGTTGTTATGTCGCTCGGCTATCCGAACACCGATGACAAGCCAATACGCCGTGGTAACCTGACAATTTACAAGTGGATCCCAAGTCGTTTCGAACACTTAAAAGCATGCGATGTGGTTATAGGACGCGCCGGACATGGAACCATAACGCAGTGTATGTGTTACGGCAAACCCATAATACTTGTGCCCACACCGAACCACACAGAACAACTCGGCAATGCAAAACAGGCCGAAAGCTTAGGAATTGCAAAAATTGTCCAACAAAAAGAATTGACCAAAGAGAAACTACTGCGAAATGCCCAGCAGATTCTGAGAGAAGAAGACATTGAAAGACTTGAAAATATTCAAAGAGAAGCCCTAAAATATGACGGCTTAGAAAATGCAGTAAGAACAACAATAGAAACGATAGAAAACAAGCAAGCATTTTAAGTCGAACGAAAGAAGAATAAGACACATGTTTATACCTCGCAAAATTTTGGAGAAAAAACTCAGGGAAATACTCGCCGAAGATGTGGGACAAGGGGATGTAACCAGCGCGCTGGTTATTCCCGCAGAAAGCACAGTTGAAGCCGAAGTAATAGCAAAGGAGTCAGGAGTCACAGCTGGTATCGAGGAAGCAAAAATCCTTCTAGAAAGCCTAAGACTCAAAGTGGAAGCTTCAGCTACAGACGGGGCAAAGATGAAAACGGGACAGACCATAATGAAAATTTCGGGAGACGCACGTACAATACTTTCAGTTGAGCGAACAATGCTGAATCTTCTTTCGCGCATGTGCGGCATAGCAACAATCACGAGTATATTAACCGAGAAACTCAAAAAAGCCGGACTCAAAACAAAAGTTGCTGCCACACGCAAAACAGCGCCCGGGCTTCTCTATTTTGATAAAAAGGCAATCCTTATAGGTGGTGGCGACACCCACAGATTTCATCTAGACGACATGATCTTGATAAAAGATAATCATATTGTGATCGCCAGAGGCATCGAAAACGCTGTTAAGGAAGTCAAGGAAAAGGCTTCCTTTAGCAAGAAAATCGAAGTTGAAGTGGCCAAGGTTCAGGATGTTTTGACTGCTGCAAAGGCTGGAGCAGATATAATCATGTTGGACAATTTTTCTCCAAAGCAGATATTGAAGGCAATTGAATCGCTAAAGAAGAAGGACCTTTTTGGAAAAGTTCTGTTAGAAGCCAGCGGGGGAATAACGGCCGAAAATGTCATGGCATTCGCTTCAACTGGAGTTGACATTGTAAGCATGGGAGAACTGACTCACAGCGCAAAGGCGCTCGACATAAGCTTGGAAATCAAAAATGTAAGAAAACCCTGCTAGGAATCATGCTTAGGTTGACTGAAAACTGATTTCTTATACATACGCTCTGAAGAAGTAAATGTCACGTGAGAAGTATTATGGATAATATGATGAGATTTAAAGTTGAATGGCTAATCGCGGAAATTACATAAGAGTGCCAACGTTTGTAAATATAGCCCAACGCAAGCCCCAAAAGAAAGGTAATGATAACATATTGCCCTTGCGGATCAAAATGGAAGAGGCCGAAGGCCAGAGAAGAAACAAGCAAGGCAATTACGGTTGAATACCTACTATTGATGGCATTTTGTAGGAACGCTCTGAAGGCAAATTCCTCGCAAAAACCAGTCAAAGACAGAGAGATTATCAGCGAAAGCAACCCCTCGAATGAGCCAGTCAAGCCTAAGACCAAGCTGTTAGTTTCTTTGATAGTCTCGCTCTCTCCAAAGAATGTGACTGTTACACCAGTCGCGGCTACATCATATAGAAAAAGAAGAGCCCCAAATGCTAGGCCCAGCAGAATAATTTTGGGAGTAACCTTCACCCCGATGTAGCTTCCGACATCAACTCGTTTATAGAGCATATAGCCCAATGGGATGACAATCAAGAACAGTTCCCCAAACACCAGCCCAAAACCATATCCAAACAAAAGAACAACTAGGGCCAAAATGAATATGGAAAGTATGAAAGTCAGTGCGATTGACAGGATGGCCACAACAGGGGAAACAGCGTTGCTTTTTTCCACTCGATTCACCTTTTAGCGCACACTTACCTCTCAATTATTGAATTTTTGGAGTGATTTTTAGAGTCCTAAAACCTCTTGCACATGGATTTAACATCTCTGCAATATTAACTTTTTTCAAAATTCCTTTTGCATCCTCTGCGTAGCCCCTGATGTCGTGTTCTGCAGCCATAAGAGAGTAAAGGTAAACTCTTCTTCCAGTCAGTCTATGTTGACATTTTGACGGCAAACCGAGCACAAGAGCCCTATCATCATCAACCGCCTTTTCGCACGCGTATAGTATTGCGTATGCCCCGGCTGTCAATTCCGCAATTCTTACGGGAATGCTTTCTTTTCCTATCGCCAGAACTTCTACTCTGTGCCTCAGCGCAATTTCGCCAGCAATTCTCCTTAATTTAGGCAAGATTTTTAGAAGGTTATGTTTAGCTCTGCCTGAAATTCTCATACTTGAGAACTGAATTGGGGATAACTCCTCAACGGAAATAGCCCCCAAAGACATGTCCAAATGCACAACATCCGCCTTTGCCTTTCCCAAAAGATCTCTGCAAAGTTCTGCCTCATGCACTATAACTTCATACCCATTTTCTGCTTTTTCAAAAATAGGCTCAGCCAAACAAACGGACGGTTCCCTGTATGGGGGAGTCACAAGCACAGAGGCACACGCAACAATGCACAGTGGCGCAAATTTTTCGCCTAAAATGGCTGCTGAAGAATCCGCCGAGATGATTTTCAAGTATTTTCACCGCTCTTTTATATAAGTGAGTCAGAATTTAGCTTTGCCGTCTCAGTTCGTCGTTTGCTTTACGTTCATTCCTAAGATAAATAGTTCCGAGCTTTTGGCTCGACTCGCCTTTGGTTTTATTACTCTAACAACCTCAAAATGCTTTTCAACGGTTCTAATGAAGTCGCTTAGCATGTCGCCTTCGAATACTTTCACAAAGAAATTTCCTGAAGGCCCAAGTATCTCCAACGATATCTTTAATGCTTGATTGGACAAGTCTATTTGGCGAGCATGGTCAACTTCCCATATTCCAGAAATATTTGGCGAAGCATCTGAAATTACGACGTCAGCCTTTCTAGGGAGAAGATCGAGAATTTGCTGCAAGGTTTCGAGTTCGGTTATGTCGCCAACTATTGTTCTAACATTTGCTTGAGGGAAAGGTTCTATAGGTTTTAGATCTACTCCCAGAACATAGCCTCTGTTTCCGACTATTTTCTTAGCGACTTGCACCCAACCGCCAGGTGCTGCGCCCAAATCAACGACAACGTCGCCCCTTTTCATAAAATGATACTTGTTTAAGGCTTGGAATAGCTTATATGAAGCCCTAGAACGGTATTTCTCTTCCTTAGCTTTCTTGTAGAAGTAATCCCTTTTCCTATTTTGGATCCAAGCCTTGGGCAAAAGAAACTTCACCTATCGCGCTTGGATCATCTTTTATCAAGGAGAGAAGCCAATCGGTAAGTCTTTCACAGTTCTTGGGTGAAACTGCGGTTGTCGGATCGCATCTCGGATTATCCGGGCACATTAGACATGGGCAGTCTGCTATTGACTCTATTGATGCTGGAAGTCTTTTCGGGAAAAGCCGATAAGTCCATCTTCCGCTCCGAAGCTCCCTTTCTCTACGGATTAATCCTTTATCCTCCAACTTTATTGCTATTCTCGAGCCTTCTCTACTGCTTGCTCCCAGTTTGCGCCACAATTCCGATTGGAGGACCCCTTCATAACCCGTGTTTACCACAAATTGGAAGGCTTTCTGTTCTAGATCATTGCGTTTCGGCATTTCAACCAGTTCCGAATTTTCCCTTTAAATATATGCATGCCTTTAGATAAAAATATGATGTTCAAAATCTGAAAAACGACGTTGAAGAACCATGAAGAAAGAGAAGGCAGATGACCCTTACTGTCTAGGAATAGAATCCACAGCAGACGACTTTGCAGTTGGAATATCCACTTTCGAAGGCGAAATATTGGTGAATGTAATAAATGCGTACGTGCCGGAAGAAGGTGGAATTCACCCTAGGGAAGCAGCAAGACATCACGCGGAAGTAGCTGACAAGGTTTTGGAAGAAGCTTTTACAAAATCGGGAATAAAACCACGAGAATTATCGGTTATCGCATTTTCTCAAGGCCCTGGATTGGGACCATGTCTCCGAACAGGGGCAACCATAGCTCGAGCTTTGGCTTCTTATCTTAACATTCCACTCGTGGGAATAAACCACTCGGTAGCACACATTGAAATCGGAAAACTCGAAACTGGTGCTAAGGACCCATTAACACTTTATGTTTCCGGCGGCAACACCATAGTTGCAGCTTTTGATTCAGGCCGCTACAGAATTTTTGGCGAAACATTAGACATCGCCCTTGGCAACTGCTTGGACGTCTTTGCCAGAGAAGCTGGACTCAAACAGAAAAAAGGGACACCTTTCGGAGCCGCATTAGAGAAGTTGGCGGCCAATGGAAAAAATCTAATTTCCTTGCCGTACACCGTGAAAGGCATGGACATGTCATTGAGTGGATTGCTAACGGCTGCTGTCACCTTGCTCAAAAAAGGAAAATACAAGCTGGAGGATTTATGCTACAGTCTTCAGGAAAATGCTTTTTCTATGGTGACAGAAGTTACGGAAAGAGCGTTGGCACATACGGAGAAAAAAGAAGTTTTGCTAACGGGAGGAGTGGCTGCCAACAAAAGGTTACAATCAATGATTGACGCAATAGCTGAAGAACACTATGCCAAATTCAGCGTTGTACCACGCGAATTTGCACTGGACAACGGCGCCATGGTCGCGTGGACTGGAGTGCTAGCTTACACAAACGGTTTGGTCACGCCAATCGCTGAAAGCTTCGTTAAATTAAGGTGGCGGCTAGAAAAGGTTGATGTCCCATGGATAAGGTGACTAGGCCGGTGCTGCTCAAAAAAGGAGCAGAAGCAAGCCTTTACCTCACAGACTGGCACGGCAAAAAAGTAGTGATGAAAAAGCGATTACCCAAAAAATATCGACATCCAAAATTGGATGAGGAAATTCGAACTTACAGGACAATTCATGAACCCCAATTGATGCACGAAGCAAAAAAAGCCGGAGTACCAACGCCGACGATTTTTCTTGTGGACGTAAAGAACTCTACAATAATAATGGAGTTTGTAGAGGGAAACCAAATGAAGCAGCTGCTTGGCAACGTTTCGAAAGCAGAAAGGGAAAGGCTTTGCCTCAAAATTGGCGAGTTGATAGGCAGACTCCATGAATATGGGCTAATCCATGGAGATTTAACAACTTCAAATATTATTTTGGACGCTGAAGACAAGATTTTCTTTGTTGATTTTGGACTTGGTGAAAAAACAAAGGAGTTGGAAGCCAAGGGAGTCGATTTACACTTGATGAAGAGGGCTTTACAGAGCACTCATTTCCAGTTTGCTGAAGAATGCTTTAATGCTGTGATGAGTGGCTACTCCAAAATTTCAGGAAATGCAAGCATGAAAAATATTTTAGAGAAAATCAGGGAAATAGAGAAAAGAGGACGTTACATCGCGGAACGAAGGAAGGAATAGTAAGTGAGCTTCCAATTGAAAGGTAAAGTCATATTCTTTGCAACGGACAACATTAACAAGTTTAACGAAGCCCGCAAAATACTGGCTGAGTACGAAATAGCCGTAGGCATGCTCAGAGTTA
The DNA here is from genome assembly GCA_964603675.1 of uncultured Candidatus Bathyarchaeia archaeon. Taxonomy (GTDB): domain Archaea; phylum Thermoproteota; class Bathyarchaeia; order Bathyarchaeales; family Bathycorpusculaceae; genus CAZRVS01. The sequence goes on from CAZRVS010000002.1 coordinate 553,040, forward strand.
AGACAGCTGAAATTCAAAGCGACAGCCTTGAAGAAATCGCAAAAACAAGCGCCACGGGAGCCTTTAGAAAATGTAATTTGCCTGTTATAGTTGAAGACGCGGGATTATTCGTAAATGCGCTAAGCGGTTTTCCAGGTCCATACGCTGCTTACGTCTACAAAACAATAGGCAACAAAGGCTTGTTGCACCTTATGGAAAATAGAGAAAACAGAACAGCTGTGTTTCAGTCAGTGATTGCATACTATGCTGCTGATTTGGAATCGCCTATATGTTTTAAGGGCGAAGTTCTTGGAGAAATCACAAAGGAAGAAAGAAGAGGTGACGACAAATCGGGTTTCGGCTTCGATCCAATTTTCAAGCCATCTGGCAACAGCAGAACTTTCGCGGAGATGAGTGTTGCGGAGAAAAATGGATTTTCACATCGCGCAAAGGCTACTCGGAGATTTGCAGAATGGTACAAGAAGCTCCGATAACAAAGTAGAATGGTTTTATGGCAAATTTTTGGGAAAAAGCAGGTGGATAAGAGATGAAAATTGTTGGTGCAGTGGGGCAAATCGGAAGCGGCAAAGACACAGTTGTCAAATACATCGCGGCAAAATGTTCAATACCGATAATTTCGATCGGAGACATAGCTAGGGAGATAGCGAAAAGCAGGGGTTTACCTTCGACAAGAGAGAACCTTCAGCAAATCACCGAAGAGCACTATGGAAAGTTCGGGAAAACCTATTTCATTGAAGAAACAGTAAAGCGAATCAAACGTGCGGGTCACGAAAAAATATTGATCACAGGAATTCGGGCGCCAACCGACGTTACAACCTTGAAAAGACACTTTCATGACGATTCCATCCTCATATGCGTTGTAGCAGACAAAAGAAAACGATTCCGAAGACTGAAGTCAAGGGAAGAAGCTAGAGATCCAAAGACATGGCAAGAATTTTTGGAGCAAGATCGAAATGAAGAGGAAATCTTTCACATTAGTGAATCGTGCAAACTCGCAGATTATACTATCGAAAATGATGGGGCGTTGGAAGAGCTACTTCAAAAAATAGACAACATAATAAAAGAAATCGGCTAACAAGGAAACTGTTTGGGAAGAAGAGAACGCTGAAACCGATGGACAATTTACAAAAGCAATCAATATTTTTAAATATCCGTGTACCCTCGGTCATACAGAGTTTAAGGGATAAAGGATGCCGAAACAGGAAAAAGGCAGGTCACACTCGATAAGGCCGGTTAGCCGGCGGCCTCCGAGCTGGTGCAGGTACCAGCCAGAAGAGGTAGAAGCCTTTGTCATTAAGCTGGCGAAGGAAGGTAACTCGCCAAGCCGTATTGGAACAATCCTCAGAGACCAATATGCGATTCCCTTGGTGAAACCAATAACTGGAAAAAGCATAACTAAAATACTCCAAGAAGCAGATCTTGCGCCAGCAATGCCAGAAGACCTCGCTAACCTAATTAAAAAGGCGCAAGGCCTTGCCGTTCACATGGAGAGAAATAGAAAGGACTTGCACAACAAAAGAGCGATGCAAATGATAGAAGCAAAAATCCACAAGCTTTCAAGATATTATAAACGCGATGGCGTCTTGCCGCCGAACTGGAAGTATGAACCAAAAATAGCATCCTTAATCTAGTTATCGTATCCGAAACTTCTACAAAAACTGGACAGATCAGTAGGTTATGCATTTATCGTCAGACTTAAATCTTCAAAGGAGAACTTAGCCAAGTGATTGCCATGACTTCCGATAAGACGCACACTGAAGATTTTTTGGCTTCAGCTACACAGGCAGCAAAAATAGTTTCAGAAATGGTGGAAAAAGATGGTTTAATTCATGTCTTTTCACACTTAGATGCTGATGGTGTTGCAGCGGCCGGAATTATTGGGAAAACCCTTTGCAGACTCGACGCGAAATTTCGAATTGCAGTAACCCAGTGGATTGATGAGAAAATTATTGGCAAGATTCTCTCAGAAAAGCCGCAACTGGTGATCTTATCGGATTTTGGAAGTGGCTACATAGACCTGTTGAACGAGAAACTTGCAGACTTTAGAGTGGTAATTTTGGATCATCACCAGATTATAGGCAAAGAAAAAGGCAATTTGGCGCATGTAAACCCGCATTTGTACGGCATAGATGGTGCAACAGATGTAAGCGGCTCCGGTGTAGCATATTTTGTGGCCAAGGCAGTTAGCACAGAGAATGTTGATTTGGCGCCCACAGCTCTGGTTGGAGCGCTCGGAGACATACAAGACAAATACGACCAGAGAAAACTAGGCGGATTGAATGAAAAAATAGTTGAAGACGCAGTAAACGCAAATCTCATAAAAGTCGAAAAGGACTTAATATTCTTCGGCCGAGAAACGCGCCCCATCCACAGAACTCTTGCAAATACGACTAATCCTTTTATTCCCGGCATAAGCGGAGAAGAAGACAAAAGTTTGGCTTTTTTGGCCAGCTTAGACATAAAACCAAAGCATGACGAAAAATGGCGAGCCCTTAGAGACCTGTCAGAGGATGAAAAGAAAAGGTTATGCTCGGCTCTTGCCGATTACTTACTGTCCAAAGGTTTACACTACGAGGTTACAAACCTCATAGGACACGTATACATCTTAAACCACGAAGAACCATGGACCCCGCTCAGGGATGCAAGAGAATTTGCAGTGCTGTTAAATTCAACGGGTCGCATGGACAGACCAAGCCTCGGAATAGCTGTTTGCATGGGAGACAGGGGCTTAGCTTTTGATGAAGCAAACAAAGTGCTAGAAGAATACAGGAGGACTATCAACAAGTATCTCGGGTGGGTAATGGAAAAACCTGAAAGAATGAAGGAATTTGAGAACATTTATGTTGTTTACGGCGAGAACTTCATAGATGACAAAATAGTTGGAACAATCTCATCCATACTATCAGCGAGCCTTCCAAATCCTGAAAAACCACTAATTGCCTACGCTACCATCGAAGACGAGGAAGTGGCAAAATTTTCCGCCAGAACAGTAGACATCGTAACCAATAGGGGAGTCAACTTGGGAGAAGTCATGCATCAGGCTGCTGAGAAATTTTCAGGTAATGGAGGAGGACACAACATAGCGGCAGGCGCGCAGGTTCCAATAGAAAACGTCGAAGCTTTCATAAAAATTGTCAATGAGTTAGTAGGGAAACAATTAAAAGGCGAGGCTGTTGGAAACAAGAATAATACTTGAATATAAGAATGCAAAGACCGCGGAAGCCATTGCCAACGCTGTTTCTCCAGACAACTTCAAAACGCCAGCAGGACTATTCATAAGAACAACGAAAAAAGGGAGTAAAGTTTCTACGCGAATAAAATCTGAAGGAAAACTTGCAACATTCATAGCCACAATTGACGATCTGCTGTTCTGTGCTTCCACAGCAGAAAAAACGCTTCGAACAACGAAGAAACTTGAAAAGCGAATTGTGCTCTAGGCGCTTCAGATATTGCGAGGGAACAATTAAAACAGAAGCATGCGTGAGCATCCTAGGATTTTTGGGAGTACTCGGTGCCGTGAGGAACAACAGCCAACGCGCCTTCATCTAGGGTTGTGTTTGGCTGGCCTTTCAACTGAATAGTTGTGCTCCCTTTGTGCATGTAGAAGATTTCATCTTGATTTTTGAGATCATGGCTGCTAAGGTTCCGTTATTCTCTATGCATGTTTTTCTTTCTTGAGCGAGCCGAAACATCAAGCGTGAATGCTTGTTGTCGAGGAAAATTGACTCTGCACGGGATATGTAGGGTTCTTTCAAACTGCCTTAGGCTCCGTTGAAGCTAAATAGGAAGCGAACAGCGGTAGTTTGAAGCACGGATTACTTTTGTCGGCGTAATTATTATCGAGATTTTCTCATCTTTTTCTGTAACGGGAACTGTTTCGACAACTTGTATATCATGGACGGTTGTGACTATAGGAATTGATCCGAATTTTTGTCTTAGAACGCATATTTCCGCGTCGCCATAGCCGTACCCTTTTCCAAGCCTGTGTCCGCACGGGTCAACAGCGACTGAACCTTCAACGATTAAATAGGGCTTCGGAATTTCTTCAGCGCTCATTGCCTTTCCATATTTGAAGGCGCCCCTTATTGTGGAAGCAATGCTTTCAAGATCTTGGACGTCTTTTAAGTGGACCACGAGGTACCCATGTTTGAGCATAGGCGATGTCATCACAAGGATTTTTCCGTCTGACAGCACGTACTCTCTGATTTTTTGTTGTGCATAATCTGGGTTGGTGAATACTACTTTCGCGTTTTCCATTCTTTTAGAAGTCTGACTTTTCCCGCAGCTTTTTCAGAACCAACAAAATTTGGAATGCGTCCGTAACATGGAAGGGGAAATCTTGCTACACTGTTTGTTTCAAGTTTGATCCAGATTTCTTCGCGAAGCAGTTCCTTAGCTGCTTTAATGTCAATTACATCTTCACTTAAATCGTTATTAACGCCTAAAACGCATTAGAGCAAAAGTAGAAAAAAGCTAGATTATGTTCAGTTCCTTGCCGATTTTTTCAAAGGCTTTTACGGCAAAGTCCAAATCTTCCCGTGTCAAGGCAGCGTTCATTATGGTTCTTATTCTGGCTTTGTCCCGGGCAACCATCGGATAAACAATGGGCAACGCAAAGACTTTTTCTTCGAAAAGCCGTGAACTCAATTTCTTGGCGACACCACTCTCGCCAACTATGACTGGAGTTATGGGCGTTTGACTATTGCCTATGTCAAAACCTAAGTTCTTCAAAGCCTTTTTGAAGTATCTTGTGTTTTCCCATAGGTTTTGCACATGTTGCGGTTCGCTTTCTAAGACGTCAATGGCAGCTATGCAAGCCGCAGCGACAGCAGGTGGATGTGATCCGCTGAGAAGCCATGTCCTCGACTTATTGTAGGCAAAATTGATCAGGTCTTTAGAACCCGAAACGTGCCCGCCGACTACGCCAAAGGCTTTAGAGAAAGTGCCCATTTCCACATGGACTTTGTCGCGGCCAAGCTTGAAGTGCGAGACGATGCCTCTTCCGCCTTCGCCTAGTACGCCTTCGCCGTGGGCGTCATCAACATAAACCATCGCGCCGTGTTCAGCGGCCAATTTGGCTATTTGATCTAAGGGCGCTATGTCGCCGTCCATGGAGAAAACGCCGTCTGTTATCACCAAGATGTGCTTGTATGGGGGCGAGTGTTTTTCTGCTTCGCCAAATACGCGTTGCAAATCCTTTGTGTCTGCATGCTTGTAGATCGCTCTTTCTGTAGGTGTTAGCCTAACGCCGTCAATTATGCTACCGTGGTTAAGTTCGTCACTTATTATCAAATCGCCCTTGCCAGCCAGCTGCGGAATCAAGCCAGCGTTAGCAGCGAAACCTGTCTGGTAAACAAGCGACGCTTCTGCGTGTTTAAAGCTGGCCAATCGCTGCTCAAGCTCGATATGCAAGTCCATGTTTCCTGCTATTGGGCGAACAGAGCCGGAACCGGCACCGTGAGTTTGAACCGCTTTTATCGCTACTTCCTTTAGTCGTGGATGATTACTAAGACCCAAATAATTGTTTGAACAAAGCATCAAAACCTTTTTTCTGTCAACCACGCACCAGGGAGTGCTTGGGCCCTCAAGAACGCGAAGTTTCCAGTCAAGCTCGCTCTTGACGAGAGCTTCATATTCTTCTCTTAAAAAGGCTGTTGGATTTCGCATTTCAAATGCCTCTGTTTCTTAATTTCCAGTTCATTCTCTTAACTCTTTCTTGCCTAAGCGTCAGCTTCAAGTTTTCTAGAAAGCTTTTCAATCATATCCTTGGTCATCGAAACCAAATTGAAGGTCGGATTCCAACCCCATTCTCTGCGGGCTACGCTGTCATCGATGGACATGGGCCAAGAATCTGCAATTTTCTGTCTAGAATCAGGCTTGTATTCGCATTTGAATTCGGGAATATGCTTCTTAATTTCCGCCGCAAGTTCTCCAGCGGAGAAGCTCATGGCTGCAACGTTATAGCTGGTGCGATTGTTGACGTTGGAGGCGTCCGTGTCCATCAAGTCCAAGGCTACTTTGATGCAGTCTGGCATATACATCATCGGCAAAACAGTGTCTTCCCTCACAAAGCACGTGTAACGCTTCTTCTTAATCGCCTCGTAGAATATTTCTACAGCATAGTCTGTGGTGCCTCCTCCAGGAGGGGTTTCGCTACTGATTATACCTGGATAACGAACACTACGGACATCCAAGCCGTATCGAACGAAATAGTAATTGCACAGCAGTTCGCCAGTGACTTTGGCCACACCATAAATTGTTTTAGGAATCAAAACCGCATTCTGAGGCGCTTTAACACGAGGTGCTTCTGGACCGAAAACCGCAATTGAACTGGGCCAAAAAACTTTCGCGATGTTGTGTTCCCTTGCAATCTCAAGTATATTATAAAGGCCGCCCATGTTCACGTTCCAAGCAAGTTGCGGGTTTTCTTCTCCAGTAGTCGAAAGGATCGATGCTAGATGATAAACCCCGTCAACATCATATTTCTTGACAACAGTTCTGATAGTCTCCCTATCCGTGACATCAACATACTCAAAGGGACCCGATTCCAATAATTTCTCGCCGGGTTTTCTCTTATGCCCAGCCGCAATGACTTTCTCCTCGCCGTATTTTTCACGCAGCACGATTACAAGTTCGGACCCGATTTGGCCTGTTGCACCCGTCACCAGTATTCTCTTGAGGCTCTCTTTTGACATTTAGCTGCCCTCACTGTTGTGAGAAAAAGAAGTTTTTCAAAATATAAGATTTTCAGGAGAAAAACCTTTTTCGAAAGTATTGTTTATCGTCCTGATCTGAGTCTGCGAGACAACTCTTCAATCGGATCCGTATGCATGTCAACTGTGATTTTCATTTCAACTTTTTTAGTGTTCACAACAATCAATGCTGCTGACAATTCGCCACGCCTATCCCCACCGCTTTCACGCCCTGCCCTTAATGCATTTACAATCCTTGATGCTATATGCCCGCTGGTATTTTCAAACTCCTTCGCCATGTTGCTAATCACTTTCTTTCCAGAAAGCATGTTCCCAATGACAACATGATCTCTCCTGCAAAGCTCCGCATAATATTCTGAAACCAAAGCGCCTGTGAAAACAGCTTTTCTTCTTTGGAAATCCATAATCGCTACTTGTCTCAGATTCTTCTCGGGATCTTCCTGCAAAAGTTTGTCCAGAGCCTCATGCGGCGACAGCCCCTCTCTTATGAGCTCTAAACCTTTAATGCCATAAATGACGTTTGTATATGCTTGAGTGGCAACCGCCCCAATTCCTGGTTTTGCATGAGGGACCCTATCGCCTACGGATAGGGCGCCTGAAGCAACGCCCACGCCCATCAGTTTTCTATCAGATGAAATTGCCAATATGGAAAAAATTCCATAACGTGCACGGACTCTTAATGCTTTCAAACGCTTCATTTATGACACGGCTTAACATAATTATGGAGAAATTGAAATAGTTTATAACATAATTGACAAATGTCTTCACAAGATGAGTGCTATGAAAATGGGCTTAATCATCAATCCGATCGCGGGCATGGGAGGAAAAGTAGGCCTGAAAGGAACAGATGGAGTTTTAATAGAAGCCATTCAAAAGGGGGCAGAGCCAGTAGCGCCTAAAAGAGCATTCGAATTTCTCAAAAAACTAAAGGAGAATATGAATGCCAAAATTGAGGTTCTGACCTGCCCTGGAATTATGGGCGAACAAGAAGCAGAAAACGCAAGTCTTCACTTCCACATTTTGTCTATGAAGATTGGAAAAGAGACAACCGCCGAAGATACCAAAATGGCTGTCAAGCTTTTGACTGAAGCGAAAGTGGACTTGATAGTCTTTGTTGGCGGAGACGGTACAGCCAAAGACGTTTTCGACGTTATGCAGAACGGTGAAACATTACCAGTTTTGGGTGTTCCTTCTGGAGTAAAAATGTACAGCGGCGTGTTTGCAGTAAACCTTTCAGATGCTGTAGAAGTTGTTTTGGCTTTTGCCGAAAATCGAGCCGAGATAGCGGAATTTGAAATAATGGACACTGACGAAAAGGCTATTCGAAGTGATGTTTTCTCAGTGAAACTTTATGGTTACTTAATGGGGCCTTTTGTTCCAATGCGAATTCAAGGAAGCAAACAATTATCGCCAGAAACTGTTGACGAAAAAGAAAACCAAACAGCGATAGCACGTTTCATAATAGAAGAGATGCAGCCAGAAACCACGTACATACTGGGTCCGGGAACAACCGTAAAACGTGTTACAGAATTGCTAGGCGTTGAAAAAACCCTTCTAGGCGTGGACCTGTACAAAGAAGGCAATATGACGCTTGACGTGACGGAGAAAAGAATTTTGGAAGAAGCAAAGGACTGGCGGAAAACGTGGATTATCCTTTCGCCCATTGGACGCCAAGGAATCCTTCTGGGAAGGGGAAACCAGCAAATAAGCCCTGATATCATTAAACGTGTTGGAAAGCAGCGCATAATCGTGGGGGCGACAAAAAGCAAGCTTGAAAGTATTGAGGGAAAAGTCTTGAGAGTAGACACCGGGGACTCTGAAGTGGACAACATGCTCAGAGGATACATCAGAGTGGTCACGGATTATAGAGAATGGAGATTAATGCAGGTTCAATAGCCCCAAGGAAAAGCGACTAAGAAAAAGTTTAATAGTTTCTTTTCGTATTTTCATGAAAAGTGGTTGAAATGGGCGATTGCGTTCCACAGTCCTAAATTTTTGTGTTCTGTAGTTAAGTTTAGGTCGGATTTTATGATAGAATTATATTCAGCCACTGTGAAACAAAAGAAGAGATAACCATGTCGGACATTGGAGTGACCTTTAAGAAAGCTGAAGACTTCTCAGAATGGTACACAGAAGTGGTCCTAAAGTCAGAATTGGCAGACTACGCGCCGATAAAAGGATGCATGATTTTCCGAGAGCACTCCTACGCCATCTGGGAAAAAATCCAAGAAATCTTCAACAAAAAAATAAAGGAGAGCGGACACAAAAACGTCTACTTCCCACTTTTCATACCTGAAAGCCTCCTCAAGAAAGAAGCAGAACATTTTGAAGGCTTCGTTCCAGAAGTTGCATGGGTAACAACCGGAGGAGACAGCACGCTGGAGGAGAAACTTGCCATAAGACCAACATCTGAAACAATAATTTACGCAACATACGCGAAGTGGGTTAGAAGCTGGAGAGACCTGCCGATCAAGCTTAACCAGTGGTGCAACATCGTAAGATGGGAAACGAAAGCCACCAAACCCTTCCTGAGAACAAGAGAATTCCTTTGGCAAGAAGGTCACACTGCACACGCAACAAAAGAAGAAGCAGACAATGAGGTAATGGATATACTGTACGATTATAGGGATCTGATGGAAAGCTACTTGGCCATTCCGGTGCTCGTAGGAGTAAAAACAGAAAACGAAAAGTTTGCTGGGGCCCTTTACACAACGACCCTTGAAGCGATGATGCAAGACGGAAAAGCATTACAGATGGGCACCTCGCACAATCTAGGTCAAAACTTCGCAAAGGTCTTTGACATCAAATTCATCGGAGAAGACGAAAAAGAACATTATGCTTGGCAAACATCTTGGGGCATATCCACCCGCCTGATAGGAGCTGTCGTCATGGTTCATGGCGATGATAAGGGATTAGTTTTGCCTCCGAGAATTGCGCCAGTGCAGGTTGTCATAGTTCCGATACCCTACAAGGATGTAGATTCAAGTTCAATATTGGCAAAGGGTAGGGAACTCCTCGAAAAATTTAAGGACATAGGGATAGCTGCTGTTTTAGACGACAGGGTAGAATACACGCCCGGTTGGAAATTCAATGATTGGGAACTGAAAGGCGTACCAGTACGAGTAGAGATTGGCCCGAGAGACATAAAACACAAACAGGTAACGGTGGCTCGACGAGATACCTTTGAAAAAAGCACAATAGAAGAGGAAAAAGCAGTAGATGCCGTGATAAAACTTCTGGAAGAAATTCAGAACAACCTTTACGCCAAAGCCAAAAAATTCCTAGAAGAAAAGACAACGACGGTACAGGACTACGAGGAATTTAAGAAAACATTGAAAGAGAAAGGTGGGTTCATCAGAGCATCCTGGTGTTCAAGCTCAAAATGTGAGGAAAAGATAAAAGAGGAAACTGGAGCCACGATTAGACTGAGACCCTTCGAAAAAGAAGAACCATTCGCAAACTGCGTTTACTGCGGAGAAAAAGCTAAAGAAGTGGTTTACTTCGCCAAGTCATACTAGTCAGAATGCAAAAACCAAAATTGTTTGACAAGCTTCAGATTTTCGATAAAACGGTATATGCCTGTTTCATCATTGAAGTAGTGAACGCTCACCTTCGCATCTTTATTCAGACCAAAAATGCGTCTGCTAAACGAGCGGCAAAGGTTCACGCCTTAATCGGGACATTTTTCCATTTTTTGCTTACTTTTCTTACCGATTTCCTTAAGCTTGTCTACTCTTTCTTTGAATATTGCCAAATTCCTCAATTCCATAGCCTCTTAATTCAATGCAGTGTTATCAAGAAAATATTGTGTGCAAGCGATTGTTCTTAAAATTTGTTTTTTTCTATGAGTTTAAACCCTTGAATGATCACCGATACACAATTGAGCATTATAGGCTATGTAATGATTTCTGAGAAATCTATTCTGAGAGTTTCACGTATTTCTTGAGTTGTTTAGTCACGTCACCTAGTCCTAGCTTGGTTAGTGTTGTCTTTTTTGGTATTCCTCTTTCGTCCCATCCTCTTTTCCGGTAGTACCTTTTCAACATTGCATCATATTTTACTGCATCAAGTTTTGAACCTTTCAAGGGACCTTTAGTTAGCGGTTCCGTGAACCATCGTGCAGGAGGAACATCCATTTCTTTAGTCCAGTTCCCACCATATTCACGCACCCAAAAGGCGCGAATTAGGTTGAAAGTTCTATCAGCGATCGAGTTTAAGGTTTTCCAAGACATCTCTAGGCCAGTTGCCGCGCGAAGAAACTTCTGGTACCATTCAAGTTCGAAGCCGAGCTCAATCCAAGGAAGCCGACAAACAGTAAGACATTCGAAAAATCCCGCGCGGATGCGCTGAAGTTCTATGACTTTGTCGATTTTTTCCTCGCCGTAGCCCTTGCGTCCAGACTTAACTTCCCAAGAGACTACCCACGCGTCCTTGTGGTGGGCCCCAGCGACGCTGGTCGCGTAAGCCAAAGCCATAGCTGGCGTAGTGTGACAGTCATAAGCCGAAATCTCCAAGCCTTTGATATGCATAGCCCAATTTGCCGACCCCTCGCCTATTTTGTCAGCTACAAAACGGACGCCTTCGGCCAAAATGCCGCCTAAACCCTGTCTATAAGCGATATCCTTGATCAAAGCCTTTGTTTTCTTGAATTTATCCCAAGGGACCTTTTCTTTTATCAATCCTTTTTCGGAAGCTTCCATGGCAAAGCCAAGAACATTACCTAATGAGATCGTATCTAAACCGAGCTCGTCTGCTATTCTATTGAGGGCCGCAACTTGCTTCAGATTGCCTAATCCGATGTTTGAGCCCAACATTGCAACGTTTTCGTAATCAAGTTCGGATTCTTTTCTGTCAGAATCTTTGACCACGTTGCCGCAGGTCATGTTGCACTGGGGACAGCCTCGATTAGAAACCTTTAATTCTTCCATGGCGAAACCACCTATCTTTTCAGCTTTTTCAAAAACTCCCTCTCGATAGTTGAAGGTGGGGAGGACACTGTTCTCTTGACTCCATTCTATAGTCATCATTGTTCCTTGTCTCTTCCAGAAGGCGTAATTAGGCTTAGTCAAAACCTCTCGGTAGCCTTCGGAGCCTAACTCTTTCATCTCCTTTGGATATGCAGCTGACAAATCACGGGAACCCATGAAGATTACTGCCTTCAAATTCTTTGATCCCATAACGGCACCCATCCCCGGTCTCCCGCCAGCGCGACCTTCTTGAGAAACAACATTCGCAAACTTCACTAGGTTTTCTCCAGCTGGACCTATGCAGACGATGCCAGCCGTACGTCCAGAAATATCCCTCAATTGTTTCTCAGTCTCAAAAGAGTTCAAACCCCAAAGATCTTTTGCATCAAGAAATTCAGCAGTCGTGTCCCGTATAAGGAGAACGACAGGCTCTTTCGCTTTACCCTCAATAATTACAGCATCATAACCAGCCTTGCGCATCTGAACCGCAGCGAGGGTTCCGACGTTTCCATCTCCGTAGCCGCCCGTCAATGGACTCTTGGCAGCCACAACAAGTTTGCCACTACTCGGTAGAGCGAAACCAGTCAAGGGGCCAGTCGCAAAAACTAACTTGTTTTCAGGCGACAACGGATCAATTCTGGGTTCAAGTTTATCCCAGAGAATTTTAGCAGCGAATCCTCTGCCGCCAAGAAAATTTACGGCAAAGCTCGTCTCGTAACGTTCAGCCACCGCCTTGTTTTTGCTCAAGTCAACATGCAAAAAAGCGCCGTTCCAACCAAACATTATATTCCACCATATGGAATTATCCTATAATTATCTACTCGAAAGAAAATAAAAGTTTAGTGAACTTGTAGGGCTAAATGAGGCTAAATCACTAGCCGTTCAGGTTCAATGTTTCTGTTTTTTATACCTAAATCGCTGACTTTAAACTTTCTATCTCCGTAAAGAAGCGCGTACTCTTCGCCGTTGTAAAGGGAAGCGGCGATTCTGCCTATAGAATCAGCTTTCAATATTCCACTTCCGCTTGCGCCACCAGCAACAATCAAGTCATTTTCTTCGAACACCAAGGGTTGCCCATCGATAGTGTTTATCTCATATAAACCAGCAAAAGCAGAGAACGGCTGGCAACCAGCAAATTGCGGGAAGTACTTAGAAGCAACCTGATATAATCCATAGCGGTAATAGTTCTCTTCAGGCTCCGGCTCGTCCTCAATTTTAAAAGCTCTTGGAAAATCATCTGCATACGATAGCCAAAAAGCATCTTCCTCAGGTGCAGGACGAATATAAGCTGAGGGCTTCGGAAGAATTGTAAATGGCAGACATCCAGCGCCCGTGAATTCCTTTGTGAAAAGCAGCTTTCTAAGAGCCTCGGTGTTCGCCTTAACTGAAAACACTTGCCTTTTCTTAGCCTTAATGAAACATTCGATTCCGATGGGATCTAAAAGTTGCGAAGCCCAAGCTCCAGCCGCAATTATCGTCTTCTTAGCCCTTAATGACCCTCTATTAGTTTCCACTCCAACAACACTTGCGTCTTGCCAGAAATAGGGTTCGCCGGGCGTACCTAAGGGCATACAGGGTTCCACAACAACCTTTGCAGCTTCAGTGTTGTATTGAATCTTGCCACCGAGTTTGAGAAATTCCGATTCGTAAAATTTTACAAGAGAGTCAACATCCAGTAGACCTGCTTTCGGAATCAATATACCCTTATGGACATTGCCCAAACCCATTAACTTCGCTTCTTCATCATCAGCAAAGTTTGTGTGTATATCAAGTTTCTTGGCTATTTCCTTTTCATCGTATTCTTTGTATTGAAAACCTCTACGCGCCAAATCTTCCAGTACAGGACGCATCTTGCCATATCCTTCTTCGTCAAAAAACCAGAGATAACCCGCCCACCGTAGTTTCAAGTCAAAACCTAAGTCACTTTGCACATGCTTATAAAACTCGGCAGAGGAATCGGCAAGGGCGAAATTTGTTCTAGAATAAAATATACATCGGAAGGCCGCGACGCTTTTTGCAGTGCTACCTTGTCCAGCTGCACCTAACTTGTCAACAATCAAAACATTCAATTCGGGATTTCTGCTCTTAATGTGGTAACCGGTTGATAAACCTATGATGCCGGCGCCAACTATTAATACGTCATATTCTGCCATTGAGGTTGCCTCGAAATATTGGAGTTATTACTACAAACCGTAACAGATTTAAGTTTATCCATTTAAGTTGGATTTTTATGATGAGAGAACCCTTATTTACTTCTAACAATATGAGATACAACGAAATGCTAAGTAAGAGGAATCATATTTGCTGGAGCCAAATAGAAAGGGCGTATCAACTCTCATACTCATACTTCTGCTGCTAATATCTGCAGTGGTAGGTGGAATAATCACCTACATTTTCACAATTGCCCCCTTCATCGAGGTGCCCGAAAGAACAGCTGTCAACATAACGAATGTTTATATCGATAAAGAAAACGCGACCTCATTCAAAATCAGTGTTCTGAACCCTTCCTATTCAACCACAAATGCGACAATAACGAGAATTGCCATAAACTTGAAAGGGCAATCGCAACTATACGATATTACAGAGACGGATCCGCAAATCGGGAACGGAATAACTCTTCAGAGAAGTGAGATTTTAAACATAACCTGTTCTAAAGTTGGAAAAGACGGAGCTAACGTTACATGGGGGGAAGTTGCTGGAGAATTTGCGGGAAAAACCATCACAATAAACGTTTTCTCACCCGACGCCCTTGCTGCAAACATAGAGGCAACTTTGCCGAATACAAAACTCGATTTATTAAAAATGGATTTTGATCCAAAAGTTTCCTTTAGAAATTTCAATGTTACGGTAATGAACCCTAACTCGGAGATTAACCTTACTATCAGCAAAATAATTGTTTCGGAAATTGAACTGAAAGAAAACGAAACATCACCACAATTGCCTAAAACCATCGCCATCAATGAAACCGTTGAATTCATGTGCAACGCAAATTGGCACGACTTAGGAAACACAACACTCAAAATCTACACTCAAGAGGCGTACATTTTTTCTGAGGACTTAACATTGCAGACAGTACACGCCGAGATTCAGAAGTTGAATTTCAACGAGGACAGCACCGACCACTTCAACGTGACCATTTTCAATTTTCCAGAGTCATCCAACTACGTCAATGTCACAAGAATTGTAACCATATTAGAGAATGAAACAACTATCCAAAATGATTACCCGTCCGTGAGCATGATGCCGAACTCGACCTTCACGTTCATGTTTAATTGGTCTTGGAAAGAATATAGAGGAAAAAACATTAACGTTACCGCCTACTTCTTGCAAGACTTCGAAACTGAGATGTACACAACCAAAACTCCAGCGCCAGTAATAGTTAAAGTCTTGAATGAAAAAGAAATTTTTGATTTGAGAGACACTGAATACTTTAACATTACACTCCAGAATCATCCTTCTTCGCTCGAGGCGATTAACATTACGCAAATAGTTGCAACGACGCCTAGCGGAGCGATGGAAATAATAAACGGGACAGACTCAGAGCCGCAATTACCTTATGGACCAATAGAGCCTGGCCGAGAAATGAGTTTCCACTGTACCATCGCCAAGTGGACAGTGAATGCAGGCAGAAATCTAACTTTAACAGTATACGCTGTGGCAAACCAAACTTTGGATGAGTACACTTTTGATTTCATGTTCACTCTTCCAGCAGCAGAACTCAACATATCAAGCATAATTCACACGGCTATTGATGACACAAAATACTTGAACGTGACCGTTGAAAACGCAGGATATTCTGTATGGAGTGTTACTCTATCAAAAGTGACGATAGCATTTGGAAACGACTCTGAACCCTTAGAGCAAATATTCCCCAAAAATCAAATAATAATAAAACCGGGCGAAGGGGTTGTTCTACTCTGCGCATTTAACTGGGAAGGACACTTGGGAGAGAATATAACCGTTACCGTGATTACGGTCGAAGGCGTCGAAGCTTCTTGGCAAGGAACCGTTTGGTAGAATCGAAAACCTTAGCTACGTCTGACACCCACAAACAATTGCTATATTTCAAACAGCCTAAATGAGAAAAATCGAGCATACTTTGAATGCCAAAGTCCATAAAATCCACACCATAAGCTTTATCTTTATTGCGAAGAGAAACTTTGGTTTCTAGGAGGCTTGAAACTTGACTAGTGTTAAGGTTACTGGAAGGGTGCAAACCATTGAGTATGCCATCCGCGATGTCATTGTTCATGCGAAACAAATTGAAAAAACTGGCAAAAAGATTTTCTACTTGAATATAGGGGACCCAGTTGCGTTTGATTTTGACACGCCTGCTTACATCAAGCAGGCTCTAATTGAGGCCGTTGAAGAGGGGGCAAACGCTTATTCGCCTTCTGAAGGATTACCCGAACTTAGACAAGCCATAAGCGAAAAAGAGAAGAAGATTAATGGCGCGAACATCTCTGCTGATGATGTTGTGGTTACTTCAGGAATTTCTGAAGGCATACAGATGGTTATGGGAGCGCTTCTTGATGCTGGAGACGAAATTCTTCTTCCAGGACCGACCTATCCGCCTTACATTTCTTATGCCAAATTCTTTGGCGGCAAACCAGTCACATACGAAACTGTTGAGGAAAATGGCTGGCAACCGAACACCGATGATTTGAGAAGCAAAATATCAGCAAAAACTCGTGGAATCGCAATTATCAATCCTAACAATCCTTGCGGTGCGCTTTACGAAGAAAAGATAGTGAAGCAGATATTGGACTTGGCAGGTGAATATGATCTACCAGTTCTTTCAGACGAAATCTACGATCGAATAATATACACGAAAAAGTTTGTTGGCACATCCCATTTGGCTAAAGATGTCCCAGTAATAGGGTTGAATGGGTTTTCGAAGGTATATCTAATGACTGGATGGAGACTTGGCTACATGTATTTTCAAGACCAAGATGGTAAGCTGCAGGAATTAAAGCATTGTATCCAAAAAGAAGGGAGAATAAGGATTTGCGCAAACACTCCTGTCCAGAAAGCCGGAGTAACAGCCTTGAATGGACCACAAGATCACATAAAGGATTTGGTCGAAAGGCTTAGACAGAGAAGAGATTATGCGTGGAAGAGAGCGAATGAAATTGAAGGAATGAGCTGCACGAAACCAGAGGGAGCATTCTATGTTTTCCCAAATATTCATGCAGTGGGGTCGAAGTGGAAAACAGACATGGAATTCGCATTAGAACTCTTGAAGGAAACTGGCGTGCTTTTCGTTCATGGATCTGGATTTGACCCAACCTACGGCGCTGGACACGTCAGAGGAGTTTTCCTTCCGCCAATTGAGATTCTTGAGCAAGCTTTTGCCGAAGTTGAACGTTTCATGGAGAAGAATAAATAGGGGAAAAGAATTTCTGAAGTCTCGTTGACTCGCTACGGATAAATTGGTACTCCTTTGTTGGGGTCTTGGATCAGCCTTGAAAATTCTTCAATCAATTTTTTGGTTATTGGACCTGGGATTCCGCTACCTATTTGTCTTTTATTTATTTCCCTTACTCCAACGATTTCTGCAGCTGTTCCTGTGAAGAATACTTCATCTGCGGTGAATAATTCGTATGGTGTTAAGTTGGTTTCTACGACTTCATATCCCAACTTTTTGGATAGTTGTATTGTTGCCTTTGCTGTTATTCCTGGCAGTGCGCCAGTATGGCTTGGCGGTGTAAGTATTTTGCCGTTTTTGACTATGAATATGTTTTCTGCTACTCCTTCACAGATAAAACCGTTTTTGTCGAGGCATATCGCTTCGTCCACACCGCTTATGTTTGCTTCAATCTTTGCTAATATGCTATTGAGATAGTTGAGTGATTTTATTTCATGCGTTGTGGCGTCTACCGGATCTCTCTTAACCCATGAAATCAGGGCAGTAACCCCTTTTTCTTTGGCTTCGCCTTTGTGCAATGAAATTGTGTCTGTTATGACGATTATTGATGGCTTTGGACATTTATTGGGGTTTAGCCCTAGGTCTCCTACACCCCTTGTCACTACGAGGCGAATGTACGCGTCTCTAAAGTTGTTTTTTCGAAGAGTTTCGAGTACCGCTTGTATCATTTCCTCTTTTGTTAACGGAATTTGCAACATTATCGTGTGGGCTGAACGGTAAAGTCTGTCAACATGCTCTCCAAGTTTGAATACTGACCCGTTGTATGCACGGATTCCCTCAAAAACGCCGTCTCCGTACAAAAGTCCATGGTCATAAACTGAGATTTTCGCCTGCGATTTTGGATAATATTCCCCATCTATATAGACGAGTAACTCTTTTTCCAAAGTTTTGTCCTCCTAATTGGAGAATTTTAGTGTATTTAATTAAGGTTTGATATAGTTTTTGCAGAGAATTGGGGTGTTTTACCGTTATCAACCGTAGAATTGTGGTCTTTTTGAAAGATGTTGTGGTAGGGGAAGCGGCTTGAAGGGTTTGCCTTCTATTTTTCTTCCAATCTTCGTCATTAATTCTTCAAGCTTCATTTCGCGTATTTTGCCAGCTTCTCTATCCCTCACTGGAAGCGCGCCTGATTCTATCTCTCTTTGGCCCACAACAATTATGTAGGGAACCCACTCTGTTTCTGCTTCTCTGACTCTCTTTTGTAAGGTGAATGCTCTTTCGTCAATGTCTACGCGTATGCAATGTGCTGCTATTTCTTCAGATAGTTCTTGAACCTTTTCGATGTACTTGTTTGATATTGGGATTAGACGCACTTGTGTTGGCGATAGCCACAGGGGAAGCATGGGTGATTTCCCGCTTTGCTGTTCTTTGTAGGCTTTTTCCAGTAAAGCATAAACACATCTTTCGATCGCTCCGCTCGGGGAACAGTGGAGAATCAGCGGATATTGTCTTTCACTCTTTTCGTCAATGTAGGTTATGGTGTATCTTTTGGCGTTTTCAACATCTATTTGGTCCGTTGAGAGAGCTGCAGCCTTATCTTGATTGTCGACGAAGTTAAAGTCCCATTTTAGTACAAAATAGAAGAAGCGCTCTGCCCATACTTCAGCTAAAACCGGCTTGCTGAAGATTTTGGTTAAATCTGAAATGAACTCTCGGTTTTCTTCGTAAAAATCTTTCGTGAATCGCATTGCAGTTTCGTAGTCCTCTTTCGATAAGCTTATTCCATTTAAGACTTCTATGCATAGTTTGAACCGGGTTACAAACTCTTTTTTGGCTTGTTCCAAATCTGTGCAGAAGGCGTGGCAGTCTGGCATGGTGAAAGCTCGTAACCGCCTTAAACCTACGACTTCGCCGCTTTTTTCTCGTCTGAAACTGTAGCGGGTCATTTCGTAGACTCTCAGAGGCATTTGCTTGTAAGAGAATTGGGTGTCATGAACCATTAAGAATTGTCCGAAGCATGCTGCAAAGCGCAGAAAGAGTTCTTTGTCTTCCGTCTTTAGGAGGTACTGGCGAGCTGGAAAACGGTTTAGGTAGTCTGCTAGGCTCGGGTGGTGAAAATCGTACATAATCGGAGTTTCAACTTCCATGGCACCGTATTCTACCATTTTTGAAGTGACAAACTGTTCAAGCAAGGACTTTATTAGTCGACCTTTTGGGTACCAACGGATATTTCCAGGGTCGCTTCCAAGTTCATAATCGGCTATTTCGAGCCTTTTCATTAAAGTCACATGGGGTGGCATTTGTTGGCTTGCTCTGACCTTTTTCATCTCATATTGTGCGAATTTTTTCAGGTTTTCGTGTCCCTTAAAATTGAATTCTTCAACTGGCACTAATTTTCCGTCAGGTTGAAGAACATACCAGAAAGACTCCAGTTTTTCTTCAGCTTTAACTGCTTCAGAAACTTTTTCTTCCTTTTTCTCCTCCTCTTCAGCATGCACGTAGACGCGAGATTGCTCCGCCAGAGGATGCCCTTTTATCGATATCGTGAATTGCTTGTTCCAGCCGAAGGGTGCACGATGTGTTTGTATGCCCTTCTGCGTCGCATAGGATTCCATGGCTTTAATCACTTCTAGCGCTTCAGAGGGGCTTGCCAAGCTGCTGCTCAAATGCGCGTACGGATAGATCAAAATTTTATTAACCTTTAGTTTTTCAAGGAAAGTTTGAACTTCGTCAACGGCTTTTTGAGCTACCGCCAAATCGTCGCCTTCTTCAACTGCGGTGAACAGAACGACGACTTCTTCTATGCGCTTTTCTTTTTTCTCGGCCTCTTCAGCCAACTTTATTTCCTTTTGAACGGCCTTGAAAACAATGAAGTTGGAATGTAACTGGAGTATTCGCATGCATAATCACCCTCTTCAGATGTTATAGCGCCATTTATCAAGCATCTTCTCCTTTTTGGTCTTCTTCTTATACTCTTTGTAATGCTCCTTGCACAAGTAAGCACGTCTTTCGCTGCTAGCAACATTTAACCCAGCCGATCTGGCCTTATCAGTTGAAAGTGAACGCGCAGCTTCTCTGCTGCAACCAGATACACTACATTTTACTCCCTTATCGACGCGCCCCAACGGTTTGAAACCTCTCATGTAGCTTTAACGCAATACAATATACGTTATTCCTTAATTTCTTTTTCATAAAGCAAACGGGCTCTTCGATAAATTTCCTGTTTTTCTCCAAAAAACGTTGGGCCCAAACCTTCAACAACGAGCGAAGCCGCTGCAGAACCAACACAAGCGCACCATAAAGAATCTTTACCGGAAATATATTCAGCCAGAAAACCGCCGATTAAAACGTCTCCAGCACCTGTTGGATCAACAAGCTTCCCAAGCTTATACGATGGAATTTTGTAAAGAGTCTCTTCCACAGAAAGCACTGCGCCTTCAGCGCCCAAGGTGACAATAACCGTTTCTACGCCGTAATCATGGACTGCTTTTATTGCTGAATTAAGATCTGATAATCCAGTCACGACCTCAATTTCATCTGAAGAGGATTTGTAAATATTGACAAGGCTCAACAAACGCTTGTCCAGTAGCGAACAATATGTTACGTTTCCATTATCGTCAAAACTTCGCAAAAGACCTTGCGGGTCGAAGGACAAAACTTGGGTGCAACTCTTCAAGTGTTCCGCAATTTCGTATGGAATTTCGCCAGCAATAGGTGCAATGTGAACAGCCTTAGTATGCAGAGATTTTGGCAGATCATCTACAACAATTGGTGGAGCTTTACTTTTCAATCTTAAATTTCTATTTGACAAATCGTTGTTGTAGGAGAGTTCAAAACGCGTGGTCTGAGCATTCTCAGCCCTGATTACTCCGGACAAATCAATGCCTTCTTGTCCGAGCCACCACATGTACGCCTCTGGAAAATCATCACCAATCTTCGAAACAATGGAGACGGATGAATCTAAACGCCTAGCCACAAAAGAAACGTAGGTCACAGAGCCGCCCAGAACCACAAACGGCATACGCCTGTCTGGAAGAAAAATAGAATCTATGGCGAAATGGCCTGCTGGCGTGATATCGAAAACCATGTTGTTCGCCCATGAAATCATGCATAACTTATATATAGCTTCTACCATGCATTTGCGTGCTCTTGTAAATGACGTTGGTAAAAGTTCTTTTACAAAAAAGCTCTTCAGTTGTGCTAGTGACATAAGAACTGGTTAAATTGAGTAGTTCTGAAGAATATTATTCAGCCGTCTTCGTCGCCCTGAAGCATTCAATACGTCGAAAGCTAATAAGGATGCCACATGAAAAACCCAGAAGCTTCTCTAAAATGCTGGATGAGCTGAAAATCGAAAGCTCCCACTTGACTTACAATTTAGAAAACTTGGTGATCTGCTGCACAAGACAGAATATGGCAAATACGCGCTATCTTTCCTCGGTGAGGCAGCAATGTCCATGATGTATCACGTCGAGGAGACCCTAAAGCAAGATGGCGCTTTCCAAAGAGGCGCTCTAAATTGACATCAGGATTCTCCTTGTTGCTCGCTGTCCTATTCGTGTTCACCTATGCTTTCTACTTTCATTATAAGGAAACAAACAGACTGCAGGCCGAATATGATTGAAATAATGAAATCCTATCCAAAACTGTATTCTCTGCTTACAGCGATGAGATAGGAGCAGCAATTCAGCGATGGAGAGCAGTTCACGGAAACGCTTTTGAAGGCGAAGAGATTCTGCCATGTTATATCAACACTGGCGCTATTGCGGTGTGGATAGATCCAAAAGGTAATTGGCAGTTGGAGTACTCTTACTACTATGAACCCCAATACCAGCATGGGGGGGTATTGACGTGTATTTCCCTATCCGACATGGTGTCGTCCTCCAGAAATCATAGCGGTATGGGCGCAATTGCACAATAGAAGTGGCAACTTGTGGTATGCAAGGGAAGGTGTTCTGGGTAGGGAAACGGGAAGCTTTGCTTGCTATTTGGTCAGTAGGTCAGATCATAGAGTGATAGGAATAGACGGATACTATGTCGTGACTCTTTTCGAAAAATTTTGGCGTAATTCAGTCCCAGAAATGCTTGGAACACATGACTATAAATTGGCTGAAGCCAGCTATGGAATGCGCGATGACGGTTCATGGGAATTCAACTACAGGATTCAACCGAAAAATACAGAAGAATATCGAGATGTAAAGTTACTCGTAAACTGAAAAACTGAAAACGTCGAGATTGAAACATGCAAATCGGAAACTGATCAGCCTGATTGAAGCAGTAAAATGGCCTTTGCCAAGTCGCCCTTGCTTTCCTCCAAGGCTCTTCTGGCTTCTTCTAAGCTTTTACCGGTTTGGTCTGCCACAAGCTTCACGTCTTCTTCAGGAACCGCTGCTGCCGCTTTGCGTTCCGGAGCCTTTTCAGTGATTTTCCCGCCTGTTACTTGGAAGATTTTTTGGCCTTGCATTTCAAGAATTGCCACTTCAGGTTCTTCAATTGTGATTTCTTTGCTACTTGTTTTTATGATGACTTGTTCAACGTCTGGAATGGCGTCCATGTTCATGCCCATGCGCTGCATCATGCGTCTTGCTTCACGAGGGTTTATACGTCTGTGCATGGAATTCACTTCCTTCAAACATTTACTATTAGAAACTCATATACTTAACTTTCTTCTAGGCAACCACGTCTGACCTTGACGGCAACGCCGGTTTTATAAGCTTTCATTTCCAGACCTGACAATACAGCACGTCCAACAGCTAAGACCTTGCCGTTCTCGTCAAGTACAATCACTTCATCTTTAGCATGAATTTCATCATTAGCCTTAACGACGTGCACTGCAAAAGCGTCGCCGCCTTCAATAATGAACTTCGAAACGTCATTTTGAACAGTGACAAAACATTTTGCAGAATCCGCATTTTCATCAATGCGTTTTGCGCCTCTGATGCTTAAAGAGAACAAGCCATCAGTGGGACGAAGAGTTGCAAGTCTTCTACCATTTAAACAAACGTAACGTATCCTGCCTGTCCTCTTGGAATAGAGTATCTCAACGTTTCCCGGAAAAAGCTTGATGCCTACGCCTTTTCCGAACTGGTAGTCCGCAACACTCCTAACTCGCCTAAGATCGTTTTCCAATGATTTTCACCATGAATTCAGTCTATTTTCAATTCGACAACTATAAACACAACCACATAATAAAAACAATCTAGGTGAACAAGCAATTGCGATGCGAAGTCTGCGGACGCAAAATACACGGTGACCCCTTCAGAGTTATGATTGAAGGAGCAAAACTAACAGTATGCAATGAATGCTCAAAACATGGGAAAATAATCTGGGAGGAAGAACCAAAATCTAAACCCACGACTACAAAACCGATGACAGTGCCCGCGCAACCAAGGATGCAAAGAAAAAAGCCAACAGAAACCAAGGTAGATACAAGCCAAGAACTCGTAGAAAACTATGACCTGAAAATAAGACAGGCTAGGGAAAAACTGGGAATCTCCCATGAGGAACTTGGGAAGAAAATAAACGAAAAAGCATCGCTTCTCAGAAAAATTGAAACTGGAAAAATGACGCCAAACAATATGCTCGTAGTAAAACTTGAACACGTTTTGAAAGTTAAGTTGCTTGTTCCAGTTTCAGAAGAAAAAATCCCACAAGCAAAGATCCCGAAACCGGCAAGCCGTGAACTAACCTTGGGAGACCTAATTCAGCTAAATAAGAAGGACAAAGCCAAGGGGGAGCTAGCAGAACGAAAGCCATCATAGTCCAACGTCGACAGTCCTTTGAAACGTCAAGCTTGGAAGAACTCCGAAGTCTGGCGGAATCTGCAGGATACACTGTTGTCGCAAAAATAGAGCAGGTTAGAGAACCAGATTCTCGTTACCAAATAGGCGCCGGAAAGGTAGAAGAACTCACAAAACTTGTGAGAGAAACAGGAACCCAAAAGACAATTTTTGACAATCCACTCAAATCCATTCAATCCTACAATTTGGCAAAAGCAACTGGCGTCGAAGCTATTGACCGCTTCCAGTTAATCCTCGAAATTTTCACGAAAAGAGCCGCAACAACGGAAGCTCAACTGCAAATTCAATTAGCAAAACAGCAATACGAACTCGCACACGCAAAAGAAAGAGTAAGATTAGCAAAAATGAAAGAACAACCAGGATTCATGGGACTTGGAGCCTACGAAGTTGACGTTTACTACGAAGCAGTGAAAAGACAAGTGCATACTATCCGAAGAAAAATGAAGAAAATCCGAGAAAGACGGTTTCTACACCGTGAAAGAAGAGCAGAACTGGGTTTTTCATCAATTTCTTTAGCAGGATATACAAATGCTGGAAAAAGCTCCCTATTTAACGCTTTAACAAAAGAAGAGGTTCCAGTGGACACAGCCCTATTCACAACGCTGTCCACGACAACCAGACTTGCGGAATTCTCAAAGAAAAAGTTTCTATTGACGGATACAGTCGGCTTCATAGACCGTTTGCCAGTAAGGCTGATAGAGGCTTTCCATTCAACCCTAGAAGAAACCATCTTCTCAGATCTAATACTATTAGTAGTGGACATAAACGAACCGATAGAAACGATAGAAAAGAAGAATAACGTTTGCTTGGAAACAATAGAACGAATAGGGGCATCTGGTATCCCAATAATAACAGCCCTGAACAAAATCGACAGGCTATCCGAGATAGAAATGCACAAGAAAATGGAGACGCTAGAAGAGACTATTCTAAATCCCGTTCCCATATCAGCTCTGCATTACACTAATCTTGACTTGCTAAGACAAGAAATACTAAAAAAGCTAGAAAACTATGCCCGTGCATCATTTACAATTCCATTGACAGCTCAAACCTTGCCGTTTATCTCGTGGCTTTACAATAGGGCAGATGTGCAAACAATAAATTACATGAATGATTCTGCTCAGGTGATTTTTGAAGCAAATCCATGGTTCGCAGAGAAAGTGAAAAAACGCGTGGAAGAATTTGATGGGAAATTCGAGAAAAACTAGGCGATAGAATTCGTTGAAGGGAAAATTATGCCTGAAATTGTTGTGTTGCGGTGGGGTCACAGGCCACAAAGAGACGCAAGACTTACAACTCATGTCGCATTATCAGCACGGGCTCTAGGAGCCTCTGGGCTTATACTGACGGACATAATAGACGAAAAAATCAAAGAGACAATAGCAAAAGTCACAAAGAACTGGGGAGGCAGTTTCTTTTTCGAAATGGGGATTCCATGGAAAAAAGTCATAGAAGACTGGAAAAACAAAGGTGGTGTGGTCGCTCATTTGACAGCGTATGGAGAAAACATTGAAACAAGCGATGTTTTAAAGAAGATTCGAAACTCGGGAAGAGACGTGTTAATCATTGTTGGAAGCCAAAAGGTTCCAAAAGAGTTTTTCTCAAGTGAAATTTCCGATTTTAACGTGGCCATTGGAAATCAACCCCATTCAGAATGTGCAGCTCTCGCTGTTTTTTTGGATCGCTTTTTTGAAGGCAAGGAATTGGCAAAAACTTTCAGGAACGCAAAAATAAGAATAGTTCCTCAAAAGAGAGAAAAACGAATAACAGATTGCCAATTTTTAGTCTAAGATTCATAAAGAGTTTTATTGAAGCTTTACGAATAGTAATGTATCAAGAAAGGATTGTACCATGTTATCAACAGTTGACGATGCAACATTAATGAAAGTAGCCACTGCGTTAGGCGAAGAGGAAGCCGTGAAGTTGATTGAAATCCTCAAAAACGCAGACGAAACAACGGATGATGAAATAGCAAACAAAACAGGTATAAGATTGAATTCTGTCCGCAAGATCCTCTATAAGCTCTACGACCATTCTCTTGTAAGCCTGAGAAGAACTCGGGACCCTAAGACTGGATGGTTCATATTTCACTGGAGACTCCAGCCAGATCAGCTCGAAGGTTTTATTCTGAGCCAGAAACGTCGAGTGCTCGAAAAGCTTAGCGTTCGACTGGAATACGAGAAGAATCACGACTTTTACTATTGTTACACGCTAGGTTGCAGGCGAATCCCATTTGAAGAAGCCGTGGAGCTTGTCTTTCGTTGCTCTACTTGCGGCAAACCCTTGATGCATTACGAGAATGAGAAAATCGTTCAGAAATTAACGATAAAAGTTGAACAATTAAGGAAGGAGCTGGGTGAGTGAAAAACTTCCGTCTAGGAAGCAAGCATTACAACTTCTTCGAAAAAGCGGTTGCCCAGTAACGGTCATTAGACATTGCGAGTCAGTAGCTGAACTTGCAATAGAAACTGCCAAAGCTCTTAAAGAAAAAGGATTGGACGTTGACTTAGATCTTGTAGAGATAGGTGCCCTTTTACACGACATTGGCCGCTCAAAGACCCACACTGTTCACCACGCGGTTGTAGGGGCGGAAATAGCGGAATCACTAGGTTTACCAGAACCGATAATTTCAATAATAAAGAGGCATGTGGGAGGCGGAATAACGAAAACCGAAGCTAAGAAATTGGGATGGCCAAAGGACGTTTATATTCCAAAGACTCTCGAGGAAAAAATTGTTTCATACGCGGATAAACTAATTGAAGGCTCTCAACGAATACCGATAGAAGTCACCGTCCGAAGATTTTCTCATGAACTGAAGCCATCTGCTGTCGAAAGGGTGCGAAAACTTCATGAAGAAATAGTTAACCTAGTTGGCGACTGTAAATGCCAAAGGTGACATTGCTCACAAAAATCTACAATGACACTGAACTGAAACAAATTGACAAAATTTTAAAACTCGCGCTCGAAGATTTGCAAGTGGAAACAAATATTTTGGGAGCTAGCATCAGCGGATGGATTCAAGTAGTCCTTTGCGGAGAAGACGAAAATATTGCAGCAAATTATCTGGCTAACGAAGTAGGATTCTGCCCGACACAACTAGAAAATGTGGAAAGATTTTCAACATTGAAAGGATACGTAACGGCTCTTGAAAAAAGCGCAAAAGAACTCTGTCTAGACATTGGAGTTTTTTCACCAAGAATGGTTTATGCAAAAATACCACTACATTATTTGCAGGCTCAACTCGTAGACGGCAGAAAACTTGCCATTAGGAAAATAGCTGAACTGTTTGGCTTCTGCGAAAACTTGCCATTAACCGTCAAAATTATTAGCATAGACGGAGAGAAAAGTCGAATTGAAGCTATGATGTCAGAAAGACAACTTAACCAGTACAGAGATTGGGACAAATCTCTGCTAGATAGATTGATAATTTTGGGTTCATCTGCTCATGAAGTTAGGACAGCTTTGAATAATGCAGGGTTGAAACGAGATGTAGTAAAAGTGGAGCCTTTAGGAATGTTCGAACATGCGCTAGTATGCAAGCTGGGGACAGACGCTGCAGGATTGATTTCGAAAATTGGTAAAATCCTAAAGGACTCAAAATTCACCGTGTTTAATCCAAGAAAGCTAAGGAAGTTCTTAGAAGTGTGAGAGATTTGGAACTTGATTAGGCTGACCTTGTGCGAAGTGGTGTGTGCTGGTTGGGGCTTGTTGGTTTTTGGTTGTTCTGTTGTGTGATTTTTGACTTATACCCCCTCCATATATAGGTTGAACTTTTGGGTGAATTGATGAAAGCAAAACCTTGCTTGTTGGATTTTAGTGTATTCCACTAGAGTGTATTGTTTTAATCCCATCTTTTCTGGATGATTTAAAAATGAATGAAGTGTTAGGGAGGAAGTTGAAGCGTGTAAGAGTTGAAGCTTGTTTGAATTGTAAGAAATTTGTTGAGTGCGATAACATCGGAGAGTTTGAAGAGTGCGTTGATTTTGAAGAGGTTGAAGGTGAAGCTTGGATCATAAAGAAAATCTAGACAAGGTTCTATTTGTGGAGTGAGACGAATTTTCTGATGGATCTATCATAGGTCTTTTCGATTTCTGGTGGGAAGTAGCACGCTGGGAGTTCATTGTGTTCTCTGTGACTTCTTAAACACTCACAACATCTACCTTTCAAGTTGCAGTTATATGTACAATTGCATTTTTTTAAGTTGACTTGCAAATTTGGACATTCACTCAATTCTTCATTATCTCTTTGTACAAAACCTCTAGACCTGTCAGTATTTACGTGTTTAGACATTGATTTTCTAATTCTTATCTTATAATGCATTAAACATTTTAGAAAGTTAGAAATTTAGAAATTCCAAGACTAAACGCGCGCATATTTTCCATAGGAATTAGGTTTCTAGTTTTTTCCCTTAACTCTGCTTTTCGATAAAACCTTTGTCTTCTTTTTTGCTTTTGTTACATTTTTTAATAAATCATTCATTTCATTTTCTTGAATGATAATATTAACTTCTTTTGCGATAAGTTGGTATTCTTTGATATCAATATTCAATTTCTTCGCAATGTTTTTATCGTCTAAAAATAATTTCTGTGCTGCGATCTTGCCAGATTCTTCCGCAAAACTGCCCAAGAATTTTGCTGCCATATATAGAATGACCGAAATCAATCCGCCGACAAACAAGAATTCAATAGGTACAAGAGTGCCAACTGGTCTTAAGTCATCCAGTACAAGTTTTTTGTAGGATTCATAAACCGTGTTTCCTGTCTTCCTATAATATCGTTGAAGTAGTTTTTTCTTGGTTTCCATAACACAGAAAATAGTTGAACTTGAAACATCAAATCCATTGCTTTCAAGCTGCCTAATTATGTTATTAACTTCACCTTCGATGCCCCCTTGCAGATCAGTTAGCATTGAGATTTTCGGATAATAATACTGGTCCAGACAATAGTTGGTCTTAAGTTCGCTAACGAATTTGAGAGCTCTTGCATTTCTTGCCATGATTTTTCAGCCTAAGGCAAGTGATCTTTCGCTGAGTTTCAATTGACTCCTAACATCCATGAGTTCATCAAAAATTCTGTTTCTTCCCGTTATGTACTCATGGTCATAATCAAGTATCTGCGCGTCAACAAGTTCTCTTATCAACGTTGGATAGGAATACCTTAATCTTGGCGGTGCTGGGGCGCCCCTATAATAATGTCTCACATTATCACGAAGCCGTTGTTCTCTTATGCTGATTAGACTTCCAAATTGAACAGCATCTCCATAATAAGCCGTGCTTGTTCTTATGTATGGTATGAATTGGGCTATTCTTCTTACTTTTTGTAGATCGTAATAGAAACGGGATAATACCATTCCAAAAATCGCATCTATTGTTTTATCTATGCTTCTTTCCTGTCCATAAAGTTCCTTCAGTTTGTTTGTAGCAACAAGTTTTTTTGAAATGCCGCCTGTATATTCTGCATAGCCGATTTCGATCAAAAGGTCGACTTGCTCTGGATAGTGTGACCCAATCTCTCGCAACTCTTCATAACTTGGATAATCTTCAAGCAGCAATCGAGTAGCTGTTCTATATATCGGCTGCAGACCCTGAAAAGCAAATCTGAGTTGACTGAACCTAATTTGCATTTCTTTTTGCCCAAGTATCTTTATCAGGTCCTGCTCGACTAACCTTCTAATACAAGATTTCTTTTCAGAGATATTTTTCCCCAATGTTCTGAGAGGAGTTGCGCTCAATACTCTCATTGTTGATTTTCTAACCAAAATTTCTCCTACATTTTGAAAATTGAGAGTAAACAATCTTTCTCTTTCTGTTTTTTCATCAATGACTCTTGATTGAAGATAGGCACCGACAGGCACTTTCCAATGGTCGTGTCTTTCTTCAATCTCTTGGGGATAACAACCCGAACCATAACGTTTTAGGATTCTATCATAAGCAACTAGTTCAGGTCTGTCGAGTTCCTGCACGCGCAATCTCACTCTCATTTTTTTCCCTCCTCTCTCGTGATATAAGGCATAAGAGTCTTCGTTGGGATTTTCATCTCCTCGATTCTATAAGTCTTTGGGTAAATAATAATTGCCGCATTATGGTTCAGTCTCCATGCTTCTTCAAAATCAGTTTTGGCGAGTTTATAATAAAACTTTGGTTCCATCGAAGGATTAATTGAAACAAATAATTCCTCTGTTTGGTCAACCAATACAACTGAATGCCCTGGTCCCCTAATACTTTTTAAGAAATAAGTATGGTCATATAACACTATTGGTGGAATATTCTGAATTATTAAGTTGCGCAGAGCGTACATGTCTTCTAGTAGTTCCAATTTTGCCTCCAATGGCAGGCCGAGTTTCTTCAGGAAACGTTTAATATTGTTGTGAGGAATTCCAGACATCCTTACATAGGATAAACCTTTTTCGTAAAATTCAGCCCATTCTTTACTTTCACAATCTCCCGGCAAGTTCCAGTTAAGATTTCCTTTTGTGTGTCTCCAATACATACATATCATCGTTACACATGCGACAACACATTCATTCCCCATTGCGGCTATCATTTTTGGAAGATTTATCATAATGTGATACCTTTCGTGACTGACTGAATTTGAAGGTAACTATTACAGTTTTGTGTCATTCTATTTATAAGCTCTTTTTGTCTTTCCAGCGCGCGCTAGAGAAAGTGCCTTCGTATGCCCTTGTATTTTCTAATTTATATTTTCTAAACTGGATATTTTTTTAGAAATTCAATTTTTTCTTATTTTCTTCTGTGTTAGAATTTAGAAAATTGCTGACTTCCGAAAAGTCAAAGTTCTGTGGTGTTTTTAGTTAGATATTTTTTCCTCTGCTTTTCACTAAATTTTTCAATAGCATATCTTAGCATAGTTCTTGGCATGTGCAAATAATGCTTGGTTAGGAAGCGTTCTTCGACGTTTTGTTCTCTTTTTCCGATTTCTCTAAGCGCCCAGCCAACTGCTTTATGAATTAAATCGTGTTCATCATTCAAAAGCAACTCTGAAATATTCAATGCGTCTTCAAAATCGTTGTTATCAATAAATGTGAAAGTTGAGAGAATTGAGATTCTTCTCTCCCACAAATTATTTGATTTTGCCAGCTTATACAGAATTGATCTTTCTTTGTTGAGCAAGTAGTCTCCAACAATTCTTGGTGCGCTCAAATCAACTAAATCCCAATTGTTAATATTTTTAGTGTTTTTGAGATAGAACTCGAAAATTTCTTCTTTACCCGATTCTTCAGCCTTTCGATATTTAGAAATCAATACTACTAAGGCAGTGAAGCGGTGCTCATGGATTTTACTGTTAAGTAATTCTTGGAGATCATTTAATGATAAATCAATATACTTCTTCCCTACTTTACGCTGTTCTGGAACCGGAATTCCAAGAAAGATGTCGCCTTCACCATATTGACCTTTTCCCGTCTTAAAAAACCAGGATAGATTTTTTGCTCTGTCGGGATCCTTAAGTGCCCCCAGATCTCTTTTTATCTGATCTAACATTGTCTCTAAAACCAACCTTGCTTTAAGTATAAAAATAGTTTTGGTTCGCCCAATCTAGACACCAATCATCTTGTGCGTACTAGAAAGTTAGTTCGTAAACCAAATGACCAAACTTATAACAGAGAACTTGCCATCGCATGCCCTCGGGTGCATTCGCAATGTCAAACAAAAGAAATGTCGTGTTGTATCTTGACAGGGAATTAGTTGAAAAATCGCGTAATCTCGGCTTCAATTTGTCTAAGACGTTTGAGAATCACTTAAAATACCTAATAAACAGATTTTCAACAGTCAATTCAATGAATAACTTCAATTCAACTTACAAAAACTCTGATTGGTGGGCCGGGCCGGACTTGAACCGGCGACCTTTGGCTCGTAAAGCCAATGTCCTAACCAAGCTAGACGACCGGCCCTTTTTTTATGCTTTTGATTTAGAGGAACCTATTCTTTTAAGTTTGACTGCTTGGGAATAAATATAAATCGGTTACCTATCATAATGGAAGTCAAAAATTGCGGCAAATTCTCTTATGAAATAACGGTGAAACTTTAAGGTGAGGCAATGAAAAGGATCATAGCTACTGGCGCTGGTGGACCTGCTGGCATAAATTTTGTTATGTCGCTTCGCATCGCTCCTGAAAAAATGTTTATTGTCGGAACGGAAGCCAGCGAATATTTTATTCACTTAACTTCTACCGATAAGCGATACGTGATCCCGAAGGCTAAGGAAGCGGGCTACATTCACGGATTAAATGAAATTATACGAAAGGAGAAAGTTGACTTTGTGCACGCACAGACTGACATTGAAGTGGAAGTTGTTTCAGAAAACCGGGAAAAACTGGAAGCAAATGTTTTCCTACCTTCAAAAAGGGCGGTAAGGGCGTGCCAAGATAAGTTGGAATCCGCCAAAATCTGGAAAAAGAAAGATGTCCCAGTTGCGAAGGTAATGGAGCTAAGCACAGAGCAGGATGTTAACAAAGCGTTTGAAGAGTTTGAAAGCCCAATCTGGATTAGGGCAAGACATGGCGCTGGCGGAAGAGGAAGCACATCTGCAAATAACAGAGAAACCGCTTTATCGTGGATTAAATATTGGAAATCCCGAAATTTAGACTGGGAATTTATCGCTCAAGAACACCTGCCGGGAAGAAACATAGGATTTCACAGTTTATGGAAAGACGGCGAACTCGTAACGTCAATGGCTAGAGAACGTATCGAATACATCTACTCACACCTCGCCCCGTCAGGGATAACTGGCACGCCGGCAGTTCAAAAAACAGTCCACGATGAAACTGTAAACAAGATCGGCACAGACGCAGTGCTGGCAATTGACCCGAATTTTAGCGGAATCGCTTGTGTGGACCTGAAAGAGAACAAAAATGGCGTTCCTTGCGTCACCGAAATCAATCCAGGAAGAATGTTCACAACATCCTTTTTCTTTTCTTACGCAAGCAAAATACTGCGCAAAGACTACTATGCAAACATTCCCTACTTGTATGTGAAACTTGCATATAACGAAAAGATTTCAGACATGCCAAAATACGATATTCTTCCAGAGAACATCTATTGGATTCGCCACATTGATGCGTCGGCAAAACTTGTTAAGGATGGCAAGATTGTCGGAGCGATGTATGTTGATCGAAGCAGTGATATTTGATCTTGATGGTACATTGATCCAATTACCAGTTGATTATGAGAAACTTTTCCGAGAATTCAAAGATATAATGAAAACAAGTGAGGTTCGTCCTTTGGTAGATACCGTTCCAAGATTGAACGAGGAAACAATGAAGAAAGTTTTCAAAGCATGGGATAATCACGAAATCCTTGCGTTAAAGAAAATGACCGTTAAAGATGAGGGAATCAAAATTTATGAAATGCATCAGCAAAAACCGAAAGCGTTAGTAACAATGCAAGGAAAGGCATTAGTGGAGGCTGCACTTAGACATTTAGGATTAACTTTCAACGTCATAGTTACAAGAGAGGATTCACTTAGCAGAATCGAGCAGCTTAAAAGTGCTGTAGAAGAACTTGGAATGAGATTTCAGAGTGTTTTATTTGTCGGAAACACGGAAGACGACTTTATTGCTGCTAAAAAGTTGAATTGTCGATTCCTAAGAGTGAAATAATCAAATTGACGGGACTAATTCCAGCGAAATTGCCAGCAAACCTTTTAAATAAATTGGAAAACTGATAATCAACCTTCCAAGAAGGAGAATATTTCATGATATTTGTTACGGGAAGCTCAGGATTTATCGGAACAAACATAATACAGTATTTTGTTGGAAAGGGAAAACAAGTAGTCGGTCTTGACCTTGCCACACCCGACAAGAGTTTTCCAAAAGAACTATTCACATTTCACAAATGCGATCTAACCAGCAAAACGGAAGTCCTCAAAGCGTTCGAAAGATTTAGTCCAAAGAATGTTATTCATCTCGCCTTCATCACACACCGCAAAGATATTTATGAGGAATTCTTTGATGATGCCAAGATCACTTTGAACATGTTGAATGCAACTCGTAATTGCCACATTGAACGCTTCATCTTGATGAGCAGCTCAACAGTTTACGGATTGAGAACAATTGATCAGCCTGTGAGCGAGGAGGATAAGCCAAATCCCAAGGGAACATATGGAAAAGCCAAGCTTATGGCCGAGCTAATGGCAAGACAATACATAGAATCTGAAAATCTGCCTGTAACCATATTTAGAGGCTTCGAAATTTATGGGCCTAACCTCACTATTCCCTCAATTGTCAGAAAACTATTGGATAGAGCCGTCAAAAGAGAACCCATGCAATTATATTGCTATGGAAAACAAAAAACAGATTTCACGTATGTTGAAGACTTCTGCGAAGCCGTGGACATTGTTCTCCGTAATCCAAAGACAATTGGTGACACCTTAAATGTCGGCTCGGGAAAGGCGTACACTTATGAGGAATTCGCCAAAGCAATAAGCAGGCTCCTCCCAGCGAAGATCGAATTGCTTCCACCAAGACCAAATGAACACCCATTCTACCTCTACTCAAATATCGAAAAACTAAAGCCTCTTGGTTTCAAGCCGAAATATGACATTTTGGAAGGCTTAAGAAAGACCGTAGATTGGATGCTGGCTCAGAATGGTTGACGTCTGGCTTGACGCAGTCACCCCTAAAGATTCGCTTCTAGTCTATTCTCTCTTACCTGCATTAAGAGAAAAGGGCTACGAAACCCTCGTGACGGCCAAGAAACAGACACAGACAACCGACGTTCTAGAACTCCTGAACATACCATATAGTTGCGTGGGCAAATACGGCGAAACACTGAAGGAAAAGCTCGTAGAAGAACAAAAGCGAACACTAGGATTCGTAAAACTCTTTGATAAAGTCGGATTGCCAAAAACTTTGTGGACACACGGTGATGTTAGCGCAATACGAACCGCATTTGGACTACAAGTACCCATAGTCTACACCAATGATACGCCTCATGCCCTGCATGTAGCAAGACTTGTTTCTCCTCTGGTGAATTGGCTGGTGGCCCCCCTGTCTTATGGCAAATCATGGAGCAAGTTCGGAATCTCCAAATCCAAGATTATACTATACGACGGTGTCGAGGAAGTAGCGTGGCTGAGACAACCGAAAAGGGAAAAGTTAAAGTTTCTGGAGGAATTGGCTGAGAAAAAGCCAATCGTGCTTTTTAGAAACGCTGAATACAAGGCCATCTATTGCGGGGATGTCAAAGTTGACGCTTGGCGTCTGGTGAGAGAACTCTCGAAAGTGGCTACAATAGTGTATTTGCCAAGATATGAAGATGAAGCTGAGAAACTTGCAGGTTTGGACAACGTTTGGATTCCCCCGAAAACCATACTGACCTTTCAAATAATCCCAATCGTAGATCTGATGATTGGAAGCGGCGGCTCCATATGCAGAGAAACAGCCCTGATGGGGGTGCCAACCATCAACTTTCACTTTTGGGATGTCATAGCCCGATATCTTCACGAGAAAGGCTCCCCAATTCACCGCATATTAAACACTAATGGAGTTATCAAATCCGCAAAACGCATTCTAAAGAACCCAAACGAATACAAAACTGATACCCGGCAAATCCTGAAGAAACTTCAGAGTCCTGTTCCAATGACAATGCATTGTATAGAAAAGTGCTTAAAGAACGAGACTTCAATCAAAGATTGATAGCTGATTCTGACCATATATCGAGAGTGAAAGAACTCACCCTACGGGATGCTTCAACTAGAAACGCAGATCATTTCGCCGATTCCAAGAAGCCTTTCAAGTAATACAGCCGAAGCAAAGGGTGAATGTAAGAGATTGTAGGTTCTCTAGTTTTCCAAGCCATGAACAAACCCGTAAAGGGAGAAGCGAAGAATTTGGACATTACGCTGAACTTAGTTGCCGGTGGCCGTCGGTTCATCTCCGTTTCTATAGTTGTCCATATTTCATCCAGCTGCTTGGCATACCAATATTGATGCTCCAATTCCTGTTTCAAACCACGCCGAAAATGGATCGATTGAACACCATAATCCACGACCCAATAGTATCCAGCTTGATTAACCAAGTAGGCCAGTATGGTGTCTACACCCGAGCTTGATTTCAATAGGGGAAAACCTCCTATCTTTCTGACAACTTTGGTTCTGTAAATGGTGTTGTCCAAAGTTTTACCCAGCGTGAAAGCAGCCATCTCTCTACCTTTGAGCCACGATTCAAGCTTGGTTTCTCCTCGATATTTTTTAGCCACATATTGCTGCAACTTGCGTATTCCAATAGGCTTGTTAGCAAATCGCATTCCAGACGCAACAGCAACTTTCGGATTCCCAAGCGAACGTGGGATTTTGTCCCACCAATCACGAGCCAATAGCAGGTCTTGCTCGAAGCTTATGAAATACTCGGATGTGACGTGTTTTAATGCAGTATTTGCTCCGTCACTTATGCCATTCCCCTCGTTGAAAACAACATCCCAGCCCAAGGATTCCGCGATTCTCCGTGTGTCATCCGTGCTTCTATCATCAACGATTACTCTTCTATTGACAGACTTACGAGGTATGACCTCACTAATTCTTTTCAGGACTAAAGGAAGCGTCTCCGCGCCGTTTTTAGTCCATATTACCAAGTCAACCTTTTCCAAGAAACCTGAGACTCTGGTCATGAATGACACCTCAACATAAACCTCGACAGCAGTCGTTATGACCCTTCCACGGACTGTTCTTATTGTACGTGTCTTAAATCTTTCCGTCTGTAGTTAGCACACATGAACCAAAATTCTTGTGGTTTTGCTGCCTAGGCTACGACGTTTGGTTCTTGCTCTTGCAGCTGTAAGGTGCGATTTGCCTCTTTCATTTCATTCTCTGTTTTCTTGAATATGTTATGACTCTATCGATACCTTCTTCAAGGGTGACCTTGGGTGACCAATTCAGTTCGTTTCTGATCTTTCCTGCGTCTAACACTATGTATGGTTGATCGGAAACTGGTGGCCGATATGGATAGCCTGGAGGATATGAACCAAGTTTAATTTTTCGCCTGTCGTAACAGATTCTATCAGCTATCTTTTCAGCGAGTTCCCTGTTGGTTACCCCGATTCCAGTCCCAACATTGTAAATCTGACCATTTGCCTTGCTGCTCTTAATTGCAAGCAGATAAGCATTCACATGATCATCCACATACATGTAATCCCTAACAGATTCAGGCGCACCAACGTAAACTTTCTTATCTTTTAGCATCTGAGTGGCAAGGTATTCGATAATGAAACTCGTATCGAACTTCCTTCCATACGAGTTCGTGGGTCTCATTATAGTCCCATTCAGATTGTAAGTGCGGAACATCATCTGTAGATAAAGGTCTGCTGCAGCTTTGCTTACTGCATAGGGACTAGTAGGTCTTAAGGCAAGGCTCTCTTTCAACGGTTCTGTTCCTTGCAAGCCATATACTTCTGCTGTTGACGCCGCAATTAATCTCCTAGTATGCGAATCCGGAAGCTCCAACAAGGCATGCGCTACGTTCATCGTTCCCACGAGATTTGTCTGCTGGTATTCGAATGGACGTTCAAACGAATCCCGAACAGGTGTAAGCGCCGCCAAGTGAGCAATAATATCCGGATTAACTGTTTTTATCGCATTACGAATTGAAACATAATCAGTGATGTCTCCAGAGACCAATGTTATATCTTTCATGATCTTCTCAATAACCTGCAAATTTCTGCTTGCGACTCGTCTGATGACTCCATAGACTTCGTACCCGTTGGCGACCAACTTCTCGGCCAGATGACTTCCTATAAATCCTAAAATTCCAGTTACTAATACTCTCATTTCTGCAATCTCCTCATTAATTTGAAACCTTCTTCTGCCACAGACAAATCCTTGATACTGTTAACAGTAAACCAATGCTCGTTATCACCGAGCCTGCACGCCTTAAGAAGCCTCTTTTCTGCAAGCAATGGAAATGCGGTTTTCTCAACAGCTCCTTTCACGGGTAGGTAGTTCAAGATCGCATGGTTAAAAAGGTATATGCCAGTGCTGACAAGTTTATCTTCTAGAATAGGTTTCTCTTTGAACCCTATTATGTCGTCTCCCTTGATTTCCAATATTCCAAAAGGCGAACGCATTGGTGAAACAGCTATCGTCGCCAAGGGTTTGTGCTTTAGATGAAACGCTACAAATCTTTCAAGATTTAGGTTGGTCAATTCGTCTCCGTTCATGGCCAAGAAGTTGTCGTCGTTTACGTGTCTTTCAATAGCGAGTCGGAAACCTTCACCAGTTTCGCCTTCTTGTGTGTGCTCGCTGAAATCCACATCCAAGCCTGTGGGATTCTCTTTGATATAGGTTATTACTACTTCCTTACGATGCGCAACCCCAAGAACGACATGATTGAAACCATAGTCCTTTAACCAGGTCAGTGTCCAGTGAATCAAAGGTTTACCATGCAATGGTATCATACATTTGGGGATGCCTTCGGTTTGAGGACGCATTCGTAATCCTACGCCACCAACTAAGATAACAGCCGTGTGGATTTTCGTCTTCATTTTCGCATATCTCATTGCGTCGGTGTTTCGATGTTTTGTGTAGTCAAATATATATAAGCATTGGTTCAGTTTTTAACACGCGTCTGGTGACGTAGAACAATGAGAATCGCGATGATTCATACGCCGTTCTGGGGACGAGCTGGTGGGGAAAGACAGATCCTAAGATTGGCAATCGAACTGCAGAAAATTGGACACGAAGTGGAAATATTCACAAACGCCATTAATAGAGAAACCTTTCCAGACCTTTTCAAGAAAGTAAAAGTGAATGTCATTCCGCACCCATTGGAAAGGAAGATGCCCAAGTGGTTGGCTCCTGTTGAGACCAACAGGAAAACGCCTAGTGTAGAAGCTGAGAAGCCTTCACCTTTGAGAAATTGGATGCGAAGACACATGGGACGCCAGTTCTACACTATTCCATACCAATTCCCATGCATGCTGAACTTGGGACGAAAGATACCAAAGGGATTTGATATAATAAACAATCACAACTTTCCTACCGAATGGGCAGCTTTTTTCGCAAAGAAAAGGCTGAAAGCCCCGATTGTATGGATGTGCAATGAACCACCATACTGGTTTTTTGTCCCTGAACTTAGAAGCGGCTTACGGGGACTGAATTGGCCCCTTTTTGAAGTGTTAGACAGGGTTGCAGTGAACTACGTCGATAAGATTTGTGTTCTGTCGCAGGTTGCCACAGGATATGTTAGGAGAGCTTACGATAGATCAGCTGCAATAGTGAGAACTGGAGTAGACAGTGAATTATTTCATAACGCTTCTGGCAAAAATCTCAGAAAGAAATATGATCTTGAAAGCAACTTTGTTCTCTTGTTCGTTGGCGGAAGCTCATATGCACGACGATCAGAACTCGTTAGAGCGCTTTATTACCTGTCTAAAGATCATGATACTATCAAGTTAATTCTAGATGTTCCTGCAAGGCAGCAAGAGACACTGACAAAACTCAGTGAAAAACTGGGTATTAGAAGCAGAATCCTGTTTTTGCACAGTGGCAGCGACGAGGAACTTGCCGAGGTATACGCTGCTTGTGACGTTTTTGTTTATCCTTCCTCAGTCAGTCCGTGGGGTCTAGTAGTGACCGAGGCGATGGCAGCTGCCAAGCCTGTGATAGTTTCAAAGCAAGTTGGAACATCCGAGATTATTCAAAATGGCATCAATGGCATAGTCATTGATCAATCAAAACCAGAACAGATCGCAAAGCAAATTGAAATTTTGATGAACAACCCGAAGCTACGTAAAGAAATCGGGCAAAATGCCTATGAATATATTAAGAACAATCTGTCTTGGGAAAGATACGCCAAGAGCATGGAAAGAGTCTTCCAAAGAGTAATATCGAGCTCTGAAGGCAATTCTTGAAAATTAGGCAACAGCTAAACATCATGACCAGCTATTATTTTGAACTTTGGAATAGCTACTATCATTTTTCCGCCATTCTTGAGAAAATCCCTTTCTTGATCTTTGATCTCTTCAATGAAATGATAGGGCAAAACAAACAAATAGTCTGGCTTTTCTTTTCTGTATTGCGCAATAGACATTATTGGAATACCTGTGCCAACCATGTGTTTGCCCCATTTATCAGGATTCTTATCTACCGCGGCTTCAATTAATTTCCTGTCTATACCAAAATATTGCAGGACAACCAAGCCGCGAGTAGAAGCCCCATAGATAAAAATTCTTTTCCCTTTCTTTACTTCGTTTCTCAGGAAGCCCATCAAATCTCTTTTTATTTTCTCTATTCCTTTTGCAAACTCATCATAGGCTTTTTTCTTGTCGAATTCCTTTTTTCTCTCGTAATGCCTTATTTTTCTCAGTCTTTTTTCTGCCCCAGGAAGGCCTACTATTTTTCCACCCTTATGCCTTACATATATTCTGAAACTGCCACCATTCACATAATTTAGTTCGACGTCAAAGGGTTCCATACCATGCCTATTCAAAAGATTCTCGAGAGACATGAGTGCATAGTATTCAAGATGTTCATGGCTTATGTTGTCAAAAGTATTGTTTTCAAGCATCAAACCCAAATAATTCATTTGTATTATCCATAAACCATCCTTGTGCAAGCACTTCTTTACGTCTTCTACAAAAGTATTTGGATCCTCCAAATCATAGAACATAGCGATGGTTGTTATTAGTTTCGCCTTTTTGCCTCTAAATTCTCTTTTGAACGCCTTATAGTTGAAATAATCGTTAATTATCTTAGATGCCCCTTCGACTCCTAGCTCCCAAAGGTTTGAGGGCTCAAAACCAACAGTTGTCAGTCCAAGGGTCTTAAACTGTCTCAACAATGTTCCGTCATTTGATCCAATGTCAACAACTATGTCCCCATGTGATAATTGGACCAATTTCTCGGCAGAAGACACAATATCAGTTAGAGCTTTCACCATTGTTGCGCTTATTCCAGACCTGTACCAGTATTTTTTGTACAGAACATCGTGATCTAGAGTATGTTTCAATTGCAATAATCCGCAACCATTTTTGGCTTCGCACAGAACCAGCTCTAAGGGACCCTTCAAGCTGTCTTTTTCCGATTCTTCTACAAAGTTGGTCACAAACTGTTCGCCTAAAGACAAAATCGGGACTAGTCTTTTGGAGCCACAAACTCTGCAGGTCTCTCGCGTTTTAACGTGCATTTTCTTCCACAATTCTACGTTTCTGGATAATATTTAAAACTAGTGGGCGTTTGGAAAAGTTTAATCTTCTTCGATGTCTCTTGCTTCAGCCATTACTGCGACTTCTTTCCAACTTTGTTTCTTATCTGGTCATTGCTCTTTTGAACACCGGCACTGCTATGGCGATCATGACTACTCCGAACGCTATCAATAGTGTAAGTTCAGTGGCTATTTGCGGTATCCCAGCTCCGAGAACCATCACTTTTCTCAAAG
The DNA here is from genome assembly GCA_964603675.1 of uncultured Candidatus Bathyarchaeia archaeon. Taxonomy (GTDB): domain Archaea; phylum Thermoproteota; class Bathyarchaeia; order Bathyarchaeales; family Bathycorpusculaceae; genus CAZRVS01. The sequence continues at coordinate 594,270 of CAZRVS010000002.1, forward strand.
CGTCAGCGGCATAAGTAAGCGGCAAGACTTTGGATATGTCTTGCATGTACCATGGCATCTGCTGCACTGGGAAAAACACACCGCTTAAGAACATCATTGGAAACATCAGCGTCATCATTACCATCATGGCTGTCTCTTGATCCTTGGCGAATGAAGTGAGCACAACGCCTAAACCTACGAAGCTGAAAACTCCGAGTAACAGTAGGGCGAAGACTAGCAGGATGCTTCCTTGAATGGAGACTCCGAATAGGAGCGAGGCTAACACTAGTATAAGTACGCCTTGTAATAGGCCTCTTGCGGTTTGAGCGAGAGTCTTGCCGATTATGATGGACAGCCTGTTGATGGGTGCCACCATCATCCCGTCCAGCGTTCCGACTTCCTTCTCCTGAGATATGGCCGCGGGCAAACCTGTCATGACACTCATCATCACCGTCATAGCCATTATGCCCGGAGCAACGAAGTCAAAGTAGCTAGAATGCCCAGTAACGACACCTTCCACTTGAATGTTATATGGCTGCACGATTGCTAAGGCGTTGGTGGCGTTTATTGCTGGGTTAAGTGCCATGACGTTCTGCTGAGCTAGCATTGTTCCCATCTGCTGAAACACTGCTGTCAACGCACTTTGCATAGCTGCTGAAAGCTGCGGGTTAGAATTATCGGTTACAATAATCAAAGTTCCCTGCTCGCCGCTCAATATGGATTGGGTGAAGTTACTGGGTATGACTATACCGCCTTGAATAGCTCCAGTCTGAACCGATTCTTTTAACGCGTCCATGTTTGTAGCGTTGGAAATGTCCATCATACCTGTCTGATCATTGATTCCGTTCAAGGCGGCAAGAAAAACTTGGCTTCCGACCGTGGACCCGCCGAAGCCTGCATCCTGATTAGCCAATCCGACTGACACATGGTTCAATGAGTTGTTGGATGGAAATATGAAGCCGACCATGCCCATCATGAATATAGGCATCAGAACAAGCATGACTAGGCCTAATCTGTTCCGGAAAAGTTCCATCAAGTCTTTCCAAGCGATACGGAGACTGTTTGACATCAATGCTTTTCCACGCATTTTCATCGCCCCCTTTTTCGAGACGCACCGCCAAAACCGCGCCCGAAGCGCCGATGCTCTGCAAGAGGTATCTTTTGATCCGCGGTGTCTCTTACCTCACGGCCCGTTATGTGCAAGAACACGTCTTCTAACGTAGGTTGGATGCTCTGCATCGTAACTATGTTTCCTTTCTTGGCACGTATGGCATCTATGATGCTGTCAAAAGCGTCATCGCCGTGGGCGTTAATCTTTATTTGACTAGAATTCTCTTGAGAAACAGTCTCCACGCATTTGAGAGCTCGCACTGTTGCCAGCAGGTCCGGTGTTAGGTTAGCGATTTCCAGGGTGAGTATCGTCGTGTTTGCGCCTGCAATAGCATTTTTCAGGTTTGTCGGCGTGTCGAGAGCAACGATTTTTCCATGGTCAATTATTCCGATACGATCGCATAACATGTCCGCTTCACCCATCATGTGGGTCGTAATAAGGATGGTCGTGTTATACTCCTGGTTGAGTTTCCGTATGAACTCGCGGATCTCAACGGTTGATTGAGGATCAAGACCTAAAGTTGGCTCGTCAAGAAACAGTACTTGCGGCATGTTGAGAAGTGCTCTTATTATGTTTATTTTCTGTTTCATGCCTGTTGAAAACGTGCCTACCTGGGCTTTTTTCCATTTAGTCAATTTGACGAGCTCCAGTAACTCATCAATTCGCTTGTTAAGTTCCTTTTTCTGCATGCCGAAAAGGTTTCCAAAGAACCAGAGATTTTCTCTAGCAGTCAAACGATTGTACATTATCATTTTCTCTGAAACTATACCAATTAATTTCCTGACTTCATTATCCTGTTTTACAACGTCAAAGCCACCGATGGTTGCTGTGCCTTTAGTTGGTCTAGTGAGAGTGGAAAGCATCCGAATGGTAGTGCTTTTTCCTGCGCCGTTAGGTCCAAGCAAACCAAAGATTTCGCCTTTCTTCATGTCAAACGTGATGTTGTCAACTGCTACGAAGTCGCCAAAGGCTTTAGTCAGGTTCTTTACGACGATGACAGACTTATTGTCCAAGTCAACACCTTCGGTATAAATCACTGCAATATATCGAAGCAAAATATAAATATTCCGTACGTATTATCACGAAATGATAACGATGCAGCAAGATGAAGAAACCGTTGCCTCAAATTGGCTTAAGGAAACGCAGAAGGGGTACATTCGGATAGCGACGCTCATCTTGCTCAGCAAAAAGCCTCATCATGGTTACGAAATAATGAAGGAAATAAAGGAAAGAACCAGAGGCTTTTGGAAACCAACCGCCGGTGGCATCTATCCCATACTCAAAGACCTGCAGGAGTCAGGATACGTTCAAGGCGAATGGGACGCTAAAACAAGAAGAAGAAAGAAAACATATATAATTACAAAGACGGGCAGAACTGTTCTCAGACGAGCCCTTGCAAAAGAAAACCAGCTTGCTACTACTATGAGAAATCTATTCGAAGAATACATGAAAGATGTGTTAGAAGTGGACGCAAAGCCCGACCTGACATTAAGAATACCTCTTCCCCTTTCAGAGCTGCTAAGAGAGACCGATGAAAGAGGAGAAGACACAATCAGAAGACTAGAAGAGCAACGCAGACAAATTCAAGAAATGATCAAACAACTGCAAAAAAAGCTTGGAACAATCAAGAGAAGACTCCGCGCACTGAACAGACAAACGTACACACTCGAATAGGAGCGATATGGCAGCCGCGTTGTTCACCTCAAAAATGGACTGGGGTTAATAGCCAGGTCAAACACGCTTTCCAATGATAACCGCTGTTGATCTCTGAGTCAAAACCGTATTTGAACCTATAGGCATGGATTCAACGAGTCTTTTCCATGCCTAGCGCGCTAATTTTTTAAATCCTAACGAGAAAAAAATAGAACTATCTTCTACATGGTTTTTAAGCAGTTTTGCCTTATTGTCCTATTGGTGATAGACACGGAAAAACCTAAACTCCGTGTCTCTGGATTAAACTACTTAAAATTATTTGCAACTTCAATCTGAGAAGACTAGGAACAAGCTTTCAGTGTCAGGTGCAACGCAGAAATTCTATAAGAGAATAAAAGAGAAATTGAAAAACAAAAGATAGTAACTTGAAATGATTCAATATTGAGGAAAGTGAAAATGGAAAAATCCAGTGCTTCTAACAAGACAAGAAGATTTCTGAGCAAAATCAAGAAGATCTCCAAGGAAAAAGGAATTCGTTATGTTGTTATTGCTGGAATTAGAAAAGTGCGCAAACAATTGATAATCTCCTTCGAATATAATTATTATAAGCTATTCAAGTCACGGAACATATTCATGTTCCAACGGAAACCCTACAAGTACTTCTATCATGAATACAATACGACATGGCGAAATGAAAGGGCAGTCGAAATTCCGATCGTCTGGAACATAGTGAAAGCATGTGGAAGAATAAATGTTTTGGAAGTAGGCAATGTTCTTTCACACTATTTTGGTGTTAACCACGATATTGTAGACAAATATGAGAAGGCAGAGGGCGTGATTACCGAGGACGTAACTGAACTTTGCTCCTCAAAGAAGTATGACTTGATTATCAGCATTTCAACTTTGGAACATGTTGGTTGGGACGAAAACCCAAGCGATCATAGAATTCTACATGAACCCGAAAAAATCATACGCGCAATTGAAAATTTAAAAGGGTTATTGACCACGAACGGCAAAATTGTTGTAACTCTGCCCTTGGGTTATAACGCCGATCTGGATAGGTTACTCAAGAACGATAAAATACGATTTGACAGCCGATTTTGCCTAAAGCGAGTTTCCAAAGATAACAAATGGGTTGAGACTATTTGGAAAGATGTTGAGGATTCAAAATATAACAGCCCCTTCCCTGCTGCTAATGGGTTAATAATTGGCGTCATCAAGACATAGCCTTGAACAAAACTTGTACTTCAGAAAAAGTGAAACAATGAGAAGCGGAAGGAAGTCAAGCATGCATGATGGTAAGATCAAAAAAGAATTACCATCTTCTCCACTTCAAGACCAACCAATATTTGGCCAGATTCGCCTCCCTTATTTCCATTCAGAAAAGCATTATTAACCATCTTAACTTATCAAAATTGTCGAAAGACAGAAGTTGCCAGTTGCAAAAATGTTGAAGAACCATAATAAAAAATTATTAGTGACAGGCACAAGCGGTTTACTAGGCAACAAAATAATCAAGCTCGCTGAGAAAGATTATACCATTGTACCTACTCATAGAACCAAGCCGCTGCATTCAAAGTCTATAAGACTGGACATCACAAACGCAAGCGATGTTTTGAGTGTTTTTCGCAAACTTGAACCAGATATAGTTGCTCACACGGCATCTGAAACTAATGTTGACAAATGCGAAACTCAGAAAGAGCATGCGTGGAGAACAAACGCTGAAGGAACACGCAACATAGCGCTTGCTTGCAGCAAATCGGAAGCCAAACTTGTCTACATATCTACGGACTATGTCTTTGATGGTGAAAAAGGCAACTACGATGAGCAAGATACGCCAAACCCGATTAATTACTATGGCGTTACAAAGCTTCAAGGCGAAAAACAAGTCATTCATCACTGTAAAAACTATGTAATACTACGCACAAGCGTTTTGTACGGGTGGCATCCTTGGAAACAAGATTTTGCTACTTGGGTAATCAAATCCCTCAAGCAAAACAAAGAAACTACCGTGGTTGACGATCACTATAATACGCCAACATTAGCAGACAACTTGGCCGAGATGACAATAAAGGCCGTGCAAAAAGATTTGCAAGGTTTATATCATGCTTCTGGAAGCGAAAGAATAAGCCGATACGAATTCGCAAAGCAAATCGCAAAAGTCTTCAGTCTTGACCAAAATTTGATTAAACCAACAAAAATGAGCCAGCTAACAGCCTGGGTGGCTAAGAGACCAAGAGACTCGTCTCTGAACACAAGCAAAATACAGAAACAACTAAAAATAAAAGCACTCAACATAACAGAAGGACTAAACAGGATGAGGGAAGAGACGAGCACATGAAAGGTGTGATACTTCACGGCGGCCACGGCACAAGGCTAAGACCGCTAACTCATACAGGACCAAAACAGCTAATCCCGGTAGCAAATAAGCCCATATCCCAATATGTTCTGGAAGACTTGCGGAATTCAGGAATAAAAGACACGGCAATAATTTTGGGCGATGTAATGCCTGAAAAAGTTAGGGACTATTATGGAGACGGAAGAAAATTCGGCGTGAAAATCGCGTACATATGCCAAGAGAAACCAGCAGGAATAGCTCACGCCGTGGGCTTGACTGAAGATTTTGTAGAAGATAGTCCCTTCGTTGTGTATTTAGGCGATAACCTCCTGAAGGGTGGAATTTCAAAAATTGTCAAGGAATTTCAACAGAAGAAATACGATGCGATGGTGCTTTTATGCGAAGTTGAAAATCCGCAACAATTCGGAGTGGCAGAATTCAATAGGAAAGGAAATCTGGTTAGGCTGATTGAAAAACCTAAAAAACCACCCAGCAACTACGCCCTGACGGGCATATACTTTTTCACGCCGATAATATTCAGAATGATAAAGAAATTAAAACCTTCCTGGAGAGGAGAACTCGAAATAACAGAAGCCATACAGCTTCTCATAGAAGAGAGCCACAACGTCGGCTACAGAATCGTTGAAGGGTGGTGGAAAGACACCGGAACAGTAGAAGATATAGTCGAAGCGAACATACTAGTCTTAGATGAACTGGAAACGAAAATAGAAGGAACAGTAGAAGATAAGGCCTGCATACAAGGGCGAGTATGCATAGGAAAAAAGGCTTTCATAAAGAAAGGAGCATTAATCCGCGGCCCAGTAACGATTGGAGAAAACACGACGGTAGAAGAAGGAGTCTACATAGGGCCATATACATCAATAGGCAACAGTGCGCATATAAAAAAGGGAGAAATCGAGAACTCTATAATAATGGATAACTGCACTATAGAAATCAACACAAAAATAATCGACAGCATAATTGGCGCCAACTCAGAAATAATAAGCAACCAAGAAGGCCCAAAAGGACATAAACTAATCGTAGGGGAAAACTCAAAAATAATGCTCTGAGATGAAAAACATGATAGAAGGTGTCGTTACTAAACAGCTTAAACAAGTAGCTGACGAAAGAGGATGGCTAATTGAGATATTGCGAAGTGATTGGGAACACTTCCAAAAATTCGGGCAAATATACGTTACAGCAGCTTATCCGCAAGTTGTCAAGGCTTGGCACATGCACAAAAAACAGACAGATCACATAGCATGCATCAAAGGCATGATAAAACTTGTTTTATACGATGACCGCGCAAAATCAAAAACTGGAAAAGAATTAAACGAATTCAAGATTGGCGAAAAAAACCTCACCCTTGTCAAAATCCCACCTGAAATCTGGCACGGCTTCAAAGCCATAGGTGAAGAGTATGCGCTTGTTCTTAATGTTCCTACAGAGCTATACAATTATAGAGAACCAGATGAACATAGGCTACCGCCAAATACAGAAAAAATACCTTACGATTGGAAACTAGCGCCATGGCTTGAGCACGGTTGATACGGAATGAAAATTCTCATCACTGGCGGCGCAGGATTCATTGGAAGCAATTTTGTGCACTACGAACTGAAGAAACATCCAGACTATGAGATTATAGTCCTAGACAAGCTTACATACGCTGGAAGAAAAGAGAATTTACAGGATATATGGAACAAAATAACTTTTGTCAAAGGCGACATAACAAAAAAAGAAGATGTTCAGAATGCCATAAGAGATTGCGATTGGATCGTGAATTTCGCCGCTGAAACTCATGTCGACAGAAGCATTGTTGAAGCTGGAACATTTGTACTGACTGATGTCCTTGGAGTCTATAATCTATTGGAAGCTGCGAGAAAATTCAACGTATCAAGGTTTGAGCAGATAAGTACAGATGAAGTCTATGGACATATCCGAAAAGGAAGTTTCAAAGAAACGGACAGACTAAACCCGCGCAACCCCTATTCAGCCTCAAAGGCGAGCGCAGAATTGCTATGCCAAGCTTACTTCGAAACCTATGGCTTGCCAATAATTATTACACGATCCTCAAACAATTACGGACCATATCAGCACCTAGAGAAACTTATTCCAAAAACTATAATCTATGCCCTTTTAGAAAAGCCAATACCGGTGTATGGGACAGGAGAAAATGTTAGAGACTGGCTTTACGTGGAAGATAACTGTGAAGCCATAGACTTGGTTTTGCATAAAGGTAAGCCCGGAGAAAGCTATAACATAGCCGCGAATCAAGAACTAGAAAATATTCAAGTCGTTGAAACAGTCCTAACGCTCACCAAAAAGCCAAAGAGTTTGATAAAATTCGTCAAAGATAGACCTGGACATGACTTACGATACTCTCTGAATACAGAAAAAATACAAAAAATTGGCTGGAAACCAAGAACTAAGTTCAAAGATGGAATAAAGAAAACCGTGGAATGGTATGAACAAAATACTGAGTGGTGGAAGCCAGTAATAGAAAAAGAAAGGACGGATTTTCGATAAGAACACAATTGGTTGTTCAGGAAAGAAGAAACTCGATCTGATTGTCCAAGTTTTGCGCGATGGTTCCAGCTTAAATAAACGTTAATTCAATAAAGAGTCTATGATTAATAGGCTTTCCACTTAACAATGACACACGGAGACACGATGATAAAACTAAGAATAGATGTTGACTACCCTTATCCTTCGCGCGTTAGAAGTTTCTTTCACACAGCTCTGAACATCAAAACAAGTAAAGAATATTTGAGGAACTCAAAAATAATTGCGAGAATGATCAATGCGTCGCCAAGAGCAGTGAAGGCTTACTGGTTTTTCACACCTAAAACGATTCCTGATAAAGAATTGCTGGGATTGTTGAGTGAGGAGAGGCATGAGGTAGCTCTTCATATTGCAAATGACCCGCAAGCAGAACTGAAACTGTTGCAAAGTACGACTGGAAGAAAAGTAGACTACTACACTATCCATGGAACTGCGCGTTTGTTGGCGCGAATAATGTGGAGAAGATGGAAAGTAAAAGTCCCAAAGATTCCAAATGATTTCACCTTGCAGTCTTTCTACCAGTTTGCAACAACTGGCTTAGACCTACTCTGCTACACCCATTCCACTGCACAGGCCATTAGAATGGCGAAGCACTACATTAAAGAGGGAAAAATACTGCACATTCATCCAATATGGCTCTTTCAACGGGGAAAAATCAACCGAAGAGGCCCATTCTATGAAACCTTGAGGACGATCTTAGAGGTGGACAAGGAGTTTGAAAATCTGATTGTTCGCAACAAAGCCTTCTTCAAAATAGCCAATGACGCGAAAGAATACGAAAAGAATGTGGTTCCAAAGGAGGGCTTCATTGAAAAACTCAAGGAAAGAGGGATAGACATCTTCACTTTCATTGAAAGGAGATGGTGCAACACGATTTCAAATCCTTCGAGCACTTGGCTGAATGCAGAAGACAACATCGCACTTTTTCAGATAACAACTTATGAGTATTGGTGGAAAAAAATAGGGAAAAAGACGCGCAATATGGTTCGCAAATCTGAAAAAAGTGGGATAAGAACAGAGACAGTCGAGCCAAACGAAAAACTAGCAGAAAGTATATGGAAGATTTACAATGAGACACCGATACGCCAAGAAAGAGGTTTTCCTCACTATGGAACTTCCTTGCAGATAGTGAGTAGGGGCTTACTTTCAGCGGAAAACTGTACATTCATAGGAGCATATTTGCAAGATGAGCTTGTTGGGTTCATTCAGCTTGTTCATGGCGACAACGTAGCAATAATATCCCAGATATTGTCGCTGCAGAAACATTGGGACAAAGCAGTAAACAATGCTCTGATTGCAAAGGCAATAGAATTTTGTGCAGATGAACAGATCCAATGGCTGATGTATGGGAGAATGGGAAACCACCCAAGCTTAGACAACTTCAAACGGAACAATGGATTTACCCAATTCCCCTTAACACGATACTACATACCCATCACGAGAAAAGGCAAAATCGCCACACAAATAGGATTACACAGAGAGATAAAAGATGTTCTTCCACAACCAATGAAATATCCACTGATTCCAATTTACAATTGGGTGAGCAGGACCAAAATGAAAACCAAGCTTCGCCTAAGCTCAAAACAACAACAATAGCAATTTTCAAACTTATTCTAGCCAATGCCAGATGATTTGCTCTTATCGTATTTTTGTTTGTCTAAGTCTTTGAACTTGTAGAGTGAGACACTCGTTCACCTACATAAAATTAAATATTCAATTGAGATATGCATGAGAAGCGAGAAAGGTGTTCGAGTGACGACAAAGGAAATCAGACTGCAATATTCAGGCTTTGTGATATTTGCAGCCAAACTGCTCAGCGTAGTAACCGGCTTGATTTTCCAATTCATGATAGCTCGCTCCACAGGACCTGAATATGACTTGTGGTTCAACATGAACGACGTGCTGACATATTTCACCTTACTAATTGGAGTATTTCCATTCTGGGTAATGCGGTTCGTTGCGAGAGGAAGAGAAGGGGTAGCCAAAACTGGATTGTTTGCAAATCTAATAATTTCTCTGATAGCAACATTCATCTATCTTTCTTTTATTCCATCGATAACTTCGGCGCTTGACATCGGCGAGAAATATGGCGCCCAGTACTTGGCATTATACTTTATAATTGCAGTTCAGATAGTGGAATTCTATTCGATCAGTCTCTTTGAGGCATGCCTCCAAGCAAGCATACCGCAAACGGTAGGCTACGGGTTGCTCGTACAGCAATTTTGCAGAGTTATCTTAGGTTACGTGCTAATCATTCAGCTTGGTCAACCTCTTTTGGGAGCAGTGATTAGCACAATAGTTGCATTTGCTATCCAAATAGCTTATTATTACAAGTTACTCGCTGAAGAGCTTAGGCAAAGAATTAGATGGGAATACGTTAAAGAATGGCTTAAGGGTTCCATGGTAAATATCTATAATGTTCTTGGCAACCAAATAGCCACCCTCATATTTATCATGTTGTTCATTTATGGCGGAATAGGCGGACGGGGCAGATACGGTGTCGCCGCCCAAGTCGCAAACGTAATCTCATACTCCTCTTTCTTAGCATTCGCGTTATACCCAAAGCTTCTGGCAGAACGAAATCATCAAGACATAACAACGTCTATGAAAATGGTACTGATGTTCGCATTACCCATGACCGCCGGGGCAATGGCCCTGTCAGACTCCTACATAACACTTTTCAGAACTGAATATCCTGACGCTGGGCCCGTACTCATAGTTTTAGCAATAGATGCTTTGGTCTCAACAATCGCGGGAATTTTTAGCTCCGTGCTTTTTGGATTCGAAAGAGTTGATGAAAATGCAAAAATATCGTTCAGGGAACTAGCCAAAAGTCGACTGCTTATTGCATTTTCTCTACCATATTTTCATTCGGCAATAACAATTCCAGCGACATTTTATGTCTTAACAACCTTTACAACTGATCAGCCTTTGCAAGCGGCTTTATCAGTAAGTATTATTAACTCTGTGGCCCGTTTTGCCATGTTTCTTGTTTTGTATGCCGTCGTCCGGAAAATGATCAAAATAGGAATCCCATGGAAAAACATGACAAAATATGTTTTTGCCTCGGCTGTTATGGCAATAACCTTATTTGTAATGCCGCATCCAACACGAATATCTCTGACTTTAGCCATGACAGCCATAGGCGGTATAATATATTTGGCATTATTGATGTCAATTGACAGAGAAACCCGCATACTAGCTAGAGCAATATGGCAAGAAATTAAGAGGAAATTTAAATGAGAATTACTTACTCATCATTGTTCCAGAGTTCAATGAAAAGCGCTTTCAGGGCTTTTATGAAAGCATCATAGTTAGTCCATAAGGCTGCTGTCCTCTTCTTTCCATCGTTTTTTCTGATAAGTAGAAGCAAGTGTTCATCGTCCGTAATTATGAATGTTGGCAAATCTTCAATGTTTGACAGTGAATACTTTGCTTTTTTCAGTTTTATTTTGTCTACGAAAAAGCAGCTTTTCGGAGAATAATTGGTCAACAGTTGAACGTTTATGTTTTTCTTTGAAGTTTTCTCAAGCTTATCCAACAGACCTGAATGGTAAAAGTTCGTGATGTCATGCTCAGATGTGAAAACCAGAACTTCTCTTTGAACATTAGTTAGTATTTCATCGGCCTTCAAGCTGATTTGCTCTTCGCCTTCCAGTATCTGGAACACTTCCTTTCTTTCAGTTTCTGCTTCTGGTTTGGGAAGAGAAAGCCAAAGATCAACGAGGGTTTTTTTTCTTCTTTCTAGAAGGTTTATTTTCATTTTTTTGGTTTCTATAAGCATGTCTATCGCTTTTTCAAACGGGGTACCGATAAATTTCAAGGGTTTCTCAAAAACAGATGAGACTAATCCTTTTTTCTCCAAATCACGTAGAATTCTATACGTTTCTGTTCTGTGAAGTGACAATGCTTCAGAAATTTCGCTTGCCTTATGTTCGCCCGTTCTCGCGATGTAAATGTAAACCCTTATCTCGTTTTTGGACAAACCGAGCCTAGAGAGAGCTTTATCAAGCACCTCAAGTGATTTGCCTGGACCTTTGTCCACTCTTACAAACCGCCATGATCCAGTACTTTCATCGTACAGTTTCATGATGCCTTCGGGTTTTTCAATAGCCAACTCCATTTTTAACCCCCTTACGACATTAATCCTGATTCAGATTTCGACATGGAACTGGATTCTAGTTTCTGCTATATTTTATACTTCTGAACTCAAAATATGAATCCAAAATTCATGTTCAAGCTTTTAAGCAGTAATGGATAAAATAGATCTGCAAAACGCTTAGAGAGGGAAGGGAAAGTGCAAATTAAGCTAAGCGAATCGATCAGTTTAAGGCATTTTGTCTTTCCAAAGGGCAATCAATGGCGAAGGAGAATTGCCGTTGTTTTCGCTTTTATAATTTTTGATTATGCCGCGACACTTGTTTTTTGCCATGCTAGTTATGAGGAAGCCAACTTGTACGCTAGAGCTTTTATGGAGATTTTCGGAATCTTACCCGGGCTGACATTATTTGTTTTGATTATCAATTTGCCGATATACGTTGTATTGAGCTTGGACTCGCACATCATCAAACTGCCACACAAGCTTAATGTTTTTGCCGAAACATTCGTTGATGCTGTCTTCGCATGGAACATTGCCGGGTTACATTTTAGCGGAGGCACAAGCTGGTTTTGGTATGCTCCAGATTTAATTCGACAAGGCCTTGGAACCATTGCATATTTGGCCATGGTCATTTTATTCGTCAAGCCTCACAAATTCCTAGGTGACAACTCAAAATTAGTCTGTGCGTAAAGATTCACCACATACTAACTCTATTATCTCCTGAGAAGTTGATTAGTCGACTAACAGGGTTTCATTGAAAATCTAGGGAGATATGTCTATGGAAGAAGCACATGCAGAACAATCTGAAGAAACCCAAAATAGCGAAGAAAGTGGAGAAATTTTTTTTCACCCAGTGGAGTCCTCTGAAAAAAGCACGGAACGCTCAGAAGAAAAAGAAAGTGAAGCATCAAGCGCTGAAATGCAAAGAATGCAGGACCTTTTGAAAAGCATAAACGAAGAAACGTTACAGTTAAGCGAATTTTTGGTTGAAGAAAGCAAGTTAGTCAGTGAACTCTGCATATCCATGAAACATGTTTTGGAAAAGCTTCACATTTCCTTCAATGTCCCTCCCGAAAATATTCCCCTTCATAAGAAAGTGAAAAAGCTATTTTTGAATGAAGAGGGACGATTGATAATTGTCGATGAAAAAGGTGAAGAACAGTCGGCCTTTTTGGCAGAATATTCCCCTGAAATTGTCATGGCTGTATTGTGGGACGTCATACCCCAACTGGCCAAAGCCATAATGATATACAGAAAGAAACTAGTCTCAAGAGTCAATTTCTTTGCGAACTTGAAGAAGGAACTAAAGAGCATGGTCAAAACGCTTGCTGGTAAAGAAGAGGGAAACCAAGAAATTGAAAATCCAAAGAGATAGAGTAGATTTGGAAAGTGCTGGTGGTGTATTTGGAAGGTTTCTTAACTGAAATTCGAACTTTTTACTCGCTTAAAGAAATCAGGGAAAGCATTGAGTTTCAGATAATTCAATGCAAGACTATGCTTGAGGATTACAGCCAATGGTTGGGAACGCTTTTGAGAAATCCTGGCTCTTCGAAAAATCAAGAGTGGGCGAAGAAAACGGCTGAATTACAGAAAGTTTTGAAGAGCGGGAGCAGAAAAGGTGGAAAGAAAGAAGAGAAAAACGTTGCTACAGCCTCAGAGTGGGTTCAATTTAAGGATTTTATGCTTTCAGCTGATGAGATTGGGGAAGCTGAGATACTTTTTGAGGCCATAGAAGAATTAAAGAGTAAGGTTGAAAAGCTGGAGAGGGCAAAGAACTCGGTAATTGACTTAGAACGATACGGTTTGGGAAAGGATTTGCTTTATGTAACGTACATTCATGATGGAGTGCCGGAGAAAATTATGTTTAAATCAAAGAAAGGAAATATCACTGAGAAATTTGAGTTTTCAGCCGACTTTTCGGTTGAAAACCAAATTCAGCAATAGGCTCCGTTGCGAGAAGCTAACAGTGTAACAACGGCAATTTGCCCCTTCACTTTTCACGGAACCATGTTCCTGAAGCTTCGACACTTGCCTATTTGTAATGCTCTTATGATTCGGCTGCGACTCTACTTGCTTCTAGATACAAATTCGAAAATTGCTTGGTCAAATCTCGTAGAGTATAGACGCTACAGTTGGATTTGAAGAAAGAGTTCATTCGGCGGGTTTGCGCTCCAATTCCGACTAAAGAGACGTTACACTTTGTTAAAGAATCAACAGTTTCTGATAGAGAATTTTTTATTCCAGAGTAGCCGAATGGCCACCCATCAGAAATAATTGTAACCAATCTCATGCTTTCAGCCCTTGACCTTAAAACCTGCCCCGCAAAACTCAATGCATCCGGCGTATAAGTGAACCCCTCAAATTTTAACCCGCCAATTCTGGATTTCACTCTAGCATTGTATCGTTCTTTAAAGTCTTTTATTACGAAAAGCCGGTCGCTGAAAGCGTACACTCCCCAAGAATTTGGATCTAAAAGTGCCTCATTTGCTGCATCTGCCAGAATTATTAGAATTTCGAGTGCAAGATCTTTTATGCACTCCATGCTTTTGCTCGCATCGAAAAGAATTACCCATGAATAACTTTTGCTTATATTTTCGTCCAGCAGAAAAACGTCCATTCTTGGACTTTTGCTAGCTATTACTTGTATTGCCTCTTGCAGATCAAGTACGCCATAGAGCTTTCTCGGATCTTCATCCACTGCATCTCTAGCTACTAGAAGGCTCGCGAGTAGCCTGCGGCATTCACTTTTGCATCCAGCCCTCACCCTCAAAAACTCGGTATAGTCTTGCTCTGGAATTTCAACAGACTTGAACCTTGTGAGGGATAAAAAGCCTTCATACTGTGAAATTATTTTTTTGTCTTTTTCTTTTTGTCTTTTCCAAGAATCAAGAACTTGACTTGCTTCTGCCTCAGCTATTTTCTTCAACGTTTGCTCGCCATTCGAAGAGGAGGAAGAACCGTCTATGAATTCCAAACATTTCGTGAAATTATCTTCGATAATTACATCTGATTTGACTAAAAGGGAAGGAGAAAATATTGAACATGGACCTAGTTCTTCAGTGTGGGGAAGAAAAGGAGTTTCTGTTATTGTACCTGTATCTTCAATTGCCAAGTAAATTTCATCTGCAATTTTCAACTTTTCATTTCTAAGTGACGTTTTTTCAGTCGTGAATGACGCAAGCGCCTTATGTTTGAACTGATAAAGAAGGCTGGCAAGACGAGTAACAGTTCTTCGTTCTTCTTCTGTTTTAGCGACTATTAGCCCTGTGTGGGTTCTCACTAAAAGCTCAGCCATAATTCTAGTGGCGGGATTTACAAAATTGGCTGTTCTGTACAATCGTTTCAAGGCTAAAGTATTTGCGAAGGCTAAATCAACAAGTTTGTCATGGTGCAAGGAAGAAAGATAAGCAATACCGTTAACATCCTCCAAGAGAGAACTAACGAAGTTGGCTAGACGGGGATCTTTGCCTTTTCTCCAATCCTCATAATCTTCAAAGCGCGAAGACATAACATGGGCGCCCAGATGAAAAACTGCTGCTCTGAAAAGCCTTATGAGTTGCCTTTTGCCTTCTATGTCATCTGGAAAGTCGTAGCCAAATAAAGAAGCCAGGTTTTCTTCATTTTCGTTTTCTATAATTTTTGGTTCTGGGAAAATGCAGACGAAGCAATCCTTATCATGAAAGAATTGAGGAAACCGAAATTTGGATGATATTAGTATTTTGTTTTTAAGCCAGTCTTTCACGAAAAAAATCGACGAAGCGTATTCCAAGAAACCCACAAGGGTCACCACGTATGGCAAAGTTAACTGTTGAGAATTGACTCGATTAGTCTCCTTACGTCTGCTTGCACTTCGACGCTGTCGCTGGTCAATGCTACTATGGTTTCTTCAGCTGCAGAGATTGGGTCAGAACCATCCTTTATTAGGATACCCCAGTGGATTAAATCGCCTATTGAAGGTGCGTAAGGGAGGTCACCTGCTTTATATTGTCTGCGCATCTCTGCGCCTACTCTTATTATTTTGTAGGCAATGGCTTCGTTAATGCTTGCTCTTTTTATTAGCAACTCAACTTCTTTCTGTGAAATCCTTTCCCCCACACTTTCATAATCAAAGTTTATCCAAACACTCATTCTTCTTCTGAAAGCAGCGTTGAGAGGTTTAGTTC
Source organism: uncultured Candidatus Bathyarchaeia archaeon (assembly GCA_964603675.1). GTDB lineage: Archaea > Thermoproteota > Bathyarchaeia > Bathyarchaeales > Bathycorpusculaceae > CAZRVS01. The sequence goes on from CAZRVS010000002.1 coordinate 610,175, forward strand.
CAGCGAATTCTGCTGAGAACGGGTTCATGCTTATGATCAAATACGCGTATGGATGGCGAACAATTATTTCGTTGTCTTTTTCGTTCAAAACTAGGTGGCCTCTAGTGTCAAGAACAGGATTAAGTCTTGTAGCAACGTCTTGTTTCATCATGTTGGCTTCGTCAAGATATAAGAGGCCTCCGTATCTCAGCCAGCACGTCACCTGTCCATCGATCCAGTTTTCTTTTCCGAGGCCTATGAATCTGCCGATTAGGTCATAGGAAGATGTTTGCAAACCGCAGTTCACTTCCCATACAGGCAGCGAAGTCAATTCAGCAACGAGATAGGCGATGTGGGTTTTTCCCGTTCCTGAAGGTCCAATTAAAGAGCATTGCTTGAAGTAGTAGAGTGCGCGAACCATGCGCTCCACATATCTTTGGCCACTGTCTATGTACTCAGGAGTCCCTGTTGGGATTAGGTTTTGAAGAAATTCAGGGAAAATATATCCAGGATGTAGGTCATATTTTGCGATTTCATATTTGTGAAGATGGGGAGATCGTGACATTTCTCTTTTTTTGCTGATGTTTACAGTTATTTTGGAATTGCCTTTCCTAAGCGACACAGATTCAGTTTTAACTGCATATTTAGCTGTTTCCTTGGCAGAGTCTGTTCCGTACGCGAACCCGCTTGCTTTTAGCTCTTGTTTCATTATTCTCATAGACATATTACTGTGAGAACGATAAAAATATTATGTCTTAATATACAAGATTACTTCTAACTTAACCTTCGTTGGATAACTTTTTGTGCGGAGACAAATTTGTATGTAATCTTTCATACGGACTAATTCTATTATCGTGCCGATGGGAATTAGTACAGACGTTAATGTTAGAGGTGAATATCGTGACGGAGGAATCTGCTGAACCAGAAGTTCATGACGTTCAGCCACAAATAGCTGTGGATGTCACACCAGCACAAGAAAGCCAAAAGATATCTGAAGAAGAAGCGATAGAGGTCTTGAAGGCGATGCAGGAAAACGTAGGGCAAATGTCCGAGTTGGAAGAGGAAGAGGAAAACTTGGTCAATGAATTCTTCAACTCTCTTCTAAAGATTTTAAAGCCCTTTGGCAAAACCCTTGAAATTTCTGTTTCTTCCCTTCCCAGAAGCCTTAGTGAACAAGTAAGCAAAGCATACTTGCATCTAACTGGACAGTTAGTTCTACTTTACACAAACGGCGATGTTAGTATACTCAATCTTGCCGACAGAAAAAATCATCAAGTTCTTATTGAAATCAGCGGCGAAATAATGATGAAGCTAAAATCGATAGTTGAGTCTTGTAAGTCAGAAACTGAGAAAAGGGTCAGATTCTTACTGTCAATCACAAAAGAACTGCAGAAAGTTGCGAAAGTCTTCACAAAAGAGTAACATGTTGTTTGAAATAAACATGATTAGCTCAGATGTTAAAGCAGCAGAGCAGACAAAATCTCGTGAAGTTCTTCCTTGCTCTTTACACTTCTGAAGATGGCCTTTCCGCTCGCGTACACTCTAAATGAAATGTTTCGGAAAGTAAGTTCAAAGATTATCCCTGAAAGCGATTTTTGTGTCTTGGCCTTCTTCAGAATATTTGCCAGAGCCTCATCTTTCTTATCATACTTGAATATGACTATGGTATCTTTCTCTTCGCCACACGTTCCTTCAATTCTTGCCACATAATCTTCAACAGTAGCCATTAAGTCTCTTCAATCTCCTTTAAGACTTGCACAAATTGGTCAATCTCTTGGCGTGTATTATAGATGTAGAAGCTTGCTCTTGCAGAAGATGGTAACTTGAATATTTGATGCAATGGTTGTGCACAATGGAAACCGCTCCGTATCATGATTCCGTAATTGTCAAGGAATAGAGCAACATCATGTGAACTCAGGTCTTCAACGCCGAACGGGATTATCCCACACTTAAAGGATATATCTCTCGGCCCATAGAGCGCAACTTTTTTGCATTCCTCCATGTGTTTCACAGCATATTCTGTTAGCATTACCTCATGTTTCGCGACGCTTTCCATGCCTATATTCTTTAAGTATTTCACTGCTTCCATGAGACCAACGCCGCCACAGATGTTGGGGGTTCCAGCTTCAAACTTCCACGGCAGATCATTCCAAGCTATAGAACATCGCTGATTTCCCATATTAAAGAAAACTTCCTTTATCATTTCTCCTCCACCTTGGAACGGCTCCATTTTCTCAAGAATTTCTCTCTTGCCGTATAATACGCCTATGCCTGTTGGTCCCAGCATCTTATGTCCTGAAAAAGCCAGAAAGTCTAAGTCTAAATCTTTAACGTCCACTGGTAAGTGCGGAACCGATTGCGCGCCGTCCACGAGCAGCAAGGCTCCGTGTTCATGGGCAACTTTACTGATTCTTTTCACATCATTTATGACTCCACTAACATTTGAAACATGGCTTAGGCACGCAATCTTGGTTTTAGTGGAAAACTTGTTTTCAAAGTCTTCGTAGTCTAGGATTCCGTCACTATTAACCTTAGCATATTTAATGTTGAATCCATTTATTTTCGAAAGGAGTTCCCATGGGACAATGTTGCTGTGGTGCTCCATCAACGATATCAGAACTTCGTCGCCTCTTTTTAGGTTGCGAAGACCCCAAGAGTATGCAACTAGGTTAATTGCTTCAGTTGTGCCCTTAACAAAAACTATTTCCGCAATGTCTTTTGCGTTTATGAAATCTGCGACTTCTTCATGTGCGCTTTCGTACAGTTCGGTTGCTTCTTGCGAAAGGGTGTGAATCGCTCTGTGCACGTTTGCGTTGTGATTTTCATAGAAATCTTTGATGGCTTCAATTACTTGTCTTGGTTTTTGCGAGGTCGCAGCATTGTCAAAGTAAATGAGGGAATGATTGTTTATTTTTCGTTTCAATATTGGGAAATCTTCGCGAATCTTGTATGGATCCAATCCTATTTCTGCTCCTCCTGCAATTTCATTCTTTTTGCAAGTAATTTTGCCAGTTCTTCCTCTTCCAGTGCTTGTCGCTCTTCGAAAGTCAGTTCTTTCTTTAGCCAGTTAGGGGAAACTCCTTTGTTCTCATAGTATTTTCTGATGGCCCTTTTTAGGGCTCCGACGGCTAGGATGCCGCAGTGAAATTTTATGCTTGGTAAACCGCCCACCTCTTCCGCGACGTTTTTCCAAGTTATTTTTGTCCACGCATCCCTGAGACTCATTCCTTTAATCATTTCGGTGACAATGCTTGAAGTTGCTATGTTCGCTGCGCATCCGTAGCTTTCGAAAGACGCCTTTTCTATTATGTCTTGATCGTTGATTTTGAGGTAGAAAGTTATCATGTCGCCACATGCTGGGTTGCCTGCGACTGCTACAACTGTAGCGTCTTCCATTTTTCCAAGATTTTTGGGGTTTCTGAATAAGTCAAGTACTTTGGGGTTATAGGGTAATGGTGCTCGTGACAATGTTAATCAACTCCTGTGGAACCAACTATTCCTCTTATCCTTTCAACAGCGCTAGGAATAACTCCCAAGGCATAGGTTATATCTTCTTCTGTATGGTAGCGTGTTACTTTCATCAGTATGCTGCCGTGGGCTTCACTGAACTTTCTTCCTATGGCACTGAGAACGTGGCTTGGTTGAAGAAGTCTCCTCGTGCACGCGCTACCGCTTGAAACGTAAACGCCTTTAAGGCTTAACTCGATTGTTAGGGCCTCTCCTTCGCATCTCAGAAAACTGATGTTCACATTGTCGGGTGCTCTCTTGCCACCCTTTGGACCGTTAAGCCTTATCTCAGCTATCGTTTCTAGTATGCCGTCCGTCAGTTTGTCTCTTAGTTTGCGCATGTAGTTCACGTTTGTTTCAAAATTTTGAAAGGCTAGCTCAGATGCTTTTGTAAAGCCAACGATGTAGGGTGTGTTTTCAACTCCAGGCCAGAGCTTTTGGGTCCCTATTTGGCCTTCTAAGATTTTTTCTACGTTGACGCCTTCTTTTATGTATAATGCGCCTATTCCTCGTGGTCCTAGGATTTTGTAGCTGCTTAGAGTTGCTAGATCCACCTTTAGATCTTGCACGTTTAGATGTATTTTGCCGTAGGCGTCTGAGGCGTCTGTGTGGAAAATTGTTTCTGGGTTTTTGTCCTTGACTATTTCCAAGGCGTTTTTGATCGGTTCTATGGTTCCGAGTTCGTTGTTTACGGCTGATATGCTCACGAGAATCGTGTTTTTGTCAATGGTTTCTTTTAGTTTTTCAAGGTTTATGAAGCCTTCAGTGTTGACTGGAATTTTTGTAGTGGTAAATCCGAATTTTTGTAGCATGTCGGTCACATGTAGGACGCTTATGGGCTCAATTTCTGAAATTATGATTTTTTTACCTCTGTTTTTCATTGCGAAGGCAGTTCCCATTAGGGCTAGGTTGTTGGCTTCTGTTTCTCCCGGAGTGAAGTTGATTTCCTCAAGCATTTTACATCCCAAAAACTTGGCAATTCTTTGCGCTGATTCCATTATGACTTCGAAAGCTTCCCAGCCTGGTTTATGGGTCAGCGTTGGGTTACCGTACGCCCGCTGATTGTAGTACGGTAGCATTGCGTCAACTATTTCTTGGGGAACAATGCTTGAATTTTCAATGTCCAGATAGACTTCGCGTTTTATGCCTTCATGGGCCTTAAGCAGTTCCCTTACGTTTTCAACCATAACCTGATTCAACCTTCACAGGGTTAAATAATTTTTTCTATGCTTAATAGGGCTAATTCTAATAGAAAAACGTAACCGCAAGGAAGCGAAGAATTGCACAATTAACACTTTAAATCAGGGCTACCATATTGTTTTAACCAGCAAAAAATAATGGGCGCATGCAAGTGAAAATAACAGAGCTGGCAGTACCCGAATCAGTTAAGGAGATAGTTCTCAGATCTGGAATCGTAGAATTGTATCCTCCGCAGGAAGAGGCGATAAAAGCTGGAGCTCTGGAAGGTAGAAATCTTGTTTTAGCCAGTCCGACAGCGTCTGGGAAAACCTTGGTGGCGGAGTTTTGCGCTCTTAAGCACGTTCTGGAGAAGAACGGGAAAACCATTTATTTAACGCCTTTAAGGGCTTTGGCTAGCGAGAAATTTGACGAGTTCAAGAAGTATACTGCCATAAGGAAGCCCGACGGAAAACGAGTAAGCATAGGCATCAGCACAGGCGATTTTGACAGTAGCGACTCATGGTTAGAAAGGTACGACATAATAATAACCACTAACGAGAAAGCGGATTCCCTTTTGCGGCATAGGGCCAAATGGATGGATGATATTTCGTTGATAGTCGCTGATGAAGTGCATTTGCTAAATGAGGCTGAACGCGGTCCAACTCTTGAAGTTGTTTTGGCGAGGCTCATGCAAATTAATCCGGACATGCAGATTTTGGCTTTGAGCGCGACGATAAACAATGTTGAGGAAATTGCTGGATGGCTAAAGGCGGGTTATGTAATAACGGAGTGGCGTCCAGTCGCTTTGAAGGAGGGGATATTGCTACGTGAAGAGATACAATACAAAGATGGTGGTGCTAGAAAGATTGATAAAAAGACAAGCAATCCGGTGATAAATTTGGCGTTGAACACGGTGAAGTCTGGTGGGCAAGCATTAGTTTTTGCTTCAACACGGAAAAACTCTGCTACGTTGGCCAAAAGAATTGCGGACCAAGTTGGGGAAGTGTTGTCTAAGCCGGCAAAGAGGACTCTTGAGCATGAAGCAGAGAAGATTTTGGGTGCAGGTGAAAGAACGAGAATAAGCGAAGGTCTTTCGGAGCTGGTTAAACGTGGTACGGCTTTTCATCATGCAGGTTTGGCTGGTGCACATCGGAAGTTGATAGAGGATTCGTTTCGGCAGGGAAAAATTAAGGTGTTGACTGCTACGCCGACGTTGGCTTTTGGCGTGAATCTTCCAGCTCGAATAGTTGTTGTTCAGGATTATAGGCGGTATGAGCCTGGATATGGCTATTATCCGATAAGCGTTTTGGAGTATAAGCAAATGGCAGGCAGAGCTGGGAGGCCAAAATATGATAGACTTGGGGAAGCGATACTCATCGCCAAGACTGCGGATGAATCAGATTATTTGATGGAAAGCTATGTTCTTGCGCGTCCAGAACGGATATGGTCAAGGCTTGCCGTTGAAAGGATAATGAGGGTGCATGTACTGGCAACTATTGCGGCAGATTTCGCCCATACGGAACAGGGAATTTACGAGTTTTTTGGAAGAACCTTTTACTCTTACCAGTATGACATTAAAGCGATCAGAAGCATCATAGCTAAGATTCTCAAGTACTTGTATGATGAGGAAATGCTGGACGTTTCTGGCGAGAACATTTATGCCACAAAGTTTGGTAAGCGGGTAAGTGAACTTTACATAGATCCTGTTTCGGCTGTTGTAATCCGTGATTCATTAGGGCGCAAACCCGCGTATCTGACAGATTTGAGTTTGCTCCATTTGATCGCGCATACGCCGGATATGGGTCCAATAATGAGGCCTTACACGCGGGAACTAGATGAAATGGCGGTTTTCATGGAGGAGCACAGAGAAGAGTTTTTCTTGGATGTTCCAAATGAATGGGGAGATCATATAGCCTATGAAGAGTTTCTGGGCGAAGTGAAGACAGCCATGGTTTTGAACGCTTGGATTGAGGAGACAAGCGAAGATGTGATGATAGAGAAGTTTAGGGTGCAGCCAGGCGATCTTTACAGGACGATTGAGAATGCTAAGTGGTTGCTTTACGCTACGCATGAGTTGGCAGCGCTTTTTGGCAGTAGGGAGGTTTTGCCTTTGACTCTTGAGCTTATAGAAAGAGTGAGTAAAGGAATAAAGAAAGAATTGTTGCCGATAGTTAAGTTGGAAGGCGTTGGAAGAGTCCGTGGGCGCATACTGTATAATGCGGGATACAAGACAATTGAGGATATAAAACATGCGGCTTTGGATAATTTGACGAATTTGCCGTTGATAGGGCCGAGATTGGCGAGGAAGATCAAGGAGCAAGTTGGCGGCTTTGTGAAGAAGGAAACGTGGGAGAAACTCGAGAAGGAAGAAGAATGGAAACAAAAAGCCATAACAGAATACTGAGGCTCGATGGAGAAAAAAGAGGGATGTTGTAACGGTTTTCCGCCAAAAAGTGAAACTTAATTTGTTGTGGGGGCGCTTTTTTCACTTAGCATTATCTTGAATATGGGTGAAAACTTAAAGAGGGGTCAAGATGAGCAAAGCCTTTGTTAATCTGTGCTCTCTGGCGTGTGGGAAAACTTATACCCCCTCTATATATAGAGTGAAGCAGTGAGTGAATCGAGCGCTTTTGTCTTTGGCGCCCTTTTTGCTGTTGACGCGGGGAAAAAGAAGGGGATGTTGTTGCTTTGCTGGCTTGTGGTTCGAATTGTGGTTTGGGGTTCAATAACAGCACAATCTTTTTCTTTATCATGTTTTTTACCCTGTAAGTTTTATTCCAAAGGTCCCTCTTTTCGACAACAAGTAAGGCAGAACGACTATTTCTAATGGGACTATGAACCCTTGCGATGGTAACAAAGGATAGGTCGCTAAAGAGACTATACACGCTAACACAGCTAAATACCATGCCCAACATTTGAGTTCTAGCATTCCTATTCCACTAGACAGCAATATTAACGCCGTGACAAACGCGTAGAGGCTCAAAGTAGGTTGAACAGGAAGCCCCACTAACCCAAGGAAAATTCCGGCAGAGCCAAACACAAAATTTATTGCTGATACGACAATTACCCCAAGCGGCACTTTCTTCTTTCCTTCCTTATTTTCTGTTTCCAAGGTTTCACACATTCCTTACTGTTGTTTTGTTCTCTTTCTCTCCCTCAATTCGGTATCAGAGCAACCTGCAGCCACTATTGGAGTACATCTTTCGCATTTGCGCCATCTCTTTTCCTTTTCTACTTCTCAAGGCGTAATAGATTAGAATGAATGTGGCAGCTGAAGCGGTCGGTAGAATACTTAGAAATAAGACGGGGTTAATTTTTATCAAAGGTAAGATAGAGGCTAAGATTATGGCGTATGCAACATAGATTCCGACTTTCTGCCTTTTGCTTGCGACTATTTTTCTCCTTTTAAACGGTATCAAGGCAATCAGCGCGAAAATCGTTATTGCACTTATTAGCATACTTAGAAACAATGACAGTTCAACGTTCATCAAAGGTACACTAAGCAAGAAGAGAAAGCTCCATAACACAAAGAAACCTAGGCATGCCAAAACCGTGAGGACAACTAACTTTAAAAATGTCCCAACTGTCAATTTCTCTTCAGCCACTTTCCCATCACTTCTTTCTCTTTCCACACGGCTTTTGATCTCCGTGCAATCTCTTTCTGCCCTTCGATTTGGGCTAGGCGGTGACGCGCCTCCGGAGGAGTTACCTCAGGCTTTCGATGCTCCTCTCTAATGCGTATGGCGATTGCTCGATTTTATCGTGAGGTTTAGAACTATCCAAGCAGTTAGATGTCCGAGCAGTATACCGACAAGATATGAATGAAGAGGTCTTAACCCAATATTAAGAAGGTAGCTACCGATTGGGTATGCTACTATTCCAAAGATTACGCCAAATAAGACGCCATATAATATAATGTTGGTGTTATTCCTTTTTAACACGAGTCTTCCCATTTTTAAACCTCTGTCTTCAACTAGGGGTTTCCCATTTCAGCTGAATAAAGTCGAACATCAGTGCAGTTGGCAATAATGCTATCTACCAAGCCTCTTTCCTCCAGTAAATGTATCGGATCATCTCCTTTTGGATGATATAGCTCCGATGTGTCGAAAAGAGGACGGGTAAGATTCTGGATCTTTGTATAGAGAATTGCAAACATTTCAATTGCGGTTTGGTTTATGTACTTCAGGTCTATGGGGGCGCCCACACAGTAAGTATGCAAATTATCTTCGATGCCTCCCGCCGCAAGAGCCATATGGCCAAACAGTTTATCTCTATCGTAAACCCATGCTGTTTCTGCTGTCTCTCGCGCGGTCCTGAAGAGGGAATTCACGCCAGCTACTGCAATGTTCGTTGTCGCATTTTGTAACAAATATCCAGCAATAGTCATTTCTCTTGCCCATGTGATGATAGTTCGACTCAGAAAGTTATTTATCTGTGCTTGACGGTCCACCAGCAATGTGTAAAAGTACCCATTAACTCCTAAAGAGACAACCAGACTCAAAACCAGAATACCTAAAAGAACCTTATACCTCAACGTGGTGCCCCACCAGTTTATTCTTCGTTCCGAGTTGGATTTTAAACTTTAGGGAGTCGGTTGTGTCCAAAAAAGTCACCTGAAAGCCGCAAAAGATAACAGAATCGGCATAGAAACAAGAAGCATAACGTATCAATCTTACGGCATACGCATTCTTGATTTCTTTTCCCTCCTTTGTTCAGTGACATACTTTCGGAGGTCAACCCTCTGTTCATCAAAATATTGTACTCTTGGGATTATTAAAATTTTCCGATTATTTTATTCAGCTAGTAGCTCAACTTGTTTTATCGCCGTGCCCAAGTAATTTTCTGGGTTCAAAGCCGAATCAATTTCTTTCTCACTCAATTTCCCACTTACAAACTTATCTTCAAGAAGAATTTCTTTGAAATGACGTTTCTCCAATTCGCTCTTAATTGCTAGTTTCCTAAGCAGTTCATGCGCTTCTTGGCGGTCGACGCCTTTCCTTGTTAACGCCATCATAACCGCCTCTGACATGGCACGTCCCTGAGTCAACTCAATATTCCGCAGCATCCGTTCTTCATCAACGCGCAAGTTAGCAACGATATTACTCATCAAAAAAAGCATATAATCAACCAAAATACACGCCTCTGGAATGATAAAGCGTTCCGCAGAAGACTGCGTCAAGTCCCGCTCATGCCATGTCACAACATTCTCTAACGCAGGAATCGCAAGACTCCTAACGATTCGGGCCAAACCGCAAACCCGCTCACAAGTTTCGGGATTCCGCTTATGTGGCATAGTGGAACTGCCCACCTGCTTCTCAGCCTCAAAGGGCTCGAAAAGTTCTCCGATCTCAGGCCTCTGCAACTCCCGAATCTCACTCGCAAAATTATCCAATGAAGAAGTCACCAAACCCAACAAACACACGAGCTCAGCGTAGCGGTCCCGCTGCACAATCTGCGTGGAAATCTCAGCAGCCTTGATGCCCAACCGTTGCATAACAAGCTCTTGGATACGCATGGCATGCTTGCCCAAACTTGCCTGCGTGCCCACAGCACCACTCATTTTCCCAACCAAAACCCTCTCTTCGCACTGCGTGAGCCTTTGAATATGCCTAGAGATTTCGCACATCCAAACTGCAAACTTGAATCCCAAAGTAATCGGCAATGCGTGCTGACCATGCGTTCGACCCATCATCACCGTGCCCTTGTACTGTAAAGCCTTCTCCCGCAAAATGTTCTCAAAATTGCTCAATTTTTTCCCAATCAGCTCCAACGCGTCTTTCAATTGAAGCGCATTCGCCGTATCCACAATATCATAACTAGTAGCACCCAGATGAACATACGCGCCGCTCGGGCCACACCCTTCGGCCAAGGCCCTAACCAAAGAAGCAACATCATGCTTTATCTCGCGCTCAATTTCCTTAATACGACCCAGTTTAACATGCTTCAAAGAAGCCATAGCAACAATCTTTTCCGCATCCTTCCGCGGTATGTCACCAACTTCAGCGTGCGCCCAAGCCAAGGCAGCCTCAACATCAAGCATCTTCTGGACGCGCGCCTCTTCTTCAAAGATTTCCCTCATTTTAGCCGTTCCATAACGACCCGTGTCAATGGGCAAAATAGGCAAACCTCTATCCCTCGCCAAAAAGATAGACAGATTAAAGATTAATGTTTTACCTAAACCAGTAACAAATAGAAACGAAACCCAAGGATTAGCCGCACATGAGCGCAATAATCGCAGTTCTAAACAAAAAAAACCAAAACACAACAGCAACCGCGCTTAAGATGCTTAAAGCGCTAAAACCCAAAAACGCTGAAAACTTCGGGATAGCATCATCATCAACTATCAAAATAGGAAAAGACATCAACGATCTGCGAAGACAAGAAATAAACTCGCACATAGCAATAGGCCACATTTTCTCAAAAATCATTAGCCTAGACAAACCCCAACCAATAAGACTAGAAAACGCAACACTCGTTTTTGACGGAAGAACCTACCCGCCAACACAGAGCCTATCAGCCGCAGAGACAACTGCAAAAAAACTCCAAAAAAACCACGAAGAAAACACTAAAACCCTTGTCAAGGAAACCGAAGGAGACTTCGCCTTCGCAATTGCAGAACCAGAAAAGCTCATCTGCGGTAGAGATCCCATGGGTGTTCGACCGCTATACTATGGCGAAAACAAAAATTTCGCCGCCATTACCTCAGCTCGCAAAGCATTGTGGAAAATCCAAATAGAAAAAACCAATTCTTTTCCGCCTGGGCACATGGCAGTTATTGACAAGGACGGCTTCAAATTCAAACTTGTCAAAACGCTTGTTTATTCGGAACCAAGGCGGATGACGATGCAGGCGGCCGCCACAGAACTGCAAACGCTCTTGGAACACTCAGTCCGCGAAAGAGTTTTGGATCTAAAAGAGGTTGCAGTAGCCTTTTCCGGAGGGCTGGACAGCAGCATAATCGCGTTTCTGGCCAAAAAATCAAACGCAAATGTCCATTTAATCCACGTAAGCTTGGAAAACCACGCCGAAACGGAAAAGGCGAAGAAGACAGCGGAAGAACTGAAACTGCCCATAAGCATTTACCTGTTCAATGAAGACAATGTGGAGAAGACAGCTCTGGAAGTTGTCAGGCTAATTGAGGAACCGGATCCCACTAAAACGAGCATAGGCATCCCCTTTTACTGGACAGCAACAGAAGCAGCGGACATGAACTTCAAAGTAGTTTTGGCTGGACAAGGTGCTGATGAACTCTTCGGAGGCTACAAACGCTACGTAGACAACTATCTAACGCATGGCAACGAAAAAACAAGAAAAATAATCTTCAACGACATAATCAAACTCCATGAAACCAATCTTGAGAGAGATTTCAAAATTCTTAATTTTCACAATGTGGAATTGCGCTTGCCTCTTGCAACATACAAAATCGCAAAATTCGCCGCGGATTTGCCCATAGAATTGAAAATTGAACCGAAACAAAATTCGCTGAGAAAACTTGTACTGAGAAAAATTGCTGAAAACCTTGGCTTGCCACAAACAATAGTAGAAAAACCGAAAAAGGCTATACAATACGCCACAGGTACAAGTCGTGCACTCCAAAAATTAGCTAGAAAACAGAAGATAACCGTAAAAGACTATTTGAATCTAATATTCCAACAGATCAAAACGGTCAATGATCCATATGACAAAATGAGAAGTTACTAAGAAAGTGAAAGAAGTTTAAGGGATAGCTTAAAGAGCCCAACGGTCGCAGTGGCAAATCCTAAGTCCAAGAGGAAAAGGCTATTCGATTACTTGAATTGCACTTTCTGGGCATTGCACTTCGCAGGCTCTACAAACCAAACATTCTTCAACTTGAACAGGGACGGACTTGCCATCTTTGATCTCGAAAACGCCCACTGGGCAAGTACTCACGCAAGTTTCGCACCCGGTGCACTTATCATTATCAACGACTATCTTCACCATGTTTTATCCCTCTCTTAAGTTTGATTGAAATTTTAAATGTGAAATAAAAGCATTTAGGTCAATTAGCGAGTTTCTTCACGTAATCTTAATAGAATTCCGTTAACCGTTGTCTCAGCCTTATCCCTCCGCCGCTGATAGTCCGCGAGAAGCTTTCGATAAGCTCCAAGCGAAAGTTCTCCTCGACTGTGACGGGCTTCAATGCTCTTGATGTTGGTTTCAACTTCGTTAATTTCGGTCTCTGCGACTTCAAGTTGCCGCATCAAGTCTGCATACAAACCACCGGCACTGCGCATCGTCTCCTTAAGTTCCGTCAAGTTCCTAGCCAACGCATCAAGGCGAGTTTCCAAAGTTTTTCTCTGCACTTTATACCTGCGCCTCGGGATTCTGCCTTTCCGTGCTCTAACCTTAAGGGATTTTAGCTCGGAAACCACTTTCTTTTTCTCTTCGTACCCACTTGTAAACGACTTAACATACTCTGGGCGAAGCCCTACCGGTAGTTTAGGCACGGCAATCCGAGGTGGCATCGGGGCTTTTGGCCGTCTCCAAAGGGCAACAAATGTACATCCCACGATCGCTAAAGCCCAAATCCACAATGTTGGACGGAAAGATAACCACAACGGACTATACTCATACTCGATCTGCAAATCATTTTCTGAAGCTATAACACTGTCTAGATAAGTAACGCCCTGCCTGTTAATGGACAACGTCTGTTGGAACACATCTCTAGTTAGGCTGTAGCTGTTTCCAAACGAAGTTTCCGGATTTAGAATTCGTGCACCTTCAGGTAGAACAACAGTGACAGATGCTTGCTCAATGTAGTAGTTGACAGGCGGAAACAGGGATAAGTCAAGGCTAAACTTATTAGCTTGTTCTTGGGCGACACTGGGTAAGCTGTATTTCACTGTTAGCCAAGCAGACTCGTTACGTTTCAAAGGAAAAATAAAAGTAACATTTACCAAGCCGAGTTTGTCACTATTATTCAACGGTTTAACCGTCAAAGTTCTTCCAAACTGGTCTGTTCCAACAAAATTTGAAGCGTTTTGAGGCACTGCTATTTCAAGGGAACCGATATCAAGAGTTGAGTTGTTCACTATGCGATAACTGTCTGATCCTTTCATTTCACCAACCGGACCTATCTCGATCTCGCGATTAAGCTCCTTTACGTCAATTATCCTCAGTTTATCATTCGGCACGGAAAAAGCGGCGATTGCAGGTGCATAGGTAAAGGCGGATAAGTTTTCTTTCGTGAAACTATATCCGGAGACAGCTCCATCATCTTTTGTGATAGTTATATTCTCTGAACCCTCCGGAAGTACGATCGAAACATTACAGCTGGTAACATTTTTTGCTAGACTCGGGTAAGCTGGAAAATCCGCGCTCGCGCTCGTCTCCGATCGGTTGAGAAGGTCGTTTGAAAGGATAAAAACAACAGTGAAAATTCGTGTAGAACCCTGCGGAAAACTTATTTTAGCACCATAGAAACCGCTACGATTTTCCAAAGGCACATCAAGGCTTACAGGAAAAATGCTGTTTGCATCATAAGCCACACATTTGAGAACGTGGAGACCATATTTGTACGGAAATCCAATGAGAAAGCCGTCGGTTACTTGGTCGGTCACTTCAATTGTATCGTTTATTATGATGTGCCCAGAGTACATAACTTCCACCGTATGGTCAACATGTTGTATTTCATAATCAGTGTCAGCAGCTGCCACGGTTGCTATATTGGACGACAATGGCAAGAAAATGACCAGTGAAAACACTATAATAGCAAGGATCGCAACAGTCACCTTCATTTGATTCCCTCCTAGTTTTAGGCGTTTATCTATTGAGACGCCTATTTATTTACTTTTACGATAAGACGATGCTGGTTGCGTATATATTTAACCATTGTATAAGAATAAAACCACAATTTCTAAACCATAAAAAACTTTAAGATGTCAACAAAGTCCACCATGTTTAAAGTAGTAGTTTTCTTCTTTCTTCGGACCGAAACTTCTTACTCCTTTTTTCTTCAGCTGCACTTTAAGCGTCTCAGCATATTCCTTTGTTAATTCGCCTCTCTTCTCTAGGTAAGCAATTATTTCCTCTGCTTGCTCCTCCGTGTCACATCGTCGAATGAAATCTACAACGCTAGGATCGTAATGCCGAAATTTTTCAGAGGCTGCCTTTTCTGCCGCTTCAGCGTCTGTTCGTACAGAATTTATTGAGACTTTGCTATCTTCAAATTCAAGTTCCTTGGCCAAATTCGGAAACATTTTCTTGAGTGATTTCTGGTCTATTTCCACGGAATCACCTTCAATCGCGATGATTCTTGAATAATATTATAGAAACCATATTTAAGAGCCTTTTTTTACAAAAAGATTGCCGATGTTGAAAAAAAATAAGTACTTTCGCGGCTTTTTGATCTAGCTCAATCTCAGGTAGGAATAAATTGTTGTGTAGAATTTTCTTCAAGTAGTCTCTCCAGTCTTTGAACGTTGAGGCCCGTGATTTCGTCTCCATATATCTCGCACTTCTCCTTTCGGGTGGCTTCTTCTGAACTACGGATGACGATTTCAACATTTTCGCTTGTTGACGATTTCAAGTATACGTGAAAAGAGGAATTGGTTTTTCCTCGCTTTGTTATTGTAACCCATTCGGTTTGGAGAATTTTAAAGTTGTTTTGTTCTAGAGAATTTACAATCTCATATGGTGAATCATGATACAAAACTAAGTCAATGTCGCTTCCTCTATGTATTGTTCCACGCCAGACGCTCCCTATTAGCTTGGGATTGTACACTTTCAGAATTTTCATTATTTTCAAAGCTTCATTACGCATTTGAATCAAACGTTCTTTTCGGGCGTGCCCCTCATGTTCATCTGCAATCTTATCAAATTCCACGGCAACTTCGAGATTTGTTGGAAGAAAGTGAACCCCAAAAGTTTTTGCAGCCCTCAGTTTCGCTTGTTTGTACTCCTTTTCCAGTCCAAAATATAGAAGGTTAGCAGTTTCCTTCGCAACCTTCTGTCTCAGACCTTGAGAATTGACGTTCAATTGTTCACCAATAAAAAGGACTTGAAGAGAAGTCAGCGCTTGATTGCTTCTTCATATAACTCCGCAGTCTTTTCAGCAATTTTACTCCATGTGAATTCGTTCAAGACTCTTATTCTTCCATTTTTTCCAAGCCATTTTGTTTTCTCAGGATTTTCGAGGGCGCTTGTGATTCCCCACGCGATGTCTGACGGATTGTTTGGATCTACGTGAAAGCCGCATTGCTCTTCACCGCAACAGATAACTATCTCGCGCATACCGCTGACGCCTGCTGCCCCGACAACAACGGGGCGTTCCATACTCATCGCTTCCAGGGCAACTATTCCAAAGGGTTCGTAGAGGCTTGGAAAAACTGCGACATCGCATGCAGCATAGTGGAGGATGCGTTCTTCTTCTGGAATGAAATCAAATCGGAATTTTACGTAGTCACTCAGCCTCATAGTTTTGACTAAGTTGGCGAGGTATTCCTGCAGATCGCCGACGCCTACGATGACTAACTTTGCTTTGGGAATTTTAGGTAAAATATGGGGCATAGACATTATCAGTTTATCAACTCCTTTGACCCCGACAAGTCTTCCAAGGAAAAGAATCATGCGGTCGCCGTCTTTCAAACCGTAAGATTGTCTGACGTCCCTGATTTGCTCAGTGGTTACATTTCCTGGATTGTATTTTTGCGGGTCTACACCGTTATAGCTCACATGAATTTTTTCTTTTGGGAAATCGAGTTTTACTAGCTCGTCTTTCATGGCGTAAGAGACCGTCACGATTAAGTCAGCTGCTTTGGCACCATGAAGTTCGATGTTGCTTACGACGCTTGAGCCGTTTCCGAGAGTTCTTCCTTTCTCTGTTGAGTGAACATGAAAAGCGAGAGGCAATCCTGTCTCTTTTTTGATAGTTATTCCGCCAATCACCGAGAGCCAGTCATGCGCGACTACAATGTCATATTTCATATCTTCTTTCTTGATGAGTTCGTTGACGAGTTTTGAGGCGGTTAAATAGTTGTAGACAAGAATTTTGGCGAACAAGTTTAGTCCCCTGCCCCACTTTTTTATGTCATCTGCAATCACGTCTGGCAGTGAATCTGAGATATCGATATGTAAGGGGCGATGAATTTCTATGCCTCGCCAAATCTCCCTTGTAGGGAGGCTGCCAGCGTCATCGTTCATCGTGAAAACAGTAACGTCATGATCCATCAGAACAAATTTACGGGTGATCTCAGCAGCATAAGTTCCCAAACCGCCAACTATTTTTGGTGGATATTCGTAAACAAGCACTGAAATTTTCATTCTCTTTTTCACCGTTTTGCTGATTTTAGCATTACGTATTTGCATACTAAAACTTTGCTTATCCAAATTTCATAAACAATCAATCTGATGTCGTTTCTTCTGGGATTTGGCAGGACAGAAGAAACTTTGATTAGACTGTATGCACATAAGTAATGGTTGGAGTGCAACAAATGGGGTTATCACCTATTAAACAACTAATCCTAGAAACTATGTGGACAATTGATAAACCTGTCAAGCCTTCAGAAATAGCTAAGGAAATCGGCCAAAGTTTTCCTTCCACCATGATGCATATTATCGGACTTACCCGCATGGGATATACAAGTTCTCCTGAAAAAGGATATTATGTCATAACAGAGAAGGGGAAGGAAGCTCTCGGTTTTCCAAAGGTTGACAAAACAAAGGCAGAAACAATTTTGGCGCATTTACCGACAGAGAAGTCATTTCATTTTTATGCTAACGTAGGAAAACCGTTGAACATTCACGCGAACAATCTCCAAGACTTCTGTGATAAAATCTCGAAGATTGACACAGATTCGATAGAATTTCACATTAACCGAGGAGATTTTGAAACATGGCTCAACGAATTGGGCGATGTTGAACTGGCAAGAAAAATTGAACTAATAAGAAAGAAGAAACCATCTGGAGAAGAATTGCGCGGAAAAGTGTATGAGACCTTAGAAAATCGATGCATAACATTAGCTAAAATAGCGGGACAAGCACCAGCGTCCGAGTGATTCAGCTAATCTTCGAAAGGTTGAAAGCGCTTTCCAAGCTTTTCCAGAACTTGCTTTATGGTTGTGTATTCCATTGCTTCCGCGCTCAAGCGAGCAGGCTCGAACTCCCCCATTCGTCTCAACATGCAAGCATGATGCACGGCTTCACGCCTTGCCAAAGCGAAGGCTGGATCATCGAACAGGTCTGCAATCATTGGTTTTCCATCATCGTCGCATGCAATTCGGCCATTTGCGACCTGAAAACCTAGAGCAACGATCCTTGGAGGACCGTCAAAGGCCGTACATTTAGACGACTTTAACCCTACTGGCATAAGGGGGCCCCAGTGGCTTCCACGCATCCATCCTTCGACAAGGTAGCTGTGCATGAAGGGCGCCAAAATCTCGCCGACGGCAGGCAGTCCATGTTGAGCGCGCAGAATCATAACGGGATCGTCCTTTCCAACATACTTTCCAGCGATTAGCGAAAGTTTGGTTACACTGCTTGCAGCGCATACTAAGTCATCCTTGGCACGCCAGACATGGGAAATCGAGTATCTTCCAACCGTTCCGATTAAAGCAATTAGTTCATACATTTCTTCCGGGCATTTAAGCACAATGGATTTGTTTTCTATAGCGTCTACAACTTCAAACTTGAAGCCTCCGATCATGCTTGAGTCAATTACGAGGCCAGCTGTGTTCATCGGATCTGCGAAAATGCGGAAGAGGGGATAATTGAATGAGCCGACAGAAGTTTTGTCAGCGGCAAAGACCACAATCGGATCAGAACCTCTTTCCTCTATTTCCATTTCTGCAACGCCAGGACCCAAACCGCGGATGTTCCCACTGAAAGCCGTCTTCAAAAGGTCCTGTCCTGCACCGTACAGTTTCATTTCCAGCGCTTTGTCTGCCGCTTCCTTGAAGGTATTCCAAGCGAGTTTGTGGATTTCGTTATTTGATTCGCCTTTGTTATGCGTCATGAGTAATTCAAGATCGTCTCCAGCGTTGAAAACAAAGTAGCTTTCTATCAGACCTTTTTGCGTTGCTTCCCGGAGATTTTTTTTCGCAACGTTAAATAATGGTGCCGCAACAACGTGATGGCCTGCTAAAGAACCTACGTCACACTTGATTAAAGAGATCGTGGTTTTTCTCGGCAATTAATTCACTTCAAATAAACCTTCGGATTTAGAGTTAAATCGCATCTTTTAAAAGGTTTCTGAAAGAAATTTTGAAGAAACTATGAAATAATAAGAGAGTTCTATAATCAAAGTGTTGGAGAGATCTTAGTTGGGTGAGGTTAGGGTAATTTCGTTCAAGATCCCAGAAGAAGTCTACAAAGAAATGATTTTGCGCGTTCCAGAAGGCGAAAGGAGCGTTTTTATTCGAGAAGCCATAATGGAAAAGCTTCAAAAAACGCCTAAAGCGGAAAAACTTCTTGAGCTGGAACAAAGAATCAGCAAAATAGAGCGGGACTTCGGAGAAGTAAGGAGGTACCTCGCCGACTTGGAACTGCTCACATACCAACATGGAAAAATAAATCCTCACATGTTTTGCATTGACGAGATAGACCACAAAATAATTGACTACCTCATTCATTACAAAGGCGCAACCACGCCAGAACTGGCCGATTACTTGAAAACAAACAGGTGGCTAGTCTTAAACAGGTTAAGAAGAATACAGAAAATGTCAAGAAAACAGCTTGGAAAATCCATAATAGATTACTATCCTGGAGAAAAATCGGGAAAGAAAAAAGCTTGGTGGACAAATGAAGAATTGATTGGGGAATAAAAACCATTAACTTCAGCTATAGCTTATTGTTTTGGAGGGCCCGTAGCCCAGTATGGATTAAGGCGCCGAACCATTAAAGGATGCGCAAGCCTCCGGGCACTTGGATGGAAGAAAGCCGGAGAACAGGGGTTCAAATCCCCTCGGGCCCGCCATCCGCCGAGCGCATTTGTACTGCTTCTTGGCGTATCATCTGCTTCAAAGAACGGCTGAGTAGGGCTAATTGGTGATTTTCAAAGGCTTCTTGATCCATGCGAGTTACAGCGCCTTCAGTTAATGCGTCTCTGGTTAGAAGTTTCTCTGGATTCATTCCCCAAGCACGGATAATTTCTTTTAGCGCCTCTATCTTGCTGACTCGTGTTTTAGGCTTGATGGATAGTCCTGAGGCGGCGTAGGCGTTGCGGAGCTTCTCCACTCCGAGGCTTTGTATGTCGTGGTAAGTGTCTACTGTGTGGCCCATCATGTAGTCAACGTAGTCGGGTTGAAGGCCCAGAGCTAAGAGTTGTGTTTTGAAGTATTTGCGTAGGCTGTGCACGCGCAGGTCGTACATGCGACCTCTGGGTTGTTTTACGAGACCAGCTTTAACGTAGAGTCGATGCACCAGCTTGCGGATCTGCTTAGGGCCTATCGGTCTTGGCGTATGGCTTGTTTCGTCTTTGATTAGGGGCGACTCGTCTGTAAGGTTTTCTGGCGGGGTTCTTCCGTCTGGGGATCCGCGGCTTCTTTGCTCCAAGTAAAGTTTAAGGTATTCAGCGGCTTCCGCGCCCAGAAAGGTGTCGTAGTCGTGGTATTTGCCTTTGGTGATTTCTGCTTCCACGTGCACATGAATTGGAACTCGGTTGCTTTCTATTTCATCCCGGACGTGGTAGTACTGTAGCTTCGCTAATGTTTCTTCTCTGAAGGCTCCCAGGGCCAGCATTGAAACGATGACTTTTTCTCGCAGGTTCGCGATTTCAAGCAGTTGCATGAGTTCTTCGGGTTTAGGCGCCCTGTCTTTGTAGGTGACTCTGCGGCTTAGAGGTGCATTGAGTTCGATGCGTATTCCGTTGACGCGGTAGAAGGTCTTAATGTGTTTGGCGTAGCAGTGAACTCGACCTGGCGTTAACCCGTCGTCTTGCAGTTGGGCTATGTACTCATCCAGGTAGCCTGTGTGATTCTGTACTCTAACGGGATCTGGGATGTTGCCAACAGGCTTCACGTCTTGTATGATTGTGTCGGGGCTGTAGCCTAGCCATGCGGAGTATTTGTGCACTGAAGTGGTGTAGCTGTAGACGGAGTGTGGCGAGGCTGAACAGTGGCGAAGGAAGTGTCTGGCCATTTTGATGACGCTTTGGTTGTCGAAAACGAAGGGTATGAGCCCTGGCCTTTCAGAAGTGAAAGATGAGATGATGTAGGCAACGAGGCCCTTCTCTCTGGCTGCAAGAACCTTTTCCATGCTTACCGTTATTGGTCGTCGAAGCTTCCATCCTCTGCTGCTGTACTCTATGATCAGCGAGTTGTCTTGTATTTTGATGGGGATCGGTAGTTTTTTTAGGTCGTCGGCTGTGAGGTGGCGGGTTTTAATGATTGGTTTGGTTGTTGTTTGAGCTGTCGTCATGGTCTTTTCCTCTCTATGTCTGTATGCTTAAGTATACGTATGTAGAAGGGATTATATAAATGCTTAGGCATAACAACATATAAGCGCGAGGGCATAATTGTGAAGAGAACCACGATAGAGCTACCTGATGAATTGGACAAGAGGCTGCGAGTAAGAGTGGCCCAAAAATACGGTGGAAAAAAGGGCGCCTTGGGGAAAGCCATAGGAGAAGCCATTGAACTTTGGCTGGAAAAAGAGAAAGGCTAACCAATTCTTTCCAACTCCAGGATGTCGCTGCGCAGCAGAACAAGCCCAGATGCCTTTGGATCTCCACCCTTAAGGGTTGGCGAACCGCAATCCCGGTCCCATGTTAATATAATATAGTCTGCACAATCGTAGATAAGCCAGCCCACACACTCCCGCGTCTGTGGACCCAAGTTTTCTGGCTGAGCCCTATGGTAGAGCACATGATCTCTGTAGCGCACGCAAATTAAACAGCTAACCTTCAAGTCTACGTGTTGCTGGGGCTGCTTCTTCATCATTGAACTTCCTTTACAGGTTTCCTGAAAATCTTTGGGCATATATTGTCCTCTGCTGATTCAACCGAGTTACAGACTTAACCATCAAACCAGCCTCGGTAGTGATTCGCCAGAAAACCACAAGAATTTTCTGCCATTCGCAAAGGACACTATCCTTTGCGGAGGCTTCCAAAGGACAGTATCTAAAAACGGACATATCCAAGCACCTTCAATTCTTTATTCTGAATCCTCTCGAAACAAAGCCCATTAACTACGACATCTGGCGTAGGTTGAGAGAACAAAGAGATTTTCTATAAATCGTTACCACATAGTAAAACCGGAAGATCGGAGCACACGCTGCGTTTTGTGGCATAATCTTTATATTTTCTTAAGAAAATCTTAGAAGTAACCATGCATGGTGAAATATATGGGTAAGAACGAGACAGGATATGCTGTTTACAAGATTCCGAAGGACCTAGACGATGAGATAACGAAGATTGTGGGGAAGCATGGCTACCGCAGCAAGACAGAGTTCGCTAAGGATGCTATTCGCCGGCTTTTGCTTGAGTACGGATTATCTGAAGAAAGCAAGCTGTGATGACGAACTCTCTCACAGACTTGTAGCCTAGTTCGGGCCTATCTTTTACTAGCTTCTCGACTTCTTTCTCCATCTCTTTTGGAATTCTAATCTCTTGTTCGTCCGTGGCTGGTCTCTCCTATGCTTTTATTCCTAGGGCGATGTAACTGGCGGTCATCTTTCCAAGCGAGAGAATGTCGAAGCCTGTTGGAGTGATGTTTCTGTAAACTGCGGGCGTCATTAACACGCCTTCAGGCATTCCTTCCATAGTCCAAAGCGTAGGGATAAGCGAGTTGAAGGCGTCTTCTACGCTTGCTCTCAGTTTGTCTGCTGAAGTGTTTATGTCTGCTTCAGTGGAAGCCCGTAAGGTTTCTAGCGAAGTGTTGGATGAGTCTCTGAAGCTTGCTAGGGATCGGTTGGCTGAGCTTATGGTTTCGTTGAAGTTTGCTTGTAAGCGCTCTCGAAAATCGGTGAAGGCGGTCTGCACTTTCTGTCTTGCGTCGAGGAGTCCCTTGTTTAGGCTGTCTTGGATGTAGCCCCTGGACGAGTTTAGGGCTGCTTGTGCCTTATCTCTAGCGTCGCCTAGCCCTGCGTTGAGAGAGCCTTGGATGTAGCCTCTGTAGGCGTTGAGGGCTGCTTGAACTTTAGCTCTTGCATCGGCTAGGCCTGCGTTAACGCCCGCTTGTATTTGGTTTCTGTAGGCGTTTAGGGAGGCTTGTGTGTTACCCGTCATCTTTCTCAAGCCAGCGTTTATGCCGTCTCGTACCCTGTCGATTTGAGGCTGAATCATGACGTCCCAAAGCCAGTTTAGGAAGCTGCCGACAACCCAGCCTGGCCCGTCAGCAATGGCGTTACGCGCCCAGTTGAATAATCCCCAATCTCCAAGTGCGGCTCTGAAGTGGTCTCGGACTGATGGGCGTAGGTCTCCTCTGCCTATGCGGGAGATTTCTATGCTGGGAACGCTGACGGTGGGAATATTGATTGTGGGCGCTTTGGGAATGTCGATGCCGGGAATGTTTATGGTTGGAGCCTTTGGAAGCTCAATTGTCGGGATGCTGATTGTTGGAGAGGCTGGCACAGCCACGGTGGGCACTGTTACTGTTGGAACAGAAACTCCTGGCACCCCGACTTTTGGAATGCTGATTTTGACGGCTGGGACGGCGTAGCGTTTGGGGCTGAACCATCCTGTGCGTACTTCGGCGCTTATGAGGACGGCTGGAGCTTCTGCAAACGTGCCCTTGAAAGAGACATGGTACCATTTCTGCTCTTCAAGGTAGACTCGCCCGTATTCGAAGGGGAATTCTGGCATGCCTGGCGTTTGCGGGAGAATCTGTCTGATTATTCTCTCAATCTCTTCGGTTAGAGGCGCTTCAAGCGCTTTGGGAACAGCCATGCTACTTCCACCAACGTTTGGATTTTCCATAAGAGTAGGTGACCATGCCTGCTTCGATGGCTAGCGGCACGGCAGCCGCAACCACGGCCAAGCTGAGGATGCTTGAAGTGATTTTCTCTTCTGCGGTGAGTTTCTCTCCGCGGAGGACTTTTGTTGCGGCTTTTCCAAGGTAGGAGAATACGTCCATTCAAATCGCCTAGGCTCTTTGATTACCATCCATGTATCCCTATATGTTACCTTATTTTTAAGTCTTTATCTGAGACACGCGCTGCGATAAACTCGTTCACGAGCCAAGTTTCAAAATAACATTGGCGAAACCAACGGTCAGTGCGATGGCTCCGCCGATTATTAGAAGAATGCCCCACATGTAATGATGCGGCCGTGAAAGGTCGCCAAAGTCCCTCACGTCGTCAAAGAGGAGAGTTACACCAGAGACTATGCCAGCAGCGCCGCCCAATAGTAGTGGCCACTGCTCAGCCAAGGCTTCAAAAAGCTTTTCGTTTTGAGACGTGTTTCTTGGTTGCATTTCAGCAACGCCGTTGGTTTCTTTGAGCCCGTTCCAGTTCAGCAATCAGTTTCGGCGCGTTATACCGCAAGAACTTCTGAATTGACTGAGCGGGATCCATTTCGTTCAGCCCGTGGAGCAATCCATCGATAATGATGAGGAATGGATACTTGTGAAAGTGTGGATGCAGCAGGTGATCGATGGTTCTGTTAACTGGTCCCTGCAGTTCTTTACGTACAGTTTTGATGAGTTGGTCGATGTTGTCTCCTTGCTTTCTACTTGATTCTGGCATAGGGATCCCCTAAAAGCTCGAAGCCTTCCATGTTATTCTTCACAGCCATGGCGTAAAAGTCACCGTTAGGCCACTCTTCCAAGTTGGCTTCGTAGAGGGCTTTCAGCTGAGCACACTTAGCCAGATAGGCTTGGGAAGCCTCGCGGACGGTTTTGCCCTCAGCGAGAGCCACAGGAATTGTAAGAAAAGTGCCAGTCAGGTCTTCTAGGTAGTTTCTTTCAACTGCGGGCAAGGCGACGTAAACGTCGACTTTCCATCCCATGTATGCGCGGGCAGGCGCTCCCTTTCCGAGTTTTTGGCTGGTTCTGCAGGCAACAGCGTAGCACAGCTTGTTTTGCAGCATTCCCGAGTTAAGGAGATCTACTAAAGGCCACATGATGCCGCCAGCAGTAAGCGAACCGAACCATTTGTCCAGCGTACCGTGTCCAGCGTACACTATGAAGTCGGCTGGGTTCAGCAACTGTTGAAGCGTGAACAAGAGACGGTTTGCCTTCCAGAGGTCAAACCTGAAGACCTCAAAGCCTTTTTCTTCGAGCGTGTTGGCTATGCGGTCTGCAACGTAGGCTGAGGCCGAAGTGGCGATGTCGTCGATGGGATAGAGGACCAGCACCCGAGTCACAGTAGAATCCGCCTCAACTTGACTTCGACCGTTCCTGGAACGGTTGCGAGTGCTGTGTAGGGCTCGTAGAGAGGCGAACGCACTTTTAGCGTGTACGTTCCTGCTGGTACGTCGAATCGGGCCTGTCCGTTCTGATCGGTTGAAGTTTGAAAGCTGTCAAGCCAGACTGGCGTGTATCGGATTGGGGCCCCAGTTTCCGAGTCGATGAGGCGTACGTTAAGGAGCGGCACTATCGGCTTTCCTCCGTGTTTTTTGAGGGCCAGAGGTACGGTTTTATGTCCTTTTCAACTTCGTTTTGCAGCCATCTTGCTCCTTTCTCTGTTTCCAGAACAGGCAGAAGGTCGGGTCGATGGTTTTTGAGCCACTTAGAAGCGTATCCAACGTTGAGGTACTGTTCCGCAAGGGGTTTGGGAAATTTTGAAACTACTACGCGGCTGAACCCTAGGGCTGCGAGTGCCATGCGTACTGTTTGTTTGCGCAATGCTTCTATGCGGTCTTTTTCTTCGGGGCTGAGTTCTGGAGGATACTCGGGAGCTTGATCGGCTTGGTGCTGGGCCGTCCACCGTACTGTTTCGACGATGTACCAGTCGTGGTCTATCATGATTTTGAGATGAGCAGCATCGAAGGGTGCTATGAGCCCCACGAACATTCTTTCAAGCGTCTTTGCCAGTATTTTTGCGCTTGCCTTGCCTACGAGGCTCACGGTTCTTTCAAGGGACAGCTAAGACGCCTCCTTTACCTCTTCTTCTTCCGAGCTTGAAGGTCGTTCACGAGTGTATCTAGTCAGTGTCAAGTTTGGTATGACAGGTTCTGGAGGCTTGGTTGTTGAGTTGCTTGGCGGGGGACCTGACTGTTCTAGAGTGGGCATGTTCGCCGAGGACATGCGGGCTTCCACTGTTCCTTCAAACCATTGCTTGAGGAAGTAGGTGAAAGGCTCCATCACTTTGTCGATGGCTTTGGAGACAACCCTTTCAGCTGCTCCTATTTTGGCTTCTTCCAGTCTGGTTTCTAAGTCCAAGTCATGTTGCTGTTGCCATTGGCGTTCAGCTTCTTGAAGCATTCTGTCCACATCTTGTCTGGCAAGCCTTGTGTCCACGAGCTGATAGCCCATGCTTTCCACGAGCTTCTTGGCTTCCTCCACGGTCACGGGGGTTTCTGTGGTTACAACTTTGTAGCCTAACGTTTCCAAGAGTTTTTTTGCTTCTTCCTCAGCGGTTTTCACCTGTTTTAAGGAGCCTTCAACGCCGTAGCTGGCAACAGCGGCTTCGGGCGGAGCTCCTTCATGTGCGGGCGGTCTAATGCCTATGGCGACGGGCATGCCTCGGCCGAAAACTCTGTTGAACTCGCGTTGGTACCATTTCAAGGCGTTTAAGGCGTCGGATGGAGTGATTGTTGGAGGCTTCTCTGTTACTGTTCCCTTGAGGGCTTCGTCGAGAGCCTTTGTTTCGGGAGGCTGAGGCTTTGGGAAGAGAGGCTGCGGCTTGAAAGATAGTAGTGCTGGGTCACTCCATATCTCCTGGTAGTGTTTTTGGTACTTGTACCTGGTTAGACCTGACTCTTCAATGGCTTTGTTGACGCTTTTTCCCTCTTTGATGAAAAGTTTGAAAAGTTCGATTTTCTCTTCAAGGCTTGGTTCTTGCACCGTTCCGTTGCCGTTCTGATTTTCTGTTCCGACGTCGTTCTGAGACATCTATATCACCATATATGTAACCATGAGAGTATCCTAATTAAAGCTTTCTCGCTCAGCGGTCCAAAATCCAGTCGCTTGATGCTCCTTCCACCGTGTATAACGCCGAGCCGCCGTACTGGTACGTCGGTATGGCTCATTCTAACAATATCCTAACATGATCCGCACATGATCCAATCAAGCACCTGAATAGCACCGAAGCGCATAAATGGTAAATCAGAACGGAACGTTCTGACGCTGAGCTGTCCCGCGCCGAAGCTTTTAATCAGCCTTAGTCGCTCGACTTTTTCCTTAGTTCCTTGAAATCTATTACGTCTGGGCTCATTTCAACAAGTTTCCGTAGCTTCTCAGCCGTCTCGATCATCTTCGTCGTGGTACTATATGCTTGAACGACGTTCTCGCGTTTGGCGGCTTCTTTCAAAGCGCCAGCGTCAACCCTCAAGCTTGCGATGCCCCAACCCACCCATTTCCAACTGAATCTGGCTGGTTTCAGCGGCAGCTTCTTGATGTATTTTTCCATGCTTTTCTCGAGGATTATGCCCTTAGCCTCGTCCATCACGATGGCGCGATTGTCTTGCAGCGGCATGTTCCAAGCAATGAGATCGTCGAATCGAGTTCGGTACGGCGTAGAGTCGATGGTCTCTTCGCTTAGTTCCTTGCTGAATTCCTTCCACAACTCTTCATACTCGTAGTCGCGAAGTACCTTTATGACAGGTTCTAGGCGTCTTGCCTCATGCATCCTTAACGTTTCAGTCTTAGCCAGCAGCCTTTCTTTAACGTCTCCAAGCCACTCGATTATGGATGACACGTGCGTGTAGACAGCCACAGAGTTGCGTTTTTCCGCCTGTCTCTCGGCTGCTTTCAGCCATTCCTGGATTCTCTGAGCGATTGATAGGACCCATTTCCAGTCTAATGGTGCGGTTACCTTCACTTCTGGGATT
Organism: uncultured Candidatus Bathyarchaeia archaeon; assembly: GCA_964603675.1. Taxonomy (GTDB): domain Archaea; phylum Thermoproteota; class Bathyarchaeia; order Bathyarchaeales; family Bathycorpusculaceae; genus CAZRVS01. The sequence continues at coordinate 637,725 of CAZRVS010000002.1, forward strand.
GCCTCCTCAGCCTCTTTCACGGCTTTTTCGATTTCAGGTTCGGTTGGGGTTGGAACAGCAAGTTTTTCATACTCCTCCTTCAAGACGAGAACAGTCAGAACAGCGCCTCTCTTGTTGGTGATTTTCATAAGCTGATACTTCTCCAGCTCAGTGTAGGGATGCCCATGCACGATTGCGACTGTGTCGCATGTTTCTTCATCATGCACGGGAATAACCCATGTGGACTCCTTGAATCCAGGCAACGGTTTTTTCTCCGGCTTAGCAGTCACGTTGACGTGTAGTAATCTAACGTAGCCCCGTATTTCTTCAGGCAGCTCCTCAATAGGAAGCCCGGGCGGAAGCTTCAGCTTCCGTATCTCTTCACGCAGTTTTTGGATTTCCGCTTCCCATCTTTGCCGTTCTCGGCTTATCCTTTCCTCCGCAGCTTCCTCTACAATGTCAAGTTCTTCAGCCAAGCTTTTGACTTCAGCTTTGTAACGCTCCCACTCTGAAAGCGGAATGGCCCGCGTCATTAACAATTTGTCTCTGGCTCGCAGCCAGTAGTTCCCCTCTTTAAGCTCTTCTTCCTCAGGAGTGGGCGCTTCAGGATTCTCTTTAAAGAATAGCTCCAAAGCCTTGTCTAGGATTTCTCGGCGATTAGGCATGTAAGCGGGGCTCGCATCCTTTCCAGCTTCAGGAGCCTTTGGCAACTTTTTGATTTCTTCAAGTCTTCTCTCAAGTTTTTCGCGTTCTTCAAGCCAGTCAATGGTCTCCACTTTGTCAAGCTTGGGCTCTACTCTTCCAGCCCACAAGTGGGATTGAACAAACTTTTCCCATTCCTCGTCGCCGTAAAATCTCCTTGTGCCATGATGGTACACTCTTTCGGCTGGTCCATGCTTTTCGACGAGTTCGTTTATGGCTTTGATGTTTTTCTCTAAGCGTGCGACCCATTCTTCAGGGGTTTCTGTTTCAAGCTGTTCTTGGGCTTTCTGCCAGAAATTTCCTCTTTTTAGGAAGGCGTCTTCTTCTGGATCGTGAATCCACCAGATATTGTGGTTCTTGTCGTAGAGGTAATGAGCCTTATTGCGAATTTCTTCGTTGGTTGGGGCTACCATTCAAGCACACCGTATTCGAGAAGCTTGTATTCTGTTGTGAGGGGTTGTTTTTCCTGGCTTATTGAAGCTTGAGGAAGTTTTGCCGATTGCTGAGGATTGGAGGAGCTGTGCATGCTGGAGCTTTGCTTTTCTATTTCCACGTATCGATGTTTTTCGAAAACCTCGGCGTGTTGTGCTGGTATGACTGCTTCTTCGTGAGCCCTGAAGGGCCCATACGTCTTTCGGTCTGTGCCTATGAACCGTACCATGTCTCTTAGAAAGCGGACTTTAGCGTAGCCTGTCGGCACAGCTGGCGGCTTAACGCGTTCAAGCTCTTCAATGACCTCTTTAACCCACCATCTTCCGCCAAGCCCAAACTCTACGGTTCCCTCCTTCTCCAACTCCACTAGAATGTCGTTGAGTCCCTCAATGTTGTACTGCTCATCTTGAAGCTTCCTTTCAATCGTTTGTATGATAACTTCTCTTCCGAACTCCTTGTTCAGCCCCCTCAGCATTGACAGAACCGTATCCCTCGTTAGAGGCTTTAAACGCTGGATCTCTTCAGCCTCCTTGACAGCTTCTTTAGGTTCTGTCGGCTTCGTCGCCCAGTAACCTCGCATGTCTACAGCGTAGCCTCCTAGTCTTCTAGTGGGCCAAGGCTTAGACTCAACCAAGCCCTTTTCTCTTAAACTGCGTAGAATGTCGTAGAGAGGGTCGGTTTGGTATTCTCTTGATAAGAAGCCATCAAGCTCGGAATACCCCATGGCGTCTGTATCCGCAGCCTCTAAGAAGTCCCTTATCGACTTGAGCACTACATCTTCTGTCAAAGGCTTCAGAACAGGCGGTCTCTCAGGCAAGAAGTAAAGCTTCTTCCATCCTGCCTCCCTAGCGTCTAATTTTCCTTCTTTGGCAAGTTCTCTAAGCAATTCTTCGACTTTGGCTATCTCGTAGCCCTCCTTCGCCAAAGCTTCTTCGATTTCTCCTGTTGAAAGCGCTGTGGGCGCTTTCTTCTCAACCTGACTGAGAACATCCTCTTTTGTCAATGCCTTCAAGAGTCCAAGCTTTTCCAAGAAGCGGCCTGAATCCTCATAGTTTGGAGCTATGTACGCTTTGAAGTTGACCATTCCAAAATCGTATTCCAAACCGACTGGCATGCGATACCCTCTGGCACCCAACACTCCTACGACGGGCCAGCCTTTTCTGAGGAAAATCGTTGGTGGGAGAAACTGCTCGACCAAGTGGATTTTGTAGCCTGCCCCTGCGTCTTGAGCTATCTCTAAGCCGAAAAGGTCTTTGAACGCCAGCCAAACCTCCTCGTTGAAGGCTGCAACCGCAGCTTCACGTCTATCCAGTAGCCAAGCGAAGCCTACAGCGTCAGCGCCTGCCTTTCTCGCTTGAGCTAGAAACCGTTTGAGAGACCTTCCGTCGAAGGTTATTCTGTTTGGAAGGTCGATTTTGAACTCTGGAGTATCGAAATCGGTTTTTTCTTCTTTAAATTTGCCTATTTCAGTGTCATCAAGCGTTATTTTGTTGTCTTTCCTTCTGATGGCAGCTCGGACCGCGCCCGTGGCTTTTAGGGCTTTTATGGCGCCTTTCACCCTGCTTCGATTGGCGAGAATTCCGAAGGCTTCTTTGTCAATGCGGTAGACGTAGAAGGCCTGCGGCGGTGCTGAAAGCGAATAAGCTGTCGCCCTCTCTGAATCCATATTTCTTGCAAGAAGGCCTCTCATAGTGAATTTCACTGTGGCCTCGTCTGTGTTTGTGAAGAGCAGGTCGAAGAACTTTTCAAACTCGTCTAAGTAATCTTCGATTATGAGGCTCAAATAAGCGTCTCCGCCCTTGCTGCTCTCGCCTTTTCTCTGGTTATTTCGTACTCTTGCTCTTCGTTGTCTGGGTTTGAGAGAACGTTTTCTGAAGTCGTGGTGTGTTCTTGTTTGAAGATTGCTAGGGCGGGTGGGTACCAGTCCTTTTCTGATTGCAGTTCGTAAAACCTCTTTACGGCTTCTTCGTAATCGCCAGTTTCAAAGACGACTGTGTTGTCATGCACGATAATCCACTTGGTGCTTGTGCGCTTTTTTGCATTTTCGAGCTTCTTCGTCCTTTGAATCTCTTCGTCTGTTACGCCGTAGATTTCTTTCAGAACTTTTTCGCTAACGCCTGCCTTCAGAAGAGACGCAACTTGTTCAACGGACCCTGATGGGCTTCTCTCAAAAACCATCAGCAAGCCGCGTATCTTGTCTAGCTGAGTCCTCACTTCTGGTATCATGTTAGCGGCTAGGAACTTTTTTGCCTCGCCAACCGTTCTTTCGATGTCGATGAGTAGCGACTGCAGCGTGCTGCTTGAAAGTTTTCCGTCAATTTTGGCTTCGGCAACTGGCTTTTCATAGTATTTTTCGAGGCGTATTTCCCAGTCTGCTTTGTCCTCTTTAGCCATAGCTTCATGCTCCTAGGTTTTTTGCAATTCTTTCAGTCGTTGGCGCTGCCTCTCTCTGTCTTGGGTTAGTCTTTCGAAAGCGCGTTTGACGAGTTGAAATTCAACTTGGTCTTTGGGGTAGTAGGCTCTAAGGAAGATGGTCATGCCGTTTGAGTCTTGGGCGAAGTCTATTGCAATGTTTTTTTGAGTTTTGGTTTCTCCTGTAAACTTTATGGGCTTGTTTCTCGTTGTCTTGTCTTCTACAATCCAATATGTGAAAGCGTCGTAGAGGACGGCGAACTCGCTTTCTTCGATTACTGTCCAGCGCCAACTCATGTTTTTGTCTCCTTCACTTGCTATTGTAAGGGAAAAGCTTTATAATAAGATTACCCCTATGGATACATGTATGGTGATATGAATGGCTGAAAGAGCTATATCCGCATCAGATGCCACAAGCATCGGAAAGCAGACACCACGAGTATACGTGCCCAGAATCATCCATGTAGACTGGGCGACAATGCACGTGCTGATCGGCGTGGCAAGCCACGTAGCCTGGAAAATCCTAGCCAGAAAATACAAAGTGATAAGGCTTAAGGGCAAGTCCTCGGAGCACAAGAGCGTCATATCCGACCTGATGAAAAAGTGGTGCTGGGAACTCGTCGAAGGCCAAATAGCCTAAGCGTGCCAGCTGAGGTGAACAGAGCATGGCTATGCGACCCGGAGAGTTCACGCTAACAGGCTGGCTTGATCCCGTCTTCGATTACTTCGCCAAACAAGCCGACATTCCTACCGCAGACTATACAGCTGTGGCTGGAGCAGAAGGCATAGGCGCCTCCGTCGAGTTCATCACAGATCTTTTCACCAAGGGCTTGCTGAACAAAGCCATCAACTTCCTCGTAGCCATAACTTCGGCAGGCTATGGAATATGGGGCAAACCGACACCGCAGAGGCTGAGACGAGAACTCATTACTTTAGGGCAGCACGCCTTAACGAGGGTAGTTGACATGAAGCCCAGCGACGCGCTTGAGCTGAGGCAGAGCATCGACACGCTCGTAGAAGGATTAAGGCTTGGAGACTCAAGTCGAGTGGCCGAAGCCCTACTGCGCACACCAGAAGAACTTCGCCAGATGCTCGCAGCTCTAGGCGCTCCAGTATCGCCCACGCCTCCAGAACTGCCTTCAGCCCCTCTTGCTCCGCCTCTTGTTAGACCAACTTTAGAAGGCGCTCCCCCAGCAGCGCCGTTTCCCGCGCCTCCAGCTCCACCCCTACCGCCAGCTGCACCGCTTTTCCGCGCCACATCTGACAGTTTCCAACCTCCCCCACCTTCTGTGGCTAAGAGACTGTTCAGAGAAACCTTGAGCTAAACAACAACACTAAATGAACATAGTGCGCTGCGCTTGAAGATGCTTGTGATTAGTGCAGACACTTTCTCTTTGGTTGGACTCTGCACACGACGGTGCCAAAGTGTTACCCTTCAACCAAGTGTTAGGGGGCGACTGCGTTGATGTTATGAAAGGTTTTCCAGACGAAAGTATCGACTTGGTTATGTTTTCGCCGCCCTACTATGGGCTTCGCAATTATGGTGAGGCTACTGAGACAGTTTGGGGAGGCTGTCAGAACTGTAGCCATAAATGGGTTGAAGAACGAATGACTCTTATTCATGAGAACCGCAATTTTTCAAAGGGAACACAGGAAGAGGTTCATAAAGCAAAGCTGGCGACTTACATTAAGAAGTATGACGACAAAGAGGCTGGTTTTTGTGTCAAGTGCGGTGCTTGGAAAGGGCAGCTGGGTTTAGAGCCCTTGTGGCAGATGTATGTTGAACACATGCGTTGGATTTGCCGAGAGATCAAACGTGTTCTCAAAAAGACTGGAAGTATGTATATTGTGCTTGGAGATACCTACGCTGGTTCTCATTGCGGGAAAGGTGACAAAACTCTCTTCCAGAACTACCGCCGATTAAAGGTCGCGGGAAACCTCTACGAGAAGCCTAGCCCCCAAGCAAACGCCTCTGACTATAAGCCTAAGTGTTTGATGGGAATTCCTTGGCGCGTTGCCTTCGCCTTAATAAAGAGCGGTTGGATACTGCGCAATGACATTATTTGGCACAAGCCTAACGCTATGCCCTCAAGCGTTAAAGACCGCTTAACACGAACTTACGAGCATATCTTCCACTTTGTCAAAAGCCGCAGGTACCACTACGATTTGGACGCGATCCGTGAAGTGCCAAAATCATTACGCCCCTCGGGGAACAAGGCTCGTAAGCCATCATTACAACCAAACGGCAAAAGTCATGTGGGCAGATGCTTCCCTTGGATGCCTTTCAAAAATCCTAAACATCCTCTTTTAGGTGAGAAACTTGGAAATGTAACCTCTGAACGTGTCAAGGCGAACATTGAGCATTTTGTTCCGAAGGGAAGCGGCGGACATTACGCGTACGGAGGCTTAGACTCAAAAGAGGGAAAACATAATCATCCTTCAGGCAAGAATCCGGGCGATGTGTTTCAAACAGGCAAGGAGCCGTATGTGGGAAATAACCCGCATAGAATGCGACTTAAAAAAGAACAATATCTTGCATTAAACTCTTCTAGACCGATGGACTTGTCGCATCCCAAGGGTAAGAATCCAGGCGACGTTGTTCTGACCAAGCATGACTTAGCTTTTACCCGTGTTGGAAACCTTGGCTACACAGATCCTCTTCACGTTAAGGCATATAACACTAGGGGAAAGAACCCTGGTGATGTCATAAAATGGGCTAATGTTCCAGGGCAAGCTCAGCAGGGCAATTTCGGGCATGGAGGTACACATGGAAACCATTTTAATCATCCAGATGGTAAGAACCCCGGGGATTTCTGGAGCATCAGCACTAAACCGTTTAAGGGCGCACACTTTGCCGTTTATCCAGAAGTCATCTGCGTTAAGCCTATTCTCTCAAGCTGCCCTCCGAAGGGAGTTGTGTTGGATCCAATGTGTGGAAGCGGAACTACGCTGGCAGTGGCCAAAAAGCTCGGCCGCAGATACATTGGGATAGACCTTAACCCTCACTACGTGGATATCGCCATCGAACGTTTACTCAAGACTGTTTCGTTAGACTAATGAGTAAGCAGCAAAACACACTTTTTATGGGAGACAGTCGAGTACTGTAACCTTCTCTATTCTTGCCACATCTGGGATAGAAACAGTCTCTTCCGTGATTTCCTTCTCTATGTCGACGTTTGTCTTGCCTTCGTTTATTTTTTGGTCTCTCTGAACAAGGGCTTGCGCCTGCTTCTTTCGACAATGTAGCCCTTTGCAGTTTTTATCCAAACTATTGTGTCACCGTCTTTTAGGTAGAGTTCTCTGCGCACTTGGCTTGGCACCTGCGTTTTGCCTTTCTGGAAGATTTTTGAGGTTGCTACTATTTGCTCTGTCAGGGCTCATCCCTTGCGATGTACGTCTTCGTATAATTTGATACGGACAAGTTAATATGTCTACCTGTATGGATACATATGTGGTGAATAAATATGCCTGGTTTAGGTAAGGGTTTGCCTGACATTCCCGAGTGGATGGCCCTTCAACTCGCCGCCATGGAAGAGTCAACGCTTACGAAAACAAAAGAATGGAACCCCGTCGCTGACGGAGTGAGACCCCTAAGACCTGAAGACATTAATCTGCCAGAAGGAACCTATGGCTTTGATGTTCCTGCAGGCGCTTTCAACATAATCTCAACGTTCAGCATGCCCTCTGGAGTGGGGGTACAGTTCTGCGGCTGGTTCTGCGACGGAGACCTAGGCTACAACAGCTACCTCCGCGTCATCATCAACGGAGTGAAGAGACAAGAACTCAGCGCGAGAGTGCCCTATCAACAGCGCAGCAGATACGTCTTAACCCTCGAACAGATCGCTTATGCACGAGAAAACGACAAAGTCACTCTGTTAGTCTTTAATGGAACAGGCGCCCCGGTTCAGCTTTGCATCTTTCCCATAGCCTTCGTTGCAGGACCAAGAAAGACTCTGCTCATCGAGTAATAGAATTTCCTCTCTGCTTATGACTTTGTTAATGAAGGGAAAAGGTAGTGTGTGGTAAAAACCACATTTAAGCGTTTTTTCAACTTTTGAGTTCTTTGATTCGCTCTTGAACTGCCGCCAGTTCTTTTTTGAGTTCCTCCGCGTAGCTCTCCAACTGTTCGATTTTTTCCTTCTTCGTAAAGAAATGTCTTCCATAGGGCTGTCTGTGTGGTCCCAGGTGATGAGGCGGCATGCAACCACATTCTCTGCACATCTATTAATCACCTCCAACTTCTGGGTAAACTATCATATGTAAAGTATTTAAACTATCAAGTTTATAGTGAAGTAGCAACTGTATGCGAAGAAAGTGATTGGCATGAATGGGGAAGGTCGTCACATCTGTTTTTGCCCGCTTGAAGGCGTCATAGATGTCATAAGCAAAAAGTGGGCGCTTTTAATAGTTAATGCTCTTGGCAATCGTGAGAGGCTTAGGTTCAAGGGCTTAATGGAAGAGTTGGGACGAATCAGCCCGAAAACGTTGTCCGATACGCTGAAAGAACTCAAGGCTGAGGGATTGATCAAAAGAAAATCCTTCGCCGAGATACCTCCACGGGTAGAGTATTCACTCACGCAGGATGGGGTAGAACTTAGAAAGGCGATTATGCCTCTTTTGAAATGGGCTGCAACAAGAGAACATGGGAACAAAGAAAGATGTGCTTCAACGTATCGAGGGGTTCGTGCGCATCGAGTAGAAGAAAAAGCATGAAAAAGTGAACGCTCGCTTTGATTGCGAACGCTATTGTGAGTCTTTTATTAGTGTGTCTTCAATTTTTCTCAGTCTGATTTCGATCTCGCTTATTCTTGTGTGTAGTCCTTTGAGGGTTGGTTCTCCTGTGTAGGTTCTGATGTACTCGGTAATGGCTTCTCTTATTATGGTGCTGAGGTATTTTTCTTTTTTTCCAGAGGCTATTGTTTTCAGGGTTTCGACTATCTTGCTGTCTAGGCGGACGTTGATGAGAACGGTTGGCACTGTCTTACACTTCGTTTACATTTGTGATATAACTGTTTTATAAAGTTACCACCCATGTATCCATAAAGGTAAACGAGGTTTCGACATGCCAAAACTTGAGAAAGGCGAAATCCTTGTCCTCGACAAAATAGCGTACCGCATAGGACGTGTTGAAAGACTGGTTTACGTTGAGCCCGTCAGCTTGGGCGCCGGCGAGACCGACAAGCTTACTGATGTCAAGAACCTGACGCCTGAAGATGCAGAGATTTACTTCATAGAGGAGCTGGATTGGAGCGGACCCACCAGACATCAGCTTCAATATCCTAGAGGTGTACCTCGCCATACTCCTCACGGCATGGATGTAAAGATACGGGAGTGGCAGTGCCCCCATACAGTTGAAGTTCATGTCAAGAAGGCTACCTTTCCAACCTTGGTTTCTGACAACGAACTCGCTAATGCAGCGGTCACTCAAGATGTCTGGTTTTATGGCTGGATGTACAAGGACGTGGAAATCATCAAAGCCGAAGAAGTTGAGTCGGCCAGAAGGACTGGCATCAAAGTTCTCGAGGCGGAGGCGTGAGGGAAATGAGTGAGAAAGAGGGACCGAGAATTGCTAAGAGGATCTGGGTGGACCCTCATAAGCAGCTGAGGAACAGAAAACCCATCACAGGGGTCGTGGATACTGGCGGAACGAAGAAGGCGCTTTTTACGGGTGCCTATATAGCCTTGACGGTTGTTGTGAGCAATGACTCGGCGGGCCCGGTTTGGTTTGAGATCTACGACGGAGACACCAAGATAGCTGGAAGGGGAACTCTCGCCGCGAACGCGGTAAGGACATTGACAGACATTTGGATTCCCTTCGACAAAAGCGTAGAAGTGAACTCGGACGCCACGACGACCATCTTCACGTTTGGCGGATTTACGCCATAGAGGGGTCAGTGAGAAACGATGGCAGAAGAGGAAAGAGCAGGTCCTGAGGTTCCAAAGCCCACACTTCTGGATCAAATAGGCGCGTTAATCACCAGACTGGATCCTCTTCTGGCGTTCATCGCTGAGACGGAAAAACGAAGAGAGATAGTAGACAAGGAGACGCTGAAAACTCTGAAGGACATTGCTGCCGCTCTGACAGCTATGCCTCAAGCGGCTCTCCTGCCCGATCGGTTCCCAGTGATCAGAGTTGTGACAGTTCCTTCTGAGCCTCTTGACGTTACAATTAAGCCAACTCCGCTGCAAGTGACAGCTACCAAACACAGGAACTATCTGAGCAGGGAAGAAACGGTTGTGAAGGACAAGCCTAAGGAGATCAAGATTACAGTTGACTTGGGCCGCGATGGCGAATACGGCTACATTGTCAGCGACAAAGGAGCAATCAAGGTTCGCATAAACGGCGGCGAACAAATCCCGCTTTTCAAGGGACAAGCCATATACTTTCATGAGCTGCACTTGCAGGTTTCTAGGCTTGACATTTCCACGGAGTCAACGGTTCCTTTGGCTTATCGGCTTCTGGTGATATAGTTGGTTCATCAGCTTTCTCCTTCTGAAGCAATTCCTAAGCCTTCAGCGACTACGAAAGCCAAGGGTTCGGCGGTCACCACTGCAAACTATTCGACAATCGTGGAAATAACCGTCACGGAGGATAAGACGTTTCATTTGGCTAAAGTTGTGGTTTCTTGCTCTGAGGATGTTATGTTCAAGCTTCTGTGGGGTGGAGAAGACGTGAGCATAGAATGCTATGTGATGGGTAAGCTGCCTTTTACTGACTGGTTTCCTTGGGGTTGGCAGCCATGTGAAGGCGATGGTGTCAAGAAGTTTGAGCTTCAAGCCAAGTATCCTTTAGGCGGAACAGCTGGAACCGTTCATGCAGAGATTTGCGGAGAGGAGGAATAGTCAGTGTCGCGCAGAGTCGGCTTAAGGTGCATGCAAAGCGTTGCGGTAACGAAGGTCTTTCTGAAATGTCCGCCTCTGGGAGGAGAGCAGTTTGTTAATGGAAATTTTGAGACAGGAGACTCAACGGGATGGATGGTGGAGGGCAGACATATAGAAGGGCCTTTCGCGGTTTGGCTTGGAACTAGGGATGAGCCTGAGCAGAGTTCTGAATGGAAACTTCATGGCGCTTTTTCAATGAAGGTTGTCGTTCCAGAAAACGGGCGAGCAGGCGTATTTAATGGGTACACGGATTTTGATATGAACCCTATATTTATCGCGGTTTTTGGGTTCCATCCGGTTTCTGGAGTCTTCAGCGGGACTTCTTCTCCTATAATTCATATTCGCCCTGCTTCAAGTGTGACGAGAAACGTTGCGGGCTTTGCGATTAAAAATGTGGGTGGAACAGATTATTTCTTTTTTCAATGGAGCGACTATTTGGGAGAGTACGAGGAAAACACTGGTGTGGTCGTTAGTGCGGGAGGCGTTTATTCTCTTCAGGTTGGATGTCAGTGGTCAGATAGAAATGTGGCTAATGGCTTTGCTAAGGGTTGGATAAACGGCATACCAGTAGCTGATAAGACTGGGATTAACCATTACACGACGGGCTTCGACTTTATCGTTGGTCAAGATGCGGCCGTCTGGCTTCGAGGAGGAGCGAGAGATGTTACTGCATATTTTGACGATTGTGTCATGCACAACGACGTTATTGCCACGAATCCTTTCGCTGATGGAGGACCATATGTTTTCATGAGCGGTTTTGAGACCGTAGACCGCGGACCAGCGTGGGAAGTAGGCTCTGACACTCCTATTGGGCATTCTCCGCCAGAAGGAACGAAACTGGCGTTTATTCATGCTTATGTTACGGATCCGATGCTGTGGGGATGCCCCTTCGTTGAAGGTTTTATTGAACAGATTTTTCCGAACCTCGTTCCCCACGAATGTTTTAAGGGCACATCTATATTCCAGATTGAAACGCTCTGGGATGACGATGTTGGATGTCCGCCTGAGCCTCCGCTTGTTTGGAAAATTGAAGTGCTGTACACGGATGACACTTCAACCGTGCTTGACATGACGGGAGACCCGAGGGCAACGTGGGTTACTCACGATTTGAAAGCAATTCTAGAAGAGGGAAAAACCGTGAAAGGCATAAGAATCACGGGTGAAATGCGGAATTGCGGCTATCTTGTAGACCGCCAAGGACAGGAGGGTGCTGTGGACGCATGCACCTTGAAGATTTAACAATAGTAATCCCAGTAAAGGATCCACCAGAGCTTGAACGTTTCACCAAAGAGAATTTTCAAGTTCTAAATGCTTCGCAGAAAGTGGTCATCGATAGTGGTGGAGGCGAACAGCTAAGAACGTTGCCCAACATGTTTCTGCTTCAAATGCAAGTGCCTATGTGGGAAGCCAGAAAAATTGGCTATGGAAAGGTTAAGACGGCTTTTGCCCTGAACTTGGATGTGGATACCGTTCTTCCAGATGGCTACGTTCAAGATGCGCTTAATCTTCTTCGAGAGAATTCGTGCGACGCTGTGGCGATAGATTATCAACCTCTGCAAGGGCACTATGCTTTTGGTGCATCAATTTGGCGAACAGAATTACTGAAGAAGCTTTATGATTATCCTCCTAGGGCAGTGGAGAAGCTCATTAAGGTTGGAGAGCAAGAGTGGATAACTGCTTTCCAGAATGGGTTTTGCGAATGCACTTACATGTGGGCTAGGCTTATCAGAAGTGGAGGAAGGCTTGAGACTTTGGCCTATAAGGCGACCCATCTGAAGAAGCCATGCGGTGTTTCTCACTAGTTAGTTACCACTGATGTATACATGTACGGAAACAGATTTAAGCGTCTGAGCGGAAAGGCCTGTATAGGTGAATAGAGAACGATAAGCTTTGACCCGGTAACCGTCGCCTTCATCGGCGTCTTGCTCGGCGTCTGCGCAAGAACAGCTCTTCCCTACTTGAGGAAAGCACGAGCTGAGCACATTGAGTGGAGCCACAGATACACTGCTAGCGCTGTTGCCTCTTTCATTCTCTGCCTCATTGTCGCAGCCTTGGTTTTTCCAATGTTCACGGTTCCAGAGGACTTTTTTCTACAGGTATTACTTTCTGCGTTTGCGTTTGGATTCGGCGTTGACAGCGCTTTCATCGAAGGTGCGGAATGGGTTTTCCCGAAGAGGACGGAAGAATGAGCTTTAGGCAAAGGGTTGCTCTCAAGCCGTTGGCGGTCCTCCTTTCACTTGTTGCTCTAACCGTGCTTGCTTCTGGCCTCACGCAGTCTTCAGTTCGCATTCGCGGTCAAGGAACGGTTAAGGCTGTGGGCGTTGGAGTGTTCTGGGACAACAACTGCACTAATTGTGTTTCGTTTATTGATTGGGGCATAGTTGAGCCAGGCTCGATGAACAATGTGACTGTTTATGTGCGAAACGAAGGAAATGTGGCTGCCAGCATTTCTTTGGCTACTGAAAACTGGGGTTCTGTTAACTCTTTTGTCATAGCTTCGAGGGAATGAATTTTGAATATGGTTTCACCGCTCATAAACCTCTTGTATCGTATCTTTCAAGATATGTTTTTCCCTTGAGGGAAAAAATTGGCTATAGTTCCCCACATTAAAGCTAATACATTGTTCTATGGTGACAACTTAGAAGTTTTGCGCAAACATTTCCCAAACGAATGCGTGGACTTGGTTTATCTTGATCCGCCATTTAACAGCAAAGCCGATTATAACATACTCTTCAAAGAACAATCAGGTGAAAAGTCAACCGCACAAATACAAGCCTTTTCAGATTTTTGGCATTGGGACATTGAAGCGATGCACGCTTATGACCGATTAGCCATGCAATCCCCTAAACATGTTAGCGACATTATAATTGCAATGCATGATTTCTTAGGCAAAAACGATATGTTTGCTTATCTCGTAATGATGGGTGAAAGATTATTAGAATTACATAGAGTTCTAAAACCAACAGGTTCATTATATCTCCATTGCGATACCACCGCAAGCCATTACCTTAAGTTAGTGCTCGACGCTATTTTTAATCCACACAATTTTAGAAACGAATTAATTTGGCAGAGATTTACTTTTCATGCAGATGCTCACAGGTTCGGAAGAGTGCATGATGTTGTTTTATTCTATACAAAAACTGATAATTACGTATGGAACACTCAGCATGTGAGTTTTAAGGATTCCTACATAAAAAGTCACTTCACCTATGAAGATGAAAAAGGAAAATACACTCTTTCTGACCCTGTAGCAAGAGGTCAAGGACCACCTAGATATTTTAACGGTAAACTTTTAGAACCTAAAACGGGCACGCATTGGAGATGGTCTCAAGAAAATATCGACCACTTAATCAAAGCGGGAGTTATAGTTTTCACAAAGACAGGTAGACCCAGAGTAAAAAGGTATCTTAGTGATTTGAAAGGTCAAGCGATTAATTCTGTTTGGACTGATATTCCAGTTGTCAATTCAATGTCAAAAGAACGAACAGGTTTTCAAACTCAAAAGCCAATTAAGTTATTGGAACGCATTATTCTTGCAAGCAGCAATGAGGGTGATTTAGTTCTTGACCCTTTTTGTGGTTGTGGCACATCAATAATGGCAGCTCATAAACTCAATCGTCAATGGGTAGGCATCGACATCACTTTCCTCGCGATAAATCTGGTAAAGAATAGGTTAAAAGATAGTTTTCCAACAGCTACCTTTGAAGTTGAAGGTGAACCTAGAGACATAGGTGCAGCAAAAGCTTTATCGCAAAATCGCTATCAGTTTCAGTGGTGGGCGCTTTCTTTAATTTCTGCTAGACCTGTAGGTTCTACGGATGTTAAACCTCTGAAGGGGAAGAAAGGGGCAGATGAAGGTGTTGATGGATGGTTAAGATTTACAGATAAATCTGAAGGTCATTATGAGAAAATTGTTGTTCAAGTTAAGAGCGGTCATGTTGGTGTTAAGGATATACGCGAATTAAGAGATGTTGTTTTGAGACAGAAAGCAGCTATGGGTATTTTTCTTACTTTAGAAGAGCCTACTAGTGAAATGGTTAAAGAAATTAAAGCAACAGAACCTTACGTTTCATCTCTTTGGAATCATGAATATCCGAAGATTCAAATTCTAACAGTTGAGCAGTTGCTCAAAGGTGAGAGACCTAAAGTACCACCAACATTGAATAGCTATCAAGTGACTCCTAGACTTGAGAGAATTGTGAAAACTAATCAAAAGAAGCTATAGGTTTTCAACCATCTATAGGTATCTCGAGGGTATACCACAACATATATATACGACGGGTATATTACAGTATACCTGTAAGATGTATAAGATATGAACTGCAAATACTGTGGCTCTGAAAAAGTCGTCAAAAACGGCAAAGTCAAAGGTAAACAAGTCTATAAGTGCAAAGATTGTGGACACAGGTTCTTCTTGAACGGTAATTTCTCAAGAATGAAGAATGAAAAGAATGTCATAGTAACAGCACTCAACTTCTATTTCGATGGTCTAAGCCTACGCAAAGCACAACGTAATATAGAGCAGATATTCGGTGAAAAAGTAAGTCAAGTAACGATTCTGAAATGGATAAAGAAATATGCATCTCTAGTGCGAGAGTATATGGTTGCTCAAGTTCCACAGCTCTCAGGCATGTGGCATGAAGACGAAACAATGCTCTCATGTAAAGGTCGAAATATATGGTTCTGGGAAATGATAGATGAAGACACAAAATTCATGGTAGCATCTCACATCTCTGGAACACGAACCTTTGAAGATACAGTTAGCATCTTCAAGAAAGGATTTGAACAGAGCAAAGTTAGACCAAGAACAGTCTTTGTGGATGGAAGTTTTGTCTATAATGCAGCTTTCAACAAAGTTTTCTACACGATGCGGAAGGATACAAGACCACAATTAGTACAGCGAGTCGGCATAAGGGCTAGAGAAACGAACAACATCGTAGAACGCTTACATGGAACATTGAAAGATAGAACCAAGTCAATGAGAGGTCTCAAAGAATTTGATTCAACAAAGCTACTGCTAGAAGGATGGAGTGTTCATTATAACTGTGTTCGACCGCACCAAAGCTTAGGAAACAAAACACCTGCTCAAGCTGCAAGAATGAGCATTCCAAACAACTGGAAAGGTTTAATTGATGAAGCAACAAAACACGAAGCAAAACTATACACCAATGCAGTCCAAAACAACTCAAAAGCAATCAGTAACCAAATAGAGGTGAAAGTTAAATGAGAAAAATCTTAGTCGCATTACCCGATGGAATAGTTAGTCTAATGGATAAAGAACTCATTGGAAAATTAGGTGAAGGCTATAGTGATACTCTTCGTGCAATCATAATGAATTGGCTAAGCGAGAAGGGGTATCTAACCAAGAAAGGTGAACCATGTGAAAAAGAATAAACCTAAATCGGACTTGAAAGAAGAAATCGACCTGCTAAGCACAATGATTGAAAGCCTAGTTGAACTTTTAGAGGAAAAAGGCATATTGACACAAGAAGAATGGGAACGGAAAATCGAGAAAAATGTCAAGGTCAACTAACTCGTACAAACATTATCCAGTTCTCTATGCACTTCTTCAGACAACCAAAAACCGCAAGTCCTAACTGTCTCTCTTATTTCTAGCAGTTTTTTTGCTGAAAAGAAGTTCATCCCTTTCATTAAATCAATCAGTCCTATGGTTCCAATAAGTTTTAGATTAAATATTTCACAAACGTTTCTCCCTAACTGTTCATCAATAACGCAAAAGCAGTTAGGGTTTCTAATAGCATGAGATATTACCCATACTTCCCCATAACCTGATTCAAAGTTGAAATAAGGCAATAATTCATTTTCAAGCGGTGGATTTATTCGTTTAAATATTTTCTGGAAATCTGAAAGCCCACTCCGAGCGTTTCTACCTCTAAAATACTCCTCTTCGACTTTGGGGGGAACATACAAAGTGTGTTTTTCTGAGAGTTTTAACAGTTCTTCTCGTAAATGGCATTTCTCAAAAAGAATGATTATGACTGAGGTATCGAGAATATATTCTGAGTTAAGGATGCTTTGCGAGGTAATCAAGAAATTCCTTCTCACTCATGCAAAGCCATTCAGCAGCGGTGTTAGAGTTTATGCATCCTTTTTTAAACAGAGATATTGTTAGTGGTAAGCGTTTTCTTTCTAATTTAGCGTACACAGTTGAGTTTTCGACTGACTGAGGAATTAATTTATACATGAAGAATAAGAGTTCCTCAAATTCTAAATTGTTGAGCTGCTTTTTAGCAAAGCCCAATTTCCGTAAATCTTCCTCGCCGAAAACCTCGGTCAGGTCTTTTATGCATTGATTGCCTTCTTGGGTTAATGCATAAACTCCGTTTTCTTCTTCCACATAACCATATTCTTGAAGACTTTCTAGGTTTTCGTCTATGTCCTCTGATACAGTTCCATAATTATAGTTGGCATAGTCTATGTCGTTTCTTTGCGTTAGATATTCAAAGAAGCGCACAACTTTCTGGATGTGCATATTGTCCATTTCTCGTTTTTTAGTGCGGTCTTCCAACGATAGAACTAACATAAGCACCTTTCTAGATGCCGAATCTAATCCTTCTCCGCAAACAACAGTCATATATTTAAATTAATCGCTCTCTAATTATTTAAGCATGACCCAAACAATAAAAGTTCATGAAGAGCGTAAGGATGACGATATTGGGGTATCTAGGAAAGAGGTATCAGGACCCAATAACCTACATTTTGAGACACCTACAGTATCCCTAAGAAACAGAGATGGAATCGCTCCAACAGCAACTGTTAATGAAGTAATAAAGCACGTTGATGAAAGCACATTTTTTTCACTGGAAAACGAAAATGGTAGAACGGGTCAGTATGTCGAAGAGATAAAGCGCGAGAAGAAACCAAATGCGCTTAACTTCGTTATTTTTAATCTAAAAGTTGATAATTTTCCAAGCAAAGACAATCTTGACACACTGGCTCAGTGTTTGTATTCAGCTAGCGATAACCTTCTTTTTTTGCCAACAGTCAAGAGTAGTCTTCTATCAGATAACAAAAAGGTCAGCATGGCAAAGATTGACAAATACATCGAAATGATGAGCACAATTATAGAGAAGACGAACT
This sequence comes from uncultured Candidatus Bathyarchaeia archaeon, assembly GCA_964603675.1. Classification (GTDB taxonomy): domain Archaea; phylum Thermoproteota; class Bathyarchaeia; order Bathyarchaeales; family Bathycorpusculaceae; genus CAZRVS01. The sequence continues at coordinate 655,233 of CAZRVS010000002.1, forward strand.
CGGCATGGAACAACAAGGAATTTGTGGGAACTGTGCCCTTGATTCCAGCTACGCCTGTTCGCAAAATTATTGATTTTTACCATAAGCAAGGCATAAAGACCTTTGCTATAGATGGGTGTACAAAGAATGTTATCTTGAACGATGCGGATTTAAGGGTTGTCATCTCTGCTATTGATAGGGAAAGTAATTTGAGCGCAACCTTACTTTATGCATGTAATCTTGGTTATCCTAAAATTGTTAAGAATGAGGCAAGAGCAGACGATTTTCTCAGTATATTTGCTCATGTAGACATTCTTGGAAGTATGTTTAAAGCTAGGGGTGGTAAATCCAAGAAACCTAGACCGCCACCAGTGACTCGTGCAAAATTGTTCTCAAATGAACGGTATTCTTATCAAAGTTCTACTTACGCTGCAGTTAGACAGAAACTAGGCTCTCCATTATCACCTGAAGATTTGAAGGGCATAAACAAGAAGCGACAACTTGCTGAATGCAACTATGTGCGTGAAATAGTGGGCGTAGAGAACATTAAACCATTTTTGTTGAAAAAGGGGTCGATTGGGATACCCATCGTTAATCGTTTGGAATCTCTTGCAAAAATACAAAAATCAGTCAATTTTGAGAAATGGTTTGGGTGAATGCTCTCTGTGAAGCTATGACAAAAGAGTTAACAGAACCGAAAACTGGAATCCTTCAAATGCTTCTGATTACCTATCTCTAAGCTGGAATTACGATGGTAGACAGCTCAATCCCTTAGAAGGCGTCCAAGTAACGTTGACTCTCAGAGTTTCTTCCACTGTACAAGGAATAACAAGCTTTAGTTTCGACATAATAGTCAGCATCAGCGGGTAAAATCTTTCAGAATGCACTATTGGCAACATCTGCAAATTCTCTCTTTTTCTGGCAAAAACCAGCCGTTAAGGTCGTGTTAGCTCTGTGAGTACTCTCGAAATCTCCTGAGTGCTGATTCCTATTGCGGTTGAGACTTTGTTAATGTCTTCTTTCGTGAAGTTCTGTATTGTTTTTCTTGCCTTTTCTTTTGGATAGGCTGAGAAAAGCTGGTTTTTGAGTTGGGGTAACGCGATGTCAGAGTGCCAGAGAAGGGCGTAGATGTCGGCGATGTCTTTGATTCTTTTGTTTTCTTTGTCTCTGTTGGGTGCAGAGTTCAGCTTCATTGCCAGCATTACATGTGGCTTTGGCAGCAACACTGCCTTCTCGAAAAGAGTGGTGACGGTGGACATTTTGTCTTGGAAAACCGATGAGAGCAGTGGCTCGTCTATTGGTACGAAACCTAACAGGTTCTTGATTTTTGGATGAATGTATTCTACAACTGGGTCTATGTATAGTTGGAAGATTTGATAAAGTGGGAGTTTGGCTGACTCTTCCGGAGTTAATTCTTTTCCAGTGTCAAGGTTGAAATCTTTGATTAGTCTGAAGCTCACGGATCTGAAGCCCATGTTTTCGATGGTCTTTATTGCAGCTATGAACTCTGATTTTTTCAACTGTTCTTCATTCCAATGTTTGTCTATGTGGAAGCCGATGTCGATGTCTCGTGATCCGACGTATTTTCTTCCGTTGGCTTTTTCGAAGTTTTTGTTTACGATGTGGTAGGTTGCCCATCCTCCCAGAAGGCATGTGGGTTCTTTTAGCTGCTTGAAGATTTCTTCCAGTTGTTTTTCTGAGGTTCTGATTTCATTGGGTTCGTATAGCATGCTGTTCCACCTTTTCGAGTAGTTTTTCGGCGGCCTCTGTGCATACGCCCCCCTCTTCAAGGAGGTCAACGATTAGTTGAGGGATACATACAACACTTAGGCCTTGGCGTTTGAATGAGCCGTAGAAGACGTGGGAATCGGCAATAAGCACTCTTAGGTTGCCCTTTCCGACTAAGCCTTCTTTTGTTATTAGTTTGTGCCATTTTTCTGCGTCTTCCGTTTTGATGTATAGGTCTGTACGCGAGGGGAAGAGGTATTGTTGGACAAGGTTTTCTGCTTGATAAGTTGTGAGTGCGTGTGGCAGTTTTGCTTTTTTGATTAGATTGATTGGGTCTTTGTGCATGTATTCCCTTTTTTCGGGTTTGATCTTGACTTGGAGCCAGTATTTTATTAGGCCTGTGTAGTTTGTGACTTTCGTTCCTTTTACGAGTTCTAATGTTTCTAACTTGCCCAGTAACTCATGTGTCCATGGGAACGAGCATTCTGCTTTCTTGGCTAACTGATATTTAGTGAGCGAACCCTCTGGCTCGGTTAAGAGAACCCTTATTACTCGTTCTCGAAGTATGCCCCTGCGCTTCACGTTTGCCACCTAAATATATCGGTAACTCTATCATAAACGTAGCTTACCGATATATCGGTAACAGTAGAGCTTTAAATACCTTACCGATATATCAGCTGCATTTTTTGGAAAACCATCGTTTAAGGAACTAAACGGACGATGTGAAGCTTCCTTTTATTTCTTTGTTGAGGTTTTCATGATGTTGCTGCGAGTTTTGTCGCAAGGTATTTATAAGTGGCTTGCGAGTGGCAGCTGCTATAGAATGCGTGAATCTGTTGTAGTGTTTTGACTTTTCACTTTTACTCTGGTCTCTCTCTGTTGTTCGGTTTTGATACCTAATTTTAATATTGAGAAAAATGTGAAACTCTTAAGAGAATTAGGCGAATACTACAGTTTACGGAACGCGCTAAATTGTGAGGAGAGGAGCGCATCATGTTTAAACAGACCTCTGTCTTCAAAAGAAACGGTATCCATAAGCTGGATTTTGAGTATGTGCCTTCTCGTCTGCCGCATCGGGAAGAGTACCTTGAGAAGCTTGTGAAGTTTTTTAAAATAGCCATCGACCAGCCAGGCATGCTGAGTGAGCGGATTTTGGTAACTGGTGAAAGTGGTACGGGCAAGACAGCCACGGCGAAGAATGTTGGCGTTGCCCTAGAGAGAATTGCTAAGAATCGAGGAATAGCCCTCATTTACGCTCACATAAACTGTCGCGCAACGAGCGGAAAGTTCGGCTTAGTTCAGAGTATTATTCGTCAGGCTGCGCCTACTCTTCCTTTGAGGGGCTACGGCCCTATCGAGTTGCTGCATGCTTTGTGGGATTACTTGAACGAGCATAACAAGTTTCTCATTCTCACCTTGGACGAAATCGACTACTACTTGAGGCGGACTGGTGAAGACATAGTTTATGAGTTGACTAGGCTGACTGACGCCATAACGAATGTTCCTCAGAGAATTAACTTCATGTTTATAGCCCGTAACCATTCGTTTATGAAGGATATGAGTCAGGAAACCCTAAGCAGGTTTAGACCGCAGGAAAGACTGGAGTTTCCGCCATATTTGGAGGATCAGCTTCTGGACATTTTGAAGGAGCGTGTAAAGGAGGCTTTTCGGGAGAATGCTGTTTCAGATGAAATTATAACGTTTATTGCCAGAAACACGGCTAAATATGGTAATGGGGATGCGAGGTATGCTTTGTTGCTTTTGTTGTCGGCTGGTTTTGCTGCGGATAGAGATGAGCAGTCAGCTGTTTTGCCTGAGCATGTTAGGGAAGCCCAGGAGAAGACGGACCCGAGAGTGAGCGATGAGGATGTGACGATGCTGACGGATGAGGAACAGCTTGTGCTTCTGGCGCTTGCTCGCCATCTTAAAAGCGAGAAGGAAGCCATCTTTCTTCCTTTGGAGGAGGTTGAAACTTCCTATCATGTGGTCTGTGAGGAATATGACGTGGAACCTGTGGGGAGGGTTATGCTTCACGCGTTGGTTAAACAGTTGAAGGCTGCTGGTCTGATTACTCTGAACGAGAAGTCTGAACCGGGGCTTAACGGTGTCAAAGCAGAAGTTTTAGAGAAGTTTCTGGTTGATCTTTTGAAGAGGAGAGAGTTTGATGCTTAGACTGGATGAGGAAAAGAAGCTTTTCATTGAGGCTTTTGGAAACCCGTCCCGACTGAAGATTCTGTTGACTTTATGGAAATCGGACAAGGAACTGACTGTGTACAAAATATGTAAACGTACGGGACTTGGAAGAAGCGCGGTGTCACGTCACCTCCGTAACTTGACAGAAGCAGGACTGGTTTCCAGAATGATTTACGGAGAAGTTCCTCTCTACAGCCTCAACATGAAAGACTTCAAAGCGAAAGCACTAGTCGATTTTTTCTCTAAAATTAAATTTTAATCCAACAACCCAAATCTCGTTAAGCAATACGCCATTCCTCTTAAATAGGTTAGAATCATCGCCAAATCTAAAAAAGGCAACAATAGCGCGTATTTCGCACTTTAATGACGCCCACAGGCTTATGCAGACACTTCCAAAAGCATTTTTTACTCTGGCGCAATTGTTTATTAGCTAGGCAAAGAATAACTAAGAGAGGTGAAAAAATGCCTCGCCTTCTGATTAAGTGCCCAGAATGCAAAGCCATCGTCGACACCGGCGTCTCCATGAACTTATCCATCTTCTGCTCCTCAAAGCTGGTGAACAACGCGGCTGTCTGCACCAATCACACCTGCAAGACAAAACTGGTTTGGAGCAAAGAAGACGTCTTAGCCATCTCATTCTGCTAGACAGACAACTAAAAGGAGCTCACTAACCAACAATATATGAGAGACGATGAGAATAATTACTATGTGTAAGTTATGTCAACTCATACTCATAGAACGCCAGAAAGTAAACGACTTCAGCATCACAAAAAAATCTCGGAAATTCTAAGAACTGTGCCATACGAAAAAGGATTCCATTTCTATACAGGTTTAGGCTACTTCACGGGGAAAACCGCCACAACCCTAGACGCCTTCGAAAAGAAACTCCAAGTCGTTGCTGCAGACTCAGTGAACTTTCATTTTCAGAGAGGCGACTTCCAGAAATGGATAGAAGACACACTGGGGGACAAAGAGCTAGCCAAAAGAAGCGCGCGCGCTATTAAAGCGTATGGACATACCACATCGGTGGGTTTTAACTCTTCATGAATGTGCGGTGCGTAGAAACACCCCTCAACATGCAGAATGTACCTGTTAGGACCAAGCTTCTCAAATCGAAACCCACGGACGACTCCTGAAGTTGGCATAATCTCGGAGAGGTTTTCGAAAACCTCATCTATATCGCTTCCTCTGATCAGGTTGACCCCTGTTTTCTTCTCGATTCTTTGGATTACATCCAATACTGGGTGCACGAAAATTGCAGCGCCACTGCCTAAAACCTCTTTCACACTCTTCTGATACGCAAACAAAATTCCATGCCACAAACTTCCAATATCCATAGGATCCAATTTTTTCCGGGAGCCATGAACTGTTGATTGCTGACTAGACATGCATAACAACCCATACGCAGTTTTAGATGCTTGTTTAATTGACCAATATATTTAACATGTATGAACGTGCAGTCAAGATTGATAACCACGCTTACTCGAAATCTGATTCAGAAGCCCATGACGTTTATAGAGCCATAACGTCTGCCTTACCATTTCAGAGTTTAGACGCAACAGCAGGACTAAAATCTGCAACAAAGGAAAAAGAATTGTTTCATCTTATTTTATGTTGTTTTCGTTGTTTGGCTTATGCATTAGGTTCATTACCTGAGGGAGTTAAGTGCTTATGGGGTTAAGTTTGCCTCTCTTCGACCTGAACCAAAAAGAGTCACCGAAGTCCACAGAGTAGACGACCCTATGCTTAGAACTCTTCTATTAACCACAAAGCTAACTTAAGAGGGCCACGTACTTAAGCCAGCACAGCTTAGCGTTTGGATCTGTCACGGAATTTGAGTGCCTACATGTTTTCTATTCCCAAATATCTATCAAAAAACTTGTTGCCGCCCATTGATGCCCTCTCTTTTCAGCTATTTTTTGACCAAGCTCCTTCATCAGTTTCTTGTTCATTCGCTGAATCCTACGAGTAACATCCCACCTTTTCAAGCCGTGTTCACCTAACTCTGCAGCTATAGCTGAAGGCAATAAACCCCCTACGCCCTTCTGTATTAGGCACGTAATAATTTCAACGTCCACCTCATCTTCACATGCGACTTTCTGGATATAGCTTGGCTTAAAACTTATCCACTCTCGTAAACCAGCCATCAAAATCCGCGTTCTAACGTCAATTTCACCTATTTCCCGTTCCAAACGCTTCAACAACTCAATAATATACTTTAAGCGGCCAACCTTCTCAGCCCTACTCCTACGCCTTCCAGAACCCTTCTGTGCAGCTTTACCAGAGTTTTCATGCACACTCTGCACGTTTACTTCCTCGCCAACATGAACACGACACACATTTCGCACCCTGAACTACCTAGGGCTGCGACGTACAAAACGGACGCTCGTAACGGATAAATTTCGGCTCCTTTCAACCAACAAAGGCGAAATATCAGCTCCTCCAGAAACCCTTTAGCTCGAGCCTTCATTCTGTGCATCACCAAACTTCCTAGAAGCGCCTCCCTTATCCTCCTATGACGCTTCGTTTCAGCCTATCCACAATCTCGTCTATGGCTCCGTCAGGCGCGTTAGGACGAATCTTCCGAATGTTCTCTGCAACCCAATACGGAAAACGATTTCTGAAGGCTTTCCTTCCCTTCTTGCTGGCTTCCCACAACAAACCCTTCGCCTCCAACGTCTTCATGTACGTCGCATTCGTGCTCTGAGTATAACCCGTCTGAATCTCCTCAGGCAGAAAAGTCACCTCAGAATCCATACGCAAACAAGCCTTCAAAACAGCATTTCCAGCTTGCCCACGCCTCTTCAAACCCTGCAGAAACACCTCAGCATCCCGAATCCAACTCTTAATGTTCGCATCACCAAGCGTCTGTTGAAAAAGCTCCTTCCGCAACTCATCCTCACGCCTATAAGTCTCCAACTCAGCCTTGTAACGGTCACGCTCCTCCTGCAAAGCCTTAACATCCTTCGGAATCAACTCCAAATCCAAATGGTCAGCCGTCTCCACAATCAAATCAGCCCAGTCACCCCACAACTGTCGAATACGCTCAAACTTCTCCTCGAATTCCCCAGCTATCTTCTGAGTCTCTGTCAATCGTCCTTCAAGGTCGCTTACCTGATTCTCTAAAGCCTGAATCTTGCCTAGCAGCTTGGGCTTCTCGTCAGCCGTGAGAACCTGAGATTCTAACTCCTTAACTCTAGCCCGCAAACGTTCAGCCTCCAATCCCAAAGCTTCCTTGCCAGCCGAAGCCTCAGAAAGACGTGACTCCAAAGACTGTACTTTGCTGAGAAGTTGTTTTCTGTCAGCCTCTAGAACTTCAATCCTTTTCACTATCTCCTCAGGAACCGCTGCAGGCGCTGGTGCAGGAGCCTTAACAATCTTGGACAGGTCGGCTATGGCATGCTCCAGCTCAGGCGTTTCCACAGCCTTCGCAATAGGCGTCTTACCGCCATGAGTGCAAACTCGCTCTTTACTACGTACCTTAATATGCTCTGCCGTCAGACCTCTCACGAAGGCGGTTCCTTTAGGCAACTTCTGAATCTCATCAATCTCTTCCTTCGTGAAGCCACTTTCTCGCAACCAAGATAGATCAGCCGGGTCCACAAGCTTGAAAATGAACCTAGTGGGACACTGGCTTAACACAGCCTTCGCAACTTCAGCCGCACGCCTAGCAATACACACATAGCCTATACCACGGTGACGACCTCGAGCCGCAACCTCCCAAGCCCAATAAATCACCTTGTCCTGCAGCTTCTTGATACCTGGCAGCCTAACTCTGCCTATTTCTGGTATCAAGACATGTGCCTCTTCCATAAACACTACTAGAGGACGATTGTATTCTGCCTCAGCCTCGTATAAGGCCTCAAGAAAATTCCCCAAAACGGCATACTGATCCGCCATAGTAGCGTTTCTTGAATCCAAAACAACAGAGTATCCCTTCTCTGCAATGCGCCTAGCCAAGGTTGCAGCAGTTTCAGCTGTCACTATCAAATCAGCCTTGTAGCCCTTAGGGCGTCCCACGGGCTTGCCAACAGCAGCAACAATAACTGGATATCGCTCTTTTAGAGTCCAATACTCGCCCTCAGGGTCAATCACAACAAAAGGCTGCTTAACCTCGCAAAGCTGCTCACACATCTTCCCAGCTTCGTAGCTCTTGCCAATCCATCGAATCCCAATGATGGCCAAGGGCTGACTAATCATATAGTCATGCACATCAAGCTCTAAATCTCCATTGCCTTCAATGACGGCTGGCGAAATAACAGCGCTCATTCTAGCCTCACCTTCAAAGCCTTAGACCTCAAGCTGATGGCGAAGTCGACAACCACGCAGCTCTGCGACTCCTTGATCCACCAAGCACACACATCGCGGATGCACGTAGCCCGACGTATAGGGCATAGTGGCGACGGCTTTTCTTCACTGCTCACAGCAAAACCTCCTCTCGTTCTGTCTCAACACTCATCCACTCCTTCAAATGCGAACTGTAAAGCTCATCACTTTGCTTTACCACTTCAAAGCGTCCCAGAACCTCAGCCAACTTCCTAGCGATAAGATGATGACAAAGCGGAACCTTTCCGTCAATGACGCTGAAGTAGAAATCATCACAAGAACAATAGCCAACCACATGGTAAATGAGGTATTCACGGTCTCTGCCAACCACGATCCACACTATTCGCCCGCTGGGCGTAAACACGTACTTCTTCACCCTATCTTCCTTCAAAGTCTCCCAAGCCTTGTTAAACCGATAACCATGAAGCCTCCAAAGCTCTACAGAGTCGCAGTCGATGCGAATTCTGCTCAAAGCTTCAACCACAACCCTATAGTCCACTCTCACTCTCTCCCTCTTTGGGCTTGAACCTAATTTCACACCAAACCCAGTTAACCACGTACTCCGCACCGCAGACCATACAAGCCCATTCTGAAAACTTCGGCTGCTCAGCGCCATGCTTCTCAACAAACCTTTGCAGATCCTCAGGAAGAGGCGCAACAATCTCCACGGGCTTAGCCAAAATTTCCTCTTTACTCTCTGGATTATCCTTTATAGCGTGAACCAGTGCCTCCGTCTTCTTGAAGCTCAGCTTATCCTTAGCAACTTTTGAGACGACGGCAGGCTGGTCTTCCTTTGGAAGCTCCGCAATCTCTCGGGCATGAGCCGTTTCTATAACACGTGTTATAAGAGCTTCACGAGTTTCAGAAGCAAGCCTCTCCACAAGCGCCAGGCGATAGCTAACCCATGCCTGGGTCTTCTTAAACCTCTCCGCAACATCTGTTTGAGTATAGCCAAACTGCTCCATCATTTTCTTAATGTGCAAGCCCTCTTCAAGCTCTTCCAAACGCTTGCCATGCATCTCATTAACCCGCATAGCCAACAAAAACGCCTCTTCATCGCTGAGCCGTCTAACCTCAGCCCTAACCACTCCATGACCAAGCTTCCTCAAAGCCCGAATCCTATGCTCTCCATCAATTACCTGGTAGACATTCGGCTTCTTCGGATGCACTCTAACAATGATGGGCTTAAGCTGTCCTTCCCGCTCAATGCTCTCAGCCAACTCCTCAACATAGCCCTCACTGAACGCTTTCCTAGGCGAGAAAACATCCGTCTCCAACTGCTCCAGCCTGAGATTCACCGTCAAAACTTCGCTCATTTCTTCACCGGCTTACGCGTGATAAACTGCTTCTCCTTCCCAGAGAAGCGATACTCGTAGGCTCCCAGCTCCAGCTTGCCCTCGCTCTTCTGCATAGCCTTCGCCAATTCCTCAGCGCCCTTAGTGTTAGCGAAAATCCAGCCAGCCTCCCCTTCTTTCGCGGGCTCCTTCGTCTTGTAACTAGTCCAAGGCAAACCATCCAACTCAGCCAAATCCAGCTTGGGAATTTCCGCTTCAGGCTTCGCCTCAACAGAAAGCCACTGGTCCAAAATGCCCTCAAGACTCAACTTGGTTGCTTGAACGTCCTCGCCTTCAGCGGGCACAGCCTCCAGCTGATAGTAAACCTTGCTCCATTCACCACCAAGACCGTCAACGGGCACAGACTTGCCCTTCCCAACTACAATCCGCTCAATCTTCAACCCTCATTCACCTCCCAGAATTTTTCACACCTGACCTTAACTCCTCGATAAGCTTGCTCATCTGCTCCGTTACAGCCTGAAGAGAATCGATTAACTGCAAATGCTCATGCATAGCCTCGGCAAATCTCTCCTGAATCTGAACAAGCCGCTTAACGTTCCCAGGCATTAGCAAATACTCCTTGGCAGCTTCAGAAGAGAGCCAGTCGATCTCTCCGAAAGTCTCTGACTCATCGATTTTCGCCACGTCATCGCTAATCTGCCAATACCGAGAAACCAAAGCGGCAACCGGATCGTACACGCCCAAATGAATCTTACGGGCTAATCTCCCATCGCCTAACCGCACACCATACTTTAACCGCAGGTGAGCTGCAACCCGATCAGCCTCATCCTTAGCCAACAACAAAAGCTCACTGGGATCGCGCCCCACAATCACATCACAATAAACCAGAATATGCCGCGTAGTCTGCTCAACAGTCAACCCCAACTCAGAACCAATCAATGCACTCCAATTCATCTTCTCTACTCTGCGCCAATCAACTGGATCTAACGGACCCTCCAAAATCGGATACTTAAAAACACAATTATGCAACCTAAACACAAAACCAGGCGCTAAGCCCTCACACCCAGTGAGAAACTTTTTACATCTCTCAGTCGTCTCGTAGAAAGCCGGCCACCTAGGCCCAACACGCTTCACTAAACCCGCCTTCTCCAACTTTTTCAAGTAGTAATGAACATGCTGGCGGCTCATTCCAAGAAGCCTAGCCACCTTTGTAGGATAGTTATCGTCAATTCGCTTTAGGATCGGAATAAGCCGGGTGCGAACACTACAGTTGTAAAATTTTACTTTTGACAATGTTTTTACACCAAACTCTAAAGCCCTTAGGCGTCATGGTTTTCTCCTCTCCCTTCTCGAGCCGATAACATGAGCTTCAAGCCCTTCATAATGACCAGAACGCTCTTTATCGCCGTCTTCAAGTCGCATGTCCTTGGATAGACAACTGCCGCCTTCGCGTTTGGCACTAGCAACCACTCGTAGCCAAGAATTTCTATGACTTCTTTAGGAATGTACGCCGTCCTCTGCTGGTTGACACGAATGACAAACTCCACCATCAAACCAAACCTCACTAGAGAATCGCCAGAAAACCACAAGAATTTTCTGCCATTCGCAAAGGACACTATCCTTTACAGAGGCTTCCAAAGGACAGTATCCAAAAACGGACATATCCAAAACCATTGAGAAGAGAGGGTCTCCCTCTTATCCGCTCGACACATCTAACCTTTTAGTCCACGTCTAAAGCTAACATAAGAACACGATGGCAAAATGGCGAGGATCTCCGTATTTAAAGGACGGGAAGCGAGACTTAACAACGCTATTTTTTCAATCCTTGCCATACAAAGCCCGCAAACCATATACGAGGTCTGGCGTATGTTGAGAGACCAAAGGGATTTCTCTTATGTCCGCTATCATATAGTAAACCGACGCATCAGAGCATTGGCAGAACAAGGCTATATCAAAAAGTTCGGAGAAAGAAAAACGAAGACTGGTTTTGTAGCTGGACTCTACCAATTGACCTTTAGAGCCTACCTCGCAATGGTGTTGGATAAAATAGACTTGGATGAATTTATCAAGAAGGCGCCAGAGTTTTCTGTTCTAAGCGTGCTGGGAGCTTTTACATCATTGAGCTAATGAAAACTAATCAAAAGCTGAAGCGTGTTTGCATGTCAACTGGGAAGCCGAAAAAGAATGGTCACTTGGTTAGAGATATTTCCATTACAGGAACCTGTTCTAAGTAATGGCTTTTTTATACATCGACTATCCCAATAAGAAGAAACTGAGTGGAAGACATTAATGGAATCTCATCAGGCTATTGACATAGCCGCTTTTTCTTCTGTAGCGCAAGAACTTTGAACAAGAAAATGAAGATAAACCGCAACCGCAAACTCGCACTAACACCCATCGCCATCGTGAGTACTATATTCGTAGCATTCTTTCCGGTTCCAGACGTTCGCTACAGCGTCATCGACCAAGACAAAACGCTCTTTCAGTCAGGCGGCCTCAGCTTTACCGTGGGTGACTTCATCGGCATTTATCAGCCTCATCGCCGCAGCCACAAGTATAGCCGTCTTCATAGAAACCGTCCGCCACAAAAAATAATATTTTCTTACTGAACTCTCTGAAGAGTAGCTCTTTTATGTAGAGACGTAGCCTTTGAGCTTTTGAAGAGTGGATTTTGTGGGAAGTATTATCTGAGGAGACTTGACTATGTGACGTAGTAGGGTTGAAGGTCAACTACTACCCCTTTCAAGAGGTGGTAGTTGACTCAGGCGAACTAGCCGCTCAACTAGACATTGACCATCGAGGCATCTCTCGTGTGATCCATCGCGTGAATAAAAAGATGCAACAGGCGATCGGAGAAAACATCATACAGAAGCATGGGCACATAATTCCTCGGTAAGACGTGATTTTGCTGTGGCAAGTAGATGAGAGAAAGAGCGAAACTATTTTTGCATGATTGTGCACACGGCATGTATGCATTTATAATTTTTGTATTCTGAATCTGAATTTAGAATACTATTGATTCATATTGTGATTTCATAATTGTTATAGTTGGCAGAGTTGAAACAGAACTTATCTAGTTAACGGTGAGGGAAAATAGTGGAATCCACCACGCCTGTGTATCAGAAGGTTTGGCGGCATCTTGGGTTGTCGAAATATGAGGCTATGGTTTATGTGTCTCTGGTTACGGAAGGCACTTCGGAGGCTAGGAAGCTAAGCAGCAGGTGCGGAGTGCCTAGGACGAAGGTTTATGCCACGTTGAAGAAGTTGATGGAAAGAGGTTTGGTGTTTGAGTTGCCAGAGGATCCTCGAAAATTTGCTTCTGCGTCTCCTGCTGAAGCCTTTGAACAATATCTGTCACATTATAAAGAGGAGACTTCTAACAGAGTAATTTCGTTGGTTGAGTCCGATAAGGTCGTGTCTTTGCTTGAAGAAGCTTATGAGAAATCGGCGTCGTCTTTTGAGCCTCGGAGGGAAGAGGTGTGGATTGTTGAGGGTCGGTCTGAGATGCTTAAAAAAATGAGGGCGATGCTGTCTCATGCCAAGAAAAGCGTTGATGTTCTAACCACGGAAGATGACTTCATATGGCTTTTCAAAACTTTCGACAAATTGTTTGACAGGCTTGTTGAGAATGGAGTGAATGTTCAGGTAGGAACTCAGGTTAGCTCACATAATGGTGGCTTAGTACGGGAACTCAGTTACATATGCAAAATCAAGCACGTTGATGTTGGTTCGCCTTTGCTGTACTTGTGTGTTGATGACCAAAGTTTGTTTTTAGCGAAATTGCAGGGAGGGACTGAAGAGAATATAGGGGTTTTTTGTTCCAGTTCTACTCTGTGTGATTTA